>JAFUNK010000006.1 GCA_017482205.1 Lachnospiraceae bacterium
CAAGGATAATCTCCTATTATCCTATTTTCCTATATATCTTTATGATACAATTATACACCAATCCCCTCTCCACACCATAGCGTTTCACGAAAAATTTATCAAATTTTGTATTTTTTTATATCCTAAAATATCCTCAAAATACACACCCCCGCATTTTCCAACAAACATCTGCTGAAAAATGCGGGGGATATTTTTTCTAGTTACTTATCATATCTTATGCCAAGTTCAACCTGCGTTTTTATGACCTTGTCACCTGTTATTTTTTACTGCTCCGTCAAAGGATTTTCCTTCATATACTTTAACAATTCATCCACGGTTGTGAATGCCATACCGGTTACGGTGTCCGCACAACCATAGTAGATTGTAATTCTGCCGGTTGCGGCATCAGTCAGGGTGGCACAAGGGAATACTACGTTGGGCACGTCGCCTACGCACTCGTAGTATTCGTAGGGAGCCATCACATAATCCTTGCTGCGGCACAATACCTTCCACGGCTCGTCAATGTCTAACAGTGCCACACCCATGCGATATACAAAACCGTTACAGGTAGTAATAACTCCGTGATAAATCAACAGCCACCCCTCATCGGTTTCAATGGGAACCGGTCCGGGTCCGATTTTGGTGGACTGCCATGCGGACTCATCACCTTTAACGGTACTCATTACATGTCTGTGATGTCCCCAGAACTCTAAGTCAGGGCTCTGACTACAGAAAATATCGCCAAAAGGAGTATGTCCTGTGTCGGAAGGGCGGGATAACATCATATAACGACCGCCGATTTTACGAGGGAACAGCACACCGTTTCTGTTATAAGGCAAAAATGCATTTTCTATCTGATAAAACTTCTGAAAATCAAAGGTATACGCAATACCAATAGTAGGACCATGGTAACCGTTACACCATGTAATATAGTAGCGGTCTTCAATAAAGCACACGCGGGGGTCATAACGATACTCTCTGGTAGTAACCTCCGGGTCGCCCTCGAAAGAAATCGGCTCATCATTGATTTCCCAATGAATACCGTCCTTAGAAAATCCCGCAAAAATGTCCATGCTCACAGAACGGCTGTCACAACGGAACACGCCGGCAAAGCCGTCCCCAAAAGGCACTACCGCACTATTAAATACACTGTTAGAGCGGGAAATTGCATCCCTGCCGATAATAGGATTTTCCTTGTATCTCCAGATAGGCATGCGGTAACCCGCTTCTTTGTCCTGCCATGGAATATTCGGCAAATCCTTTCCGATAATCTTACTCATAAAAAGTCCTCCCAATTCATTATTTCTCTTACCTTTATGCAGATTCAAATTCTACCTGCCAATCATGCTTGTACAAGTATCGTCTTTCCAAACACCACCTGCCTACACGCATGATTTCTGATTGCTTATAGCATATCACAAATTGGAAGAAATGACAATTTATATCCGTTGGAAATCCTTCTTTAATAAGGCGTTCTCGTATTAACAAATGCTCTCTTTCTATCACATAGGCTATTTAGCATTCCTGACTCCAATCAGGCATAGTAGCAACGGATTCTTCGCCAGATGCTCTACTGTCTCCTGCAATGTGGCAAAGCCTTTTTCCCCTGCCGGCATTGCCACATATCGGTTTCCTTTCCGATAAAATGCATTGTGGGCAAAATACTCGCCCCTCTCATTTTTCGTAATGCAGACTGTATGAATCCGCTGTGTAATGTCAGTCTTATCATTGTAAGCAGTGACAATCAACACCTCGTAATCTGTCCCGATTTTATTTACTATTCCGGGACTTCTCTCTGCCGCCATATGTACCTCAAAGCCGTTTTCCAAAAAATACCTGTAAATTGCCTTGGGTGAAATCCCCAACCTGCCATTTAAGGCAAGCCCCTTTTTCTCAAAGTGTGCAATCAAATCCAATAAAATTTCTTTTCCGACTTCTTTTTTCAATACGTACAAAGCATTATAAACCGCAAAGACTCCACAACCGGATTTCTGCATGGTCGCATTCTTCCCACGACCAATTTTTACATCTGTCCATTCACGTTGGTTTTCTATGAAACCCACGGGGGTTTTCAGGGGGCTGTTGGCTAGAGTTGCCAAAACGGCTGCGTTTTCTGCTCCGTGGGATGCAATGGTACGGCCCGAAATCCTTAATAACCTACGGAGTATGTCATAGATAATAAGGACGGTGGGGTTGCTTATTTTGTTGGGGATGAAGGATTTAAATACTTCTACCAATATATTCTCTCCTGCTTTATGTCAATACTACATTTATTTTATCACCCTAATTATATCTGCGGCAATCATTTTTCGTGCACAGTGCCTATCTGCTGCCCCCAGCCCTCTAATAAGCATTTCCTCTTTTCTTCCTGCACCTGGTTGAACAAAAATTTTTCGAATCTTGGTAATAAATATTTTTTGCGAAACTGATAACTTTACTTTTTTACTAAAGTTGTTGTGGCTGAAGTTTCAAATTTTCCAACTTCACATTCTTTTACTTGTTCTGAAACCTTAGACGCTACTGTCACTCCCAAAACTGTAGCTATAATACATTTTTTAATGTCACTTTATTCCTGCTATCGTTTCTGACATTGCATTACAAGTCCACCTAAGACTTGCAATATTACGAACCTAATTTTTAAACTCATGCCATACATTATACGCTCCTATCTTTTTCCATAATAAAGTTTTCAATTTTCAGCGTATCATACCCATAAAAAGCACCATAGCGTTTCACGAAAATTTTTACTATTCCGCAAATTCTATGGCACTTTTATTTTAATAAGACCAGTAATACTTTGTTATACTATCTGTCTGTATGGTATACACTTCCTTTGCTTCTTCCATTTGCTCCCTCATGGAAAGTATTGCTTCTTTAAAAGCGGATAGCTTTTCAGTGTCTATTCTGTACATTTTATAGTTCCTACTCTTGCCCTGCTTCCTGCTGTAGCCGTAGGAGTTCCTCATGATAGGCCGCATCTTCTTTTTGCAATGCCGAATATGCATTTCGCAAAGAATTTTCATAACTGGTTATGGTAAAAATTACTCTATCGGTATTTGTTCCTAATTCTTTGTCCACTCCTTTTACAGCACAGGACATTTCCATCTGAATATCTGATGTCAGACTTTCTACAGAATATCCATTTATCGTCTGCGAGTCTACATTGACTACTTCTTTCTTTTTACCAATATCTATACATCTTGCAACTGCGTGAACCAATCTTCCGATATCTCTGTTACAACGTTCCATTTCATTACATCTACATTTTAACACCGTATATCAACTCCCTCTATAGTGCATTTTTTGCAGTTTCATTTATTACTGCTGTATCTTCTGCATGTATCTTAATTGTGCTTCCGAACTCATCCAATTTACTTTCTATTTCCGCAACGCTTCCATCTTCTGTTAAAATTGTTCCAATCAGACTTTCCTGCGCACTTCCCTCATATGAAACAGCAATTTCTTCCCCACAATTTCTAAATAAAACCTTCTTCGCCTCCAATGGTATTTTTCCTGACTGTATACTTTTTCCCAGTACCAATACCGCTTCCGGGGTCAATATATCCTTTATTCCACTACTCATCTTTCATCCCCTCCATACCATATAACACTTCCATCATGCAAATTACATTGTTCAAGAAGCATGTCCCCTTTTATAAGCATAATAGGGTTTTTGGCTCTCAAAAAACAATTTGTTATATCATTAGTATCCATTCCTAACCAAAAGCCTTGATTCAATGCCACAATCAGTTCATTGGCCGTAATCTGTTTAGGCACCTCTATATCAAAAGTTTCTTGTGTTTTTCTGTTCTCAAAAATCAGTATATATGTATCTTTCATTACTGATATCCTTTCCCATATAGCCAAATTTCTCTTTTTATAAGGTCGGGTCGGATATATACACGATACTCCAACCCGACTATCCTTCTTACAGCGTACTTCCGCCTGCTGCCTTTGTTGCTTCTATATCAATATTTCCTTTCATCTCTGCAGATGCTTTCACGACACCGCCCAGTGCATTGATCTTATCTGCATATGCTTTAATTACACCACTAATCTCTTCATACCTGTTTAATAATTCTGTTGATGCATTTCCATAGACTCCATCCTGTGCAATAATATTCACTTTTTCATTTATGTTCTGTAACAAAGCCATTAGATTTTCGGCATAGCTTTCAAATTCAGCGCCTTTTCTTTGTAAACCATCTTTTGATATACTATTCATTGCCATTTTCCTACCCTCCTACATTTTGAAAATTTGATTAAAAGATGTTTTTGTCTTACCGACAGCAGTATCATATGCATCTGCTGTACTTTCACCCCAGCCGGCAATAGAACTAATCACCTCAGGCAATTCTTCCAGACTCTTCCTAAATGTCGCAAACTCTGTATGCAGCAACTCCAAGTCTTCGCCCTCCCAGTATTCTGACAAGCCGTTTTCCAATGCTGTCAAGTCACCAACAAACGTATCTAATTCTCCCGCCGCTGCTCTTAGTTCCTGACAATTTTCCTGTAATACAGCTCCATCTGCTCCAACAGTTCCCTTTCCAATATTCATTTTTTTTCTCTCCTTTTTTTATATTTATGTATTAACTAAATACATATCATAATAAATCAGTCCCTAAAGATATTTTTCCGTTTCCACCATCTTTAGTTCTTTTTCCACCACAAACATATCCTGCGGTTTTAATACTGCTGTTTCTTCTCCTGTGGTCACATCTTCACTTAAAAGTTGTGTTTCTTCCGCACCAATATCTTTTACTATTTTAGGTTTCTTTTCCTTTTTCGTTTTCTTTAATTGAATCGGTGCGTTACTTTTTTGTATTTTTTGAATCGCCCATTTTCTACGAATACCTGTCAGTTCCAAAAATACAGTCGGTATGTGAAAATAGAAAAACAGAAAAATTGCTACTATAGCAAAAATGATTGCTCCTGCTACACATAGCCAAAATAGTATCTGATAACTCTGTAATTGATTCTCTACTTGTTGTAATTTTCCAGCTGTCATATATCCCATAAATTATTCCACCCTCGTGTCAAATGCATTACTAATTGCACTATTAGAATACTCAATTCCTTCTTCTACCTGCTCTTTCAAGCTCAGAATTCTTTCCAGACCGGAAATATCTGTAACTTCTATATCCGTTTCCAGACGCACTTGGATATTTTCCAACTGTGCCTCCATTTCCTCTCTGGTCACACCTGCTCTTTGAAAGTTAACTGCATTAATATATATCTGCGTACATAACTCTCTGTAAACAATCAATGCCGTTGTAGAATTATCAATTTTTGCTATATCGCCCTCTGCTGCCTCTGTTATATCCTGCCAATAATCTGCATAACTGATGAATGTATCGCCTGATCTGCTTTCTTTCCCTATTTTACTGTAATAGCCGGCAATCCTGCTCAAACATTCCGCCCTGAAAATTTGTTGTTCTTCAAGTGTTTCCGCATTTTTTGCTATATCCAGCCATTTTTGAGCTAACGTTTTATTTCCCTGCTCTTCATAAGAGTAAAAATAAGCAACTCCCATTTTATAAGCAAACTCCTCATAACCGGCAACATTGCTTCTGAATATTTCTTCATATGTCATCCCATCGCTATCTTTTATCAGTATGGAACGCATCAATGCATCTTCCTCTGCCGTAAACACATCATCTTCTAAAAATACCAACTCTAAAAGTGCCAGGTATGCTTGTTCATTCTGCGGTTCTAATTGCAACGCCAATAAATATTTCTCCAGCTTTTCTTCCATGGTCGGCTGACTTTTCGCTTCTTCCAAAAACAATTCATAATTCCCCGAAGAAAGTTGTTTTGACTGTAAATTGAGCATACCTGCTCCAACAGAAAATAGTGTTGCCATGCATAATGTCATTACAAATAGCCCCATTCTTTTCTTCTGTTTGTTCAAATATCTGTTGTCCAACTCATCATAATGCTCTAATGCATACAACAATTCCGCACAGGACTGAAATCTTTCTGCCGGATTTTGGGCTGTACACTTTAATAAAATTTTTTCCAGTCCCTGTGACAATCCCGGATTCCACTCTCTAATCGGTCGCATTTCATACGGTGGTTCACAAGGATTATGTCCTGTTACCAAATGATATATCGTTGCCCCTAATGAATAGATATCTGTTCTGGCATCCGTCTGCCCCATACCACCAAACTGCTCCGGAGCCGCATATCCCTTTGTTCCTAAACACGTAGTATCTTCCACATTCACTTCTTTATATTCTCTTGCTGTTCCAAAATCTATCAATGAAATAGTCCCATTGGGTTTTAACATAATATTGGAAGGTTTTAAGTCCCGGTATATAATCGGTGGTTCTTGCGAATGTAAATATGCAAGAACCTCGCACAACTGTTTTGCCCACTCTATTACATTTTCCTGAGACTGAGCACCTTCTTCTACCAGTTTCTTTGCCAGTGTATTCCCTTCTATGTAATCCATCACTATTAAGAAGCTTCCCTCGCCGTCCACCACATCAACAATACTGGGCAGATATTGGTGGTTTAGCTTCTTAAGCATTTCTGTTTCCACAATCAGCCCCTGTCTTACTACTTCATAATTGTGAATGCCATCTTTGCGCACCTCTTTAATTGCCCACTGCTTATTAGCTCTTTCATTCATTGCCAGGTAAACAACACTCATTCCTCCCTGACCGATTTTATTTAGTATCTTGTACTTTCCTTCTATAACAGAACCTATTTCTAACATTTCCTTCTCCTAAAATACTTTTAGTATAATAGCCGATATATTATCTTCTTCTTTTCTTTTTTTGATAGTCTTAACCAACTGCTTAAGTGTTTCCTGCATCTGTCGCTCCGTTCCCAGCTTTTCAAAATTCATTGCTTTTTCGATTTCACACTTCTGCACTACATGCCTAAAACCATCTGAACAAATCAAAAAAACTATAGGATCATAAAGCTTCATTTTCCAGAAATCCGGTTGTGGTTTTGCTGCGGCACCTACACATTGAAGTAAAACACTCCTATTCGGAGATTGTTCTGCCTGCTCTTCTGTCATTCTCCCCGCATCTATCTCCTGCTGCACATAGGTATGATCATGCGTTTTTTGAAACATTTTCTCTCCATCATGCAAGTACACTCGTGTATCACCCACATTAACTATGTAGCATTCACAATCTATTATCAGTAACGCACTTACTGTTGTTCCTATTGCTTTTCCTGTTGTATCTGTGTACTCCTTTAATTTCTTATCTGTATCCAGAAGCACTTGCATTAAACTATCTTTAATAACCTTTTCCCGATTTTCTCTTTCCAGTAGGGATGGCAGAACATTTATGAACCATTCTTCCAATTCATGCACCATTGTAGCACTAGCCAGCTCTCCTTCATTCAAACCGCCCATACCGTCACATACTGCTGCCAATGCAAGTCTTCCCCAAAAGGAAGATGCTACCTTTACCAGTATTGCATCTTGATTTACCTTTTTCTTAATTCCTGTATCAGAAATTGCCGCAACTTGAATTTCCATACTCCCGCTCCTTATATCCGAAAACAAAACTCTTCATTCGCCAATCGTATCCTGTCTCCACTCGTCAGTTTTACAGATTGCCCCGATTTCAAACGGGTTCCGTTCAAAAATGTACCGTTTGTTGCCTGTAAATCCTCCAAATAAAATCCACCATTTGTCTGCCTGATTGCAGCATGACTACGACTGACAGAAGGATTATTTTTCACACAATAATCCACCTTAAGACTTTCCTTTCCTAAATAAAACGTATTCTTATTAATTGTAATATTCTCATCTGTCTTACATCTTATCAGCGTTGCTGTCACTAAATCTTTACAAAAATCACTACCCAATACGGTTGTTTCCCCTGCATTCCCCGAAGGAACAACCTGATGAAGTACTCCTGTTTCCTCCATAATTCCCGGCAATTGAAGCTGTCTTTTTTCCAGAACAAGTTTAGAAGTTCTTGGGGATGCTTCTTTTTCAGTACCTTTGTCACCTTTTCTTACAATTAGTATCAATAATACAACTACTGTTATCAATAATAGCAATATGACTATTCCGCCAATCAACAGATAACTACTATTTCCTTCTATACAAAGTGCCGCCTCCGCAGCTTTTAATTCCAAGAGTCCTTTATCTAACTCTTCCTGTGTTAAAACCTCTTTTTCTAACAAAAGTCTGGCATTCTCAATCGCCGCTTGAAAGATTTCTATACTTTCTTTTGTGTAACCATCTGTATTCTTTTCCTCAGCAGCCTTAACAGCAGCCTCCAAGACAGAACGGTCTACTACCTCTGCTTTTTCTTCTTCACACACAGTATAAGGAATTCCCAAGGCATCCAGCACAGAAGTGATTTCCGAAATATGTACCGAATAGTAATACCCGTCATCCATAATCTGCTGATTCATTCCAACAACTGCTCCTGCTTCATTGAGCAACGGACCACCACTGTTTCCTTCCGAAACCACTGCACTGTGCTGCACATACAGAATTCCATTTACCATAGTCTTTTTAGATACAATGCCATTCATAACGCTGACATCATCTTTGGTGTAAAAGGATATATCCTGTGCCGCCTGAATATCCTCCGGAAAACCTAATGTGTATACTTGCGTAGTTTCCACTATACTCTCTTCTTCAACATTTAGTTGTAAAGGTGTTCTGTCATATATTATCTGGGATAACTGCAACACTGCAAAATCCATTTCTTCACTGGCAGTAACTACCGTTGCATCAATGCTGATATCCCGCTTTACGACTACTTTCACCGTAAACTGCAGTTTATCTGCCTCTTCTTCAGCTAAACCATATTCTTCTGCAACACTGCTTCTTAATTCCTCTGTTACGTTCAGACAATGATAATTTGTAATAAGGTATTCTGCTCCCTCTTCGTTTCCAATCAAAAATCCACTTGCTCCCTGTACTATATTGCATTCTCCTGTTTCATCAACAAAAACCAGATTCACCTGCAAAATACCATTACGTGCTTCATATATGGCGTTACTGTTTCCATCCGATACCGAATCCGCCGTTACATTAACGGGCAACAATAAAAACAAACATATCAGTGCGATTAAAACTATTCCTTTTTTCACTGTGCATCCTCTTTTCTGTTTATAATCTTTGCAATACAAATGGATAGCAGTGCAACTCCCCCTATCACCGCTATACCCAAAAGGATATTTCTCTTTTGTGCAGTCTCACCATTCCAATTCCCCAATGCTACTTCGGCTTCCCTTATCACCCAGATGTCGGTAGAGACAATAATATTGTCATAAACTAACTCACTTATATTTCCTGCCTCATCTGTTGCTACAACCAGTACTGTTTCCGGGTTCTGCATCTCACCTATTTCAAAAGAAACTATTCCGTTATTTCTTTCCAGCATTTCCTTAGCATAGCTTTGTATAATATTTTCTCCTAAATAGATCTGCAGTTCTTTTAGCATTACATTATCCTGCACATCTATCGTAACTCTCTGTGTTTCTTTACGATAAACTCCTGCTGACTCCAATCCTGCAAGCACTACACTGGGTGCCGTTCTATCAACTACAAAAGCAATTTCTGTTCCCTTGATACGGTTGTCCGATTTGTTTCCTGCAATATCTATTGATGAAAGTGTTACGACATAATAACCATCTTCAGCAAAATGCTCACTATTGATTATATACGAGTATGCACTCCTACCATCCTGCTCTCCCTCTTTTTCTATTACATAGTCCTGTTCTGCCACCAATGTACGGATTTCTCCATTATGACTACATGTGATTTTTATATCCTTCAACTCATCCACATTGATTTCGGTTATTTTGATATCAGGTACTTCACTATTGTAATATCTCTTAATCACCTGCTCTGTAAGACTATCTAACATATATACCGAACCAAACCGATTCACTGAAAATGTAATTGCTTCTTCACTTACATTCCCTGCATAGTCTTCCACATGCATTGACAGCGTGTACCAATCATCCATACTGCTGGCATATTCAAAATCATCACATACTATTTTGTAACCATTTCCTTCCGCTGTTTTTGTATATTGTACAACACTGCTGCCATTCTCTTTCCCTTCCAAGGTAATCCATGTTTTAGTATCGTCAAGATAACTGTCTTCATATGTCATTACAGGTTGTACTGCACCATTATTTGCCGACATTGCCCCAACGCCAACAAATTCCAATTCAGGTGCTGTGGTATCTACTATAAAATACTCGCTCTGTTGTATAGGTGCTGTATTTCCGGCAAGGTCCGAAACTTTTACAACAAATTGATATATTCCGTCCTCTTCAAAGGTAATTGGCAATACATATTTCCCGTTTTCACTTCTAAAATTCCCCAATGAAGGCAATGCATCCACATTTTTACCTTCTATCACTTCAACAGATACCAACTCTGATGAAAAAGTCAAATCTTCAATCGTAATATACGCAGTATGTGTCACATTAAAGTAATAGCCATTTTTCGGTTCACCTGCATCGTAGAAAATGTTTACAGAAGGTACCGTCTTATCAACCACAAACGTTCCGCTTTGATACTCTTCTGTGCTGTGACCTGCTCTGTCCAGACAACTAAACGAAAACGTATAAATATCATCTGTACTAAACACCGTTTCACAAGTATATGTACAATTTATTGTATGCGTAATTCCATCACAATTTTCAGCTCCATGATGTACCCATTCTCCGACATTTACCTGTGTTCCATTCGCAGCATCTACAACGAAATTTGTTCCTTCTACAAAAAAGGTATAATCACGCACTGTTATAACTGCCGATTTATCTGTGTTATAGTACATACCGTTACTTGCCGTTTCCCTATTAAACTCTACATTTACGACCGGTGCAGTCTTGTCAATGCAAAAACTGCTTCCCGCGATTTCTGCTTTGTTCCCTGCCATATCCACACAGGAAATATTAAAGGCATAACTGCCTTCCTGAACAAAGCTATATTGTATTGCATATCCCTCTCCGCTCTTTATCCACGATGTCGCATCTACCTCTTCATAGTAAGAACTGCCGTCAGCAGTTTTTCCAGTTATTATCATAGATAAGGTTTCCACATCCAGATTTTTATCCTCAATAAGAATATTTGCTACCATGTCACTACTAAAACAAATTCCTGCATATTCACTATATACTCCCCCATCTGCTCCTGTCAGTGAAATACTTATTTCAGGCTTTTTGCTATCTACTATCATTATTTGAGAACAAACTGTTTTGATACCATCTGTGCTCATTGCATTTTCCAATATGTCATCTGCCTGAGTTAAAATACGATACCTGCCATCACCGGGTAATGTATAAGATATTCGTACAGGTCCCTCAAAATCCTCCTGTTGCTCTATGTCTACTTCTCCTATCTTTGCCTCATCATAATCTGATGCACTTTCAACCTTCACACTATCGGGGTTCAAATTCATGTCTGAAATTACAACCGTCCCCACAAATGGTTGTGCATAGTAATATATTTCTTCCCCTTCCGCCTCCACTCTCTGGGAAGAATTGGTCGTATTAGTTGTATACTCATAAACTATATCCGGTGCCTGATTATCCACTGCATAGTAAACAGAATCGTTTATCGGTTCCTCTTGCACATCGATAGGACATTTATTGCCTGCATTATCGGTAATCACTATTTCCGTTAACTGAAAAATTGCCTCATAATTACCTGTACTACCTCGTAATTCCGTCTCATAGTAGACGTACATTCTCCCCATATCATCTACTCCGAATGCATTCTCTTCCACATGATAACTTTGTGTTGTAGTTCCACTTTCATCTGTTATCAATACCGTAAAATCCACCGCTTCAATACCAGAGACGCATTGTTCTTTCCCCGCAATGACCGTGTCCTTTACCATTAGTTTTACCGCAATCTTTTCGTTATCATATACCATGCCTTCTCCGGCTTCTACCACATAACTCTGACCAATAGCATCACCCCCACTAACTTGAACCAACATATCTTCCGTTCCCGTAAACGCAACCACTACCTGACGCTCCGGCTTTGTATTATCGATACAAATTTTCTGTTCCACTACTTCTCCCACATTACCAAACTCGTCATAAGCACGAATATAATAAGTCCGATTTTGTTCACCGGTAAACAATTCTCCGGATGTCGTGAAGATATATTTATCGTCTTGCAACCATGGCACTTCCGAACAAAGAACAGTTCCTTCCGCAAAACTTTTACTTGAAGCTATTTCAACTTTCACTACTGTACTGTCATCAGTTGCTATTATTGCCATTTGCAACGGCTTATCATTTTGGATTTCAGAATACCAATCCTGTATTTTTCTCTCTCCAGCTTTTAATGTTATCAAGACTTCAGGCCCTTTATTGTCCAAACCAAACTCCGAATAAGGCTCTTCCAACACTTGATTTCCAACATAATCACAAGCATCCACTTTAATTGTAAAGCTATATGCCTGTCCACTTTTTCTCTCTACGGTATACTCATAGTATCCGCTTCCCGCATTATAGCTCATTGACTGAGGGCTATTGTTTAATAATATATTTACCTGACTTACTCCACAGGCTGCACAATTATCCTCCGGATCAACCACACTTGCCCTGAAAGTAATAGTCTGACTTCCCCATATTTTCTGTCCTTCTTCAAGTGCTTGGAATTCTTCTCCGTTTACACTATACAGAACTTCCGTCACCAGCGGAGCTTTATCGTCTTTTTGCACATAAAAGGCCTCACTTATCACTTCTGCAAGCAAAGTTCCTCTACGATACAATCCGGCAGTAGCATATACTATACTATTCTCATTACATTTGACTGTATAATTGCATCTGCTAAGTATGCCGGCTTCTGTACTGATACTACCGGTTACAAATCCATTTCCATAACTGCTTCCCCACTTAATCTCAATATCATCCAAGTTCATTTCATTACTCGTGGTTGTTTGCAAAGTCGCAATTGTGTTGCTACCATAATGCCCCTGTGTTTCAGAAAATGTAATATTAAAATTTTCTCCAGGCAACTTTTGGTCAAAGAAAATATGTAGCGTACTGTTTTCTGTAATATCTTCCCATTCTCTTACAATTACATTTTCTCCTGTCAAATTGCCCGTTATAGTTTCAGTATTCCATGCATATCCTGCAACAAAATCTCCCTCGGTTTTAATATGCAAGCTGAAATCCATATCCGGTTCCACTGTAATATTACAGCTCCCCTGTGCACTAAGCCAGCCACTCTCTCCTAAATAAAAACCCTCACCGTAGGTGGTATCAAACTGTACACATATTGTTTTGGCACCATCTGAAGTGTTATCTTCTTCCTGAGCTTCTGCTGGCACGTATATCTGTAACAGACACAACAGTATAGTTAATCCCAGTGCAAAAATTCTCTTTCCTGCCTTTTTACCACCCTTTTTCATTTGTACTTAAATCCTTTCTGCTTATAAATATCCAATATAACTTCAACCACTATGTTTCCGGCGTATACAAAGGTGTTTTTAATTTCTCCAGATTTCCTGCACAAATATTAAACGCTTCGCCTACTTCCAAAGGCTTTGCAAATTCTCTCTGTACAGCCAACGATATATCTACCATTTTCTGCTCTGACAAATTGTAGAACAGATACATATTCAACACCTCTTTGACAGATTTCCATATTGGTGACGCGCCAAAATTCAGACTGGTATTCGGCATTTGTGCCATAATAATGCAGACCTTTAACATACGGTATCTATTTATAATGTTCACATATGCTTCTACTAAGTTTGCATTACTTCCCAGCACGGAATAACAGTCCCCTGCATTCATCACAAGCACCAGTAATGGAGCTTTTTCCAACTTCTTTTCATTACCACTTAACATCCACTGATAACGTTCTTTCAATATTCCTGTCAAATTATTGATGTAACTCTCCACTTCTGCCGGATTACAGGAATAAACAACATCCTCTTTGTCTTGTCCAAAAGGCTCCAATTTTCTTTTCAAATTATCCACAATATGTATTTTAACCGGTGCTTCTTCCTTATGTTTCAACAAATCAGCAATTATATATTTCAAGAAGTTAGATGTTCCACCATGTTCTCTGCCACCAATACCGATTATTCCTGTTTGCAACAAATGCAGATAATCGAATTTTGTTGTAGCATAATTAATACCGGAAACCATTTTGTAGGCTTCGAATTTTCCTCCTGTCTGCCTTGTAATAAACTTTGCGGTAACAACTGCCGGAATTTCCGGTATTTTTACAGCTCCTAAACCTCTGTCTTTTTGGTTACTCTCTTCAATAAATTCTCTTATTTGCGTAATCTTTTCTATTTCTTTTTCTGCCGAAAAAGCAAGATAAATCTGCCCTTCATACAGTTCTTTGTCAATTTCCAGAATACAACGTCCGGGTTTATTATCCGGTTTTATCCGACAATGTTCAAAGGCATGTGTGTACTCTGCCGATTCATTACAAAACAACGCAATTCTCTTTCCAAAGTTGGGAACATATTTGTACCCTACTGCTGTTGACTGTGACGTTGTCGCAACCATTGAAATTCCAACCGCAATACCTTCTCGGCAAATCGAGAGCAAATCTTCCTCATATTTGGGATACATTTCCCTGACCGCTCCAAAATTATCTATCATCACAATAATCTGAGATAGTTCTCTATAACCGCTTTCTCTATAAGCACTAAAAGAACTCAAACCCATTCCGGCTAAAAGGTTTTTACGTTTTTCTACTTCTTCTAATAGCATCTTTATCAGGTTCTTTAATTTCTCATCATCCCTTGCAGTAACAATACCTCCCACACAGTTTAATGATTCAAAATTTTTCATAACCAGAGTTGCAAAATCCAGAATATATATGTTGACCTCATCTGAACTGTATCTGTCCGCCAGACCACGTACCATAACCTGTAACAAATTACTTTTTCCATAACGTGAAGAACCCACAATGTAAATATGATTCTGGGTAAAGTTCACTTCCGTTATTGCCTGCAACTGTCTTGACGGATCATCATAGTAACCAATAGGTACACATATGTCTCCCGTTTCTACTGCAACCTTCTCATTTGCATACGGAATTTGATACTCCAATGCCGGCATACAAATATTGGGAAGACTCTTTATTTTCCTTCCTGCACAATACTGTCTTATATACTCTACCAAGGCATCTAATTGTGACATGCTGCCCGTATCCTGTGCAGGTTTTTGCTCATAAATAACTGTCCTGCGTCCTGCTAAATCAATTCGATTTACTACAAAA
Source organism: Lachnospiraceae bacterium (assembly GCA_017482205.1). GTDB lineage: Bacteria > Bacillota > Clostridia > Lachnospirales > Lachnospiraceae > Acetatifactor. The sequence continues at coordinate 15,185 of JAFUNK010000006.1, forward strand.
GGCTTTACTTCTCCCATACTGCTATTCGGAACCGTTGCACCGCTATACGCCGATTGAAACAGTTGAAATATTTCATTGTTTCCCACTTGTAAATATGCACGTCCCGGTTCCCGTATTTCTGCGGCCAAAGGAGACTTTAAAACTTCATTACTATCTTCTTTATTCTGCACTTTTAAACATAGTTTAAATTTAGAATTACTCCAAATTTGATCATTAACCACTCCTGCCGGTTTCTGTGTTGCTAAAATTAAATGTACCCCCAAGCTTCTTCCGATTCTGGCAGTACTTATCAATTCCTTCATAAACTCCGGTTGTTCGCTTTTTAATTCAGCAAATTCATCTACTATTAAAATCAGATGGGGCAAAGGTCGTTGTGTCTTTCCTGCTTTAAACAGGCGAATGTAATCATCTATATGATTAACCTCGTTTTCCGCAAACAGTTCCTGCCTCTTCCGCAATTCTGCTCTGATAGAAAGAAGCGAACGATTGATTTCTTTCCCATCAATATTAGTAATTGCTCCATTTAAATGTGGCAGATTCTTAAACTGATTAACCATTCCGCCACCTTTAAAATCAATAATAATGAATCCGACTTCATAAGGATGGAACAATGTTGCCATTGAAAGAATATAAGTCTGCAAAATTTCACTTTTTCCGGAACCGGTAGTACCTGCCACCAAACCATGCGGTCCGTGTGCTTTTTCATGTAAATCTAAATACACAACCTCATCACCACTCTTAACCCCCAAAGGTGTCGCCATGGAATCATATATTCTGGAATTTCTCCATCTCTGCTCCAGTTGCAATTCAGATGCACTTTCTATATTTAAAAGTTGGAAAAGTGTTATATTTTTTGTCAATGCACTCTCCAAGCTTACTTCTTCCACATAAACACAGCCTAATCTGAGTGCTGCTTCTGCTGCCTGTTTTGCCGAAATATGCGGATAATAAAATTTCTGTATGTTCTCTCCGTCTTCTGTCTGTTGTACATATCCTTCATTTACTCCACTCTTTAAAAACACTCGTGAATCACAGTCCTTATTGACTAATTCTGCATATTCTTCAAAAAACAAAAATACAATTCCCAAGTCTTTTGCCTTTTCCACATAATTACTAATAGGATGTCCGTTAATGTACTCTGAACGATACACAAAAATTACATAGTGGGGCTTTGTTTCCATTGCCTTTTCATCCATGCTTTCACGCTCTGAAAATTCTGCATAAAGATACTCCAATAATACCTTTCTACTTTCTTCATCATACATAAAATTTCTAACACCAATAGTTTCATTCTTTGTATGACGCAACCATCTTGCCCATGCAAAAAACGCCTTGTCCTCTTCTTTCAGGACAAAGAAAAATTTAATATCGTTATAATAATGAGTAGCCGATAACGTTAATATCAAATTCTTTGCTATTTGATATAATTTTCCCCTTTCTCCTACAAAACCAACTGCATTTTTATTTTTTAATTCCAACATAACCGGCATTTCTTCTATATACTGATACTTGTCATGTAGTAGTCTCGGATATTCTGTTAAGGGGTCTTCTGTATCTTTATACTCCGGTTCCCGATACTGTATCTGACAAACTGATTCCATAGTACCTTTACCAATATAACAACTTAGAAAATCTTTATCGTTTCTCTGCTTTTCAAACAATCTTGCATCAAAATCTTCTATAAAGGTCAGTTGTTCTTCCAACACACTGTTTCTTTGTCTGGCTAAATATTTTTCCTTTTCTCTGGCTGCCTGTATTTTTTCCTCCTGCATCAAAAGATAGTCTTCATATTGTTCTTGTCTTTTCGCAACACGCTCTTTATATCGTTTTCCTTGATTTCGATAATTCCATACTGCCATTACACCACTTAAAATCATTGCCCCCACACAATAAATCATGTAAACACCGCTTTTTCCCATCACTCCCCGCATTATCACAGTAAGCATTGCTGAGGCCAATATGGGCACAATTGTCATAATTAAATTAGTCTGTGGTTCTTCCGGTAACTGTTTTGGTGGGAGTATTTCCAATTTTTCGGTCGGTTCCCCATATAACTGCCTGACACTACGAAGAAATACCGGATACTTCATATGATTTTTTACAGGCCAAACACTTTCCACGTATAGTTTTGTATCAAATGGTAATTTTTCCGCGAAATAAATCCACCCATCTTCTATATAAAATTGACAACCGGAAAACGAGACAAAATCACAATTATGTATTCTGCTACTCTTTTCATTTATGCGGCAACCATTTCGATATACCCCATACCTACACTTCTCTATATGCACTAAATAGCCATCTGTATCCTTTTCAAGACAGATTTCATCCTGTTCTATTTGCGGCAACAAAATGCGCACCATACTGTCTGTCAAGCCCCCAATACTTACTTGAGAGCAATTTCGACAATCCATACGTTTGCTGTAATCATTATAGTCGCCACCAAAATCGCAGACCAATTCTATACAAAATAGTCGTTGTTCGGTTTTTGTAGAAAAAATTTGCAACACTTCACCCGGTATAAGACTCCATTCTCTTTTTAAAGATTCCTTTTCAACCGTAAGATAAACGGTATCGCCACATAAAACATTCCATTTTTCTTCTGCTCGTTTAAAAGAAATTTTAAATTCTATATCAAATTTTTCTTTTATAAATTTCAAATTTGCTTCTTTTTCAGTTCCTATTACTAATCCGGAGCCATATTCGTTCTTTAAAGACACTTCTCTATAAATACCCTCTCCATATACTACAATTTTGTACTCCATCTTATTTATCTCCTTGTACGATTGAAGCCTTCTTCGTTTCAAGTATCACACACAAAAAAAGAAAGCACCATAGCGTTTCACGAAAATTTTTGTATTTCGGAAACATTATGGTGCTTTCTTTTTTAACCACATGTCAAAATTCAACATATATAATATCACATCTGCTGTTGCATATGTGTCTGCCACACGTATACCTGCTGCATAGGGATTTCCTCCTCCTGTCGCATATGCTAAAACGGTATCTCCCACACTCATTCCACATCATAGAAAAATCGTCCGCCGCTGCTTTTGATGCCTCCCCTTACTGTTCCCCGCATTTCATCGGTTGCATCCTGATACAGATATAGTATATTCTGGCTACTCTTCTCCTCAGATAGCGGAATATTTAATCCTTGTTAGGGAAATGTGAAAGACATGATTTCTTAAGATACCGCCAACATAAGTAGGTTCAAAAATAGTGCAGGTTAAAAGGCTTGTGCCGCCGGAAGACCCCATCGGCAGAGCCGTTGGAAAAAGTATAATATGACATAGCTTCCCCTCCCCCCAACCAATTTCTTATGCCACAGTCATACTTTTGTCTATTCTGCCTTATTTTCTCTGCTGATTTTCATTGAATTCTGTGAATGGATAAATTTTGAATTCTTCGGTATCGTGTGTTGTCAAGAAGGGAGGTGCATTTCATGATGAACATGGACATTTTTCAACTGTTCTTCAATTACTTGGAAGAACGACCTTATAACAACATCCATCAAAACGTGAAGCAGGATGCAGATTATCTGGAAGCCGCAATGAGAGAAAATGAACTCAATGAGCAAGAGAATAAACTTATCGGACAAACAGTATAAAGTCATAATCCAATGGATGGATGCCATCCAAGTACAGAACTCTGCTTATACATCTGTTGTTTTCCGCATGGGCATGCAATTGTGTTTTTCCCTACTAATGCAACTGGCTGACTTATAGGGACAGCTAAAAAGCAGCGGTATTTCATGACTTTTTAAGGTCTTGGAATACCGCTGATACTGTGTTTTATTTAGTTGTGAAAAGAATTTTCATCCCCCTTATACCCCCTGGTGAGTGCCATTGTAACATGAGTGTTTTGGGATCGTTAAATAGAATGTAACAAAATTGTTACGTATTTTTTGTAATTTGTTAATGCAAAGATACCTCACATCCATCTGGCTCTTTTATCAGTTTTTTTAAAGCCATTCCTAACCGCTCTATTAACCCTAATTCACTTTTTACATAAAAACAGCATCTATGTGAACGCGTATCATTATCTGCTATTTCAATATCCACTTCAATTTTAACATGTCCTGATATATCAACTGGTAGCATACACATTGAAAACGCAGGTGTATAATTCCCTTCTTTTTTACCGAATTCCAAATAGCAAGCTTCATTATAATTTTCTACAAAATTACAAATTGTTTCTGCTATTTCCTCTAATTTTTTATCCTGAATATAACAACTTTGATAAGCTGAAACAAATTCAGAATTAGCAGATATTTTTAATTCAATAAGACTATCGTCTTGCCAAATTTTCTCAAAAATAATGTTATCCATCTTTTTTATCCTTTCTACTTAAATTTAAAATCATCAAAAGTACCTGTTATTTCATTGTACACATAATGTATTGTAGTTTTCGTTCCATCTGCATTCTGTACCACTGATTGCATCTTAACCCAACCTTCTGAGGCTGGCCATCTTGGGTCAGTCATTTCTAGCGGTACTTTAGTTGCACCCTCCAATGGATTAGATTGTACTTGATTCATTGCCATCTGCTCGTTTAATGTATTAGGAACCGTTCTTCCTGTATTTCCTCTTCCTTCTACTGCGACGGGATTTCCTACACCTTGTGCTCCTAAGCCACCCTCACCTACACTTCCACTCTCTCCTTCCCTTCCCGCTACATCTGTCTCTCCAATCCCTTCTATATCCGTTATCTCCGGGCTGCTTCCTTCCACGGTACTTTCTCCCATACCGCTTCCTCTGCCATGGATATTTCCTGACATTTCGATGCTACCTCTCATGGCTCCCCCTGCTAGGAATCCGCCTGCAAAATCATACCCCAATCGGCCTGCATACAGCTTCACTGTCTCATCGTACGCCTCTTCTTCTGTCAGTCCATCCTCTATGTACCCATTATACACCCTTACTATCTCTGATGCACTACCATTTATCAGATAATCCGCTTCTATACCACAGATATCCGTCAGTACTTCGCCACTCCCTTCTGTGAATGCCGCATTTCCTATTCGTCCCCATATCTGCTTTGCTCCCGCTCCCTGCAGTGCTTCTGTTACTCCGCCTCCTCCAAAAATAGCTTTAAAGGATAAGGTTTCTGTGGCAAACTCTATTCCTGCCGCTGCTTTTAATACCTCCCCTTACTGTTCCCAGCATTTCATCGGTTGCATCCTGATACAGGTATAGTATATCTCAGCTACTATGCTCCGCAGATAGCGGAACATTTAATCCTTGTTAGGGAAATGTGAAAGACATAATTTCTTAAGATACCGCCAAAATCGATAGGGTCGAAAATAGTGCAGGTTAAAGGGCTTATGCCGCCCAAGGACGGCATAAGCCGAGAAACTCCCACTGGCAGAGCCGTTCGGATAAATCTGTTATGACATAACTTTCTCTGCTGTTCAGGAATTTGTTATGCTTTGGGACAAATTTATCGGAATTGCCCTGTAACAGAAAAATAGGAGATGCGCCATAGCCCATAATAGCTACGGAACATCTCCCATTATGTGTTTTTGTTTAGGTATTACGGAGCCTCTTATCCCCCTTGTACCCCCTCTTTCGTGCCATTGTAACATGGATGTTTTGGAGCGTCAAGGGGAATGTTACGAAATTGTTACATTTTTGCCATGTTTTAATTTTCTACCAACTCCAAATCATCTGGTAACAGAGTACACTGTGCTTTGGGATTTCCTTCTTCATCTAGTATTTCAACTTCATATGCCTCTCGTGGTTCCTCAAATACCATAAGTATAGCACCGATTTCACCTTTTTTTACACCCTCTTTACAATCTTTCATAATCTTTACTGTGTCATATTCCTTAAACTTCATAATCTCTCCTAACTAATCTTTTACAAAAAGTGTTGTTAATTCAGGTATATCTGAACCCGTTTTTATTATCCAACCAGTTCTCACATTCACAGTATTGCCATTTGGTCCCGTAATAGGTATATCAACTGTATATCTCTGACCATACTCATCCAGTTGTCCTAATACTGCCTCACTATTCGGCAATTTTTCATATATTTGTCTCATTAGGTCATCTGCATTCGATTGATTATATCCTAATGCACTTTCAAATACCTTGGCTTTATTTCCTCCTACCGGGTGATTTGGATTTAAGGCATATTCGGTTAATTTCTTGGGATTAATAGTTGCATTTTCAACATTAGGTATTGCATTGTCTATTGCTTTAATGCCACCCTCACCTACACTTCCGGTCTCTCCAATCCCTTCTATATCCGTTATCTCCGGGCTGCTTCCTTCCACGGTACTTTCTCCCATACCGCTTCCCCTGCCATGGATATTTCCTGACATTTCCACACAGCCTCTCATGGCTCCCCCTGCTAGGAATCCGCCTGCAAAATCATACCACAAACGGCCTGCATACTGCTTCACTGTCTCATCGTACGCCTCTTCTTCTGTCAGTCCATCCTCTATGTACCCATTATACACCCTCACTATCTCTGATGCACTACCATTTATCAGATAATCCGCTTCTATGCCACAGATATCTGTCAGTACTTCTCCCCCTCCTTCTGTAAATGCCGCATTTCCTATTCGTCCCCATATCTGCTTTGCTCCCGCTCCCTGCAGTGCTTCGGTTACTCCGCTTCCTCCAAAGATGGCTTTAAAGGATATGGTTTCTGTGGCAAACTCTATTCCTGCCGCTGTCAGGGCACTCCCCTGTATCTGTCCGGGTGTCAGTCCGTTCTCTGCTCCTTCCTGTACCCTATCTGAATATGTGTCTGCCGCACGTATACCTGCGGCTGCATAGGGATTTCCTCCCGCCGCATAGGCTAAAACGGTATCTCCAACACTCATTCCCACATCATAGAAAAACCGTCCGCCGCTGCTTTTGATGCCTCCCCTTACTGTTCCCCGTATTTCACCGGTTGCATCCTGATACAGGTACAGCAGGCTGTCTTCTTTTACCGGAGCTCCTGTGATTCCGCTGTATATTCCCGCCACCGTTCCCTGGGCTGTTCCCGACAGGTTGGTGAACAGACTGGCTCCGGATGCTAACACCGGATGTTCTCCGGCTTCTTCCCTTGCCATCTTAAGACATTCTTCCCGTATCATATAATCTGCCAGGTTCTGCAGTTCTTCTTCGGTCAGTCCTGTCTTTTCTGACAGTTCTTTTCTTTTTTCCCTGTCTTCACTGCCCGGAAAGTACCCGGACCATGTTCCGAACAGGAACCCCTGCAATAAACCGTTTTCCAGATATGCTTCCCTGAATTCTGCTTCTAATCCTTCGTCTTTCAACACTGCCGCCGCTTCGATTCGCACTGCTTCATTATACACCGGCGACAGTAACTGTTTCATGGTTGTCAGGGCTTCTTTGTCTCCGTTATAGTCTGTCAGGTTTCTCTCCAGTATATTATAATTCGGTATTCTTTCATAAGCTTCTTTCAGTTCTTCTGCACTGTACCCGCTTAAATCCCTTGCTTCGTCCAGCATTTCCTGCTGACGGGCCTTTTCTTCGGCTATCTGTGCAAGCATCTCTGCACACTGCTGTCTTTCCTGTTCTGTTCTTTGCTCTGTTTCTCTTCTGTCTTCTCTTGCTGCCAGCCCTTCTGTTTCTTCTGCATTTCTTTCTTCATAGCCTGACTGCTCCAGACCGCCTCCCATATACAGCATCTGTTCCATTATGGTAAGTTCCGTTATGGCGGCTGTTGTCTCGTTGATAATCTTTCCCCTTTCTATCAGTTCTTCTTCCGTAAGCCACTGACTTTCTCTTCTTCTGTTTTCTCCTGCTTTTCTTCCTTTTGTCTGCTCCGCTTTTTCCTTTTGTATTTCTTCCAGTCCCTGACAGACCATCCACAGTATTTCTGCTTTCAGTCCCTCTATCAATGCTCTTCTTTCAAGGTCCGTAAGGCCGTAGGGCTTTTTCTGTTTGACTGCTTCTATGATAAGGGCTGCTTCCTGTGGATGTTTTCCGTCCATCGCCCAATTTAATGCATACTCCAGTTCTGTTTTTTCGGCGGGGATAAGTCTTTCTTTTCCTCGGGACAGCAGATATCGTATCCTCTCCACATTCATTTTTCCTCCCCACAATGCCGGTTCGTATATGGCTACGGTCAGTCCTTTGTTCTCCTCTGACTGATATGGTTCCAATGCTTTACTTAACTTCCTGTCCAGTTCTATGAATTCTTCTGCATACCGGCTGTAGCTTCTTCCGTATTCTTCTAACCGTTCTACTTTTTTGCAGTCTTTTCTGATTTTCTCTGTCTGGTCACTGATGTCTATATGTACGTACTCCATATTCCCCAGCAACTCATCTATTTCATGGGTTATATCCTCTATTTCTCTGGCTGTTTCTGCCGCATGGTTACAGCTTTCCACCAGTTTTGTTACGGTGCTTTCTTCCAGTGATATGACACCGTCTGCTACCGGTGTCCCTATACGGTAGCCGCTTCCGGTATAATACAGACTGCTTTCCTCCCCTGCCAGTATTTGTATAAACTGTCTGCTTTGCTTCCGCAGTCTGCGGGCATCATCCAGTGCATTCCCCAATACACCCTCCAGTCCTCTTAGGGAGCCGATTTCCTCTTCCATCTGCACCGTCAGGTCCTGCCCTGCTGTCAGTGCTCTGTCCGCTCCTTCTCCTTCCCAGTTTTCCTGCAATCCGCCCAGCTGTAATATATGCTCATCTCTTACTTCTTCCAGCCCTTCCCGCAGACCGGTGGTGGCTGCTTTGAATTTTGCCAGTTTTTCGGTGTCTATTCTGTACATTTTCATTCCCCTATGTTGATTTTTCTGTTTTACCGGAATACTCCGGTTACATACCTTTCTGCCTATATACTTAAATTTCTTTATTGTGATTATCACGCACACACAAAGAAAGCACCATAGCGTTTCACGAAAATTTTTATGTTCCAGAAATGTTATGGTGCTTTCTTAAATTGTCCATTATTTTGTTTTTATAAATAAAGATAGGGGGTAATCATTATGCGTAAAATGATTATTATTTCATATGGTCTTATCACACTTACAGAGCAAACTGATTTCTTTATTCTCGAAAAAACTCTTTCTAAATCAGAGATTCCTGATCCGGATTTTCTTTATAATTGTCTGTAAGTAAGTGTTGTTCACAATACGCTTGTAATTTTTTAGCCATTTCTAAGTTCCCAAGTAATTTATGCAAAGTAATTGCATATTCGCAGCTTTCTTTCGCTTCCTGCAAACGATTAAGCTGTGAGCATGCAACTGCTTTATAGTATAAAAATTCAGGCAATGCGACTAATCGCATATAATTTTTGCAAAAGGTAATTCCTTTCTCACACAAAAAAAGCATCTTTTCAAAATCATTTGATTGTTGTGTCATTTTAGCTAAATTATAAACCAATAGAGGATATTTTTTTCCACTTGTATCTGTACTCAAATCACCTTTTTCCAAATATCCTATCAGGTAATGCATTATCTCTATTGCCTCGCCAAAATTGTCCTGTTTATATTTTACAATTGCCAAATTATTAAGAATGGTAATTTCCGTCAACGTCAGCAACTTAACCGTTACCAATTCTCTCTCTTCATAATCCGGCATCGTTAAAAGCAGTGCTTCCTCTAGTTGTGCCTGTACCTGCGAAAGTTCCCAACTTTCTGAATACAGTGCCCAAATAGCTTCTGTCATCAATGCGAACTGTTTTTCCATATGACTGCTACTGTTATCATCTATCAGCTTTTTGTACTCTTCCAGTTTGTTTCCCAGTGGTTTCCTATGCATAGTTAATACGGTAAGTTCCGTTTCCAGATTATGCTTTGCAATTTCATCTTCACCGGCATAGAATACCAGGTTCTCGGTACTGCAACCCAATTTTTCCAATAAAGCCTCTTCTATTTTTAAGGTAGGTTTCTGCGTATCATTCTCTATGCGGGAAAGTGTGGATACCGAACAAATTCCGTAACACAATTCTTCCTGTGAAATTTTCTTTCTGATACGCTCCTCCTTAATTTTTCTTCCAACCTTGTAAAGTTCCATTCTGCTATCCCCAATCTGTCATAGCCTTCTCTTTTGTCCTACCATTTACTATATCGTATTTTACCTGTTGCTGGCAACTGCAAGTTGGCTTAAAACCCGCATATTTTCTGCATTTTTTCATATTTTTCCCGCCACAACGCAGGTTCCGGTTACCACGTATCCGAACCGCGGTTACATTGTAACCGGTTTTTATTTACTGCATATCCGGCTTTTGATTTTCCTCTTGCCACTCTTATTTATTTCGCCTACAATAAGCTTATAAATATTCAGGAGGTATCTTATGGCACTGCTACACGTAAATTTTTATTCTGAAGTTTTGCAAATGTCCGTGAATATGGATGTAATTCTGCCGCAGCAGACCCATTCCCAGATTGGAATGGAGGGGAAACGCCGGGAAGGAAAATATCCCACCATGTATCTGTTACATGGTCTCAGTGATGACCATACCATCTGGCAGCGACGTACATCTATTGAGCGATATGTCAGCGAATTGGGCATTGCGGTAGTAATGCCTACCACACATTTGGGATTTTATACGGATACTGCTTACGGTATGCCTTATTTTACTTTTATTTCCAAGGAACTGTCTGCCATTTGCAGGGATTTCTTCCCCAATATGTCCGACAAGCCTGAGGACACTCTGGCTGCGGGGCTTTCCATGGGTGGGTATGGTGCATGGAAGCTGGCATTGGGGGCACCCGAAACCTTTGGTGCTGCTGCCTCTTTATCCGGTGCCCTGCATATGGCTGCCAATAAACGTATGCTCACTGAAATGCAGACTGAACGCCGCATTTTCTGGGAAAGCATTTTCGGTGATCCATTACATGTGGCAGGCACCAAGAATGATTTAATGTATTTGGCTGAAAATTTAAAAGCCTCCGGCAAACCACTGCCCAAGCTTTTTGCATGGTGCGGTACCGAAGACTTTTTGTATGAAGATAATCAATATGCCTGGAATAAGGTTCGTGAACTGGGCTACGATTTATCCTGTTCAGAATCTGAAGGGGACCATACATGGCCCTACTGGGATATGCATATCCAAGATGTATTGAAATGGTGGTTAGGGTAGCGATACTAATCCCGAAAAGCGGATTTTGAATGTTGTCGGGTGCTATAAATTGTATTTATGGGCATAAATGGATTTTTTTCTGCTCCAATGCCCAAAAAATTGTATTTTATGCTTTAAAAAGGAGCCTTTTGGGCATTACAGTGTAAATTTATCGTCTGATGCCCAAAAAATTGTTAAAATCTGGGCATAAAGCGTACTTCCTTTGCGCTCTATGCCCAAAACCACCAAAATAGCTATAAATCTTTCTTGCTTTTGGGCATCACCATGAAAAAATGCATTGTATATGCCCAAAATTTAGTCTACCGAGCACTAAATGTCAGTTAATAGGTGTAATCAGCATGCCGACGCATCACCCTGCTTCGCGTCGCTCATAATGTATTTATTCTACGCTAAGGATTTCATAGTCCCAGTCTTTACCTACAGTTGCCTGCAAGGTAAAATAATAACTTTCACCTGTCTGCAGTTCTTGAGATATTGTTTCTCCCTCTGCACCTGTTTCGTCTGCTCCCACGTTTTCTGTGTCCACACTTGTCTCTTCCCAAACCGCAATGTATATTGTACCACTTTCATCACTTAGGTAGTAAAAGGTTTTGCCATGGTCATAGACGATTTCATCTACGGTCATAAAGACCGGCTCTTCTGGTTGAACTACTTCTGACGGCAAACTGTCTGACTGCAAACTGTCTGACTGCAAACTGTCTTCCATAGGGCTTTGACCTGCTTCTCCTACTTCCTGCATGGCAGAATCCATGGTTGTATCAAACTGTGCGTTTTCATTCTGCACACTTTCGCCTGCTATATTATCCAGCATTTCCTCCGGTGCCGCTGCATCTGCTGCCGGCGGTTCATAATCTGCCGTCATATCCATACTTGCACTATTGCCTGCCGTATCAGCCGCCGCACAATCGCTTTTTGTTCCGTTCCTACCCTGTGTCATCAAAAACCATGCTCCCGGCACCACTAACGCCAGTACCAATATTGCAGCTGCAGCTTTTGCAAACCGGGTAAACCTGATAATTTTCTTTTTAGATGTCTGAGCCGGCATTGCAACTGTCTGCTGCCGCACCGCATTCCCATCTGATACAATTGGTTGTACTTTTCGGTCTGTCTGTTCCATTTTCTCTGCCAGAGGTGCTTTTTCAGGTAGTACTGCTTCTATCCGGTTCCACAAATCAGGTATTTCTTCCTGACATGAATTTCTGTATTCAGTTTCCAGCTTCTTCATACCCGCACCTCCTTAATGTTTTTATTGCCTGCCGATACCGCCATGCTACTGTTCCCATGGGTTCTTCTAAAATATCCGCAATCTCCTGAAAGGTCATCTGTCCCATAATCTTCATGTGCACGACCCTGCGCTCAGATTCTTTTAACAGTGCCAAAGCCTCTTTTATAGTCATGTCGGCTATAACTTGTTCTTCTACACTATTGCTTTTTTCTCCCGCCTGTATCATTTCTGCTTTTTTGCCCGCACTTACCCCTCCGGTATCTTCCTCTCTGTTTTCCGAAAAATCTACCGGTTCTTCACGCTTACGTTTTCTGATATAATCAATTGCCATATTGCGGGCAATGGTTGCCATCCAGCCCTTGTGACCGCTGCCGGGCTTATAGGTCTCGGACTTTTCCCAAAGGCGGATAAAAAAGTCACTGGTAATATCCTCCGCTTCTTCTTTATTTGCCAGAAGCCCACGCACAATACCGTATATGTAAGAAATATATTCTTCATACACTTCCCTAAGCCCGTCCTTGTCACCATTGTTCATGGCAACAATACATGCTTCAAATTTCCCCTCCGTCACGGTTCTTCCTTTCCGAATCCTTTACCGTATCTCTCCGACTTCGGTATCCACTATGGATACGCATACAAGGATTCTTTTTTATGGTAAAATTTTATGTTAAAATACAAAATTCCTACTTTCAGGTGCATCATAAACCAACTGTCAGTCTGCTATGTATTCTTTCAATTCTGCTTCCACCAGTGCCAGGGATTCCGACAACATCTGCATCTGGCGAGAAAGTTCTGCTTTATTTGTACGTTCTTTTTTATAACAAATGCGGTGCTCCATACTGGACCAGAAGTCCATGGAAAGCGTGCGGAACTGCACTTCCACAGGATAATATTCCATGGCATCCAATGTATGCAGGGGTACACCGAATACTATGTGGTAGCTACGATACCCACTGGCTTTCGGATTGTTGATATAATCTTTTTCTTTAATCACAATCAAATCGCTCTGCCACTTCAGTGCCTCCAGCATCCCCCTAAAAGGAGTCTGGTTGCATCTTCGTAAGGCCTTATCAGTTCATGGTACTGTTCGTTTGTCATTTATTGTTTGCTCTTTCCTTTCTTTGTTCAAACCGTCTTTTTATAAGTATGTTTGAACTGCCCATTTCCAGTTCTGTCAATTAAAAATACATTTCCACCGTTACAGGCAGCACATTCCTCCACCGCCGCAGCAGAGATTACAGAACATATTTACCAGACAGAGTTTCATACAGAAATTGTCATTGCCATATCCATTTCCGAATGGTGCACTTCGTTCTCTGTACCACGCCGCACCGGATTCCATGCGGCTTAGCATTTCCCGGTACTCCCAGTTGTCCGGTTCCATCCGCACTGCGGCATTAGCATGTTCCTTGGCAATTACATTGTTTCCCAACGCCCAGTTAGCCATTGCACTATAATAATACCACTGTGCATTTCGTTCTGTCATCTGATTTAATACATTTATTGCCTCTTTATAATAACCTGCCCGTATATAAGAAGCCGCGGAACGCATATAATCCGGTCCGCTCTCACTGCTTCTTCTCTCTCCATATGAATACCTTTCACCAAAACCTCCAAAGCCGCCAAAACCACTATATCCGCTGCTTTGCCTGTAATCGGTGGTGTCGTCACCCTTGCCGTTTTTTACTTTCATAATATCATCATAAGCACGCTGCACTTCTTTAAATTTTTCCTCTGCCTGTGCTTTATTGGGGTTATTTACATTGGCATCCGGGTGATATCTGCGGCTTAAGTTTCGATATGCTTTTTTAATTTCTTCATCGGTGGCCTCCCGGGATATTCCCAGCACCTGATAGGGGTCTCTCATCTTTCCTCACATTCCGTCGCTGTGCCCTGATTTTTAATCCTGCACTGCCTGCGACTTTTCTTTACTATTTCTTTTAGCCCGGATATTTTCAAATCTTACCCACACACCGGAATATAGGATATTTCTCAGAATATCCACATTTTCTAAAATTGGCAGTTTTTCAAATTCTCTGGAGCATTCTGCTATCATCATAGTCAATATCTGTCTGCATTCTTCTTCAAATTCTGTGCTGTCATACAGTTTGTAAAGAGGATTGTAACGACCTTTCTTTTTGTCTTCTTCAATATCCTCGTAGGCATCCAGAATATAAATAAATTTTCCCAGATAAAATCCCATGCGGGAAAGTACCATTGCCCATTCATCTTCTTTTGCGACTAAAATATCTGCCATGATTCTGCCAAAGAAGCCTGCCATTTCATCTACATTGTCACTCCCTGCTTCTTCACCACGGGACAACTGTTCCATTGCCTCTGCTATACGCTTGGTCTTTTCTGGATATTTCTCCACAATACCTTTATTTTTCTTTGTCAGCATACCCAACATACATTTTGCGGTCAGCTTTTTTTCATCATTCCAGTCGTCCCTGCATTTATAACAAGTCATCAGTACTGACATATCCGCCACATACTCTGCATATTCATTCTGCCGCATGTGCCGTTTTTCCAATGGGTGCAGAACACATTTACAGGGGCTGTATACTGTCTGTGGCTCATAAAGTCCGGTCAACAACATATATACAAAAGTCATGTCATAGGTCAATGCCAGTCTGGACACGTTCCCGCCACGCTCTTTTAATTTTTTACACAATCCGCAGTAAAAAGACTGATAAACATCAAACTCTTTAAATTTCAGTTCCGCTTTATTCACTACTACATATCCAAACACAACGACTCCTCCGTTATCAGGTTTTCCCACAAAAGAGAGTCTGGCACTTCTTGCAACGGATTTCTACCCTGCCATGCCCTCTGGGGATTCGTAATTTCTGGTTACAGGAAGGACACTTAAAAATCTTGTACTGCTTACGCTGCGTGACCTCTTTCTTCCACGTTGCGGGACCATTTTTTATCTTTGCAAGAAATCTTTCATAACTGCAAAGTTCCCGATATCGCTTTGTGGTGTTTTTTGAAAAAATACGAAAATAGCTGTAGATAAAAAGCACCAGCGAAAATAAATATAACAGACTTCCGCCAAAAAACATGGACAGCAGACCTAAAATCAAACCTGCCCACACCAAATGCTTTGATAATTTGTCCACTCCGTATCTGCCATACATAAACCTGATAAATTTTTGTTTCATAATTTTCTCTCCATTCCCATGAAATCATTTTAGTTGTCAACACTCCAAAATGATTCCTATTTGCTCCTATCTTACCACTAAATTGTGAACGGGGTATGAGCGTTTTATAAAACTCCGGTTATTTTTATTAAAAAGATATGAAATATACGTAAATAAAGAATATGTATTTATCACTCAACTAAAAAATAGTCCACAGATATTTCCATGGACTATTTTCTCACACCTATTCATTTTCTTGTGATGACTGTGCTTTTTTTCGCTCACGCTTATTTTCATACATTCTTTCATCAGCTATCTTTAGCATCCCTTCATAATCCGCCCGTTCTTCTATCATACATGCGCCAAAGGAAAACCTGAGCGGCACTCTGATATCGTCTCCCAGACAGGCAGTTCCGTTATCCTGAATATAGTGAAGTGCCTTGATTGTATGTAACAGTTCATCCTCCGTATCATGATGATACAGAAAAAGGATAAATCCATCCCCTCCGAATCTGGCTGCCATACTTCCCCTCGTTCCGAAGCCCTTCAGTACCTCTGCAATTTTCTTTAAATACAAATCACCCTTACTGTGACCATATTTGTCATTGATTATCTTCAAACCGTCGGCATCCACAAAAATAAATGCTCCCAAACCCAGTTCTTTTGGGTTTTCAAGCAATGGGAGTAAAAGGTTCTCCAATCCCCGACGATTATACAGTCCGGTCAGAGAATCCACATCTCTTTCTGCTTCCAGTTGCCTGCGCTTATTGATTTCTTCCGTAACCTCCATTACTACGCCCAGGATATCATCATTTTTCGTTACCTCTTCAATTTTTATGTATCTTTTTGTATCTTTCTCCAGGCAGAATACATCCTTCTCTCCCGGCACCGGAGTTTCACGTACCTCATCCAAAAATGCTTTAAACAATTTATAATCTGCCGAATCCTTTTTGTCCTGTAAGGAATCCAAACCCAGCACTCTTGCTACATTCTCCGTAAAACAAACTGTTTCCATATTGGCATTGTATTCATACACACCGATATGCATATTTGTTTTGTTCAATACATAGGCGATTTTATCAATATCCTCAACAATATCCTGTTTTTTATACAGTGCGTTTGTTTCCCTGCTCTTTTGCATCCTATATTCTCCCCAACAACATTCCGGCTTTATTTCTTTGCTGTTTTTTGCCAATAGTTTATTTTCTGTGTTCTTGTTTATACTAATAAATACTTTATCACATCCGCATTTATTTTTCAACTGAGTTGTATTTTATATCTCGATTAAGTTCTATTTTTATACTTCATTGAGTTATAAAATAACACTCAAAGGTGGTGATACTATGAATGTGACTCAAAAAATCAGACAACTTGCTGCTTCGCGTAACTGGACCGAATATCGTTTAGTCAAAGAATCCGGCTTACCGGCTTCCACCATTGCCAATATTTACCACCGCAATACGATTCCCAGCATTCCTACTTTAGAAATCATTTGCAGCACATTCGGCATTACTCTTTCCCAGTTTTTCAGCGAAAATGATTTGATAGCACTTTCTAATGAACAGGAAATATTATTAGAGCAATGGGCTTTGGTTTCGCCCAATCAACGTAAGATTTTATTGGATTTATTAAAATCAATGCATTAAAAAAGAGACCCTTTAAACTAAAGTGTGTGCAAAAGTTTGACTTTTGATGGCTTTAGATTAAAGGGTCTCTTTTGATTTTTCGGCACATTATACTTCTATGCTGTATTCTGCTTCAAATACTTCACCGGCTTTTAAG
Organism: Lachnospiraceae bacterium; assembly: GCA_017482205.1. Classification (GTDB taxonomy): domain Bacteria; phylum Bacillota; class Clostridia; order Lachnospirales; family Lachnospiraceae; genus Acetatifactor. The sequence goes on from JAFUNK010000006.1 coordinate 32,395, forward strand.
GTGTTTCCCCATTCACGCTCTGCGAGAGTTCCTGCAAAATCCACCTTGTCGCATCTGCCGTACCAAGGTTCAATGCAGATAAAGGGTGCATTCTTTCCGGGAGGGGTCCAAACACCAAATAAAGGTGCGGTAAAGTTTACCGTCAGGTAAGGCTTTTTGTCTGCATCCAAAAGGGCAACTTTGCCGGTCTGGTTATTTTCAATAATCAGGGCATCATCCGCAAATACTTCTTCGGTAACCGGTAAAATACTGCCTTCTTCCAAAGGAATTTCTACCACAACATCACTTGCCAGTCCGCCTGCGAGTTTGCGGGCTTTGATACTGTTTACACCCTCGAAACTGATGTAACAGGTAATCTTGTCTGCCTCTCTTAAAGGAGCCAAGAATGCAGGGTGTCCGCCGATGGAAAAATGCATATCGTTCTCGGCAGGATTAGTTACACGCCACAATACCTTTACACTGCGACCGTTGATTTGATATCCAAGCTCTAAAAGGAATGCAAAGGGATATTTCTCTTTGGTTGTCTCGTTATCTCTCAAAGAAAACCACAAGGTATCTTCGGTCTGCTCTTTTAAATCAAATTCCATATCTCTGGCAAAACCGTGCTGGGACATCTTGTATACTTTGTCCTCATAACGGCTTTCGCTGTCCTTGTAGCTGCCTACTACCGGGAACAGTACCGGGGATACTCTGCCCCAGAACGTGGGGTCTGCATTCCACATATAGTCCTTGCCGGTTTTTACATCGGTGATAGCACGTAACTCCGCTCCGTGAGAATCCACTTTTATTTGGATTTCTTCGTTTTTTAAAATATATTCAGCCATTTTTGCTCCTTTTCTTGTGGTGGCGTACAGGTCTCATTTACCGCCTTCACCAGCCATATTTGCGTTCCCTCATGCAATTGCAATCTATACAGTAGATAAAATCAATTCCATGCTGCCTTCAAATACTGCTTCGCCGTAGCCTGCAGGCAGGATAAAGTGGTCGCCCTTATTTACGGGAGTACCATCTACGCTTCCTTTACCTTCCAATACGCTTGCCAGTAAGAAGGGATACTTCTGGTCTACTACTACTTTGTCGGTAACATTCATTTTCCATACAGTGTAGAAATCGCAGGAAATCAGCTGGTTCATGGTATTGTCAGCCAGTCCGTCGGTGTGACTTAATGCATCCTTGTCTGCATTGTCGGGTACAGTGATAACATCGATACTCTGCTGTACATGTAAGGGTCTTTCCTTACCGTCCACCAGACGACCATAGTCGTATACACGGTAGGTAATATCGCTACTCTGCTGGGTTTCTAAGATAGTAAATCCACCCTTAATTGCATGAACTGTACCGGGCACAATCTGTAAAAAGTCCCCTTTATGTACAGGCACGTTTTTAATCAATTCTTCATAACGGCCTTCGTGAATCATGTCTTTTAATTCATCTCTGGTAGTCGCGTTGTGACCGATAACCAGACTTGCATCTTCGGGACAGTCCATTACATACCAGCATTCGGTCTTGCCGTAAGGGCAGCTTTCATGCTCTTTTACGTAAGCATCATCAGGATGCACCTGAATACTTAAATTCTGCTTTGCATCAATAATCTTGATAAGCAGGGGGAACTCTTCTGCGGTAATACCGCCGAAAAGTTCTCTGTTTTCTGCATATAAAGCAGATAAGGTCTTGCCTGCATAAGTACCGTTTTTAATTTCACAGTCTCCGTTGGGATGGGCACTGATACCCCAGCATTCACCGGTAGAATCGCCTGCGCCCTCGTAACCGAATTCATCACGTAATTTGTTACCGCCCCATACTACATCTTTTAACTGAGGCTTTAAAAAAAGAATTTCTTTACTCATTCCAAATACCATACCTTTCTATGTAATTCCCTTCCGCATACTATCGAAAGGGAGGTTTGTTTTTATTATATACATATCAGGGGGCAAAATCCAGTGTTTATTGTAGAAAACTGTGCCTGTTTTGGTTTGCTACAGACAGGCTTTTGCCGTCACTACTTACTTTTTACTCTTCATAAACATCTACTGCCAAAAGGGATTCGCCCATTTTGATGCTACCTGTTTTTAAAATACGCACTTCCTGATTGTCGCCTGTATCTGTACACAGTATCGGAGAAACCAGTGACGGAGCATGCTCTTTCAAATAATCTAAGTCCAGTTTCAACATGGGCGTACCTCTCTTTACCTTCTGCCCGTTTTCAACCAAAGTCTTAAATCCTTTGCCGTCCAGCTTTACCGTATCAATTCCTATATGCAAAAGCAGGCTGATACCGGTATCGGTTCTAAAACCAATGGCATGTCCTGTATCAAACACAAATACCACTTCACCATCCTCTGGTGCATACACAAAAGAATCTGTGGGTGTTACCGCCGCACCGGCTCCCATCATTCCCTCTGCAAAAGCCTCATCGGGTACAGTGGAAAGTTCTGCCGCCACACCGTTTATGGGACTGGAAATTACAATGGTTTTTATCAGCTTTTTTGATGAAAGGTCGTTGGCATTCTCAGACGGAATGCTCTCACCGATTCCGTCCTTTACAACGGCAGTTTCCTTAGTTTCTTCTGCCAAAGTATCCGGTGCAGTTGCAAGATAATCTTCTAAGTTGGATTTCACAACCGTCACGTTAGGACCATAAATAATCTGCACTCCTTTTCCTTTATGCACCACACCGGATGCTCCGGTAGCTTTCAGTACACCGTCGTTTACCAAGGAGGTATCCACCACCGTACAACGTAGTCTGGTGGCACAACAGTCTATATCGCTTATATTTTTCTTACCACCCAGGCCTCTGGTAATGGCCTCGCTAAAGGATTCTTCTGCCTGCGTTCCATCAGCTTTCCCACTACGCATACGGGTATCTGCAGCAACCTGTCGTCCCTCTTTTCGGGCATTTACATCAGCCTTCGTATACAGCTTCGTTTCTTCATCCTCTTCTTCACGTCCCGGTGTTTTTAAATCTAATTTCTTAATCAGGAACTTAAAAATAAAATAGTACAATAAGAAATACACAATACCCACCGGAATGATTAACAGCCAGCTGGTTTTTGCATTGCCCTGCAAAATACCGAACAGGAACAAATCAAGAAAACCGCCGGAGAAAGTAAGTCCTACCGCAATGTTTAACACATGGGCAATCATATAGGCACTACCCGCCAGAATGACCTGCACTACAAAAAGAATAGGTGCTACGAACAGGAAGGAAAATTCAATGGGTTCTGTAATACCGGTGGCAATACAGGTCAGGGAAGCTGACAAAAGCAAGCCGCCTGCTGCTTTCTTCTTTTCCGGTTTTGCACAATGATACATTGCCAGTGCCGCACCGGGCAGACCAAAAATCATAAAAATAAATTCACCGGAGAAAAATCTGGTAGCTTCTGCACTAAAATGTACTACATTAGCAGAATCAGCCAGCTGTGCAAAGAAGATATTCTGTGCACCCTGTATGGTCTGACCTGCCACATCCATGGTACCACCCAAGGCAGTCTGCCAGAAGGGCATATAAAATACGTGATGCAGACCAAAAGGTATCAATGCTCTCTTAATCAGACCAAAAATCAACGTTCCTGCATAACCCGAATTGGTTACCAATCCGCCTAACGCATAGATACCGTTCTGTATCGGGGGCCATAAGAAGTACATCAAAATACCCACAAACATATATACCAATGTGGAAATAATGGGTACAAAACGTGTGCCGCCAAAAAAGGACAACGCATTGGGTAATTGAATTTTATAAAATTTATTATGCAGTGCTGCCACACCCAAACCTACAATTACACCGCCAAATACACCCATTTGCAAGGACTGGATACCACTGGCGGATGCTATAGTACCTTCCAGCACCTCTTCGGAAATAGTACCGTCAGCCAGAATCTGACCGTTTAATACCAGCATAGCGTTCACTGCAATATGCATAACAAGAAAAGCAATGACCGCAGACAACGCCGCCACTTCCTTTTCTTTCTTTGCCATACCAATGGCGACACCTACCGCAAAAATCAAAGGCAGGTTATCAAATACCGCACCGCCCACCTTACTCATAATCACTAACAATGCGTGTAAAATTGTACCCTCTCCCAAAATACCGGAAAGCCCATATGTTTCAATGGTAGTGGCATTGGTAAAAGAACTACCGATACCCAGCAAAAGTCCTGCTACCGGCAGGATGGCAATAGGGAGCATGAAGCTTCGTCCCACACGCTGTAAAACACTAAAAGTTTTATCTTTCATTTTTCTTCTCTCCTTTTTTGTGTAGTGTTTACAGAAAATACATTTATTATTGCTCTTTATATATTTTTTTTGAACGCAAAAAAAGGCTGCCACATCTGAAGTTCTCCTTCTTCTGTGACAGCCTTGTTTTATAAAGTTTTATTTGTTTTAATTTTATGCAAACATCTTCTTCAATGCTTATGCTTCCACAATGTGAATCAGTTTTCCTCTGTAGTCGCCCCACAGATTTTCTACCAGAATACCTGCCTGCATCAGGGTGCTGCCCAAATAGGTGCGTTCTTCACCTTCAATGCGGTACTTCTTTTCGGGACATAAGCCCTTTAACTGAATGCGTCTGGAGTGGGAGTTGGGTCTTCCCATTACCTGGATAAAGGTTACCAGTGCTTCGGATTTATCCTTTGCCACTACCATATAGCAGTCATACATACGGTTCTGCTGGAAGGAAGCAACGCGGTAATAATCACCGGTACGTACCAAATCATTGTACTTGTGATACATTGCCACCTGGTCAGGAATCATGTTTCTGTCTTCTTCGGGAATCTTGGTAACATCCAATTCGTAACCGAAAGTACCTGCCAGTGCTACATAGCCTCTGGTTTCAAAAGGAGTCACACGGCCTACTGCATGGTTGGGACAGTCGCTGACATGAGCACCCATTGCAGATAAGGGGTAAATCAGTGCAGTACCTTCCTGGATAGTCAGTCTTTCAATTGCATCCGTATCATCGGAACACCAAATCTGAGGACTGTAATACAGCATACCTGCATCAAATCTTGCGCCACCGCCGGAGCAGTTTTCAAGCAGGATATGAGGGAACTCGGTTACCAGTCTTTCCTGTAAACGGTACATACCTAATACATATCTGTGATAAAGCTCGCCCTGACATTCTGCGGAAAGAGCGTAACTACCGATATCGGAAAGGGGTCTGTTCATATCCCACTTTACATATTCAATGTTTGCACTTCTTAATACCTTTGCTACCAAATCAAAGATATAATCCTGAATTTCCGGTCTGGACATGTCTAACACCAACTGGTTTCTTGCAAGTCCTGCTGTTCTGCCGGGAACCCGGATTGCCCAGTCGGGATGTTCACGGTACAAATCAGACTCAGGGCTAATCATTTCAGGCTCGAACCAGATACCGAACTTCATACCCAGTTTATTTACTTCATCTACCAGATATTTTAAGCCGCCGTTAATCTTTTCTTCATTTACAAACCAGTCACCCAGTGCACGGTTGTCATCACAGCGGTTACCAAACCAACCGTCATCCATAACTAACATTTCAATACCCAGCTTGGAGGCTTCTCTTGCAATATCCAACAGTTTCTCGGTATTGAAATCAAAATAAGTTGCTTCCCAGTTGTTAATTAAGATAGGACGTTTCTTATCTCTGTATTCTCCGCGAATCAGATGTTCTCTGTATAAGTCGTGGAAAGCATGACTCATACCATTTAAACCTTCCGCGGAATAAACCAGTACAGCTTCCGGTGCCTGGAAGCTTTCGCCGGGATTTAATTTCCAGCAGAAGCCTTCGGGATTGATACCGGTCATCAGACGTACACTGTCAAACTGACCTCTGTCAGCTAATGTCAAAAAGTTGCCGGAGTAAATCAGGTTAATACCGTATACATCACCTGCATCTTCGGTAGCGGTCTTGTCTAAGAGTGCCATAAAAGGATGGGTCTGATGACCTTCTTCCCCACGTGTAGAAGACATGCTCTGCACACCGTAGTTTACGGGAGTCCTGTTAATATGGCGTTCTCTTGCCCAAGAACCGTTTAATAAAATCTTGTCATATTCCTTGTTGTCCATATCCATGGATGCGGACATGATGCGTTCGATAAATACCGGTTTGTCACTTTCATTATATAATTTTACGCTTCTTACCACTGCATCGATACCTTCAAAAATACTGTAAGAAAGCACTGCCTTAATCTTTAAGACTTTGTCAGTCAGTACCAGTTCCAAAGTTTCGGTATCTTCTTCACTGCCCCAGGTTGCGGGTAAACCTTCTAAAGGCTTTTTACCCTTATAAATGTTGTAGCTGTCCATAGTAAGCTGTAATGCTCTGTGACCGCCGTCACTTCTTACCGTAATAGCACTTTCACGATAGTCACCGATACCACCGGTAGGATATTCCATGGGGAAGCTATCTAAGAAAGAAAGTCTGTCCCTTGCATTAGTTTCAGGTGTAAAGGGTGCCTCGCCGGTTCTCATCAAATAGGTTACATCGTCTTCACCCAGTTTTTTGCCAAAATACGCATGACCTACAAAGCCTTCTGCGTCTACAACCCCAATGACGTAGGAAGCACTTTTGGTGTCCAGTTTAAAACTTTTACTGCTTTCGTTGTAAATAATAGCCATAATCCCTCTCCTGTTTTGTTAGAATGTAAGTAATTTGGTTTCCTCTGCATCCGTACCTGCCGATGTGGTTGGTGCCTGTGCTATCCTGCTTGGAACTCGCTTGCGCTCTCGGAAAACGCAGCGGTACATAAGGCTCTAAAGTACAGAGCCTAAGTACCGGCGTTTCCCAAGGGTTCCAAGCAGGATAGCACAGGCACCGTTTATAGCAGGTCGAAAACTTATTACTTATATTCTAACGAAAAGGAGTAAGTTTTTCTATACCTTATACTAACTTCTTTACTCTATGTGGTTGTTATTTTTAACATTTTGTGATAGATTTGTAAGAAAGGGGGAAGTGCCATGAACATTGCGAATTTGCCCAACAAGCCGCTTTATACGGATATGGCTTACATTAACGGTAACTGGAAATATTACACCATGGACATTCATAGTCATGGTGTATTGGAGTGCAATTATATCGCTGAAGGCAGTTGTACTTATGAAATTGACGGTACTCCCTATCATTTGAGCAAAAAGAATTTGATTCTGTTAGACTCGTCCATCCCCCACAAAATCACTTTTAACCATGAACATCCCTGTACAGTTATGGGCTTTTCCATGTCCTTTCAATATGAAGATTCGCCGGTGAATTTTCCCGGTTTGCTGGATGTGTTAAACAACTCTCTGGATATCTGTCGTTTATTGCTTACCCTAAACAAAGCTTTGGTTTTTCCTGATGCACGTGCATTACAATCAGATATTCTGCGTCTGGCTCACGAATATGACAGCCGTAAAGATGCCTTTTTTATGAACAGTTTAAGTTACCACCTGCTCAGCGAAATTGCACGACTCCCTCTGACCGAAAAATCTTCCGTCCAGTATTATGTAGAAAAAACAGAAGATTATATCAAAGAGGCTTTTTATCTGATAAAAAATAACGACCAGATTGCAGACCATATAGGGTTAAACTCTACCTATCTGGAGCGTATCTACAAAAAAACAACAGGAAAAACACTTTGGGAAAGCGTTACTGCCTGTCGTTTGGCTGCCGCAGAAGAGCTGCTGGCACAGCCCTCTATTCCTATTAATGAAATCGATAATATGATTGGCTTTGCGAACCGCCAGACTTTCTACCTGCAATTTAAAAAGCGGTATGGGATGTCTCCGTCAGAATTTCGGAAAACAAAAGAAGGGACTGTTGCAAAATAGCAGTTTCCGAATCGTTTGTAAAAAGTTTCGAAAACCAGCCTATTTTGCAACAGTCCCTTTAGCTTACTATATAGCTACTTAAGATAACAGACTCAGGATTCCCTGCTGGCTGCGGTTAGCCTGGGCAAGCATTGCCTGTCCTGCCTGTAACAGGATATTGTCTGTAGAATATTCCATCATCAGCTTAGCCATATCCGTATCACGTATTCTGGACTCTGCTGCCTGTACGTTTTCTACTGTATTGTCTAAGTTTTTAATGGTATGCTCCAAACGGTTCTGTACTGCACCATAATAGGAACGGATTTGGGAAATGGATTCAATTGCCTTTTTATATTTGGTAATTCCTTTTCCTGCATTATCGGCACTATTTACTTTTACATTGTGTACACCTAAATCCCTTGCCGATACTTTCCACCTGTCCACATCAATATGCTGACCGGCTTCTGCACCTGCCTGTATAAAGTTGACACTGCCACCGTTTTTCACGCCGGCACCACCGGCACTTCCTGAAGAACCGCCACCCCACGTTTTCTCAGCATCAGGATTGATGGAACCGTCTGCCCTAGAACCGTTGGTAGTGGTCGAACCACCTCCGGTATACGGATCAACACCTGCGTTCTGATACTTTGACGAATTGTTTATCAGTCCGCCCTGATCAATATTTAAAAGAAAGAAATTGCCTGTTGTGGAATTGGAACCGTTCAACATTTCCTCTTTAGTTTTGGATAAAGAAGAAAGTGCAATGGAACCACAACCACTTGGTCCGCACGCTGCAAACATATCTTTTGTAAACTGTACGGCATCTTTTTCAAAGCTTGTTTCAAAATCCTCTAAATCTGCATATTTTCCATTGGATAGTATATTAATGGTCTGGCTTAAAGAGTAGCCGTCTGCTATATGTGCAAGCACATCGTCCAGACCGGAGGCTATAGTAGACGAATCAACAGTTCCACCACCGCCAGCCACATAACCTAAATACATGCTGGCAACATATCCCTGCGCATAGGATGCATAACCACCATCCGTAAGCTCGGATAACCAGTCGGATAACTTTGCATTATTGTTCAAATAACCATAGGCTTCTCCGATATAATTCAACGCACCGCCTACTGCCTGTGCCGTACCTTCAACAAACCAACCTGGAAAAGCATCACCACCGTTGTAGCCCAGCATACCGTTCGTAACCGTGTCAAACATAATGCCATGAGTCATTTCATGGGCAATGGTAGTAGCCATGTCACCGTCAACAGCTATCTGACCACCATTGTTTTCCAGATATTTCATATTGATACCCAGTTCGTAACTCACACCGTTGGAAGCCACATACGCCAATGTGCCACTGTCCTCATAATAATACTTGAGCCCGATTTCCAAGCCACTTACAGGTGGCTGTGCGGAGGGCAATGCATTTTGTATATTGTTTAAAATAGTAGGTATGTACTCACTCTTAAGGTCCGTAGAAAATTGCTCCAGATTGGCTGCTGTCAGGAAGTCAATACCATTTGCCTGTGCTTCGTTTACGATACCGTCATAATCCAGTGCATCATATCTGGTCACATTAGGAAGACTTCCCATAACCGTCTGCATCTCCACGCTACGGCTGCCTGCATTGGAAGAGTCAAACACTTCCATATTGTTAAAATCCGTATCCTTGGCAATCCTGTCAATTTCTGCCCTGATCTGGTCGATTTCAGCCTGGATATAATTCCTGTCCTCATCCGTATTGGTATCATTTCCTGCCTTTACGCACAGTTCATTACCACGCTGTAATAAGTCATGGATTTCATTCAATGCACCTTCTGCAATCTGAATATAGGAAATACCGTCCTGTGCATTGTGGGATGCCTGAGAGAGCCCCCTGATCTGGCGCCTCATTTTTTCAGAAATAGCCAACCCTGCCGCATCATCTGCCGCACGGTTAATTTTATATCCCGAACTGAGTTTTTCGGTCTTATTGGCAAAGCTTGTCTGCACCAGCCCCAGTTGACGGGAAGCATTCAGTGCCAACATATTATGCTTAATTACCATACCTTATTTCCTCCTGAAAATAATGAACCGACACTCCTTTGTCAGTCCCAATGCCCTACAATGTTTTTTGTTACAGTTGTCTTTCCGCAAATCGGGCATTTCATATCTTCATCTTTTTTTAACATCGTCAATTTCCTGTGGCATTTATCACATCTGCCACCCAGACACAAGCTTTCACCATCCGTGGTCTGTATCTTCACATTAAAGCATGAGCTTATTTCTTTACACACATCACAGTATGCCAGTTCATAAAACCACGAAAAGAAACGTACTTTTCCGCTTTCCTGAAGGCTTTTCCACTGCAAAAGATCTTCATCCTTTAAGTTATCTTCCACAACAGCGGCCTTTATACTCAACATACCGCCACCGGTTTTCAGTTGTTTCTCATAGTCACAGTTATCACAAACTACGCGGATAATCTCCCCCATACTTTAACCTCCGTCTGACAAATATGGTTATAGATTATATCGGTGAAAAGCCACACATTTTTTATATTATCTACCAATATTTTTTATTTTTCTTACATACTAATACTAAATTCCACTTTCTATTTTCTTAAGTGAAACCTAGACTTTCTGCTTGACCACTATATGAAACCTCTTTACTCGCTTAAAGCAAACTGACTGTTGTAAAGTTCAGAGTAAAAACCGCCTTTTGCAAGCAGTTCCTTGTGATTGCCCTGTTCAATAATATGTCCGTCTTTCATAACCAGAATAATATCCGCATCTACGATTGTAGAAAGGCGGTGCGCTATGATAAAACTGGTCCTTCCCTCCATCATTTTTGCAAATGCCTTCTGGATACGTATTTCGGTACGGGTATCGATAGAGGAAGTTGCTTCGTCCAAAATCAACATTGGCGGCAGACATAGCATAACACGGGTAATACACAAAAGCTGTTTCTGTCCCTGGGAAAGTCCCTCACCGTCCTCTGAAAGCACAGTATCATAACCATTGGGCAGACGCTTGATAAAGCTGTGGGAATGAGCGGCTTTCGCTGCTGCAATCATCTCTTCTTCAGTGGCATCCGGCTTACCCATGATAATATTTTCTCTTACGGTTCCTGCCTTTAACCATGTTTCCTGCAATACCATACCATAATTTTCACGCAGACTTTCTCTGGTAATATTACGGATATCCGTACCGTCCACAGAGATACTACCTGCGTCCACATCATAAAAACGCATAAGCAGATTGATAATGGTAGTCTTTCCGCAACCGGTAGGTCCTACAATTGCCACTCTCTTACCGTCTTCCACTTTTAAATTTAAATCTTCAATCAGTTTTCTGTCAGGCACATAGGAAAATGCTACATCAGTTAGTTCTACATAGCCTTCTGCTTCTCCCAATACCTTTACATCTTCCGGCTCCGGCACCTGCGGTTCTTCTTCGATTAAAGCAAAAATTCTTGCCGCACACGCCAGTGCATTCTGAAATTCCGTAAACACTCCCGATATTTCATTAAAGGGCTTGGTATACTGGTTGGCATAGCTTAAGAAGCAGGTCAGTGTACCTACGGAAATACCGCCCTTAATCACGGAAAGTGCTCCTGTAATACAAACCCCTGTGTACACCAGACTGTTTACAAAACGGGTGGACGGGTTCGTAATGGAGGAGAAGAAAATTGCCTTTAAGGAATACTCTCCCAATTTATCATTGATAGCATCAAACCGCTTCATTGCTTTTTCTTCGTATCCAAATGCCTGCACTACCTTCTGGTTGCCTATCATTTCGTCTATAAAAGCAGTCTGCTCCCCTCTGGTTTCAGACTGTAATTTAAACATTTTGTAGGTACGTCTGGCAATAAAACTTGCCACAAAAAGGCTTACCGGCGTAATGCAGACTACTACCAGCGTGATGCCTACATTTTCCCTAAACATAAATATCAAGGTGCCGAAAATGGTAATAATACCGGTAAACAACTGGGTAAAGCCCATAATCAGACCATCTGAAAACTGATCCACATCTGCAATGACACGGCTTACTATTTCACCGTAAGGGTGTGCATCCAGATACTTTAAGGGCAGTATCTGCAATCTCTCAAAAGCATCCTTACGGATATCCCTTACTACATAATAGGCAATCCTGTTGTTGCATACCCCCATTACCCACTGGGAAATGGCTGTTCCTGTAATCACAAATGCCATCTTTTTCAAAATCTCTGTAATAGTGGTAAAATCTACCTTGCCCGGTTCCAAAATGCAGTCAATTGCATCACCGGTCAATACCGGAATATAGAGAGTTAAAGTCACGGTTACTGCCGCGCACACAATGGAGCAAAGTAAAAAGAACCAGTAACGCCCGATATAACGGAATACTTTTTTTAACGTTCCTTTATTCATTACGCCTGTGCCTCCTTTCTCTTATCCGGATACTGGGAGTAGTATATTTCCTGATATACTTCACAGTTTACCAACAATTCATCATGCTTTCCCATACCTGCCACTTCGCCGTCATCCAGTACAATAATCCGGTCTGCATGCAAAATAGAGGATGCTCGCTGGGATACAATAAATACCACAGGGGCTTTTTCCATGGCATGAATAGCCCTGCGCAGTTTTAAATCCGTTGCATAATCCAGTGCCGAAGCACTGTCGTCCAATATAAGTATTTCCGGTTCTTTTACCAACGCTCTCGCAATGGTAAGACGCTGTTTCTGTCCGCCGGAAAGATTTTTACCTCCCTGACTGACCTGTGTTTCCAAACCTTCCGGTTTATTATCCACAAATTCTGCCGACTGGGAAATTTCCAATGCACGACGTAACAGTGCATCTTCTGCTGCTTTTTCCTCTGCGGTCATTTCTTCTGCGGGCTTGGTATCACCCTTTCCCATTAACAGATTTTCTCTGATAGTACCTTTAAATAAAACTGCTTTCTGTGGCACTACGCCGATTTTCTTTCTCAGATCCTGCAAGTTATATTCTGCCACAGGTACACCATCCACCTTGACACACCCTTCTGTCGCCTCATAAAAGCGGGGTATCATATTGATAAGGGAGGATTTTCCGGAGCCTGTACCTCCGATAATGCCGATGGTCTGTCCTCTCATCGCCTTAAAGTCAATGTCTGTAAGGCTTTCTGCACCTGCTTCCGGATAGGTTAAGGATACGTGGGAGAACTCAACTACCGGAATATCACTTGTAACCTCTGTCTGCGTTTCTTCGGCATTTGCACTTTGTGTTTCTGCCGTTGAGCCTTCTGCTGCCCTATTTTCTTCCCTGTCTGCCACTTTAAGTCCCGGTTCCATTTCCAGCACATCTCCGATACGGTTTGCACAGGCAAGAGCCTTATTCACGGTAATAATCAGATTTGCCAGTTTTACCAGTTCTACCAAAATCTGGGACATATAATTTACCAGTGCCATAACCGCTCCCTGTGTCAGAACACCGCCGTCAACTTTTACGGCTCCTGTCCACAAAAGGGCAACGGTTGCACCATTTACAATCACATAGGTCACAGGATTCATCACAGCAGAAATACGACCTACAAAAAGCTGCATGGACGTCAATCCCTCATTGGCAGCATTAAATTCTTCAATTTCTTCCTCTTCTTTATGAAATGCACGAAGCACACGCACACCGGTGAGATTTCCTCTGGTAATGCCCAATACCTTATCCAGTCCCGTTTGTACTTTTTTGTACAAAGGAATCGTAATCAGCATGATTCCGAATACCACAATGGAAAGCAGGGGAATTACCACCACAAAAATCAGTGCTGCCTGCACATCAATGGTAAACGCCATTACCATGGCTCCCAAGACAATAAAAGGGGATCGCAGGAAAAGACGCAACACCATATTGACACCGTTCTGCACCTGATTGACATCACTTGTCATACGGGTAATCATGGTGGAAGTACCCATCTTATCCATCTGTGCAAAGGATAATTTCTGCATATGTCCGAACAGGGAATGTCTTAACTTAGTTGCAAACCCGACAGCAGCTTTTGCTGAATAATACTGGGCTGTAATGGCACAAACCAGTCCAATAATACCTAACGTAATCATTACCAGACACATCTGCCCCACATAACCTCTGTCTTTATTTTCAATACCGATATCCACAATTCTTTTTACCACAAGCGGTATCAGTAATTCAAAGGAAGCTTCTAACATCTTAAATAAAGGTGCCAGTATGGTTTCCTTTTTGTAATCTTTTAAAAAGCCTAATAACCGTTTCATCTTTTTTGCTTTCCTTTAACGATAATCAAAAACCTTATTGTCCTGTTGTCCGTTAAACAGACTGTCCACATCTACATAATATTTACGGGGATTTTCCCTGTCCACATACACTTTTACAATCTGTCCTATATAAAGGAACGGATCCTTCCAGATATTGTAGCTGCTGTAAAGATAGGTGGCTCCCGTATAAGTATCTTCGTACTTACATTCCAGTTTCCACGGATGTCTGCCATTTACACTCATACTGTAATTCATCTGCCCGCCGGTAACTGTGGCTTCTACCACTCTGCCATTCTGAAAAAGTTCTTTCTTTTTCCTGCTTTTGATACTTACTATCAGAAAAAATATACCTCCTACAATAAAAAACGGCGCTCCTACTATACTTAAAATAAGAGTAGGCAAAAACAACAGCATTTCCGTCCTTACCTTCTCGGGATTATCTTTTGACACATATAATATTACATCGTCTCCCTCACGCATACTGCTACTGTACTCAGATACATACGCTTCATACTGCCTGCCGTTATAAATATAAGATACCTCTATTCCTTTACCGCGCAGTTCCGTAATAGTGCCGGTAAGCTTCTCCGACGTTTTCTGCGTCCGGACTGAAAACATTGCACATACCAGTGCAATTATCACCAGTAATACTGCTACCCCTGTAAAAGAAACAGCTAATATTTTCTCTACACGTTGTTCTTTCATACTTCTACCTCTCCGTCAAACACATGGGTGGCAGGACCTGTCATATACACAAGATTTGCTTCTCTGTCCCAATGAACCTGAATTTCTCCACCTAAAACTTTTACTGTTACATTGTCGTCCGTCAGACCGTTTAATACGCACGCCACCACGGTTGCACAGGTACCCGTACCACATGCAAGAGTTTCTCCTGTCCCACGCTCCCAAACACGCATCTGTACGGTATTTCTGTCAATAACACGCACAAATTCCGTATTGGTACGATTAGGGAAACACTCATGGTTTTCAAATAAAGGTCCAATCTTTTCAATTTCTAAATTCTCTACATCCTCCATAAACACTACTGCATGGGGATTGCCCATGGATACACAGGTCATACGATACTCCGTACCGCCTACCATAACCGGTTCATCAATTACCTGCTCCTTATCAGATTTAACAGGCACTTTTTCGGCAGAAAGCTCCGGTGCTCCCATATTGACACGCACCATCACTGCCTTGCCATCCTCCACCGTCAGCGTAATATATTTCTTCTTGCCGGCACTGACAATACAAAGTTCTTCTTTGTCCGTCAGTCCTTTATCATATACATATTTTGCCACACAACGGATACCGTTACCGCACATCTCGGAACGGCTACCGTCTGCATTGTACATCTCCATCTCGAAATCCGCATCCTCGGCAGGGTTAATAAATATCACCCCATCTCCTCCGATACCAAAATGTCTGTCACTGAGTCTTCTTACAAGCTCTGGTTTCTTTTCCAAATCTATTTTTTCCCTGCTGCCATCCACATACACATAATCATTACCGCAGCCCTGCATCTTAGTAAACTTCATCATCTTCCTCCGTAGATATATTCATTTTTCCTGATTATTTGCAATAAAAGACTTTATTCTTTTGTCCAGTCCAAAATACTCCAATATTCATTATATCTCTATTTTTCTTATTTGGATATAAAAACTTATATCTTTTCTGTACAAAACTATATCTCCACAGTATCGCCTGCCTCTGCCGCAAAACCATATCTGCCATCAGACCCTTGGGAAACGTCGGCACTTATGCACCGTATTTTGGTGCATTATGTGTCCGCTACGTTTTCCATGGAGCGGGAGCGTGTCTGTGGCGGATATGGTTTTGCGGCAGAGGCAGGCACTCCTATGGTAGATATGGTTTTTGGTATCTTAACTTTATTTCCAACCATCGGTGCTAATCTGCTCCCTTGCCGCATATGGTATATAAAAGAAAGTGCAGGGATATTTATGAGTGCAAAAACTAAAATCGTCGTACTTCATATGAAAGAGTTGATATACACAGGAATTTTTGTGGCGCTGGGCATTTTGTTTATTGTCCTGTTGATTATCATGTTTTTTCCCGACAAAGAAGAAGGCATGTCGTCCACCGGAGATGCAACCACAGAAGATACCGGTACGCCTGAAGTTTCTTACATACCCGGTGTTTACACCACCTCTCTGGTTTTAAGCGACCACACCATAGATGTAGAAGTTGCCGTTGACAAAGACAGCATTAACTCCATCCGTCTTGTCAATCTGGACGAAGCAGTGACTACCATGTATCCGCTGATTGAACCGGTATTTGATTCACTGACACAGCAGATTTATGAAAAGCAGTCCCTTGAAGAAATCACCTATGAAAACGAAAACAAATATACTGCTTTGGTTCTGTTAAATGCCATTCAAAATTCTTTGAATAAGGCTCACGAATCCAGTTCCGTTATCATCGATGACACTGCAAACATTGAAGAAGGCACCCTGCCATAGGGTGCCTTTCGTATCTGTAAAAATATTATTATTTATAATGTTTCAATCTGGGACAGCCATAGTGCTGCACTGGCATCTGAAGGCATACGCAAATCGCCTCTGGGAGATACTCCCACACTTCCCACCTTGGGACCATCCGGCAAACAGGAACGCTTAAACTGCTGGGTAAAGAACCTGCGATAAAACAACTTTAACCACTTCAAAATCTCCTCATCAGCATATTGTCCTTTAAAAGCCAGTTTTGCCACACGATATACCTTGGCAGGCTCATAACCGCAACGAAGCATATAATACAGGAAAAAGTCATGCAGTTCGTAAGGCCCTACCAGTTCTTCCGTGCGTTGTGCAATCACACCGTCCACCGGCGGTAAAAGCTCCGGACTGACCGGTGTATCCAGTACATCCGTAAGCACCGCAGAAAGTTCTTTCTCTCCACAGGTATCCGCATAATAACGCACCAGATGGCGCATCAGTGTTTTTGGAACCCCTGCATTAACACCATACATGGACATATGGTCTCCGTTGTAGGTGGCAAAGCCCAATGCCAGTTCCGACATATCGCCCGTACCGATTACCAGTGCATTTTCCTTGTTTGCCACATCCATCAATACCTGCGTACGTTCACGTGCCTGACTGTTTTCATAGGTCACATCATGGTTTTCCATATCCTGTCCGATATCTGCAAAATGTACCTTTACAGCTTCTTTGATATTGATTTCCAGCAAAGAAGCCCCTAATGTACGTGCCAGTCTGCATGCATTATCATAGGTTCTGTCAGTAGTACCGAAACAAGGCATGGTAATCGCCAATATATTTTCTCTCGGAATCTCTAACAAATCAAAGGTCCGGACTGTTACAAGCAGTGCCAATGTGGAATCCAGACCTCCCGATACCCCTATCACTGCCTTTTTACAGCCGGTATGCTCATACCTTTTTTTCAGGCCGTATGCCTGAATGGACAATATTTCTTCACAACGTTTCTCTTTTTCTGCCTGTTTTTCGGGCACAAAAGGCATACAGGAAAAGGTTCTGTCCAATATAGTTTCTTCCTGCTTTAGTGCAAAAGGTACTATCAAATATTCTTTATCCGTCTTTTGGCTAAATGTGGTCATCTTGCGGCGTTCCATCCGCAGTTTCCCCACATCAATATCCGAATAAATGCTTTCATTGGCAAAGCGCTTTGCCTGTACCAGTACGGTTCCGTTTTCCGCAATGATATTATGTCCGCCGAATACCATATCCTGTGTGGATTCTCCCTCGCCGGCTCCTGCATAAACATAACCAGCTACCAGTCTTGCACTGGCGGACTTCACAAGCATTTCCCTATAAGCATCTTTTCCTACATTTTCACTGGACGCAGAAAGGTTTACCAACAGTGTAGCTCCTGCCATGGCATGTGCCGTAGACGGAGGATTGGGCACCCACAAATCCTCACAGATTTCACACCCTATGGTCAGTCCTGTTACTCCGTCTGCTTCAAACAACAGATTTCCGCCAAAGGGAATTTCCTCATCTCCCACAAAAACCGTGGAAACCGTTTCTTCTCCCGGAGTAAAATGTCTTCCTTCATAAAACTCTGCATGTGCCGGAATATTCATTTTGGGTATCAGACCCAAAATCATACCGTCCTGCAAGGCCGCTGCCACATTGTAAAGCAATCCATCTTTTTCAAAAGGCAGCCCTACAAACACCAGACTGTCATGTCCGTCCGTAAAATCGGCCAGCTTTTGTAATTGTACTTTTGCTTCTTCCAATAAAATATCCTGTAAAAACAACTCACCACAGGTATACCCTGTCAGACAAAGTTCCGGAAATACAATGATTTTCGCACCCTTTTCATATGCTTCACTCAGACGCATTTTTATCTGCTCGGCATTATAAACAGGGTCTGCTACCTTTATCTTAGGTGTAACGGCTGCTACTTTTACAAATCCTTGCTTCATATCTTTTCCTCACATTAAGGTTCTCGTACCGTTTTGCCATCGGCTGTTTGCCGTCAGCCTTTGCATTAACTGTATGTCATCTGGTGGCACGCTTTTTCATTGCTTTTAATTCTTCTACACTAAATGCATAGTCTTTGTTGCAGAAATGGCAGTTGACATGAATCTCCTCTCCATCATCAATCATCTCCTGCAAATCTGCACTGCCGATACTAATCAGTGCCTTTTCTACTCGTTCTTTACTGCAATTACACCAAAACTGAACCGGAGACTTGTCCGTAAATTCTACATCCATTCCTTCCAGTAAAATCTCTAATATCTGTTCGGGTGTATTGCCTGCATCCAGCAGTGCAGTTACAGACTGCACCTTGGACAGATTGGCTTCCAGTTTATCAATTACTTCATCCTCTGCAAAAGGCATAAGCTGTATAATAAAACCACCCGCCTGTTTTACGGTATTGTCCTTTTCCATCAGAACGCCCAGTCCTACGGAAGAAGGAACCTGCTCAGAGGTTGCAAAATAATAGGTGATATCCTCTGCTATTTCACCGGTCTGTAAACTAATCTGCCCCACATAGGGCTCTTTTAGTCCCATATCCTTAATAACATTCAAATAGCCTTTGCCCACTGCACCGGCAACATCCAGTTTTCCCACTGCATTGGCAGGCAAAATAACTACCGGCTGATTGGCATAACCCTTTACATTACCTAAAGAGTCTGCCGTTACCGTCATGCCGCCCATAGGTCCATCGCCACGTATCTGTAAGGTCAGCAAATCCTTTTCTCCTTTGAGCATGCTACCCATCATACAGCCTGCGGACAAAAGTCTCCCCAGTGCTGCCGTTACAACCGGACTACTGCCGTGTAATGTCCTTGCGGTTTCTGCTATCTTTTTTGTTGTACAGGCAAATGCACGTATTTGTGCATTTGCTGCAGTTGCTCTCACTAAATAATCTGCCATAATCTTCTCCTGCTACACAGCTTTTCCTGCTACAATATATACCCGCTCGCTCTCTGCCGTAGGTATTTTCCGGGTATCTGCATCCAGAACTTCCTTAACAGAAAATCCTGCCTTTTCTACCAGTGTTTTCATTTCTTCCACCGTATATCCCTTTTGATAATGGGTTTCCGAAAATTTGCGGTAAATATCTTCCTTTTCTTTTACAAATACAGTGACCTCATATTCATTAACCGCCTCTTCGGAATAGTAATAGTTTTCCCAAATAAAGCTGCATTCTTCCCTGTTTTCTGCAATCGTAGTATCTCCAATTACCTGTGCATACTTATACACCGTATTGAAGTCAAAGATAAAAATACCGCCCGGAAACAGATAATTGTGTACTAACCGAAACACCTGCAACAATTCGTCCTCATCTAAAATATAATTTAACGAATCACACACACTTATAACTGTACCTACTGTACTGAAAAGTTCTATTTCCCGCATATCCTGCAAAAGATACAAGGTCTCATGTCCGGCTTCGTCCCTTTTATTCATTGCCAGCTCCAGCATGGCTTCGGAATTGTCAATGCCAATCATATCATAACCTGCTGCCGCCAGCATTTCCGTAAGGGTTCCGGTTCCACACCCCAAATCCAGCACCAGATTGCGCTCTGAAGCCAGTGTATCCGTGCTCTTCTCCGGCTTGGAAATACCATACTCTTCTATTGTCTTTTTTATAAAAGCTGCCCATTCTTCATAAGGTGTTGCATCCATGAAGGTATCATAGACATAAGCAAAATCTGTATATGCATCCACTTTCTTCACCGCTCTTTATCACCGCTTTTGCTGCGGTTGTTATATGACCTGTATTGCTCCACTTCTATTCCTATTGTGCCAGAATTTCTTTTAATGCTTCTATCAGCTTGTCCATCTGCTCGTCCGTACCAATGGATATACGCAAATAATCTGCAATACGTGGCTTATTCCAATGTCTGATATAAATATTGCGTTCCTTTAATGCTTCAAAAATTTCTGCACCGCTCCTGCTTTCATGCTTTGCAAAAATAAAGTTAGTCTTGGAATCCGGGAAAGTAAAGCCCAGCTCTTTCAGCCTCACCTTAGTACGTTCCCTGGTTGCCATTACCTTGGCATTGCACTCCATAAAATAATCATTGTCCCTGACAGCTTCCGCTCCCAATACCTGGGAAGTCATATTCATAGTATAAGAGTTGAAGGAAAACTTAGTATCGTTTAAGTAACCAATCAGCTTTTCATTACCCATGGCAAAACCGATACGCATCCCTGCCATGGAACGGGACTTAGAAAAGGTCTGTACCACTAAAAGATTTTCATATTTTTCAATCAAAGGCAGACAACTTACTCCACCGAAATCTATATAAGCCTCATCCACAATCACCACTACATCGGGATTTGCTTTTACAATTTCTTCTACCATTTCCACTGTTTCCAACACGCCTGTGGGTGCATTGGGATTGGGGAAAATAATACCGCCGTTTTCCTGTTTGTAATCCTCTGCTACCATTTTAAACTCTTCATCCAAAGGACACAGCTTATACGGAATACGATATAAATCCGCCCATACGTCATAAAAGGAATATGTAATATCGGGGAACAGTATCGGCTTCTCCGAATTAAAAAAGGTCAAAAATGCCATTGCCAGTACATCATCCGAACCTACTCCCACAAAAATATTGGAAGGCTTTATCTGATAACGTGCTGCCAGTTCCTCCACCAATACGGTTGCCTTGGTATCAGGATATAAACGCAGGGCATCCCAGTCAAAATCCTGCAGCAGTTTTTCCACTCCCGGTGCAGGGGGATAAGGATTTTCATTGGTATTTAACTTTATAATATCCTTTCGCACGGGCTGCTCTCCCGGTACATAAGGCACTACTTTTCTGATATTATTTTCCCAGCTCATATTTTTCTCCAGTCTTTGTATGCGGCAGATATACCCTGCCGAACTTAGTTTGTACTAGCTTCTTCCTATGAAGAAGCCAGCACCACATTCACTACGTGGCTATTTTATCATGTCTAAAGCACAAAGTCCACACATTCTTCTAAGGGTCTTCGCAGTTCTCCGTCTTCACTGCATACTACTAAATCCTCTCTGGCACACCGCTTTACCAGCCCCTTTTTCAAATGTAACCGGTAACGTAAAACATCCGTAGTTTCCGTAAGGTATTCCGGCAGATACAACTCCATGCCTTCTTCTTTTTTATGCAAAAAGAACACTCCCAGTTTGCGATATTCGTCCCCACCGTCATAGCAATAAAGTATGGCACTGTATATCCACAAAAACCTGCCTGCCAATATCAAAGTGACAAGAACCGTCATCCCCAGTATTACTTCTCCCATAAAAAGAAGCATTTTCTGACTCAAAATACCAGTTCCGGAAAGCCCCTTTTTTTCTATGGTTGTACCCTCTTCCTCTGCTTCCTGAAAGGGAACTGCCGCATGCATAAATTCCGGTTTAGACGTAGGCTTTACCGATTGTGTTGTTGCCATACCTGCTTCTGCATTTCCGGCAGACACGGATGTTTCTCCACTTCCTCCTGCATTACCGGAAGTCACTGTGGAAACGGAACCCAACGCTGCCTCTTCTTCCGGTGCTCCTTCCTGTTCTGTATTTATATTTTCGTTTACCCTATCTGCGTCCTGCCTGTCAACATCAGAATCCGCCATAGGATTCGAATCTGATACTGCCTTAGGTGTTGCAGTAGGTTTTGAAGTTGATAGTGTCTCAGGTACCGGGGTATTTGCAGGCTCCGGCAACAACGTTGGTACGGGTGTGGGTACAAACGTTTGATCCGGTGTAGATGCAGGCGTTACTGTCGGTGCAGGGGTAGGCACAGGTGTCGGCGTTGATACAGGGGGAGCTGTAGGTACAGGGGTCGGTGCAGGCGGATAGGGAAAATCACTTCGCTGTATTGTCTTTTGCGTAACATTTCCGGCATTGTCTCTTATCATAAGGTTCACTGCATTTCCTTCTGATACGGAAAAAACATTTTGTCCGCTCCATGTTGCACCACCATCTATAGAATAAGCATTTTCACTTAAACCACTTTCGCCATCACTTGCCAGTACCATAACTGTAACACTGCTTTGTGTAACGGAACTGCTATCATGATTCACCGTTTCTATAACAGGAGCTGCTTTATCTATACAACTGATTGTTATAGATGCTGTAACTGCATTTCCAGAGCTATCGGTCGCTGTAACGCTATAAGTACCATTTTCTGTTACAAACAGAGTATCCGTCCCCCAATCATAGGTTATTGCGGTATTTGTTAAATTAGCATTTGACATATTTTGTTTTACATGTAATGTCACTCCGTCATTTGTGACGCAGTTATCCGCTACAATTTGTATTCCTATACTGGAACTACCTTCTGCAATTCCACATATCAGTTCCCGCACCACAGTATTATGTTGATTGGCCGGATATCCATTCCAACCTTGCAGATATAAATTGCCACAAACTGTACAAGTGGTTTTACCATTATATATCCACGATGTACCAAGATGAGCGCAAAAGCCATGATCATATACCTCAAGATGGTCCGTTCTGGTCCCACAAACAACACAATTAAACGTATTGTGTTGTTGTTGATTGTACCGAAATGTATGAGTACCTTCACAACTTCTTGTTACCATTCCATAACAATCCTCTGTATGCGTATGTGTATATGTAAGATACACTTCGTCACCTGCAATTTCTTCTGCACTTACCCGCAAAAAAAAGATACAAAAAATAGCTGTTCCCGTTATGATACTCAAAATACCATACCACCATATTGTCTTAAAAATCTGCATAAAAAAACCTCCTGAATAAAATAATGACTTTGGCAGAGGTCTCCCTCTGCCTTTACTCGTCACATTCAATTCAACAGGTACGTTTATACTACCACGTTTTTTTCTTTTTGCCTATTGGGCAATTTCTACAAGGTTATACCCTGTTTTTTCTATACCCGCGACAATTCATCCGCCTGACTGCGGTACAGTGCCGCTTCTTCGGGCAGACCCATTTTTTCATAGCAAACTGCCAGTTTTTTCAATGTTTCTGTGCCCTGACTCTTTAATGTCAATATAGCTTCAGTCTCATAGCAGGCATTGTAATACCAAATTGCTGCCTCCTGCCAATCCTTTTCTGCCATATAAAAATCTCCCAGTTCACAACAGATTTCTGCACAACCGTTATCGGCAATTACCTTCATGGCATACTTAAAAAACTTTTTTACATCTCCTGCTCTGTTTGCCGCTGCCGCTGCCACAAGACAGGCCTCTTTTACTTCTTCCGATGTTCTGTCCGTATCGGAGGCAGACTCTTCAAAAAAAGCTCCAGCCTGCACAAAATCCTCATCCGTGCCGGTAATAAAAAGTTCTTTTGCATACATATTGTGCAGACGTTTGGACAGTCTCTCTCCATTGGCAGTCAAACATTCAAATGCTGCAAAATCTCTGCCGGCATGAGACCCCTCAGGCATATGGGTAATCACAATGTCACTATCAAAAATAACAGGTGTTGTTCTAATAGTTTCATGGATTGCTTCTTCCCACTCAAAGGTGCGCAGGCGTTTAAAAAGCTTCGGTCTGTACTCCTCGTCATAATTGTAGACAGTTCCAAACCGAAGCTGATTACCATACTTCATCTGTACAATTTCTACTTCGGGGAGTAATACTTGTTTTAATACTTTAAAACGCTCATGGTTTTCCTTATCCAGCACTTCGTCTGCATCCGCCGAATAGATATATTCCTGCGTTGCTTTTGAAAATGCAAAATTTCTGGCGGCAGCAAAATCGTTAATCCATGCAAACTCATATACTTTTGCCTTTGGATAGGATGCTGCAATCTCCATAGTCGCATCCGTAGAACCGGTATCCACAATAATCAATTCATCCACCAGGTTCGCTACGGAATCCAGACAACGCTTTAAAACTCTCTCTTCATTTTTTACAATCATGCAAAGACTTATCGTAATCACAATCTTCTCTCCGTTTCCGTGATATAACAACAACTGCCTGTTTTTACAATCCTTATACTGTTATATCGGCATAGAAAAGTGTGGTCTTTAGCTTTTATCATTCCATTTTGTCGGCAATGACCTCTTCCACTTCACTTTTGCTCATTCCGAGTGCTACCGCCAGTTCTCCGCATAAATTTTCTTCTGCCAGCTTATAATATCTGCTGTCCACAGCTGTTACCTTATGTCCCTTTTCTAATCTGCACTTTTTACGGAAATGCAGGGTCTTTAACAGTTTTACCCATTCGCTACAACTATTGGACTGCATACATTCCTTATATTGCAGTTCTACCGTTTTTTCATCCCGGATTGTCAATATCTGTATTTCCGGTATGGCTGCCAACAGGAGGTCTGCCTCTTCCTTGGAAAGCACTTTTCGCATAGATGCCTGTAAAGTATCCACCGGTACATATACCGTAGAACTTTCTGCATATACGGGCTTTAAAATATAATATTTCCGGTTTTTATCAACCCCGTTCATACGCAGTGTAGTAATATCCTTTATCAGACATACTCCGTTATTCCCGCATACTACATACTCACCAATTGCAAACATACGTTAAATCCCTCCTTATATGATAATTTTAACAAATCCGTTTTTTTAATGTCAGCGTTTTTTTTAATCAATGACAAAGTTTGTGAATTCTGCCTACGAATTTTCCCTAAAAATTTGTGCACTTTTATTCTTCCCATATGTTTTTCATTTTTTTCGCAAATAGAGTTGTAGTTTTAAAGGAAACAAGCTATAATAATTATCAGAAATTGTTTTTTGAAGGGAGATTGTCATGGAACTTCTTATCTTATTAGGTGGCGGATTATTGGTTATTCTTTTTGCTGTTATTGTTGCTGTTGTGGCTTCCGTTACATCAGCCGTTGCTGCCAGCGAGGATATTGAGGATTAGGAGAATTCATATGTCCACAGGCATTCCTTATCAATATAAAAATTTACCCATTCCCGGTGGCGGTTACGTGACCGGTTTTCTTTTTTCTAAAAAATATCCTGATACATTGTATATCCGTACCGATATCGGCGGTACATACCGTTATCAGTACGATTCTCAAAAGTGGGCTCCTCTTAATACCGATGTTACCATGTTCGATTTAAGTGAAACCTACCCATCTGCCATCGCTTTAGATGACAACCACCCTGACCGGTTATTTATTATCAGCGGCGTACATGATAGAGCATGCGGGCTTTTATCCATATCGGAAGACCGTGGTAAGACCTTTATCCGCAAACCCATTCCTACTCTGGTTCACGGTAATTGGAGTGGCAGAGGCACCGGATATCGGCTGGTTTCTGACCCTCTTGCCGATGATACTCTTTACTATGCCAGCCAGAAAGGTGGCCTGTTACGCACCACCGATATGGGCAATACCTGGGAAGAATTGTCTGTAAATAATGAAAAGCTGATGACCCTAGTCTGGATTTCTCCCGATGGCAACACCATAGTAACCGGTTGTGCCGGAGCGACCCATATATCCGGTCACATGCGTGGACACAGCCTTTATGTATCTTATGACAGGGGAGCTTCCTTTGAAAAACTTCCCATGCCCGAAAATATAGACTTTGCAACCTCCAAATTATCCGGACTGGTAGCACAGCGTGCAGATTATGACGGCACTTATCTGTATATTACCTGTGCCGTTACCGGAAAACGCGCTTTTATTTTAGAAAGCAGTTATAGTTGTGATACAGGCGATGTGCTGGGCGGCAGGGTACTTCGGTATTCTTTTGATGCCAATGGTAAAATTAGCCAATATACAGATATCACACCCTACGCAGGTAATACCACAGGGAATATTTCAGCTAAAGTTACAACCGGTCTTTCCGGCACTGCTGCCTGTCCCTATTCCCTTGCAGATAATCCTGCCTTTTTGGAATACGGCTTTTCCGGCATCACTTCTGCCACTAATGTAAACGGCAGTGCCCGCCCGGGAATGATTGCCTGTTCTACCATCTGCAAGGATGACGGCGATATGATTTTTGTATCTTATGATTATGGAAACACTTGGGAAGCCAAACTTTATGACCTTTCCATAGGTCTTATGGATTTTAAGACCCCTTACATGCGTCCCTGCTGTAACGGTGGTCACAATCTGGTGCACTGGTTAAGTGACTTGAAATTTAACCCTTTTAATCCTGACGAAATCTGGTTCAATTCAGGAACCGGTGTTTTTGTCAGTCACAATTTTACTGACAAAACCGCTGTTTTCAGTGACTGCTGTGGGGGAATCGAAGAAACCGTACATTTGAACATATACGGTATGCCTGCAGGTGAAGTGCAGGTAATTGATATTGTAGGTGATTTGGGGGCTTTTGCATTCCGCGACCTGAATGCTCCCTGTGACAATTCCTTTGCCGATGAAAACGGTAATCGTTACATTACCTGCATCAATGCGGACTTTTCCGACATAACTCCTGAGACTGTAATTGTAACTCCCAGAGGCAACTGGACCGGCAGAACCAAAGGCGGTCTGATTATCAGTTACGACCAGTGTAGAACTTTTACCCGTCTGCCCATGCCTTTCGGCTTGTCAAGGCGTACGGACGCTTTATTAGAGCGGATTGAACACCCCAATGTCAATTCCGGCTGGGTAGCTATGTCTCCTGACTGTCAAAATATTGTATGGTCTGTTGCTGAGCGCCTTCTTTTACCAATAGATGCCGTACTTCACAGTCACGACGGCGGTCAGACCTTTGCCCTCAGCAAAATCAACGGCATAACAGGCGAAACACCTCTGATGAAGGTATACGCAGACCGCGTCAATTCCAATCTTATGTATGGTTTCGGCGAGGCCTCTCAGTTCTACATCAGCAAGGATGGCGGTGCTACCTTTGACCGTTATAACACTCCCGCCGATTTTCCCATGGTAAATTTCGGAAAAATCGACTGTTCCAACAAAACAGAAATACGTGCCGAGTCCGGCAAAGAAGGCCTTTTATATATAGCTACGGGAGAGCACGGCCTTTATAAAATGGTTTATGACAGCATATCTGATACACTGTCTTTGACTAAAATCAGTAAAGAGGGTGATATAATTTACCGTTTCGGTCTGGGACTGTTAAGACCGGACGGCGACTACATCACCGAGGACAAGGCTTTTTATATCAGTGGTATCATCAACGGTGACTACGGTTTTTACCGCTCCTTGGATCAAGGAAAAACATGGTTAAAACTCAACACTCCCTCACAAATGTACGGTGAAATCAACAGTATCGACGGCGACTGTCGTACCTTTGGCCGTTTCTATATCGCCACCGGGTCTTTTGGGGCTTTATATGGGGAAGAAGCTGTTGCAAAATAGGCTGGTTTCCGAATCGTTTGTAAAAAGCTTTCCGGCGCAGACCTTTGGCGGACGTCGGCACTTGCATTCTACGAGCAATTTTGCGAAGGAGAATGCGTAGTACCGTTACGTTCGGCACGAGCGAGA
>JAFUNK010000007.1 GCA_017482205.1 Lachnospiraceae bacterium
ATCGAAACTGCGGAATATCCCCTTTGGGAAAACAATTCTAATGAAACATCTAAAATTCTTTCTTTTGTCGAATTCATAAAACGCCTCCACCTAACAACTGTTAGACATATTTTATCTAACAGTTGTTAGATTGTCAATATATATAACACTATTCATCCTATCAGTGAATCCATTTATTTCATTAAAAAACCACTGTAGATTTTACTCTCTACAATGGTTCTTCATCTCTTCGTAAAATTCAAATTTCCATTCCTTTTATAAAACCAATTATAACACACCAAAAAAGCATCGACAACAACCCCATTCCGCTACAGGGAACCGCCTGTTTATACTTGTCTGTCTTCTCCCCTCCCTATCACAGGGCATTTTGTTGTACGTTTTGACCGGCGGGTATGGTGCGGTCAGCTTTTATGAAAGATTTGTGAAAAAACAATTCGCCCATTTGCTGATACCTGCAATATATTCCAACTGTTCGAGCGCAGCGAGTTTTGGAATATGTTGCAAAGGTATCCAAATGAGCGAATTAGCTTTTTCAAAATTGTTATTCAGCTGACCGTACCATACCCGCCGGTCAACATCGTCTCAATAAAATCCTACTTCTTAATCAACAAGGACTTACCTGTCATTTCCGCAGGCTGTTCCTTACCCATAATCTCAATCATGGTAGGTACGATATCTGCCAGACATCCGCCTTCACGCAGGGTGTAAGCTTCGTCATAGTTTACTAAGATGAAAGGCACCTGATTGGTGGTATGTGCGGTGAAAGGTTCGCCGGTTTCATAGTCCACTAACTGTTCTGCGTTACCGTGGTCAGCACAGATAAACATGGAACCGCCGTTTTCTTTAATAGCTTCTACTGCTTTGCCTACACATTCATCTACCGCTTCCACAGCCTTAATCGCTGCTTCTTCCACACCGGTATGACCAACCATGTCAGGGTTTGCAAAGTTAATGATAATAACATCATAATTACCGCTTCTGATAGCTTCGGTTAACTTGTCACATACTTCGTAAGCACTCATTTCAGGCTTTAAGTCATAAGTTGCAACCTTGGGAGAATTTACAAGGATTCTGTCCTCGCCCTTGTTGGGTTCTTCCACGCCACCGTTGAAGAAGAAGGTTACATGTGCATACTTTTCAGTTTCTGCAATACGTGCCTGGGTCATGTCATTTGCTGCCAGCCATTCACCAAAGGTATTGGTAACTGCAATCTTGTGGAATGCAACATCTTTATTGGGGATGGTAGGATCGTAATCAGAGAAACATACGAATACGATATCCTTTCTTGCTTCTCTGTCAAAGCCCTTGAAATCATCATCACAGAATGCTCTGGTAATTTCTCTTGCACGGTCGGGACGGAAGTTAAAGAATACTACGGAATCGCCGTCTTTTACGGTTGCCATAGCTTCGCCACCCTTTAATACTACGGTAGGCTTTACAAATTCGTCGGTTACTTCATTGTTGTAAGAGTTCTGTACTGCACAACGTCCGCAGGCTGCG
This sequence comes from Lachnospiraceae bacterium, assembly GCA_017482205.1. Lineage (GTDB taxonomy): Bacteria > Bacillota > Clostridia > Lachnospirales > Lachnospiraceae > Acetatifactor. The sequence continues at coordinate 1,501 of JAFUNK010000007.1, forward strand.
GTTTCGCCCACACCTTTAGTCATAGCGTCATAAGCCAGTTTTACTCTGTCGTAGTTGTTATCTCTGTCCATTGCGTAGTAACGGCCCATTACGGAAGCCACTTCACCTACGCCGATTTTTTCCATTTCATCCATCAATGCGGATACGAAATCTTTACCGCTTGCAGGAGGGGTATCTCTACCATCTAAGAAGCAGTGTACATATACTTTTTCAAGACCGTTTCTCTTTGCCATCTCTAACAAACCGTAAAGATGAGTGTTGTGGCTGTGAACACCACCGTCAGATAACAGACCCATGCAGTGCAGTGCGCTGTTATTCTTCTTGCAGTTTTCCATAGCTTTCATCAGTGCGGGATTTTCAAAGAAAGTACCGTCAGAAATTTCTTTGGTGATACGGGTCAGTTCCTGATATACGATACGTCCTGCGCCCATATTTAAATGACCAACTTCGGAGTTACCCATTTGACCCTCAGGCAGACCTACTGCCATACCGCTTGCGTTACCGCGTACAAAAGGGCACTCTGCCATCAGCTTGTCCATCACAGGTGTTTTGGCTTCTGCTACCGCATTGCCGTTCTGCTTATCATTGAGGCCGTAGCCGTCCAGTATCATAAGTACTGTGGTTTTCTTACTCATTTTATTTATATCCTTCCTTTCATAAAGTCTTAATTCTTCATTTTGCCGTTTCCACAAAATTATAACTGTAATTAACTAAACATGCAATAGCAACTTCCCACAATTTTAACGTTTAGATTTCTGTCGCAGGCATTGTATTTTTGCCAAAAAGAGAATAAAATAAAGTAATATCTCTAATTTTCATGGGGAGTACATACTTATGATTACATTGTTATCGAAATTTTTTATCAAAAATTATACTGACACTTCATCACCGGCAGTCAGACAATCCTACGGTCTCTTAAGCGGTACAGTAGGTATTCTTTTTAATGTCTTGCTTTTTATCGGTAAATTTCTTGCCGGTGCATTGAGTCATTCTATTGCCATTACCGCAGATGCTTTTAACAATTTATCCGATGCGGCTTCTTCAGTCATTACACTGATTGGTTTTAAAATAGCAGGTCAGAAGCCCGATAAAGACCATCCCTTCGGGCATGGACGTATTGAGTATTTGTCCGGTCTTGCAGTTTCTGCTGCTATTTTGTTTATGGCATTTGAATTGATAAAATCTTCTATTTCCAAGCTGCTAAAGCCGGAAGATACCGTTTGTACAATAACAGTTGTTGTTATTCTTATTTGTTCAATCGTGATTAAACTTTATATGTTCTTATATAACCGTTCCATCAGTAAAAAGATTCAAAGCGAAGCCATTCGAGCCACTGCACTTGACAGTTTAAGCGATACGCTTGCCACTTCCGTCGTCCTTATTTCTACACTGGTTGCTCATTATACGACTTTGCATCTGGACGGTATTTGCGGCATTCTGGTTGGTTTATTTATTTTCTACAGTGGCATTATGTCCGCAAAGGATACATTAAATCCTCTTTTAGGGCAGGCCCCGGACCCGGAATTTGTAAAAGAAATCGAGTCACTTGTATTATCCTATGAAGGGGTACTCGGTATTCACGATTTAATTGTACACAACTATGGTCCCGGGAGACTTATGATTTCACTTCACGCAGAAGTTCCTGCCGACGGTGATATATTAGAGTTACATGATATGGTGGATAATATCGAGCGGACACTTCAAGACAAATTAAGATGCAATGCGGTTATCCATATGGACCCTGTCTGTACCAACGACCCCGTAGTCAATAGCTTAAAAGCAGAAGTTGCTTCTTATCTGTTGTCCCTTGACGAGTCACTTTCCATACACGATTTCCGTATTGTAAAAGGACCCACTCACACCAATATTATTTTTGATATTCTACTGCCCTACAAATTCAAATTAAGTGATGAGGAAGTCCGCCAACTGGTTTCCGACCATATAAAATCTCTGGACGAAAATTATTTTGCCGTCATCAACATTGACAATAAATTTGCCTAAATACATATGATGTATTTATTAACCATTACACTCATTTCATAACATGTGCTACTTTTTATTTCTTCATTTCAGGGATTGACAACTGGTAAAATGTGGCGTATGTTAAAAAGCAGTTGATACAATTCACAAACAAATCAAATTTGAGAAAAGGAGGTAAATGACATGAATAACAGAGAATTAAAAATCAACATCACAAATACTTTACAAACAACATATTCGTTATTTTATGCAGTTACCTCAAAAGGACATAACACTGTGTTTTATTGATTACCGCTTTTGCGACATCCTGTAAAGTTTTCCTAATCGGTCAGCTTTGCACTGTCAAAGAACTTAATCAAAATCACCATGGTCTGCGGTTTCTGCCGCAGGCCTTTTTTGTTTCATAGCCCTTTCGTATTTCCTATGAAGAAAAATCCATGTAGCAGACTGTTTACTATGAAATAATATGCCCTTTTGAGGCTTGGAGGATTTACAACAATGTTAAAACTATCAACACATATCAAACGACATCTGCCGGCGTACTTATTGGCAATTTTCAGTCTGGTAACCTGTACGTCACTGGATATGCTTTCACCATTGCTTACCAAACAGATTATTGACGACGTTATCGGCAACGGCAATATAGATGCCCTGACCGGTATCCTGTTAGGCATTCTAGCAATCGGTGTGGGACGTTTCATTTTCGGTTACATCAAAGAATATACCTTTGACGTTACAGGGGCAAAAATTGCTGCTTCCATGCGAAAAGATATTTTTAAGCATATACAGGGACTTTCCGCAGACTTTTTTGACAAAACCGGAACCGGTGAACTGATGTCCCGTATCAAGGACGATGTGGACCGCATCTGGGACGGCATGGGCTATGTGGGCATGCTGATTATTGAAGTAGTCGTGCATGTTTCCATTATTCTATTCTGTATGTTTACATCCAACTGGAAGCTGGCTCTTATTCCCACTGCCTGCATGCTATTTTGTGCCATACTGGCAATTTATCTGGAGCGTAAGCTGGATAAGGTTTATGACGCCATCAGTGAGGAAAATGCCAAGTTAAATACGGTTGCGGAAGAAAACTTAACCGGCGTGCGTACCGTTAAGGCTTTTGCCCGCGAAAAATTTGAAATCGGCAAATTCCTTTCACATAACAAGCGTTATTATGACCTAAATATGCAGCAGTCCAAGATTTTTGTAAAATATCACCCGTATTTTTCCCTGATTAGCAAGATATTACCTCTACTTGTTTTACTGGCAGGCGGTTATATCTATATCAGCGGCGGTGGGGAAAACGGTGCCTTTACTTTAGGTGATTTGGGTGCTTTCGTACAGTATTCTACCAATATTGTATGGCCTATGGAAATGTTAGGCTGGCTTACCAACAGTTTTTCCGCTGCCATTGCTTCCGGCAAAAAGATAAAAAAACTCTATGCTCAGACTGCCTCCATTCAGGAATGTGAAAATCCGGTTATCCTTCCTAACGTAACCGGTAAATTCTCTTTTGAAAACGTAAGCTTCAAAAAGGAGGACAAAACCATTCTTTCGGATATCAGCTTTACCGTAGAGGCAGGCAATACCTTAGGTATTATGGGGGCTACCGGCTCCGGTAAAAGTACCCTGTTGCATTTGCTGCAACGACTTTACGATTGTACGGAGGGCTGTATCAAACTGGATGATGTAGATATCCGTTCCCTTAGTTTAAAACAGCTTAGAGAAAACATATCACCTGTTATGCAAGATGTTTTTCTTTTTTCGGATACCATTGATGAAAATATCCGTCTGGGAAAAAAGCAGCTAATCAGTAGAAAAACAGTTAAGCACTCTGCCGCCTCTGCTTCCGCCAGCAGTTTTATTGAACGTCTGGATAAAGGCTACGATACCGTCATCGGAGAAAGAGGTGTCGGTCTTTCAGGTGGACAGAAACAGCGTATCAGCATTGCTCGTGCTCTTTCCAAAAAAGCACCCATACTGGTGCTTGACGACTCCACTTCCGCACTTGACATGGAGACGGAACATGAAATTTTTAAAACCTTAAAAGAACTGGAAAACACAACGAAAATTGTAATCGCGCACCGTATCAGCGCTGTCCGGGGTGCCAATGAAATCATCTTCCTTGAAGATGGTCACATTGCAGAACGCGGTACTCACGACGAACTGCTAGCCAAAAAGGGGCTTTATTATGAAACCTACATGGCACAATACGGTGAATTTCTCTCAGAAAAGGAGGTGTAATCCATGGCAATAAATTCTTTCAAAGACGATGAACAGTCGGTAGAAACCGGGAAAGTAAAAACTCTCCTCAGGCTTTTCTCCTATCTGCTCTCTTATAAAAAAGAAGTCATCGGTGTACTTTTTATTATGGCTTACTGTGTATTGGTTTCCTTACTGAATCCACTGTTTATAGAGGCTGCCATCGACGACTATATCGGTGTCGGCAACTACAAGGGACTTATATATCTGATTGCCTTCGCCATTATTTTAAATATTATTATGATTCTGCTTGTGAAGTTGCGTATGTACATTATGGCTAAGGTCTGCAACAGCGTCCTTTTAACCATCCGTCAGGAACTGTATACGCATATTCAGACTCTGGACTTCCACTTTTTTGACAGCCGTCCCACAGGAAAAATTCTCTCCCGTATTATCGGAGACATCAATTCCTTAAAGGACGTGTTAAACAACAGTGTTACCACTCTGATTCCGGACTTTATTACCATTTGTGCCGTAGTTGTGATTATGGTTGCAAAAAGTCCCTTACTGGCGTTAGCAAGCCTTTCCACCCTGCCGGTACTGATTATAGGACTGGCATGTATCCAGATATTTTCCCACAAGCGTTGGCAGCTTTTCAGAAAAAAGGCCTCCAATTTAAACGCTTTTATCCATGAAGACATCTCCGGTATACGGGTTATCCAAAGTTTTGCCGCTGAAGAAGAAACCAAGGAAACCTTTCACGAACTGGTAAAGGAACATTTCACAGCCTTCCGTAAGGCTGTACGGTTAAATGATGCATTTGGTCCCATTATTGATATTTGCTGGGGTGTAGGTACTATTGCTCTCTTTTATGTAGGTATCATGGTTTTGGGCATTGACAGCATCTCCGCAGGACTTTTGATTTCCTTCGGCTACTTTATCAATATGTTCTGGAGCCCTATTGCCAACTTAAGCAGTTTTTATAATCAGCTCATTACCAATGTAGCTGCCGCGGAACGTATTTTTGAAGTGCTGGATACGGATTCTGCCATTGTAGATAAAGAAGACGCTACTGAACTTTCTGATATTACGGGTGAAGTGACCTTTAAAGATGTTACCTTTGCCTACTCCGATGCACCGGACATCAAGGTATTGGAGAAAGTAAACTTTACCATTAAGCCCGGTGAAACCATTGCGTTGGTAGGACCTACCGGTGCAGGTAAAACTACCATTGTCAATCTTATCAGCCGCTTCTACGATGCTACTGACGGTCAGGTGTTGGTTGACGGCACAGACGTAAAAGATGTAACTTTAGAAAGTCTCAGAAGCCGCATGGGAATTATGACGCAGGATAACTTCTTATTCTCCGGCACAATTAAAGATAACATCCGTTACGGAAAATTAGATGCTACTGATGAAGAGATTATTGCCGCTGCCAAGGCGGTCGGTGCACACGATTTTATCAGCAAACTGGAAAAAGGCTATGATACCGTTCTCTCCGAACGTGGAGGCGGACTCTCCATCGGTCAGAAGCAGTTACTGGCTTTTGCCCGTACCTTTGTATCCATGCCACGTATCCTGATACTGGACGAAGCAACCTCCAGCATCGATACAAAAACCGAACTGCTGGTACAAAAAGGTATTGAGACTCTTCTCGCAGGACGTACCTCCTTTGTCATTGCCCACCGCCTTTCTACCATCCAGAAAGCAGACCGGATTTTTGTTATTGACAAGGGTGGCATTTTAGAACAAGGTACAGCCGCCGAACTGATTGCCAAAAAAGGGGCTTACTATGATTTGTATATGGCGCAGTTTGCGGTGTAATCCCTTTCTTAGGAACATATAAACATTGAATACTATCTTTAAAAGGAACCAAATATGATTACCCATATCACTGACTCAAAACAAAAGGCGGCTATTGCCGCCTCTATCCTCCATGCTCTGCCGGAGTGGTTCGGCATTCCGGAGAGCACAGAGAATTATATCTCAGAAAGTAAAGATTTACCTTTTTTTTCCTGTATGGCACCAAAGGAAAATACCGCAAATAACCGCACATCAAATGAGGAAACCACTGCCGATGACTCGGATAAAGATACCCCTATCGGCTTTATGACCCTAAAGGAAACTTCTCCGCACACTGCCGAAATCCATGTCTGCGGCGTTTTGAAGGAATATCATCGAACCGGTATCGGTACTGCTCTCTTTCATAAAGCGGAAACCTATGCCAAAGAGCATGGCTATTACTTTCTTCAAGTCAAAACAGTTAAAAAAGGGTATTATAGAGAATACGATATTACCAACGCTTTTTACGAGCGAATGGGTTTCAAAGAACTGGAATGTTTTCCTACTTTGTGGGATGAAGCCAATCCATGCCAGATTTATGTAAAAAGCCTGACATAATGTCTATTTTACGACCTCTTCTTCATCCTACAAAATCATTTCAAAAACTCATTTGGGTATATACAAAAAATTTGTGTCTATATACCCACAAAATCGTGTTTTTGTGGGTATTGTCAGAAGATTTTTTCTATATACCCAAAAGCTCCGCAAAATCCTGTTATTCAAGACATTTTTGGGTACTAACACTGATTTTTTTAATATATACCCAAAAGTGGTCTCCAAATTTTTACACATATCGTTAAAGCATAAATATTGCACTAGCCTTGGAGCGTAAATATCACACTATCCTTGGAGCATAAATATCGAACTATCTTTAGAGTATAAATATCATGCTCCCCTTGGAATATAAATAGCAAGCCCGCTTGACTATCTCATCAAATCTGTTATCCTTTTATTAAAATCAAACTATACAAAACACTATTAACCACATATATACGGAAAGGATAATACAACCATGCCCGATAAAACACAATCCACACACGCAAATTATTTCATAGCAAAAGACAAAAGCAACTCTTCTGAAAGCACTCCTGGCAAATGCTTCATTATCGGTGCCGGTGACTTTGCCGTGGCGCAGATTCCCGACTACAACGAAGAAACCGATACCCTGATTGCTGTGGACGGCGGCATTTTTTACTGCGGACTGCTCTCCATCGAGCCGGATGTGATTATTGGGGATTTTGATTCTGTGGATGAAGAAATGGCAACTGCCATTGCCCTGATTGAAACAAATTATCCCGATAAAGTATTACGATTAAAGCCTGAAAAGGACGATACCGATATGTTGGTTGCCTTAAAATGGGGCCTTGCAAAGGGGTTTACCTCCTTCCGCATTTATGGTGGATTAGGTGGCAGATTAGACCACACGCTTGCAAATATCCAATGTCTGCTCTATTTAAAAAACAACGGTGCTGACGGCTATTTGTTGGAAGCGGACGGTATGATTATGGTTTCTGCCACCGGAGATGTGAGACATTTCCAGCCTTCCATGGAGGGATATTTATCCTTGTTCAGTTTAGAAAAAGAATCCGTAGTTTCTATTGAAAATATGAAATATCCGCTTTCTTCCTATACCGTAACCAATGATTTTCCTATCGGCATCAGCAATGAATTTTTACCGGGTCAGGGCGGTACTGTTACCGTTCACTCCGGTGCAGTTGCCATGCTGCTTAAATGGCCGGAGTAAAATAACCTATATTAAATTGCCACATTCATTCCATATTAGCTTGTCCATCAATCATAAAACATGAAAGTTAGTAAAGCACCCTATGAAAAATTATTTTTCTTTAAAAAATGCTAAAAAGCAAAATTACACCTATTCACTTGTTTTTTCTGAATACAGCCTTACTCTTCCCTGTGAAATTATCTTTTCTGACAGGAAAAGTATCAGTATTCAGATAAAAGAAGATGCTTCCGTACAGGTAAGGGCACCTTACCGTGCACCAAGGAAAACTTTGGAAACCTTTATAGAGGAAAAACGCAGTTGGATTTATGAAAACCACTTAAAGGTAAAAGAACACATAAAAAAGACTACACCTTCTACTCTGACCCCCTTGCAGGAGCAACAGGTAGAAATCTTAAAGAAACGCTTTCAGAATGCCGCCAGACTTCACTTTCCCAAACGCTGTGCAGAACTACAAAAACTGACCGGCGGCTATTATACAAAAATTACTATCAGAAATCAGAAAACCCGCTGGGGCAGCTGCTCCCAAACGGGTACTCTGAGTTTTAATTATCGATTGATGATGGCACCGCCCGCAGTCATTGACTACGTCATTGTCCACGAACTCTGCCATCTAACACATATGAATCATTCCAAAGATTTCTGGAATAAGGTTGCTTTAGTCATGCCTGATTATACCACCCATAAAAAATGGCTGAAAGACCACGGAGCTGAACTGACTGAAGCCCATTACCTGCTTTCACTGACATAACTGTCGTCCTGCCTTCTTTAACGAAAGCAGAAACTTACCTGCTTTCGTTAATGTAAACCTGTGCACGGCTCTGGATAATCTCTACAACCTCTTCCACACTCTTCTGTCCTGCAAAATAAGCTGCTGCTTCCTCTTCCACAATTAAATACAGATTTTCGTCGTAGGAATAAGCCATATCTACGGAGCAGATGTATTCATACAAAGCATCTGCTTCTTCCTTGGACAAGGGCTCTAAAATAAATTCTTCTCCACCTGCCCAGAAATACTGGTCATAATACTCTTTATTGCCCTCTTCATCTTCCCAATAAGGTCTTTCCTGTGCTGCTTCCAGTTTTGCAAGAATTGCCTCTTTGTACACCGGCATTCTCCAGTTCATTTCATCCTCATCAGTCTGGTACTCTTCTGTCAGATAATATCTTAAGAATTCCCAAGCACCTTCCTTGTGAGAAGATCTTGCAGCAATTGCATACTGATTATTTGCTACCACTGCCGCACCATTACCTTCCTCAGCAGGGAAACCTATTAAGGTTACAGGTTCTCCGAAATAACCATGTGCATTATATACATAATCCTGGAAATCACCAATGGACACATTCATAAGTAAGGTAGCACCTTCTCTGTACTGGGTTTCATAAGACATCCAGTAATCATCTCCCAGGCTATCCCAATCAAATTCTTCCGGGAACTGTGCTACAAATTCCAGCACATCCATAAATTCCTGTGATTCAAAATTACACTTTCCGGTATCTCTGTCAATAAAACGTGCACCGTTATTTACCATTACATTTCTCAAGATATCAGCTCTGGTATAAGTTTCTCCGAATACACTTGCATTGGGATTTGCATCCATAAGTGCCTGCAAATCAGCCATAGTCCAACCGGGCTCTGCTCCTACATCGGCAGTTTTACCCATTACAGTTGAAATATAGAAGCTGGGAATCACACTGTAAAGCTTACCGTCCACAGAATAGGCATCGAATACATTTGTCATGTAATCATCCATATTCAGTTCTTCATCTTCCTCAATCATTTTACCGATATCTGCCAGCACACCCTTTGCCACATAGGACTCTACGGGCATGGAACTGTCCAAAATCAATATATCCGGCATCTGACCTGTTAAAATATCATTATTCAACTGGGTAACACCTGCGGTATAATCTTCAGCGGTATCATACATGGAATAATCCTTTACCAGAATACGATACTGCTCGCTTTCTTTATTAAATTCTACTATACGTCTGCGCAGATAATAATCCAGATAATGACATGCCAGACTGATAACTTCCTTGTCGGGAATATCTGCCGGGTCTACATAGGTGCAAACAGCCAGATGAGTCTCCCATGTATCCTGATCATGATAAGTACAGAACAAAGTCTTATCATCCATTTCATACATCTGGTCAATCGATGTACCGTCCATATCTGAGTTAATATAACTTAAAATCTGTGTAGTTTCTTCGTCTCCGAAATTATATCCATAAAGACCGGAGGAATTTGTTAAAAGTAAGTCATAGCTTACACCATTACGAATCCCATAATTGGTTAAAAATCCGGGCAGTTCCATATCCTCGCCGGGCTGCTTGGTCTGCATATTATAGGTTCTTAAAAACATCTTGGTCCAGTCATTATTGTAACCGACCATATTCAAAAAACCTTCCTCATCTACAAAAAGATTCTGAATATAACCATCTGCGGAAGTATCAATTTCTTCGATTACCTTACCGCTTGCATCTATAATACGGATACACTGCTCCATCTGCAAGGCAATGTTACCGTTTGCATCAGCGGTTATATTGTTAATCCACATATATTCCATATTCTGGTCATCATTGATAACAATATTATTAAGCAGTTCACCATTTAAATCATATGCAAACAACTCCAAAGTTGCTTCGCCCGGCATATAATTGCCCATGACATCATAGCTGTAAGAAGAACTTTCCAGCACCAGATATACACCGTTTGCGTCCAATGCATATGTACTCAGCCAAACATCTTCGTAAGTGGTAACATCTTCTTCCACGCCTTCTCCGGCACCATCCTCTTCCACAGGTTCATCCAGGGTTGCAGGTTCATCTGCCGGAAGGGGTTCTACTACGGCTACCGCCTCCGTAACAGCAATTGCTGATTCTGCAAGAGGCACAGGTTCAAAATCCTCTTCCGGAATCTCATCATAGGGAACCCAGTAAGGATTTTCCTTTAAAGTGTTCAAAAGTTCTACCGACTGTACATCACTGCCGTCTATCTTGCAGGATACCAGACTGACTACCATACCTGTCATTTCTTCGTAATAGTATCTGTCTGTCAGCATATAGACCCTGTCATTTGCAAAACAAGCCGTAGACATATTGGTATTTTCATCTAAAATATCTGCTTCAATGTCCTCCATACGATATACGTATTTCTTGGCTTCTTCATTGTTGGCAGCATCATTTTTGTTGCCACCGCATGCTGCAAGGCTAAAAATCATAATACCTGACAGCAGCACACTGATTACTCTTTTACTCCACTTTTTCATTCTTCTCCTCCTCATTTTCCTGACCTGAACTTTCAGGTTCCTTTTTGGAATTTCTTTCCTTCTTAGGCTTCTTTTCCTTTTTGGGTTTCTTTTCCTTTTTGGGCTTCTTTTCCTTCTTGGGCTTTTCTACTTCTTGCCCTGACTTTTTCAATTCTTTCTTCTCTTTTCTTGCCTTACTTTTTGCCCAATGCTTCTCCCTAAGTCTGTCAACCTTATCCGTAAACTTGTGCCACAGACTCTTTGCTGTCCACGTTCTGCGCTTCCATGCACCTCTTAAGAACCCAATCAAAAGCACTACCGGATATAAAAACAGCAACACCGCTATCACTAATAACAGCATCATAATGTCCTCATGTCCTCTGGCAATATTTTCCCAATACGGATATATAATAGCTTTACTACTCATGGAACGGGTGCCAAACTGTGCAAGTTGTTTGAATAACGGTATCATTTCATAACGGCTGGTATTTTCTACTACCTCCACCTCATTCTCCGCTACTCCGATATTTTCCATCACATAGGTTTTTGCATAACCGCTGACCGGATTAGGCATAACCAACTCGTAAGTATTGATACCATAATTCGTTCCGTACTTACTCAAAGTCTCATAGGACACGTAAACAACCGATGCATCCAAGCCTGCCGCAGCCTCCAGCCTTCCTTCCGGTCTTTCTACCACACCGGCAACCAGATGGGGAATCTTGCTGATATAAACAATCTGTCCCACAATATCATTGCTGCCAAACAACTGCCATGCGGCATCCTCATCCAGTATAACATAATCCTGCATCAAATCACTACCGGAAAAATACGAACCGGTTTCCAATTTAAGCGGGTGGAATAAAAAGAAATCGCCACCAATTCCTACTGCTGAAATTTCCAAACCCGTCCTGTCACTTTCAATATATACTTTTCCGCTGGCACTGTAAGCATCTGCCCAAAGTCTTGCACTTTCATTCTCAGAAGTACTGACAATAGAGGCTTCTTCCAAAGCTTTGGTCAGATTGTACCCAAAAGATATTATACTGTCTTCTGAAATCCCTGCCTCTCTTGAAAAGAAGCAACTGACCTGTGCTACATCTCCATCATCGGACCACCGCTCTGCCATATTCTGGTCTTCCAACCCTGACACGGTGTACGAGCCATAGCCTATAATCACAAGACCAATGATGACCGAGATAACGCCGCTGATAAACAAAGCTATCTGCCTGCCAGTCAGTCTTCGCATGATTTTATTTATCATCTAAACCGTGCCTCCTTAATCCGGCAATCTCACTAACTGCCCTGCTTCTACAGGCTTCGTAGATGTTGTAATTACATATTCATAACCATATGCACCGGTAATGGCAGACTGGGTATCATCAGAAGCAAGCACTTCTATGTCATACCGCACTGCATAATATCTGGTACCTAACGGACTGCTTTTTGCTTCCACTACCAGAATAAATTTACCGTTATTATCTTCCCTGATTGCACTGTTGGGTACAATCATTTCATAGTTCTGACTCTTCTCACCTACCTGCAGGCTCAAAGACTGCCCTTCAATCAAATCACCTGTTAAGTTAAAGGTTACCAGTTTTTTCTTTGCAGGGTCTGTAGGGTCAGGTTTAATAGAAGCCACGGTAGCGGTCACGTCCTCATACCACCATGAATTTACCAGTTCTGCAGGGTCACCTACCGAAATCTGCTTCGCCTGGTCATTTGTTACTGAAAAACTTAAAGTAAAACCTTTGCCTTCCGGCTGAATAACTGCTACCGGTACATCAGGAGAGGTATATTCTCCGGATCTGACTGACAGAGAAGTAATCGTACCTGCAATCTCTGCAGTTACGGTTGCACCGATAGACTGGCTTTCTAAGCTCTCTACCTTAGCTTCTGCCTTTTCTACCGCATCCTTTAAAGAACCAAGGCTGATAGCAGTATTGATATCCGTTGCCAGACTTTCTACCTCCGCTTCTGCCTCTGCTAAATCAGCCTGCAATTCTGCTCTTTCTGCTTCCAGTTTACTGAACTCCAGATTTGCCGCATTGGCAGTATTCTGTGCTGCCAGATACAACTGTTCTGCTTCGGTTCTCTGCTTATTTAAATCTGCAATAGCAGTTGCATTACCGCTGCTGATACCATACTGATAATTTAACCAGTTATCAATATTTGCCAATGCATTCTGCTTTGCCGTCAAATCCATATCCGCAGCTTCCTTAGCTGCTTTGGCAGTATTATAAGCTTCTTCCTGCACATCCAGTGCTGCCTCAATATCTTCTACTACCTTCTGTGCCTCGATTAGCTGGCTGCGATAACTGGACGTAGATTCTGTATATCCTGCATTCTGCATGGTATCTACACTTAATCCTCCTGCTAACACTGCCGCGTCATAAGCCTGTTGTGCCAGTTCCAATTCTGCTCTTGCAGCCTTTAACTCTTCACTTTCCACATCTTCCAGATAACAGATAACATCTCCTACTGCCACCGTATCACCCACACGTACTTCTACGCCGGTAACCTTGCGGGACTCTGTTATTTTAACATTGTATAAATCACTGCATTCTACCGTACCGGTTCCCCGTACCTTCGCAGTAATCGTACCGGATGTAATATACTGTGCTGCCACCTCCGGCAAAGAATAGTTCATAATTGTGTTAGAAAAGAATGTCAGCACCAGCATAATGGACAAAAAGATAATTGCCGCTGTTTTTACCCATTCTCTCCTTTTCCCTTTGTTCTCGTTCATAATTTTCTCTCCCTTTCCAAAACCTCTATCCTTTTATACCGCCCTGATAGGTAATACCGTCTACCAGATACTCTTCACCATACAAAAATACAAATATACTGGGTATCATATAAATGGTTGCCACCGCAAATGCCAGTCCGATTTCACCCTGGTTTATCTTGCTTAAGAAAACGGACAAGGGATGTTTTTCCGCATCCGACAATAAAATCAGTGGTTGCTCTACCATATTCCAGTAATCGATAAATACCAGAATGGCTGCGGAGCAGATAGCCCCTTTACACAGCGGAAAACAAACTCTTCTGAATATCTGCCATTCACCTGCACCATCAATCTGTGCCGCTTCGATAACCGATGTTGGAATACGCCGCATAAACTTGGTCAGCAGATACACCGCAAAGGGTGAAAATATACCCGGTAACCAGATAGCCCAGTTGGTATCCAATGTGTTAAACCAGCCTGCCACCAGATAGTTGGGCACCAGCGTTACCTGATAAGGCATTAACATCAGTATAATATAGGAAAAAAAGATAATCTCCCTTAACCGCCCTCTATATCGGGTAAAACCATATGCTGCCAGTGTTGCCACCAATAACTGAAATACCACAATCGGTACTACCAGTACAACGGAGTTCCAGAATTTAAGAAGGTATTCCGGACTCTTTAGCAATACAGTAATGTACTGACTGAAAGACACCATATCCGGAATAAACTTTAAGTTTACCTTTTCGGATATGTAAACCTTGCCACCACTTTCACTGGTAGCAAATACCGAACCGTAATTGGCGGATATTTCTGACGAAGACATAAAAGAATTGGTAATCGTCAGCACAATGGGCAGCAAAAACAATATCGCAAAGGCTGCCGCCACCAACGTGGCAATGGCAATCTTAACCGTATGTACCCGGTTTCTTCTTTTGGCTCTTTTTTTGTCCCGCTTAACAGAAAAGTCAGGTTGTGGTCTCGTAAGTTTTTCCCTTCTCATCCTTCCACATCCTTTCCGAAACGGTTCTCTGCAATAAACAAAATACCTATAATCACTATCATAACCAGTGACATCAGTATCGCTGCTGCCGATAACCTCTGATAATCCAAGGTTGCAAAAGCATTATTCATAAAATGCTGCAACAAATAAATCGCATCATAAGGGTGATCACCCGTCAGCAGATATACCTCTCTGAACACCTTAAAAGAGTTAATTAAGGACATAATCGTTACAAATAATATTGTAGAGGACAAATACCTGATTTTAATATGAAAAAATGTCTGAAACGGCGTTGCACTCTCCAGTTTTGCCACCTCCAAAATATCTTTGGGGATACTTGCCAGTGCTGCCATAAACAGAATCATGTTATAGCCTAAATTCTTCCACAAAAAGAGTATAATGACTACTATCTGGGAATACTGGGATTTCATCCAGTCAATCTTATCAAGCCCCAGTGCTACCAGCACATCATTGACGGCACCGTTATAATGGAACAATACCTGCCAGATTAACACAATGGATGCCACAGGCACCATCATGGGACTTAAGAAAAAGGTCCTAAACTGGCTTCTGAAAGGTAATTTTGCATCCAGTACCATTGCCAGTACCAACGATAATATTACCGCCAGGGGCACCGCTATGGCTGAAAACGTAGCCGTATTTTTTACCGCGGTCTGGAACGCCGCATTCTGTAATACTCTTTTAAAATTATCTAAAAATACAAAATTCATGGATATGGGATTATCTACTACGGAATAAAAGATAACCACCATAAAAGGAATAATAAAAAACAATAAAACGCCAATAAGGCTGGGGGCTAAATAAAGCCCCGAGCCTAATTTCTGTTTTCTGAGACGTTTTGTGGATTTTGTTTTTACCTTAACTGTCTTTTCGACTTTTGCCCTTTTTCCCAACGTCTATACTCTCCAATCTGTGCAGGACACCGCTTTCCTGCCTTTATTATCTGCTTTCGCTGACATAAATCTGTACTCTGCTCTGGATAATGTCCGCTACCTCATCCACAGTCTTCTGCCCTTCAAAATAAGGTGCTGTTTCCTCTTCTAAAATAGCCATCAGCTGCTCATTGTAATTGAATACCCCATCAATGCGGTTAATGGTTTCCAATGTTTTATCCGCTTCTTCCTGGGATACGGAATACACCTCCATTTCAAAGTCTCCCCAGCCATAGCCATAGTTGGACACTTCTATGGGTTCACCGTTTTTATCCAGTGCAATTTCACCATTTTCATCATATTGATAGTTGGGTTCCATTGCCTCTGCCAGCAGTTCCTCGTATGTGGATATTCTGATAGGGAAGCCCCAACGGAACATATCATCTGCCTGTGCTTCTTCAGTAAGCATGGACTCTATGAAGCTCCATGCTGCTTCTTTATTGTCAGATGCTGCACTGATGGATATGGTTTCATTTCCCATTACCATAACACCATTGGTCGAAGAAGATGGGAATCCTATAGCAGTAATCTCTTCCCCGAAAATCTCTTCTGCAATCTGCCAGCTGTACGGCTCGGATAAATCCATGGTATAAAGCAGCACTTCATGGTTTCTGAGCTGTATGGGCAGGGAATTGGAATCATCCACACTAAGCACTGCATCCTCATAGCTGTTGGCAAACTCCAACACCTGCTTAAACTCCGGTGTGTCAAAATAACATTCACCCGCTTCCCAGTTTACCCATGAATCAAAGTCAAACAACATACAATAATAAAGAATTGCCAGTTTATTTGCTTCCGGTAAAATATCCGCATCGGGATATTCTTTTGCATACTCCATCATCTCTTCCAGTGTCCAACCGGACTCTGTTCCCACTTCGGAAGTTCTGCCTGCCAATGTATTTACGGTAAAACTGCTGGGAATGCCACAAAGGATACCGTTTACCGTATAAGCGTCCAATACCTTTTCAAACAAATCCTCCCTGTCTACTATTTGGGAATTTTCCAAATAAGGAGTTAAATCCTCAATCGCACCCTTTACCGCCAGCATTTCCATATCAATATCCCCTGTATAGAACATATCTGCCGCGGTACCGGCTATAATATCACTGTTAAAACGTGTAATCGCATCCTGGTACTCTGTTTCTGCATCTGCAGAAGACCAGTCTATGGACGCCATATAATCCACTATTTCTATTCTATACTGCTCATTGGTTTTATTAAAGTTTACTACCGCTGACTGCAGATACTGGCTCTGGCTTAAGCATGCCAGTGTAAGGGTTTCTTTTTCTACCACTTGGGAGGCATCCGTCTTCTTTAATATTACCAGACTGGATTCTCCGGTTCCCCAGTCATTGATATATACCAGATAATTGCCGTCCGCCATACAGGTTACCCCATCCACATAATCGGGATTCATATCGCAGGAAAGCCATTTCAAAACCTCTTCATAGGTCTTACTTTCTAAATCATACTCATACAATCCGGTATCATTATGCAATAAAAGTCCTTTTTCAGTGGCTGCAATATCACTGTTCCAGCAGTTGGGCGGCAGCCCCTCATAAGTCTCGGAAAAGTTTTTCATCTTTTCGTCATAAACCATAAGCTGCATCTGGGCACCGGCATCCGATAAGATTGCCATACGTCCGTCACCGATTACACCCATGGTACTAATCCAGCCATTACCGCTTAATGTTACATCAGCCACATGGTTTCCTTCCTTGTCATAAACCCACACATAAGACTGACCGTTGGTGATAAATATATTACCTTCTCTATCACAACCTGTATATTGCAGGTAAGAGTTCTCTCCTGCCATCTGAATCTGTTCCGTAATATCCGTGCGGAACACTTCATTACCCTCTGCATCCAGCTTATACATACTATAAGTAGTCTGCTCCATCTGTCTTCTGTAAGCTGCTTCATCTGCAACTTCATCCACTAACGGATATGTGTTGGTAATCAGTATTACACCGTCTTCGCAGGGAATTATCCCATTAGTGCTGGTAGCTGTATTATCTTCCTCATGTACATCAAAACTTGGTATCATGGAACCATCCAGTACCAATACCGGCTCAGCATCTATATCAGCCATATCCCGATAGTAATACGCTCTTTGAATGGTATCGCCATAGCTTTCTTCACTGTAATAGAATCGGTTTCCACTCAACACTACATCGGATATCCAGCTTTCCTCATCGCTCTTTAAGGTTATGTACTGTGGCACATACACATATGCACCGTTGTCTGCTCCGTTTTCCCCTTGTGCAGAAGTACCTTTGCCGTCTTTACCGCAGGCAGTCAGGCTCAACGCCAATGTCCCTGCCATAACTGCTGCAAGGACTTTTTTTATTTTATTTTTCTTCATAATTTATGCTCCTCATAATTCCCCTGTAGATGTGGCCGCATTGTTTTACAGGACATACATTCTTTACAGTTTGTATTATACTCCCTATATACCTGACTATCAAATTAAGAATTTCTGAAGATTTCTTTACGAAAAAGTTACGCTACTTTCCCTCGGCTTTGCTGCCCGCTTTTGTGGAAAAGCCACCCCAGAAAACCAGTGCCAGTGCAATCACTGTCGTCACTACAAATAAGATGATATAAGCATACAATTCATCCGGGAACCAGAAAAATGCCTTATCAATCCAGAATGTAGAGGAAAAATTAATCACAAAATGCACAAGCATACAAGGTATCAGAGAATGATATTTCTCTGCCAGCCAGCCCATGAAAAGGCCTCCCACAAAAGCGTAAATACCCTGTACCCAATTAAGATGAATAACACCAAACAATACTGCCTGTAAAATATTTGCCATCCAGAAATGAGGGAATGCTTTCTTTCCATAATAAAGTATCAGACCACGGCAAAGAATTTCTTCACCGATAGGTGCCAGACAAACCGTTGCAATGGTTGCCAGAATATCAAAACCGATATCCATACCCTCCATCATTTCATAAAAATCCTGTACCACACCCGGCATGATATATGCCTGAATGCCCACAATACCATTACTCATCAAACACATGGTAACGCCGCCTACCACTGCAATAATCACGGCTTTAACGGATACGTTTTTAAAGGACTGTTTCATTTTCGGTCTCTTACAGCCAAAATAATACCACAGTCCGAAAATAGGAATACTCAGTACATGGTATAAAAACACACCGCCGGTTGCTGCATCCAGAATCGCCTGATAATAGCATTCCATAGCTTCTGCCTGGGATACACCGGGATTTTCCATCATAAATACAATCATCTTTATAACACCTGCTGCAATCATATACACCGCTCCCAATATGATTTGCAACACCAGACAGGCTGCTGCCGGCGTTAAGGACAAAAAGAAATATCCTATTCTGGCACCGATACCCGGTTTCTTAGGCTGTACGGGCTGTTGTATGTACATCTGCTGCATTGGCTGCATGGATTGTTGCATATACGGCTGTTGCATCGGCTGCATGGGTTGCTGCATATACGGCTGTTGCACAGGCGGTATAGGTTGTTGTACATTCTGTTCATTGTTCATCTGATTTGGTTCCATCCTTACTTCTCTCCCTTTTACTTTCTTCATTGTAGTAATTATTATATTTTCTTTAAACTTTTTTGCTTTACCATGCAAAAGTCTAACTTTGGTTTTATAGTAGCACAATGTGTTTCTTCTTACAATATAAATGCACTTAACTTTTTCCCAATTGTGACGTTTTTACTATTTCCTGCATAAGTATATTCATGCTTTCTATTATTTCTCTTTTTTCTGCAATCTTTAACAAAATTTTTATGTAGTCCTTGTTGAAACGCTCCCCCCACCGCATTATAATGAAATAGTACAAAAAGAATAAAAAGGAGACTCTGTATGCCTCACAAAAGTCAAAACCAGTATACTGTTTTCAGTGAACACAGTATCATTGTCAATATTCTGATTACCGCAGGTATCCTTGTTGTTACCACTGCGACGTCCTTTTTGTTTTTCTTTTTTGTTCCTGACAACTATGCCATCATATATTTATTGTATATACTGGCACTGATTTTCATAGCCCGCTATACCACCGGATATGCATACGGCATTGTCAGTTCCCTGATTGCGGTTGTATGTGTAAATTATATATTTACCTATCCTTTCTTTAAAATAAACTTTACGCTTTCAGGATATCCATTAACATTTGCAGTCATGCTGACCATTACCCTGATTACCAGTACCATGACTTCCAATCTGTGTCGGCAGGCAAAAATTATTAAAGAGCGTGAGCAACTATTACGAGAAGCAGAACTGGAAAAGATGCGTGCCAACCTTTTACGGGCCGTTTCCCACGATTTACGAACTCCCTTAACCGGTATTTTAGGTAACAGTTCCGGTTATCTGGAAAATACAGACAAATTGACTGACGCCGAAAAAAAGCTATTGGTAAGCTCTATCCATATCGATGCGGAATGGCTCTTAAATATGGTAGAAAATCTATTGACCGTTACCCGCATCCAAGGCGACAACCTGCAAATCAATACCTCTTTGGAATCCGTGGAGGAAGTAGTTTCGGAAGCACTGCTTCGTTTAAAAAAACGCTTTCCTGATTCCGTGGTAAATGCCGTTGTCCCAGACGAAATGCTTTTTATCCCCATGGATGCCGTATTAATAGAACAGGTCATTATTAACCTGATAGAAAACGCCATCGTGCATTCGGACACTATCGATCCTATTGAATTAATTGTTTCGGCAGATGCCTCCTTTGTTTCCTTTACGATAAAAGACTATGGTAAAGGACTCTCCCCAAATCGTCTGGAACACCTTTTTGACGGCACTTCCGGTGATTTTGAAAAAAGTTCTGACACCCATAAGGGTATGGGTATCGGTCTTTCTATCTGCAAAACCATTATCACTGCTCATCGGGGAGAAATTTACGGCGAAAACCACGATACCGGGGCACAGTTTTGTTTCTGCCTGCCTGTTACAAAGAAATAACAGAACTGATTACATCGCCGCCTTTGCGGCAGAATGAGAGGAACTATGAGTCATAAAACTACTGTATTACTAATTGAAGATGAAAAAAGTATCTGCCGTTTTATTACTACTTCTTTAGAAAACGGCGAATACCGTGTTGTGACTGCTTCTACCGGTGCAGAAGGTTTAAGTCTTGCTGCTTCGCTCTGTCCGGATGTTATTTTACTGGATTTAGGGTTACCTGATATGGACGGCATGGACATTATCAAACAGATACGGACCTGGTCACAGAAACCTATTATCGTGATTTCAGCCCGTGTAAAAGAACAAGACAAGGTAATGGCTTTGGATTTAGGTGCTGATGACTATATTACCAAGCCTTTCGGAACCGGTGAATTGATGGCGCGTATTCGTACTTCCTTGCGCCATACTCACAACAAGACTGCTGCCTCTGCCAAAATTTATCGTGCAGAAGGCCTGGTCATTGATTACGAAAAACATATGGTTACATTGGACGGTGCAGAAATTCATTTGACCCAGATAGAATTTAAACTCCTGTCACTACTTTCAAAAAATGCAGGCAAGGTATTGACCTATTCCTTTATTATGGAACACATCTGGGGACCCTATATAGACTCCAACAACCAGATATTGCGTGTGAACATGGCTAATATACGCCGAAAAATTGAAGCTAATCCTGCCCAGCCCCGCTATGTATTTACCGAAATCGGCGTGGGTTATCGTATGTTAGAAGATGAAAACGACAAATAAACTCTCAACGAGGTCTTCTTATGATTATACAAAACGGACTTGTTTTTACGGAAAACTTTACATTTGAACCACTCACTGTCAAAACCAAAAAAGACCGGATAGTAAAACTTTGTGCTCCCAACACCGAAGCAGGCACCTCTTTTCACGTCCCTGCTTTTGCATCTCTTAAAGCTACTATCATTCCTGATGATGCTACATTTGACGCCTCTGGCTGTCTGGTACTTCCCGGACTTACAGATATTCACTTTCACGGTTGCATGGGCCATGATTTCTGCGAAGGTACAAAAGAAGCCTTAGAAACCATTGCTGCTTTTTCCTTATCCAAAGGGGTTACCTCCATATGCCCTGCCACCATGACTCTGCCTAAGGCAGAATTATCCCGTATCTGTAAAACGGCAGCCGATTTTGCCGTCTCACAACAGACTACATCTGCCACTGCAGATTTAATCGGTATTCATATGGAAGGACCTTTTATTAACGCCCATAAAAAAGGAGCACAGAATGAGGCATATGTACAAGCACCCTCCCCATCTCTTCTTAGAGATTGGCAGGAAGATGCAAAGGGGCTTATCAAACTGGTTTCTTTAGCACCTGAGCTGACCGGTGCCATTGATTGTATCAAAGAATGCCATGATGCCTTTCATTTTTCCGTTGCCCATACAGAGGCTGATTATGAAACTGCCATGGAAGCATTCCAAAAAGGAGCAGACCATGTTACCCACTTATACAATGCCATGCCACCCTTTACCCACAGAGCCCCCGGTGTTATAGGTGCCGCCTTTGACAGTCCCGGGTGTTTTGTAGAAATTAT
The DNA here is from genome assembly GCA_017482205.1 of Lachnospiraceae bacterium. Lineage (GTDB taxonomy): Bacteria > Bacillota > Clostridia > Lachnospirales > Lachnospiraceae > Acetatifactor. Next base: position 23,720 of record JAFUNK010000007.1, read on the forward strand.
CTGTGACGGCGTGCACATTGCCCCCTCCGCGGTGCGTGCGGCTTTCCGGCTTTTCGGCAAGGAACGCATGGTTCTTATCAGTGACAGTATGGAAGCCACAGGCAAGCCGGACGGCACATACAGTTTAGGCGGGTTATCCGTAAATGTACGCGATAATCGTGCCACCTTATCAGATGGTACTTTGGCAGGCAGCGTAACTCCCCTTTATGAGTGTATGCACACTGCCGTTTCCATGGGTATTCCCCTTACTGATGCAGTACGTGCCGCTACTATCAATCCCTGTCGTTCCATCGGTATGGATAATTTGTACGGCAGTATTTCACCTGATAAAAAGGCCCACTTTCTCATTCTCGATAAAGAAGACCTTTCTATCCGGGCAGTAATTAAAAATCAGTTACTGTTGTGCTTCTCCTGAAAGCACCAGATGTAAAATATGAGCTAAAGGATAACAGGCATTCATTGCCTCTTCCACAGTATTGTTTTCATCCCCCAGTTCCACCAAAAGAGTTCTCTCCCGCAGGTGCATATTATACCGGTATTGCTTGACATAGATTTTTCTGGTAAGCCCCGGATAATATTCTCCTGCGGTTTTCTGCATCTGAAAGGAAAACGCCAGATTAGCCGAAAGATTAGGGTTGTAAAGATAATCAATGTCTCCTGTACTTGTACTTCTGGATATACCGTTAAAAAACATAAAACGTGCCGTAGGTCTTCCGCCAATATCCACAACCATTTCCCTTGTGGGGCTTCCTGCATCCCTATGTAAATCAATCACTACCTGTATGGACGGATATTCCTCCAATACTGCTTCCAGTCCCGGCAGCGAATTGGCATAGGCATCATCCCGCACCGTATCATATTCCTCCGTGTGATGTAACACCTGATACCCATACTGCTCTGTCAATATCTTTGCCAGAAAATCCCCCACTCCCACTATCGTTTGGGAAGTATCCCCCGGTACAGAGTCTGCAAATGCTTCCTGCGAATGGGTATGATAAATCAATATCTGGGGTCCGTCCCCTCCCTTTTCCAATGTTAAATCCTTTGACATAAGGCTTTCCAGATTGAACAAATCACTTCCCGCCAAGGCATATCTGTCTATGGTATAAAAAGTGGACAACAAAGTTTCATAATCCTCATAGACCGTTAAATCATAAGACATTACTTTCTCTGCCGCCATATAAGCATTTGCCTGATTTTCAGCAAGCATCAGTTCCTGCAACGCTACCTCCTCCGAATCCCTTGCTTCCTCCAGCCCTTCTCCCGAAGCCGACTGCGTATTTTCTTCCTGCACAAACTCCGTATCCGGTCTGCTGCCTTCGTCTCCTTCTCCTTCCAAAATATTCAAGGTTACCTCTTCTTCATTTTCAGTTTCCTCCACTGTAAAAACAGTACCTTGCGTATTAGTACTGCCATACTCATACAAAGGCATCAAAGCCGCCAGACTGTTATGTATCACAGACTCTGCCCCTTTTTCCTGTTGCTCCATATATGTAAAAAGGGGCAGAAAAAAACGTTGTTCTCCCATGTCCCCTGTAACTATCAATAAAATCAATAACAACACAGCGGTTGATACAATCCGCTTAAAGCCGTTTCCATATTCTTTAAACCGTATCACAAACCGCCCGCCTTTCTGTTTTCATTACCATGTGGGTTGTCTGCTTTACTCCCACCCTTCTTAGTTATATGCTTTACTCTGACAGACTATGACAGTTCCAATGCCATATTGATACCCTCGGACACCGTATAACTGACCCTTTTGATAACTGCATCAATATCCTTACTGGTTACATACATATTGTGCAAATCCGTCAATTCATTGCGACAACTGTCAATATAACAACGTTTGTCCGCTTCACTGACCTCTCCCAGCATTCTTTCCAGTGCATCCCCTACTATGGTAGCTGCATCTACAACAGTGGGAACCCCGATAGCAATAACCGGTATCTGCATGCTCTCCTGCGTCAGGGCATTGCGGTTGTTTCCCACTCCTGAACCCGGATGAATACCCGTATTTGTAATCTGGATGGTTCTGTTAAGTCTCTTTGTACTTCTGGCCGCCAGTGCATCAATCACTATCATAACATTAGGTGAGGTCTGCTCCACCACACCCCGAATAATTTCCGCCGCCTCCATACCGGTTTTCCCCATAACTCCCGGCTCAATACTGCTGACCACATGCATCCGCTCTTTATTATATGCAGCCTTACCGTATTCCTTGACAATATGTCTGGTTACAAACAGATTATCCACCACATTGGGTCCCAACGCATCTGCCGTTACTTCTCGGTTTCCCAGCCCCACCACCAGTATTTCCTGCTCTTTTTCTACATCCGGTATGATTTCTGTAAGTTGTTCTGCTATCACCTCCGAAATTTCCCTGTGATACCCTTCATCCGGCTCCAACATACCGGGAGCTTCTATGGTAATATAATTTCCCATAGGCTTCTTCATGGCTTTTGCACCGTTTTTAGTAGTAATTGCCACTTTCGTCACTCTGATATCCTTTTCCTCATCATACTCTTCTTCCAATATGACGCCATGTAAAGTACCGTCCGCCTCTGAAATACTTTCTCTTGCCTCCAGTGCTAAGTCCGTTCTGCCTTGAAAACAATTCATTTTGGATTCCTCCTGTGTTTCTTTACCTGTCAGATTAGTTCTGCCATTTATTTTTATACTATTTTTTGCAAAAAAGGCAGAAATATGTATTGACATTTCGGACTTCCTATTCTAAAATAATATGCGTATGTTTACATGGGTCTTCCGTGTCTGGCCTATATGGAACATTTTCTTTAAAAAACAAGACGATTAGAAAATGGGAGGTGTAGATCTTGGCTAATATCAAATCTGCAAAAAAGAGAATTTTAGTAACTCAAACCAAAACTGAAAGAAATAAAGCTATCAAATCCGGTGTTAAGACTGCTATTAAGAAAGTATACGCAGCTATCGAATCCGGTGATAAGGCTGCTGCTACTGCTGCTTTAACCGCAGCTACCAGCGAAATCGACATGGCTACTACCAAGGGCGTATATCACAAGAATAACGCTTCCAGAAAAGTATCCCGTTTAGCTGTTGCAGTAAACAAGATGGCTTAATCGACTCAGATTATATTTTATAAAAAATAAAAGCACTCATACCGTCATGTGAGTGCTTTTTTGATGTGGTTAATAGGCTAACAAACGGCATATATCCCCTCAAGAACTCGCTTTCGCTCTAAGTCAACGTAGCGGATGCTAAACTCAAATGACATCTGAGATGTCCTTTTCGTTAAGCACCGACGTTGACTAAAGGTTCTTGCAGGGATATATGCCGTTTGTTAGTTACATGTGTATACTCTTTCAAAAAGAGCACTGCTATTTAAATACTTACTAATACCTTTCCGAGTCGGTTATTGTCATGTATTTAAACCATAGGAACTGTTCGTATTTGAGGGTGTAGCTTTCTATGGTTTCGCCGTTGACTACATCTCTGTCTGTTTTTGTTTCACCGTCTGCATTTGTCCATTCGCTCTCTTCTATTTCTACATCTTCTGAGATAAATACAAGGTATTCGTCATCACTATTTTTGTTCTGAATCCTTACTGCATAGGTTTCGTCATCCTCGGTGTAGATATAGTCGTAAGAATATATATCCGGAATGGGAGAAGCATCATTGGAAATCATATACTCAAATTCCCAATCATCTTCTATAACGCCTTCTTTCTCCAAACAGGCAATAATATCTTCCCTTGTCTTTTCCGACACGCAGCCGGTCAGTGTACAGGCAAGTAATATAGTCAGTATAAAAATACTACATTTTTTCTTCATAAATTCATTCCTCATCAAACGCTGGCATCTTTTTCCAAATGCATCTGCCAAACGTTTTATCCTCTTCTGCTACCGCCACCCATTCTGGAGCCGCCACTGCTTCTACCACCTGAACTGCCGCCACCGCCGGAGCTTGTCTGAATTACCCTCTTAGTTACATATTTATTGATTAGTTCATCTCTCTGTGCATTGAATTTCACGCTTCCGTTTTCCACATAGGTAGATGATGTTGTAGTCTTGCTCCCCTCTTTGGGTTTGATATGGGTTGCTATAAAAATAGCTGCCACAATCACTGCAATGATAAATAATATAAACGGATTTAAATTGATAGCACTGGCCTTGCCGGACATTTCCCTATACATATTTTCCACATAGTACTTATATGCCTCATAAGGATCATCCTTGGCTTTATCATAAATTACATCCAGCAGATCTGCAATCATGGAATCGGAATAGTGGTCCCATACCTTACCGCCATGGGCCACATGCAAGCCCTTTTCAACAGGATGCCAGTTATGTAAAAGTAAAGCACCATCACCCTCTGTGCCGGTTTCATCAAAACCATAATTGTTATCCAAATAAAAAGTCTCTGCGTATTCTGTAATACTCCACTCCCAGTTAGCATCCGTATCATCTGTAATACCATAAATATCATATAAGGATTCATCAATGGTAACCAGTACAATATCACAGCCAATCTGACTTTCCCTCTTCGCAATCAGCTCTTCCAAGTCCTTTTCTTCCGCACTTGTTAAAACATCTGCATAATCATACACTCTCTGTTCGGGTGCTTCCTTATTTCCTCTGACATAGGTATTGTCCGCAGTTAATGCATTGGCTGCTGCCACAACGCCTGTAATAACTGCCAATACACCCAATACAATAAACATCCATTTAAAATATGAAAAATATTGTTTCATCTATTATTCCCTCCCGCCTAAAACATCAACAGCAGTTGGCGTACCAACATCATTATAGTAAACAGGGAGGCAAATACAGTTGCACCATATCCCCATACCTTCTTCGCTGCAACAGGTACTTTCCCGATAATTTTACCGGTCTGCCCGTTAATATGGAAACGATAATCTTCACCCTTGTACTTGTAGTTATAAATCCACACCGGTAGAAGTGCATAATTAGTATCGGTTCTCTGCAGGGTTACCTGATTATTCAAAGCACTGTGTACTCCCACATAACCACTGATACTCTGTTTTAAAATACTTTCTGCATCTTTTTTTGCCTTATCCACTGCACGGGGTTCTCCTGCCAAGGCATCCTGATTGTACCGCTCTGCAAAGAAACCGGACATATACTCCTCTTTAAATGCCTCTAATGCTTTATAGTCATAGGGCTCCATCAAATCCATGGTGGCATCCGGCATGGCATCAGAAGAATCCACCGGCATCTTGTCAAAATCCACTTCCATATCTCTGTAAATATGATATACGCTGGTTTCCGTATACTCTGTATTACCGCTTCTCCACCTGCGGATTTTATTACCCTGTCCGTCAAATACGCCTCTGACATGATAATCATACATCCAGAAAGGCACATACATACCTGACATGGAATTTAACTTTGCTTCTGACAAAAAATCGCTTGGTGCAAACACACAGGATTTAAATTTGTCACGCAGCAGTAACTTAACTCTCTCTTTACTGAATACAAAAGGAATAATCAGATGCGGCGTATATTCTCCCGTAACACGCTCATCAAATATAATATAATTATCACAGTAAGGACACTGGGATGCTGAAGTAAATTCATTGACTTCAATGGGACCACCACAATTGATACAGGTTGTTAAAGACTCCCCTGTTGTTTCTTTTTGTTCACTTTCCAGGCTGTCACAATACGGACAATGCATTTTGTGGCGTTCCGGATTGTATACCACATTACCGCCACAATTTTTACATTTAAATACCATGTGTTTTTGCTCCTCCTTTATCACACATTACCATTGTATTTTATAAACAATTCCCTTAGTACACTCTAATTTTCATAAGAAAAGTTTTCTAAAAATTCTGCCAATGCCTTTGTAGGCAAAGGTTTTGAGAAATAGTAACCTTGAATAAATTCCACGCCCAGTTCTTTCATGGTCTGATACTGATGTTCATCTTCTACGCCTTCTGCAATAATGGAAAATCCCAATTCATGCAGCATAGCAATCTCATGACGCAGTGCAACTGCAGATTTTTCATTGGCAAAATATGCCCACACCAGTTCTCTGTCCAATTTTATATGCTTTAATGGCAGCTTTAATAAATTACTCAGTCCTGAATATCCGGAACCGTAATCGTCCAGTGCAAAACTGGAACCTGCTCTTAACAAAGTTCTCATATTCTGCAAAAGAGTATATTCTGAATGTATTGCTGCCGTCTCCGTAATTTCCAGATTGATTCTTTCCGGCGGCACTTCCATATCCTGCATAATCTTTAAAAAGCCGTGTGCCAATGTATCCTGCATACACTGTACTACGGAAAGATTCACTTCTATGTATTCAACACCCAGCTTTTGCGGTTCGCCCGATTTCCAGTATTCACATACCTTTTTCAAAATACTGTTACCTAACGGCAATATCATACCGTTTTTCTCTGCTAAAGGAATAAAGTCCCCCGGCATAAATATTTGCCCTTTTTCATCCACAATACGCACCAGTGCTTCCAGTGCCGTTATCCTCTGCTCCTGTATGGAGAAAATAGGCTGGTAATACATCTGCACGGCATTATTATCCACTGCCCACTGCAATACCCTCTCTGTTTCCATCAGCTTATTTTTCCGTGCAATACCTTCCTCATCCACTTCAACCACTGCTTTTTCTGTTTCATTGTATTCCACAAAATATTGCAGTGTTTCGATAAGGTCTTTTGCCGAACTTATCAATTTATAATCCGTAAGATATGCAATTCTATATTTCAGTTTAAATTGCATCTTACCAACCTTCCAGTTAGTTGAAAAACGCTTTTTAATCTGTTCGACGGTCTCTTTCAATTTTTCTTCATTAGAACAAAACATGCTGAAAGAAAAGAAACCGTTTCTGAATACTGGCATCTTACTTCCTCCCACGCCTGTCAGAAAAGCTGCCAGTTGCCATAAAAGTTCCTTTTCCTGATAACCACCAAAATCCTCCTTAATATAACGAATTCCTTCTACTTTCATGTACGCTACATAAAAAGGCTTTCCCTCCCGTAACATTCTCTCTGCATATTCCGTACATGCATAATTGTTAAAAGCATGGGTTTCATTATCTATATAAGTCTCCGGATTTTCCAATTTGATATACATATATACCATACCGATACCCATAGCCAGACTTACTAACAAAACTTCATTATTTAACATCTGTATCAATGCTGCCATAAGCACTGCCACAATCAAAAACCAGATTGCGTAACAGGAATGCCTGTTCATATTTTTAAAATAAAGCAGGGAGAAAAAGAAGCTGGTTGTCAAATAAATAAAACAAACCACATAGGTGGTAATAACGCAGACCCCATAGGTATATACCAGATTCTCCGAACGATATACAGATACCGGAAAAAGAATCAGTACCGCTACCTGTATCACCAACGGTAAAAATCTTGCCGCTTTTGTCCAGAAAACCATTTGTTTTCCTTTCTTACCGCCCTTATATGTATACTGGGACAAGGCACAGGCCACCAATGCAATCGTAAACAAATACAGCTTACATATTACATGAGTAAGCGTCTGGCCTATCAGTTCCTCATTCATAATTGCAACAACAGACAATATATCAAAGCAAATACTGAATGATGAAGCTACAAACAAAAAAAGATAATCTCTCTGTAAATATAGTCTGATAGCCCTTTTTTCCAACAGCAATACTGCCGTTATAATTACCAGTACCAGTGCTGCCACCTGAAATTGTATATTATATGCCATGGTTTATCTCCCCCAAACATATTTTTTTAATTATACCAAAATGTAACAGTTTATGCAATGAAAGAAGCGAGCTTCTTGTCAAAAGACCTCTGCCCGCTCCTATCGTTTAATTTCTTCGTACTTGTTCTGCCCGATATTTTCCGGCTATATATGTATGAAAAAAAGAAATACAGGACTCTGTCTTTCTCCACTCATACCATACCTGTTCAGGTACATCATAAAACTGCCAGACTTCCCCATTGGATGCAAATTCCAATTCCAACACTGCACAAAGTGCATCATATCCGGCACTGGCAATTCCCTCCATCGCCATCCTGATTCTCTTAATCTCTGAACCTCCTGTACCTAATCCCTCCTTATCTGCTTCATTTTTTGTCGTGCCGGGCTGCACTGTTTTTAATGTTTTCATTCCTGTTCTCCTTTGCCCTAATAGTAAGACTCCTGCGTTTCCGCCCAGTCGTCTCCCCACAATTTTCTTTTATTTTCCGGCGGATACGACACAATCTTACCCGTACACAGCCCTCCGTCATGCCATACAAAACCGCAATTTCCGCACTACTGTATCTTTCCAGATAATACAGCCGGACCAATTCCCCTTCTTTCTCAGACAATATTTCCTGTAACGTTAATTTCCACTCTATTTTTTCATATTCTCCATACGCATATAACTTATCCGGCATATTTGAAAGCATTTCCAACGACTCAATCTGATTATCTTTCCTGCGTTTCCAATTCTTTATCATAAAATCCGCCGTTTTAAAAAGCCATCCGACAGGCTTCGGATGGCTTTTCAGCTTTTCTCTTTTTTTATAAGCTTCAAAATATGTTTCCTGTAAAATATCCTCAATACTTGTATCTGCTCCCATTTTAGCTCTTACATATCCGTAAAGGGCACCATAGGTCACATCATAAAACTCCCCAAAACCTTTTTCTTCATACATTGCTTTTATTTTGTAATATATGCCGCAATATAATCCAGACACTTTTTCAGCAATTTATCTCTCTGTTCTTTGTTACAGTTTGCCAGATATCTGTCCAAATCAAACTCTTCCTGCACTTCTCCAATCAGCAGATAAGTCGGACTAATCTGTAATTTTTCATATAACAATCTAATCTTTTCAATCGTAAGTCCTGTGGTGCCGCTTTCCAGTTTTCTGTAATGGTCATCTGTCACATCCAGAATCTCTGCCAGCTCAGCCTGAGATTTATTTAAGTTTTCCCGTATTTCACGCAAACGGTTCCCAATCTCTACATTCTCACTTTTCTTTTCCCTTACCATTGCGGCATCGACCTCACTGTTTTTTCTTTATCATACCAACATAAAACCGGGCACAATAGTGCATGATGTAACCATTTTTCATGCACATTGTACCCGGTTATATTGTGTAAAAATACCGCTTTTATTCTGTTATATATTTTTAATTCCTGATTTTAAATGTTTTTGGTGCAAATACATAAACCAGTATACTGGCAATAATGCAATAGAGTACACAGAATACAATCGTCATTGCCCCAAACATCAAAGTAGGCAGTTCAAATTGCAGCATCATGTAACACACAAAATAGGTTGCCGTCATCATAAACTGGTACATACCGCTTTTTATCTCCGTTCCTGCGTTGTACGGCTGTAACAGATAATAAAGGGTCAGATAATGCACCGAAAAGAATACACTCAAAGCCGTGACCGATACAAACAAAACTGCATAGTTCAACGGATTTTCTGTTCCACCGGACACAAAAAGTAAAAGAGCCAGTCCTGCACCTATTACTACTGCCGGAAGAAGATTAATCTTGATAATTTCCCTCAATCTGATTTGAAACAGTTTTAAAATAAACTTAGGGTTCTTATAAAAAGAATAGGTGAGCAGACTGTGGTCACAGTTCATAAAAAGTGCTCCCGTAAAACCGGTGCCCCGATTTATCATATACATGAAAAATACAGAATAGGGCAACATGGTCATTAACATACCATTGACCTCTGTTTGGAAATCCGGTTTCAAATAAAGAACCAGTACTGCTGCCGCAAACAATATAAAGGCAATAGCAGCAATTCTCTTTGCTGATTTCCAGAGTATTTTCTGATGACGCTTAATGAACAATTCATTCAGATATTCAAAGCCCTTACGATGACTTTCAATGCTAATGTCTGCACTGATGTTTTTATGACTCTGTGCCCTGACCATATCTCCCTGACTGGCGCTATTCATCAGTGTCATTGCCTCTACCAGTATTTCGCGATAAACCTCCCGATACTGCTTAAATGTCAGTATTTTGTGTAAAGATACCACCCCCAGACCAATTACCAAAAGCATAATTATAACACTTGCCGTTTGGGGTATCATAATGTCCACTACGGGCAGACCATATGCTATTGCCAAAAGCACAAAAGTAAAAATCCACAAAGGCGTACCCAGTTTATTTTCACTGGTGGCAATACCCGTCTTTTCATACTTCCGCAAATCATATGCCGCAACGGTCAGTTTAAGTCCGACTACAAAAAACGGTATCAGCAGACATATACCTACGGGCAGACCTGCCATCATGCCAAACAAACAGCCGAACAGTGTAAATCCTACTAAAATTTTAAAAATGGCATAAAAATAATTCACCAGTGTATATTCTTTTGCATTCATTCCCAGCAAAATCATGGCATAATATTTATCCTTTGTAGGATTAAACATATACGTGTTCATGTAAGAGCCGATAACCGAGAGAAAAAGCAACACATGCAGAAAAAATGCCCCCTCATTTTCAGCTTCCAATTCATATAAAAAACCTGCTGCCATAAACATAATCACAAAATACAACAGTTTTCCAAAAAAGGCCTTAAAAATCTCCCACAACACAGACAACACATTGGCAAATATCTTGAAGCCCCTTACCTGATAAATGGTTCCCGGTAATATTTTTTTCAGTATCGGCATCTGCTTAATCGCATGGAGAATACCATTCACCGTATACGCATTTTTGAGAGAAAAAGAAATACGCAGTGTCTTAATCATTTCCTTCCTCCCTGAGTGCCGCAATAATTTTCTGTTTAAACTCCTGACTGTCTAAATCTGCTTTATCCACAATTTCCAATTCTCCGTGGCTAAGCAGCACAATCTCATCACAAAGATCCAATGCCAAATCCATGATATGAGTGGAAAAAATGGTAATACATTCTCCCTTTAAAGAACGAAGCAACTGCTTCATTTCTTCTGCTACCACTACGTCCAGTGATGTAAGCGGCTCATCCAGCAAAAGTACATTGGGTCTTGCAATAATGTTAATCAACATCTGCATCTTGTTCTTCATACCGTGGGAATAATCCTTGAGCAGTTTCCCCCTGTCCTCCTCTGCAATACTCATATAATCAAAGTACGCATCCAAAGGCTTGGGGTCTTTTATACTACCCTCATGGATATCCATGTAAAATTTCAAAAATTCCCTGCCCGTCAAAAACTCCGGTACCGTAGGCGTAGATAATACATAACCGATATCCTCCGGCACCACATTGCGGGTTACACCGTTATCCTCCAAATAAAATTTGCCTGCATCTGCCTTCAAATCCCCGTTCAGGCAGTTAAACAAAGTTGTTTTTCCGGCACCGTTCCTTCCCAGCAGCCCATAAATCTTACCGCTTTCAAAGGTAAAATCGATGTCCTTAAGCACCTGCTTCTTGTCGAAGGCTTTAGCCAGATGTTCAATTGTAAATTTCATAGAATTCTCCTTCCCGTCGGAAAGCTTTATACATTTAAATACTCCCCTTACACATTGTATCTTACAGATAAGCGGTCTATTGTGCAATAGTTAAATAAAGTACATGGCACGTCATTTTATGGGAAATTGGTACTAAACTTTTTAATAAATGTGCCGATATATAATATAAGAAATACTGATACTGTTCAAATATGCATCCAAGGAGGGATTATCGCAGCAAACGGACTTACTGATATTTATATCATTCATTCAGTATCTGCAGCTTCAAATACAAGACAGGTAACCCGTGATTCTCATAACTCGTCCGGCGGTTATACCGGTAACAGACAACCTTCTCTCAGTTTTTCCAAAGTATTGGAAAACGAACTTAACGAATCGGCTTCTGCACCGCAACACTGCCACACCATTACCTACGGTAACGATTGCAGACTCCATACCTTTCTTTATCAGACCAGAGAATATTCCTACTAAAAGAAGCTAAAAGTTATTTTATCCAAAAAGCCACAGGGGTGCAAATTGCACCCCTGTAGCTTTCTACCTCTTATTTTTTTAACTCATTTACCCATAAATACATCCGCAGTCCGGGATTTCTTCCTCGCGGTAATTTACTTTCTTTTCTGAAATTGTATCCTTTTCTTTGGTGGTATCACTTGTTTTGCCGAATTTATCGGTTTTGGACAAAAGGGCGATGGTCTCACAATTCGCAGTCCAAGGGAACTGGTCTACAGCTACCGCTCTTTCCACCTCGTATCCATTTTCCAAAAAGACCTCCAAATCCCTTGCAAGGCTGGTAGGCTTACAGGAAATGTAGACAATTCGGTCCACACCGTAATCAATAATCTTTGGCAGTGCCTTGGGGTGGATACCGTCACGGGGCGGGTCTAAGATGATTAAATCCGGTTTCTCCGTAATATTATCCAGTACCTTCAATACGTCACCGGCAATAAATTCACAGTTGGTAAGCCCGTTTCTCTCAGCATTCTTTTTAGCTGCTTCCACCGCTTCTTCTATAATTTCCACACCGATAACCTTTTTGGCTACAGGCGCCATCAACTGGGCGATAGTGCCGGTGCCGCTATATAAGTCAAAAACAACTTTATCCGGTTCGCCGGACTTGTCTGCCGCCTCAGCAGTGATATCTGTATCTGCATTACCGTCAGTCCCTGCCTGCCCTGTATCAGCTTTCTTGCCGCTCAAATCCCCAATATACTCTCTGGCAGTACTGTATAAAACTTCTGCTCCCAGAGAATTGGTCTGGAAGAAAGAAAATGTGGATACCCTGAATTTTAAGCCCAGCAATTCCTCATAAAAGAAATCCTGACCGTATAAGATTCGGGTTTCATCACTTTGAATCACATCTGCCACGGAGTCATTGATAATATGTAAGACTCCGGTAAGTTTTCCCTGCAAAGGCAGGGTTTTCAAAGTCTCACAAAATCCCTGTATCAGGTTTTCAACAGCCTGCGGGTTCTGTGAAGTAGTCACCAGTGCCACCAGAATTTCACCTGTCTTCACCGCTTTACGCACCAACAAATGACGCAGATATCCCTCATGGGTCAGCCTGTGAAAGAAGCTGATATTTTTCTCTGCAAAATAATCAAGCACCGCCTGTAAAATAAGCCGGTAATCGCTGTCTACCAGTTTGCAGTCAGCCACAGTTACAATATCATAAAAACTGCCACGTTTATGCATGCCAAGTGCCAGTGGACCGTCCTTATACTCGTCGCCAAAAGAAAACTCCATCTTGTTACGATATTCATATACATTAGGACTTTGCTTGATACCTTCCCAAATGTATGGCTTCTGTTTCCCTACAAGCACATTATCCAAAATTTTTTTTACCTGTGCTTCTTTGATTTTTGCCTGTTCCTCATAGCCACAAGACAGATAGGTACATCCTCCACACAACCCAAAATGGGAACACGGAGTACCTGTTTCCAGAGGGGATTTTTCAATCACCTCTAAAAGCCGGCCTTCCGCCTTCCCTTTTCTTTGTTTGTTGATGCAGAGACGAATTTTCTGTCCGGGCAGGCTATTCTTTACGATACAGGTCTCTTCACCCACACGCACAACACCCTTGTTGGGGAAATCCACCCGTTCTACGATTCCTTCATATACCTGTCCTTTTTTCATAAAAACCTCTCAACTGCATTTTTACTTTGTACAGAAGGAACTATTCCTCAGTTCCCTCTTCTTCGAAGATTTCCTCTTCCTCTGCGAATTCGTCTTCAAAATCATCTTCGAATTCATCTTCGAAATCTTCCAGATAGTCCGGCTTTAAATAACGGTATACAGCATATGCGATAGCTGCTACTGCCGCTACTGCACCGATAATAGCCAGTACCCAAAGCAGGGTATTACATTTCTTTTCTTCTTTTTCTTTCTTTCCTAACAATTCGCTCACCTTCAATTCATTAGATTTTACCATATCAATTAAAGTTTCCAACTTATTCATAATTTACGCCCACCTTTCTATACTCTCATAGTATACCTTAATTTATAAATAGTATAGCATGATTCTTTGCTTTTTGCTACACTCTTTTCAATTTTGCAAAGGATGCATACATAATTTTTTGACCGGCTGTATCAAACATAACCGTAACCTTGTAATCCCTGGGTTCTTTCTGCAGAGAAAGGACGGTGCCTTCCCCGTACTTTACGTGGGAAACTCTGTCACCCTCTTCATAATCGGGTGTCTCGGCTGCTACCATACTGCCACCCTTGGAAATACCTGCCAAATCATTTAATGCACCAATTCCCTGTGAAATGAAAGGCTTTCTTGCAGGTGCCGTTGCCCTGGGGCGTACAATAGCTTTAGGCCTGAAATCATAAGTTTCTTTTTGCACCTCTCCGTAATCCTCTTCGTAGGTGGATACATTTTTCCGTAATGCCGGCAATGTATTGTCAAGGAGTGTGGTCGGGATTTCCTTAATAAAACGGCTGATTGGATTGTACTGGGTCTCTCCTCTGAGCATACGCATCTTGGCACAGGTCAGTGTCAAATCCTGTTTTGCCCTGGTAATACCTACATATGCCAGTCTGCGCTCCTCTTCCATCTCTGCCTTATCATCCGCAGTAATAGTCATATAACTGGGGAACACACCATCTTCCATACCTGCCAGATACACATTTGCAAACTCCAGTCCTTTGGCACTATGCAGGGTCATAAGCAATACTCTGTTGTCATTGCCCTCTACTCCGTCAATATCTGCTACCAAAGCAACCTCTTCCAAAAATTCGCTCAATGAGGGCTCATCATGGGTTTCATCATAAGAAGCTGCTTTACTGATTAATTCATCAATATTGGCAATCCTCTCTTCTGCCTCAGACTCGTCCATATCTTCAAATTCTTTGAGATAACCGGTCTTTTCCAGTACGTCCTCAATCAGTTCTTTTACACTGTAATATTCCAGCTTGCTTCTAAAGGCCTGTATCATCAATACAAAGGGTTCTATTTTTGCAGCCGCTTTGCCCAGTGTCATAATCTGATTGGACTCACGCAAAGCATCATAAAAGCTGATATTGCGCATATCTGCATAATCCTGTACTTTATCCATACTGGTAGCACCGATACCTCGCTTAGGCACGTTGATAATACGTTTTACCGCCACATCATCCTTGCCGTTATCAATGGTCTTTAAGTAAGCCAGCACATCTTTGATTTCCTTACGGGAATAAAAGTTGACACCGCCTACCACGTCATAAGGGAGACCTTC
Source organism: Lachnospiraceae bacterium (assembly GCA_017482205.1). Taxonomy (GTDB): domain Bacteria; phylum Bacillota; class Clostridia; order Lachnospirales; family Lachnospiraceae; genus Acetatifactor. The sequence goes on from JAFUNK010000007.1 coordinate 38,847, forward strand.
GGCAATCATTCTTTCTTCCAACAAACGTGACTGGGCATTGGTACGGTAAAGCACCGCACAGTCACCATATTCTGCTTCGCCTCTTCTTACCTTATGGGCAATATCATCTGCAATATATTCTGCCTCTTCATAGGCCGTATCAAACTGCCTGAAATGAATACGGCTGCCGCCTTCTTTATCCGTCCAGAGTGCTTTTTCTTTACGTCCCCTGTTGTTTTTAATTACAGAGTTTGCCGCATCCAATATATTCTGGGTGGAACGGTAATTCTGCTCCAGTTTAATCACCTTTGCCTCAGGATATACCTTTTCAAAGTCCAAAATATTACGGATATTTGCACCACGGAATTTATAAATGGACTGGTCATCATCCCCTACCACACAGAGATTGCGGTATTTATCCGCCAGGAGTCTGATTAACTCAAACTGTGCGGTATTGGTATCCTGATACTCGTCCACCATAATGTATTTAAAACGTTCCTGATAGTAATTTAACACTTCCGCATCTGCTTTAAACAACTCCACTGTCTTCACTATTAAATCATCAAAATCCAGTGCATTGTTTTTTTTCAGTGCTGCCTGATATTCTTTATACGCCGCTGCCACTTTCTTTTTGAAAAAGTCACCGCCTGCCTGTAATTCATATTCAATGGGAGAAATCAATTCGTCCTTTGCAGAAGATATGGCACTTAAAAGGCTCCTCTCCTTAAACATCTTAGGATCCAATTCCAGTTTCTTGATAATCCCCTTCATCAAAGTCTTCTGGTCATCGGTATCATAAATGGTAAAATTGTTATCATACCCCAGACGCTCAATATAACGCCTTAAAATGCGTACACAGGTGGAGTGAAAGGTGGCTACCCATATCTGCTCCGCCCCCATTCCAATCAGCTTGTCAACACGCTCCCGCATCTCCCCTGCAGCCTTGTTTGTAAAGGTAATGGCAAGGATATTCCAGCCGTTTACCCCCATTTCGTCCAATAGATATGCAATGCGGTGGGTAAGCACACGAGTCTTCCCACTCCCTGCACCTGCCAGAAGTAATACAGGGCCGTCCGTAGTAAAGACGCCCTGTTTCTGTGGTTCATTTAATGTATCGTAAATACTCATGTTTCTTTATTAAACTCCTTTAAAAATTCCCTAAAAGCAGGAATCGGCATAGGCTTTGCATAATAATAGCCCTGTACCATATCACAATCCGCATTGGAAAGAAGTGAAATCTGTTCCTTGGTTTCCACACCTTCCGCAATAACCTGATAACCCATATGCTTCATCATCTTTACCAGATATTTAACGAAGACCGGAGCCTTCTTGTCATCATCCGCATAATTTAAGAAAATCCTATCCAGTTTAATGATATCGGCTTCTACATTCGCAAGCACATTCAATGAAGAATAACCGCTTCCAAAGTCATCAATAGATATGGCAATACCTTTTTCCTTCAATTTGTGGATATTATTGGTTAAGGTTTCCAAGTCCAGCATAAATATGGATTCAGTCAATTCTGCTTCCAGATACTCAGGCGGTATCCGGTATTTCTCCAGATTGCTCACAACCGTATCTACAAAGTCCGCGTCTTCATTGTGTCTTCTGGAAAAGTTAACCGATACAGGTACAACCTGTTCCCCATTGTCCATAGCTTCCCTTAAATACGCCAACACTTGTTCTAACACCGCAAAATCCACACTGGTAATAAACCCATTTTTTTCAAATACCGGAATAAACTTATCCGGGTAAATCATACTGCCATCCGTTCTCTGCCAGCGAACCAGTGCCTCTGCGCCGACTACCTTGCCGGTTCTTAAAGAAACCTTAGGTTGTAACCACGCCTTAAACTCACCGTTTTCCATTGCCGCTACCATGTTGGCAGAAATGGATTTTTCTGCTTCGTTTTTATCCTTAATCTTTTGATTGTATACCATTACCACAGTATTTGCAGTATCTTTACCATATTTTCTGGCAACATTTGCCCTGTCAATGGCATAAGAAGGTGCTTCTCCTTCTTTGGCACTGCTAAGACCGGATACCATAATCAGATTACACTGATCATATTTTTGATTCATTTCTTTACAAAACTCTGAAGTTGCTTCTAAATATGCAGTCTGTATACTCTCTTCACTTCCCCCCTGATACAGACATACAAAGTGGTCTGATGTCACACGGGTAATCCATATACACCCCGGCATATTGTTAATACGCTGTGCAAAGGCTGCCAATATCTTATCGCCCTCAGTATAACCGTATACTTCATTGACATACTGGAAATTTGCAAAATCAGAATATACAAAATAGTATTTTTCCTGTGGCATTTTTTGCATCTGCTCTTCTGCCAAAGCAATAAACTTCTGATACTTTGGCATACCAGTAAGCCCGTCATAATTGATACGGTGGTCTATTTCATCTTTTTCCTTTTCTTCATCATAAAGCTGATACAGATGATTTACCAGAATACCGGCCAGTTTTTGCAAATTCTCTTTTTCCTGCTCCCAATCTCTGTCCTGTACTCTGTCTACAAATGCCACATACCCTTTTGCTTCCTGCTCTCTGTCTGCACGTACAAACAAAATGGAACCTACCTGTTCACCGGGCATCTTACTGATTTCACTCTTTCGAAGTGCCAACATACCTTTGGCATCAAAATGGCTCTGAATATAAGCCCATGCCTCTTCTGAATCCTGTAAAACGCGTGCCGCAGTCTGACGCTTGTCTCTTCTGCTCCAATGATATTTCTTTGATTTTTCTTCATCATGCAACGCGATATAAGCGATATCGTCGATATCATAAAAACTACAAATACGGTCAGATACCATCTTTAAACTGCTATCCATATCAGACACATTGGCTAACAGTTCCAAAGTAAATACTACCAGTTCTTCATCACTCTTAATAATGGCTTCTTCATGTACATAATCCGCTTCCGGCATCTTATCCAGATATCCAACCTCCGGCAATGGTTCCTCTCTGCGGGGAGTTACGATATAATAGCCATTCTTCACATCCTGTTTTACCTGATAAAGGGCATAATCTGCCCATGAAAGCAATGTGTCAAAATCATCTATATCACTACGCCATACCACTCCTGTACTGCATGAGGTTTCCATGTTTTGTGCCGTATCTTTATACAATCGCTGTATGGTATCGTTTAACAGTCCTAAAGTTTGTTCCAACTTTTCCCTGGAAATATTTTCTAAGTATACAACAAACTCATCACCGCCAATACGACCTATCAGACCCTTTTTGAAAGTATTCTTTAATTCATCTGCTACCATGCAAAGAACCGTATCACCTACCAGATGTCCGTTCTTCTCATTTAACAGTTTAAAATTATCTACATCCACAACCATAAGCCAGTCTGATTGCCCCGCAGGCTTCTTGTCCAGTCTGGATTGTACCTTTTCCATAATGGCCTGACGATTGTACAGACCTGTCATGGAGTCCCTTTCCAAATTGCGTCTGTACTGTTCTTCACTCTTCTTCCGCTCATCTATATTTTTAGTATGACCGATTACTTTTACAGGCTTACCGGCAAAATCGCAAATGGTAGTTCCTTGCACTTCTACCCAATGATAGCGTCCGTCCCTGTATTTTTTACGCAGTTCTGCATGAATATGTTTTTTACCCATACGTAATGCCTTACAAAACTGCTCCAATTTATCTTTTTCTGCCGGATGCATATAGCCTGTCCGACTGATTGTTTCCGTATAATTCTTTACGATTTCATCTTCATTGATGATACTTTCGCTCTGTTTTGTGTACTGCATAATGTCCTTTTCAATATCGTACTCAAAGAGCAAATCTCCTGACATTTCTGCAATAATATTTAACTTCTCTTTTTCCTGCTCCAACCTGAAATAAGTAGTCTTTAACTCTGTAATATCTGCAACAACACACTGCAATATCCGTCGGTTACAACACTCCAGTACAACTGCCTGCATCAGGCGCCACTCTTCCCCGCGGTCAATATAATGTACTGCGTATTCCATCTGTAACACTTCACCGTTATGTGTGTTTTCTATCTTTTCCTGTAACTCTGCCCACTGTGCAGCATCCATTACCTTTTCGTAACGGTTGTCGTAGGATGTGGCAAACTCTTCGGGTGTTACCTTCATAAGGGCAAACATTCCCTCATTGGCATATTCCAACATCAAACCACCGTCATACACAAATCGGCATACGCCACCGGGAATACTGCTCATTAACACCTGCAGCTCATGTTTTGTTGCTTTTAATGATTGTGTAATATCAGACAATATCAAAACAGTGCCACAAACGCCTTCTGCCGCAAAATGTGGGTATATTCTAAGCAGTCTGTTCTGTCCATTTATGAAGAACGCCCTCTCAACAAAATCCCCCGTCTGCATCGCATTCCGTATATCAATTTCCAATGTCTGATAACCTTCTATGAAATTGACATGCAAAATAGACCTGCCGACGTCCTCCGGCTGCAGGTCTGTATATTTCATCATCATTGGCATAATTTTGCGGATGTACAGAGAATCATCTACATATAAAGCACCTATTTGGGCACTTGCAAGCATGTCCTCCAAAGTAATGACGACTGCATCTTCCTCACTCTGACCGCATTGGGAATTGTCTTTCATAAATCCACCCCCGGAATTAATCCTTACACCTCTTTAACGCTATTAAAATACCATGAATGCTTTACATTTAAATCCATAACGGGAGTACCGCAATACTCACATTTTGTGGCCCCTATACCTGAAAGGGGTGCTCCACAATTAGGACAGTTACGTGCCAAAGAAGCATCTTCAAGATTTTCAAGGAAATCCCTGTCCTGTATGTAAATACATTCCACATTATAGCGGGATTGTTTTTTATTATTGGGAGAACCCGCTATGATAGTCCCATTTTTCTCCTTGTGGTAATAGTACTGCACTGCCATCTGAAAAATAATACTGCATCTTCCTGTCAACTTGCGATACTGATAAATAGCCGTTTTATGAATTTTGGTCTGGGCAAAATGTTCCCGCTCCCCTCTGGAAGCGTTCATATTAATCCGCATCTGCAATTGATCCTTGAATTCTTCCAACCCTTCTGTCAGCCCTGAAACATCCTCTGTCTCAATAGCACGCAGATAAGAAACCAAAACATTTTCTGCACGGCTTTTCATCTCATCATAGTTGAAATCCGGAAAATCCTTTGTGATACGTGGCAGATACAAACTGGTTCCTGCCGAAACAGATTTGGGCGTTTCTTCATACTCGGTTTCTACCTTCTGAAAACCTTCCATCAAAGAATCTGTTCCAAATGCCATTCTGGAAAAATCACGGACTTTCTTCGTAATTCTCCGGTAGGCACAATAAATTATGCCTACCAGAGTTAAAAGCAGTACTAATATAATAATAATTCCAACAATTGAAAAAGTCATATACTTAATCTGCTCCGTTATTTGATATCACTGTCATCAAATACATCTCCGCATTCGGGACAGAATTTAGGAGGATTGGTCGGATCTTCCGGCTCCCATCCACACTTATCACACTTGTAAAGAGGTGCACCCTCAGGTCTCTTCTTTCCACATTCAGGACAGAATTTACCCTGATTTACATGACCACAGCTACAGGTCCATCCATCCAAGGCGGGCTTAGGCAGACCACATTCCATACAGAACTTACCTCTGTTATCTGCTTTACCACAGGTACAGGTCCATCCTAAAATTGCTCCCTCTGCTACTGTACTTGCAGGTCCCATAGGCTGCATCTGAGGCTGCTGCATCTGCTGGTTCATCTGAGGCTGCTGCATTTGTTGCTGATTCATCTGGTTGTTCATACCAAAACCACCATTCATCATATTCTGCATCATACCCATAGCCATCATGCTCATGGCACCGTTCATAGCAGAACCGTCTCCGCCTTCACCGTTGCCACCGTTACCCATATTTTCAATAGCAGTCGCAAACGCTTCCGTCTGTCTTGCACTTGCCATAGCACCGTTACGAAGCATAGCGGTATCCTGCCACTTTGTAAGTCTTTCTCTGTCTTCCTTGGGAATATCAGAGTTGATAGTCATGGTAACCATTTCGATACCACGCATTGCAGTCCACTGTTCAGAAAGTTCTTCTTTCAGTGCATCACGAACTAATTCTGCATGTGCGGATAATTCGTATGGACGTACACCCTGCATTGCAATCTTTGCCAAAGCAGGCTGCATAGCAGTCAGAAGTTCATCCTTCATCATGGTAGTCAGTTCAGTTCTTCTATACTCATCTGCTACGTTACCGCAGACATTTACATAGAATAAAAGAGGGTCTGCGATTTTGAAGGAGTAACGTCCGTTACATCTTACGGTAGTGTCAAAGTCAAAACCGGTATTCTTATCCAGCACACGGAAAGGAATCGGAGTTGCAGTACCGTACAGGTTGTTCATGATTTCCTTTACGTTAAAGTAGTACACTCTCTGATCCTTTGCAGTGTTACCGCCAAAGGTAAATCTCTTACCAAACTGCAAGAAAGAGTTTTTGATATTCTGTCCCAGGCTACCGTATAACAGGGAAGGCTCACTGGAGGCATCATATACAAATTCACCTGCTTCTGCACAGAAGTCTGCAATCTTACCCTGATCAACAATAATCATACACTGACCTTCATTGACAGATACGATGGAACCGTTAGAAATGATGTTGTCATTCCCTTTGGTATTGCTGTTACGTCCTTCTGTAACCTGCTTTTCACCCTTTACCATCAATACATCACTGCTTAAGGATGTACAGTAGAAATACTCGCGCCACTGGTCAGCCAATAAACCGCCAAGAGCGTCTTTTGCTGCTTTAATTAATCCCATTGTTTTCCCTCCATTTAGTATGTAATAAATTGTTTCATTTCAGTTTATGAACACGCTTATTGTTATTGTATCAAATTATCTCTCATTTCTCAATAAACTTTTGCAATAATTTGACTTTTTTCTTTACAAAAAGCACATTTTTTCATAAACTGTATATATAAATATCTTACAAACACTATTATAACATATGAGGGACATATCACCATGGGAAAAAAAGCAACAAAAGCAGCCGATAACATGTATTATCTCGCACGTTACGAGGCCTCAAAAGAAAATGAAGACTTTACCAGCCGCGAAAAGGCTGCTGAAATCATCGGCATGGACAGAACCCGCCTTGCCCGCATCGAATTGGATACCATTACTCCTTACCCCGAAGAAGTTATGGCCATGTCCCGTACCTACAACTGTCCGGAGCTTTGTAACGCCTACTGTGCCAGAGAATGCTCCATTGGTAAGACCAGTGTAAAAGAAGTTACCATTGATGACTTCGACCGCTTATCTTTAAAGGTACTGGGTTCCTTAAAAGATATTGATGACTTACGTATGGATTTGATAGCCATTTCCGAGGACGGTGTTATCTCTGAAAGTGAACGTGGTACTTTCCAGAATATATTAGACTCTCTGGAAAAAATTTCCACCAACGCTAAAGCATTACAGCTATGGGCTATTAAAAATATTCATATTGAAGAATAAGACGTATTTTGTGGCTCTTTGTCACGCGTTGAGGTAAAACATTTTGAAAACTTTACATCGTCAAAGCATGGTGACTTGTAAAAAAATCATTTTACAGGTCACTTTTTCTTTTTTCTAAAATATAATAAAGCATCAGCAAAAATTGGAGGATTTTATGAAAAAGTTATGTAGTTTATCGCTGGTGCTTTTACTGTGCGCATCCTGCCTTATCGGCTGCGGCAAGGAAACTGCTGCCGGCAATCTTACTAAAGTTACCTTAAACGAAGTAGCACACTCTATTTTTTACGCCCCTATGTATGTAGCAATTGAAAACGGCTATTTTGAAGAAGAGGGAATTGATTTAACCCTTGTAACCGGCTTTGGTGCCGACAAAACCATGACTGCCCTGCTTACCGATGAAGCCGATATCGGCTTTATGGGAAGTGAAAGTACCATTTATACCTATGCAGGCGGCACACAGGACTATGCCGTAAACTTTGCCCAACTGACCCAGCGTGCCGGCAATTTCTTGGTTTCCAGAACTCCTATTGAAGACTTTACATGGGATATGGTAATCGGTGCCGATGTTTTGGGCGGTCGTGCAGGCGGTATGCCCGAAATGGTATTTGAATATATCTTAAAGAAAAATAATATCGACCCTGCTTTAGACGTTAACATCGACCAAAGTATCGACTTCGGTTCCACCGCCGCAGCCTTCTCCGGCGGTCAGGGTGATTTTACTGTTGAATTTGAACCTCATGCCACTGCCCTTGAACAAAAAGGGGACGGTTATGTGGTAGCCTCCCTTGGTGAAGATTCCGGCTATGTTCCTTACACTGCTTTTTCTGCAAAGAAAAGCTATATTGAGGAAAATCCTGAAATTATTCAGGCCTTTACCAATGCACTTCAAAAGGGTATGGACTATGTAAATACCCACTCCCCCGAAGAAATTGCAGAAGTAATAAAACCACAGTTTCCCGAAACCGACTTAGAAACCCTCACCATCATCGTAACCAGATACTACGAGCAGGAAACTTGGAAAGAGGATTTGGTATTTAGTGAGGATTCTTTTGACTTATTACAAAACATTTTGAAAGACTCCAATGTATTAGAGGAAGAAGTTCCCTATGCGGATTTAGTAAATACTACTTTTGCTGAGGAAGCAAAGTAATATTCCCGTGGAATAACGGTGGCGCATTGAGTGAAACAAAATGGTGGATTATACCTGCCGGGACTCGTTTGCACTCGTGGTCAACGCAGCGGATGCTAAACTCAAAAAAAGCCCTGCAAGAAGTCACAAAAGACTTCCTTGCAGGGCTTTTCTTTCGTTAAGCACCGGCGTCGACCAAAGGTCCCTTACAGGCTATAATCCACCATTTTGTTTCAACACCACTCTCCAAGTTATTCCACGGGAATATTACAAATCCACTTCAAATTTGCCAAGTCATAGTTTAAAATCAACTCTTTAGGAAACTTCAATTCCTCTACTATTTCCAGCGTTTCCGTAAAATCTCCTACTGTATAACAGATATGGCTATCGGTTCCCAAAAGAACGGGAACCTTGTACTCGTTACACCAGAAAAACAACTCCTTGATATTTTCCCTGCCGCCAATTCTGGCAGCCTTGGGATTTAAAGAGGAATTGTTAATTTCAATGGCTACCTGTTCCTCCCCTGCTGCCAGCACCAGTTCTTTTCTGTCAATAGGATATCGGCTGTCGTCAGGATGTCCCAATACCTTAACATAGGGATTTTTCATTGCAAGAATCGAGGCTTTTGTATTTTCCGCCACACTTCCCGGCTTACAGCACTGCACATGCATGCTGGCAATTACATAATCCATCAGTGCCAGATGATTTTCGTCCACGTCCAGTCCACCCTCATAATCGCATATATTCGCTTCCACGCCGCAGAACAACTTCAAATCTCCGTACTGTCGGGGAATACAACGATAGTTTGACAAAAAATAAATATGCGGTCCCCCCGGCATCGCAGGCCCATGTTCACTCAGTCCCAATACCTTAAGACCTCTTTCTTTTGCCGCCTCTATATTTTCTTTTAAAGTACTATACCCATGACCACTTGCCGTGGTATGGGTATGCATATCCATTAAAATATTCATTTCCTATTTCTCTTTCTTTTTGTCCTTCTCAGGCTCTGTCGGCTTTACTTTTTCGTCCGTTTTTGCATTCTGCTCTCTCAGGTCGTCAATCATTTTTTCGATTAACAGTTTCTTTACATAAACATCAAAACTGAGCAGACAAATAAAGGAAAACTTCTTTAAAAATTCCTTATCCTTTTCCGGTACATCCGTAAAGGTTTCCTCTGCCCGGGCGTACTTGGCACGCACATCCTGTTTGAGCAGTTCCATCTGTGACTCTTCCATACTGAACACTTCTGTATAAATATCCTCCAGACTCACTTGACCCGATGTTTTGAAAAATTCATCCGTAATCGGCGTCAGCAGTGTCTGGATATCATTGATGGAAAGAATGCTCTTGTAATAATAAATAAAAATGAGAAGAAGCATATGCTCCTTGCTGTATTTCTTCTTTTCCGGCGGCGGTAATAAATCATTCTTTGCATAGTTATTTATCATCGTCTTGGTCAGTATTTTATCCTCGCCCGGATTGCGTGTCTTCGTGCGAAGACGCTTATCCATAAAAGTAGTTACCTGATCCATGTACAAATCAATATTCGGAATATCCTCCGCTTTGATATACTCTACCTTTGACAAACTTTCTAATATACGATTTAACAGTTCTTCTGTATTGGTTGCCATGAACTATCTCCCTTACAATATAACCTTCCCTAAATACACATTGTTAATATATCCGCGTTTTTAATTACAAACGTCTTCATTTATTATATAGTATTGAATACTACATGACAAGTTATTTCCAAATAAAAATAGATAAATTTTATTGCTTTACTTTACAACTTTAATATGTTAAAATGCATTTAATCGAAACTTTAAAATTTTACAGTGTAAAAGCACTGAGTGAGGTATGTAACATGAATAAGAAAATTAAAACAGATGCTGTTGATTTTTTATTTGACGCAATCTTAAGCTTAAAAGACAGGGACGAATGCTACTCTTTTTTTGAAGATCTCTGCACCGTGAATGAATTATTATCCTTATCCCAGCGTTTTGAAGTAGCCGCTATGTTAAAGGACAAAAAAACCTATCTTGAAATTGCTGAAAAAACCGGTGCTTCCACTGCTACCATCAGCCGTGTAAACCGTTCTCTCAACTACGGCAATGACGGCTATGACTTAGTGTTCGAAAGAATTAACAAATAACCCATTCAAAATAATTTTCACAAATGCAAAACCCGTTTTGAAAGTACTGTGCAGATTTCCCTGCACTTTTTCAAAACGGGTTCTTTTTATTTATTTTATAACTTTCGCCAGCACCCGGGGTCTGCGATATTTAAACTTAATCCGGTTTTACGCTTCCGTACTTTCGCCTTTCACTGCATCTGCTGCCATAAAAGGTTCCTCTGCAAGGCTGCCGACTTCTTCTGTTTCCATAACCTCTGCCTCTGCTTCTTTTAATGCTTCTCGCAGTGCATCCTTTGCAGACTTTCTGCCTGCTCTGCTTTTTTCTCTTGTGGGACGTTTCTTTGTCTTACTTTCTTCCTGATTCATATCACATTTCCCTTGGAAGACAGCCTTTTCGTCAATCACAATCAGCATGGTCTTAATATCTCCGATTACGCGTGCAGTAGAAGTCAGTTCTGTCTTTTGTGCAGCATTCACATTACCTTCGATAACACCGCCAATCATGGCACTTGCTGCTTCTACATTACCGTTAATCTTTCCGGTAGCACCTACTACCAGATTACCGGATACCACTACATTGCCTTCGATAACACCGTCTATTCTGACAGAACCTGCTGCTTTAAAATCCCCCTCCACAACAGAATCTTTTCCGATAATTGTTACAATTTTTGTTTCCGCTTTTTTCATATTTCCTCCCATTCTTCCGTTTTCGGAAATCACTTAACCGTTAATAGACAACATATCCATCGGATTAATGTAACTGCCGTCCTTCATAATCTGATATCCCAGTTGTTTATTGTCCTCGCCAATCAAAAACAGTGTAGTTCCTTTGGCAACTTCATCCCCGACACTTACCTGTACATCACCCTTATTTAAATAAACAGAAACATAACCGTTTCCGTGGTCCACCACAATACGATTGCCGTACGTTTCATCCTCTTCTATTGCCGTAACCGTACCTTTGGCAGATGCTACTGCCGTAATCCCCTCCGTGGCACTGAATATAACAATGGGGTCTCCCTCCGTGTATTCTTCAATGCCGGCAGAACCGGTAAGAGGATAATCATTGGGCAGCCTCTGTTCTGTCAGTTCGCCCTGTAAGGACGCCACCTCATCTGCCTGTGCATTAAACGCTGAGCTCAAGGCCGCAATCTTTTCATCTCTGGACACTATCTGGGCATCCATAGCAGCCAGTTCGCCCTCAAGACGCGCAATTTCTGCTTCCAGTCCTTCCATAGACGCTGCTACTTCCGCGTCCTTTTCCTGTTCTCTCTGCCATATCTGTGCCTCATATACGGCATATCCGATTACCGTTCCTAAAAGACAACAGATAACCACCGTCAAAACAGCCGTAAACCAAGGACGTATTTTTATCTGCTTCATCTTGGCATCCACTGCATCGGTAGTAAAAATAATAATACGGCTTACTTTTCTCTTATGCTTCTTTTTAGACATAAAAAGTCACCTCCGTAAACTTTAATCATTTTACCACAGGTAACTTTTTGAAACAACGACTATTTAACAATTTTGTAACATTTTGCCAAATAATTCGCCGGAATTTATACAAATTAAACGTTTAACACCATGTCTTCTTTGGTAATCCAGCCTTTTTTACGCATAATTTCCGAAACGAGCAGAGAAATTGCCGCAGGTAAAATAAAATGCATCAGCAAAATTAACCCTATTGTAACAGGTACTGACGTACCGTTTTCTACCATGGCACCGTATGCTGCAATCTGTCCTACAAACCCCGCAGAACCCATACCGGAACCTACCGGTGTACTTACCATACCGAATACAGCCGATGCCACGGGACCTAAAATGGCACTGGATATAATCGCCGGCAGCCAGATAATCGGTTTTTTCACAATATTGGGAACCTGTAACATGGAAGTACCCACTCCCTGTGCCACCAATCCGCCCATTTTATTTTCCCTGTAACTTGCCACAGCAAATCCTACCATATTGCAACAACAACCTACCGTTGCTGCACCAGCCGCCAGTCCGGTAATGCCCATGGAGATACCGATAGCTGCCGAGCTGATGGGAAGTGTTAAAATCATACCCATCAATACGGAAACTGCAATACCGCCCAAAACGGGATGTGCTTCTACATTAACATTTACCAAATTACCAAGCCATGCCATAAACACAGATATGTACGGACCTGCCGCCAGTCCTACTACTGCACCGGATATAATGGAAACAAGCGGTGTAATAATGATGTCCACCTTGGTCTTACCCGCCACAAGATGTCCTATTTTAATAGCTGTCAGTGCCGCTATAAAAGCACCCAGCGGCTCTCCCGGTGCTCCCAGCTTAAATGCCTCCATAGCTGCCACATTTGGAAATGCACCTATCATTCCGGTTACCGCCGCAGATACCGTTACCAAAGGTCCTTCCTTGTACTTGCATGCCACGCCTACGCCGATACCCGCACCGGTAATACTCTTTGCTACATTGGCAATGGCCGTCAGATATTTTCCAACATCTCCGCCTATAAGGCCGCCTATCTGTGCAATGATGGTCCCTATTATTAAAGTAGAGAACAGTCCCAGCGCCATACCGGAAAGTCCGTCAATAAAAATATTATTTAATATATCCTTTATTTTTTTCTTCATAACGCTTTCCCTCTTTTACTTTTTTCCAGATTTACCGATTGGAAAAAAGTTAGCATACAATAAAATAAAAATCAAGTCTTTTACTTTACTTTTTTTCATATATGTGCTATTCTAATTTTGTTGTAACATACAGTTTCGTATGCCAACGTGACATATTTTTTTGGAGGTATCTACAATGAACAAAGGTACAGTAAAATGGTTTAACAACCAAAAAGGTTATGGTTTCATCTCTGATGAAGCAGGCAATGATGTATTCGTACACTACTCCGGACTGAACATGGAAGGCTTCAAGTCTCTTGAAGAAGGCCAGGCAGTTGAATACGAAGTAGTTAACGGCGAAAAAGGACCTCAGGCTGTAAACGTAACCAAGTTATAATTTTTATTATAACACCCAATAATCAGTAACACGATGTACCTGTTCTTAAATATAAAACACTTTATCAGTATTTTTATTTAGAATTTGCAATATCGTTTTATAGGATTAGAAAAAGAACCAATCTGCGATTGGTTCTTTTTTTGTAGTCAACAGCTATAGGCTAAGGGTTGTTGAAATTAGTTACACAGATATATTGGTTGTAAAAAGATTTCCGGCGCAGACCTTTGGCGAATGTCAGCACTTAGCAAGAAAACTTCTCGCAGAGAAGTGTTCGCGCTTAGTACTGTTACATTCGGCACGAGCGCATGCGTGTCTGCAAGGAAACTTTTTACAACCAATATATCTGTCAGACTAATTTCAACAGTTCTTTAGTCATAGTTATTTTCCACATGTTCTCACTACTTCCTCAAAATCCATATTCCCGCCAAAAATATCCAATGCACTGCCGATAGTCACATGCACCTTTCCTTTCCCAAGTTTCTGCAATAATTCCAAATCTGCAAAATCATGCACGCCGCCTGCATAGGTTACCGGTTTCTTTCCCCAATTTCCCAGAAGTGCCACCAGTTCTTTTTCTATGCCGTTTGCTTTTCCTTCCACATCCACTGCATGAATCAGAAATTCATCACAATAGTCTGACAGGGTATCCAGCAGGACTTCATTTACCACTTCTTCGGTTTCCTTCTGCCAACGGTCCGTTACCACACGATAGCCGTCACTCTTCTTTTTACAGCTCATATCCAGTACCAGATGCTTTGCTCCTACTGCCTCTTTCATGGCTGAAAGCCTGTCATAATCTATTTTACCATCCTTGAAAACATAAGATGTCACAATCACATGGCTGGCACCTGCCGCCAGATACTCTCCCGCATTTTCGGGGTTTATACCACCGCCGACCTGCAAACCGCCCGGATACGCCCGTAAAGCAGCCAATGCCTGCTTTTTGGTGTCTTCATAAGCAGCTGTTCCCGCTGCATTCAATAAAATAATATGTCCGCCCTTCAACCCTCTGTTTTTATAAAATTCTGCATAAAATGCCGCGTCCTGCTCTGACACAAAATTTTCCTGCACATTACTGATAATCTTATCTGTCTGTATACCATCATCAATGCCTGTCCGGTTCTGCTCCTTTAAGCTGCCCCCCACAATCTGCTTTACTTTTCCGTCATGAATATCAATACAAGGTCTGAACTCCATCATTTATCTCTCTTTCATGTCTGACTTTTTATTTATTTTACATCAAAAAAAATTTTTCTGCTACTGTTTTGCATAATTCCTCTTATAATGCGGACAATAGTATTGTCAAATTTCATTTAATAAAAGGATGCGGAATAAAACGCACGGAAATGAGGGAAATTATGAAAAATGTAAAAAAAGCACTTATAATCAGTATTCTTGCTCTTTATGTCTGTATGCAGTCTGCATGCGGCAGCAAAAACGAACAGAACACCGATGACATGGCCGGCGGTACTACCAACACAGAGAGTACCACCGGTACTACCAACGACAACAATGGTTCCGATACCAATAATACCGGCACTAACGGTGGTTCTACCAACGGTAACTCTACTAATGGTAACTCCACCACCGGCAACTCCACTAACAGTAACTCTACCAATGGCAACTCTAACACCGGTAACTCTACCAACGGTTCCGATACCACTACCGACAACCATGGTGATGACAACTTAAATGACGCTACCGAAGGTAACGGCAACGAAGACAGCATTCTGGAAGATGCCGGTAATGCCCTTGACGATGCAGGTAATGCCGTAGGTGACGTAATTGATGATATTGGTGACGGTGTAAAAGATATGACCGATGACGCTACCGGTAATGGTAATAACTCTTCTAACGGTAATAACTCTTCTAACGGTAATAACTCTTCCAATAACAATAGCAACAGCACCACCAACACTCAGGGCAGTACCCGTTAATTATAATGCCAAAAGGCAGCCACATCATTACTCTGGGGCTGCCTTTTATTTACCTTTTTTATTTACTGTCCTTTTTACAGATACTTATTGATAACTATAATACTGCAACCTTTAATTGGCTGCATCTATTACATCACTCATACCGTACATACCGGCAGGCTTACCTGCTAAAAACTTAGCAGCCTGAACAGCTCCTTTTCCAAAGATAGCTTTAGAATATGCAGTATGTGAGAAGGTAATCACTTCATCTGCACCTGCAAAAATCACATCATGGTCGCCTACGATAGTACCGCCACGGACTGCGGAAATACCGATTTCTTTCTGGGTACGTTTCTCCCGTACTTTGCTTCTGTCATAAACATATTCGTAAGAATTGTTAAATTCCTCGTTGATGGAATCTGCCAGTGCCAGTGCCGTACCGCTGGGTGCATCTACTTTCAAATTATGATGCTTTTCTACGATTTCAATATCAAAACCTGCCGGTGCCAGAATACCTGCTGCCTCTTTTAATAATTTTAAAAGGAGGTTAATTCCCAGAGACATATTTGCAGATTTTAAAATGGCTACCTTTTCAGAAGTTTCCTTTACTTTTACAAGCTGTTCTTCTGAAAGACCTGTTGTACAAAGTACACAGGGCAGATTTTTCTTCGCACAATACGTAAGCAACTTATCCACTGCGGGAGCTGCACTAAAATCAATCAATGCATCTGCTTCCACGTCACAAGCATCAATATCCGTAAACACGGGATATGCATTGTGTCCATCATCTTTTGCATCTATACCTGCTACAATGCAGGCTTCCTCATCTGCCGCAACAAGGTTTGAAATAACCTGACCCATTTTACCGTTGCAGCCGTGCATAATCAGTCTGTACATATCATCATTCCTTTCTACAGGATACCAAACTCACGCATTGCTTTTTCCAGCTTCGCGGCGTTTGCCTCTTCCATCTCGGTCAGAGGGAGACGCAAAGTACCTGCTTCTTTACCCATCAGATTCAAAGCTTTCTTAACAGGGATAGGATTTACTTCGCAGAACAGTGCATCACACAAATCCATTGCCTTTAACTGCAGTTCCATACTTCCTTTTACATCACCTTCAAAATATTTTGCACAAATATCATGTGTTTCCTTTGGTGCTACGTTGGAAAGTACGGAAATAACACCGATACCACCTAAAGAAAGAATGGGTACTATCTGGTCATCATTACCGGAGTAAATATCTACCTTACCGTTTGCTTTAGCTGCCAG
Organism: Lachnospiraceae bacterium; assembly: GCA_017482205.1. Classification (GTDB taxonomy): domain Bacteria; phylum Bacillota; class Clostridia; order Lachnospirales; family Lachnospiraceae; genus Acetatifactor. The sequence continues at coordinate 55,785 of JAFUNK010000007.1, forward strand.
TCTTGCAATCTGGCTGATATTGCCGCTTGCTTCCTTAACACCTACGATATTGTCCACATCAGTACACAGTCTGATAACGGTTTCCGGTAAAATATTGCAGCCGGTACGGCTGGGTACATTGTACAGGATAACCGGAATCTTTACGGCTTCTGCCACGGTCTTAAAATGGGTATACAGACCGTTCTGGGTTGCCTTATTGTAGTAAGGGGATACCAAAAGCAGACCGTCCACACCGAATTTTTCAGCTTCCTTGGACAAATATACTGCTGTTTCGGTACAGTTGGAACCGGTTCCTGCCACAACGGGAACTCTGCCTGCAACCTTTTCGGTACAATATTTAATCACATCCAGATGCTCCTCATGGGACAGGGTGGAAGATTCACCTGTTGTACCACATACAATAATTGCATCTGTACCATTTTCAATCTGAAACTCAATTAACTCTGCAAACTTTTCGTAGTTTACTTCTCCGTTTGCTTTCATGGGTGTAACAATTGCCACACCTGCTCCTTTAAATACTGCCATTTCTTTTCCTCCTTTTTTGTTGGGGAATGTCGCATCCTCGCGGTTTTTCACTTATAGGAAAATTTTTCCTATAAAAAAGCCGGCACACATACTATGGGCCGGCTTATCTTTTCTCCATCCCGATAGCTCCCCATCTAATCTTAGATGACAGTCATACAGTTCTTAACTGTATGCCCAAGACTCGACTTGCAGACCATCTCCTCTTTCGGCGCTCTCCCCTTTCACTTTTCCTCCACTGTGTCTGTCACATCCGAAAAGCTACTCTTGAAACGCGCAACCTCTATCTTTGTTCATTATCATAACACCTATCTTTCCCTATGTCAACGCGGCATATAAGAAATTTCAAAAAATCTAAATTTCTTCCGCAACAGGGAAAGCTTTAAACTTCAGTGTTTCTATCTTGGACACTTCATCTGCCAGAATACAAACCTCGTCATTTAAGGAAATACCTGTCAGTATAATATCCGTATCCCCTCTCTGTGCAAGCAATGACTTCAAATCTTCCACATCAATGATACCCTTTTCCACCAGTCCCAACACTTCATCCAAAATCAACAGATTGCACTCACCGGTAGACAATACCTTGTTGGCAAAATTGAGACCGTTTCGGATATTCATACTCTCTTCCGCTTTTTTTTCTTCCGTCAGCTCCTCGTAGTTCTCATCGGACTTTTCAAAACGGAACAATTTGATGTCAGGCTCCATTCTCCGGACAAACTCCGAATCCTCCAGCCCCTTACCTTTTAAGAACTGAATGATAACCACCTGTTCACCGCTTGCCGCAGCCTGTACGGCTCGCCCCAGTGCTGCGGGAGATTTACCCCTGCCGTCACCGGTATAAATATGAATCATACTCATATCTTTTCTCCACTATGTATCCAAGTTCATTGTTACAATATTTTGTATCATACCACAACTTTTATTTTTTGACAACCTATGCCTCTTCTTCCTCCCTTGTCAGTTCCAATTTGCTGACGGAAACTTCATATGCCACACGCTTTTCTACCTGTTCCTCGTCAATCTTTTTCATATATTCCCTGCTCTGGATACGTCCCCAGATGCTGCAACGCTCTCCCACTTCAAAACCACTTGCAAATCTGGCATTTCTTCCCCAACAGATACAGGGAATATAATCGGATTTGCCGTAAGGGCGGTTGACTGCCAAAAGTAAATCTGCAATTTCTCTTCCCAGTGGTGTTTTTCTGTAAATGGGTGTCTTGCAGATATAACCGTCTAAATAAATCTGATTGGTTTTTGCACTCTCTTCAATTTCCTCCACAAAAGAAATTTCTCTTGCGAATACGGATAAGACCAGTCTGTTCTTACGTTCTTCATGTCTGTTGTAGGAGCGGAACTGTCCGTTCACCTCCACAAAATATCCCCGATAATCCGCAGTCACGTCAATCAGACGCTCCGATACCATCATGGGAATTACATCAAAAGAATCGCTTAACCTCTGTACCTTGACTTCTACCATATAAAAGCCCTCTCCAAAGATTTCATGACTATAGGAAAATCCGCTTACGATTTCCCCCATAATCGTTACCTGGTTGTTTTCAATAACCTTATCTGTCATACTTGTTCTCCTTTTCTTACAATTAAGAATTTTTCCGGCAATTTTGCCTGTAATATATTATTATTTATACTCCTCTTTCCAAAGATTTAACACATTTTACCATCGCACCTTTCGACAGTTGCCGCAATAATCGCAATTTTCTTGCACCCGGCGACAAATAGTGCTATACTGTAACCGTTTTGGAAATTACTTTTTAACACTATCTTTATAGCCCATATGCTCACAAATGCATATACTTGTTTTCAAAAGGAGTTTAATTATTTATGATGCAAAATCGAGAAGATGTAAGAAACGTAGCTATTATTGCCCATGTTGACCACGGCAAAACCACTCTGGTGGACGAATTATTAAAGCAAAGCGGTGTATTCCGCGAACATCAGGAAGTGGCAGAACGTGTCATGGACTCCAACGATATTGAAAGAGAGCGTGGTATTACTATTCTCTCAAAAAACACTGCCGTAACCTACAAAAATACCAAAATCAATATTATTGACACCCCCGGACATGCGGACTTCGGTGGCGAGGTAGAACGTGTCCTTAAAATGGTAAACGGTGTTATTCTGGTGGTTGATGCTTTTGAAGGTCCCATGCCCCAGACTAAGTTCGTGCTTCGCAAAGCTTTGGAGTTAAAGCTGCCCGTAATTGCCTGCATCAACAAAATTGACAGACCGGAAGCCCGTCCCGAAGAAGTAGTAGATGAGGTTTTAGAACTGTTTTTGGATTTGGAAGCAGACGATGCACAGCTTGACTGTCCTTTTGTATTTGCTTCTGCAAAGACCGGCAGTGCTACTCTTAATTTGACCGTTAAAAATAAGGACATGAAGCCTTTATTTGATACAATTTTAGACTATATTCCCGCACCCCAGGGTGACCCGGAAGCAGGGACCCAGCTTTTAATCAGCACCATTGATTACAACGAATATGTGGGACGTATCGGTGTCGGCAAAGTAGACAACGGACGTATTGCAGTCAATCAGGAAGTAATTCTCTGCAATGCCCATGACCCTGAAAAGCAGAAAAAAGTAAAAATCAGCAAATTATATGAATTTGACGGTTTAAATAAGGTAGAAGTCAAGGAAGCAGGTATCGGCTCCATCGTAGCTATTTCCGGTATTACTGACATTCATATCGGTGACACCCTCTGCTCCCCCGACAACATTGCCCCCATTCCCTTCCAGAAAATCAGTGAGCCTACCATTTCCATGGATTTCTGTGTAAATGACTCTCCCCTGGCAGGTCAGGAAGGCAAATACGTAACCAGCCGTCACCTCCGTGACAGACTGTTCAGGGAATTAAATACCGATGTTTCCCTGCGTGTGGAAGAAACCGATTCCGCAGACTGCTTCAAGGTTTCCGGACGTGGCGAATTGCACCTTTCCGTATTGATTGAAAACATGCGTCGTGAAGGCTTTGAATTTGCTGTCAGCAAAGCAGAAGTTTTATACAAAACCGACGAAAACGGTAAAAAATTAGAGCCCATGGAACTGACTTATATTGATGTTCCCGATGAATTTTCCGGTGTGGTTATCGAAAAATTAAGCCAGCGAAAAGGCGAACTGCGCAGCATGGGTACTGCTACCGGCGGTTATACCCGTCTGGAATTTGCAATTCCTTCCCGTGGCTTAATCGGTTACCGCGGTGACTTCATGACCGATACCAAGGGTAACGGTATTATGAACTCCATCTTTGACGGCTATGCACCTTACAAAGGCGATATCCAGTACAGAAAACAAGGTTCCCTCATTGCTTTTGAAAACGGGGAGTCCATTACCTACGGTCTTTTCAATGCACAGGAACGTGGTACACTCTTTATCGGTGCCGGTGTAAAGGTTTATGCAGGTATGGTTATCGGCTCCAACGGCCGTGGCGAGGATATTGAAGTAAATGTCTGCAAGAAAAAACAGCTTACCAATACCCGCTCTTCCAGTGCAGACGAAGCACTCCGCTTAGTACCGCCTAAGATTATGAGTCTGGAACAGTGTCTGGATTTCATTGATACGGACGAGCTTTTGGAAGTAACCCCTACTTCCCTGCGTATCCGCAAAAAGATTTTAGACCCTACCATGAGAAAAAGAGCTGCGATGAAGAAATAGTGCTCCAATAAAGCAATAGAGCTACAATGAAAAAACAGAAATAATCAGCACTATTGTTTTAACCAATGGTTTTCTCTGCCCCCATTTCAAAACCTGTCACCCTTTGGACAGTTGAAATGGGGGCTTTTATTCATTAGGACAGAGAAATTTTTGCATTGGGATTAGTTAGTTTTGGATTGATTACTTTTGGATTGCCTGCTTTGGAATTCAGACCGCTCGCTTTGGGATTAGGACTAGTCCCTTTTGCAAAGATTCATCATAATTAGTTTCATTATATTGTATAGAAATGATTAAAATGCAAAATCTATCCATTAAAAATCCCTTCAAAAGAGTGCTAGTATAGTATAGATTTCAAAATATGGCGTTGTCTATCCTATAAAAACCTTATATTATCTAATAAAGTCACCTGAAAACATCTTTGTATTGACTAATTAGATGTATATATTTTACTAAAAAAAGAAATCTATCCATCTTAATGCATCTTTACCCCCAAAAATTGTCATATAGAAGTCTTAGAAAATGGAAATCTATCCTATCTCGGCAATGATTTTGATATTCTAAGTTATGCATATCATTCATTTAAAAGGTGCTCTGCCCATGTGTATAGTTGACAGTTCTTCATTCATTTCCTCCTATAGTTCTGCATTCACTTCTGTCTTCTCCTACTTGAACATACCACCACTTTTATGATGTACTTATTTCCGTCAAAAAAAAACGCAGAGGTGTAACAAATGAAAAGATTTTTAGCTTTACTATGTACAGTTGCTACTACGCTAACTTTAGTCGGTTGTAATGATGCAGCTCCTTCTACTTCTTCTGACAGCGTCAACAAACAGGACGAGGATATGGTGAATGAGTCTCAGGGTAATGAGGGTGGAAACAATGGCTTGTCAGGAATACTCGGTGAAGATAATGGTATTTTTGAAGAGGAAGCCCCCACAGGTATGATACTTACCATTAACGGTAATGAGTATGATTTGACCGGGCATTTTTATGAAAATGTCATAGCAATGGTAAAAAATGACATAACAGTAATGGACTATAACGATGCCCTATCCCGGTGCTATGACGAAAATGGGACGTTTCATACCGGCATAAGAGCACTGGATTTATCTGATGAGGAAAGTGCATCTCGCCTTTATGTAACCCAAATAGAACAACAAAACTCTCCTGCTACGCACACTTACTTCATCAGCAATCTCTACGACAATTCACTGGAATTCGAAACACTAAACGGCATCACAAACGGATTTACAGCATCGGACATTAAGTCTTTAGAGGGTTTTGTTTCCATTTTTGCTTCGTGTACTTTTGCCCGCGTTTCGGAATGGGCGGAGGCAGACGGTGAATATGCCTGTGCCGCCTTGTATGTGGACGGCAAAATGATAGATATCTCTCAATATGAACGTGATGCCGAAACTTGGCTTGCCGAGCCTGATTCATTTGTAACTTCCTGGCTCAGAGAAGGGGAAAGCCAGGTTACCATCATGCCTCCAACTTATTTCAAGCCATTAGCCATCTTTTCTTCTTCATACGCCCCTTCACCGGATACTTTTACAGGTCCTGAGTATGAAATGGCTAAACACGTTGCCATGCTCCACCTCGCAATCCGGGACGCTTATTGGGATATGGTAGACGGCAATGCAGAATGCATTTGTCTCATTTCTTACATCTATACAGAGGAGGAAGCTGTAGTTTCCTATCAGTTGTACGGAGCCGATTTTACTCCCCAAAGAGAGTGGCTGGAAAATATGGAATAACAATTACCTTCCATATATGAGACATTTCTGTTTTATTATGCTAATATAAAAATCCGGCATATGGAAATAAATCCTAAGTTGCTTATCAACAGACTATTCATTTCCATACACCGGATTTTTTCTAATTTACAAATACTGTATATTACAATTCCTGCTTTACTTGCTTAGTACTCTTCTGCCATATCGATTTCTTTCTGTTCTGCTTCGATAGACTGACTGTAGAGAGGGGTATGGCGCAGATACATCAGCCAATATCCGGCACCTACAATACCGGCACCGCCTACGATATTTCCCAGCGTAACCGGCAGCAGATTTTTCAACAGGAAACTTCCTACCGTAAGTCCTTCTGTTGCAATACCGTATTCACCGGCTGTAAAAATACCTGCCATGCAGAAATAAATATCTGCAATACTGTGTTCAAATCCACAGAGAACAAAAGTCATAACCGGCCAGAAACTCATTAAGAGCTTACCGGATACCGTCTTAGCTGCAAATGCCGCCCAGATAGCTATACAAACCAGTATATTACATAAAATACCCTTGACAAAAGCATCTCCAAAAGACATATTTACACGGCTCATAGCAGAATTCACCATGCTTTGTGCCAGTCTGCCGTCAAACAAATCCGGCACATGCCCCATAACTACCAACGCTGCCACAAAAGTAGCACCAATAAAGTTGCCTATAAATACAAAAAACCAGTTTTTGAGCATCTCGTACCACTTTACTTTTTTCTCCAAAACAGCAAGTATAATCAGATTGTTACCTGTAAACAACTCACTACCTGCCACAATTACCATTGCCATACCGGCAGGAAATAAACAGGCACTGATTAATTTCGACAGGGAAGCATTTTCTACGGTAGCCCCTCCTGTGGTAGCGGATATACCTGCAAAGCCAATAAACATACCCGCAAAAATACCTAATATCAGCATCTTGAATGCAGATAATCTTACCTTATGTATACCAATCTCGACGTAACTTCTCGCAATCTCCAAAGGTGAATGCATCTGAAATCCTCCTTGCAATACTTTCTCTTTTACTATTTTATCATGATTGTGTTCTATTGAGAAGTTAAATTTCTTAACAGTTTCTTAACTTATTATAAACAAATTTGTTTCGGCAAATATCTTCTCCCTTATCCGATACAGTACAAATTATTGCATGTGTATCTATTTGTCCAGATGTGAAATATCACCAAACCCACTAATTCTAAATGCTGTCACCCCGTCAAAGCGGTCTTCCGTTATTACCGTCGTCACTGCTGTGGGCTCTGCACTCAATCCATTTAGTAATATAATAGGTGAAATTCCCAATAAACATGCTAAAATCACGCACTGCACTCCGAAATGGCAAAAGAATACGATTGTATCATCGTTGGCATTTACTACTTTGAAGCCTTGTTTTACTCTTTCATAGCCGTGCTTTAAAAGCAATACATCCAAGCCTTCTTTTACTGCTTCAAACCGCTCCTTTATATCACTGTTCTCCATGAGCTCAGTGGTAAACCATTGGTCTTTATCATAATAGGCAGGTTCCCCTGTCCATTCCTTCGGCACCAAATCCCAAGGCTGGTACTTTTTCCCCCTCTTTTTATCATCAATCACCACATCAAACTCATGCAACCACGGAAGTGTCTCTACTTCACGCCCTGCTTTTTTCATAGTAACGGAGGCGGTATCCTGTGCCCTGCCCATAGGCGACGCATAATAAGCCTTCACATTCATGAGGACAATTCTTTCCGCCAGCTTTTCTGCTTCCTTCCAGCCTTTTTCTGTTAAGGTATCCAATTCGTAATTTGGATCACCATGCCGTATAATCAGTATTTTCATAGATTTCTACCCTTTCATTTTTCTTTATTTATCATTTAAAAAGTTTCTAAACACACCTTAATGATTCCTAATATACCGTATTTGATATTGTTCTAAACATACCACTTAACGGGTTCTAAACTTTTCTATTGACACTAAAAAAGATTTCCTATAACATGACATTTATAAGGAAATTCTGTACAACTCACTAATTCATACTAACACATATCCATTTATTATCGCAATGTCAACACCAATTTCAATCCAAAACACAATCCACAATTCGAAAAAAATACCAAGGAGGTTATGAGCTATTTATACTAAAATGTTATCACACTACAAAAAAATTGAAAGTCAAATTCTAAATTTGCAAAAGCAGATAAATACATTGCCTTCGGGAAATCTCAGTTGTGCCGGCAACGGTACCCACTACAAATGGTATCAATGCGACAATCGGACAAACACATATATTCCCAAGAAAAATAAAGAACTTGCAGAACAACTTGCCCTAAAAAAATATCTGAGCCTGCTATTGGAAGACTTATTACATGAACAACGTGCGATTCAATTCTATTTATCGCACTATCCAAATACTAAAAAAGCAAATCTTTTGTTGAATAATCCGGAGTATAAAGCATTACTTGCTCCATACTTCACGCCACTATCCCAAGAATTGTCTGAGTGGATGAATTCACCATACGAACGTAATCCCAAACATCCTGAACTTCTGCTCCACAAAAGCAGCTCCGGAAATCTTGTCCGTTCCAAGTCGGAAGCTGTTATTGATATGCTTTTACATCTCAACAAAATTCCTTTCCGCTATGAATGTGCTTTACAATTAGGCGATGTTACGCTTTTTCCCGACTTCACTGTCCGTCATCCCCGGACAGGTGCCACCTATTATTGGGAGCATTTCGGATTAATGGACACTCCTGCTTATTCCAAAAATGTTTGTAACAAATTACAGCTTTATACTTCTCATGGAATTATTCCCTCCATTCAATTAATTACAACTTACGAAACAAAGGATACGCCACTAAGTGCTGATACTGTGGAGAAAATTATTGCACACTATTTTGGATAACATTCATATGAGAATGGCTCGTAAATAATATGAAAAATATATGCGCATGGCAGACCTCATGGGTATATAGGCAAAAAGCATACTCTTGGCCGGCCTCGTGGGTATATAGGGCAAAAGCATACTCTTGGCTGACCTCATGGGTATATGCGGTCAAAAGCATACTCTTGGCTGGCCTCATGGGTATATAGGGCAAAAAGCATACTCTTGACTGGCCTCGTGGGTATATAGAAAAAAAATGTGTCCATATACCCACAAAATCTTATTTTTCTGGGTACTGGTGAACAATTTTTTCTAATATACCCAAATCCTTTATTTTTCCCTCTTTTTTATAAGGAAAATGGGTATACAGCACTAAAAATTTTTTATATACCCAAAACGGCTCATTAGGTTACCATATACTATCATGAAATAGCTCATCAGGTTGCCTCATGCTGGCATGAACCGGCTCTCCAGGTTACCTCATGCTGGCATGAACCGGCTCTCCAGGTTGCCTCATACTGGTATGAACCGGCTCTCCAGGTTACCTCACTCTCGCATGAACCGGCTCGGATATTTCACCCCAACTCTTAGCAAAGAACCTTTTTTAGAACGAAAGAGGGTAATCCCTCAAGTCACTTCATTGCTTTGGGGACACCCTCATCTCATTTAAAGCCTCACAATATGTACTGCCCGCTCAAAGAGCGGGCAGTACAATGCAAAACTATTTTAAGTTATGTTACCGAGTAATTACATTACCAGCACTACTTCGTTTTCATCCAGCATATCTGCTGCTGCAACGTAAGGAGCATCCAGCTTGTTGCCGTTTAAGTAGAACTCAGTAAAGCCCCCCTCTTTACCGTTAGGGTTCTTAACGGTGATGTGCAGCTTCTTGCCACGGAATACTTTGTCCATGGTCATTTCTTTCCAGTCGGAAGGAATTGCAGGGCATACCCACAGACCGTTTAAGTCAGGACGCATACCGCACATACCTTCTACGCAACCTACCATACAGGTAGATGCTGTACCAGTCAGCCAGTGTACATGAGAACGTCCTTCAAAAGGAGATTCGGTACTTTCGGTAAACTGTCCGTGTACGTAAGGCTCTAATCTTCTTACATCTGCATTGTCGTTCTGGGATGCAGGTGAGCTTTCGGTAAAGTATTCAAATGCTCTGTTACCATGTCCCATCAGGGATTCTGCAAGGATAATCCAACCCTGAGGCTGTGAGAAGATACCGCCGTTTTCCTTAGTGGAAGGGTTGAATAACAATGCCATTGCGCCGTCAAATGCATGGTCTACATAGGAAGGAGCCATTACACGTACACCGTACTTGGTGTTCAGTTCACGATGTACGGACTCTAATGCAGCTTCTGCCTGCTCTTTGGAAGCCAGACCACTGATTACGGACCAAGACTGAGGATTTAACCACATATTTGCTTCAGGATCATGCTTGGAACCGATAACCTGACCATCTTCCTTGATACCACGAACATATCTGTCATCTTCCCAGCATTCTTTCTGGATGATGTCTCCCAATTCTTTCTGGGTTGCTTCCAGATATGCGATATATTCGGTATCATTCATATCTTCTGCAAAGCCCTTCATAACAGTGAATGCATAGTATAACTGCATTGCAACGAAGGTGGATTCACCCTTCTTACCAAGACGTAAGCAGTCATTCCAGTCAGCATGAAGACCTGCAGGCATCTTGTGGTCACCGAGACGTTCCATGGAGAAGTTGATTGCTCTCTTTAAGTGGTCGTATACGGTGCCTTCTTCTTTATTTGCATAAGGAATTACTTCATTGATGAAGTCTTTGTTTCCGGTTTCTGCTACATATTTCCAGATGGTAGGGAATAACCATAATGCATCGTCTGCACGATATGCAGGATGTCCTGTTTCACGTACATAGGACTCATCATCAGGAGTATCTTCATGACCTGCATTGTGGGTATATTTTACCAGAGGCAGACCACCACCATTGTTTACCTGTGCGGATAACATGAAACGGATCTGGTCAGCTGCCATTTCAGGGTCTAAGTGGATGATACCCTGGATATCCTGTACGGTATCACGGTATCCGTAACCGTTACGCTGTCCGCAGTATACAAAAGATGCTGCTCTGGACCATGTAAAGGTAATGAAACACTGATATGCATTCCATGTATTTACCATGCTGTTGAATGCTGCATCAGGAGTATTTACCTGGAAATTAGCTAATTTGCTGTGCCAGTAGTTCTTTAATTCAGCCAGTTCTGCTTCTACTTTGCCTGCTGCATTGTAGGAAGAAATGATTTCTTCTGCTACTTCTGCATTTGCCTGACCGAATACGAAGGTTAATTCCTTGGTTTCGCCGGGAGCGATTTCTAAAGCACTATGTAAAGAACCACATGCATTGGAGTTATAGTTTAAGGTATTGTCACACTTACCGTTTTCTACTGCGATAGGATTGCCATAGGTACGATATCTGCCGATAAAAGCATCCTTATCACCGTTGTAGGAGGTAACAGGTGCACCTGCCAAACCGATGAAACGCTCTTTACCGTTGGAGCCCTTTTCGTTCTTACCGGTATTCTCGTTGATAACCTGAACAATCTTGTTACCCTTGAAATAGGTTCTGGTAATGAACAGGGTATACTGTAAGTTTACCTGATCCTGCTCGTAATTGCTTTCGTTGGTGAACTCAGCATAGGAGAATGCAGAAATCTTTCTTACCTTATCAGTAGTGTTGGTAATCTTTGCATTCCATACTTCGTATGTCTTACCCATGGGTACATAGTAAAGTACTTCAGAATGGATACCTGCATAATCAGCTACCATATTGGTATATGCAGTACCGTGATGACATTCGCTCTTGTATACATCTAAGGGCTTTGCAACCGGCTGCCAGGATGCAGACCAGTAATCAGCAGTCTCATCATCACGCAGATAAATGTATCTGCCGGGTGTATCATCACTGTTGAAGTGATAACGTAAAATTCTGCCGTTTGCACCACTCTGTACAAAGCTGTAGCCGCCGGCATTGTTGGAAATGATTGCACCGTATGCAGGGGAACCTAAATAGTTAGCCCAAGGTGCAGGAGTATTGGGTTTTGTGATGACATACTCCTTGTTGACTTCATCAAAATAACCGTAATTCATGTTACTCTGTTCTCCTTTTCTTTTTTAAGCCGTTATCAGGGAAACCAGATAAAAACCTTCCCTGTCGTTTTCATGTGTTTCGATAATCTCTACTTCTACGGTGTGTTTACCGGCTTTGCCATGCTCTACCACAGTTTCTAAAGCCAGACAATCCCAGTCTTCGTCAAAGTTACCGTCAAGTATCAGAGAATGCTCTCCGTCTACGGTAATCTTTGCAACGGGTACAGGTCCCTGTTTGGTACGCTTAAACTGCACACCGATAGATTCACCTTCCACTATAAAAACGATTTTATCATTAAGATTTGAAGCTGTAAAGCCCTTTTTAAAACAATCGGACACACAACTTTGAGGGGTTTCATCTTTTACAAAGCCTTCGTTAGAAACAACCTGCAATTCATCATTGCGGTATCTGTGTGCATTCTCATAACCGTTGGCTGTAATAGGTGCCGGTAATGTTTCTACTGCACATCTTGTTACCTCTGTACCAGAAGCCTTTGCCTGCAGTTCTTCTGCCTTTGCTTTTACCTGCTTTAAATAATATGTAATCACTTCTGCCACAAGTCCATGTCCGGCATCATTGGGGTGTAAATCATCCTCTGTTACGTCGCGGTTTTTAATTTTTCCTGTGGCTACCAGTTCGTAAATAGTGGACTTCATACTTACGGAAGGCAGATTGTAATGCTTTCCTACCGGCAAATGAATGGCTTCTGCATTGCCACCGTCATCATAACGTACATTATGTACCAAAAGCAGTGCGGGTGCCCAGTCAGCCTTTAAGATACGGCGAACCAGCCCCTCGTAGGTTTCTTTAAAATGCTCACTGTCATCAGCATCATTTACAGAAAATTCTACGATTACAAAATCCGGCTTGTGGGAAAGAACCTCTTCTTCTACACGGGCGGTTCCTAAATGGGAGGTCGTGCCGCCGATACCTGCATTGACATAAGTAAAATCAGCCTTGGGAAACGCATCCTGCCACCACTTATAAGTAAGTCCCGCATAGCAGCCTTCCGGGGTTGTCGCAAGGCAGCCCTGGGTGATGGAACCACCCAGGAAAGCCAATGTTAATTTTTCTCCGTTTAATGCACGCTGCATTACATTTACGATGCGGCTGTCGTCACCGGCATTCACCAGTGCATTTTCATAGTTGATTAAATTTTTCATGCCTTCTCCGCCTTTATCGCAAATTATTTGGAAAGTAATTCTAAGTTCTTCTTAATCAAATCACAACGCTGCAATACACAATCAGGGCTGCGCAGAGGATCCTTAGGAGTGTTGAATACATAATCAACCAGTCTGTCCATATCGGTTACTGCTACATGCATTCTGGTATCGCTGGAAGCATAGTAAATATATACTTCGTTCTTTTCATTTACGATAGCACCGTTGGTAAATACTACGTTAGAAACGTCACCAACTCTTTCACCGCCTCTGGGTCCGATTAACATACCGGAAGGCTCTGCGATAACCTTGGAAGGATCATTTAATTCAGTTGCAAATGCATAAATAACGTAACGGAGTCCTGCTGCGGTATTTCTTACACCGTGTGCAATATGAATCCAACCCTTGTCAGTCTTGATAGGGGGTGCACCTGCACCATTCTTTACTTCGGTAATGGTGTGATACTTACGGATACTGGTCATCTTTTCTTCATCGATAACTGCATGTTCGATATCCTCGCACAGACCAAAACCTACACCACCGCCTGAACCGGTGTCGATAAAGTCATCCATGGGTCTGGTGTAGAATGCATACTTGCCGTCTACAAACTCAGGATGCAGTACCACGTTTCTCTGCTGGGGAGAACGTAAGGTAGTCAGGTTGTCTAATCTTTCCCATGTCTTTAAGTCCTTGGTACGTACAATACCTGCTGCTGCTACTGCTGCAGAAAGGTCTTTGCTGTTAGTATCCTTGCTCTCAGAGCAGAATACACCGTAAATATAACCGTCTTCATGCTGTGTGAGACGCATATCATATACATTGGTTTCTTCCGGGCAGGTATCAGGTAATACAACCGGATAGTCCCAGAAACGGAAATTGTCCACACCGTTATCACTTTCAGCAACGCCAAAGAAAGACTTTCTGTCATTTCCTTCAATTCTTGCTACCAGATAATATTTACCGTTTAAGTAAATAGCACCGGAGTTCATAACTGCGTTTATACCCAGTCTTTCTTCAAAATAAGGATTGGTTTCCTTATTTACATCATACTGCCATGTTACCGGAATGTGATCTCTGGTCAGTACGGGATATACATATCTGTCATAGATACCATTGTAAAAAGCTTCATCTACTACATTTTTTCTGGACAACACTTTTTCCTGTCTGTCCTTTAACCAATAAAATTTTTCATGTACCATGTTTTTATCCACCTTTCTTATTTCGTTCTACGCATAATTTCCATGCACATACGTCCGTTGTGATAAGGACACTTCCAAGGCTCCACAATAGGCTTGTCAGTTTCGGGAGCTCCTTTATCATCTACATGCATAAACCACTCAGAGCCATTTCTCTTATCAATAACAAATTCTTTGATGAAGCCCCAGATATTGAAAGCTGCATCCAGGTATTCTTTATGGTCCGGATGTTTCTGATATTCATTAAAGAAGCCTACAACTGCTTCTGCCTGTACCCACCATACACGCTTCTTGTCTACTACGCCTCTTTCACATTCATTTGAGAAAGAATTGTTGTAGTATGCAACCTTGTATACCTGTGCAATTAAATCTGCTACGATGGCATCCCATTCTTTTGCGTATTCTTTATCACCGATTACATCCAAACCTCTGTCCAAAAGCCATGCGGTCTCAATATCGTGACCGTAGGAATGCAGGTCAATGATACTGTTCATATCATTGTCAAAGAATACTTCCTGTCTGTGCAGCTTGGGATTGTAAATCTTGTTGCGGAAGGTTTCCAAAATCCATAAGAGCTTCGTTTTTACTCTTTCGTCTTTAGAAACTCTGTATAGTTCAGTATATGCTTCAAATACGTGCAGCAGGGTATTCATGGTACGGTCAGCCATTACACCGTTTTCGGAAAGTTTGTCATTTTCTGCAGGTGCAAAAGTTCTGTCCAGTGCTTCCTTGTATCCGCCTTCATCAAATCCTTTTTCTTCGATAATATTAAACAATTCAAATGCGGTCTGTAAAGCTTCCACATCGCCGGATGCATCAAAGTATGAAGACAATGCATATACGGCAAATGCCTGATTGTAAATATGCTTGGTAGTATCTTCGGGCTTACCGTCATAGGATACGGACCAGTATACACCACCATATTCTTTATCCATACAATAATCCATCATAAAACGATATGCATGCTCTGCATCCTTTAACAGATTTTTGTCTTCCAAGGACATTGCTGCATTTGAAAAAAACCAAAGGATTCTGCTGTTTAAAATACAGCCTTTTTCAGCTTTCTTATCCACGGCAAGATCCGGTCCCATATAGCCATAAAAGCCGCCGTTTTCCTCATCTTCCAGGTTCTGCCAGAAAGGTACGATTCCTTCTGCTAAGTGCTTACGCATCTCTTCCCTCATGCTCATACGCTCTTCCTTTCCGCCACACTCTTCTTTTCTACCATGTGGCCTTCCACAATGTGGATTCCTTTTTTATAATTTTCTCCATCCAGTTTTTTTAACAAAGTCTCAATAGCACCCTTTGCCATTTCTTTGATATCTACATCATAGGTAGTGATTTCCACATCACACAAACCCGGATAGAGATAATTGTCATAACCAACTACCGAAACATCCTCCGGTACACGTAATCCTCTTGCCTTTAACACCTTGATTACCAGACTTGCGATATAATCACAGTTACATACATACGCTGTGGGTATCTTTTCAGGAAACGCACTGTCCATATAGTCATCCTGACGACCATGTACAAGGTCTCTGTCCTTAATCAGATACTCCGGTTTAATCTCTATTCCATGCTCCAAAAGAGATTTATAATATCCCATATATCTGTCCGTAATACTTTCCGTGGCAAAAAGTGTACCCACATAAGCAATCTCTCTGTGTCCCTTTTCAATCAGATAATTGGTCAGTACATAAGTACCGTAAAAACCATCTGAAATAAAACAGTCCACACTGGCATCCGGCTCATAAAAATCCAAAAACACCAGCGGCATATTGGTATTTTTCCGCAGATATTCCGCATAATCGTATCCCGGCTTACCGATTACAATCAGTCCATCCACCTTTTTTTCTTCTAAAAGTCGGGACATATACTTGCTTTCTTCCATCTCTTCACTGAGAATTTCAAATAATGTAAAACATTCATTCCGAATAGCTTCCCCGGCTACCTCCTGATACATTTTCCAATAAAAGGCATCATAGTTTGCCAGATATCTGCCGGAAATTAAGATACCTATATTATACCCTCTTTTAGCCTTTTTCTCTTTCGAAGAAGCCGGTGCCTTATAACCCATCTCTTCTGCCAGATTCTGAATTTTTACACGCATTTCTTCACTGACACCCTTTTGCCCCGAAAGCGCCTTTGATACTGTTACCGTACTGACAGATAATTTTTCTGCAATATCTGCCATCTTAACGGCTTTCTTTATCTTTGCCATTGCCTATCTCCAATCATTTCCCCCACAACAGTTGCTCTATATCAATTCCGACCTGCTGATATCACTGATAAGTTTTTGTTAAAACATGTCGGCGTTTGTATTCTAAATTAAAGTCAGTCCATCATTATGGTAGTATAAATTTCACTCTTGTAATTGTAGTCTTTTTTATTTTTGCTTTATTATAACTGTGGGAGACAGTTTTGCCATCTCCCACATGTTAATTATCTCTTACCGATTTCGGTATCTTCCTGTCTTACTACACTGTGCTCTTTGATGTAATCAACGATTTCATCAAACTTACAGAATGCAAGACCTACATAGCTGTCTGCACAGCCATAGTAAATTGCAATCTTTCCTGACTCAGGATCATGAATGGTAGCACAAGGGAAGCATACGTTAGGAACGAAGCCTCTTTCTTCATACCATTCTTCCGGAGTTAACAGGAAGGTTTCGCAACGATACTTAACGATGGACGGATTGTCCAGGTCAAGAATTGCACCACCGATGCTGTATACCAAACCATTACAGGTTCCGCTTACACCGTGGTAGAATAATAACCAACCTTCGCTGGTTTCAATGGGTGCTGCACCGCCGCCGATCTTTACGGATTCCCACCATTCGCTGCTACGTCCCATTACATGTCTGTGCTTGCCCCAGTATACAAGGTCAGGGCTCTCACTTAAGAAAATGTCTCCGAAAGGTGTATGACCACTATCGGAAGGACGGGACAACATTACGTAGTTACCGTTAATCTTACGAGGGAACAATACTGCATTTCTGTTGAAAGGAATGAAAGGATTTTCCAGTCTTACAAATTTCTTGAAGTCTGTGGTCTTTGCCATTCCGATTGCAGCACCGTAGAAATCCTGACACCAGATGATGTAATAGGTATCTTCTACCTTTACCAGTCTGGGGTCATATGCATAGTGGGGCATGAAAGGATTTCCATCTTCATCTTCAAAAGGAATCTTTTCCTTATCGAATTCCCAATGGATAGCATCCTTACTACGTCCCAGATAGATGTAAGGAATACCGTTGGTCTGCTCGCCACGGAACACACCAATGAATTCATCACCGTAAGGCATTACTGCACTATTGAAGATTCTTGCAACACCTTCTACCGGATTTCTTCCGATAATAGGGTTTTCGGTATATCTCCAGATAGGAGCACCTACAATACCTTCGGGCTTTTCCTGCCAGGGCACATTAGGCACTGCAGGAGCAATCATTTTAATGTCGCTCATAAAGTCCTCCGTTTGTCAAAAATGGGGCGGCTTAGCCGCCCCATCTGACAGCATTATTAGGATTTTTTAACTATTAGTTGAAGTAAGCATCCAAGCCATCCTGTACCTGCTGCTTGTAAGTTTCCTGGAACTGTGCAGGAGTAACTTCACCCTTAATTAAGGACTGGAAGTCATAAGCAATACCCATACTGTTCCATAAGTCGAAGGTTGTGTGAGAACCACAATCCTTCATTACATTGAAGTTTGCAACTCTTAAGTCCGGATCCTTAGCAGTAGAACCATACCACCAGTTCAGTGCTCTTTCATCATCTCTCATGGTTGCGGTAGTAGCTTCATCACCAGCCCAGTTCCAATAGTCATAAAGAACATTAACAACTGTTACAGGATCCTGAATACCAGCAGGGATAATGTAGCATTCTGCAGGGATATCATTCTTACCAGCGTTGGTAGCTGCATCACCGGAAGGACCTACAGGCCAACGAACGTATGCAGTATCAAAAGGTAAGGTTGTACCAGTGGTATTGCTGTAATCGTAGTCATTGTTACCGGAAGCAATCCAGCAAGCCATAGGGAAGAAACCGATGTTACCTTCGGTATACTGATTTCTCATGCTGTCGGAAGGAGTTCCTTCGAAGTCATAAGGATAGCATACGTTGTAGGTGTTGTACATATCGTACAGCTGCTGCAGAGCTTCACCAACTTCAGCAGAATCTAAAGTCTGGGTGCTACCCTGTGCAATGTTACCACCGTTACTCATCATTAAGTTTTCAAAGGTTTCATATTCGTAACCACAGAAACCATACTGGTCAATCTGTCCGTCACCGTCAGTATCCTGAGTCAGGATCTGCATATACTCATTGAACTTATCCCAAGTCCATTCGCCACGTTCCCAAAGGTCACGAGGGTCTTCCAGGTTGTTGTCTTCCAACATCTGAACGTTGAAAGCCAAAGGATAAGTAGCTTCTACTAAGTGCTGAGCTTCTACTCTCTGGATGATACAAGCCTTGCCGTCACCCAAATCACAGTAGGTCATAATCTGCTGATCTGTAAAGATATCATGATCTTCAGGCAGAACGGTCTTTAAGTCAAGTGCAAGACCATTCATCTGTGCAGGAAGAGCCATACCTGCATCTACCAGATAAATATCACAGTCAGGGCTACCTGCTAAGATAGATACGTTGATAGATTCCTGAACACCGGTATAGGTCAGGTTCTGCCAGTAGTATTCTACATTGTAAGTAGATTCAATAGTAGATACGTTGTCAAACTTTAACTGTGCGATTTCGCGGTTGAATGCCTTTAAGTCTAAGGTTGCTTCATCATCGCCTTCTGCATCCTGGTTGCTACCCCAGTCAGGAGCATCTTCCAGTGCATCATCACTGTCATAGTACTGTACCCACCATGTACCGATATTGATAGTTCTGGTACCACCATCAGCGTTACCAGCATTACCAGCGTCACCAGCATTACCGCTATCTGCAGCACCACCTGTTGCGTTGGTATCTGTATCAGAACCGCCGCCACAAGCTACTAAAGAAAGTGACATAGCAGCTGCAAGACCAAGCGCTAAAAGCTTCTTTACATTTTTCATTCTTGATTGTCCTCCTTAAATACTTTGAGAATAATATTTTTTATTATTCAGCTACAGGGCTCTGACCTACGGTTACAGAGAATACTTCCCAGTTGCCGTCAGATTCACACTGCATCATGGAACCCCATGTAGATACATCTTCGCCACACTTCTCAACGATCTGCTCGTAAGTTACCTGGCAGATACCGTTGTTACATGCAGAAGAAGAGCTGCCGCTACCGTCAACGTTACCAACACCAACTCTCATCCAGCCTGCTGCGGATTCGTTCATTACAATCCACATATTGCCGGTATCACTGGTGTAAGCAATATTGATAACGGAACCGGGAACTAATGCTGCAAGTACTTCATCAGTAAATGCTACACCAGCCTGTGCCCAGCCGCCTGCGGAAGCAGTATAACCTTCCCAGTTAACTACGTTGTTAACCATCTTCATTTCATTTGCAGTACCAACTCTTACGCCGTAAACTTCCCAGTTGCCATCAGATTCACACTGCATCATGGAACCCCATGTAGATACATCTTCGCCACACTTCTCAGCGATCTGTTCGAAAGTAATGTAGCACTTGCCATCATAGCAAACTGCTGCAGAGCTGCCACTACCGTCGATGTTACCAACACCAACTCTCATCCAGCCTGCTGCGGATTCATTCATTACTGCCCACAGGTTACCTGTGTCACTGCTGTAAGTAATTTCGATTACGGAACCGGGAACTAATGCTGCAAGTACTTCTTCAGTAAATGCTACACCATTCTGTGCCCAGCCACCGCCGGAGGTTGCATAATCCCATTCAACTACATTACTTAATGCATAAACAGGAGCTGCCTGGCCAACCTTAACGCTGAATACTTCCCAGTCACCATCAGATTCACACTGCATCATGGAACCCCATGTAGATACATCTTCACCACACATAGAAGCGATCTGTTCGTATGTAATCTGAGCGATATTTCTGGAGTTATTCATGTAAGAAGCGGTTGTACCGCTACCATCACAGTTACCTACACCAACTCTCATCCAGCCTGCTGCGGATTCGTTCATTACTGCCCAAATGTTGCCGGTTGTGCTGGTGTATTCAATTTCAATTACAGAACCGGGAACTAATGCTGCAAGTACTTCTTCAGTAAATGCTACACCGTTCTGGCTCCAAGCACCACCGGTTACTGCGAAACCTTCCCAGTTAACAGCGCCGGTTACTGCACACAGGTTAGACAGATCTTTACCGGTGTTTTCGAAACCATCCGGAGCTACGAATGCTACAGAGCTGTCTGCTGTTAACAGATTGCCGGAAGCATCTAAGAAACGGATATTGTCGATGTAAAGAGTTGCATTACCCTTACCTGCATCAAGACCGTTGTCAGTCTTTAAGTTGATGTAGAAAATGTTACCTGCATCTGCTACGAACTCTTCGCCAGCGCTCAGAGTTGCAACTGCAGTCTTAGGGTTAGCAGATTCAAGGTAAACACTCCATGCATCAGTGGTTTCAACTAAGTCTGCACCACTCCATGCAAAGATTTCACCGGATACTGCATTGAAAGAGCCGTCTTCGTAGCTAACACCAAGTGTCATTTCGATGGTTGCTACTTTAGCTACATCTGCGCCTAAAAGGCTGGTTGCATCAACTGCAACATAAGGAACCTTACCTGTCAGGTTCTTTACCTGAAGTGCTTTGCTACCGTTAAAATCTACGATAGACATTTCAACTTCAGCCGCATCAGCGGGAACCATGAAGGGAGCTACGAAGCCCATGTTGCCGTCTTCAAAGTCGATGCTTGCTTCTACTACTGTAGGAGCTGCGGGTGTTGTACTTTCAGGAGTTGTGCTTTCAGCTACGGGAGCAGAAGAATCTGTGGTAGCATTAGCATCTGTGTCAGCATCGCCGCCACAAGCAACTAAAGAAAGTGCCATTGTGCCTGCCAAAAGACAAGCTAAGAATTTTTTAGTCTTCAACTTTTTCAATCCTCCTTTTTTAGTTTAAAAGTTGATGAATTTAGTAGAAAGAGTTAGCCTACAATACCACTTCTCTCCACGCCTTCTATAAAGTATTTCTGAAGTACGCAATAGATGATAATAACCGGGAGAATAATCAGTATGACACCTGCATGCAGGTAAAGCTCCTGAATGGTAACATCCAAGATCTTATCCTGGTTGGCAATCAATGCCTGCAGACCGGATATTCTCTTACTGATTACGACCTCTTCGCTAATCAGAAATAACTTTGCATAAAAAGTATCGTTAAACTGCCATACGATAGAGAATACTGTTACCGTAATGACAGAGGGCATAGCATTCATCAGCATGATTCTGAAATAAGTATACCATACTCCTGCTCCGTCTACCAGTGCTGCTTCCTCAATTTCTTTGGGAAGTCCGCGGAAGAACTGGTTAAAAATGTAAATATAGATACCGGAGCGAACACCACAACCAAGTAATGTCATCAAATACATAGGTACTACCGTACCCATCAAACCGGGGGTTCCCTTAAGCATTGTTACCAGACCAAAGGGGTCAAAACTCTTAAAGGTCATATACAGAGGTAACATGATGGTATGTG
The DNA here is from genome assembly GCA_017482205.1 of Lachnospiraceae bacterium. Lineage (GTDB taxonomy): Bacteria > Bacillota > Clostridia > Lachnospirales > Lachnospiraceae > Acetatifactor. The sequence continues at coordinate 77,725 of JAFUNK010000007.1, forward strand.
CGGGAATAACAATCATAACTACCACACAGGCAAATAAAATCTTTTTGCCGGGGAAATCAAATCTTGCAAATCCATAACCTACCATGGAACAGATTAACAGCTGTAAACCGGTCAGTGTAATGGTATAAAGCAAATCTCTGGCAATGGTAGGGAAATAATCAAGTCTTTCCAAAACCAGTGCATATTTTTCCAACGTAGGATTTTCAGGCAATACAAACACCATGGGGTTGTATGCATCCTTATTGGAAGATATGGAGTTTACAATCATACCGATTACAGGAGAAAGAATGACGTAGCCTACACCAATCAGTATAGCAGCTTTTACAATTACTAAGCAAAACTTCTTAACATTATTTAAAAGATGCTTTGTCTGGTCTTCATCCTGAAAAGTAGCCTTAAGTTTTGCAATGATGTCTTTTATAGAAACCGTTTTCTGCACTTTTTCTTTCTCCTTTCCTTAGTTATAGTAGAATGTCCGCTTCTGGATTGCGCCAACAATCAATACCAGTATAATACAGGTTATTATTGTGCTGACCAAACTGAAGACGGAACTGAGTCCGTAATTAAACTGGTCGAATGCCACCTCATATGCCAGTGTTACAACTTCACTTTCAGTAAAGCTGTCCACAATGGTATATACCACGTTGGTAATGATATGAGGCATTACCATAGGGAAAGTAACCTTCCAGAAAGTTTCATAACCGGTAGCACCTTCAATCTTTGCAACCTCGTACATAGAACCGGGGATGGACTGCAGTGCTGCGATAAAGATAACAATCTGAATACCGGAAGCTGCAATAATGTCATTGATTCTGTCTACCGCTGCTACAATGTAATCCAGCAATGATGCGGGAATACCCAGATTCATAAACATACTGATCAGATAATCAATATCCAATGCCATAGTGCTTCCTACGGTAGCAGTCACTTCTGCCGCCTGAGAAGAGATACCGCCTGCCATCATCTGCTCACTTAACTCCATTGCTTCTGTAATAGCACCGGAATTTAAGATAACCGGCAGGAAGAAAATTGCTCTTACTACTGCTCTTCCGGGGAACTTCTTGTTTAAAAGCATCGCCATAAACAAACTGAAGAAAATAATCAGCGGCACGTCGATTAACATATTACCTACGGAAGACGTTAATATCTGTTTAAAACTACCGTGTACCTGGAACGCATAACGGAAATTTTCCCAACCCACGGGGGTCAGCTGATAACCGCCGTTCACTGCGTCAATGGTTAACTCGTTAAAAGCAAACTGGCCTGTCATAATCAGGGATCTTACATAGAAAAGAATGAATCCCACTACCCAGGGTAATACAAACAGAATACCTGTCAGACCACGCTTTTGGAGAAGAGTCAGCTTATTCTTTTTTCTCATTTAAATCCCCTCCAATCTGTAAGACATGGCCGGAATTTCCAGTCCGTCTGCTTTCTGTGTTGTTTCGCTGTAATTGATATAAATAATTACACCGTTGTCGTAAGTTACCTTGCGTACATCATTGTCCATAATTTCATGGTCAACAATAGTTGCACCGGACACATACTTCAATGCTCCGTTAATCTGACCGTATACTGCAATGGCTTCTTCCTTCCATACTTCATAAGTAGTCGCATAGAAACGGTTCATACCGGTATCCTTCATCTTACTGGATTCTTCCCATGTAAATACATAGTGGGGAGCCGCACCGGCTTCAATCGCCTGTAAAATAGTCAAAGTCATATCTTCAGAGTCATCATAATTTAACAATTCTGTAGAATAAGGAATACATCCGTGAATAATCATTTCATACAAAGGAATGCTCTCATCTACAATCATAAATTCATTGTGTGTAACAGGTACATTGATAATATCGTCTGCATACTGGAACGCATATGCATTGGAAGAATCCAACATCAGATTCTTTTCAGTATCATTCAATACTTCAAACTGACCCAATACTACATCCAACGCTTCTTCTCTGTTAATAACATTGGTACGCTTCTTGTCAGAGGGTAAGTAATCTGCAAGGTCACGTAAGGAAATACCTTCTACGTCAATTTTGCGAATCTTTCTTGCAAATTTCTCTACATATCTGGGCAGGAACTTGGGAGATAACAAATCGTATTTGGGTTCCATATATCCCAAACCGGATGTACTACGCAGAGTTGTGGGATTTGTCAAACCAAAACTTGCCACATAACCTGCACCATAGTAACGGGAACCTTCTGCATTGTAGTTGAAACCGTCATCTGCAAAAGTTACCTGCTGGAACGCTACGTCCACATACAGTCTGCCGCCGTTAGCAGTCATGGTTTCCTGCAAGTTTTCCAAATCGGACTTACCGCCCAATCCCCATGTTACGTTAATCCTGTCGGCTGCATCATGGTAATAACCACCGTTAAACCAGCCCTGTAAATTCATAACCTGATTATTGATACCGTTTGCTAAAAGGTCTTCGGAAATATCGCCTGCCTCATCAAACTCCGTCATGGCAAAGGTACGTAAGTACTGTACACCCAAGAAGTGAGAGGTTTCTTTTACACCGGCAATTATATCATAGTAGAAAGGAATATCACCACTCTCAGTCATGGGAGTCAGCTTACCTTCTGCAATCAGACGCTCTCTGTAATAATTTGCCAGACCTGCATAACCTGCATAATCTTCATTTAAGAAGGTGTATTTTACCTGCATGTTGATATCATACATCTCTTCTTCCATTACGTAAACGTCCTGAGTGGTATTACCAAACATACGCAGGTTGTCAATGTTACGCAATACGAAGGTAGGGTATGCATAGTTGTATTCGTTGTACACACCGGAAATATTAGCTGTAATCAGCGCGGTGGAAGCACCGTCTTCTACTGTTACCAGCAAACTTCTGTCATCACGGCAGATACCGTAGAGAGGAAGTTTTGCAGGTGTAATATTTTCTGTAGTGGTATAGTTTGCTGCCATCGGGTCGATGTCATAAATATACTGGGAATAGTTAGCAGCCGTCAGTTTTCCGTTGTTGAAGTTAATCAAGGAACCGGAACCGTTGGGAACTACCATATATCCCTCTTCTGTATTGTGTGCTGCACCCATATAACGGAGTAACTGGATACGTCCTACATATCCATTACCGTATTCTTTAATGCCGCTTGCCGGAATGGAAACGGTAAGTGCATCTCCGTCCAGTCTGTATTCCAGAGGAATATCAAAATAAATTCCCTCAGAACCATCCTTGTTGGTCAGTTCACCAATACGATAAATGTAACGTACACCGTTTGCAATGCTTTCTACAGTCATCTGTCCTCTTTCCACTGAATAACTGTAAGAATCATATGTACCGGCTTTTACATCTGCATTGTAATAGGTCAGAATAAATGCAGAACGCAAATAATTCATATTGCTCTTATTTGCAATCTGGTCATTTTCCAGATTTTCAGGATTGGAATAAGTAATGGAGCCGTCTCTCTTATCGTAAACCGCAATATAACCGGTTGCGGTATCAGTATACAGCTTCAAGAACTCATTCTCTGCTACAAGGTCCATGCCCTTTACATCCGCACTTGCATCAGCTATGGGGGCATATGTTGTACCTGTCTCATATTCATAGGAAGTCAGATAATCTTCGTATTTATCATACATCATGTAATGGAATACATAGTACAGTAACCATACAATACCAATTACTGCTGCTGCTCCCAAAAGACAAAGCACAATCTTTTTTGTCAGGCTCATAGGCCGTTTTGTTTTCTTTTTATCAGAAGATTTCATGCTCTGCCTCCTACGTTCTAAAGATAATCTCTGTATATATACTGTAGAAGAAGTTATAAACCATACCTAACAGGTTACTCAACAGTAATAACAGGAATACGATGATTAACATAGCGACAAAGGTTAAAAACAAGGTAATCAATGTTTTTCCCAATGTATAATTGTGTACCTGCATAATACCCATTAACATCATAATAAGTCCATATGCAATACCTACAACTATAAGCAGTGTATAGAAAGCCTGCTCATCATCAGCAATAAACTGGCTGACAATAGTTGCCGCTACTAAAACCACACTGATAGGAACCGTTCCGTATCCTATTGCAATCGCAATGTCTTTCAAACGTCCTTCCCCGTTCATCAAACAGGTAATGGACCAGTTGCTGACACAGATTAACAAATAGAATGCCAGAACTCCCAACAATTCAAAGAGGCTGTCTACACCTCTGGGGTCCAAGTCATTTACCACAAAACTGGCAAGCAGTCTGTTTGCAGTAAAACAGATGGAGAAAATAATTACCATCAGGATAGCAAGAGGAACGCTGCCTCTGTCTTTGTGACGGATCCAATAGTATCCGTCCATGGGATGGGAAATGGTATAAAACATATATTTCCATTTTTCTTTAGAAAAATATTTACTCATCCTGGGCGCCCCCTTTCTTCTTTTTCTTTATCTGCTTAAAGATTAACCACGCTGCAATCAATACCGCGGCTCCGGTCAGCAGATAGCTTGCATTATCAATTAACTTTGCATTACGATAACGTCTGTAAGCGATGGAGTAATAATCACGGTTCATACCCAGTTCCAGATACTTCATGGCATTTACATAATCGCCGGCTGTCAGATAAGCCTTACCGATACCGGTATTTGCCAATTCGTTGTTTTCATCCAGTTCCAGTACTCTCTGCCACAATTCTACCGCCTGTGTTTCGTCACCCTCATATCGCAGGGATACTGCTTCATTAATCAGACGGCCGTACTCTGTTTCCGCGAAAGAAATAATTTCCCCTTTGGTAGCATCCAGTACTACCAGTCTGCCGCCGATATCTTCTACCGCTACCGGCAGGGAGAAGGTTCCCAGCTGGGTTCCCAATCCACCGAAGATATATAACAGGTTTCCTTCATGGTCATAAGTGAAGATACGTCCTCTCTTACGGTCCAAGCAGGAGTAAATACCGTTGCCTCTGTATACTACGTCTACAAACTGGGAAGGTCCTGCATAATCAGTACTTCCGTCAATCTGTAAATCGCCGCCCACATTGCCGTTTTCACCCTTCTTGATAACGTCTTCACCCTTGGGATTTAATCTTCTTACACCCTGTACACCGTTAGGGTCGATGTTGGATGCATATACGAAACCATCGGGGTCAATATCAATACCGGTAAACTCGGTAGGAATGAACAGCTGCTGTTTAGCACGTTCTTCCTTGGTTGCCAGTCGCTTCCAGAATTTCTCCCAGAGACTGATTTCTACTTCAATGGTACCGAAGAAGCTTGCGAATGTACCGTCACTTTCGAATACCATGATACCTTCAAACATGTTCTGTGCAATAACATACATTCTGTCTGCATAGTCTACTGCAATTTTCAAAGGTACGAATACATAATTGTCTTCCAAACTTTCAGACTGGGGATTTTCTACAATCTTTACAAGAGTGCCATCCTTTTCCAGTACAACGATACGGTTGTGCTGGGAGTCTGCAATGTAAATTTGTCCGGCCTCGGAAACACATACACCGTAAGGCTGTTTGAAGTTATCCTCCGTGCCGTTGTTGTCAAAGGTAGTAATGATATTTACTACTTCTGTCATCTTGTTGTTTAATACCACGATACGGTTGTTACCGGTATCTGCGATATAGATGTTGCCGTCCTCTGCCTCACAAAGATCCTGAGGTGTTACAAATCTGCCAATGGATTCTCCGTTATAGGTCAAATCTTCACCCTTGATTGTACCGGCAGGGATATATGCTGCAGGAGTCAGATGAATGTACTCTCTATAGTCATAATTGTACGTATCATACGGAAGCGTAGAGGAGGCATATACACTCTCTCCGCCAAGCAACACCAACATAAGCACTGCCAAACAGAGGGATATGATTTTTTTTGGTTGAATGAATCTTTTCATCTCCGTTTTCTCCTCCCATTAATCTTTCATACCGGATGAGGTCATGGTTTCCAGAATGTTTCTCTGGCAAATCAAGAAGAAGGTAATAGGCACTGCCGCAATAATAAAGGTTACTGCCGCTGCCGCACCTGCTCTCGCCATACCACCTGCGGAAATCTGCTGTAAGGAATACTGCAGAGGTTTTAACTGCTCATCACGAAGGAATGTACTTCCTGTATTACCCCACATCTGCTGGAACTGGAAGATTGCCAATGTCAGCCATGCAGGCTTTACGTTGGGCATTACGATTTTCCAGAAAATCTGCCATTCGCTTGCACCGTCCAGTCTTGCGGATTCCATCAGGGAGTCCGGTAACTGTTCCATAAACTGCTTCATCAGGTAAAGACCCATACCAAAAGAGCAAGCCGGCAAAATCAATGCCCAGTAGGTGTTGTTGATATGCAGCCATGAAATAATCATGTACTGCGGTGTCTGGGTTACTGTCCAGTGGAACATCATGGAAAGGACTACCATCTCGAACAGTATCTTCTTACCGGGGAAGTTGTGTTTTGCAAGAGGGTACGCTGCAAGGGATGCAATAATAACGTGACCCACCATACCGCCACCGGTAATAATAATTGTATTTAATATGTATCTGGAGAAAGGTACCCAGGAGTCACTCATTGCAGTGAACAAATCTGAGAAGTTTTCCAGAGTAGGGTTTCGTACAAATATCTTGGGCGGGAACTGATACAATTCGTCCAAAGGCTTTAATGCATTGTTGACAACCATTACCAGAGGTAAAATCATTGCCACACCGCAGATAGCCATAATAACGAAAAGTAAAGTGTTACCTGCCATGGAACGGTTCAGCTTCTTCTCCTTCGGTTTGAAGAATCTGCGTTTTTTGTAGGGTTTTAAATAATCTTTTTGTTTAGCCATTATTCTCCAACCCTCCTTAACAATTTCTGTACCAGTAAGTTACTGCCGACCATCAGCAGGAACAATACTGTTGCAATCGCGGATGCATAACCCATTTCGAAACGAACAGTACCGTAGTCCAAAAGGTGGGTTACTACCGTCGCACCCGAGTAGTTAACTGACGGGTTACCTGCCAGCTGTATGGATACGTCGGAAATCGCAAACGCCTGTGTAATCTGCATAACCGCACCGAACATCAACTGCGGTTTCATAGCAGGAAGGGTTACATACCAAAGTTCCTGCCAACGGTTCTTTACACCGTCAAGTGCAGCTGCTTCATACAGCGATTTATCTACTGTCTGCAAACCTGCAATGAAGGAAAGGAAACCGGTACCCAAACTCAACCAGAGCTGTACTACAATCAGGAAAGGAAGAACGTATTTTTCGGTCTTCATCCATATGATTGCTTCATCTAAGACACCCAATTTCATCAATATACCGTTTAAATATCCGTAACGGTCACCGGACAAAATCAGTGTCCATACCACATATGCATTACCACAGATACTGGGTGCATAGAAAATCAGTGTCAGGAATGCTCTGGTCCAACCCTTAAACTCGTTGATAATCCAAGCAAAGAGCAGACACAGGAAGTAGCTGACAGGTCCTGTGATTACCGCCAGAATCATGGTATTTTTCAGTGACTTTAAGAAGATATCATCTTCCAAGAATAATTTAATGTAGTTTTTCCAACCGATAAAATCAGGCATTTCCAGCATGTTGTAGTAAGTAAAACTGAAGAACACACTCATTAACACCGGAATTACAGTGAAGAAGAAAAACATTATAAAATAAGGTGCTAACATAAAGTAGCATTCTTTATTTCTTTTAATCCGATAACCCAGAGTTGCCTGTTTTTTTGCTATATCCAAGGCTTCCTGGGATACTTTTACTTCGGATACATTTCCGTTTTCAGCCATTCTTTCCTCCTCCTACTCTTCGTTTGCGACGTCGAGTCCAAGTTCTTCGCGCTTGTAGTTGATTTCGGCATTGATGTAAATTACCTTATCCATCAACTCTTCTCTGGGAAGTGCCGTGTCGGTTTCAGTTACTACGGTGTAGAATGCATTGTATACATTACGCCATGAATAATAACCACCGGGCACCTGCGGAATACCCTTTACACATTCCATAGACTCTTTTAATGCTTCAAAGTCATCTACAGGCCAAGGCATATTTAAGAATGCCTCATAGTTTGCGGTAGGTACACGTGCTGCACTACCCATCAGACCTTCCATTTCACGTCCGTATGCAGTCTGGGTTTCAGCACTGCTCCACCATTTAACGAACTCCCAGCTTGCGTCGGGATGTTCCGTATCAGCCATAATCATACTTGCCAGACCTGTACTTGCTACGGAATGGTCTATTGTACCGTCTTCCTGTACAGTACCGGGGATCTGGGTAAAACTCCACAATCCGGCAATATCAGGTGCGGATACCGCAAAGTTGTTGTATGTAGTATAGTCTGCAATCATAATCGGACATTCACCGGTACGGAAACGTTCTTCTACACTGGTTTCTTTGTCCAGCTTATAATCGGTATAGTATTCGCAGAATTCCTTAAAGGTTGCTACTGCTATATCGGAATCCAAAGCAGATGCAGTACCATCTTCATTGTAGTAAGCTCCGCCGTTCTGATACAGCATGGAAGCAAAAATCTGCTCAGTAGGCAACATACCGAATTCCATCTGGTTCTTTGCCAATACTGTCATTGCTACCTTAACTTCATCCCATGTTTCAGGTACTTCCAGTCCAATTTCTGCTAAGATGTCCTTACGGTAGAACATAACCGGATAGGTAATGGTCTCAGGCAATCCGTAAATTGCATCTTCGTATGTAAACTGCAAGGTTGCTGCTTCAGGGAAGCGTGCCATTACTTCATCTGCATCTTCAAACTGGCTTAAATCCAATACCGCATTACGGATACCGTAGTTAACAGGAGTATCGTTACCGGTATTTAATACCGCACCAGCAATACCATTGGTATTTGCCACCTGGATTGCTACGTCGGGACCTTCACCAACCAAAGTTGCCTTCAACAATGTAGACATATCTACCAGCTGTACGTTTACACCGATACCGGTTTCGGGAGTAAAGCTTTCATCGATAAGAGCTTTGATAACATTTGCCTGGTCACGACCGGAACCAATCCAAAGGGTAATGGATTCGCCGGAACCATCTTCACTCACACTACCGATATTGTTATAATCAATAATGAAAGAATAGTACAATCTCTGCAACTCAAATCCTGCACTTGCAAAGAAATTGTCATTTGCAGTTTCCACATCCATATCGGGTGAGAATACATGAATTCTGTCTACCTGCAGGGGCTGACCGATAACCTGGGTAATCCATGTACCAAGTGCTCTGACGTTGATTTTATAAGAAGTAATGGTACGTACAAAGTACTCTTCATCTTCTATCAATTCGTCCAATTGGTCAAGCATGGTTAAAAGTACAGTTTTCTTATCTGTATTCTTTCCGGCTACCTGCTCTAACAGGGTCAATGCCTGATTCAAGGTCTCTCTTGCTTCCACTAACTGATCGTGTAACTCAGGTAATGTAGCCGCCAGCTGATAGTCTCTGAATGTATCAGGACTTACACCGGTTACCTTGATAACCTGTCTGTAAATATCGTTAAGCTGCTGTACGGATTCTTCCACAAGACCTACAATCTCGGAAAACTCACCAAGTACAACTTCCATACGAATGGTATGCTTACCTTCTTCTAGATAGAAGCGGTATGCTTCGCCGTTTTCATCACAAAGAATATCTTCTCTCCATGACTGGCTGTAATCAAATGCATACTCAGCCATTTCCGCAAAAGGAACTTCACCGTCAATGGTAATACGTCTGGATACGTGAATACCTCTCTGGAAGTTCTGCTTATCATAAAGGGAAATGCAGTAGTATCCGGTTTCGGGTACTTCAAATTCCCATTCAATCCACTGTCCTACCAGTCTCCATGAGTTACCGCCGATGGAGTTGTTTAACAATTCCTTAGGGCTTGACGGAGAAATTGCGGGAGAAGACTGATCCTGCTGGGGATATAACATCTGGGAAGAAGTCTTACTTGCATATTCACCTTCAATGGTAATCACGTTGCCGATGGTATCTTCTGCTCCGTTTGCCTCCCATGCAGCCATTACTTCTTCATAAGAAGCAATTACGCCTTCTGAGTCAAGAACCAGTTTGTTAATTAACATAGGTTCTTTTACGGATACCATGGAAATGGTATGCTCGCCTGCTTCCAGGTAAATGGAAAGAGGCTCTGTTACATAACCGTCACTGTCGTAGCAATATCTGCTCTGCCACTCCGGTGCTTCCATTGTCTTGGGTTTTACATCATTGCCCTGATTATCCTTTTCCCACTCTTTTATCAGAACACCGTTTTCATCATAATAGGTATTCTCTACATAGTTAATCCAAACTCTGGGGAAAGTTAACAGTGCCATTTCTTGGAAAGGAAGTTCTCCGTCGATAAAAATACTTCTTTCAATATCAGAGTTCTTACCTTCTACGGAATAATAAACCACAGAAAGATTATACAAACCGCTTTCAGGTACATTTACCTCAAACTCAATCAAGGAGTCTTCACTGGTCAGTACACTGTCTCCGGTCATGCCTTCGTAATCTGTATAAATCTCAGGAACTGCTGCCGCATCTCCTTCTTCATAACGTACATAATCACCTGCCGGAATTTCTATGCTTCCGTCCGGACGGTTCATAGTAGCGTACTGTGCTATATAATTTTTATAACTCAGAATGGAATCATCAATATTGTAGGTACTGATAATTTCATCAAATTCTTCCATCAGCTTATCTGTTTTAGCATAACTTTCCATTTCTGCAATGGGAAGCAGGGATAATGCCATAACAACAGCAAGCACCATGGACATGATTCTTTTGCCGGTTTCCCTCCGTTTCATACCTCTACCTCTTTCTTTGCTTATTTGTTCCCGCCTGTTTGCGGTGGTGTTTCTTCTTATTTAAAATCTTTACGGATTTCATAAGTGGTCAAATCCGGTAAATCCTCCAGAGAAAGTACATTCTCATCTTCATAAGCCTTTTGTAGCATGCTCTCTTCGGTATATTGTTCGCTCAGTGCAAAAATCGTTGTGTTCTTTGCCACGAACTCACCGCCCCATGTACACCACATACCCCACATAGCTCCGTCCCTCACTGCAAGTTCGGGGTCGAAGATGCAACCGTTTTCCGTCATGTATACCAGCTTGGTTTCCGTACTGTAATTGGTTGCCGCATTCAGATAAGCATCTGCCTGTGAATTGTATACTCTCTCACCGGGATAAATGTCTTCCCCAATGATGTCTACGTACTCATCTCCCGGATACCATTCTGCATCCTGTCCGTTCCAGACCCAAATCAGATTATCCAGTCCATATTCATTGGTAAGCTTATCATATAATAATATGTAGAGTTGCTTGTACGCTTCCGGTCCCGAGGCTCCCCACCAGAACCAGCCGCCGCTCGCTTCATGCAACGGCCGCCATAAAACCGGCACACCGTTTTCTTCTAATATAAGAAGTTGCTTCGCAATCGCATCTATATCCTGCATCAGCAGTTCATATCCTTCCGGGTCTTCTCCGTTCATAATCTCTGCCAGATTGATGTTGGTATAGTCTGCATAAAATCCGCTGTACCACTGTCCCGTCAAATAAGGGGACGGTGCATTCCAGTGCCAACAGAAAGTAACAATACCACCGCTTTCCCAGAAGTCAATTGCCAGCTCTGTTGCATGACCAGTGCTGCCGTTTTCCACCCGCGAAGGCGTGTACTCAATAAAGTCAAGTCCCAACACCGCCGGCACCTCTCCGGTTGCCTTCTTAATTATCTGAAATTCTTTACCGTACTGTCCCGTATCGCAGAACTGACCGGATAAAATCTTGTCTCCATAAATATCACACAGGTAACTGTACAACCGTTTGGTTTCATCAGAAGCATTCGGATTGCAAAGGTCGGCCGTCACTTCATATATTCCCTCATCAATGGGTTTTGAAGACAGTACCTTGAGACAATCCAGATAAATCCAGCCCCAATATTTGGAAAGACTGATTTCATGTTCTCCTGCTTCTATGTATATACGGTTTAAACAAGCATCCGAAAACTCACTTGTCAAAGCACCAACCGTACCAATCTGTTCTCCGTCAACACTGACATAATTATGTTTTTCACCACCAATACCGGCAATAACAAAATTCAAATCATAAAAACCGCTTTCCGGTATCGTCACCTTAAAACTGCATGCATCCGCATCCGTTTCGAAGCCTTCCACATACCCCGTACCGGAATATCCCTGCACACTGAGACTGCCGGCAATTTCTACATTACCGCTCCACACAGCTTCCTCGGCTTCATAAACACCAATCACTTCCTGTGTAAAGTCTCCGCTGCCTGAACCACCTGTGTTCCGGCTTTCACCACATCCCACGCAGGCAATTCCCAACGCCGCTGCAAGGCCAAGGCTTAATGCTCTTTTTCCATTTCGCATAATAACCCCTGTTCCTGCAAAAAAGGGCTTTCTTTCTATCTTTTTTGTTGAAAACCCGTTATTTTTGCGATTAAGTAATTTTAACCTCTTTTAACTTATACATTTCTGCGTAATAATTTTACTATAATTGGCAATAAACTTCAACATGTTTTATGCAATTTGTCATTTTAGCTAATATGGCTTTTGGGTTTTTGTGCATTTTCCCATACGAGTGGTTTTTTCTTTTGTTTCTTTTGTACGAATTCCATTTTTTGTTATTCTATTCCATATTTTAAAAAAATTGCTATGTTTTTCCTGCTTTATTCATTTTAACCTGTTATTATTACTTAATTTTAACTAATAGTAAGTTAATTTTACTTTTTATCTTTTATTTATTTACTTAATATGCTATTATTTATCATAATACTAAATACTAATTTACCGAGGAGACTTCTATGGCAACTGATATTTCTGTTTTAACCAATCCTAACGCCCAGAAAGACACCGTAAAGCTCTATACATTCCTCTGTTCATTAAGCGGTAAAGGGATTCTTTCCGGTCAGCAGGAATGTCCCCGTGACATGACTAAAGGAGACGAACTGGCATATATCCAAAAAGTCAGTGGACACCTTCCTGCCATTCTGGGACTGGATTATATTGACAACGATTACAATGGTACAAATGAACGTGCCAAAGCATGGCATAAAAAAGGCGGCATTGTTTCTATCTGCTGGCACTGGGGCATTCCCCCATATGGTGTAGGCTATCCCTCCAGTCAGGAAAGTGTGGATATGGAAGAACTACTCACTCCCGGCACTTCACTTCATCAAGGCTTTTTAGACAACATGGACGTTACCGCCAAAGCACTCTCCGAACTTTGTAAAGAAGGTATCCCTGTTCTGTGGCGTCCCTTCCATGAGTTTGACGGTGCATGGTTCTGGTGGGGAAAAGGAGGAAACGAAGCCTTTAAAAAATTGTGGCGTATCATGTATGACCGCTTTACTAATCTCCACAAGTTAAATAATTTAATCTGGGTATTGGGGTATTCCGGTGAAATGAAGGACGGCTGGTATCCCGGCGATGATGTAGTAGACTGTATCGGCGGCGATGCTTACTCAGAAGGTATACATGAAGAACTATATACCTGGATAACCAAACAGACCTCTAAATCCATGCCCATCTGTCACCACGAAAACGGTCCTATTCCCGAACCCGGTCTGTTAGCTTTAAAGCAAATTAACTGGTGCTGGTTTTTAACCTGGCACACCTTGCATATCCACGAACAAAACAGTGCCTCCTACATAAACTACGTTTACAACCACCCTTATGTAATCACACTGGAAACCTTACCTCAAATATATAAATGATATCGTAAAAAAGGACTGTTTTAAATCAAGACTATTAAAATGACCGCAAAAAGCTTTCCGGCTCAGACCCTTGTGGAACGTCGGCACTTAGCAAGAAGGTTTCCCATCGGGAAGCTTTCGAGCTTAGTACCGCTACGTTTCGCATGGAGCGAGAGCGTATCTGTAAGGAAACTTTTTACGGTCATTTTAATAGAATTGGTTTTAACAGTCCTTTTTTTACGATATCAGCAGTCCCAACAAGGCAAATACACTTCCTTCAGAATCTTCCGCTTTCTTAATTTCAACAGTATGCATGGTTCTTTCGGCAGATGTGTAAATTTCATATGCTTCGCTGTAATCTCCCCAGCCGCCTGCAAAATCTGCATTCAGTGTGGTTACATGTTCACCGTCTACATAAACTTCATACTTTCCACCACCGCCATTTACCATTTCCTGATACATAATACCGATATTGGCAGCCTCTACTTCAAAGATAAGACTTTCCTCGCCGCTCTCGGTATACCAGTTGCCGGGGAAACGGCTGTTAATGTCTGCCACTTCAAAACTGCCCCACTGTATGGGTTCAATATCATCAGCATATAAAATAGTAGCATCCATATATACTTCTTTGGTAATCACATCCTTGTTAAAAGGCGTTACCTCTGTTTCGATTTCATCCAGTCTGTTATAAATATCCGTCAGGTATACATCTAATGTTTCTGCCACAATGGCATGTCCCATATTGTTAGGGTGAATATTGTCAGGAGAAATATCATCCCATGTAAAGCTGCCTTCTTTAATTTCATCCAGTACGATATTACCGTAACTAATCATAGGGATTTCATACTGGAAGCCAATCAAAGACTGGTTTCCCTGTGCGCTGGTGCCATCCTCCATGGTCATAAAAAGCAGAAGCACCGCCGGATTGTACTCTTCCATCATAATCCGACGCACCAGATTGTCATAACTCTTTTTATAAAAATTACTGTTAGCATCATTTACACCAAATTCTACGATGACTAAATCAGGCTCATAAGATAACAAATCCTCTTCTACTCTGTGTACCCCCAGATAAGAAGTGGTACTGCCCACCCCTGCATTGATAAAGGTAATCTCGGACTGCGGAAAAGTTTCCTCCCACCATTTCTTTAAAAGGGACGCATAGCAGGAATCCTGACTGCTTGCAGAAGACCCCTGTGTAATGGAACCACCGATAACCCCAATGGTTACCGCCTCCCCTGCTTCAGCTTTTCTGAGAGCTGCCGCTATTCTGGAAATATCTCCTTCCGGATAGGCCGTAGCCCTTTCATACATTTCTTTATCCAGATAAGTACACTCCGCCAACAGGTCATCTATCGTCACCGCATTACCGCCCGGTGCATTTTCCCCGGACTGCGTACCTTCCAAACCTTCTGTTCCTACATTACTGTCTGTTTCATTACCGGTCTGCACCGTATCGTTTGTACCATTTTCTCCGTTTGCACTGCCACAGGCAGCACAGGATACGCTCAATACCAAAGCCAGCGTCATGACCTCTATTTTTTGTCTCCATGCCTTTTTCATGCGTTTTCTCCTTCTCATACGGACATCCTTTATGCCCACTCCAATCATGCTTTATTTACTGCTCCGTTTCCATGTTCTCCTCGTCAAACACTGTACAAAGCTTTGAAGTCTCTTTAATACCATTGGGACCGTTTACTACAACCTCGCCCCATTCTTGGGTCAGCCCGCCGTCCCATTTTTCTGCCATATCCAGATATGCCACATCTCCACCGTTGCCTTTCCATGACCATGCCAGATATCCAATATCATTTTCTTCACAATACTGCATCAAAAAGGCTTCGTCCACATCTCCGTCAGAATGGTCAAAACCAAACTCACCTACGCAAACACAAAGTCCCTGGTCTGTTGCATATTTTAAGTTCTGCTCTATCTTTTCTGCACTGCCCCCTGCCGTACCATACATATGCACAGAGAACATTACATTTCCAAGCGGGTCTGCCGCAAACACTTCCGCCCCTGCATCTTCTATACATTTTGCATACTGTCCCCAGCCTGCACAATCCACCATAATGGTATGTGCCAGTCCTGCTTCGCGTAACATGGGAATTGCCTCCAGATAAGCTTCCTTCCAGACTTTGGAATCGCTGTTTGCAGGCCACTCATTTGCAATATTGATAATCACATAATCTTCCTGTCCGATTAACGCATCCTTTACATCCACAAAATACTGGGCTGCTGCCAGCAAAGAATTCTTATCACTGTTACCGGTAGGGTCATGTACCTCCAAAACCGCAATCAGCTTGTGTTCCTTACATAGCTTAATGATACCTTCCAGCACATTTGCTTCTGTTTTACTCCACTGCTCACCATTGGATAATACAATTCTCACACAGTTACTTCCGGTTTCCTCTAACGCGTCCAAGGTCAAAAACATCTTATCAGAAAACCATGTATGGGCATGATTGATACCACGCATAACAAAAGGATTACCATTTGCATCATACAAAGTAGTGCCATCCACATAAAACCCCATCTGTGCCTTTAACTCTTCCATAGGGTCAGGGGTACTCTCTGCACCTGTTTCTCCTGCGGTATCCACTGCACCGGTCTGCACCGCTGTGTCCCCTGTACCATCGGTACTGCCACCACATGCACTAAAGGATAACATTGCTGTTAAAGCCAGCACTCCAAATAATTTGATCTTTCTCATTTTATTCCTCCAAAAATACTGTACACATTTCTGCGGTTTCTTTAATATCGTAAGAACTGTTTATTACCACGTCTCATCTCTTCCCCCCATAACTTATGTAATTATGGATTGTACCACAAAACTTCTTATTAAGCAATTCATAAAACACTTGCAAAATCTCTTATTATCTGTTATAGCAGATAATAGCGCTTTACTTATTTATTCATTTTACCACAGGAGTATTTCCATGAAAAACTTAACCGTAGGAAAACCGATTAAACTGATTTTATTATTTGCTATCCCTCTTTTCATCGGACAGCTTTTTCAATTATTTTACAGTCTGGTGGATACCCGTATTGTAGGCTCTACACTGGGTGATAACGCTCTGGCTGCAGTCAGTGCCACCACAACCTTAAGTGATATGCTAAACAGCCTCTTGAACGGATTTACTAATGGTTATGCCATCATCATTGCTACTTTTTTTGGTGCAAATGACGAAAAGAACATGAAAAAAGCCATTGGCGGAACAGTGCTTCTGGGCGTATCTTTTGCAGTGATTCTCAGTACACTTTGTCTGTTTTTCATAAACCCGATTTTACGTATACTAAATGTTACGGATGATATTCTGTCACAGTCAAAATCCTATATCAGTATCATACTGGCAGGTCTTTTAGCTGCTACATTGTATAATATCTGTGCTGCCATACTGCGTGCATTGGGGGATACCTTTACCCCCCTTATTTTCTTAATCATAGCAACTATATTAAACATCTTTTTGGACTATGCATTTATTGTATTCTGCCACATGGGTGTGGGCGGTGCTGCACTGGCAACCGTACTTTCCCAGGCAATTTCTGCTATTATGTGTTTCTTCTACATGAGAAAAAAATATCCGTCCCTGACTCTGTGCAGGGAAGATTTTCGCATACCCAAATTCATTTATGCAAAACTCCTTTCCACAGGCGCATCCATGGGCTTTATGTCTTCTTTAGTAAGCCTCGGAACCCTATCCTTACAGAGTACCATTAACACCTTCGGTTCCAATACAATTGTAGCCCACGGTGCGGCACGAAAAATATCCTCTATCTTTATGTTGCCTTTCGGCGTATTTGGTACCACTCTGGCTACATATTGCGGACAGAATCTGGGTGCTGGCAAATACTCACGTATCAAAGAAGGCATCAAAAATACAGTGCTTCTTACCTGCCTCTGGTGTGTTGGTGTAATCCTCGTTGCAAATACCCTGTCTCCTCTTTTAGTACGACTGATTACGGCAACCACCGAACCGGAAATTATTGATACCGCTTCCCTCTATTTAAGAGTAAATACCGCCTTTTACTTTGTCCCTACCATTATTTGCCTGTTCCGCAACAGTATGCAGGGATTTGGTGACAGTAAGACACCGGTATTCTCCAGTTCTCTGGAACTGATATGCAAGGTTGCGGCCGCCTTCCTTTTGGCTCCCGCCATCGGCTACTGGGGCATTATCGTAGCGGAACCCATTTCATGGTTTATCATGGTAGTTCCTCTCATCGTAAACATGGTACGAACTCCGGTACTGAAAATGAAAGACGCGGATGGAGATATTGCTGCATAAAACAAAAAGCCCCTTGTACAAAGTTTATTGCGTATACTCAAAACTTTTGTACAAGGGGCTTTATTTTCGCTAAGCACTGCTAATTTGCAATCTCATAAACACTTCTGACTTTAAATTCTTTTGCTTCACCGGAAACAATCTTTATCTCCGCCTCACCGGCGTTCATATCGAAATAGTTGTCCGAAAATCTTACGTCACCGTCTACTGCCAGGATTTCTACACTCTTTGCATAGGCTGCCGCATTTACCTTTAACACATCTCCCTCTCTTGCTACCTGCAAGTGAGGATTTTTAAACTTAAAGTGCTTGGGCGGCGTAAACAGAGCTGTTCCTTGAGAAACCACCATACCGTCTTTCTCAAAACGATAGCTGATATAAACCTCCCTTTCCTCATAGTCAGAGAAGTCCAGCTTATCAAGCCATACACCATCCAGTGCGGGTATGGTAATCTGTTCTCTTCCCTCTTTTAACACTGAGGCATCAGGCGTTCTCAACTCCCAACAGACCGTTCCGGTCACTGCTTCCAAAGTTTCGTTTGTCACATGTAAGCGTGCCGATTTTTCTATGGATTTTACTCTTTCCAATATACAGTAAGGTCTTTCGGTCATTTCTCCTATTTCCTCACAGGAAATCATAACCGGAGCAAACATTCTGCACTCTGCATAATGCAATGCTTTCCAACGACCAAAATAGTCAATACTTGCCCATGAAGCCACAGGCCAGATATCATTTAACTGCCATACTATCGTACCCATACAGCGGCCTCTGTAACGTCTGAAATGCTCCACACCATAGCGGATAGCTTCCATCTGTAAAAGCTGGGAAGCGTACAGCAAATGGTCGAAATCCTTGGGGTATAAATAGGTCTGGGACAGATAATTCATAATCTTACCGTTTGCCGCAGGATTTCTCTGGTGCATTTCCATTACACGTGAAAAGATATTTCTGTCCTCCGGTTCCGTAAAGGTCTCCACCGTTTTCATACATGGGAAGGACTGGAAGCCAAACTCGGATACATAACGGAAACGATAGTTTCTGTATGCAGTAAAAGGCTTATCACCATGCCATACATCCCAATAGTGGGTATCACCCCTGTTTTCATCCCACGGATTGTCAAAATCACCGCCTGAAGAAGGGGAAGACGGCCAGTAAAACGTCTGCGGGTCTTCCTTCTTTACTATTTCGGGAATAATGTATTCAAAAATTCTGGTATAATCACTTACCTGCTTTTTAGAGGGCAGCCACGCGTTGTCCAAAGTCTGGGACTCAATTTCATTGTTACCGCACCACAGTGCCAGACAGGCATGATGACGGAGTCTTCTGATTACCTGGGTAATTTCTTCCCTGATATTTTTATCAAAAGCATCATCCAGCTCATAACTGGAGCAGGCAAACATAAAGTCCTGCCATACCAAAAGTCCCAATTCATCACAGATATCATAAAAATAATCATCCAGATAGTAGCCGCCACCCCAGACACGGATAGTATTGTAATGTGCCGCTACCGCATCTTTAAGCAATCTTTCGGTACGTTCTTTGTTAATACGTCCAAACAGATTATCTTCCGGAATATAATCTGCACCCATTGCAAAAATATCCAATCCGTTTACCTGATGTGCAAATTTTTCTCCCCATTCGTCCGCTTCTGTATTGACCGTCATGGTCCGCAGACCGATACGCTTCTCCCATGTATCCAGCACTTCACCATTGTCCTTAGAAACCAGTTCCACCTTTACGGTATAAAGCGGTTGTGCACCGTATCCGTTGGGCCACCAGAGCAGAGGATTTTCTATAATAACCTTTCCTGACTCAGCAGGCATATAAACTGTGTCATCAGGACCAGTTACAGAAACATTTACAGTTAACCTGTCCGCAGGCTCTGCCTGAACATCGAATCCCAGTTCCACTCTATTGTCACTATGTACCTGTGTTACATAAACATTCTCAATTCTTGCTTTGTTAATACCGCACAAATATACAGGTCTGTAAATACCTGCATCAGGCAGTCGGGGACCCCAGTCCCATCCAAACATGCAATGGGCTTTTCTCAAATGAGGATAACCTTCCATACACTCATGGCTGCCTCCGGTATATACCTTTTCATGCTCTTCGCGAATATATTTAACAGGAGAATGTAATACCACCCGTAATTCATTTTCCCCTGTCTTCAGCAAGCCAAGTACATCAAACTCATGGCGGATATGCATATTGCAGGTACTGCCTAAAAGTGCATCATTCAAATAAATATCCGCAAGGGTATCAATCCCCTCAAACACCAACAACAACTCATCAAACCCAAGCTGTTCTTCTGTAACCGAAAAGGTTCTTACATATTCAAAATCGTTATCGGACAGCTTCACTGCTTCCAGTTCGTTATCTCTATAATAAGGGTCAGGTATCATACCTTTTTCCAGATAAGTTCCAAACACAGAACCCGGCACATTTGCTTCCACATAGGTCTGTGGAATATCATATACGTTTTCTCCCAGTATCCTTAACTGCCACATTCCATCCAAACTATACTTTACCATCTCTTATGCTCCTTTCCTTTTGCGTTTCTTTTATAAATTACGGAACCTGTACACATGCACAGATTCCGCATTCCTTTCCAACTCTGACTTACTAAACCAACACCTCTGCAAGTACAGGATCTTCCATTACAATCTGCTTCGCCAGTTCTCTATATTTTTCTTCATGCAGATACGTGTATCTGTACGGTTTTACAGAGGGTGCCATATCAATTGCTTTGATAAAGTCTGATTTCTTCATTTGCAGAGTTTTTACATACTCCCAGAAGCCGGTATCCGTCAGCACTTTATTTACGCGTATATATCGATGGTCGTGTACCTTACTCATAATATAAGTGGCAATACCTACCTGTATACCATGAAGTTGGGGTGCTTCCAAAAACTTATCCAGTGCGTGGGAAATCAAATGTTCACTGCCACTGGTAGGAGCACTGCTGCCTGCAATTTCATTGGCAATACCGCTCATTGCCAATGAATCCAACAACTCTTTTAAGAACACATCATCCGTAATATTTTCATAAGGAGTACGCACAAAGCTGTTCACTGCTTTTTTTGCAATCATCACCGCAAAATCATTTAAGGTACTGTATCCATGTTCTGCCTCAAACACCCAGTCATACAGTGCTGTAATTTTCGAAATCATATCGCCCACACCGGAATGAATAAACTTCATCGGTGCGGTTTTAATCACCTCTGTATCCACAACGATGCCATATGCCAGCTTTGCAGGTACGGAAGTACGCTTCCCGTCTACAATCAAAGAGGCACTGGCACTGGAAAAGCCGTCACTGGAACTGGAGGTCGGAATGCTGAAAAAGGGCAGATTTTTTAAAAATGCAGCATACTTTCCTGCATCAATTACCTTACCTCCGCCAATGGAAACCACTGCCTGTGTCTTATTTGGCAGGGAAAATGCCATGGTAATAATATCATCAATATTTACCGTATCCAATTCTCTGTATTCCAGCACCGTCACATCATTTTCTTTTAAAGAATCCATTACCTTTGTGCCGAACAAATCAATCAGACCATTTCCGAACCAGATAACCACCTGCTCAAAACCTGCCTCTTTTAAATAAGTGCCGATGCCGTCCAACGCACCTTTTCCTACCTTTAAAAGTGCCGGTATATTTATACTGTTATTTGCTTTCATCTTTCTTACTCCTTGCTTTTCAAACTTTTACGTATCTTTGTCTTGATACCTTATGTTCCCGATTCCATCAATCATTTAAACACATCAATAAGACCCACAATAAAAATAATCAATACCATAAGCGGCAGCACAAAGGTCATATACCCACGCATCCAGTTTGCTATTTTAAGTCCTTTTCCTTCATTTGCTTCTGCCACGAAGTTTTTCCAGCCCCATCCATACTTAGTTACACAGAAGATAATAAAAATCAGAGCACCTACCGGCAACCAGATGTTGGACACCAGAAAATCTTCAAATCCCATAATATCACTTTCCGGTCCCAACGGCTTAATACCACTCAACACATTAAAGCCTAATACGCAGGGCATGGAAAGTATAAACATCAGTATACAATTGACAAAGCATGCCTTCTTTCGGCTCCAGCCAAGCAAATCCGTAGTACAGGAAATAATATTCTCAAACACTGCCAGTACCGTAGAAAGTGCAGCAAAGGACATAAATACAAAAAACAAACTCCCCCAAAGCCTTCCTAACGGAATATTATTAAAAATATTCTGCAGGGTAACAAAAATCAAACCGGGACCACTGCTTACCTTCACATTGTAAGCAAAGCAGGCCGGAAAAATAATCAGCCCCGATGTCAAGGCAACAGAAGTATCCAAAACAGCCACATTGACAGCTTCCCCCATCAACGCTCTCTTCTTATCAATATAACTTCCGAAAATCGCCATAGAACCAATACCCAGGCTTAAGGTAAAGAACGCCTGATTCATGGCACCTACAATTACTTTCCCGATACCAATCTCCTGCATTCTGGCAAAATCAGGCAGCAGATAAAACTTAAGTCCTTGTGAACCGCCATCCATAAAAATACTGTTTACCGCAAGCACCGCCATAATAGCCAACAATGCCAGCATCATGACCTTGGTAATCCGCTCCAATCCCTTCTGCAAGCCGATAGAACATACAAGGAAACCGATAACCACTACAATTGCCATATATATCGTCATGGTAATGGGGTCAGCCTTCATGTCCGTATATAAAGCCGCTACCTTCGCGGTATCCGCTCCCACAAACTTACCGGAAGCCGTATCCACAAAATACTGTAACATCCACCCTGCCACCGTGGTATAAAACATCATAAGCAGGTAATTACCAATCATAGCCATATAACCGTGCAAATGCCACTTACTGCCTTTAGGCTCCAACTGTTGATATAATTTTACAGGGCTTTTCTGACTGGCTCGTCCCATGGCAAACTCCATAGTCAGCACCGGCACTCCCATAACAATTAAAAAGAACAAATATATCAGTACAAACGCTCCACCGCCATACTGTCCCGCCATATAAGGAAACTTCCATACATTACCTATTCCAATCGCACAGCCCGCGCTCAGTAAAATAAACCCTAAACGGCTGCTTAAACGTTCTCTCTGCATCACTTTTCTCCATATTACCTGAATTTATTATGTGTAGTATCCCCGATACCATAAACACATACTCCTATTATATACTATACCCGCTCTTTCACACAATCTTCTTTTCGGAAAACTTTCTTTTCAAAAGAGAGGCTGCATTCACCTTTTCATGCTCTTTTTCAAAAATCCCTGTGGCACCTTTCTTTCTTTTTTCTTTTGTCGTATAATACTATTATATCGTAGCTGTCTGTAAGGAGACGATTATAAATTGCACAATCATACAAAATAAATATATACCAACATATCATTAACGGAGGATAAATTTATGAGCCATGATAACACCGCCGCACCACTTGTGGCACTGACCTTTGACGACGGTCCCAACACTACCACCACAGTAGAAATCTTAAACCTTTTAGAAGAATATCATATCCCTGCCTCTTTCTTTCTGGTAGGAAACAATATATGCGAAACTACCGCTCCCGTAGTAAAAAGAACCTACAATATGGGCTGTGAACTGGGAAACCACTCTAAAACCCATTCCGTTATGCCTGAAATGACAAAAGAGGAAATTCAAGCCGAAATCGCTTATGTCTCTGACAAAATCAGAGAAATTACCGGCGAAGCACCCCGCTTTTTCCGTCCGCCTTACATAGCCGTAAACGACACCATGTACGAAGCCATCGACATGCCCTTTATCTGTGGTGCCGGCTGTAATGACTGGGACGAAAAGGTATCCGTCAAGGAGCGTGTTGATACGACCTTAGCACAGCTAAAAGACGGTACGATTATTTTATTACATGACTCCGAAGGTAATTCCCAGACCGTGGAAGCATTAAAAATACTTATTCCCATGCTTTTAGAAAAAGGGTACCGGTTTGTTACCGTAAAAGAACTGTTCGAATGTAAAGGCGTTGCCATAAGAGGAGACGATACCGGGTTGTATACCTATGTATAGTAACTCTTTAATCCCACACAAAAAAGCGAGGCAAACTGTAACATTTAAGTTTCAGAGTCTGCCTCGCTAGGTTTTAATCTTTTTACACTGCCACTTCCAGAATAGTCTTATTATTTCTGTGCAGACCTATTATTTACCCGTTGAAAGTCCAATAAAAAATCTAAAATCATCCCCCATTGTCGTTATAATTTCAGCAAAGTCATATCACTGTCAAGATCCAACATCACCAAATACAATTCCCTCGTTTTTCCTAAAAAGCTTGCAATAAAATGTCATCCAGATATTCTTCCTCCTGCACAGCCCTAAAGACTCCGTTACCCCTTACAAGAAACATCTCATGTTCACTCTTCACAATTGCCGCCGGATATTCATGGTCTTCATCCCAGATAATGACATAATAATCACCTGCAAGCCCCAGTTCCTCTACTGTAGGTAATCCGTAAAACACTCTATCTTCAGTACCTTCAATAAATTGCAAATCAAAACTATCAATATCCTCTATATATTCTACCACTTCTCCTATATGTCCCTCCGCTACTTCCTTGTCTTCTCCATAAATTACTTCCTCTATCACCCAATGTCCTTCCCATACACCATTATAATATGATTCATACGTTATTCCTTGCTGTCTCATGCGTATTCTTATATTATCTTCAAAACTTTGTGTTGAATCATATGTATAGATTACCTGTTCAATATTTTCCTCATTTCTGCATATATTAAAGACCCCTGTTTGCGCTTCAGTCAACAACATTTCATTTCTATTTTTTACAAAAATACACGGATGGTTCATCCCATCACTTGATTCAAAATGTAAAATTGCATAGTAATTTTCTTCCAGCCCCAGTTCACTTAAACAATATGGGAATTCCGACCAAAAGAAATACTGTGTCTCTGCATCACGAATTGGTAATACGCCACCTTCCACTGTTCCTTGATTCATTACCTTAAAATCATATGTTTTCCCAACCAAAACATCTGCCACTTCTTCGCTCTGTCTCAGTGGATAATAACAGTACCCTGCCACACTTACACTTTCCCACACACCATTTAGCCATGGCGAATAGGTAATCGGAGTTTCTTCCACTTTCCCTTGACCACAACTACATAACATAATGCAACTCACAATAAGTACCAGTATTAATCTTATATATCTTTTCACTCTATTACTCCTTCCACTAACACTCCTGTTAAAGGAGTTTGGTTCCTAACGCCTTCTTTCGCTTCACTTTATTCACCAACTAATAAATTTGTCTACCGAATACTAATACTATAAAAACCTCCTACATCAGAATAGCACGGAGTAACATACCATTGTTCATTCTCTCCTACGATGATTGAAAAGGAAAACTTATTCCCCATCCAGTCCTCCACATCCATTGCTTCAAACTGGAATTCCGTATGTCTTCCTATTTTTTCCGCATCCCCTAATACAATTCCTGTTCCCAAAAGCCATTCTGCATCTCTCACAAATATATCTGTAAGTTGATATTCATCTTCACCAAAAAAAGTACTTCCATCTTCATTTATAACAATAACCATCCCAATCATATTATCATGGTCGGGATTATAATTTTCTTTTGTATATTGTCTATGAACAATACTCCACTCTGTCACTTTCCACTCTCCCACAAGTCTCTGGATTTCTTTGGAAAATTCTTCTGTTAATTCTGACAAACGCTCCGTCACATCATCTGCTCCCCTTTTTAAATTAGCATATTTTTCTTGTATTAACACTTGTCCTGTTATCTCATCAGCCCGAAAATCCGCACTGTCCTTAATTACTTTTATTCCAAAGAAAATCAACATAACTAAGCACATAATAATAATTACTTTTCTCGTCATATTACTCCTCATCGACCTCCTGTAAATATTCTTCATATGCCCTCTCATATTCCGCATTCCAATATTGAGGATAGTACTCATATATCAATTCAAAAGGAATACTATCATCCTCGCTATCTATATAATATGCACTTTCATCACCCATAAAAATTTTCATTTCATCCACGGACCTTTTGCGATTTCCAGCTTTATTCCCCAGTCCTCTATATAAAGCATAAATAATTTCCAAACTATTTTGGTCATAATTTCCAGTTTTTATAAACTCTCGCATTCCATCTCCATCTCCCTCGTACTCATCTAACCATATGTACTCCCCATATCTAAAAGTAAAAGAGACCATTGCATCAAATTGTCCCTGTGTAAGGTGTATTTTGTATTTTTCCAACATCGGAACAAATGATGCATTAAGAGTATTCTCCATATCTAATCGGAACAGTTCTAGTGCTTCCTCTTCCTTAATTTCTCTCGTTCCATACGTTTCCAATTCACTCTCTTGAAGCTTATGACCATATCCAATTGTCCAGTCTTCTTCTCCCGTATAATTTGCGAACTCGTGATTATACCTATATAAAGGATCTGTTTCAACTCTATTCGCATCATAAACATATGGGACAAAATCTTCTTTTCTTTTTATGAACTCTACTATTTCATCTGACGGCGTTGTTATCAGTATGCTCTCAGGAACACCTTCCATATTTTCATGTGTTTCTTCATTTTGCGTATATTCTTCCCCTGACACAAAAGGCTCTACCCCTAACAACGCTGCATTTACTCCACCTGCTATAACCGGAAGTGCTTCGCCCTCAACTGGCTTCTCTCTCTTTCCCGGACTGTTTACATAATAATTATACCGTCTCAAATCCATCTCCGTCAGTCCTTTATTCTCATCTGACTGATATGGTTCCAATGCCTTACACAAATATCTGTCCAGTTCTATAAATTCTTCTGCATATCGTTTGTAACTTCTTCCGTATTCCTCTAATCGTTCTACCTTTGTACAGTCTTTTCTGATTTTCGCTGTCTGGTCA
>JAFUNK010000008.1 GCA_017482205.1 Lachnospiraceae bacterium
ACAATTATTGGCGATAAAAACGTATTTTGATGGATAGATTTCTATTTTTAGTAAAATATATACACTTAATAAGCAAATAGAATTGTATTTTTGATAGACATTTGCAGATAATGTGCATTTTTTATAGGATAGAACGACACATATTTTGAAATCTATACTATATTAACACTATTTTGAAAGGATTTTGGGTGGATAGATTTAAGAATTTAACCAGTTCTATATAATTAAGGGCGATGTGCAGGCAGTTTTGGTGGTACATACGGTTCCCGATTGTTTGTATATTACTTAATGGATATTGTTATATTATAAATCTCAATTTAGCGAATACAAGAAACTTTCTGGTTGTTAGAGCAACAAATCCCAATTTGCCGAAGCGACAACTCCTAATTTTTTTCGTACTCGAAACTTTTTGTGTTCTTTGATAATTGGCAAAATGATAAGGCATGTGACTTTATAGCATTAACCCGCAGTAATGTCTTTGCGAAAGGTGGTAAAGTGTACTAAAAGAGAAATTTCCCCAAGTCTGGGAAAAATATATAGGCAATTCAGAATAACCATACATTGCTGAAATCCGCTCTTTAGCGTATAATACAAAATAGCAAATAACTTTCCCTTTCCAACACAGGAGAATCCAAATGCTAAACAGACCATATATTATTTGCCACATGGTAATGTCCATTGACGGCAAAGTAGCCGGTGACTTTTTGTATACACCGGAGTGTGCAACGGCAACAGAAGAATACTATAGAATAAACCGGGAGTATCGGGCGGATGCTTTTGCCTGTGGAAGTATTACAATGAAGGGGAGTTTTACAGAGCACTTTCAGCCGGATTTGTCTAAGTTTACCGGGGTAAAAATGGACAGGCAGGATTATGTGGCAGATGCGGAAGCATTATCAACGGTGCATTTCAGCGGGAAGGTCTTGTAGATGAATTAAGTCTGGTACAGGCACCGGTTATTGCGGGAGCAGAAAGTAAACCATTATTTGAGAATAGTGTGCTAGAAAACTATAAGTTAGTAAAAGCAGATACATTATCAGATAGTGTCAATTGGTTTAAGTATAAAAAAGAAAAGTGATTTGTACAAAAAAATGGTAAAGGAATAAGGATTTATGAAACTGATATCATGGAACGTGAACGGGCTGCGTGCCTGCGTGGAAAAAGGATTTTTAGATTTTTTTAAAGAGGTGGATGCAGACATTTTCTGTATTCAGGAGTCTAAATTACAGGAAGGACAGATTGAACTGGATATTCCCGGTTATCACCAGTACTGGAACTATGCCCAGAAGAAAGGGTATTCCGGCACGGCGTTGTTTACCAAAGAAGAGCCCATTGCGGTGACTTACGGTATTGGTGTAGACAAACATGATACGGAGGGACGTGTGATTACTGCAGAGTATCCCGACTTTTATGTGGTAACAGTGTATACACCCAATTCCCAGAGAGAACTGGCACGGCTGGATTATAGAATGGAATGGGAAGCGGATTTCCTTGCGTACCTGAAAAAGCTGGAAGAAAATAAACCTGTGATTTTCTGTGGGGATTTAAATGTGGCACACAAAGAGATTGACTTAAAGAACCCCAAGAGTAACCGCAAAAATGCAGGTTTTACCGACGAGGAAAGAGCCTGCTTTAGCACCCTTTTGGAAAGTGGTTTTACGGATACCTTCAGACATTTCTATCCTGATTTGGAAGGAGTATACTCATGGTGGTCTTATATGTTTAAAGCCCGTGAAAAGAACGCAGGGTGGCGTATCGATTACTTCGTAACCTCAGAATGCCTAAATGACAGACTGGTAAGTGCATCAATCCATACAAACATTTTAGGCTCCGACCACTGCCCCGTAGAACTGACTATAAACTAGAGTGAAATTTAGCAAAAATACGGCATTGATATCGCTGCAAAAAGCTTTCCGACGCAGACCTTTGGTGAGCGTCGGCACTTAGCGAGAAGACTTCTCATGGAGAAGGGTTCGAGCTTAGTACCGTTACGTTCACCACGAGCGAAAGCGCGTCTGCAAGGAAACTTTTTGCAGCAATATCCCCTGCCCCATTTTTATCACAATAGAACGGGAGATAAAATGCAACAAAGGCGGCTTGACAGGGCATTTTTTATGACGGATGCCTTAGAACTTTCAAAAAACTTAATCGGCAAGATTCTGGTGCATGAAACATCTTTGGGAACAGTTCGTGCCGTTATTACGGAGACGGAAGCCTACATGGGTGTGGAGGATAAGGGTTCCCATACCTATGGTGGCAAGCGGACGGAGCGTACCGAGGCTATGTTTCATGTGGGTGGGACATCTTATGTGTATCTGATTTACGGTATGTACAACTGTGTCAATATTACTGCCGGGGCGGTGGATGTGCCTATGGCGGCACTGATTCGTATGGCAGAGCCGGCGGATGAAGCATCACGGGAGATTATGGAAAGGCTCAGGGCGTTAGAGTTTGAGAAAAAGGGAAAGAAGGTTCCGGTCTCTTTAAACAAGCATCTTGCAGACGGTCCCGGGAAGTTGTGTATTGCCATGGAGATTACCCGGGCCCACAATGATTTGGATATGGTGACGGATAAAGCATTTTATGTGACGGAAGGGATTGTAGTAGAGGAAAGTCGTATTCAGACAGGAAAAAGAATCGGCATTGATTATGCTGAGGAAGCGGCAGACTATTTGTGGAGGTTTACACTGGTATGAGCCTGCGTTTTGTATTCGGCGGTTCGGGTGCAGGAAAGAGTACCCGCATTTATACGGAAATTTTAGAGAGAGCGGCAAAGGAGCCTGCACGTAATTTTTTAATTATTGTGCCGGACCAGTTTACCATGCAGACCCAGAAGGAACTGGTAACGCATCCTGCCAACACACGGAAGGGCATTATGAATATTGATGTCCTTAGTTTTGGTCGTCTTTCCCACCGTATTTTTGAAGAGGTAGGAAAAAAAGAGATTCCGGTATTGGACGATACCGGAAAGAGTCTGGTACTCCGCAAGGTGGCAGGACAGCTTAAGGAAGAGTTACCCTATCTTGGTTCCAATCTGGACAAGCAGGGTTATATACATGAAGTGAAAAGTGCCATTTCTGAATTTATGCAGTACGGCATTGGTGTGGAGGATGTTACCACATTAATGGAGTATGCAAAAAAGAAGGGCGCTCTTTTTTATAAATTAAAGGATTTGCAGGTATTGTACAAGGGCTTTACCGAGTATATCCATGAGAAATTTATTACCACGGAAGAAACACTGGATTTGCTTAGAACTTCTTTGGGACGTTCTGCTATTGTAAAGGACAGTGTGATTGTTTTTGACGGATTTACCGGATTTACACCCATTCAGAATAGTGTCATTGAGGAATTGATGATACTGGCAAAAGAAGTTATTTTGACTGTGACTCTGGATGTGCGGGAAAATCCTTTCGAGCAGGACGGAGAGCAGAAACTGTTCCACTTGAGTAAAAAGACGGTGGCTGATTTGGTAAAACTGGCTGAGGAAGCCGGTGTAGAGCGTGGAGAAGACATTTATGCAGATTATGCGGGCGAGTACAGATTTACCCACAACGCAGCACTGGCACATTTGGAAAGTACCCTGTTTCGCTATCCGGTAAAGGCATTTGCAGAAGAGGCACAGGAAGCGGTGCATTTATTTGCGGCGACCACCATACAGGAAGAGGTGCGCCAGACAGGGATTCTGATACAAAAGCTTGTGCGTGAACAGGGGTATCAGTATCGGGATATTGCGGTGGTTTCCGGTGATTTGGAAGGTTATGGGGAGCAGATTCAGACAGAGTTTGACATGCTTCAGATACCCTGCTTTTTGGACCGCACCAGGGGTATTGTATTAAATCCGCTCACTGAGTACATAAAGAGTGCCCTTGAGGTATTGATAAAAGATTTTTCTTATGAAAGTGTATTCCGGTATTTGCGGAGCGGACTGGCAGGTTTTGCACAGGAAGAAATTGATGTGTTGGAAAATTACTGTGTACAGACCGGTATTCGCGGCAAGTACAAATGGAGCAGACAGTTTACCCATAAAACTGCACAGATGCAGGATGATGTGGAGGCATTGGCATTACTGGAAGACATGCGTAAACGTTTTATGGAAGAACTGCGTCCTTTATTGGAAAAGAAAGTAAAAACGGCTGATGAGTGTGTAGAGGCACTGTATACGTTTCTGGTACAGAATAAAGCGGCAGAGAAACTGGCAGCATACGAGCGTATGTTTGCCGAAAAGCAAGACCTTGTCCGAGAAAGAGAGTATGCCCAGGTATACAGACTGGTGATGGAACTTTTGGAGCAGGTTATGGGACTGCTTGCAGGAGAATGCATGGACATCAAAGAGTTTAAAGAAATTCTGGAAGCCGGATTTGCGGAAATTGAAGTGGGTACTATTCCACAGAATGTAGACAGAGTGCCGGTAGGCGATATTGAGAGAACCCGTTTAAAGCAGGTCAAGGTATTGTTTCTGGTAGGAGTGAATGACGGCAATATTCCCAAGAATGCAGGCAAGGGCGGGATTATCTCTGATATTGACAGGGAATTTTTGCGACAGTCCGAACTGGAACTGGCACCTTCTCCCAGACAGCAGATGTATATCCAGAGGTTATATTTGTATCTTAATATGACAAAACCTTCGGACAGATTGTATCTGTCTTATGCGGCAATGAACGGTGAGGGCAAGTCCATACGTCCTTCTTATTTGATTGGTGCGTTGCAGCAGATTTTCCCGGGACTGTCAGTGGAATATCCTGAGAATGCACCGAAGCTGGAGCAGATTTATACGCCCCAGGCAGGTATGCCCTATCTGGCGGAGGCTTTAAGGGAATATGCGTTGTATGGCAGTGAAGATGTTTTTACTCTTTACAGAGCCTATGAAGAGAAAGAAGAGTATCATGCAATCTTGCAAAAACTGACAGACGCGGCATTCTACCGCTATGAGCACAAGGGACTTAATAAGGCGGTGGCAAGGGCATTGTACGGGCAGATGCTGCGTAACAGTGTCAGTCGTCTGGAAACCTATGCTTCCTGTGCTTACAGGCATTTTCTGCAATACGGTATGACTTTGCAGGAAAGGGAAGAGTTTGCTTTTGAAAGCGTGGACATGGGAAATGTATTCCATGGCGTTTTGGAAGGATTTTCCAGAAAACTGGAGGAAAGTACCTATACGTGGTTTGATTTTCCTAAGGAGTTTGCTGAAAATACGGTGGAAGAGGTGCTTTCTCTGTATGCGGCAGGGTATGGGGATACGGTGCTGTATGACAGTGCCCGGAATGAGTATGCCCTAAAGCGTATGAAACGGATTCTTGACAGAACGGTATTGACCTTGCAGTATCAGTTGAAAAAGGGCAGTTTCACACCGGAAAGTTATGAGATGTCGTTTTCTTCGGTTTCCGATTTGGAGAGCGTAAATATTGCATTATCCGGGGAAGAAAAGATGCAGCTTCTGGGTAAGATTGACAGAGTGGATGTTTGTGAATCCGAAGACCGTTTATTTGTAAAAATAGTGGATTATAAATCCGGCAACAGACAGTTTAATCTGGCGGCACTTTACTATGGATTGCAGCTACAGCTGGTGGTGTATATGAATGCGGCACTGGACAAGGAACAGCGCAAGCACCCGGATAAAGAAGTGATTCCGGCCGCCATGCTTTATTATCATGTGTATGACCCGGTAACGGCTGCGGATACAGAGCTTACTCCCGAAGAAATCAATGCAGCCATTTTGGAACAGCTCAGAGCGGGCGGAGTGGTAAACAGTGAGGACGATATTGCCAAGAGACTGGACGGAGAAACAGAAGGAAAGTCGGATGTTATTCCCATTGAGTATAAAAAGGACGGTAGTCTGTCCTCAAGGTCTTCCGTGATGACGGGAGAGGAACTGGCAGAAATATCTGCCTTTGTAAATAAAAAGGTGCGTACTCTGGGCAGGGAAATCTTGGACGGTAATATTGCCGTAAATCCTTGTGAGAGCGGAACGGAAAATGCCTGTACCTATTGTTCATTTAAGGGTGTTTGCGGATTTGAGGGAAATATTCCCGGCTATCAATACCGGAAACTGCCGGATTTGGACAAGGAAGAGGTTATGGAGAGGATCAGGCAGGAGAATGAATAAGACAAGGTTACAGGGACTTTTGATGGGCAGATAGTGTAGTGCAGCCCGGGTAAAGTCACGGAACGGAGAAAAAATGGCAGTGGAATTTACACCTGAACAGAAACAGGTTATTGAATTACATAATTGCAATATTCTGGTTTCAGCGGCAGCAGGAAGCGGTAAGACGGCGGTGCTGACGGAACGTATTGTGCAGATGGTCTGCCGTAAGGAAAATCCGGTGGATATTGACAGATTGTTGGTGGTAACTTTTACCAATGCAGCGGCTGCGGAGATGAGGGAGCGTATCAGTCAGGCAATTGCGGACAGGCTGGAAGCGGACAGCGAGAATGAGCATCTGCAAAAGCAGGCAGCACTTTTACACAATGCCCAGATTACCACTATCGACAGCTTTTGTTTGTTTGTGCTGCGTAACAATTTTCAGGATATCGGATTGGACCCCGGTTTTCGCGTGGCAGATGAAGGAGAGCTGGAATTATTAAAGCAGGAGGCACTTTCTGAACTTTTAGAAGAAAAGTTTGCGGAGGGTACAGAGGCTTTTTATAAATGTGTGGAATATTATTGTCCGGGCAGCAGGGAAACCGCTTTGGAAGAGCATATTCTGGAGCTATACCGATATGCGTTAAGCTATCCGTTTCCTGAGGAATGGCTGGAAGAGAGAAAAAAAGATTATGTGTTGGAAAGCATAGAAGATATAGAGAAGTCAGAATGGGGACAGTATTTGCTGAATCATTTGCAGAAAACAGTAAAATCGTTGTATCAGGAGCTGGTATCGGCAAAGGTGCTTTGTGAGCAGCCGGACGGTCCGTACATGTATGGGGAACTGATAGAAGAAGAGGCCGAGCAACTTTTAAAAATTGCAGAAGAGGACGCTCTTGTCCGGTTTGCGGAAAAATTACCGGCGGTTACCTTTGGAAGACTCTCTTCTAAAAAGGATGACTCTGTATCCATCACCAAAAGAGAACAGGCAAAAGACATCAGGGATGGGGTCAAGGCTTCCGTTAAAAAACTGTGTGAACAGTATTTTTCTCTGCCCTTTGAGAGTGTTTTAAGGCGCTCCGGGGAGTGTGCACAAGTAATTAGTGAGCTGGTTGATTTGTGTCTGGCATTTAAGGTGCGTCTGGATGAGAAGAAGCGGGAAAAGAAAATGTTGGACTTCTCCGATATGGAGCATATGGCACTGGAAATTCTGATAAAAAAGGATGACAAGGGTAATATTGTACCCACGGAAACGGCACTGGAATATCAGGATTATTTTGAAGAAGTACTGATTGATGAGTATCAGGACAGCAATCTGGTGCAGGAATATCTGTTAAAAGTAGTTTCTAAGGAAAATGCAGATGTTCCCAATCGTTTTATGGTAGGAGATGTCAAGCAGAGCATCTATAAGTTCCGACTGGCAAGACCGGAGCTTTTTCTGGAAAAATATCATACGTATTCAATCCAAGAAGGACGTTTACGCAGAATTGATTTGCATAAAAATTTCAGAAGCCGTACGGAGGTTATTGATACGGTTAATATGGTTTTTGAAAAGATTATGCGGGCAGATTTGGGCGGCATTGTATACGATGAGTCTGCGGCTTTGTATGCAGGAGCGGTTTATCCCCAAAATGCAGGCAACGAGAGTGAGTTGCTTTTGATTGAAAAGCCTTCTAAAGATGCAGAATGGAATGCCAAGCAGGTAGAGGCATTAGGGATTGCGAAACGTATCCACAGGCTGAAAAAGGAATTTTTAGTAACGGATAAGGCTACGGGCAAGTTACGTCCTGTGATGTATAAGGATATGGTTATCCTGCTGCGTACTAACAGTGGTTGGGACGAGGAATTTAAAGAAGTGTTGGCGGCGGAGGGGATTCCTGCTTATGTGGCGGGCAGAACCGGATATTTTGCTACCAAAGAAATTCAGGATGTGTTGCAATTTTTAAGGGTGCTGGATAACCCATTGCAGGACATTCCGCTTTTTGGTGTGATGAAATCCGTATTCGGACAGTTTACGGACGAAGAGGCAGCAGTTATTAAGAGCCGGGGAGAAAACAGGGATACTTGTTTGTATGATTGCCTGCGGATTTGTGCGGGAGTGCAGGAGAGAGCGGGGCGTGGAGAGGTATCAGTTATTTTGGAGCCGACAATGCAGGCGGCAGTTACTTTGGATAGCGGCGAAAAATATTGTGACACCGGTCTGCAAGAGAAATGTCGGGAGTTTTTAAATAAACTTGCGGAGTATCGCCAATGCACTTCTTATATGACTATTTTGGAGCTTTTGAAGAAGATTTTTGCGGATTTTGATTATCCTGCTTATGTGGCGGCACTACCGGCAGGCGGCAAACGACTGGCAAATGTGGAAATGCTCTTGATAAAGGCAGCAGGTTTTGAGAAAAACAGTTATTATGGGTTGTTCCATTTTGTGCGTTATATGGAGCAGTTGGAAAAGTATAATGTGGACTATGGCGAAGCGGGTACGCTGGACGAGAATGCGGATGTTGTCCGTATTATGAGTATTCACAAGAGTAAAGGATTGGAGTTTCCGGTTGCATTTGTAGCGGGACTTTCCAAGCGTTTTAATATGCAGGATACATCCAAAGCCTTAATAGTGGATACGGATTTGGGACTGGGAACGGAATATGTAAATCCTGACCTGCGTATTAAGGGTAAAACACTTCGTAAGAATGTACTGGCAACCAAGATGAAGTTAGACAATCTGGCGGAGGAACTGCGTGTACTTTATGTAGCCCTGACCCGTGCACGGGAAAAACTGATTATGACAGCTGCGGCAGAGGATTTGGAAAATACGATTACGAAAGCAGAATTGCTCAGACAAAGCGGTGAAATAAGTTATGCGGCGCTGACAGGGGCAGGTAACTTTTTGGACTTGTTGCTTCCTACGGTGCCCTTGGTCATTCCGGTGTCCGCAGAAGAACTTACCTTAGAGGATTTAAAGGAAGGTGTAGAAGAGGCAGGCAGACGCTATGAACTAAAAGAGGCAGGAGCGTATGCGGATAAGCCGGCATTGGAGATGCTTACAGAGCGTTTTATGTATCGCTATCCCCATAAAAATCTGGAGAATCTTTATACCAAGACCACTGTTTCGGAGCTGAAAAAGGCGGCTATGGAAGGGAAGGGGGAAGAGCCTGCAAAAGAGATGTTCCCCGCGGAGGAAATTACACCCTATATTCCGGCTTTTATGAGAGAAAAAGAGAGTGTTTCGGGAACTACCAGAGGTAGTGCGATGCACAGAATTATGGAGCTTTTGGACTTTACCCGGAGTGGCTGGGATGTTTCAAAGATTACGGAGATGATGGAAGTATTCTGTGAGGAAGGGCGTTTGTCCGGGGAATATAAAGAGGCGATACGTGTACAGAAGGTGGCAGATTTTATGAATGCACCGTTAGCAAAACGCATGCAGCAGGCAGCAAAAGCGGGAAAACTTTTTAGGGAGCAGCCTTTTGTATATGGAATCCCGGCAGACAGACTATCATTTCCTACTGACGAAACCGTATTGATACAGGGAATTGTGGACGTTTTCTTTGAGGAAGAGGACGGACTGGTGCTTCTGGATTACAAAACGGATGTTATTAAAAGACCCGAAGAACTGATACAGCGCTATAAAACGCAGCTGGATTACTATGAGGAAGCCTTGGAAAGCATTACGGGAAAGAAAGTAAAGGAAAGAATATTGTATTCCTTTTATCTGGGGTGCGAAGTGGCTGTTGAAAAATAGTGTTTGCGTATGAGTGATTTAAAATGGCGGCATATAAGTACAGGCACAATGTGGGAGACTTGAAAACAATTCTAATCAAAATTGAGATTGAAGACCGACTGGAATATATGTTATTATCAAGAAAAATATAATCAGAAAGGTTCAAAGAGTGTTTTTTGAAGAAGTATAAGACTATTGTGCGATAGCGATGGCTATTGCAAATAAAATGAACATGTGATAGCCATTGCATCCTAAGCTACTGTTAGGAGGACGCAGATGAGCTATGTGAAGGCAGATGATGTTTTGCCAAAGACTCTTGTTGAAGAAATTCAAAGGTATGTTGATGGGCAGTTACTGTATATTCCGCGAAAGAATGAAAATTCATTGTCATGGGGAGAAAAGAACGGTACAAGAGAAAAATTGGCAGAGCGTAATCAAGCAATAGTAAAACGCTACTATTCAGGTGAGACTATTGCAGAGTTAAGCGAAGTGTATTATCTCTCTGAAAAAAGAATTCAGGGAATCATACATGAATGTGAATCCTCTAAAAAAGAGAATGAAGGAGGATTCAAAGGTGAATAGAGAAAATAAGCGAAAGCAATATGAAAAAGGTTATTATAAGACTCATCCGTGTAATGAAACTTTTACCTGCAAAAATTGTGGGAGAATGGTAGTACCGGAAGGTGCAGGAAGTGAGCATAGGAATCATTGCCCCAACTGTCTTTACAGCCTGCATGTTGATATTCGGCCGGGCGACCGTGAATCAGATTGCGGTGGACATATGGAGCCGGTATCGGTTTGGGTTAGAAAAAATGGTGAATGGGCAATTATTCATAGATGTAAGATGTGTGGAACATTTAGTTCTAACCGAGTTGCAGCGGATGATAATCCAATGAAGCTTATGTCTATCGCAATGAAACCTATCAGCCAGCCACCTTTTCCCATTGAGAAGATAGAAGAAATGACTAGAATGATGGGAGGCGAAGGCAGCCTGTAATAATATTGTATAGCAATGAAACATTGTTAGAGAGCATTACCCCAAGGGGTGATGCTCTCTATTGCCTTATGACAAATTCTATAGAATTTCCTGTTGTAGCCACCACGAGAAACGGTTTGTTTAGTCTGTGGTAGCAATATTCTGCAAACGTTTGAACATTTTCTTTACCGCAGGAATCTGTAATACAACCACAGTGATAATACCCTCTAATAAAATATAACTATAATTGTAAACAATGGGATAGAGTACGGCGATGGACTGCGGGAAGTTTTCCGGCATATAGTCCATCCAGTACAGATAGCCGCCGATTGTGTGGAACAGACCTCTTACAAAGATGGATAAGAGGTAGCCTAACACAAATTTGTTTTCTTTTTTGTAGAAAAAGCCCGTAATGCCCAGTGCCGTAAAGGCAAAGAAGTAGTCACAGCAAACCTGAAAAGGGCTTAACATATAGGAGCCGCCACTCTGGAAAAACTGTAAAATACTGTAGGCAACTGCAGAAAGCAGGCCGGCTTTGATGCCATAAAAATAACCGATGATGCAGATGCAAAGCATGGAAAATGCAGTGACGGAGCCGCCGTAGGGCATTTCGAACTTGATGTAGGAAAGTACAAAACCTAAGGCAAGGCAGACACCGCATACTGCCAGCCGCTTTGCAGAGAACTTGGTATTTTTCTGTTTGCGGTCTACAATGATTGCACAAAGTATCAGTGCAACTAATAATACAGCTACTAAAGCATAGTAACCTGCGGTTCCCAAAGCAAAGGAACCGTCTTCTTGTGAAATAATAAAGTTGGACATAAAAAAACCTCCTTGGTATTAGCAAAGAGGGACACAAACGATCATCATAAATGCAATTGGATAGAGGGTATAATGGTTGATAGTTTTAATAAATTGCATTTATAATAACGTGCTTCCTTACGCCGGTATTATCCGGGTCAAGTAGTGAGGGTTAGAGTCCGAGGACTCAATCTCAGCGATGTGCTCCCCTAGCAGGTAAATATTCAGTTCATATTCAATATAAGATTAGTTATTTAATTTGTCAAGTAAAAAATTGTATGTTACACTTATATGAGTGATGTCGTAACCGCTTACACCGGTGACCGGTGGTGCGGAATGGCAGAGAAATGTTAGAAACTATATGGTCTGGGAGTGAAATTGTGAAGCTGATACGAAAGTGGTTTAGGGAAAATCAAAATCACATAGCACGAACCGCAAAAATTGCGTGGCCGGCAGTGTTGGAATCCTTTTTTGTGGCATTTGTAGGCATTGTGGATTCCATGATGGTAAGCCGTCTGGGAGAATATGCCGTGGCAGCGGTAGGTTTGACTACACAGCCCAAGTTTATCGGACTGGCGGTATTTATAGCAACCAATGTGGCGGTGTCGGCACTGGTGGCAAGAAGGCGCGGTGAAGACGACAGGGAAGGTGCCGGCAGAGTGCTTTTGACAGCCTTGGCAGTGGTCGTTGCACTGGGCATTTTAATCAGTCTGCTGTGTGTATTGTTTGCAGACCCGATTATACATTTTGCAGGTTCTGAAGCGGATACCCATGAAAGTGCAGTAGCCTATTTTAGAATTATTATGGGCGGAATGATGTTCAATATCATTTCCCTGGCAATCAATGCAGCACAACGTGGCAGCGGTAATACTAAAATTGCACTACGAACCAATCTGACATCCAATATTGTTAATGTATGTTTTAACTTTTTGTTGATTGAAGGTAGATTTGGCTTTCCGGCATGGGGTGTACAGGGAGCAGCTATTGCTACGGTGTTGGGAACTGTGGTTGCCTGTGCCATGAGTATTATCTCCTTATTCAGTAAGAGCAGTTTTGTAAGTGTGAAATTTATTTTAGAAAACAAATTGCGGGCAACGAAAGAAGCCTTTAAGCAGATATTCAATCTGGCGTCCAGTGTATTTATTGAACAGATATTATTGCGTGTGGGCTTTATGTCAGTTTCCGTAATGGCAGCAAAGCTGGGAACCAGAGCTTTTGCAGCACATCAGGTGGGTATGAATATTATGGGGCTTTCCTTCTCCTTCGGAGACGGTATGCAAGTAGCAGCGGTAACTCTGATTGGGCAGAGCCTTGGACAGAAAAATGCAGAGCTTGCAAAAAAATACGGCACCATTTGTCAGCGGATGGGAAATCTGATTTCTGTGGTATTATCTGTTCTATATCTGCTCTTGGGAGAATGGTTTTTTGGTATGTATTTTGATGAGGCCGAAACCATTGCCATAGGTGTACAGATTATGCAGGTAATGGTATTGATTGTATTGATGCAGGTGTCTCAGGTGATTTATATGGGCTGTCTGCGTGGTGCAGGGGATGTAAGGTTTACGACAGTAGCATCTACCATAAGTGTTACTTTTATAAGACCAATAGCTTCTTTTATATTTGCCTACGGGCTTAATTTCGGCGTAATCGGTATCTGGTGGGGCGTTGTATGCGACCAGATTTGCAGATTGATTTTGACAAACTGGCGCTTCCGTTCCGGCAAGTGGACAGAAATAGAAATATAATTATGATTTAACAAATAACAGAAAGGAAAGAAAAATGTTTGATTATGTGTTATTTGACCTGGATGGTACACTGACAGACCCCAAGGAGGGCATTACCAAAAGTGTACAGTATGCACTTAAAACTTTCGGTATTGAAGAAGAGGATACCGACAATCTGGTGCCTTTTATCGGACCGCCTTTAAAGGACAGCTTTATGGAGTTTTATGAGTTTGATGAAGAAAAGGCAGAGCAGGCAATTGAAAAGTACAGGGAACGTTTCCAGGATACCGGTATTTTTGAGAACCGTATTTATGATGGCATTCCCGAACTGATTCGTAAGCTGAAGGGAAACCGCAAAAAGCTGGCAGTGGCATCCAGCAAGCCCACTGTTTTTGTAGAGCGTATATTAGAGCATTTTGATATCCGCAGATTTTTTGATGTGGTAGTAGGTAGTGAATTGGATGGCACCAGAACGGACAAGGCTGAGGTGGTAGAAGAAGCACTCAGACAGCTTTACGGAGAAAATGAAGAAGAGTGGGAGCAGAAAAAACGTACTACGGTTATGGTAGGTGACAGAAAGTTTGATGTTGCCGGAGCCAAAGCGCAGGGACTTATCAGTGTAGCGGTTGCATACGGTTACGGTAAAATGGATGAATTACGGATTGCAAAGCCGGATTATACAGTAAAAAGTGTGGAAGAGTTGGAAAAACTTTTATTAAAGGATACCAAAAAAGAGGTAAAAGAAGCTCCCATGACTAAAATCTGGTATGTGCTTTTCCCGGCATTGGTTTTCTTCTTTGTCAGGGAAATGGGAGCTTATATCGGACAGTTTATAATATTGAATCTGGTGGGAACACTGCCCGATGCTTTGGTAGAAAAAATTATTATCTGGGATGAAACAGGTACTATGATAGCGGGCTTAACCGGTAACGGCTCTGCCATTATAGCGGCAATAGCATTTATCATCACAGGAATTGTGTGTATAAAGTTCTTTGCCAAAGACGATATTTCCAAGGCAGAAAAAGCGGTAAAAAAACGTCCTGTTTTGGCAAAGGCACCGGCGGCTTATGTGTGTATGTTAATTGCAGTTCCGGCACTGGTTTTGGGATTGAATTATCTTTTTGAACTTTTAGGTATTACCAATATGTCCGAAGCCTACAAACAGACCAGCGAAATGCAGTATGCGGCAGCACTTCCTCTGGCTCTGATAGTAAACGGTTTGCTGGCACCCATAGTGGAAGAAATCATTTTCAGAGGGGTTGTATTTAACAGATTAAAGGAAAACAACAAATTGGTAACATCTGTTATTGTATCTGCACTGGTGTTTGGCGTATATCACCAGAACATTGTACAGGGGTCGTATGCGTTCCTTATGGGTTGTATCATTGCCGTATTGTATGAATGGTTCGGACATTTCTATGTGCCGGTGGTAGTGCATGTTGTAGGTAATGTGCTGGTATACCTGTTGAGTGTAACCGGACTGGCAGTGGCAATCGGTATTAACTGGTGGATGTGCGTTGGTCTGCTTTTGGTCGGTATCGGTATGATATTGTGTTGTAGCAGTATGTATCAAAAGGTTTCTAAAGAATTTGTCCCGGTAGAAGAACATAGCGTAGAATAAGAAAAAATGTAAGGATTTGTAATTAAGAAAATAAAAGAACACCCGTAATTGAAACGTATAGCGTATCTTTACGGGTGTTTGTTTTGCTATAAATTAAAGGTTTTGCAGTTGGCTTTATAATAATTCAACGCCTCTTCTGGCTGCCTCTGCCATGGTGTCATCCGGCCAAAGGGAACAGTGTACTTCACCGATATGAGCCTTTCGTAAGAAGAACATACAAATACGGGACTGTCCGATACCGCCACCGATGGTATAAGGTAACTCACCCTTGATAACGGACTTCTGGAAAGGCAACTCTGCACGTTCGGGGCAACCGGCTTTTTTAAGCTGTTTTTCAAGAGCTTCCTTGTCTACACGGATACCCATGGAGGATAATTCCAATGCGATATCCAGTACCGGATAGTATACAATAATATCTGCATTTAATGCCCAGTCGTCATAGTCCGGTGCACGTCCGTCGTGGCGTTCGCCGGATTCAAGGGTGTCACCAATCTGCATAATGCAGACAGCTCCTTTTGCCTTTGCGATATAATATTCGCGTTCCTTGGGAGTATAGTCGGGGAACATATCTTCAAGCTCCTGTGAAGTAACGAAGAAAATATCGTGGGGCAGGATTTCTTCAATGTAATCGTAATGGATGGACATATACTTTTCGGTCTTGCGCAGTACCTTGTATACATTGCGTACTACATCTTTTAAAGTGTCAAGAGTACGGTCTTCCTTTTCGATAATCTTTTCCCAGTCCCACTGGTCCACATAGATAGAATGTATATTATCAACATTTTCATCACGTCTGATGGCAATCATATCGGTATAGAGACCTTCGCCTACATGAAAGCCGTATTTTTTGAGTGCATAGCGTTTCCACTTAGCCAGAGAGTGTACGATTTCAGCATCTCGGCCATTTTGCTCCAGAATATCAAAAGTAACAGGACGTTCTACACCGTTTAAATTGTCGTTAAGACCGGATTCGGGAGATACAAATAAAGGTGCAGACACACGCAGAAGGTGTAATCTTTCTGCAAGTAAGGTTTGGAAAAAGTCCTTAACCGTTTTGATAGCAATCTGGGTATCATAGAGATTCAGTTCTGAACGGTACCCTTCAGGTATTCTTATTTCGCTCATGGGATTATCTCACTTTCTTAAATAGATATAGCAATACCTATTCTATTTAAACGCTTTTTTATCCTGTTTGCAAGTGCTTTTTTTTATTTATGGAAAATTCTCTCGAATTTCCTATAAATGAAAAAGCCTTTATGGCAGGATACCCATTGCAGTAAATCCAAAAAGAACAAATGTTCTAAAAGTGCTTGCATAACCAGGAGAAATGTGCTAGGATAAAAACAGAACAAATGTTTGCGAGAGGCGATTATGGAATACTTGGTTTCAAATGAAATGACAATGATGGACAAACTGCAGATTTTAAGTGATGCTGCAAAATATGATGTGGCTTGTACCAGTAGCGGTGTGGATAGGAAAGGAAACGGCAGGGATATGGGCAACTGTCTGGCAGGCGGTATCTGTCACAGCTTCAGTGCTGACGGCAGATGTATTTCCCTGTTGAAAATTTTGTTTACCAATGAATGTATCTATGACTGTAAATATTGCTTAAACCGCCGTTCCAATGATATACCCAGGGCAACTTTTACGCCGGAGGAAGTCTGTGAACTGACCATGCAGTTTTACCGCCGCAATTATATCGAAGGGCTGTTTTTGAGTTCAGGAATTATTCAAAACCCCAATTATACAATGGAGCTGATTTATCGTACCATATATCTTTTAAGGAACCGCTATCGTTTTAACGGCTATGTGCATGTGAAGGCAATACCGGGGGCGGACCCGCGGCTGATACAGTTGACCGGATATTTAGCGGACAGGATGAGCGTCAATTTGGAACTGCCTACGGCAGAGGGGTTGAAAAATCTGGCACCCAACAAGCATCGCAAGACGATTCTTAAACCCATGCGGCAGATTCAGAACGGTATTACTGAAAATAAAAACGAAATTATGCTTTACCGCAATGCTCCCAGATTTGTGGCGGGAGGGCAGTCCACACAGATGATTATCGGAGCTACTCCTGAAAATGATTTTCAGATTATCAATGTAGCAGAGAATCTATACGATAAATTTTCTTTGAAAAGAGTTTTTTATTCAGCCTTTGTGCGGGTCAATGAAGACAAAGACCTGCCTGCGCTACCCGGCGGACCGCCCCTTTTAAGGGAGCAC
Organism: Lachnospiraceae bacterium; assembly: GCA_017482205.1. Lineage (GTDB taxonomy): Bacteria > Bacillota > Clostridia > Lachnospirales > Lachnospiraceae > Acetatifactor. The sequence continues at coordinate 17,146 of JAFUNK010000008.1, forward strand.
AGACTGTATCAGGCAGACTGGCTGCTTAGGTTTTACGGATTTAAGGCAAAAGAGCTTTTAAGCGAGGACAGACCCTTCTTTAACGTTATGCTGGACCCTAAAGAGGATTGGGCAGTGCGTCATTTAGAGCAGTTTCCGGTTGAGATTAACCGTGCACCCTATGAGATGATACTGAGAGTGCCCGGCATCGGTGTAAAGAGTGCCATGCGTATTGTCAATGCCCGCCGTAGTGCCAGTCTGGACTTTAATGCACTCAAAAAAATAGGCGTGGTATTAAAGCGTGCATTATACTTTATTACCTGCAACGGCAGGATGATGTATCATACCAAACTGGAAGAGGACTATATCGTACGCAATCTGACTGCTGATGCTAAAGTGAAAAGGCAGCTTGGGGAGGATGGCATGACATACAGGCAGCTATCCTTATTTGATGATACTACATTGGCAGCACAACCTACCATAGTCGACAGTGGTAAGGTTTTAATGGGGCAGATGTAGAATACGGTGCGAAGCGATTGAGAATGCAAAGCAATTTCCGCACAATCACGGAAAAACAGAATAAATAACATGTGAAATTTAAAGAAAAGGAACAGAAAATGGAAGGAACCGGTACAGAAAACATTATACTGATATGCGAAGACAGCATGGAAGGGATTCTGACAGGGATTTACGAAGCATACGCATTACGGATGCCCCATGATAAAATCAGTCTGCAAATCGGTGAAGAAGCAAATTTCAGATTGTTTACAACTTACCGCAAGGTAGTACCGGAGGCTGTAAAGGCAGAGAAAGTAATGCGCACCTTGAAACAGCGTTTTTGGGAAAAAGATTACCATGACCTGTTTATGGCACTGGCTGCCGGAGATAACAGGAAAGCAGAGGCTGTTTACAAGACAGTGGTGTGGGGACTGTCCGGTAAATGTAAAGGCAGTATTCTGGCACATATGACGGACGATGCGGTGCGGACGGTAGTGGAGCTTGCCAGACGTGCTGGCAACGAACTGCAACGGATGAGGGAGTTTTTGAGGTTTTCCGAGATGGAAAATGGTATCCTGTATGCACTTATAGGTCCCAAAGACAATGTATTACCTATGGTGACCGCACACTTTGCAGACAGGCTTCCCATGGAGAATTTTCTGATATTTGATGAAGTGCACAATTTGTATGCAATACATCCGGCTGGTAAAGAGTGGTTTTTGATGAGCGGAAATGTGGTGGAAGATAAAGAAGACAGAACAATGGAGATGTCAGCAACAGAAGAATATTATCAGGAACTGTTTCGGGGATTTTGTCATAGTATTAGTATTGAAAGCCGCAAAAATCTGAAATTACAGATGAATATGCTACCGTTGCGATTCAGACCGTACATGGTAGAATTTCAGAAAAAATAAACAAAAATTTTAGGGCGTTTTTTGTGAGACAAAACAAAATATTGTGCAATAATACTAAAGTAACATCTTTATATGGTAGAACACTGCACAATATGTAAAAAAAATGGGCCACATAGAAAAAAGTACCAAAAACTATGTCGAAAAGTGGGTTAAAAAACTGCTTTACTTTTGAGATAAAACGGGTATAATCATACTAATAAAACACAGAAAGTCTTGTATTTATAAGGCTTCTGGTATTTATGATGACAAATTGCAGGTTGTTTTTTGAAAGGAAGGCAAGAGATATGGAAAGAAAAATCAGATTAACCCCCAATGCTGTAGAACACTTTGTAGCAGTAGCATCCAAATGTGATTTTGACATTGACATTGCTTACAATAGATATACGGTAGATGCCAAATCATTTCTTGGAGTTTACGGACTGGATTTTTCTCAGGAGCTGACTGTATGCTACAATGGCTACAACGCAGAATTTGAAGAGTTATTGAAGAATTATGCAATTGCCTGCTAATCGGCAGTAAAAGTATTTTCTCAGTAAACAAATTGACTCCCTGTTTAAGATAGCGTACTATCTTAATAGGGAGTTTTTGTTTTCCCGAGAAAGGAGCGGCATTCCCATGGTGGAAAAGATGCAAATCCGCATATCGGTAAGAAATCTGGTAGAGTTTATACTGCGAAGCGGTGATATTGACAATCGAAGATCCGGTGCATCTGACAATGCCATGCAGGAAGGAAGCCGGATACACCGTCTGATACAAAAAAGGATGGGACCGGAGTATCAGCCGGAGTATTTTCTGAAATATAATTGGGAAACTGAAAATTACAGTATCATAGTAGAAGGACGTGCCGATGGGCTTATTACGGGGTCTGACGGCAGCATAACCATAGATGAAATTAAAACCACATGGAAGGATGTCAACAGAATGAAAGAACCTGTGTCAGTCCATTTGGCACAGGCAAAGGTTTATGCGGCAATTTTCGGACTGCAAAATCAGGAAATGTTTATGAATGTCAGGATGACATACTGTAATGTGGAAACCGAAGAAATACAGTATTTCCATGAGACCTACACCTTGGAAGAACTGGAAGAATGGTTTGGCGATTTGCTAAAACAGTACAAAAAGTGGGCGGATTATGAGTGGGAGTGGAAACAGAAGCGAAAAGCCTCGATAGAGGTCTTGCAATTTCCCTTTGCTTACAGGGTCGGACAAAAAGAACTGGCAAGCTATGTGTATCAGACCATATATCACAAGAGAAAGCTGTTTATAGAGGCTCCCACAGGTGTAGGAAAGACCATTTCTACAGTATTTCCTTCTGTGAAAGCAGTAGGAGCAGGGCTTGCCGATAAGATTTTTTATCTCACGGCAAAAACCATTACCCGGACCGTGGCAGAAAATACCTTTAGTCTTCTTAGGGAAAGAGGACTGCAATTTAAGAGTGTAATTCTGACAGCCAAGGAAAAGACCTGTTTTATGGAAGAAACAGAGTGTAATCCGGAGCATTGCCCCTTTGCAAAAGGGCATTATGACAGAATAAATGAAGCTGTATATGACCTGCTTTTACATGAAGAAAGCTTTACCAGGGAGATTATTGAAGAATATGCAAGAAAGCATAGTGTCTGTCCTTTTGAATTCTGTCTGGATATGAGTCTGTTTGCCGATGCCGTTATCGGTGATTACAACTATGCATTTGACCCCCATGTGTATCTGAAACGTTTTTTTGGAGAAGGCGTGCAGGGAGAGTATATTTTTCTGGTAGATGAGGCGCACAATCTTTTGGAGCGTGGCAGAGAGATGTACAGTGCCACTCTCTGTAAAGAAGATTTCCTACAACTTAAAAAAGAAATTGCAGAGGCAAGGAGTGCATTGCTTTTGCCTGCGGAATTAAAAGGTAGTCAGGGACATTTGGGGCGTATCAGGGATTTTGGTCCTAAGCTGGAAAAACAGTTGGAAAAGTGCAACAAGGTATTACTGGCATATAAGCGGGAATGTGAAACCTATGAAGTATTGGAAAGCATTGATACACTGATGATGCCCCTTGTCCGGTTGCATGAACTGATGGATGAGTATCTTGACGAGCAAGATGACACGCCAGTCAGACAGAAAATTCTGGAGTTCTTTTTTGAAATTGCCCATTTTCTCGATATTTATGAGAGGGTAGATGACAATTATGTCATGTACTCGCAAATGATGGACGACGGTGGGTTTAGTGTAAAACTGTTCTGTGTAAACCCTGCACTTAACCTGCAGGAATGTATGGCAAGGAGCAGAAGCACCATTCTGTTTTCGGCTACTCTTTTACCAATTCAATATTATAAAAAGTTATTGGGCGGTACACAGGAAGACTACGAGGTCTATGCGAAGTCTATCTTTAATCCTGCAAAAAGAGCTTTGTATATCAGCAAGGATGTAACCAGTAAGTATACCCGCCGTTCGGAGGATGAATATTATAATATCGCACGTTATTTATTTGAAATCATCAGTAAGAGGCATGGAAATTATATGGTATTCTTCCCGTCCTATTCCTTTTTGGCAGAGGTGTATGACTATTTTTGTGAATATTTTGTAGATGAAGAAACAGAATGTATCGTACAGGAAGGATATATGAATGAAGCCGCCAGGGAGGCTTTTCTGGCACGTTTTGAAGGGAATGAAGACTGTGACTTTTCCGATATCCACATGGAAGTGGAGGTAGAAACGGAAAGAGAAGATAAGAAGCTGGTAGGCTTTTGTGTTATGGGTGGTATTTTCAGTGAAGGAATTGATTTAAAGCGTGACAGTCTGATTGGTGTTATCGTGGTCGGTACAGGTTTGCCACAGGTATGCTTTGAAAGGGAACTGTTAAAGCAGTACTTTGATGCACAGGGAGAGAACGGTTTTGATTATGCATACCGTTTCCCGGGGATGAACAAGGTATTGCAGGCTGCCGGCAGAGTAATCCGTACGGCAGAAGATGTAGGCATTATTGCATTGTTGGACGAGCGTTTCCTTCAATACACTTATCAAAAGTTATTTCCAAGAGAGTGGAGTAATTATGAAGTGGTAACCATCGATTCCGTTGCAGGGCGTGTAGAGCGTTTCTGGGACGGGTGGCTTTAAAGAACGGATAAAATCTCAATTGTAACAGTCGTAGAAAGGACGGTTATAGTTGAGATTTTTTTATTGGTCTTTATAAATATAGTTTACATAATAATTCAAAACGTAAAAATATTATGTAACTGGAAAGAAAGTACCATAACCGTATAAATGTTCGAGAAATGACATCTATTTTTGCAAGTTTGACGTCGAAATCAAGCATATATGACACTTGTGTATATGTGGATAACTATGTGGAAACTGGGGATTTCTTTTTCAAAGCCGACAAAAATCGACATCGTTTCCGTGTTTTCGTAAAATCGGGTATTGCAACCCAAATTGCAAAAAAACTGAACCGGTCAATTTTGTTATGTGAAGTAAAGTGCTTTTTTCATAACAAGTGTATTGAAATAGCAAAGGCAAAAGTAGGAATCCGCCTCTCTTTAAGCTGTGTGGACAGGACATACAAAGTTTTATATAATGGCATAAAGTTTTTTATACAATCTATGAGTGATGGATGTATGAGGAAAGCGAAAATAAGAAAAACGGCAATTTATGCAAGGTAAACCGGCAGTCGGTTGGAAAACTTTGTACAGTTGGCTACAATTTTAAGGTAAGAAAATTTAAGAAAAGCTGTGTGCAGAGAAAGAGAGGTTTGTTTATGGAAAACAAAAAAATAGGACAGTTTATTGCCGAACTGCGAAAAGAGAAACAAATGACACAAAAGGAACTGGCTGAAAAGTTATATATTACGGATAAAGCTGTTTCTAAGTGGGAGCGGGGACTGAGTTGCCCGGATATTTCCCTGATATCACCTTTGGCTGATATTCTGGGCATTACTGCAAGTGAGTTGTTGAATGGTGAAAAGAGTAGTGTTATTTCAAAAGATATGAATGATAGTGTAGACAATGCATTAGAGTATGCCCAAAAGGCAACTACGGGCAAATTGAAATCTATACATAATGTATTTGCAGCAGGCTATACGGCATTGCTTTTAATTGGTGTTGTAGTATGTACTGTCTGCAATCTGGCAATCTCAGGCTGCTTTACATGGTCTCTGTACCCAATCAGTGCCATTGTTTTTGCATGGTTTGTCTTTTTTCCTGTTATTAGATATGGTGCAAAGGGTATTTGGGGAAGCCTGATAGCACTGACGGTTTTGATAATTCCTTTTCTGCATGTGTTGGCGGCACTGATAAAGGGTGACAATTTAATCAGACCGATTGGTGTGAGAGTGACTGTTGTATCTCTTATATTTTTATGGAGTGTTTTTGTTATATTTAAAGTTCTGCATAAAAAGAAATTATTGGCAGCGACAATAACTTGTTTGCTGGCAATAGTTTTATGCATTGTAATCAATTGTACTCTTTCTGTAATGTTGAAAGAACCGGTTAGTGATGTCTGGGATATTCTGGCGTATGTAGTTTTGCTGATGTTGGCAGTGGGATTTTTCGTGCAGCACTGCAGGTGTGAAAGAGGCTGACAAATATATACATAGTTGACAAACCTATGCATGGGTGCAATAATGTATATATCGTATATATACAATTTAAGAGGCGCACAATGGATATTATTATTACAAATTCTTCCGGTGAACCGATTTACTTACAAATTACATCTCAGATAAAGGCTATGATTATGAGTGGTGAGCTGAAGGAGGGGGACGCCCTTCCTTCCATGCGTACGCTTGCGGCACAGCTGCGCATTAGTGTCATTACCACGAAACGTGCCTATGAAGATTTGGAGAGGGAAGGCTTTATTGAGTCCTACACAGGCAAAGGCAGTTTTGTGAAAGGCCAGAACCGGGAGTTGTTGCGGGAAGAGAATTTGCGGCAGATTGAGGGGTTATTTGTACAAGCCTGCGAAAAAGCAGGAATGAGCAATCTTTCGCTGGATGAATTAAAAGAAATGCTGGAACTGATTTATGCAGAGAAATAAACTTTAGAGTTATGCGGAGAAATAGGAAAGAAAATATGGGGTCGCAATACCAATGACAACATCACAGGAAAAATATTACATGTGACTGTGCAGGAGGTGTAAGTATGTCAAAATATGAAAATGCTATTGAAATTGCAAACCTTACGGTAAAATACGACGGATTTACCTTGGATAACATTAGCTTCAATGTGCCAGAAGGCAGTATCATGGGTTTTATCGGACAAAACGGAGCCGGCAAAACAACTACTATTAAGGCACTGCTAAATATAATAAAAAGAGATGCGGGAACCATCCGTATGTTGGGGCTTGACAATATCAAAGATGAAATTGCCGTTAAAGAGCAGATTTCCGCAGTATTTGATGAACTCCCTTTCCATGACCAGTTAAATGCAAGGGGCATTAACATTATGTTGCGGGAAGTATACAAAGAATGGGACAGTGAGGTCTTCAAAAAATATCTGGACAGACTGGCTTTGCCGGAGAAAAAGAAAATCGGAGATTTCTCCAAAGGTATGAAGATGAAATTACAAATTGCGGCAGCCTTATCCCACAATGCAAAACTGTTGATTATGGATGAAGCCACCACAGGCTTAGACCCCGTTGTCCGCAACGAATGTCTGGACATTTTCTTAGAATATTTGCAGGATGAAAGCCACAGTATTCTTATGTCCTCCCATATTACCACTGACCTTGAAAAAGTGGCAGACAGTGTGACATTTATCCATAAAGGTAAATTATTGTTGACCGGTTATAAGGATGATGTGCTGGAAAACCATGGTGTTATCAAGTGTAAAAAGAGTGATTATAAGGACATTGACCCTAGTGATATCATCAGTGCAAGACTTAACGATTTTGGAGCGGAAGTGATGATAAAGGATAAGATACTTTGCCGCAACAAATATGCGGGGCTGGCTTTGGATAACACGACACTGGAAGAAATTATGTTGTATTACGTGAATGCAGAGAAAAAGGAGTGGACGTGATGAAAGGCTTATTGTACAAAGAGTTTTTCTTGGGACGTAAAAATTATCTGGCTTTCCTTGCACTGTTCTTTGTCTTTGCTTTGCTGGGGGCACTGGTGTGTCTGAGTATGATTTGCGGCAACTTACAATCGCTCCCGGTGGAAGATCCGGAAAGTGTGAAAACCTTTGCACTGATTTTTACATATGCACCTTATGCATTATTGCTGGCGGTGATATTTGACGGAGCCCAGTCCGTATACAGGGATCATTCCTGCGGATTTATGAAATTCACTTACACACTGCCTGTTAAGACGGAGGTAACGGTAGGGGTATGTTATCTGACGGAACTGATTTTTCTGGGAGCAGGTTTGGTGCTTGGCATTATCAATGCAGGAATTATCAGTGTGTTGACGGAGACGGCGTTTAGTGCAGGCACAGTAAAAAATATGTTCGTAATTTTATTGTGTGCGGTATTTGTATATGCATGGGAGTTACCGCTGGCATACCGCTTAAAAAATCAAAAAACAGTATCAGCAGTTATGGTGGCTTTTTGTGTAGTTGTTTACCTGGTAACCGGCGCTATGTTTATCAGTGGAATGAAAAAGTTTGAAGCCATTATGGAGGGAGGAGCAGACGAGGCATATCTGCAAATGATTTTGGAAAAATATGCAGAAATCAGAGATGCAGCGTTTCCATTTGTACCATTCCTTATAGCCGCAGTGTTGGCACTTAGCTTCTTTTTATCCGTAAAAATCTGCAAAAGGAGGGAAAAATAATGTGGGGACTTCTTTATAAAGATTTTTCGGTTATGAAAAAGGATCTTCTTATTTGTGGGGGTAGTGTATTGGGAATTTCCTTATTGCTTTTTATTCCATGGGAAAGTCTGTTACAGGCAAGTGGTGTGGCATCAGAATTTCTCAATGCAGAAAGTATGATTTATGCTATTACGCCCATGGTGGTGTACATATGTATTTTTTTGGTGATATCCGGCGTGCAGTCCGGTATTTTTGCCCATGATGAACGTAAAGTCTTTAGTGCTTATATTACCTCATCCCCTATGGGAGGAAATGGACAGGTGCTCTCCAAATACTATATGACTTTACTGTTATCCTTTGGAGTTGTGGTGTGGGGATTTCTTTGCGACAGTTTTTGTACATTGATAAGTGGTATAAAAGGCAGTGCTGCAAGTATTTACATTACCATGTTTTTTGTGCAGATTTTGCTTAGGGCTGTTGAAATGCCTTTTATTATCCGCTTTGGAGAAAAGCACGGCAGAACCTATAAAATACTGTTAATCAGTGCCATTGCATTTGTGGGAATTGTGTATTTGTTGTTTGGCCCCTTGCCGGAGAGTGTGTCCTTGGACAGCTTCTTTGAATTTATTATCCGTTTTTCTAAAAATGAGGCGGCAGTCTCAACCACCATGCTTGGAGTAGCGGCATTATTTCCTTACATAGTATTATTGCTGTATTACGGGTCCTATAAAATATCCTGCAAGTTATATCAAAAAGGAGTGAACAATTATGATAAATAAAGAAAATACAGAAAATTCACAAAAAACAGAACGCAGAACGGTGATAAAGCAGTTGGTGTTTTTTTTACTTATATGTTTACCTGTAACTTGGATTTTAAATTTGTTGGGGGATACCATGCTTTTTGCCTTTATACCGGCGATTGCGGCTACACTGACTTGTCTTATCACAAAAGTGAAACTGCGTGAATTGAAGATGTTTCCTAAATTTAAAGGACATATAAAGATATATCTGTTTGCGATTTTATGCGGTGTGTTCTTAAGTGTTTTCGGTAATCTGTTATTACCGGTATGTTTTCCCAAGGTGGCGGTATTTGGTGAAGAGGCCTCTTTGGTGGTGGTGGTTTTATCAATATTTCTCTTTACGGCAATTGGCACCATACAGTTTTTTATACTGATGGGGGAAGAAATCGGCTGGATGGGCTTTTTGTTTCCCCGCATGGAAAAACTCTGCGGCACTACATTGGCACTGGTTTTAACAGGCGTGATTCGCACCATATGGCATTTGGCTTTGTTAGTGCAGATGGAAGATTTTCTTTTAAATTTTGCAACGCTTTTACTTTCCAATATTTTGTTGGGTGCAATTTTAGACTGGGTTACCAAAGCAAGTGACTCCGTCATTCCGGCATCCGTTATTCATGTGCTGACCAATGCGGTTCCCTCCGCAGTTTTAGGATTTATGGTAATAGACGAAACTCTGTATCAGGCAAACTACTGGGGCATTTATTTTATGACACTCATTCCCAGTGTAATTGTTGCGGGAGTTTGTTATTGGATGTTAGTAAAAAAGAAATACTAATGGCAAATGTAATAAAAGAGGTTGCCCACAAATAGCTTGCTTAAGTATTAATTGTAAAAAGTTTCCTTGCAGACACGCTCTCGCTCCATGTCAAACGCAGCGGTACTAGGCTCGAAAACTTCTCCACGAGAAGTCTTCTTGCCAAGTGCCGGCGTTCGCCAAGGGTCTGCGCCGGAAAGCTTTTTACAATTAATACTTAAGCAAGCTATTTGTGGGCAGCTTCTTTTATTGTATGCCCATATATTCCAATAAAGGTTCAAGATACTTTCGGTCAGTCCAGTCACACTTTTGACCGACTGCACTCATTAAGGCTTTCTGCCAAGGCTCATAGGTAGCAGGGTCCTGTTTTGCAACAGCCTTTTGCAGCATGTTGCACAAGGTTCTGTCCATAAAAGACATGGCATCTGAATCCCATGCACCGCGGCAGTAAAAGCAGGGTAAATCCTTCAGTGCATCTTTGAAATTGTGAGTGCGGATTTCATTGAAGGCATCTTCCTCATAGGGAGAGGCACCCACACAGAAAACAATGACTTGCTTATCTTTTAGGAGTGTCATATTTTTCTTTAAAAAAGATAATCCGGCAATTCCGGAGGCGTAAATGCCACCACCGAGAATAATAATATCATATTCAGCTATTTTTCTGATAGCGGCTCCCTTTGTTTTTTCACAATCAAATCCGGTGGCTTCTTTAAGCCATTCTGCATATTTTTTTGTGGCACCATATTTGGACTGATATAAAATAATTCCTTTTTTCATACTTATGCTCCATTCTTGCTGCAACCCGGAAAGTTGGGTGCAAGCACAAATTTATATTCTTTCAATATTTTTTAAATTATTTTCCATCTGCATAATGGTTTGAATAGTGGTACGTATCCCTTCTTGTGAAATACCCTGAAACATGGTAGTGACCGCAAGGGTACTCTTTTCGTCATTGGCATTACAGAACGCAATACATTTTTCCGTAAGGGAAACCCGCTGTTTTCTCTTGTCATCGGGGTCAGAAGTAATATTTACAAAGCCTTTTTTCTCAAGTTTTAAAAGAATCTGTTTTACATTCTGGTGGGAACTGCCCATAATTTCAGCCAGTTCCCTGATAGTAGGACTTTCCTTGCACAAATTGATACAAATAATGGCAAAAAACTGTTTCCAACTGATTTCGCCGATTAACTTATCCGCAACAGCCTGAAAACGATTGTCAAAAGCACTGAGCAGTCCCAAAAGAAAATAAGAGGATTCCGTTGTGCTGAAATCGATATTGTCATGTTGCATCACTTCTTTAAAATCCATAAATTCCTCTCCTAATAACAAAAAAAGGTAAGTTGTTACCTAATAATGGTAACATATTACCTTTTGCTTGGCAAGACTATTTTTTCAGCTGCAACAAAATATATCCAGAAAGGCAGAAACTTGTGTTAATATGAGCTAAAGGAAGGAATTAGTCAGGTCGTGAAGAATTATTTAGACAAATTGAGCGGGCAGAGGGATAGATGAAAGTAGAAATAAAACCTGATGGAGTTTGGTATCATGGTTCCAATATGATTTTTTCAGAATTAAGAACAAACAGCACTATTACGCAGTGGAAGGAGCTTGCGGAGGCATTCTCTCATCAGCCAAGTAGTTTGCGAATTATAACTTTAAATTGACGCCCTTTTGGAATTGTGTGCTTGATATATATACTTTGATAAATGGGGATTTATCGCTTTGGCAAACTGGAAGTTAAATAGTGTCACACCGGAAGTTGAGTATGAGCCATTCACAGGAAAAAACGGAAGATAGTTTTCGAATGCTGCAGGCCGGAGTAAACTGCATTATGGGCATATACAACATATTTTTCAGGGTGATGCCCAAAACCAAGGAAATTTTACAGCTATTTTAGTAGTTTTGGGCATAGAGAGCTAAAAAAACGGCGTCAGTGCCCACAGTTTGTCTTTTTTGTGGGCATCAGACAGGTAAATTGTTCTGGAATGCCCAAAAAGACCTTTTTTTAAGGATAAAATACAATTTTTTGGGCATAGAGAGCAGAAAAAATCCATTTATGCCCATTTTGAATAAAAAGTGCTGCTTTCCCACATGCACCACAATTGGCTAAGGTCAAGAAATGCTGTACCCGTATTTCAAGTATCGTCTAAAAACCTTCTGCATATTTTTGATTATTCGGCAAGAACACCCACGCAAGTACCGATATATTCAATTTCATCCATTCGTTTCACCAGAATGTCTTCCCCGTGATTGTGTAAGCATTTTAAACGGTATTGCTTATCTTCTTCTACAAATTCCCGGATGTATGCCCGACCGTTTTTGAAGAAAGCGGCCCGCTCACCATCGTGAGGAAAACGGTTTTCAAACAGTATGATGTCGTCCCGACAATATGCAGGAGCTAAATCGTTGTTAGTCATTCTGATACCTACAAAGGCTTCCGGTATAGAAGTTTCCACTTCAATAGTCTGGCAGGTTTCATATACGATACCTTTGTGGATATCACCATGGGGAACCAGACAGGGAATTTTATGTTTTTCAGTAGCATTGCGTTCACTTTTTATAGCACCGGCTTCGTACTTAGCAATAAATTCAATCAGGCTTTTTCCGTGAGGCCCACAGGCACGGTAGTTCTGGAGAATGATTCGCTCCTGCGGTGTGTGGGGGCATTGTCCCATTAAGCAGTTTACACTTAAATTAAATGCTTTTGCCAGCTTCATGACCGTTGAAATCTTCGGGTCATTGGTTTTGCCATAATAAACATTTCTTACTGTCTCCATCGGTAAATCGGATATGTCGGCCAGTTGTTGCAGAGACCATCCTTTTTCATTCATTAAATCTTTTATTCTTGCACTTATCATATTTTCCCCTATTATGTCATTCTTGACACAAAACACAATTATTTTTGACATAAAAAATGTTACAAAAAATATTTTTTCTTGTCAATATATGGAATATTATTACGTTGTAATTTAACACAATTTTTATATGAAAGGGAAAAACTATGAAAACAGACGATGATCTCACGGCACTTTATAACGCAAAAGAAATTCAGGATTTACTACTGACAATCGGTACGCCTACCAATTTGAAAGGATTTAAGTATATTACCTATGCGGTGCAGCTTATTCTGAAAGACCCGGATACGGCGACTATCAAAATTGTAGACGGATTGTATGTGGATGTAGCAAAAAGATATCAGACAACCGCTTCCAGTGTGGAAAGAGGAATCCGTCATGCCATTGGGGTAACGTGGGAGAGGGGGAACTTGGAATACATTTATAAATTATTCAGGAACAGCATAAGTCCACTGAAAGGTTCACCTACAAATACACAGTTCATTATGCGTTTGTACTATTATTTTGCAAATCAATAAAGATAAGGGCAGGGGATCCTGCTCTTTCTTTTTGGAAAAAAATAAGTGGTTGTGTAAAAGGGCCAAAAGAAAGGTTTTAAATCTTTTATAAATACTATTGACAAAAGTATATTATATGTCATATAGTATGCACATATAGATGTTATATGACGTATAGTATTATAAAATTATACAGCATTATAAAATCATAGGTAATTGTGATTTATATAATAGTATTGTTTTCAGTATAGCAACCAAAGAACGGAGGAATGGGATGGTATTCAACACAGGTGCGGCACTATTGGATGCAATTGTGCTGGCGGTAGTGTCCAAGGAGCCGGAAGGTACATATGGGTACAAAATTACCCAGGATGTGCGGCAGGTTATTGATTTGTCGGAATCGACCCTGTATCCGGTACTGCGAAGACTGCAAAAGGATGAGTGTATGGTGGTGTATGACAGAGAATACGCAGGACGGAACAGACGGTATTACCGGATTACGGAAAAAGGGATGGCACAGCTTACCATGTATATAAATGAATGGAGACAGTATTCCGGAAAGATTTCATGGATACTGGAGGGGAGGAGCCAAGGATGAATAAAGAGGAATTTTTGAGAGAACTGGCACGTTTGCTTCAAAACATTCCGGATAGCGAAAGAAGAGAAGCATTGCAATATTATGAAGACTATTTTAATGATGCGGGGCCGGAAAATGAACAAAAGGTGCTGGAAGAATTGGGAACACCCCGTAAGGTAGCCGATACCATTAAAGATGGTCTGCTGGCAAATATGGATTGCCGGGAAACTATCGGAGGACAGAACACAACTGCATACCAGAGTACAGTGGGCGGACAGGGTGCAACCGCATACCAGAGTACAGTGGGCGGACAGGGTGCAACCGCATACCAGAGTACAGTGGGCGGACAGGGTGCAACCGCATACCAGAGTACAGTCGGAGGACAGAACACAGCCACATACCAGACTCCTCCGGTACAGAAAGAAGAGGGGATACCTGCATGGGCGATAGTGCTGATTGTCATAGGATGCATTTTCTGTTCCCCGGTTATTATCGCTCTGGCGGCGGTTTTATTTGGACTGATTGTAGCAGTGATGGCGGTAATGTTTGCGTTGGTGATAGGATTTGGGGTGTCCTGTGCGGCGACTTTATTTGCCGGACTTGTGGTAACCATAATGGGACTTGTACATATTATTGTATCCCCTTTTTCAGGAATGATAGTGACGGGAGCTGGGTTGATTTGTTTTGCAGTCGGTATTCTGTTTATGATGATTACCGTATTTCTTTGCGGTTGTGCAATACCGGCAATGTGCAGAGGAATTGCATGGATATGCGGAAAAATTTTTAAAAGAAAACAAAAGATATAATAAATAGTAGAAATAAAAGAAATTTTTGGACCGCTAAAACGGTGGAAGGAGAGGAATTATGAAAAAATTTATGAAGGGCAGCGGGTTGACATTGGCAATTGTTTTGCTACTGGGAATGATTCTTGTAACAGCAGGAGGTTGCGGTGGTGGATTTAAAGATGTGACACAGCAAATTGCTGACGGAGAATTTAATTTTGACTCAGAGGATTTGGAAAACTGGATTTGGAACGAAGATTGGGAAGTTTATGATGCCGCTTCCATGACTGTATTTAATAATGATAAACCCATTATTAAGGATGAAGAAAGCTATGAAGAAACTATGGAGGCAGCCGGAATACAGAAGTTGGAAATAGATTTAGGAGGCTGTGAAGTGAAAATTGAAATTTCACCTGATGCAGATTATCATGTGAAAGCTGAAAAAATCAGTGCATTCCAAACTTATGCAGAGGGAGATACCCTGTATGTGTGCGGCGTGAAAACCGGTAGCTTTAACGGTAATCTGAATAACAACATGTCAGTGACAGTACAAATTCCGGCAGATGCTGTTTATGAAACTGTAAGCCTTTCCTTGGGGGCAGGAGATTTTGAAATTGAAGCGCTTTCAGCAGACAGCATAGAGATTGAAATCGGTGCGGGAAGATTACAGATAAACGGTCTGCGGGCAGAGATACTGGCAGTGGAACTGGGTGCAGGTCAGGCGATTATAAAAGATGCGGAGGTATCTGCAAATGCACAACTTGAAACCGGAGCGGGAGAAATGATTTTCGAAGGTAGTATCCCCGGAGATTTGCAGGCTGAATGTGCTATGGGAAATATGGACATCAAGATTACCGATAGCACGGAAAATGACCACAACTACAATCTGGAATGTGCAGCAGGTAACCTGACGGCAGGCAGTGCAAACATCAGTGCAGGACTGGGTGAGAAAACAATTGATAATGGTGTAACAAGTGATTATGATTTGGAATGCGCCATGGGTAATCTGACACTTACCTTTGAATAAAGAAGTAGTACCTGTAATAAAAAAGTATAAAGTGCGGCGAAGCGGAAAATATATTGTCCGCCCGCCGCCGGTAAAAGAGTCCATGAGCGGACTCTTTTTAAGTTTTATTCTGTTTTTAAAAAACCGGCTTTTTTCAGCGCAGGACGTAAGGCAAGATAAAAGATGGTTGCAGTAATGACAGCAATGACAGCATTTACAAAAGTAGTAATGGCAGACATTTTAGCCAGTGCTGCGGATAAATCCTGAGGAATTCCCAAAAGATATGTTTTGTAAAAATAACCGACTACAGGGTCTGCGATTACATTAAAACCCATGCCGCAGATAGAAGCTAAAACAGTAATTCCTGCAATGTGCTTTTTATTGGTGATTTTACCAAGCTTAAAAATTTTGTGTGCTACCAGCCCCACAATCAGACCAATGCATAGTTTTAAGAAAAAAGTTTTAGGAGCACTGGTTACATAGGTAGTGGTCAAATCTGCAATTGTCATACCTACGGCACCGGAAAGACCGCCCCAGAAACCGCCCAGTAACAAGGCAGCCAGTACACAGAATACATTGCCGAGATGAAAAGCTGTTTTTTCTGTACCTACCGGAATATCTATTTTAAAGAAGGTAAAACCGATATAGCATAGAGCGGCCAAAAGACCTGCCTGGGCCAGTTTTGTTAAGTCTGTTTTGGCAGTCGGTTTCACCTTTGCGGTCAATTTTACGATACCTGCGATGGTAGTGAGAATGCCTGCAAAAAGTAATATAAGGGAGTAGGAATAGGGTTTTTCCAAAGCCAGTTTTTCTGCACTCAGAGCTTCTTTTTCCTCTTTTAAAGCGGTAAGAGCAGCTTCTAAGGATTGGCGCACAGAAGCATCAGTTGTTTCTGCTAAAAGTTTTTCGGTATCACTTATATCTGTTTTTATCTGTGAAAGGATATTACCTATTTTTACCGATTCTGCATAGGAGTTTTGGTAGGTCTTGGAGCAGAATAAAATGCCGGCAATCAGTAAAATCAGACCGATAAGTAAAAGAACAGGATTTTTTTGTTTCATGATAATTCCTCTTTTCATATGTATTGTTACATTTATTATATATATAACTGACCATGTTGAAAGTGCCAGTTTGCAATTAAATTATAATGCCAGATTGAAATGCGGTCTATGAGGTGTGGTTCAAAAATATTTTTATAAAATATATAAACAATAAAGTTGTGGTTTAGAAAGGGTTTAATAAGTAAATAAAAAAACAAATAGAGTGTATCATGTAAATTACAGTTGACAGTCAAGGGGAGGAAAGCTTACAATATCGATATAGTAGAAAGGTTTCGATATTAGAAGTGCTATATATCGTTGAGATGAATACACTTAATAGAATATTTGCTTTGGCGATATATAACTTTTATTTGCTTGGTTAGAAAACGGATAATTTGTGTATCTGTTGAATAATTGTGATTTTAGCGGAAATAGATATTATGATTGTTGATTGTCAGGATAAATCTTCTTTTGAAGGTAGGTCATATTTGGGTATATGAAACATAAAGTATACGGAAAAAGATTTTGATTAATAGGGGTAGTTGGATGCAGAGAATTAGGTTAACGTATAAGAGTTCGGAGGTTACTCCCAGTGTATATTTATTGCTGTATTTTCGGATGACAGGAATCTATGTATATGAGCGTTTTTTTGACGCTGATCGGAGTAAGTCTGAGAAAATGCGGAGTTTGTTGTCACGCAATGAAGATATTAACATTTCAGAGCCAAGAGATGGTTTTGATTTGGATATTTATTGTATAGCAGATGCGAACGATTATAAAATGTATTTGGAAGAGTATGGACAAGAAAAGGAAGGTTTTTTTTCAAAGCGGATAGTCCTTTGTTCAGAAGAATTAGAGCTGTTGCCATTTGAACAGACTGCAAATATTCGTATGTTGAAATATAGGGGAGAAAGTGAACAATTACTAATTGATATTGTGGATGCATTATATGATATGATGATTGTTCCGGGATATACGAAAGACGAATTGCATATTTGTAGGGAGATATATATTAGTATTGAATTGTGGAAGATATCTTTATTGGGAAAATATTTCTATATTGCAGAATCCATGGAGCAGTATAAAAATATGGTTCAGAAGTATAGAAATGGAGTTGATTTGATTTTTTCACGATTAAGAAAGACTGGGTGTAATTGGGGAGATAAAGAGTATATTCATCTTCAATATGCAGCTTTGAACTTGGCGTATGAAGGGAATCAATACTGTATCAGAAATAGTAAAACGTTGATATACAAATCTGCTGGAATAGCCGATGTATGTGAACAATTATTAAATAAGGGTATTGAGCCAACTGAACTTTCAGATAGCTTTAACATGTTGTTGGCACAAATATATGATGATTTGTTAAAAGATGCTAATAAAGCATATCCATATTATTTATTAGCCTGTAAGGATTATAATGCATATGCGTTTTATAGGAAAGGTATTTACTGGCAAGAATATGCAAAAGATTATAATAAGGCAATAAAGTATTATTCACAAAGTGTTCATATTTATCCAGAATATTATAGAGCATGGTATCGTTTAGGGAACTGTTTCATGCTGACAAATAAATGCAGAGAAGCGTTAGAAATTTTTAGACATGTGAATTGTATACTTAAACCTCGGTTAGAAACAAAAAAAATTCGCCCTATGGAAATTGAATATTTGTTTAAAGCACAGAATAGATGTGCATATATTTGCAATAAGGTATTAAATAATAAGCAGCAATCAATTAGGGAGAATATGGAAGCAATAAAGGCATGGGAGGCTATTGACAATAGTTCGTTTTTTGAATTTTTTAAGGAGGAAGAAGAGACAACGAGAAAAAGAGTAAAGAAAGAATTAAATATTTTAAAAATATATATGGAAATATATAAACTTGCTGACAAAATAGGGGACAGTCAGTTAAAAAAAGAGTACTCAAATAAAATAGAAGATATACTATAAGGAGAAAACAGATGGGCAAAAATATTAAGGAATTCAGGGTAAATTGTATTAATAGGATTAAGTATGAAAAGGTAGATGAGTTTGAAACGTCACTATTTGCAGACGTGTATAGTAGAGCAGTAGAACTGACTGCATCTATTGTTGATGCCAATATGGCGGAAGAAAATCAAATTTCTGTGGAAACGGAATTTTGCACGGAAGAAAGATTTAATAATATAATATCCTTTTGGGGAGAGCGTGGCATGGGAAAATCTTCTGCCATGCTTTCTTTTGCTCTTTTTTTAAAAAAATATGAACCGAACGGATGTGCATATCAATTTAAATTTAGAGAAGGAGAAAAATTAAAATTTCATGTGCTTCCCAGAATAGATGCGGCCATGTTGGTAAAGGGAGAAAATTTGCTGGATATTATATTGGCAAAAATGTGGAGTACCTTTGATGAAAAAGAAAAAAGGAGTGTTAATACTGAGCAGGATAGCCAGTTTATTGAAACAAAAAAACGTTTTGGAGATGTAAAGAAATCATATGAGGCCTACCAGAATACTATTCTTGGAAAGAAAAGGAAGGATATGACTTCCGTTAGGCAATTGAGTGAGTTGTCTAAATGTTTGAACTTGAGAGAAGATTTTAAGAAATTAGTAGTTTCCTATCTGGAATGGATGGAAAACAATGTCTCAGAAAATAAATTTTTGGTGTTGACAATTGACGATTTGGATGTGGTAGTTGACGATGTGAATAATATTCTGGAACAAATACGATTATTTTTAATGATACCTAAAGTAATCGTATTGGTAACAGCTGATTTTGAACGACTTTATTTGGATTGTAACAGAGCTTTTTCAAGTAAATTGATTTGTAAGGATAATATTCAAGACAATGAAAAGAAACAGGTGAGAAGTTATACTGAAAAATATTTGTCCAAAATATTTCCAAGTAATATGCGAGTATATATGCCAAGAATTAATGTGATGGGAGGTATAGAATATAAAGTAAAGCTGCCTAGGGCAGAAAAAATATTGAGAATGGCGGATGGACAAGAGTATGATGAAGATGATTTGAATGAGAAAAAAATATTATTTACAATGCTTGCAAAGTATACCAATATTATGATGTATCCTTTTGATGATCATATTCATATACTGCAGAAAAATTCTTTAAGAACTATTGCTAATGCACTGTATGAGTTAAGTAATATGCATGATATAGAGGAGCAGCAGCGTTCTAAAGTTGCTTGCCGTTGGATACAAAATGCGTTAATTGACTATGCGAGGGCAATTACGGATGAAGAAGAATATAATTGTATACAAGGAATATTAAATGAAGATAGAAAAGGTATTAATATAGCGATTGAGGAGGTGCTTTTTTATTTATATGATAAAGCTGAAAAAGCGGACGAATATCAAGTCACATATGGTGAATTACTAAAACTTTTATCACTGTTGAGAAAAAATGGGCATAGAAAATTTGTGCAATTTATTCTTGTATTATATTCTACATATATTGCAGAAATGTTTGGAGAAATTAGTGAAAAGGAAGAATTTGCGGCTGAAAATATGAAACATATATTTAGTCCGTTTATAGAGGGAAAAACGTTTTTAGACAAGGATTCGGATGGACCGATTGAAGTGGATAAAATACCAGTAAGTGCGTTGCAAATGGAATTTATTGAAGCACCAGGGCAGTATAGTGCTATTGAATGTATAGAGAAGAATATAGGGTTAATTCATAAGGTCTTTAAAATTGCAATGTTATGCGAGTGGGACTTGTGGAAAAAAAGTAAAGAGGATGAGGAGTATATTAAATATGTTGCAGAGAAAGTAGTTACATTTGAAGCAAAGGAATTCCCGGGGAATTTAGAAGAATCACAGGGTATTAGTGAAGAGAAAGGAGAAACCAGTAAAATTTGTTTATTGTTGAAAGAAGAGTTACAGATAGATTATGCTAAGTCAACTGTGGGAAATACATTACAAAATTATCTTTCGTATGAAGAAAAGTTAAAGGGATTTATATATAATATATATATTGCTTTATGCGAGTTATTAAAAGAAAAGGAAGACAAAAATGTAGAAGCAAAAATTAAGAAGATAGTTATGCTGCCGATTTTTGAAATAAAGAAATATAGAAAGTGGAATCAGGGACTGCAGAAAGGAACGGTAACGATATTGCCGTTACAAAGTGCAGAGGTAATGTGTTATATGGCTGAAAAGGTAAGCAAAATAGAGCCAATTGCGAGTTTAGGAATATTGGAAAGAATATTGCAGAGGCAGGAAAAACAGGTGGAAAAAATAATTGCTGAACTTGAAAAGGTCGAGAACTATTATAGTATTGATTTGGGAACAAATGCAAATTATTCGAAACAAATAAAAACACTTAGGGATATAGTGGATCCATATGCAATTGAAAGTAATATTGTAAAGCGACAAGAAAGTACTAGGTTATTAATGCCAAGAATTGATTCAGGTACAAGTGTATAAATATAGGGGAGAAAGCAGTTATGGATAATCTGCGTGCTGTAATAAAAAATTTATTTTGTTATGTATCGCCACAGGCAATTATAGAGAATAAAATTCAATATGATGGTATTGATGAAACGCTTTTTTTGCAGTTAGGTAGTGGATATATAACCCAGTATTCTAATGATGAATTATTAAATATGTATAACTACTTACGGAATGAGTTTCAGTGGCAGAAAAGAAAACTTAAGGGTGAAATACCAACGCATATGAAAGGTGAAGATGGTCTTTTAAATGTATTTGAAGCGTTAATTGCTTTTGACTATGGTGTTCTTATTGAAGAAAATGGAATGCCGTTGTGTCAATATGTACAATTATTGCGTTGGAGAGAGATGATAACGGTGTTAGAAGAAGATTTGTTTATTACTTCTTTTCTGGCATATAATGATAATTTAACAGGAAAGAGGAGAAAAAATTTTTTCTGGAAGCCGGTTATTGGTCATAATAATCGAGCGTTAAATTGTTTGGTGTCTAAAGGCGTAGCAGAAAATCATTTTCATTTGAAAGGGTCAGCCCCACAGTTTCATCTGTCATGGATTAGTCTTATGAATCAAGTAGATAATATGAAGTTTGCAGAGAGACTTGAACAATATGAGAATAATCGTTTGCAAAAGAATTTGAGTATGAATGCAAATTACCCTTCTAGTAAATTAACGCATATGTGGCAACAGGCAGTGCTGATTAGATTATTTCTTTTTTCGGTATTGAAGGAGGATTATTTGGAATGGGGAGATATCTATGTTTCTGCAAAGTTATTATTAGACTTGATAAAGGATGAAGGGATACAAGCAAAAATAAAGGAAATAGTTACGAAAAAGAAATTTGCAGAAAAACAACTGGTGAATTTTGACGAATATGCTGAAGCATGTGGGAGTCAGAGCATAATAGTTAAAAAGTGGTATTCAGTATATATGACGGAAAGACTATTGCATGATAGGGAGATGTTAGAAGATTATCTAGGTATTGTGCAGGAAAATATTTATCGGTTTCAGGAAAAGTATGGTAAGAGAGATCTTGATTACATGATATGCGAGGTGTGGTTGGCTTATAATGGAAAGAAAGATATAAATGGCCCACTTAGTGGAGAGCGTTGGTTTTTGTATACGATATTTTCGGGCATTTATAGTAATCAGAAGGAGATAAAACCATATATAAATTGGTTTTATTTATATTTGGTAATCAAGGCAAATATTCGACGAGAATTGGTACAAACAAATGTCAATGTGGGATTTGATAATTTTTATCAGTATCAAAATCGTAAGGATATTTTTATTGAAGATAGTATTTATGAGAAGATTTATGTCAGGATGGCGGTTAGAGATACCATATATAATCAGCACATTAGGAGTCTGGAAGCTAGAATAACTCCGAAGAAAACAGTGCAAGAAAATCTCAATATGATTCGCAAGTATGATAAATGGATTACGGAGTCATTGGATGATGAAGAGGATAAACGTAGATTACAGGAACAATATTTTTATGTAATACATTTTATTAAAGAGTCTGAGAGAGTTCAGCCTAATTTACCATTTTTAGAGGAATATCGAAGTTATAAAATAAGGGAAAACGTGAAAGAGCAAGCACTGGCAATTGCATCATTACGAGAGAGAGGGTGTCCGGAGGCAGCTAGGATAAAAGGTATTGATGCATGTTCGGCAGAGCTTTGGTGCAGAGCGGAAGTGTTTGCACAAGCGTTTCGTTATTTGAAGAACCATTGGGTATATGAGGCAAAAGAACAATGTGATGATGTTAGGTGTAAAAATCTTTTTGCAACGTATCATGTAGGAGAAGACTTTTTGGATATTTTAGATGGGTTACGGGCAATTGATGAAGCTATTGTTTTTTTGAACTTACGTTGTGGAGACCGGTTGGGGCATGCATTAGCTTTAGGCGTGGATATTGATGATTGGTATGCAAGTAAGACACATCGAATTTTGATTAATAAGATGGCATACATAGATAACTTGGTTTGGTTGTATGCAAAGTTAAGAAGATATAATATTGAAGGGTGTGATGACGTAAAATCTTATATAGAAAAGCGGTTCAGAGAATATTTTGCAGAAATTTATGAAAATAATATTGTACAAGAAAAAATTCAAGATATCATAAAACAAGCAAAAGCGTATTTTGATCAGTGTGGTATTAAACATAGTTATAATCATAACAATGTATACTTTGGAATCAATGAATACTATGATGCATGGAAACTTAGAGGAGATAACCCTGAGTTATATAGAGATGGCTTTTTTAAGATTAAAGGTGAGTTAATGGACGAGTGGGATGAATATGCAGTAAATAAAGAATATCCGCAAAATTATCAAATTCGCTATAATCCTGAAACGGCATTATTATATTATATGTATCATTTTGATCCGAATGTAAAAATTATAGGTGACCAAATGATAGAAGTTAAGATTAGGCCTAATTTGGTAGATGCAATTAAAAAGGTCAGAAATGTAATGCAACGTGAAATATGCAGTGCAGGGATTGGAATAGAAACAAATCCTTCTTCTAATTATTTAATTGGTACTTTTAGGCGTTATGATCAACATCCTATTACTAAATGGTATAATTGTGGTTTGACATTAGATGCAGAAGCATTGCAGCAGTGCCCTCAGATGCAGGTATCTATCAATACTGATGATCAAGGTGTTTTTTCTACATACATTGAAAATGAATATGCATATTTGGCGTTAGCGCTAGAGAAATGTAAGGATGAAAAAGGTGCTCCTATATATAACAGGACAATGATTTTGCAATGGTTAGATCATATTAGGGAGATGGGAATTGATCAAAGTTTTGATTCTAGATAATTTATTGTAGGAATAGAAGATTTTTCTGATATATAAGGAGTCTGGATATAGTTAATATGATCGTGTAAAGAGCGTATTTAGAACAAAACGTGAAGATTAAAAAAGATAAAATTTCAACTTACAATAAAATTTGCAGTCTGTAGGTTTGTCAAACATTTGTTACAGTGATGCGAGATAATTCCTTAGAATTTGGTTTGGTGTCTTCCATCCCAGTGGACGCATAGGGAAGTTGTTGTAATCCCTGCGGTTGTAAAGTTTAAGCTGGTTACTGAAATCTTC
>JAFUNK010000009.1 GCA_017482205.1 Lachnospiraceae bacterium
TGCTCTACCAACTGAGCTATCTGGGCAAGTAAGCTTAAAGCAAGAGAACTGCAACACATTACAGAAATCTTTGCGTCACAACATTCGTTATTGTAACCAAAACATATTCGGTTGTCAAGGGGTAAATAAAAATTTTTTTCAAAAACAAAAAGATAGTATTGAGGAAGATATAATTTGTAATGTGGTAATGGTTTGGGATTTTGTTTTTTACAGCAGTATGATATAATGATGTTGTTAAAAAGAAACCGCAATATCAAAAGGGAGAGTTACGAAAAATGGAAAAGAGAAGGTTAGAAAAATTAGGCATTGAAACCTCGCTGCTTGGATTCGGATGTATGCGTTTTCCTACGGACAAGGAAGGAAAGATTGATGAACAGAAAGCAGAAGCAATGCTGGATGAGGCGATTGCGGCAGGAGTAAATTATATTGACACGGCATACCCTTATCACAATGGAGAAAGTGAGCCTTTTGTGGGCAGGGCATTAAAAAAGTATGATAGAAAATCCTTCTATCTGGCAACAAAGCTGCCGGTTTGGCTGGTAAATACGGTAGAGGACGCAGAGAGACTTTTCAATGAGCAGCTAGAGCGGTTACAGACGGAGTATATTGATTTTTATCTGTTGCATGCGATGAATAAAGAGCGTTGGGATGCCATGCAGAAGCTGGGCGTAGTAGATTATTGCCAAAAGTTAAAAGACGAAGGCCGTGTTAAATATCTGGGCTTTTCGTTTCACGATTCTTATGAGGTGTTTGAAGAAATTTTAACTGCCAGAGAGTGGGATTTCTGTCAGATACAGTTAAATTATATGGATACGGAAGAGCAGGCCGGTATGCGGGGATATGAATTGACTGAGAAAATGGGAGTGCCCCTTGTAATCATGGAACCCATAAAAGGCGGCTCGTTGGCTGCTTTTGCAGAGGACATTACCGGTAAATTAAAAGAACTGGATGCAGAAGCAAGCACAGCCTCTTTTGCGCTGCGCTGGGTGGGAACTCTTCCCAATGTAAAAGTTATTTTAAGCGGTATGTCTACCATGGAGCAGGTACAGGACAATTTGCATACCTTTAAAGACTTTAAGCCGCTTTCTGAAAAGGAAAATGCAACCATAGAAGAAATAGTGTCCATTATAAAGAGCCGTGTGCAAAATGGCTGTACAGGCTGCCGCTATTGTATGCCTTGTCCGGCAGGTGTAAATATTCCCGGATGCTTTAGTGCATGGAATACCTATCACATGTACCAGAATTACAACGTGGTAAGGTGGAATTGGGAGCATGATTTAGGGGATAAGGCACAGGCAAAGAATTGTATCGAATGCGGTAAATGTGAAGCGCAGTGTCCTCAGAAGATTGCTATCAGAGAAGATTTAAAAAAGGTGCAGATTGACTTGGATAAGAAAGAAATGATGTTGTAGTTATGGAAAAAGCGTATAAGCTGGATTTTAACAATGAAAAGAAGGGGAGCCTGTATGTGAACTGTTGCGGTTGCTCTCAGACAGAACCGTTACACAGTTTCGGACCGGCAGCAAAGCCCCACTATCTGATTCATTTTATCCTGAGCGGAAAAGGCGTGTTCCGTTTTGGCGGCAAAGAATATCATCTGGAAGCCGGATATGGATTTTTAATATGGCCGGAGCAGTTGGCATTTTATCAAGCAGACGAAAAAGACCCATGGACATATGTGTGGGTAGGGTTCGGTGGCAGTGAAGCAGAGAACTATTTACAGGGCATGGGGCTTTCGGAGAGACATCCTGTGTTTAAAAGTGACCGTTCGGAGGAATTGTATGACACAGTGCGGGACATGATGGAGCACAATACCTTCGGCATGGCAAATGATCTGCGCAGAAACGGGCAGTTGTCCGTGTTTCTGTCACTGATTGCTGCGGATACGGACGTGGTGGAAGAAAAAGAAACGGACAAGGGCAATGCTTATGTGCAAAAAGCAGTTTCTTTTATCCAGAGCAATTACTGTAACCCAATTAAGATAACCGATGTAGCAGAATATGTGTGTATCAACAGAAGTTACCTTTATACCCTGTTCCAGAATTATCTGGGGATATCACCCCAGCAGTTTCTGGCGGCATTCAGGATAGCCAAAGCAGGTGAGCTGTTGCGTTCTACAGCTTATTCTATCGAAAGTATTGCCCTATCCTGCGGGTATACGGATGCATTGACCTTTACAAAGGCATTTCACAGTATGAAAGGAATGTCCCCTTCTGCCTTTCGTAAACAACCCCACAAAGAGAGTGGCAGACAGGATGCAGGGCAGTTAAAGGAAATAGAGGAACTGTTAGCATTACAGAAAAGTAAAGAGACTATTGTAGGTGTTGAGTAGTCCGGTATGCATTGTTGTAATTTCTAATAAAGAAATTTAACATTTTGACAGGTAAAAAAAACAAATCGATATGGAAATCGGTTTGTTTTTTTATATAATAGAGATATAGAATCCAAGAAAGGGAGACTGGAGTATGAAAGAAAAAGTATTGGCAAAGTTTGCGGAAGTGTTTGGGGATGCGGAAGGTGCGAAGGCGTATTTTGCACCGGGGCGTGTGAATTTGATTGGAGAACATACCGACTATAACGGCGGACATGTTTTTCCCTGTGCACTTACAATTGGTACATATGGTGTGGCAAGAAAACGTAATGATAATAAATTGAGATTTTATTCCATGAATTTTGAAAAATTGGGCATTATTGAGTCTTCCTTGGATGATTTAAAGCCCTATAAAGAAGCTGACTGGACCAATTATCCCAAGGGTGTTATGTGGGCGTTTGGTGAAAAAGGTATGAAGGTTTCCTGTGGTATGGATTTGTTACTGAACGGTAACATTCCCAACGGTTCAGGTCTTTCTTCCTCCGCTTCCGTAGAAGTGCTGACAGGATTTATTCTGAGAGATTTATTTGGCTTTGCGGTAACCAATCTGGAATTGGCTTTGATAGGACAGTTTTCTGAAAACAATTTTAACGGTGTAAACTGCGGTATTATGGACCAGTTTGCCATTGCCATGGGTAAAGAGGGACATGCGATTTTTCTGGATACGGCAGATTTATCTTATGAGTATGCACCTGTCAAATTGGATGGAGCAAAGATTGTAATTGCCTGCTCCAACAAGAAGAGAGGATTGGGTGACTCCAAATACAATGAGCGTAGAAGCGAGTGCGAAACAGCATTGGCTGAATTGCAGAAGAGAGCAGATATTAAGACACTCGGTGAGTTGAATGAAGAGCAGTTTGAGGCGCTGGACGGTGCCATTGACAGTGCTGTGCGCGTAAAGAGAGCACGACATGCTGTTTATGAAAATCAGCGTACCATTAAGGCAGTAGACGCGTTGAAGCAGAATGAGATTGCTTTCTTTGGAGAATTGATGAACCAGTCCCATATTTCCCTGCGGGACGATTATGAAGTGACGGGCATTGAACTGGATACTCTTGTAGAAGAAGCGTGGAAGATTGACGGCGTTATTGGCTCCCGTATGACCGGTGCCGGTTTTGGCGGATGTACAGTAAGCCTTGTGAAAGATGAAGCAATTGATACCTTTATTGAGCAGGTTGGCAAGGCCTATGAAGCAAAAATTGGATATGCGGCAGATTTCTATGTAGTGGAAATTGGTGACGGTCCGAGAGTGCTGTAAGGAAAAAACGTCGGATTGATTTACAGAGACAGATGCGAGATGAATGACTGCCTAAGGTAGTGGAATAGAGGAAAGTATGCTTTGGATATATATAAAAAAATTGGTGCAGTATGGTTTGGATACGGGGTTGGTTGCACCAGAAGATGAAATTTATACATTGAACAGGCTGTTGGAACTGTATGGTATGGACGAACCGGAGGAATGTGACACGATTGTCAGCGATGAAAAAACATGCGGGTATACCGGTTGCGAGGATACAAATGCCAAGCAGGA
Source organism: Lachnospiraceae bacterium (assembly GCA_017482205.1). GTDB lineage: Bacteria > Bacillota > Clostridia > Lachnospirales > Lachnospiraceae > Acetatifactor. The sequence continues at coordinate 3,903 of JAFUNK010000009.1, forward strand.
AAACATGGCAGGTAATGCACAGGAATCTTTAGAAGAAATACTCTCTGTTTTATTGGATTGCGCTTACGAAAAAGGTTTAATTGCAGAAAACACAGTAGGATACAGGGATTTGTTTGATACAAAGCTGATGGGACTTCTGATGTCCAGACCCAGTGAAGTGATTGCAAAGTTCAAGGATTTATATGCAGAGTCCCCCGAAAAGGCAACAGATTATTATTATAAACTGAGTCAGGACTCAGATTATATCCGTCGATACAGAATTGCCAGAGATAAAAAATGGGTGACACAAACGTCATATGGTGATTTGGATATTACCATCAATCTTTCCAAGCCGGAAAAAGACCCCAAGGCGATTGCAGCAGCAAAAAATGCCAAGCAGTCCGGTTATCCCAAATGTTTATTGTGCAGGGAAAATGAAGGCTATGCAGGCAGATTAAACCACCCTGCCAGACAAAACCACAGAATTATTCCTGTGACAATCAATCAGAGTAATTGGGGGTTCCAGTACTCTCCTTATGTGTATTACAATGAGCACTGTATTGTATTTAACAGTGAGCATGTACCTATGAAGATTGAGAAAGCAACCTTCTGTAAGTTGTTTGATTTTGTAAAGCAGTTCCCTCATTATTTTGTGGGCTCCAATGCAGACCTTCCTATCGTAGGCGGTTCTATATTGAGTCATGACCATTTTCAGGGCGGTCATTATGAGTTTGCCATGGCAAAGGCTCCCATTGAAAAAGCCTTTACCGTTAATGGTTTTGCCGATGTAGAAGCAGGCATTGTAAAATGGCCTATGTCCGTTATCCGTCTGAGTGGCAATGACACAGACAGAATCATTGAACTGGCAGATTTGATTTTAAAGACATGGCGCGGTTATACGGATGAAGCAGCATTTATTTTTGCAGAAACTGATGGGGAACCTCACAATACCATTACTCCCATTGCCAGAAAGCGCGGCGATAAATATGAGTTGGATTTGGTACTCCGCAACAATATTACCACAGAGGAACATCCTTTAGGCGTGTACCATCCTCATGCCAACCTGCATCATATTAAGAAAGAAAATATCGGCTTGATAGAGGTTATGGGTCTGGCGGTATTGCCTGCCCGATTAAAGGATGAAATGGCAGCTCTGCAGGACGCTATTCTTGCGGGAAGTGATTTGCGGGCAGATGAAGCTCTTGCAAAACACGCTGACTGGGTAGAAGAATTCCTGCCTAAATATGCGGAAGTGAACGCTTCTAATATTGAAAGTATCATTCAGGACGAAATTGGACTAGTATTCTCACAGGTACTGGAAGATGCAGGCGTGTATAAGTGTACTGCGGAGGGCAGAGAAGCGTTTGAACGGTTTGTCAGGGCATTGGGTTAAAGAAAATATTTGCGTATTGACAAATAGTAATCATATGATAAAATGATAATAGAAAAGGGCGCTACCGATAGACGGTTAGCCCGGATGTAGATGAAAAATAATCGCCTACATGTTTTGCGGACAGAGGCGATTATTTTTGTGCTTTATGATTGCTTGCAATACAGTATCCGAGACTAAAAGCAGTCAAAAGATAGTGTAACAGAAGATTATAAAATAAACAATTATAAAGTGATTAAATCATAAACGAAATAACGATAATGTAAAAGCCCCTGCAAATCGTAGTATTCCTTTTGCAGGGGCTTTTCTATGGTTAAAACCAATTTATATTACATCTCTATAAATACTGCACTGCAACCTTCTACATGGCACTTGCAACCTTCCGCGGTAGCTTTACCACCCACGGTATAAATAACCTTACCGCTTATGTCTTCCACATCCACAGCCTTTTCACCGGGATTGATAATAACGGTAATTGTCTGGGCTTCGCAGGTTCTCTTGTAAACCAGCGGATAGTCCTCAGCGATAAACTCAATTTTGGCACAGCTTTGCAGGGCAGGGTTTGTCATACGCAGAGCAATCAGGCGTTTTACCTCGCTACGCAGGGAAACAGGGTCAGCACACTGTGCTTTTGCATTGGGGCGGTTTGGGTCGGGGTCCTGCGGAATGTACAGTTTTTCTGCGGAGGCAGAAGAAAAACCTGCATTTACGGAATCATCCCACTGCATGGGAGAACGGGCACCGGTTCTGTTGTAGCCGCCTTCCACGGAGGTAATATTTTCTACATAGCGCATACCGATTTCGTCGCCATAATAAATGAACGGTGCACCGGGCATGGAAAGCAGGAAAGCGAAAGCCACCTTCATTTCCTCTACATCCAGTGTACGGGCAAGTCTGTCCATGTCGTGGTTGCCGGAAGGAATACAAATTAAGCCCCTGCCGTCAGTCTTATTGTAATTTTCTTTGTATCTTGCAAGAAATTCCTTTGCAGTACCCTTGCCGGATTTGGAAAAATAAGGGTTCTCGCAACGGAACAAATCATTGTAGTGAGAGGGACCGAAGTGGAGCAAAAAGTCCATGTGGAAGCCGCCCATCAGGGATTTGTCGGGTTCACCCCATTCGGAAACCATAGCCGCATCGGGAAATTCTTTGTTCAAAAATTCTCTTACATTCTGCCAGAGTTTGATAGTGCCTTTGCCATCTTCGTCCAGTTTAACTAATGAGCCGGCCATATCTACGCGGAAACCGTCACAGCCCATTTTTAACCAGAAGCGCATGATATTCTTTAATTCTTCTAAAGTTGCCTTAGGACCTTCATCGTCCATGGACTGCTGCCATGGAAGTTCAGGTTTGTAGAAACCATAGTTTAATGCGGGTTGATTGGAGAAAAAGTTTACCGCACAGGAGCCGTCACGGTCGGAAATGCCACGGATGCAATTCATGCCCTTGGGTTCTTCCCAAATACTGTCTGTCCACACATAGCGGTCGGTGTAGGTATTTTTTTCTGCCTTCATGGACTCCTTAAACCACTTATGCTCTACGGAGGTATGACCGGGAACAAGGTCTAATAAAATGTGCATGTCACGGGCATGTACTTCCATAAAAAGCTTCTTTAAATCTTCGTTGGTGCCGTAGCGGGGTGCAGCTTTGTAATAATCTCTTACATCATAACCGGCATCTCCGAAAGGAGAATCGAAACAGGGATTCATCCAGATGGCGGTACAGCCTAATTCTTTGATATAGTCCAATTTGCTGATAATACCTGCAAAGTCGCCGATGCCGTCTGCGTTGGTATCACAGAAAGACTGGGGATAAATTTCATAAAACACAGCGTTGTCAAGCCATTTGGGCTGTTTGATGGTCATAATCATGTCCTCCTTGTAAATTGCCTGATTTTAGGTTATATATATGATATAACACTTTTTTGATAATAAAATCTACTAAAATAATCTGCTCATATGATACTATAATACGATGTTGAGGAAAGGGTATCTAATTGTGTTGAGGTGAAAGATATGTCAAAATTCATGTCGGAAGAAAAACGGAAGCACAGTTCCCAGATTGTGCCTTTTAGTTATTATGAATGTCGGATACCGGACTATTTTGCCAGTGTGCCTCTTCATTGGCACACAGAATTTGAAATCAATTATATTCGCAGCGGTTGTAGTGAGTTTATATGTGGAGATGAGAAGTTTGTTGCTGAGGCAGGGGATATTATCCTGTTGCCGCCCAATATGTTGCACGCCATATATCCCTATCAAAACAACACCCAATCCTACGATACCCTTGTTTTTCACCCTGCCATGCTGGGGCTGGAGGAAAATGATCGGTGTGCGGCAGAGTGTATTCGTCCCATTGTAAACGGTAGTTTGGGGCTTCGTGTGCATATTGGAAAAGCAGCTGCACGGTATGAGGTCATAAAAGGGCTTGTGGAAGAGATTTTTTTCTGCGCCAAAGAGAACAGTGCACAGGCTGATATGCTGTTAAAAAGTGATTTGTTGCGGATGCTCTGGATGTTGGAACAAACGGGGGCTGTTTATCGTATTCGGGAAGAGGATGCAAATCGCAGCGAACTGATACGTCCTGCACTGGAATTTATCAATGAGAACTTTTGCGAAAGTATTACGGTGGAGAAGCTGGCAGAGATTACGCATTTAAGTAAGAGTTATTTTATGGACAGGTTTAAGCAGGCAGCGGGGGTAGGTGCGGTGGAGTATCTGATACAATTGAGAATTAAGAAGGCCTGCGAATTGCTTGTGAACACGGAAAAAACAACGGCGGAAATTGCTTTTGAATGCGGGTTTAGAAATCTTTCCAACTACAACAGACAGTTTAAGAGAATTGTGGGCTGTACCCCCAATGAGTACCGGCGGACATTTTGTTATAAATCTTGACAGAAACGGTTGAATCCGTCACAATGAAAGAAAATTATTTTAGGAGGAAGAAAAATGAAAAAGTATATTGCTGAATTTATTGGTACTTTGGTGTTGGTAACCTTAGGTTGCGGTACTGCAATGTTAGTTGGTTGTGATGCTGTAAATGGTGGCGGTTATATTTTGACTGCTTTGGCTTTCGGTCTTGTAATAGTAGGTATGGCTTATTGCGTAGGTAACATTTCCGGTTGCCACATAAACCCTGCGGTTTCTCTGGGGGTTCTGATGAGCGGTGGCATGACTGTGAAGGATTTTGCAGGCTATGTAGTTTCCCAGTGTCTGGGTGCATTAGCAGGTGCAGGTCTTTTGGCTGCAATCTTTAATCTGGGTGGCGTAACCGATATGACCGGCGGTTTTGGTTCTAACGGTCTGGCAGGCGTAAACGGTAGCGTAGTAGCAGGTCTTTTAGTAGAAGTTGTTCTGACCTTCATCTTCATTATGACCATCTTAGGCGTAACTTCCAAGAAAGCAAACCACGGTTCTTTCGGTGGCCTGATTATCGGTTTCACTCTGGTGCTGGTACATATCCTTGGCATCGGTTTAACAGGTACTTCTGTAAACCCTGCAAGAAGTATTGGTCCTGCAATCGTAGCAGCAATCACCGGTAATACCGCACCCATCGCATGCGTATGGGTATTCATCGTTGGACCTTTGGTAGGTGCAGCACTGGCAGCAGTGGTTTATAAGTTTTTAGAGAGCGAGAAATAAGAGCGGTTCTAAATAAAGAGCCGAAATCAAATAGGTACAACATACTTTTTGATTCAATGGGATTTATTTATAAAGGACGGCTGAAGGAGTGGATTTAACAATCTGCTCCTTTTTCTTATGCCGAAATTGTGCATTTGTTGTGAATGTGGTTTGGTTGTGTTAAAATGGGGTGAGTAGGGGGCAAATTTGAAATTGACCGAGCTTGCCATTAGTCAACTGCGGGACATATGGAAAAATAGCACTTTTTTGAAATGGGCATAAATGGCTTTTTTTCTGCTCCAATGCCCAAAAAATTGGATTTTATCCTTGAAAAAAGGCTATTTTGGGCATTACAGAGTAGATTTACCTGTCTACTGCCCACAAAATTTCCAAAATGTGGGCATGAGTTGTGCCTTTTTTGTACTTTATGCCCAAAACCACTTAAATAATCGTAAAAATCTCTTAAATTTGGGCATTACCATGAAAAAATATGCTATATATGCCCATAAATGCAGTTTGCTCTGTGTTGTAGCATTGGGAATCTGTCTTCACAGGCTTTTCTGTGAATGGGGCATGCGATGACAATTGAACTTTGTTCAATTGTCATCGCTCGCAAAAAAACTTGCTCAATTCCGGCTGTAGGTGCGATTATTGTAAAAAGAGTTTAAGATGAAGAGTTTGTTTTAGTACAAAACAGAAAAAAGAATAATGGAGATGGCATGGATGGTCTGTTAGAGATTCCTGCCGGAAAAGTTCGAGAGTATGAGAATATCTTTAAAGCATTACGGAGAGAGGTATGCTAATGCATGTGAATGCATTGAGAAAATATTTGGGTTGTCATGAAATTTGATTTTTATATTATGAAGTGTGCACCTATATAAAGTGGCGACTAAAGGAAATGCAGGTAAAAAAACTTAAATACCTACATTTTGTTGAAAACAGTGAAGCCTTTTATATGGACAAAACTACGATGAATTTTTGGATTTACGGAGGTATATATGCCAATCGGATTACTAAGAGGAACTGTTGCAATTGAGTCACATAGAGTCGAGTGGGAAATAGCGGCGCAAGAGATGATTGATAAGTTGAGAACAATATTAAAGGATGATATTGTTGATGCCCAGCATATTGGCAGCACTTCCGTAAAAAGTATTTGTGCAAAACCTATTGTAGATATTGTTGTTGGTGTAAGCGATTTTGATAAAATGATGAAGCACAACGATGTTTTGACGACGAATGGAATTATCTATCGTAGGGAGGATCATCCGGGTCAACATTTATATGTTTGTGGTGATTTGCCCAATAATATACATACGCATTATATCCATGTGGTAATTTGGAATCAGGAAGCATGGAATAATTACATAAACATGCGCGATTATTTGAATGCGCATGAAGAGAAAGCCAAAGAATATTCGGATTTGAAAGAGTGCTTAGCAAAAGCGTATTCGACGGATAGAAATGCATATACCGAAGGGAAAAGTGCTCTTATTGAAGAGATTTTACGAAGTGCAGAGGAATGGCGGAGGTCAACTTTGAATGCATATAGAATATAAGACGCAAAAAGATTTACCCTGTAAAGAATTGTATCAGTTATTTCTTGCGGTAGGTTGGGCAGAAGAAGATAAAACGACACCGGAGATGATTGATAACTTCAATATCGGATTTATCAATTCGACATTTGTTTTTTCGGCATGGGCAGGAGAACGCTTAGTAGGGTGTGTAAGAGTATTGAGTGATTTACATTTTCGCTCAATAATTTATGATTTGGCTGTTTTACCGGAATTTCAAAGCATGGGTATTGGAAAAGAACTTGTACAAAAATGTATAAATATGTGCAACGGTTCGGAGTGGTTGGTACAAACAGATATGGCAAAGGGATTTTATGAAAAAATAGGCTTTAGAGAAAATGAGGATTATTTTTTGACTATGCCATGTAAGTGGTTTGGCTAATGGAATTGGAGGAGAAGATGATCCTTACGGCAATGGAATGTTGATTTATAAGAAAGAATGTTAGCGTTACCACAGAAAGGAACCCCACATGAAACTTGCAGTCATTAGTGATATTCACGGTAATTATAAAGGCTTTGAAGCTTTTCTTGCATATGTAGAGGATAAAGAAGTGGATGTTATCCTGTGTCTGGGTGACTATGTGACAGATGCACCATATCCGCAGCGTACCATGGAACTGCTTTTTCGGATGATGGAGAAGTACACCTGTTATATGGTTCGCGGCAACAGGGAGCAGTATCTCATAGACAACTTTTACCATCCGCAAGGCTGGAAACCGTCCTCTGCCAATGGGATGCTCTATTATACGGCGGAGCATATTACGGCGGAACAAATTCATTTTTTTGAAGGGCTTCCTTTTACACGGGAATTGTGTCTTCCGGAATGTCCGCCCATGATAATCTGCCATGGGACACCTGAGGACTTAAGAGGCAACTTTGTAGAGGAACCGCAATTGAGAGAAACGGTATTAAAAAGTGTAAATGTGCCGTATTTATTTGGAGGGCACAGTCACAATCAGGAAATCGAGTGCAGATATGGGACAACTTATGTAAATCCGGGTTCGTTGGGTGGTGCCATTGATGGAGTGGGAAAACTGGCACGCTTTGCCATGCTGGAAACAGTGGAAAGAGAAGGTGAGCCTGCTTTTGAAGTGGAATTGATTACCATTCCCTATGACATTGATTCTTATTTGCAGGATTTTAAAGAATCTGGACTGGACGAGTGCGGCGGAGTACTGGCACAGGCAGTGAAAAAGAATCTGCTTACGGGTATCAATTATTTTTACCAGTCGGTAGTGGAGGCAGGTAAAATTTCAGGTAAGCCCATTTCGGAAGTGTCGGAAGAGACATGGGAGCAGGTGGCACAAAAGTTGGGATTTTAAATAAAATGGCCGGTTATAGTATCCGGCAGAGGAGCAGACCATGCGTTTTTTACTGGTAGCATTAAATGCAAAATATATACATTCCAATCCGGCACTTTATAGCTTGAAACGGTTTGCCGGAGAAAATGCAGTCCATGTGGAACTGGCGGAGTATACCATAAATAACCGTACAGAGGATATTTTGGCGGATATTTATAAAAGAAAGCCGGATGCAGTGGGGTTTTCCTGCTATATCTGGAACTGGAATATGGTACAGGATATTATGACGGAGCTCTTTAAGCTGTGCCCGGATATACCTGTTTGGCTGGGTGGCCCTGAGGTGACTTTTGATGCTGCTGATATTCTGAAAAAGTATCCGCAGCTTACAGGTGTGATGGTGGGGGAAGGAGAGGAAACCTTTGCGGAGGTACTGGATTATTATGTGACAGCAAATACCGGAAAACAGAAAACGGCAACGACATCTTTGATGGAGAATACCGGTGAGCAGAAGGGGACAACGAAAAAACAACTGTCAGATATTCCCGGGCTGGTGTTGCAGACGGGTTCTACCGTACCCAGAGAGCCTCTTTCCATGGAACGGCTGCCCTTTTTATATGACAATTTAGACGATTTTAAAAACCGTATTATTTATTATGAGTCCCAGAGAGGCTGTCCTTTCAGGTGCAGTTATTGTTTATCTTCCATTGATAAGACGGTACGGCTACGTGACATTAGTGTCGTAAAAAGAGAACTTCAGTTTTTCCTGGATAATCAGGTGGAACAGGTAAAATTTGTAGACAGAACCTTCAACTGTAATCATACACACGCCATGGCAGTCTGGCAGTACATTTTAGAAAACGACAACGGTGTCACTAATTTTCATTTTGAAATCGCAGGGGATATTCTGGACGAAGAAGAGATTGCATTATTAAACAGTATGCGCCCCGGTCTGGTGCAGTTGGAAATCGGTGTGCAGTCTACCAATGAAGCTACACTGCAAGAAATTCGCCGTGCCATGGACGTTGCGAAACTAAAGAAAGTGGTTGCGGCTGTCAGGCGGGGGAGAAATGTGCACTGTCATCTGGACTTGATTGCAGGACTGCCGTATGAGGATTATAAAAGCTTTGCCCATTCCTTTAATGAGGTATACGGGATGCAGCCGGACCAATTACAGTTAGGCTTTTTAAAGGTGTTAAAGGGGTCCTATATGCATGAGGCGGCGAAAGCGTACGGACTGGTGTATCGGGACAAGCCACCCTATGAAGTGTTGTATACCAATTGGCTGACCTATGAAGAAGTGTGTCGGTTGAAGCGGATAGAAGAAATGGTGGAGTTGTACTACAACAGCAACCAGTTTACCCATACGTTGCCCATATTGCAGCAGGTTTTTGAGTCGCCCTTTGCCATGTATGAGGCACTGGCGGATTTTTATGAGGAGAACGGCTATTTTACGGAAACACCTTCCAGAATTTACCGGTATCAGGTTTTGCTTGAGTTTGCGGAAAAAATGGATGCAGGCAGAGTGGCATTGTACAAAGAACTGTTGACATTTGATTTGTATTTGAGGGAAAATGTAAAGAGTCGTCCTGCTTTTGCAGCGGATTTGACCTCTTACAGGAAAGAAATTACAGAATTTTACCGCCGGGAAGAAAGCGAGAGACGTTTTCTGCCGGACTATACAGAATATGACAGTAAGCAGTTAGCCCGCATGACACATATGGAGCCTTTCAGGTATCCGGTATGGGAGGTGGATACGGAGTGGCTGTCTGATGACAGTCACCAGACACCCTCTTATGAAAAAATGCGAGAGCTGCCCCAGCCGGAATTTGTGCTTTTCGATTACAGACATCGGAGTCCGCTGACCTATGAAGCAAGGACAGAAAGGATTGTTGCACAGAAGTGACATGCATGTCATTCTAACGCATATGACGAAACAAAGCAGCAAAAGTAGTATATAGCATAGTACAATAATAAAGACAGAGAAAAGGAAGAACAAACCTATGGCATCAAAGCATACTTTAGAGGTGCTGGCGGCACTGGATGAAAGGTATGGAACTGAATACAGATGTTCGTTAGATTATGAGACGGCATGGCAGCTTTTAATTGCCACGATGTTGAGTGCCCAGTGTACGGATGCAAGAGTCAATATTGTGACGGCTACCCTGTTTCAAAAGTATCCGTCTGTGGCGGCATTTGCCAATGCGGATTTAAAGGAACTGGAGCAGGACATTCATTCTACCGGTTTTTATCATAACAAGGCAAAAAATATTATAGCCTGTTGCAAGGAACTGATTGCAAAATATGATGGTGAAGTGCCATCGGGGATTGATGAGTTGACGGCACTGGCAGGCGTGGGAAGAAAGACTGCCAACGTTATCAGAGGAAATATTTTTAATGAGCCCAGTATTGTGGTGGATACCCATGTGAAGCGTATCTCCAAAAAGTTGGGATTGTCCAAATCCGATGACCCGGTTAAAGCGGAACAGGAACTGATGAAGGTGTTGCCAAAGGATCATTGGATACTGTATAACATTCAGTTGATTACTTTTGGACGGGAAATTTGTAAAGCACCTACGCCTAAGTGTGAAGAATGCTTTATGACACATCTTTGTCCTGATTATAAAAAAAGAATGAAAGCCGGAAGAAATAAAACGGAGAAGAAATAAAACAAGCAGGCGTTTTTTAGAAATCAAAGGAAGAAATCCGGGGAAAAGAACAAGATGGAACATTTAAGAAAAGCAGAAAACTATATCTGTATAGATTTGGAGACCACGGGCTTAAATCCCAAGACGGACAGGATTATTGAAATCGGTGCGGTGAAGGTCAGAGCCGGTAAGGTGGCGGAGGTTTTTGAGACCTTTATAAATCCGGGCAGAGCGTTGGAAGGACGGATAGTGGAGCTTACAGGCATTTCGGATGAAATGTTAGAGGGTGCCCCCGATATCAAAGAGGTATTGCCGAAGCTATTGGCGTTTGCAGGGGAGGATGTGCTGTTAGGGCACAGCGTACTTTTTGATTATTCCTTTATAAAAAAAGCAGCGGTAAACAATAAACTTACCTTTGAAAGGCAGGGGATAGATACCTTGAAAATTGCCAGAAGGTATCTGACGGAATTGCCCAGCAGAAGTTTGGACTGTCTTTGCAATCATTACCAAATAGCCCACAAGGCACACAGGGCGCTTGCGGATGCAAAAGCAACCTGTGAACTGTATGACAGGCTATGGGAGGATTTTGGAAACAGAGAAGATGCCCCTAAAATTTTTGAACCGGTACAATTGCATTATCAGGTAAAACGTGATACACCAATTACACCGGCTCAAAAAGAAAGGTTATATAAATTGCTTAAGAAGCATAAAATTACAATAGAATATGAATTGGATAAACTCACTCGGAGCGAAGCCAGTCGCTATACGGACCGGATCCTTGCAGAGTACGGACGATGACCGGCTTCATGGTGGAGCGGATTTCACCGGCACTTTCAATCAGTTTTTCTATTTTAAAGGTCTCACCCTGCTTTTCGTAGATGTCGGCAAGAAGATAATAACTGTGGCTGACATCGGTTTTAGTGGAAACGGCAAATTCCAGAACGGTTTGGGCTTCTGAGACAAAGCTGTTTTTAAAAAGGAGTTCTGCCCAGTCCTGCAGGGTGCGGACTAAAAGCGTATAGTTGGCATCATAGTCGGACAGGCAGGTGATATTGGCGGTGCCGTATTCCAGTTTTAAATCGGTATTGGTAAAACCGGTCAGGTTGACGATTTTTACGGTAGACAGGCTTTCCATAATGTCCAGAATTTCCTGTACCTTGGTATCTTCTGTCATAGTATTTGTGGGAAGTTTATCCAGAGGAATGGAGATATAATCCAGATTATCCAGAGGTTTCCGACGGGTGCTATTGGCTTTTGCCTCCCTGTCCCAGAAGTCTTTTTTGAATTTTTCCTCTATTTTACTGTGTTTTTTGTTGGTATAGGCAATGACTACACAGAAAAGGATTAAACTGGACAAAAATAAGGTTTTCATATATAATATCCTTTCAGTAGATTTTTATGTAACAACGGAATGTTGCGTTTATATAAGGGAGGAAACAATTTTATGTTCAACATGCGTAACAGAAAAACACAAAGGATTGTTTCGGGAATTATTATTTTGCTTTTGATAGTAGTTATGGTGGTTCCCATGGTGCTTGGTATGTAAGGTATTATTTAATGGTGCCGATATACTTTACAATAGGAATGTTACTTGTAGAGTATCACATTTTCTTTGCAAATACAATTGTGCAAAGGTTTGAGGAGAGATTATATTATGAAAAAAATAATAAGAAAGGTGTTCCCGATGTTGTGTCTGGCAGCCGCGTTTGTGTTGTTTCCGGCTAATGTACAGGCTAAGAACAGCGAGACAATAAAGCCCGGTGTTTATGCGGGGGATATTCCGCTGGCAGATATGACCTTGGAAGAGGCAAATGCTGCGGTAGAAGAATATATTGTATCGCTTGAAACCGTTGAGGTTACACTTCTGGCAGCAGATAACCAGAGCGTAGTAGTATCGGCAGGCGAACTGGGTGTGGCGTGGGCAAATCCGGAGGTGCTGGAAGATGCACTCAACCATGGCACACAGGGAAATATTGTGCAGCGCTATAAAGCACTGAAAGATTTAGAAAACAACAATGTAGTATATCCAATCGAGTTGGAATTTGATATTACGGCAATAGATAGGATATTGACTGAACAGTGCAAAGTCTTTGACAGAGAAGCGATAGATTATGAACTGATACGTGAAGACGGTGAGTTTACCGTAATAGAAGGTCAAATAGGATATCTGCTGGATGTAGAGACCTCGATTGATACTGTGTACGGTTACCTTGCGGATGAATGGAACCATGAAGCGGCAACCATTCAGTTGGATATTGCAGTCAGTGAACCCCGCGGCAGTGTAGAAGAATTGTCCATGGTGAAGGATGTGTTGGGCACTTATACTACCTCTTACAGCACGTCGGGTTCCAACCGTAGTGCAAATGTAGAAAACGGCTGCCGGTTAATTGATGGAACACTGTTGTATCCCGGAGATGAATTCTCCACTTATACTGCAGTTGCACCTTTTTCGGAAGCAAATGGTTATTACATGGCAGGGTCTTATTTGAGCGGCAGAGTGGTAGATTCTCTGGGCGGTGGTATCTGTCAGGTATCCACCACACTTTATAATGCGGTTCTGTTATCAGAACTGGAAGTGACTGAGCGTTACAACCATTCCATGATTGTAAATTATGTAGACCCTTCTGCGGATGCGGCAATTGCAGAGTCTTCCGGTAAGGATTTTAAGTTTGTAAATAATTTGGATTACCCTATTTATATTGAAGGATATACGCAGGGTAAGAAAATTACCTTTAATATTTATGGCGTGGAAACACGCCCGGAAAACCGTACAGTAGAGTATGTCAGTGAAATACTGGAAACTACCCAGCCTACTGCGGAAGTGATTTATCCGGATGCAGGATTTAATGTTGGTTATGTAAGTATATCCAGTGCGCATACCGGATATAAGGCACGTCTTTGGAAGATTGTAAAAGAAGATGGTGTGGAGGTAAGCCGGGAGGTCGTTAACAGTAGCACTTATAAAATGACGCCCAGAACCGCAGTGGTGGGCGTGGCTACGGCGGACCCTAACGTTTATAATGAAATTATGGCGGCAATTGCCACCAACGATATTAATCATGTGCGGAATATTGCAGCGTTATTAACCATGCCGCCGGCACCGGAACAAACACCGGAAGCAGCACCCGCACAGTAAGGTTTACAGAGGGAAAACAGGGATGAAAGTCGGAAAAGTATCCGAAAGCGTATTGAAACGCTCCGTATTGAAACAGATAAAGAGCAAAAATACTCAGGTAAAGAATGGTGCAGGCGTAGGGGGAGACTGCGCCATTTTTTCATGTGAAAATACGCTTGTGGCAACTTGCATGCAGACGGCAGTAGTGCCGGCCCCTGCGGATATCCGTTACAGTATCCTAAAAGCAGCAAATGGAGTAGCCTGCAGTGGAGCAGTACCCCAAATGGTACATCTTTCACTGCTTTTGCCACAAGATGCCGAGGAGAGCCTTTTGAAGCAGTATATGGCAGAGGCAGATAAAGCGGCAGCAGAACTGGGCATGGAGCTTGCAGGGGGACATACGGAAGTGACAAAAGCCGTTACAATTCCTTGCGTGACGGTGCAGGTGACGGGTACGATAGCTGATAAATATATAGAACCCGGTGGAGCAAAACCGGGGCAGGATATAGTGGTAAGTAAATGGGTAGGCTTGGAAGGAAGTGCCAGACTTGCGGAAAAATATGCCGATAAGCTTTCTACCAGATATCCATATCATATGATAACAGAGGCGGTAGCCTTTAAACAGTATCTCTCCATTATACCGGAGGCCGCCACCGCCATACAGTCCAATGTGGGTGCCATGCATGATGTTTCCGGGGGGGGTATTTTTGCAGCATTGTGGGAACTGGCAGAGAGTGCCGGCGTTGGACTAACCATAGATTTAAAAAAGATTCCCATTAAGCAGGAAACCATAGAGGTGTGCGAATTTTTCGGCATCAGTCCCTATGAACTGCTTTCAGGTGGAGCACTTCTGATGACAGCGGATAACGGAGAAGGTCTGGTGCAGGCCTTGGAAGCCGTGCATATTCCGGCAACGGTTATCGGAAAAATTACGAATAATAACGACAGGGTTGTCATAAATGAAGACGAGAAACGTTTTTTGGAAAGACCCCGGGCGGATGAATTTACAAAAATCTAAATTGCATCGAAAGTTTAAAGAAATAACGGGTGCAGGAAAGGCAGGTTTAATATGAGAGAAGAATTATTACGCATTATTGAAAAGAACAGCCGTATGGATTTAAAAGAACTGGCTGTGATTTTAGGAGTGGAGGAAATAGATGTTGTCAACGAACTGGCAGCATGTGAAAGTGAAGGTATTATCTGTGGATATCATACCATGATTAATTGGGAGCATACCAGCCTGGAGACAGTAAACGCATTGATTGAAGTACGTATTACCCCTCAGAGAGGTCAGGGCTTTGACCATTTGGCAGAACGTATTTACAGATATCAGGAGGTGCATTCTGTATACCTGATTTCAGGTGGTTATGATTTGCTGATATCCTTAGAAGGCAAATCCTTAAGAGAAATTTCTAACTTTGTATCAGATAAATTGTCCACACTGGACGGCGTACTCAGTACCGCAACCCATTTTGTACTGAAAAAATACAAAGACCACGGTACTATCTTAACCAGCAAAAATGAAGACGAAAGAGAGTTGATTACACCATGAGAAATCCGCTTGCAGACCAGGTTGTCGAGATAAAACCCTCCGGCATCCGTAAATTTTTTGACATTGTAAGTGAGATGAAGGATGCAATCTCCTTAGGTGTCGGCGAACCGGACTTTGCTACCCCGTGGCATATCCGCGATGAGGGTATTTATTCCCTGGAAAAGGGACATACCAAATATACATCCAACGCAGGACTGATGGCTTTGAGAGAAGAAATCTGCCATTATATGTACCGTAAGCAGGGCATCCGCTATAATGCGGCTACCGACGTGCTGATTACGGTAGGCGGTTCCGAGGCGATTGATATAGGTATGCGCGCTATGATTAATCCCGGACAGGGGGAAGAGGTATTGATTCCCCAGCCCAGTTATGTATCCTATGAGCCTTGTGCGATTCTGGCAGGAGCAAAACCGGTTATCATCAATTTAAAGGCTGAAAATGAGTTCCGCTTAACGGCACAGGAGCTTTTAGATGCAATTACCGATAAAACCAAGATTTTGATTTTACCTTTCCCTAATAATCCTACCGGTGCCATTATGGAAAAAGAGGATTTAGAGGCAATTGCAAAGGTTATTATTGAAAAAGATATTTATGTAATGTCTGATGAGATTTATGGTGAACTTACATATAAGGGTGAGCATGTGTCTATTGCCAGTCTGCCCGGTATGCAGGAGAGAACCATTCTGATTAACGGTTTCTCCAAAGCATATGCCATGACCGGTTGGAGAATGGGGTATGCCTGTGGTCCTACCAAAATCATTGAGCAGATGACCAAGATTCACCAGTTTGCCATTATGTGTGCACCCACTACGGGACAGTATGCAGGTATTGAGGCATTGCGTAACGGTGATGAAGACATCAAGGAAATGCGTGTTGCGTACAACCAGAGAAGACGTTATCTGATGCATGCATTTAAAGAGATGGGGCTGGAATGCTTTGAACCCTTTGGTGCATTCTATGTATTCCCCTGCATTAAAGAGTTTGGTATGACCAGTGAAGAGTTTGCAACCAGATTTTTGGAAGAAGAAAAGGTGGCAGCAGTCCCCGGCACTGCTTTCGGTGACAGCGGAGAAGGGTTCTTGCGTATTTCTTACGCATATTCTTTGGAAAAATTAAAGACTGCAATGGAAAGAATGGCACGTTTTGTGGAAAAACTGCGTAAGGAACAGAAGGGTCAGTAGATATGCATATTATTTTACATCAGCCGGAGATTCCGGCGAATACAGGAAATATCGGACGTACCTGTGTGGCAACGGGGACATCTTTACATTTGATTGAGCCGTTAGGTTTCCGCTTGGATGAAAAGTCCATTAAACGTGCGGGAATGGATTATTGGGAGCATCTGGATGTAACCCGTTATATAAATTATCAGGAATTTTTGGAGAAGCATCCAAACGCCAAGATTTGGATGGCAACTACCAAAGCAAAGCACTCCTATACCGATGTGAAGTTCGGACCGGACGATTTTATTATGTTTGGTAAAGAAAGTGCGGGCATTCCGGAGGAAATTCTGGTAGAGAATGAAGAAAACTGTATTCGTATTCCCATGCTGCCCGAAATACGTTCGTTGAATTTGTCTAATTCTGTAGCGATTGTGTTGTATGAGGCGCTGAGGCAGAATGATTTCTGCGGTATGCAGACGGAAGGTGAACTGCACAGGCTGCAGTGGAAAGAATAGTATTTAATAAAATCCTAAGAATCTTTTAAAGATTATTTATACCTGCTCTGTTATACTATTCCGGTACGAAAGAACCGGGAGAAATACTTATGAGAGAGGGATATGAAGGAAAAAGAGAAATACAGATGGATTTGGCAAAACCAAGGAATCCTTATCTGGAAAAAGAATTTGGGACTTCTTTAAAACAGCGGGTAGCAGCGGGAGAAATGCCGGTATCAAGAAAAAGGCAAGAGAATAGCAGGCGGTCAACACAAAAAAGAAGGCAACGCAGGGAGGTCGTATGCAGGCACTTCTTGAAGAACGGAATTATTGTTGTAATTGTAGTATTACTGTTTTATTTGGCTGTTAATCTGTTTTTGGAACATAGTGCAGCGAAAAGCAGAATGACAGGTGCAAAATATGGAACCGATGTCTCAATGGTAAATAACTTTGCAGAAAAACCGGAATGGATCGTGGATTATCTGACTCCCAATGAATATTCCAGACCGGGAGAGGCAATTGGAACCGTTCAAAGTATTTTTGTACATTATACTGCTAATCAGGGAACAAGTGCAGCACAGAACAGAAGCTATTTTGAACAATTGAAGGATACCCATGAGCGTTCTGCAAGTGCACATTTTATTATCGGGTATGAAGGTGAAATTATTCAGTGCATTCCTTTAGATGAAATTGCTTATGCGGTGCAGACCAGAAACTATGATTCTATTTCTATTGAATGTTGCTATCTGGCAGAGGATGGTGAGTTTTCGCCCGAAACGGAAGAATCCCTGGTAAAACTTTTGGCATATTTGCTGAAACTTTATGATTTGACGGAAGAGGATATTTTGCGGCATTATGATTGTGGTGGCAAAAAATGCCCCTTGTATTATGTGGAGAATGAAGATGCATGGGAAGATTTGAAGGATAAGGTTTCGGAGGCTATTGGGAATGAAATTCCTTAAAATTAACTATGTAAAATGGATAAAGCTTTGCGTAGCAGTACCCCTTGCAATGTTGATTGCACAGGTATTGAAACTGGATTATGCTTCTTCAGCAGGCGTTATTACCCTGCTTACTGTGCTGGATACCCGGCAGGAAACTTTTGTTGTGGCATGGAAACGGGTAGGGGCATTTGGTATTATGAGCATATTATGTAAACTTGCATTCGGCGTGGTCGGTTGTAATATACCGGCCTATGCCGTTTTTCTATGTTTGTTTTTACTTGTGTGCTATGTGGGCAAATTGGAAGTTGCAATTTCCATGAATGCAGTTATGGCAACACATTATCTGACGTCAGGGGGAGTAACACCTGCTACGTTACAAAATGAGGTCTTATTATTTGTAATCGGCACCGGATTGGGCGTGTTGGTAAATTTGATTATGCCTGAAAATATAAAGAAAATCAGGGAAAAACAACGCCTGACAGATGAAGCGATGAAGAGAATTCTGTATCGTATGGCAGATTATCTTTGCAGGGAGGACAAAAGTGACTATACCGGAACGTGCTTCGGACAGGTAGAAGAACTTTTGACAGAACTGGAACGTGAAGCAAGTGTTCGTATGCGTAATAAAATGAGCCATGCGGACAGGTATTTTTTGAAATATATGCATATGCGCACGGAACAGTGTGAGAGTTTAAAGGATATTTATGCAAGTATCAAGGAATTGTCCTATGTGCCCGGACAAGCATATGCGATTAGTGAATTTATCAGAGAAATCGGTGACAGCTTTCATGAAATGAATAATGTGGAGTGGCTTTTGGAAAAATTGGATATGCTGGATACTTCTTATAAGGAGGCAGAATTGCCAAGGAGTAGGGAAGAGTTTGAAAACCGGGCAGAATTATGGCACATTCTGAGATGCTTAGAGGTATTGTTAAGAAAAAAGCAGGCTTTTGTGAAAGAGCTGACGCAGGAAGAAAAGAAAAAATACTGGGAGTGTGAGGAGACTGTGTTACAGGATTGAAAAGACGTTTTTTTTCTGCTACAATGCAGAATGTGTGATGGGCAAAGGTAAATTTTACGTTGTAAGAGGAACTGCCTGCACAAAATGATAAAGCATGCGGAAATTACAGAGCGGAAGGGTATGAATATGAATATTTTATCACCGTCGATTTTATCGGCAGACTTTGCAAAATTGGGTGAACAGATAGAGATTATGGATAAGGCAGGTGCACAGTATGTGCATATTGATGTGATGGACGGGCTTTTTGTGCCCTCGATTTCCTACGGGATGCCCCTGATACAGTCTATCAGAAAAGTAACGGATAGGGTTTTTGATGTACATCTGATGATTGAAAAACCGGAACGTTATATAGATGAGTTTGTTAAATGCGGAGCAGATATCATTACTTTCCACGTTGAAGCAACGGAAAAAACCGGAGAAATTATTGATGCTATTCACGAAAAAGGAATTCGTGCAGGTATTTCTATAAAGCCTAATACACAGGTAGATATATTAAAACCCTATCTGGATAAAGTGGATATGATACTGGTAATGACGGTGGAACCCGGATTTGGCGGACAGGCTTATATTGATTTTTGTACGGATAAAGTGCGTGAAGTGCGTAAAATGGTACAGGAGTCCGGCAGAGATATCGATATTCAGGTAGATGGTGGAATCAATAAAGAAAATATCGGTATGGTACTGGAGGCAGGTGCTAATGTTGTAGTGGCTGGTTCTGCGGTATTTAAGGGAAATATTGCTGAAAATGTTAAATATTTTTTGCAACAAATGGCATAAATCTATTTTCTTTTGTGCGAACTTTCGTTATAATGAGAATATCTTATGTGAGTGTGCAAGAGACACACGGAAGGGAGTATAATGGAAAAACTATTCAAACTGAAACAAAACGGAACTACTGTTGGAACTGAAGTAATTGCGGGTATTACCACTTTCTTTGCAATGGCTTATATCATTGTGGTAAATCCGAATATCCTAAGTGAAACAGGTATGGAATGGGGTGCGGTGTTTTTAGCAACCATAATTTCAGCAGTTATCGGTACACTGATTATGGGTCTGTTTGCAAATGTACCTTATGCCCAGGCACCCGGTATGGGACTGAATGCGTTCTTTACGTATACTGTGTGCTTTGGATTGGGATTTACCTGGAAACAGGCTATGAGTATGGTATTTATTTGTGGTCTCATCAATGTTCTGATGACCGTAACCAAAATCAGAAAATACATTATTAAAGCTATTCCTACCAGTCTGCAGCATGCAATCGGTGGCGGTATTGGTATTTTTGTTGCTTACATCGGATTTTTGAATATTGGATTTATTAATTTTGGCGGCGGTGTACCGGCTATGACTTATGTAAATCAGCCCGCTTTAATCCTTTTTGTAATTGGCTTGATTTTGATTATTGTATTACAGGTACTTAAAGTAAAGGGTGCTATTCTGATTGGTATTATTGTAACAACTATCATTGGTATTCCCATGGGAGTAACAGCAACCGGTGACACTATCAGCTTTACTGAAGCTTGTAAGGTACTTCCTACTACTTTTGGTGCTATTTTTACTGCAGAAGGGCTTCCTTCTCTGTTTACGGATATGTCCAAGCTGCCTTTAGCACTGATTACAATCTTTGCTTTCAGCTTATCCGATACTTTCGATACCATAGGTACTTTCATTGGTACAGGCCGTCGTAGCGGTATCTTCAGTGAGGAAGATGAAAAGGCTATGGAAAACGGTGCAGGTTTCAAATCCAAAATGGACAAGGCTCTCTTTGCAGATGCAACCGCAACCTCCATTGGTGCTATTTTCGGTACTACCAATACCACAACTTTCGTAGAAAGTGCAGCAGGTATCGGGGCTGGCGGACGTACAGGTTTAACCAGTGTAATCACTGCTCTTTGTTTTGCATTGAGTGCGTTCTTAGCTACTTTTATCAGTGCAATTCCCAGTGCGGCAACAGCACCTGCATTGGTAGTAGTAGGTATTATGATGGTATCCTCCTTCAAGGATATTGAGTGGACTGATTTCGAAGATGCAGTACCTGCATTCTTTGCAGCAATTTTCATGGCTCTTTGCTATTCTATCAGCTACGGTATCGGTACCGGATTTATTGCGTACTGTGTAGTGAAGATTGCAAAGGGTAAAGTGAAAGAAATCCATCCGATTCTTGCGGTTGCTACGATTCTGTTTATTTTGAACTTTGTTTTACTGGCATTGTTGCCGTAATTTTATGGTTAATATCAACATACGTGTGAATTAGAGTGGTATAAGAGGGATATAAATGGAACTGGAAATTCTGCATGCAATACAAAAAATGCATACGGACTGGTTGGACCCGATTATGGTGTTTTTGTCTGCATTAGGGAACGGAGGCATGATCTGGATTGCATTAAGTATCGTGCTGGTGGTTCCTAAGAGAACACGTGCCTGCGGGTTGACGATGATGGGTGCTATGGCACTGTCCTTTCTGATTGGCAATCTGTTTTTGAAAAATGTGATAGCCAGACCGCGGCCGTTTGTGGTAGATAGTTCAGTTACGCTTTTGATTCCCAAACCGGGAGAGTATTCCTTTCCGTCAGGACACACGTTAAATAGTGTGACAGCGGCAACGGTTATATTCCTTTATTTCAAAAAGGCAGGTATAGCGGCACTTGTGTTAGCGGGATTGATTGCTTTTTCCAGAATGTATCTGTTTGTACATTATCCTACGGATATTCTGGGCGGAATTATTCTGGGAATTATGGATGCCATGCTGGCATACAAAATAACACAAATGGTTATAAAAAAACGGGAAGAGAGACTTTAGGGTCTCTCTTTTTTGTGGGCAGGTTGCACATTACGGCGGAGTAGAAAAGGTCGCAATGTGACAGGCACAGGCATGGGAAGGTTCTTTGCTAAACTCTTTTTTTAAATATGTCGATATATTAAATACCCGATGGTGGGTAACAGTTGTGGGGAAGGAACCCCTTTTGGAAGCACGAAAGTGCTTCTTCATGCAGACAAGGAGGTGCAGGCATGAAAATAAGTCAAAGTAATGTTGCCATGGCGGCAACAAGAGAAGCGTCCCAAACGTATGTTACACAGAGAACGGTGAGCGGACAGGTGTGGACTACGGATGGGGGACAGGCAGAAGTGGTAAGTATGAATGCGGCCGGATGGTCAGAACAATCGGCATCTTTGGAGCTTTCTGCCGCACAAAAGGAAGCAGCAAAGGTATTGGAAAAGAACGAAAACCAAAATAAGCAGATGTCCGCTGATACTAAAAGATTGGCCCGCCAGGTAGAAAGAATGACAGGCAAGCCCGCAGAAGCAACACCCGGTGAAACGGAAGAAGATTTTAAGATTAAAATGCTTCGCAGGCTGTTGGAGTCTTTGCGGGCGATGCAGGAGGGGCGAAAGCCGGATTATGAAAAGCTGGAAAAGATGGAGAGAAAGAGTGTAAGTCTTAGTGCACAAAGAAACAAAAGCTTTTCGTTTTCACTTGCGGCAGTCGGCGTACAGGCAGGTAGCGGAACAGCTGTAACCGTAGGCGGAAGCGGTCATTGGGAAGAAAAAGTGAGTGTATCCAGTATTTTTACTGACAAAGAAGTAACTACTTTTTCTACCGTAGGACAGGTGCAGACGGAGGACGGACGTTGTATAGACTTTAACTTAAATCTGGAAATGTCCAGAGAGTTTACCAGAGCAGTCGGTATGGAATATACCCGTAAAACTTTTTGTGTAGATCCGTTGGTAATTAACCTTTCCGGTAATCCGGCATCTTTTTCAGACCAGACCTTTTTCTTTGATTTGGATGCGGATGGTACGGAAGAAGAAATTGCAAGTCTTTCTGCGGGAAGCGGTTTCCTGGCACTGGACAAAAATGATGACGGCATTATAAATAACGGCAAAGAGTTGTTTGGACCTCAGAGCGGAGACGGTTTTGCTGATTTGGCTGCTTATGATGAAGACAGTAACGGCTGGATTGATGAAAGTGACAGTGTGTTCAAGGATTTAAAGATATGGACGAAGGATGAAAATGGAGGAAACAGGCTGATTGCCATAGGTAAAGCCGGTGTGGGAGCTATTTATCTGGGACATACAGCGACGGAATTTTCTCTTAACAAAGAAATAACCAATGAGACGCAGGGAATTGTACGAAGCACAGGTATCTTCTTGAAAGAAAGCGGAGAAACTGGTACAATACAGCATGTAGACTTGATTGTCTGATTAAGAGAATAAATACTTTCAAGGTGAATGGCGGAATATTTTGAGTTGTTCACATGAAACAAAGGAGCATTACATGAAACTTTTTGTATATAGTCTCAGAGAATTTGATGAAAAACAATATTTTGATTACTGGTGTGAGAGCTGTGGGGTAACCTACAGCTCCACCACTGAGGCACCAAAACCTCACAATCTGCATTTGGCAGAGGGTTATGATGCCATAAGTATTATTACGACACCGATGGATGCAGATATGCTGGCTGTTTTGAAAAAAGGCGGTGTAAAGTGTGTATCCACCAGAACCGTAGGATATGACCATGTGGATATCAAAGCGGCAGAAGAATTAGGCATGACAGTCTGCAATGCACCTTATCCGCCCAATAGCGTGGCAAATTATGCCATTATGCTGATGTTAATGTGTTGCAGAAGAGTGACGCATATTTTGAAACGCAGTGAATTGCAGGATTACACCTTAAACGGCAAAATTGGAATGGAACTTTCTAATTGTACGGTTGGTATTATCGGTACGGGAAAAATCGGACGTACCGTGATAGAGCATCTGAAAGGTTTTGGCTGCCGTATACTGGCACATGATTTATATCAGCAGAAAGAAGTGGAGGAACTGGCAGAGTATACGGACCTTCACACTATATACAGGGAGTGTGATATTATATCCCTGCATATGCCATCTACGGAAGAGAACTTCCACATGATAAACGAAGAGGCATTGTCGGAGATGAAAGACGGTGTAATTTTGATTAATACTGCCAGAGGCAGCCTGATAGATTCTGCGGCAATGATTGCCGGACTGGAAAACGGTAAAATTGGTGCTGCTGGTTTGGACGTAATTGAAGACGAACTGTCCTTATACTATTACAATTTTTGTGGAAAGCCCATGGACAATCATGAATTGGCACTGCTACGCTCTTATCCCAATGTTATCGTAACGCCCCACACGGCTTTTTACACCGTAGAAGCGGTGGAGCATATGGTAAAAAACAGTATTGCCGGTTGCCTGCATGCTTTGAACGGGGAAGAAAATCCTTTTAAAGTGGTGTAGTTAAAGGTGTGGGGAGAAAATAGCACAGAAGTATGATTTTTCTGAACAAGCAGCATGGGAACGTGTGGAAAAGTATTGGTATTAGGAATTTAAAATAATAAAAATGTAAAATGCACTTGACATAAAAAGTAAAGCATACTATACTTCTTACGTAGGTAAAGTTTGCTTTACTTTTGTTCTTGAATAGACAGGCTTTTGTTTTAAAGAGAGGAGGGACTGGATGCAGACCAGAATACAGGAACTGCGCAAGGAGCGGAAGATTACCCAAAGCGAGTTGGCGGATGCTGTAAATGTGTCGCGCCAGACTATTATCTCACTGGAAAACGGCAGGTATAATGCTTCGCTTGTATTAGCACACAAGATTGCACAGTTCTTTGAAGTGGGGATTGAAGATATTTTTATTTTCGACGAGGAGGATGAAAATTTATGAAAGGCTTGTTTTGTGGGGGATGTAAGGCGAGAAACAATGAAGAATACCGCATAGTATTGAAAAAACGACAAAAGAAAATGTTGATACTGCTAGCTGTCGGATTGTTGACGGTAGGGCTGGGTATCCTTTACATATGGAAATGCGGTTTTGAAGACAGTTATTCGTTGGGATTTGTGTTCGGCTTCGGAACAGGTCTGGCATTGGGAGCACTCATTGCAATGGTGAAAATCAGCAGAACATTGCGGGATGAAGAGAAAGTGAAAGCAGCGAGGTTACGGGAAACGGACGAAAGAGAATTGGAAGTAGATAATCAGGCGTTGAGGCTTACTGCTAAAATTATGTTGGCGGCGCTTTACGTATTATTGATTATCGGCGGTCTTTTTTTGCCGGAGATAATGACAGTGTGTTGTTTATTGATTGGTGTTTTCCTGCTCAGTTACGAAATTGCAAAAAAATATTATGCAAAGCGGATGTAGCGGCAGAGGAAATAGAACTGTAAAACAGTGGAAAGGGAAAAGGAATGGAAGAAATTTTAAAAGTGCAGGGTTTGAAGAAAACCTTCAAACTCTCAGCGAAACAGCAAAAAATTGAAAAGACAAACGAAAAAGTCAAAGTGGCAGTAAATGATTTGTCCTTTACTGCATACAGAGGGGAAGTTTTCGGTTTGTTAGGACCTAACGGTGCCGGAAAAACAACTACGCTTCGTATGCTGGCAACCTTGATTAAGCCTGATGAAGGCGAAGCAGTGCTGGATGGTGCGAGTGTAACAAAAGAACCGGAAGTCGTGCGTAGTAAGATTGGATTTTTAACCAGTGAATTAAAGCTGGAAGAGTTTTTTACACCGAATTATCTGTTTGACTTTTTTGCAGATTTACATGGTGTGCCTGCGGAAGAAAAGATTGCCCGTAAGAAAGAGTTATTTGAACGCTTTGGTATTGACCAGTTTGCAGAAGTAAAGGTGGGAAATCTTTCTACAGGTATGAAGCAGAAGGTATCTTTGGTTATTTCCATGGTACATAATCCTGACATTATCATTTTTGATGAACCTACCAATGGATTGGATGTTTTAACTGCAAAGGTAGTGACCGACTTTTTGGTGGATTTAAAGGAACAGGGTAAAACCATTATTGTTTCTACCCATATTTTCAGCCTTATTGAAAAAATCTGTGACCGTGTAGGTATTATTGTAAACGGCAGTATGGTGGTTTGTGATTCCTTAGAAACTATCTGCGCGGGAAAGAGTCTGGAGGACAGATTCTTTGAAATCTATGAAGAAAAGGTGGGTAGCATCGCATGAAAAAAGATATGTTGACAATTATAAAAAAGGAATTTTCAAGATTTTTCGGTGATAAAAGATTGTTTTTCACCACTGTGTTAATGCCCGGTCTGCTTATTTATTGTATCTATACCTTTATGGGTGAAGGTATGATGAAGGAATTTGAGACAGATGATGCATATGTAGCAAAGGCGTATGTACAGAATATGCCGGAAGAATTTGCACCGGTATTTGAGGAAATGTCTGCGGAATGGACTGAGGTTTCAGCTTCTGAAACTGATGGTATCAAGGAAAAACTGAGTAATAAAGAAGCAGACGTGCTGGTTGTTTTCCCGGAAGCATTTGTAAGTACTGTGGCTTCTTATGATGTAACTGCCGGCGGAACTGCCCCCAATGTGGAAATTTACTACAACTCTACGGAGTCCGAGTCCACCAAAATGTATAGCATGATTGCAGGTGTGTTGGATTCTTATGAGGCCTCCATGTCAAACAAGTTTGATGTAAATGCAGGGGAAACTGCTTATGACATGGCATCTGAAAAGGATGTTACAGGACAGATATTTGCTATGCTTTTACCCATGCTTTTGATGACATTCCTGTTCAGCGGATGTATGTCTGTGGCACCGGAATCCATTGCGGGTGAAAAAGAAAGAGGAACGATTGCAACTCTGTTGGTAACCCCTATGAAGAGAAGTGCACTGGCACTTGGAAAGATTATCAGCTTAAGCTGTATCGCGTTGTTATCCGGTGCTTCCAGCTTTTTGGGAACTATGTTGTCCCTGCCCAACCTGACCGGCGGCGAAGTGGATACTTCCGTTTATACTGTAACAGATTATGCATTGCTGTTAGGTATCATTCTGAGTACGGTACTGGTGTTGGTCGCATTGATTTCCATTATTTCTGCCTTTGCAAAGAGCATTAAGGAAGCCTCTACTGCTGTTTCGCCTTTGATGGTTCTTGTAATGGTAATCAGCCTGACTCCTATGTTTGGCGGTGATGCGGAAAAGAGCCTCGGTATGTTCTTTGTACCTTTGTATAATAGCGTACAGTGTATGCACGGTGTATTCGCCTTTACATATGAGCCTATGCAGATGGTAGTAACCATAATTGTAAATGTGGTGACCGCTGGTGTGCTGGCGTGGGGATTGACCAGATTGTTTAACAGTGAAAAGGTTATGTTCTCTAAATAGTTTGACAAGACCGGTAAATTGTGCTACCCTAAATCAAATAGGAAAAGCAGTGACGAAGAGAGTATCTTTGGAAATGTTTTACAGAGAATCTTCCGGGGTGGACGATAGGATTGTCTGCAAATGCTGAGAGGAAGAGAACAGGAACAGAGAGAACATGGCTTCTGAGCAGTGCACCGAACCGATAGTGACACGAGCGTCAGATGAATGCCTTGCAGACTGCAAACAGGCATCACGACTAATGCACAATCATAACATCGGTAAGGCTGCAACAGGTCCGCCTGTTATAGCGGGAGAGTGCTAATAGGCACTTGGTAAGGTACTTTTCGCGAGGAAAGTATGAAGAGAAGTGGTAACACGGGTTTATAGCCCGTCTTCTTGTACAGAATAGTATGGGAAGACGGGCTTTTTTGTATGAGAAGGTCAACTGTTCTGCAAATGTATGTTTTTTGCCAGACTGCTTATGCCAAGCATTCCGATGAGCCTGAAAGCAAAATCATGTTCAGCAATGGCTTCCATGATTTTTAGTCTCATCTCCATGGCATAAAAGGTCAGGCAGAAAACATACATTTGCAGAACTGCCGAAATTCCCATACAAAACAGACAATAACAGAAAGGAATAAGAAAAGATGAACAAGAACAAATATTACATTACAACAGCGATTGCTTACACTTCCGGTAAGCCCCATATCGGTAACAATTATGAAATCGTGTTAGCGGACAGTATTGCGCGTTTTAAGAGAGCACAGGGTTATGATGTGTTCTTTCAGACCGGTACTGATGAGCACGGTCAGAAAATTGAGTTAAAGGCAGAAGAAGCAGGTGTAACTCCCAAGGAATTCGTAGACAATGTTGCAGGTATTATCAAAGGCCTGTGCGACCGTTTAAACATTTCTTATGACAAATTTATCCGTACCACAGATGAGTACCATGAGAAACAGGTACAGAAAATGTTTAAGAAGTTTTATGACCAGGGCGACATTTATAAAGGGGCATACGAAGGCATGTACTGTACCCCTTGTGAATCCTTCTGGACAGAGTCCCAGTTAGTAGAAGGCAAGTGCCCGGACTGTGGCAGAGACGTAAAGCCTGCAAAGGAAGAGGCATATTTCTTTAAGATGAGCAAATATGCGGACAGACTGATTGACCATATCAATACCCATCCTGAGTTTATACAGCCGGTATCCCGTAAGAACGAGATGATGAATAACTTCTTATTGCCCGGTTTGCAGGATTTGTGCGTATCCAGAACCTCTTTTAAGTGGGGGATTCCTGTAGATTTTGATGACAGACATGTGGTTTATGTATGGCTGGACGCACTGACCAACTACATTACCGGTATCGGCTATGATGCAGAGGGTAACAGCACGGAACAGTATAAGAAACTCTGGCCTGCTGATTTACATCTGATTGGTAAGGATATTGTACGTTTCCATACGATTTACTGGCCCATTTTCCTGATGGCACTGGGCGAAGAATTACCTAAGCAGGTGTTTGGTCATCCCTGGTTAATGATGAACAATGACAAGATGAGCAAATCCAAGGGTAACGTGATTTATGCGGATGACCTTGTAGAATACTTTGGTGTAGATGCTGTTCGTTATTATGTGTTGCATGAAATGCCTTATGAAAATGACGGTAACGCTACATGGGAGCTGATTGCAGAACGTTCCAATTCCGAACTGGCAAATGTTTTGGGTAACCTTGTAAACAGAACCATTTCCATGAGTAACAAGTACTTTGGCGGTGTGGTAGCAGACAAGGGGGCAGCGGATGCGGCTATCGACGAAGATTTGAAGTCTATGGTAACCGGCACTTATGCAAAAGTGGCTGAAAAGATGGAAACTTTACGTGTGGCAGACGCACTGACCGAAATTTTTGGTATTTTCAAGAGACTGAATAAATATATTGACGAGACAGAGCCTTGGGTACTGGCAAAGGACGAAGCAAAGGCAGATCGCCTTTCTACCGTACTGTACAATCTGGTGGAAGGTATTGTAATCGGAGCTTCCTTATTGGCACCTTTCATGCCTGAAACTGCAGAAAAGATTGTAGCACAGTTAAATACTAACTTAAGAGACTTTACGGAACTGGAGAAATTCGGTCTGTACGAAAACGGTGCAAAAGTTACCGACAAGCCGGAAATTCTTTTCGCACGTCTGGATATGAAAGAAGTAGCTGAAAAAGAAGAAGCACTGCGTCTTGCCATGATTGCAGAAGCAAATGCCGGTGCAGCACCTGAAGAAAAAGAGGAAGCAGTGATTGATATCGAAGCAAAACCGGAAATTTCTTACGATGATTTTGCGGCAATGCAGTTTCAGGTAGGAGAAATTATTGCCTGCGAAGCAGTGCCGAAATCTAAGAAACTGCTTTGTTCCCAGGTTAAAATCGGTAGTCAGGTGAAACAGATTGTATCCGGTATCAAGGCATATTACAGCCCGGAAGAAATGGTAGGCAAAAAGGTAATGGTACTTGTGAACTTAAAGCCTGCGAAGTTGGCAGGCGTAATGTCGGAAGGTATGATTTTATGTGCAGAAGATGCGGAAGGCAATCTGGCATTGATGACGCCTGAAAAGAAAATGCCTGCAGGTGCGGAAATCTGCTAGAAAACAAAAAGGACCTGTATAGGGAATGTATCCACTGAGGAGAAAGCAGATTGAGAAAGGCGTGGAGTTATGAAAAAAGAAGAATTTTACTTTGATTCCAGAGACAATGTTTCTAAAATACATGCAGTCAGATGGACTCCGGAAAGCGGCAACGTGGTGGCAATCGTGCAGATTGTGCACGGTATGGCCGAGTATGTAGAGCGATATGAAGAGTTTGCACAGTTTTTGACAGAAAGAAATATTGTGGTAACAGGTGAAGATCATTTGGGACATGGTAAGAGTGTGCCGGAAGGCGGCATACAAGGATATTTTTGTGAACAGGACCCGGCTACAGTAGTAGTCCGGGATGTTCACCGATTGAAAAAGATGACACAGGAGCTGTATCCCGGGGTGCCTTATTTTATTTTGGGTCATAGTATGGGGTCATTTATTCTGCGTAATTATATGTGTCGGTATGGTTCGGGGATTGACGGTGCGCTGATTCTGGGCAGTGGAGTACAGCCGGGAAGTGCACTGGCATTGTCTAAAGTTATGGTAGGTTTGGGAAAAATTTTTAGAGGGTCCCGTAAAGAGGCACGCCTGATTGATAAAATTGCATTTGGAAATTATAATCAGTGGGTGGAAAATCCCAGGACTGCCGTGGATTGGCTTACAAGGGATGAAAAGAAGGTCACAGAGTATATTGCAGATAAGGACTGCGGTTTTATTTTTACAGTCAATGGATTTAAGACACTCTTTACTTTGATTGCCGGTGCACAGAAAAAGAAGAATTTGCAAAAAACACCCAAAACACTACCTGTTTATATTGCGTCGGGCGAAGAAGATCCTGTTGGTGATTGCGCAAAAGGGGTAGAAAAAGTTTATCATCTGTTAAAAGATGTGGGAATGGAGGATGTGACCTTCAAATTGTATGACAGTGCAAGACATGAACTGTTGAATGAAATCAACCGAAAAGAGGTTATGCAAGATATTGAAAACTGGTTGATAAAGTACCTTGCCATTCGGCACTAAATTTGGTATTATTATAAATAATATGGTTGAACAAAGGAAGAACTGCCGTTAGAGGGGATAACTATGAATATATGGAAGAAGTTTCCGTATGAGATACGTTGGGCAGAGGAAAAAGATTGGCTGGCGACCATGAATATGGTTTGGCGGACTTTTTTGCGTTTCGAAGCAGAGGATTACACGGCGGAAGGTATTGCCAATTTTAAGGATTTTATTACGGATGAACGATTATATCAAATGTTTGTAAATGGTACCTATCTGATGCTGGTAGCTCTTGACGGCGAGAAAATAATAGGTCAGATATCCGTGCGTAACGGTAATCATATCTCCTTACTTTTTGTGGATGAAGAATACCACAGAAAGGGAATCGGAAGAGAACTGATAAAAAGTATGGCAGAGTTTTTGAAAAAGGAACGGCATCAGCTTTTTGTAACAGTTCAGGCAGCACCCTATGCGGTAGGTTTTTATCGCAGGATGGGGTTTCGGGCAAGTTCACCTGAAGAGGAATATTCGGGTATCCGGGTCACCTCCATGGAAAAATTTTTATAAGGGCGGGACAGAATTATAAAAAGATGAAACGGAAGGTGTTTACATGAACAAGATTTTTGGTTTGGACAGTCCGCTGATACAATTTTTAAACAAAGTGGCGGATTTAATGTGGCTTAATATTTTGACAATGCTTTGTTGCATTCCGATTGTTACAATAGGTGCATCACTGACTTCGGCACATTATGTGGCATTAAAAATAAAGCGTAATGAAGAAGGATATATCAGCAAAGAGTTTTTTAAAGCCTTCAAGATGAATTTTAAGCAATCTACACTTATTTGGTTGATTATTTTGCTGATAGCGGCAGTTATAGGGGCAGACCTCTATATTATGAAAGAGATGGATTTGGGCATTCCGGAATTTTTGCAGGTTGTGATTATGGCAATCGGTATTCTGGTTCTGTTTATGACAGTGTGGGTATTTCCCATGCAGGCCAAATTTATCAATACACTTTCACAAACAATGAAGAATGCATTTGCACTGAGCGTTATCCAGATACCTAAAACGATATTGATGATTGTTCTTTATGTAGCACCACCGTTTTTGTGTATTTGGTTCATGCAGATATTCCCGATTTATTTTGTATTGGGAATATCGCTTCCGGTTTATGTCAGTGCGATTTTATACAACAAGGTGTTTCAAAAACTGGAAGATAGGATTCTGGAACGGATGGCCGAAGAAAATGGTGAAAACGGCGAAGAAGAGACAGATGACAGCATGAATGATGCGAACGGCAATGATGCAGAAGAAACAGAAAAGATATTCAGTGACAAACCAATTTTCGATGAGGAAGAACAGCAGTAAAACAAGCATGCGGAGTGGGATATGAGGAATAAACGTATAAGTGAAGCTGTTGCACAATGGCAGGGACCTGTTATCTTACTGTTATTGATGTTCAGTGTGATACTGATACACTTTGCGGTAACGGGGCGGCAGGAAGAAAAAGAAGAAGTAGAAGAACAGATGATTTCTCTGGTGCAGGGATATGCAACGGAGGTAGAGCAGGTGTTGTACGGTATCCAGACCAGTGCGGATACGGTGGCTGCTTTTGCAGTAAATGCATCTGAAACACCGGAAGACGTTTCGGATATTTTACAGGCAATCTGTACTACCAACGGTATCTATGAAGCAGCAATCTTCGATTTGAATGGACAGGGTTACTTTGCAGATGGTACACCTGCGGATTTGTCTGCGACGGAATATATGCAGAAGGCTTTTGTGGGTGAGAGAAAGGTCATGTATGTGCCGGATGACGGAATAGAAGGAAAAAAGGCAATCCTATTTATTGCACCGGTTATTTATAATCAAAGTGTAATTAAGTATGTAGTGTGTTGGTATGATCCTTCTGTTTTGTCTGAAACTATGCAGAAAGCCAATTTAAACACCAATACATTTTATTTGTTAATTGAGTGTGATGGTGAAGTGCTGGCAACGGTAGGAAGTGACAGTAAGTTCTTCCAGTCCTCCGGTAATTACTTCGAGCGTCTGAGAGAAGACCAGAAGGAAGCGGATATGGATAAAATGTATTCCCGTGTGCAGAACAATCATACAGGAATAACATATGTAAAGACAGATAAAGAAGGCAGAGGATTGGTATATGCACCGGTAGGTATTGGTAAGCTGCATCTGATTGCCGGAATTGACAGGGATTATATCGAGAAAACTGAGAAGTGGGAATGGTCAGGCAAGAATGCCCTTATATGGCAGGTTGTAATCGGACTTGTAGTATTCTTGGGCGTAGTTATCACTATGACGATTGTGTCTACCATTAAAGACGATGAAAAGAGCAGGTTACTTGAAAACAAAGCAGATACAGATTTGCTGACCGACCTATACAATAAAATGGCAACGGAACGCAAGATTAAAGAATATATGGCAGAGCATCCGGATCATATGGGGCTGATG
Organism: Lachnospiraceae bacterium; assembly: GCA_017482205.1. Classification (GTDB taxonomy): domain Bacteria; phylum Bacillota; class Clostridia; order Lachnospirales; family Lachnospiraceae; genus Acetatifactor. The sequence continues at coordinate 36,914 of JAFUNK010000009.1, forward strand.
TTGGTGTTGGATATTGATAATTTTAAGAAGATAAATGACACCATGGGTCATGCGTTTGGTGACGAAGTGCTGCGTTCGCTTGGCTTACATATCAGAGCAGAGTTCCGTGCTACGGATATTATTGGGCGTACCGGTGGTGATGAGTTTACCATCTTCCTGTGCAACATGAAGGAAGAAGCAATTATCAGGGCAGAAGCAAACCGTGTGGAGAAGTTCTTTAAGGGCTTCCGTGCAGGAGAATATGTAAAATATTCTACAACAGCAAGTATTGGTGCGGCTATTTTCCCTCAGGACGGTAAAGATTTTGAAACCTTATACAAAGCAGCTGATAAGGCACTCTATGTAGCGAAAAAACGCGGTAAGAATCAATTGGCATTTTATGGTGACGAAGACTAAGACGTTTGGGCAATCTGTACATGAAGTCTGAAAAGTTTTGGTCAACTTGTCTACGATAAGTGAAAATAATAAGGTTTATAAGCAAAATTTACAATCCGAAGTAAAATCTTTGTGAAATAGTGGTATAGCCGAAAACGAGTTTTTCGGCTATACTTAATTGCAGGTGAATTGATACATAAGTATCTTTTATATACGAGAAAGGAGTCATTACAATGGCAAGTTTATCTTTAAAAAATGTCTGCAAAGTATATCCTAACGGATTTGAAGCAGTAAAGAATTTCAATCTGGAAATTGCAGACCAGGAATTTATTATTTTCGTAGGTCCTTCCGGATGTGGTAAGTCCACAACCCTTCGTATGATCGCAGGTTTGGAAGATATTTCTTCCGGTGAACTGAGAATCGGCGACAGAATCGTAAACGACGTTGAACCTAAAGACAGAGATATCGCGATGGTATTCCAGAACTACGCTCTGTATCCTCATATGTCTGTATATGACAACATGGCATTCGGTCTTAAGTTAAGAAAAGTACCGAAGGATGAAATTGATAAGATGGTTAAGGACGCAGCTAAGATCCTCGACCTGACTCCCCTTCTGGACAGAAAGCCTAAGGCTCTTTCCGGTGGTCAGAGACAGCGTGTTGCTATGGGACGTGCAATCGTTCGTAATCCTAAGGTATTCCTTATGGACGAACCTCTTTCCAACTTGGATGCAAAACTTCGTGTACAGATGCGTATCGAAATTGCAAAATTACATCAGAGATTAGGTACCACCATCATCTACGTTACTCATGACCAGACAGAAGCTATGACTCTGGGTACCAGAATCGTAGTTATGAAGGACGGTATTGTTCAGCAGGTAGATACACCTCAGAACCTGTATGAGAAGCCTCAGAACCTCTTCGTTGCAGGTTTCATGGGATCTCCTCAGATGAACTTCTTAGATGCAACTGTAGAAGTTACCGGTGATGTTGCTAACCTGAAGATTGCAGGTCATAGCATTCCTCTTCCTCCCGCTAAGTCCAAGAAACTTATCGACGGCGGTTATGACGGAAAGGTTGTTACTTTCGGTATTCGTCCTGAAGACATTTATGATTCCGAAATGTACATCGAAGCTTCTCCTAACAGCGTATTCGAATCTACTATCAAGGTTTACGAATTACTTGGTGCAGAAGTATACTTATACTTCGATATCGAAGAGTTCCCTGTAACTGCTAGAGTAGATTCCCGTACAACTGCAAGACCTGGCGACAACATTAAGTTCGCTCTGGACGTTGAGAAGATTCACGTATTTGATAAGGAAACCGAGCAGGTTATTACCAACTAATGTGATTTGTGAGGGGGTGCGTAAGCACCCCCTTTTGTTTTTGGAAAATTTCAGCAGAGAAACCTGTACTAGGCACGGAAGTTAGCCGGTAGACTTTTTCTTCTGAAACTTTTATAAAATTTTTGGCATGTGGCTTGCGGGAAAAAATAAAATAAGCTATGATTAGGTTAGGTATTTTGTAACAGTGAGTATGTAGCATTTACTGTTATGGGTTTGCAAAGGGGATACAGAAATGATATCAAGTCAGATTATTCAAAACAGTATAGACGAACTGAAAAGTATTACGAAAGTAGACCTCTGTGTCTATGATATAGGAGGCAGTCCGGTAGCCGGAACGGCAGATATGACAGATGTGAGTAGCAATCTGATTAGCGGATTTGCGGCTTCACCTGCGGACAGTCAGGTGATTGGTGCACATCATCTGTTAAAGATACTGGATGAAGGCGAGTTGTTATATATTCTGGTGGCACGAGGCTTAAGTGAAGATGTCTATATGGTAGGCAAGATTGCGGTGTGCCAGTTGCAGAATCTGATTATTGCCTACAAAGAACGTTTCGACCGTAACAATTTTTTCCAGAATTTGTTGCTGGATAATTTGCTTTTAGTGGATATATATAACCGTGCAAAAAAACTGCATGTAGAGGACAGTGTTCCCAGAGCAGTTTTTCTGGTAGAAACCAAGACAGAGAAAGACAATATTGTTTCTGAAATGCTCAAGGAGATGTTTTCTCCCCAAGGTGGTGACTATATTACTGCGGTGGATGAACGCAGTATTATTTTGATAAAATCATTGGAAGAGGGTCAAACACCGGAGCATTTGGAGAAGATAGCTAATACTATTCTGGATATGCTTAATGCAGAGGCAATGTTGAGCGTAAAGGTAGCTTACGGAACGGTAGTGCATGAGTTAAAGGATGTATCCAAGTCATACAAAGAAGCTAAGATGGCATTGGATGTGGGCAAGATTTTCTATTCAGAAAAGAATGTGATAGCATACAATACATTGGGCATTGGTCGTTTGATTTATCAGCTTCCGGTTAATTTGTGCCGCATTTTTATTCAGGAGATTTTTGGGGATAATATCCCGGAAGAATTAGATGATGAGATGCTTGGAACAATTAACAAGTTCTTTGAAAATAACTTAAACGTATCCGAAACTTCCAGACAGTTATTTGTACATAGAAACACATTGGTGTACAGAATAGAAAAGCTGCAAAAGAGTACCGGACTGGACATTCGTACCTTTGATGATGCATTGACCTTCAAGATTGCTTTGATGGTAGTAAATTATATGAAGTATATAGATTCTTCTGAATTTTAGGTGGTTTACAATAATAAAAAGTAACGGGACACTTTTTGCCGGCAGGCAAAAGAGGTCCCGTTTTTATGTTTTTCATAGAATGAAAGGAATTGCACCGTCATATTTATGGGTTGTTTTTTTGCTTGGAATTCTGATTTCCTGAACCGTCAAAGGCGTGTTGTTCCACATAAGCCATCATACGGTTGTAAAAAAACAAATGAGTGCCTATCAGTGCCAAAACAGCAGGTATAAAAAGAAACATATTGGAATAAACCAGACCTAAGATACCTGCCGCCATAATAATCACAAGGCTTAAGATGCGTTGTGCCTCATGCTCGCGTTTCCATTTCTGCTTGAAAAAGAGACATTTTTCTTCCAATGAAAAATTGTCAGTATGTAAAATACCTGTCAAATTTTCTTCGGCTTTTTCTTTGTATGCCGTTTCACTCAGTCGTTCACCGCTCAGTAACTCATTGATACTGACGTCAAATTCTTTTGAAAGAGCCTGCAACATTTCAATGTCCGGCATATAGTTGCCGTTTTCCCAACGGGAGATAGTTTTGTTGGTAACAAAAAGTTTTTCTCCCAGTTCCTGCTGGGTCAAATTTTTTTCATGTCGCAGTAGAGCAATAAAAGTCCCTGTTTTCTTCGCATCCATATCAATACCTCACAATCTCTTGTTGCTTTTACTATACAACAAACCCATAAAAAAGTCTTCCCCATAAATAGCGAATTCGTTGACAAGAGGCATATATCAGCTAACTGCCGAATATACTGATACAAACAGCCGGATTTGTACAAGGCATACATATAAAAGAATGAGCGGTTGGGGCATCGGCACAAGAAAGGTATAAGGATTATGGAAAAGGTGGACAAGACTTACTATGACAGAAAGATAGCTTATCTGGATTATTTTGAAAGCGGGGAAAAAATAAAAAACGGTGGTTTTGTAAGATGGGAAGTGAAAGATAATAATTGCCGGATACAAATACATATCAGAGGATTGTATGCAACAGATACCCTGCAGGGGGAAATATTGTTGCTTTCTGAGGGAGAAACTTATGTTGCGGATATGCTGCAAATCAGATATGGAACAGGAGAATATGCAGGTATTTGGAACAGACAGGCTTTGGCGGGGACACAGATACCCTATGAAGAATGTGACGGCATTTGCATAAAAATTTCCGAGAGCAGAATGTTACGTACACAGTGGCGGCAGAGGCAGCCTAAGATATGGCAGGAGCAAGAGGTAAAAGAAGAACCGTTTGCAGAAGTGATACAGGAAACAGAGGAAGAACCAATTGCGGAGCAGAAGCAGGAAGCGGTGGCGGAAACGCTTGCAGAAGTGATACAGGAAGCAGTAGAAGAACCGCTTGCAGAAGTGATACAGGAAACAGAGAACGAACCGATTACGGAACCAAAGCAGGAAATAACACAAGAACCGAGTGCGGAACTGAAACAGGAAGCAGTGAAAGCCCCTATTGCAGAATTGACTGGGACAACAAGTTCCCCGCAAATGTCAGAAAGAGAATTTAGACCCGATAGGATTTCACCCGATAAGTGGGAGCAGTTAAATAAAATTTATCCGCACATTCATCCTTTTGGTGACAGCAGAGAATATCTTTCTATAAAGCCGCGGGATTTTATTATTTTTTCAAAGAAATATCAGAGTCTGGTACAAAACAGCTTTCTGTTACATGGATACTATAATTATGGGCATGTTATTTTGGCACGTATTAAAGAAAGAGAGGACGAGTCTTTTTATCTGGGAGTTCCCGGAGTCTATTATGACAGAGAAAAACAGGCAGCCTTGATGTTTGGTTTTGAAGGCTTTGAATCCGGGTGCGAATATGCTTCTGATGGCAGATTTGGCTATTATATGAAACGGGTAGAAATATAAAAGAAAACGGTCACAAGGGTGTTTGCACGGTAATGGAAGTAACCGGAGTCAGACATATTGGGCTATACCCCTTCTAAATCAAAAGGAGGGATAAAACTTTCCGAAGCAACTTCCCCCTCTTGGATAAATCCGTTTTCAATGCCCAGTTCCAGGCAATAGTCAACTAAAGCATTGTATTCCTTGTGGGAAACCCTGCGGTTTAATTCCGGCATATCGGGAAAAGTACCCATGGGAGTATACTGACTCATGATGCTGACATAAATGTCGTTTTTATATGTGTTGTAAAGGTAGGACATAATTTTCTTGGAATCTGCCAGCCGCTTGGGCAGTAACAGATGCCTGACAATAACACCCCGCTTCATAAGTCCGGTGGCTTCATCGAAGATGGGAGTACCGGTCTGGCGTACCATTTCAGAAATAGCGGCAGAGGCTTTCTCAAAATAGTCAGGAGCATTGGAGTAACGGGTGGAAAGCTTAGGAGAGTAATATTTTAAGTCAGGCAGATAAATATCAACAAGACCGTCCAAAAGACGGAGAGTTTCAACCTTTTCATAACCACCGCAATTATAGACAACAGGGATGGATAAACCATCAGTCTTGGCAAGTTTTAAGGCAGGAATGATTTGAGGAATAAAGTGGGTGGCTGTAACCAAATTGATGTTGCAGGCACCTTTTTTCTGCAATTCCAGAAAAATTTCCGCCAAACGCTCAGAGGAAATGCTTTTGCCAACACTTCCGTTGGCAATGGTGTTGTTTTGGCAAAAAATACACTTGAGAGGACAGCCTGTAAAGAAAACCGTGCCGGAACCTGTTTCGCCGGAAATACAGGGTTCTTCCCACATATGAAGTGCTGCTCTTGCCACGCGTAAATCATTGCTTTCACCACAGTAACCGATTTCACCCTTTGCTCGGTCTGCATTACATTCTCTAGGACACAATCTGCAACCCATGTTTTCCTCCTTACAAAAATAAAACCGTGCATCCGACTTTTGGAAGACCCTTCTATGCGATACCCTCTTATCAACTCCGCCAGGCACCCTTGCGGCACATGGACAATTCTTCTTAGTGCTGCTATGTTCCCATCCTGACACGGTTCGTAGACGTCCATTGCGCAAGACCCAAACTTCAACATTGATAAAAAAGGCCGGCCATAGAAGAGCCTACCAAAAGGCATATGCACGGCTTATTAAGTATATCGGTTTTGGGGGGCGGTGTCAAGTGCTATCTCTGTCGCACTGCCAATTTGTAGGTAAGATAATTACCGATATCTCCCAAAGTTTTTCTGTCTGATTCGGTAATATTGGGTACGGATTTTCCCAAGCGTTGTTCATATCTAAGAAAAATACGGAGACAGTCCATGTAGGCATTATGGGCGGAGGTTCTGTATTTGTCCTGCTCAGCTTTCTCTTCGATAGAATAAAAATTCCATAAAACGCGGAATTGAGTGTATTTATAGGCCGCTTTTGCTAAGTCAATAGCCAGTTCTTTTTCAGTATCATCATTGCCGGTTAATGTTTGTTCTAATAAAATCCATATTTGTTCCTGCATGGAAAAGACCTCCTAAGTTTGAGATGCGTTATAATAGGGTTAAAATTATTATATCATTGTTTGGGAAATAATGTATAAAAAATGGAACTTTTTGTATAGTAATGTATAGTTCAATTATTGAACTATACAATTTGTTAAAAAGTAATTTTTCTTCCATATATTGACAACTGAAATAAATATTGATATTATAATAACAATAATCATTACTGATAAAAGGATTAAAAGCAAAACTACAAATAACAATAACACTTATTTGCCGGTGCAGGGCGGTATTAAAGCTGCACAGAAAAGAGGAATGATGAATAATAACGCATTTAGAAACTTATCTTACGGAGTTTATATTGTCAGTACATGGGATGAGGGCAGAGCAACAGGATGTACTGCAAACAGTGCCATGCAGATTACGGCAGAGCCTGCAACGATTGCAGTCAGCATCAATCATCAGAACTATACTAACCAATGTATTGAAAAGACGGGTAAATTTGCAATTTCTGTTCTGGGAGAGCATTCCGAGCCGTCGCTGATTGGCGGATTTGGATTCAGAAGCGGCAGAGATGTAAATAAATTTGACGGTATCGCCCATGAAGTGAAAGGGTATATGCCTGTTGTCAGTGATGCCTGTGCATATTTTACCTGTGACGTGATAGATAAAATGGAGACGGAAACACATACCGTGTTTTTGGGAAAGGTCACGGATTGTGATGTATTAAAGCAGGATACACCCATGACCTATGCTTATTATCATAATGTTATCAAAGGAAAGAGCCCTAAGGCAGCGCCGACTTATCTGCCTGAAGATTAATCTGTGCGGCGGCTTCTTTCTCCAATTTATTCCTGATACGGAGCTCTTTGAAGAAGGTGGTCAGCATATTACTGCATTCCTCTTCCAGGATACCTTTGGTGATGTCTACCTGATGATTAAATTCAGGCATTTGTAATACGTTTAAAATAGAGCCGGCGCAGCCTGCTTTAGGGTTCATGCAACCAATAACCACATGGGGGATGCGCGCCTGTACGATGGCACCGGAGCACATCTGACAGGGTTCTAAAGTCACATAGAGAGTACATTCTTCCAAGCGCCAGTCGCCCATAAAGCGGCTGGCTTTGTTAATGGCGGTGATTTCCGCATGGGATAAGGTGTTCTTGTCGGTATTGCGGCGGTTGTAGCCCCTGCCGATGATTTTGTCCTGATAAACGATAACACAGCCGATGGGGACTTCCCCCAGAGCATGTGCTTTCTTTGCCTGCTTTAAGGCTTCTTTCATATATTTTTCATGTAATGTATTTTCCATGGTAAGTCCTTTCCGAAAGTATCTGCGGTCATTACTCTTGCCGATGGTAATAGCAGAACTGCTTCCTGGCGGTCTTGCTTTTCCAACGTTTTATGTTATAGTATGTATTATAACTGCCAAAAGAGAAAGAGGCAAGCAGGATGCAGATACATGGACTCAACAAAACAACATTATTGGATTACCCTGAGCATGTGGCAGCCACCGTTTTTACAGGAGGCTGTAATTTTTGTTGTCCTTTTTGCCACAATGCAGATTTGGTGCTGCATTCGGGAACGTTCCCGACACTTTCGGAAGAAGAGGTTTTTGCATTTTTGCAAAAAAGAAAGAATGTGCTGACCGGGGTGTGCATTACGGGTGGAGAACCTACCTTACAGCCGGATTTGCCGGATTTTATCCGCAGGGTAAAAGAACTGGGTTATCTGGTGAAACTGGATACGAATGGTTACAGACCGGAGATTTTAAAGGCACTTTTGGAAGAAAAGCTCCTTGATTATGTGGCAATGGATGTAAAAAACTCCAAGATAAAATATGACAAAACTGTCGGAAAAGAAAATCTGGATATTGTGCGGATAGAAGAAAGCGTGGAGCTTTTAAAAGGCGGAAACATACCCTATGAGTTTCGTACCACGGTGGTGAAAGAACTGCATGCAGAGGCTGATTTTGAAGAAATTGGAGAATGGATACAGGGTGCGGGGAACTATTTTTTACAAAGTTACAGAGACAATGACAATGTGATACAAAAAGGTTTTACGGCATATACAAAAGGGGAAATGGAAGCCTTTGTAGAGATTTTGAAAAAGTACATAAAAAGAGTAGAACTGCGGGGTGTGGAATAAGCGGGGACGGATTGCATGCGAAGTGTAGAACTGAGAATTCCATGTATAGCAGTGAATGAGGACGATATGAAAAAGTTTTTTGGAAAATATATAGGTGATAAAGCATTTTATGTGATGGTTCTGGGAGTGGTACTTCCTATTATTGTGCAAAACGGAATTACTAACTTTGTAAGCCTCTTGGACAATATTATGGTGGGACGTGTGGGAACGGAGCAGATGTCCGGTGTTGCCATAGTCAATCAATTGATGTTTGTATTTAATATCAGTATTTTCGGCGCGATTTCCGGTGCCGGCATTTTTGGTGCCCAGTTTTTCGGCTGTGGAAAAACAGAGGGTGTGAGGCATACATTTCGCTTTAAATTGATCGTGTGTGCTGTGATTACGGTTTTGGCATGTGTGCTGTTTTTGTTCGGAGGAGAATTTCTTATCAGTCTGTATTTGAACGGAGAGGAAAATGGCGCCCAATTGGAGGCAACTTTAGGGTATGGTAAGCAGTATTTGTTAGTCATGCTTATCGGACTACCACCCTTTGCATTGGCACAGGCGTATACCAGTACCTTGCGTGAATGTGGGGAAACGGTAGTGCCGATGAAAGCGGGTATTGTGGCGGTGCTGGTAAATTGCAGCCTTAATGCACTGCTTATTTTCGGTCTGTTGGGATTTCCCAGATTAGGCGTAGTGGGAGCGGCAATTGCTACGGTTATTTCCCGTTATGCAGAAATGGTTATTGTGGTGTTGTGGACACATAAACATGCAGAAAAATATGCCTTTATTGAAGGGGCGTACAAGAGTCTGTATATTCCGGGCAATTTGGTTTCCAAGATTTTAATCAAGGGAAGCCCGCTTATGCTCAATGAAATTTTGTGGGCGGCAGGGATGGCAACTCTCAGCCAGTGTTATTCCATGCGCGGACTGGATGCGGTGGCCGCTATGAATATTACCACAACTATTTCCAATCTATTTAATGTGGTGTATATTTCCTTGGGTAGTGCCGTGTCCATTATTATAGGGCAGCTTCTTGGTGCAGGAAAAATGGAAGAGGCGAGAGACAAGGATACCAAGCTGATTGCTTTTGCAGTAGGTTCATGCATGGTAATCGGTGGTATATTGGCACTTTGTGCACCGCTTTTCCCCATGGTTTATAACACCACGGACATTGTAAAAAATCTGGCAACGCAGTTGATTCGTGTGGTAGCACTTTTTATACCTATGTGTGCATTTTTAAACACCTGCTATTTTACCTTGCGTGCAGGCGGAAAAACGATTATCACATTCTTTTTTGACAGTGTATTTATGTGGTGTGTCAGCATTCCGCTGGCTTTTGTGCTGAGCCGTTTTACGGGACTTCCGATTGTACCGTTATATTTCTATTGCCAGCTGATAGAACTGATAAAATGTGTAATTGGGTATATTTTGGTAAAGAAAGGTGTTTGGCTTTCTAATATTGTAGTAGATTAAAAATTGGAAAAATTAGAAAAAAGTGGTTGCAATTTAAAAAATCATGTGCTACTATGACCTCACAACAAAAAACACTCGTGAGGGAGTAGTGGCGCATAAGCGTGGCAAATCAACACACTGACTTTTAAAAGTCTGGTTTGTCTTAAATAACGAGACTCATGTATGGCTATTAGGCTGTACGTGGCGTCTTTTTTATTTGACCGGTATAGCAAATAGCTGTAACGGTCTTTTTGATTGATAGGATAAAAGGGCCCATAATCCTAACTCTTATTGGAAAGACCTTGTCGCACGAAAGTGAGAAAAGGAGGATATTATGTTTTTGGAAATCAATCAAATCAAAAAAGGATTCGGCGAAGGTGAAAGCCGGGTGGAGGTATTGAAAGGTATTGATGTGAGTATTGAAAAGGGCGAGATTTGTGTATTATTAGGTCCCTCCGGCTCCGGTAAGTCCACACTTTTAAACATCATCGGCGGTATTGACAGCGCAGATAGCGGTTATATTGCCATCAATGGCGAAAAAACTGCCGACATGAATGAAAAACAGCTTTCTCTGTATCGCAGAAAACATCTTGGTTACGTATTTCAAATGTACAATCTGATTCCGAACCTGAACATTAAAGAAAATGTAGAGGTCGGAGCCTATCTTAGCAGCAATCCGCTTGATGTAGATGAATTATTACATACATTGGGGCTTTATGAACATCGTCATAAACTGCCCAATCAGCTCTCCGGCGGGCAGCAGCAGCGTACGGCTATTGGTCGTGCTATCGTAAAAAATCCTGATATTTTGTTGTGCGATGAACCTACCGGCGCATTGGATTATAAAACTTCCAAAGAAATTTTGAAGTTAATAGAGGATGTAAATAAAAAGTACGGGAATACCGTAGTAATGGTAACCCACAATGATGCCATTCAGAATATGGCGGACAGAGTGATTAAGCTGCGTGACGGTATGATTCGTAAGAATTTTGTAAATACCAATAAGATTTCTGCAACAGAGCTTGACTGGTAAGGAGGTGTGATGATGAGAAATCCACTTATCAAAAGGTTACCAAGGGAACTGAAAGCGGATGCGGGAAAATACCTTGTACTGTTTATATTTATTGCAGGTATGATTAGTATTATTTCCGGTTTTTTGGTTGCAGGAACCAGTATGTCTGCATCCTACGATGAAAGTTTTGAAAAATACAATATTGAGGACGGTAATTTTGAACTGGCATGGGAAGCGGATGAAGGGTTATTGACAGAACTGGAAAAAGAAGCAGTAACCGTTTATAAGAATTTTTATGTGGAAGAAGAGACAAAAGAGATTGACAGTACTTTGCGTGTATTTATCAATAGAGAAGAAGTCAACAAGGTTTGTCTGATGGAAGGTGAAATGCCGGAAAGTGCAGCGGAAATCGCCATTGACCGGTTGTATGCTTCCAATAACGGTATCGGAGTGGGTGATACTTTAACGGTTGGAAATACAAGTTTTACAGTATCGGGGACGGTGGCACTGTCTGATTATTCCTGCCTTTATCAGAGCACTTCCGATATGATATTTGATGCAACCTTGTTTGGCGTGGCGGTGGTGACGGAAGAAGGATTTGAGGCTCTGGGAGATGCACATCTGCATTACAGTTATTCGTGGAAATATGATAAAGCACCTGCAGGAGATGCACAGGCAAAAGAAATGGCAGAAGCTTTTTTGGAAGTTTTGGCCCAAAAGGCAATTGTTATGAACTTTATTCCCCGGTATGTAAATCAGGCCATTGTTTTTGCCGGCAATGATATCGGCAGGGACGGCGTGTTTGTGATGATACTTCTGTATATTGTAATGGCAATTATTGCTTTTGTATTTGCCATTACCACTAACAATACCATTGCCAAGGAAGCGGCGGTTATCGGAACCCTCAGGGCATCCGGTTACACCAAGGGAGAATTGGTTGTACATTACCTTACCATGCCTATGTTAGTTACCCTGCTTTCAGCGTTGGTGGGAAATGTATTGGGATATACGGTCATGGAAGATTTTGCATCAGGCATGTATTACAACAGTTACTGTCTTCCTACCTACGTAGTATTGTGGAATGCATCTGCTTTTGTGAAAACAACGGTAGTACCCCTTATTATTATGTTTTTTATCAATCTTTTGATTTTGGTAAAGAAACTGCAATTGTCGCCCTTGCGTTTTATCCGTAGGGATTTAAGCACCAAAAAGAAGAAAAAAGCATTCAGGTTGAATACCGGAATAAAGATTATGACCAGATTCCGTCTGCGTGTTATTTTTCAGAATATGCCGAATTACATCACTATTATTGTGGGTATGTTTTTTGCCAATACCATTATGCTTTTTGGCTCGGGAATGGAACCTCTGATGGACCATTATCAGGAAGAGATTACGTCCAATATGATAAGTGAGTATCAGTATTTGCTGAAAGTACCCGCAGAAACACAAACGGAGAATGCAGAAAAGTTCAGTGCTCAAGGTATGAAAACCATAGAAGGCAGGCTGCGGTCTGAGGATATAACGGTATACGGTATTGTGCAGGATAGTCTGTATATTGATTTGGATGTAAGCGGAAATAAGGTCTATATTTCCAATGCTTATGCCGAGAAACATGGTATAGAAGAAGGCGACACATTTACCATAAAGGAAAGCTATGGTGATACCGAATACAGTTTTAAAGTGGAAGGCATTTATTACTATCCTGCAGGGCTTGCAGTATTTATGGAGGATACCTATTTTAAAGAAGTATTTGACGTGGAAGAAGAGAGTTTTACCGGTTACTTTTCTAATGAGGAGATTACCGATATTGACAAAGTGTACATTGCTTCTGAAATTACCGAGGAGGATTTGACGAAAACATCCAGACAGATGAAGCTGTCCATGGGCGGTATGATGTTTATTTTCCAGGCTTTCGGTATTGTGATGTTTATGCTGATTATTTATCTGTTGTCCAAAATCATTATTGAAAAGAATGCACAGTCTATTTCCATGACAAAGATTTTAGGATATTCATCAGGGGAAATTAACAGTCTTTATATCAGAACCACTACGGTGGTGGTAATTGCTTCCCTACTGCTGACACTGCCGGTCGTAAATTTTCTGATGGAATATATTATGTTTATGGCATTTTCGGAATATGCAGGATTTCTTCCGTACTATGTGCCTATGAAAGTTTTTGTGGAAAATATTCTTTTGGGAATTGGTGCATATGCAGTAATTGCCTTTTTCCAGACAAGACGTGTTAAGAAAGTTCCTATGGATATGGCGCTGAAAAATGTAGAATAGTTGTTTCTGAACCGTTTCCTGTAGAAACAAATAATTTGTAAAAAAATTGTATATAGAAATAAATTTAACCATAGCACTTGCAATTTTGTATTATTTGTATTACAATAAGTAATACAAAGGAGCGAGGCTATGGTTATTTTATTAAATGATACATCTGATATACCGGTATATTTACAGATACGCAACCAGATTGTGATAGGCATATCCGAAGGGAAACTGGCACCGGGAGAAAAATTGCCTACCGTACGTGCATTGGCGGAAGAAATCGGTATCAATTCCATGACGGTAAATAAAGCATATCAGCTTTTGAAGCAGGAAGGATATATACTGACGGACAGGCGCAATGGAGCCAGAGTCAGGGAAAATTTTGGCGGCAGTGCCGGACTTTCGGGGGAATCTTTGGAGTTGCTTAAAAAGATTGCTTCGGAAGCCAAGATAAGCGGTATGGCGAAAGAAGCATTTATTGGTATTTGCGAACAGTATTTTGGGGAATAGGAGGAAGAACTATGGTGACGAATATTATTTTGTTGGTATGCGTATATCCTTTTGTTTTATTTATGTATGTGCTGTTAAAAAATATGCTGACGCCTAAAAAAGGACTCTGGTATGGGGTATCCCTGAAAAAAGAGCAGGCAGATACACCGGAGGTGGCGAAAATTGCAAAAACCTATAACAGACAGATGAGGGGCGGTCTGGCTGTTATAATGCTGACCCCTATTCCGGCAGTTTTTATTCCGTGGTTTTCTGTATTTATGATTTTTTGGACAATATGGTTACTGGCAGGTGTTGTGGCGTTTTTTATTCCCTTTGCAAATGCCAATACCAAGTTAAAAGAATTGAAACGTGAAAAAGGGTGGAAGAAGAACGAAGAAACAGAACGGATTGTAGAAATAAAAAATGCAGGTACACTACACAGAGTAAAGTGGTATCATTTCCTGCCCCAGAGTGTTATCAGTCTGGCTGTTTTTGTGTGGGCACTGGTACATTTTTATGGAGATAAAATGGCTGCGTTAAGCATTACCATAGGCAGCTTTGCTTTTATCACTTTGTTATTCTGGCTGGCAGCAGTCTGGATGGACAGACAGAAAACGCAGGTTATCAGTACAAACAGCGAAATCAATGTTAACTATGCCCGTGCCAAAAAGAATCTTTGGAAAAATATGTGGGTGGTCTGCGCATGGGTGAATACGGTGTATACAGTGGCTTTGTTGTGGATGCTGGACGTAGAAATGAAACTGACAGGCTTCTTTATGGGAGCAACGGTTGCATATACAGTGGTTGTGTTGGCAGTGCTTGTCTGGGTATTAAAAAAGAAGAAAAAGCTCGATATTTTATATCAGGATAAGATGGATATGATACAGCCGGATGATGACGATAACTGGTTGTGGGGTATGATTTATTACAATCCAAGGGATAAACGTTCTTCTGTAGAAAGCAGAACGGGTTTTGGCATTACTACAAATATGGCAAAACCGGCAGGTAAGGTGCTGGTGGGATTTCTGGCAGTAGTGATGCTGCAAATGGTGATTGTGTGTGCATGGGTGGTGCTTTTAGAGTTTACGCCAATCTCGCTTGAAATCGAAGATAAGGTATTGGTGGCATCACAAATCAATGATGACTATTCGATTCCGATAAGTATTATACAGGAGGTTACTCTTTTGGAAGAGAAACCTAAGTGGGAGAAAATAAGCGGTACGGGCATGGACAATCTGCAAAAAGGCACTTTCCGCATTGCAGAGGTAGGTAGATGTGAGGTGTTTTTAAACCCGCAGAACGGTTTGTTTATCCGTTTCGAGGCAGCGGGTACTACTTATTACATGAGTGGATATGATGATGCGGAGACAATGGCGGTGTATGAAGAATTGATACAATAACAGGTTTCGACTTACCGGTGACAACCGTCACCGGTTTTCAAAAACAAAAAAAGCTTCGGCAATGGCCTTGGTTGTCCGGTGACAACCGTCACCGTTTCTAAAAGCAAAAAAAGTCTCAGCATAGGCTTCGACTTTTTTGAAACGGTGACGGTGGGATTCGAACCCACGTGCCCCGGAGGGCAAACGCATTTCGAGTGCGCCCCGTTATGACCACTTCGATACGTCACCAAAAGCACGATATTTTTCGTGCTTTTTTAGTATATCATACTCACTTTATTTTGCAAGCGTTGACTGAAAAATCATTTCGTGTTAGGCTATAAATTAGTATCAATACTATACTTTCAGTATAGTATACCAAACCGCATAATGGTCTGTACATAGCAGGGTGCTCGGTATAAAAATAATTTGAAAAGGCGAAAGAATTTATGAAAATGACTAAAAAAATAATGGCTTGTGTACTAACATTTGTACTGGGGGCAACAATATTTACAGGCTGTGGTAAAGAAGCATTACCCGAAGTGAGCGTAGAGGACTATACAGTTTCGATAGATGCGGTCAGCAATGCAAGGTTTTACAGTCACTATGAAGAATTGATGGCGGATGGATTCAAGGTGATTTATGCGGATGCGTTGGATGGCAGTTATATGCAGACCATTCAGCCCATAGCAAATCCGGAAAATCTGGATTGGAGAGAAGTGTTAATTGCCAGCGGTATTACCAATACAGAGGATTTTTCTATGCTTTTGATGTCCGGCGCGATTAACTGGAAGGAAATCGCGTTGGGAGAGGCAACCTTTAGCTATCTGGATATTTCGGCGGAAGGTGCTGACTATGCCATGGGAATTGCCTACTACCCCGATGCAGCTTATGGGGTTATGGTTTATGGTGATATGTTAGAGGCAGAATTATTACAGAGCGTAGCGGCACTGAATTTGGACGCAAACGGTTTCGGCATAGAACTGGGGGGAAGGATGCCCGGTCTTACTTTCTCTGACGGCGGAGCAGGTATGCAGTCCCATAGTGTTCACTATTTTGAAACTTTAGAACAGGTAGATTCCTATCTGGTGTCACAAGCAACCGGTATTAGGGCAGAAGATATTCAGGGCACAGAAGAAACTATGACTTTTGCCGGTCTTACCATGATTGTAGAAGGATACGGTGTGAATGCCAAAGGCAAGCTTTCTACCTCCGGTAACGCAAAAGGCATGGCTTATGCGGAAGGTATCATAGAACTGCCGGGCGGAGGCGGCTTCCTGTTAGTGAGTTTCTCTCAGAGAACCACAGAGGGCAAGGTAGCTGAGATGACACAGCACCTGACTAAACTGGAAAAATATTTTACGGTAGATGTACAGTAAAGATTGCAAATTGAGCCTGAAAAGGGTACAATTTTAAATAAGAGTTAAGGGGTATACTATACAAAACTAAAAATGTAAACAAGGAGGCTAATCCTCCCCTCACCGGAGGGGTTCGGATTTTACTTCGTAAAATTAAAGGAGGCTGCAGATGAAGAGAATCGGTATGTTGACAAGCGGTGGGGACTGTCAGGCGTTAAACGCTGCTATGAGAGGCGTTGTAAAGACTTTGGTAAACAGTGGTGAGAAGGTAGAAATCTATGGATTTCTGGATGGTTACCGTGGATTGATTTACGGTAATTACCGTATGCTTACCGGTAAAGATTTTTCAGGGATACTGACGATTGGCGGTACGATTCTGGGTACTTCCCGTACTCCTTTCAAACTGATTAGAGAACCGGATGAAAACGGTATTGATAAAGTGGAAGCCATGAAGAAAAATTACAAAAAGCTGAAACTGGACTGTCTGGTAATTTTAGGCGGTAACGGTACGCACAAGACAGCAAACCTGTTGCGTGAGGAAGGCTTGAATGTAGTGACCCTGCCCAAGACCATTGATAATGACCTTTGGGGTACAGATATGACCTTCGGTTTTCAGAGTGCGGTGGATATTGCCACTAACGCAATCGACTGTATTCACACCACAGCAGCTTCCCACGGCAGAGTATTTATTGTAGAAGTTATGGGACACAAGGTAGGCTGGCTTACCTTAAATGCAGGTATGGCAGGCGGTGCAGATATTATTCTGTTACCTGAGATTCCTTATGATATTGATAAAGTGGTGGAGGCTATTGAAAACCGCCACAAAAACGGCAGCCGTTTTACGATTATTGCGGTTGCGGAAGGTGCGATTTCCAAAGAGGATTCCAAACTTTCCAAGAAAGAATACAAAGAAAAACTGCGTAAACGCCCTTATCCTTCCGTATCCTATGAAGTGGCAGCACAGATTCAGGAGAAATGTGGCAGAGAAGTGCGTGTAACCGTACCCGGACATGTGCAGAGAGGCGGAAGCCCCTGTCCTTATGACCGTGTATTTGCGAGCCGCCTCGGTTCTGAGGCAGGCAAGCTGATTTTGGAAAAGGAATACGGCTTCATGGTAGGATACAAGAACCGTGAAATTGTAAAGGTTCCTTTGGAGGACGTAGCCGGCAAGTTAAAGATGGTAGAGCCGGATGCAAAGATTGTAAAAGAAGCCAAGCTTTTAGGCATTTGTTTTGGTGATTAAAGAAAACGGGTAGTTTTATCCATTGGAATGTGAGTAGAGAATTATGTCCTATACAGCGTTATACAGAAAATTCCGTCCTGACAATTTTGAAGACGTCAAGGGGCAGGAACATATTGTAACAACCTTAAAAAATCAAATCAGAGCGAACCGTATCGGACATGCCTATCTGTTTACTGGAACGAGAGGTACGGGTAAGACTACTGTTGCTAAGATTTTTGCCAAAGCGGTAAACTGTGAAAATCCGGTAGAGGGAAGTCCCTGCGGAGAATGTGCAGTCTGCAAATCCATTGCCAGCGGTGCCAGTATGAATGTCATCGAAATCGACGCGGCGAGTAACAACGGTGTAGACAATATCCGTGAGATTGTAGATGAAGTATCCTACTCTCCGGCTGAGGGAAAGTACAAGGTTTATATTATTGATGAAGTGCATATGTTGTCCATAGGGGCGTTTAATGCACTGTTAAAAACCTTGGAAGAACCCCCTTCCTACGTGATTTTTATTTTGGCGACCACGGAAGTGCACAAAATACCCATTACCATATTGTCCCGCTGTCAGCGTTATGATTTCAGGCGTATTACCATTGATACCATTGCAGACCGTATGCGGGAACTGATGAACACTGAACAGGTACAGATTGAAGAAAAGGCTTTAAAATATGTTGCGAAGATGGCAGACGGTTCCATGCGTGACGGCTTAAGCCTTTTAGACCAGTGCATTGCATTCCACTTAGGACAGGAATTGACCTATGACAAGGTATTAAATGTGCTGGGAGCAGTAGACACCGAAGTGTTCAGCCGCCTTTTTAGAAGTATTCTCAAGGCAGACGTACTTTCCTGTATCAGTACATTGGAAGAGATAGTTATGCAGGGGCGTGAATTAAACCAGTTTGTGGCGGACTTTACCTGGTATCTGCGTAATCTGATGTTGGCGGGGGCTACAGACAATATTGAAGATGTGATTGATGCCTCCAGTGAAAATCTGGCACGCTTAAAAGAAGAAGCAGCAATGGCAGATTTGGATACGGTAATGCGTTATATCCGTATTTTCTCAGAACTTTCAGGACAGATTCGGTATGCGTCCCAGAAGCGTATTATGATAGAAATGGCACTGATAAAGGTATGCCGCCCTGCCATGGAAACCACGCAGGATGCAGTGCTTGACCGTATCAGACAGGTGGAAGAAAAAGTGGAAAATGCCGCTATTCTGCCTGCGGGTATGGATATGTCCGCTTTTGCAGGAGGTGCAGGCAGTGTGGGAGTAGCCGGTGGTGCGCCCAGAAAGCCCAGACCGGAGCTGCCTAAAGCGATTCCTGATGACATAAAGGAAATTGTGGCGAAGTGGCCTGCTATTGCAGGAAATGCAGAGAACCCCATGAAAATGTACCTAAAGTCTGCTAAGTTGAGCCTTGGCGGAGACAACCGCCTGATGGTGGTGTTGCCGGACGGATTACCTTCTGATTATTTTATGAGGAACGAAGGGAATAAGGAACAACTGGAACTTTTACTGGAGGATTTCTCAGGAAAGAAAGTGGAAGTCAATTTTCAGGCAGTAGCAAGTGACAGGGAGTTTGAAGAATCTTATGTGGATTTATCCAAGATAATCCATATGGAAATAGAAGAAGTAGAAGAATAACCGGAGGAAATTAAAATGGCAAAACGTGGAGGATTTCCCGGCGGAGCAATGCCCGGAAATATGAACAATTTAATGAAGCAGGCGCAGAGAATGCAGCGCCAGATGGAAGAAGGACAGAAAGAACTGGAAACCAAGGAATTTACTGCATCCGCAGGTGGCGGTGCAGTAGAGGTTACCGTATCCGGTAAAAAGGAAGTTGTTAAGGTGACTTTGTCTGAAGAAGTAGTAGACCCTGATGATATTGAAATGTTACAGGACTTAATCGTTGCCGCAACCAATGAAGCACTGCGTCAGGCTGAAGAAGCCAATGCGGCACTGATGAATAAGATGACCGGCGGCTTTGGCGGAGGCTTTCCTTTCTAATGGAGTTGTATAGCGGACACATTAATAAATTAATAGAAGAACTGGCAGCATTGCCCGGTATCGGAAGTAAGTCTGCACAGAGACTGGCGTTTCATTTAATCAATATGCCTCAGGACAAAGTAAACCGGCTGGCGAACACTATCATAGATGCCAAAGCCAATGTGCGGTATTGCAAGGAGTGTTATACCCTGACTGATAGGGAGGTTTGTCCGGTTTGTTCCAATGAAAAACGCAACCATGCCCAGATTATGGTGGTAGAGAATACCAGAGATTTGACTGCTTATGAAAAGACTGGGAAGTACGAGGGTGTGTACCATGTACTGCATGGTGCGATTTCCCCTATGTTGGGAATTGGCCCCGGCGACATACGCTTAAAAGAACTGGTTAAACGGCTGGAGGCAGATGTGGATGAGGTGATTATTGCCACCAATTCCAGTCTGGAAGGGGAAACTACTGCCATGTATATCAGTAAGCTGATTAAACCCATGGGTGTGAAAGTTACCCGTATTGCCAGCGGCGTACCGGTAGGCGGAGACTTGGAATACATAGATGAAGTAACCTTGTTGCGGGCACTGGAAGGACGTATTGAATTGTAGCCGCATCGGATGACGAAAATCCGGCAGAAAAAAGCAGACCGATACAAAATAAGCCGGCAGGAAGAAAAGGATTGTTGCCGGGAAAAGTAAGGAGGACGAAGATGTCTGTTACAAAGAAATTATTCGGAACCTGTCCCAACGGGGAAGAGGTATATGTATATAAAATTACCAATAACAGTGGCGTAAGTGCCGAGGTAATGGATTTTGGTGCTATTTTAGTAAGTATGAATGTACCGGATAAAAACGGTAAGATGACGGATGTAGCTTTAGGCTATGCAGATTTTGACAGCTATATCAAATATAATTGTTGCTTTGGCGCAACGGTAGGACCCAATGCTAACCGTATCGGCAGCGCTCAGTTTGTAATTGATGGCAATACTTATCAGGTAGATAAAAACGACGGTGCAAACAACTTACATAGCCATTTGACTGAAGGCTTTCACAGACGCGTGTGGAAAAGTGAGGCAGGAAGCAATTGTGTAAAATTTACTCTGGAAGAAAAAGACGGTATGTTAGGTTTTCCCGGCAACAGAGTTTTTACGGTAACCTATACTTTGACTGACAGTAAACGCTTGGAAATTCATTATAATGGGGAAAGCGATACCAATACCATTATGAACCTGACAAACCATAGTTACTTTAACTTAAAGGGTGCAGGTCATGGTGATATTGAGGACCATGTATTGTGGATGAAAGCATCCAACTACACCCCTGTAGTAAAAGGAGGTATTCCTACCGGAGAAATCGTACCGGTTGCAGGGACGCCCATGGACTTTACAACACCTACTGTGGTTGGAAAGCACATCAATGGCGATTTTGAACAGATACGACTGACCGGCGGCTACGACCACAACTGGGTTATCGATGATTTTGACGGCAGTTTGCAGATGTTTGCTACCGTAAAAGCACCGGATAATGGGGTTGTAATGAAGGTATATACTAATTTACCGGGTGTGCAGTTCTATGCCGGCAACTATATCGATGAACAGGAAGGCAAGGAAGGTCAGATTTACAGGGACAGATATGGTTTGTGCCTGGAGACTCAGTTCTATCCCGATACGGCTAACAAGCCCCAGTTCCCTTCCGCAGTGTTCGGACCTGACAGAATTTATGATTACACCACCGTGTATGAGTTTGGTGTAGAGTCATAGAATAATAGTAGATATAGGAATAGAATAAGGAAAAGGTAAGGGCGATTGTCTTTTAAGGCAACCGCCTTTTTTGTCGAAAAAATCTTTTTTGGACAAACATTTTTCGAGGGAATGTGCAAGGAAAAAGGGGTATACTGTCTGCAAAAATAAAAAGTGGGGGCCTGCATATGGAACTGCCAAAAAATGTTGTACAGATAGGAAAACCGGACAGAGTACATAAGATTTACATAGAAGATTATGTGGTTTCGTACATAAAACAATTGAATAGAGCGTGTGATGGCAGAGCCATTGGCCTGGCATTGTACGGAAAACTTTGCGAAGAGGAAGAATGCAGATATTATTTTCTGTATGGTGCGGCAAGAATAGAGGGACTGGAGCATAGGGGACCTTATCTTTCACAATCGGAAAAAGAGGAAATCACGGAGAGAGGAAGACAATATTTTGAAGACTATGAATTTTTAGCGTGGTGTACCATAAAAGGAGAACCGTTGGAGAGCCTTTTTGTGAAGGTACAGGGTAAAGGTGTAGAAGTAGAAGGCTATGCCTGCTTTTATGAAAAAAACGAGAGTATGTTGAACTATATGCTGCTTTCCGGACAAAAGCCCACAGAGACACTGGGGAGTATACCGCAAGCCAGAGAAACGGTGGGAGAGCAGGAAAGTATTCCGAGAGTTTCCCAAGCAGAGAGAGCCGCACACGAAATCATGGAGAACGGAACAAGCCGGAGCTCTAAGGGTAGCAACTCCGGCATGCGTCCTGCCAGAGGAGAGTGGCGTGCTGCTGACTTTATGCATCCGTCTGTAAGGAATACATCCAAGGCGGCAGATAGTGTAAAAGAAAGCGAAAAAATAACTAATATTAATGCAAGGAAAGAAAAAACAAAAAATCTTTCCGCTAAGCGGACGGAATATATGAAAATGGCAGCAGTGGCGGCTTTTCTGGTATTGTGTGTAATTGGTATTACTACCTTGAACGAGCATGGGAAACTGGAAGATTTGCAGGTGGCGGCGAGTCATGTGATAGCCAGCATGACAGAACAGAAACTGCCTGACGCGGGTGAGGACAATACGATTTCCGGTGGCTCGGCATTGCCAACGGAGGAAACGGGCATACAGCCGGAGACAACAGAAGGTGCAGTACAGACCGATGGAGCCGGTCAGACAGAAGCGGAGCAGATTCCTACCGTATCGGGACAGGAAAATAATCTTGATACACAAGCGGACGGTGTTGGCGAACAAGAGAGTGACACCGGAACAGATGGTGTGGTACAAGAGAATGCCTCTCAAGAAGAGTATCAGGCTGCGAGCAGTCAGTCAGTGGTGGTGCAACCACCCGAAGAACAGGCAGAGCCGGAAGAACTACCCGTATCCTATACAATTGTCAGGGGAGATACGCTTATCAGTATATGTATGAGCCGCTATGGTTCGTTGGATAAATTAAAGGAAATTTGCGAAATGAATCATATTTCCAATGCGGATAATATACAGGTTGGACAAACTATTTTACTTCCGTAGTATTTTTGTGATATACTGTGAGAAGTAAAAGTGTTATTCGGACAAGAGGAAATACCATGGCAGATATCAGAAGCTATACCAAGGAAAAAGAAAAGAGAGAACAGAATAAAGCAGCAAGGCAGGGCAAACTGAAGCTGGTTAAGTCAGAGAGTGAAGAGAATTTTCAGCAAAAGCTGAGAAAACATAGATTGTCTTACGTATACAGAATAGGGTTGTTATTGTTAGTGTGTGTGGTTATCGTAGCAATCATTGCAATACAGTACAATAACAAAACCTATGAAGATTATGATGTGATAGATACCACCGGAAAAGCAGCAGTGAACGGAACTACAGATATTGCACTGGGGAAATATATTTTAACATACAGTAAGGACGGTGCACATTGTACGGACTCGGCGGGAAATGTGCTCTGGGATCAGACTTATGAGATGCAGAGTCCCATTGTGAGTATTTGCGGGGATGTGGTGGCTATCGGTGACTATAACGGCAGAACTATTTATGTGCAAAGTGCTGAGAAACAACTGGGTACTATCAATACCAATCTGCCTATCCGCAATCTTTGTGTGGCCGGAAACGGGGTCGTGGCAGCAGTACTGGAAGATACTGAAGAAACATGGATTCGTATATATGATGCTTCCGGCAAGGAATTGTTGTATTTCAGAACGACCATGAAGAATACCGGTTATCCAATTTCTGTCAGTTTGTCGCCAGATGCACTTTTGTGTACCATATCTTACATATATGTGGACGCAGGAAAAGTAAAATCCAGTGTGGCATTTTATAATTTTGGCGAATACGGACAAAATCAGATAGACAATCTGGTTGGAGGATATGATTATCCGGACACATTGGTATCTTATGTGCAATATATGAATAATAGTACTGTGTTTGCAGTAGGGGATGACAGTGTTATGTTTTTTAAAGTCAGTCAGAAACCGGATGCCCCTCAGATATATTATTTTGATGAGGAGGTTAGGGGCGTTTATTATAATGAAGAGTATGTAGGACTGGTTTTTTATAATGAAGCGTCTGAAAAACGATATCGTCTGGATATTTATAATGCCGCAGGTAATTTGATTGAGTCCAAAGAATTTGATATGGACTATGCAGATATAGTATTTGATAAAGATACTTACATTATATATAATGAGAAAGAATGTATCATTACGACTATGGATGGTGTGGAAAAATATAATGGTATCTTTAAAAAACAGGTGCGGTTATTAGTACCCACAAGTGGAAAATACAGATATACTTTGGTAACCGATGATACGATAGACGTTATACTGATGAGATAAGGAGTACATATGAACTGGTTATTATTGATTGCAGCAATTGTATTGATTTGGAGAATTGCGGAAGGACTTCACAGGGGAATGGTTAAGGAAATCATTTCTTTTGTATCGCTGGTAGTCCTTTGCCTGACAGTGGCTTTGATTGGAACCGCACTCAGCAAATATTTTGAAAAAGATATTATAAGCATGATTGTAGCGATTGTGTTGTTGCTGATTTTGTGTATTGTGCACAGGCTGCTCAGTATCGTGTTCTTTTCGGCAAAACTGGTAGCCAAACTGCCTGTTGTAAAAACAGTGGATAAATTATTGGGAGCAGTAATTGGTGTACTGGAAACAATTGTGCTTTTATGGACACTGTTCTCTTTCATTATTACCTTTGGTATGGGTATGCTGGGACAACAGATATTGCAGTATGTAACGGACAGCAAGGTGTTAAGCGTGATATTCAATTACAATTATTTGCAGGTGCTGGTAGACATGATTGCACAAAAACTACAGATAGGTGCAATGGGAATGTAATAAAAGTAAGCAGTAAGCCACAGGGTGTTTGATGGGAGTAATAACCGGAAACACCCTGTTTTGAATTTATAGGAAATTTGCGAGAGCCTGTAAGTTTAATGCCTCTTGTTTCAGTAGTAAAGCAAATATGAAATTTGAAGAAAAATAATAAATATGAAGAAAAATAATAAATATAGAGATTGACAAATATTTACACCCAATGCTATAATAAAAATCCACCGTCTGAAAGGGCGGAAGAATATCAGATTTTGTCAGCAAAATATTTTATAAGAAAAATGAAAAAAATATGTTGACAAAGAATTAAAGGCGTGATATTCTAAATGAGTTGCGGCTCGAAAGAGTGACAACAACACAGGTTGCGATAGTAACCCAAGTACCTTGACA
Source organism: Lachnospiraceae bacterium (assembly GCA_017482205.1). Taxonomy (GTDB): domain Bacteria; phylum Bacillota; class Clostridia; order Lachnospirales; family Lachnospiraceae; genus Acetatifactor. The sequence goes on from JAFUNK010000009.1 coordinate 62,152, forward strand.
AATAAACAGCAATGCAACCCTGAAAATTCTTAAAGAGAAAATTCAGAAGTAACGAACCAAACAAAACAGTAAAAAAGAGCTGAAGCTCTTCGAAATCGTTCCTTGCGGAAGCGATTTCCGAGAACCAAA
>JAFUNK010000010.1 GCA_017482205.1 Lachnospiraceae bacterium
GGCAATTGCCGCACTCCATTCTACTATGAAAGCCTTTAACTTAGAAACCGAGAATGCTATTTCTTTAGTAGACCGCCTTTGTGCCCTCTCCAAGGAATATGCCCTCTCCCCTTCCGGCTTTGCCACCGGCTTTTCACTGGCTGCCTCTGCCCTCGCAGATGCAGGCCACAGTCTGGATGAGTCACTGGCAATCTATACGGCTCTGGCTGACCGGTTGCAGGATACGGATTTAGCAGGCAGTATGCTTGCAGGCTCACCGACTGAGGCAATCAAGAAGACGGATATTTCTGAAGTGGAACAGGCACTACAAACAATCCTGTCTGCTTCCGGTGTAGCATATGAGGTGCAAAGTGCACATATCGATTCACTGGCGGCTTCTACTACCCGTTTCCAGTCAGCTTTTGCAACTTTATCCAATACTGTTGCAGACTCTAAACTATTGCAGCTTTTTGTGGATTTAGGAACAATCGGTGTAAATGCGGTTGATTCTTTATCAAATACTATCTCGCCATTAGGCGTAGCTGTAGGCGGTCTGGCAGCCTACTTTAACCGTGGTAGATCAAAACAACGATTTTGCCCTTTATGGAGGTGACTCCATACTGCAGGTTATAAAACGTGTCAAAGTGTGAAAGTGCAAGCAAGTAACACATCGGGAAATCCTAACCGGTATATTCCTTTTGCCCTTTATACCGGACAACTTGACTAACCAATAATGTCAATGCGTTACTCTAATGATACTTAAACTCATTAGATATACATGGATAATCGCGAAACCAAACCAAGAGAATGTAAGGCTCTTTAAATAGAGGTGGAAACTCTATGACCTAACGTGTAACGAGGAGGAGGCGCAGAGACTGTAAGGCACAGGGTCTTGTATACACAAGATTCAGAGAGACAGTCCACTTTCTATCGTATGAAAGGAACATATGATAGTCTATGCTCGCCGGTAACCAGACCGGCAAGGAGGCAACTCCAAGAAGCAGCGTAGAATGAGATTGAATATATAAATAAAAGCCAGTCTGCCAGACTAGCTTTTCTAAACCTAAAATATGTTATTAAAACATGCTTTTAACAAACACCTTATAATACTCGTCATCAATCAGTATCAAAGACTTTTCTCCATCTTTCCATTCGATTGCGATGAGGTATTCTTTTCGGGTTTTGCCATTTACACCGGCTATTGCACCAGCACCACCAAACAGGGCTACTCCCAATGCTCCTTTCCAGAAGGAGTATTGTTCTTTGTTGGTTTCATCAATGACGGTGTAGGATTCTATATTTTTCTTAGTAAAGTCCCATCCCACACCTACTATTGATAAATATTCATTTTTATAAAATTTAAAGATTTCCTTGTCTTTACTACTACCTTCTAATACATAATTGATTGTTTTTTTTGACATATCATCCCCCACATTACTTTTATTTTATATATTATAACCCGAAAACATTATATATTCAATCCCATAAATAGAAAATCAAAAGCTTAAAAAAGGAAATCGATGCCTTTAAAGATAACATAGTATCTTTAAAAAAAATAAATAACTTTGATGTTTCAGCTTTCAACATCTCCCAAATAAATGCCTTGGGAAATATATCTGAATTTAAACGTCAATTTTACATTAATGAAATCAACTCAATTACTGACAGTAACTACGGTAGTTTTGATATACTCAAAATTCAAGAGTATGCCAACGCCCTTTCTGATCTTACACCTAAGCAAACCGCTCTCTTAATGTCCACCCAAGGGTTAAATACTGCCCAAATCCAACAGACATTAGCAACACAAGGGCTTACAACAACTCAACAATATCAGGCAATGGTAGAAGCCGGATTACTGAGTAGTAAAAAACAGCTAAGCAATGCGGAGTTGCAGAATGCGATTGCCTCTGCAACCAATAGCCAGTCTAAAGCAAAAGAAATCATGTATTCCATGGGACTTTCTGCGGCTACCGAAGGTGAAGAAGCTCAGACCGTGGAATTGACTGCAAAAAAGTTGAGTCTTGCTGCGGCAACAGGCATTTTAACACAGGCAGAAGTAGAACAAATTGCAGCAACTACCGGAGTAACTCTTTCTCAAAAGACCCAAAATGCTCAACTCACTGCGCTTACATCCAAAATTAAAGGATTTGGAAACAACATAAGAAACATCGGCACCGGTATTCTGGCTCTGGCAAAAGCACATCCGGCTATCGCAGCCGTTACCACTATTATTACCGTTGCAACAACTGCACTGGGTATTTACAAAAAGAAACAGGAAGAAACTGCAACCGCAATAAGAGAAGGTTATGAAGAAGCAAAATCTGCAATCAAAGAGGCACAAAATACTTTAAACAGCATTACCTCTGTTATAAACAAGAATAAAGACCGATTTCTGGAATTGAGCAATGGTGTGAATGAATTTTCAGAAAGAGTATCTTTATCCGGTGAAGAATACGAGGAATACCTCACTATTTCACAAGAGCTTGCGGAAATTGCGCCCAGTTTAGTGTACGGATACGACAACCAAGGACGTGCATTGCTTAATATCGGTAGCAATGCCGAAGAAACTACTGCTAAGTTAAACGAACTGATTGAAACAAGTCAACGAGCTGCCAACCAGACTTATATTGACAATCTGGACAAAGTTGCAGACGGCATTTATCAAAATGTCGAAACATCTCAAGACAAAATAGCCACGTTAAATGGTGAACTTGCCCAGTTAGAAGATGTATATGCGCGTAGTTTTAATAATATAAGTTCTGTTTTTAATTCTAATGCAGGACAATTCACTCTAGACCCTGCATTAGGACAAGACTATATAAACGCATTAGAAAAAAGCTTAAAAGAAGCCGGTCTTGAGGGAGTTGGTATTTCCGGAAATTATGTTTTTTACGATTCCGAGGAAGCAACCGAAGAACAGTTAATTAACGCGTTTTCATTATATCAACAATATGTTGACAATACATTTAGTGCTAAGCAAGCTAAATTGAAAGAGGATTTAGCCGCCGAAGAAAAGTTGTTAAATGACTATTACTCACAAATTTTCCCTAATTTGCAGGCATGGGTAAAGGAAAATGAATTTTACCAATCTTTTCTACCTAATACTCAGGCATTTGTAGAAACGGTTATCCCCCAGATAGATTGGGAAACCATTGATCCAAAAAATTCTTCTGATTATACAGATTATATCGAAGATAACATATTAAATCCTTTGATGTATTTAGACGAAGAAACCCGTGGACAACTTGAAGAACAATTCAAAAATTTATTATCTTTTACAGATGGTGACTTAGATGTTCTACCTGTTGCAAGAGAACTCCAAAATGAATTGGACAGGCTTGGCATTCAACTTGACATCACTCCCATAATTGCTGATGAGCAGGCTTCCCTTTCTTATCTTCGCAATTCCTTAATTGATATTACCACTGACATCAAGGGTGACAGAGGAAATCAAACTCCTGACTTTGCCATCGACACTAAAGGATTATCTCTTCTTGAAGATTACACGAAAGATTTTGACCAACATCAAATTGAAATCTGGCTCCGTATTTACGACGCTTCTAAGTCTGCACAGGAAAATATCGAATTATATGAAAATGAATTAAAAAGACTTGCAAGTATATCTAATGATTCCTTTTCTGATATTTTTGCTCTGGAAGATGCCTCCGGTAATCAGAATAATCTTGGCCAACTTAACTCCCAATTAAATGATATTCAATCGGCATACCAGAACCTCAAAGATACAATGGACTCCTATTCTTCTACCGGTTCTATTACCATTGATCAGTTTCAGTCCATTGTAGAACAAGGCTCTCACTTCTTAGATTATCTTGAGTTAGAAGATGGTCAGTTAAGCCTCAACGAGCAAGCTATGTACGACCTCGCAGAAGCACGAATTACGGCAATGAAAGCCCAAATGGTTCAAAGCATTGTTGAGAACGTAGAAAAAATCAATAATGAAGCTGAAGCAAATTCCTATTTAGCTTCTACCAATTATGAATTGGCAGAAAGTTACGAAGCATTGGCTGAATCAAAATTGAATGACTGGGCAGCTAGTGCAATAGAATCCGGAATGGATGAAACTAAAGTAAGTGCCGTTCTTGAAAAAGCACATGCCGATATTAACAAAATTAATTCGCTAGCAGTTGATTTAGGAAATATTAGTACCAGCACTTCTGCAACAAATGCCGCCGAAACCGACTACACCGCCCTCCTCGACAAAGAAACCTCCCTTCTCGAAAAACAGTTAGATGCAAACCTCATCACCTTTAGCGACTATCTGGACAAGCGTAAATCCCTCTTAGACGATTACTACACCGCCGGCAAAATCACCGCCGAAGAATACTACGACGGGCTTTCCTCCCTCTACGAGTCCCAGTTGTCCTCTTATGACAAAGTAGTAAACACTGTTACCAACCGCATTGATAAGGAAATCGACTCACTGGAGAAGCAAAAAGAAGTCATCGAAGAGTCTTACCGGTTTAAGATGGATGCTGTGCAGGCACAAATCGATGCCCTGAACAAGGAGAACGAAACCCGTAAAGAACAGATTGCTCTGGAGCAGGCTCAGTACGAGGCAGAACGTGCCAGAAGCCAGCGTTCCATAAAACAGTTTGTAAACGGGCAGTTTGTTTATACTGCTGACATGGACGAAGTGAAAGCCGCAAAAGAAAACCTTGCCGAACAGGAACAACAGATGGAAATCTCCCTCTTGGAAGACCAAATTGCTTCACTGGAACAGGAAATGGAGAACGCTACCGCTTCTCTGGATAACCAGATTTCTGCACTGGAAGCCTATAAAGAACAGTGGAGTGAAATCAGTTCCGTCTATGAAGAACAACAAAATGCTCTTATTACCGCTGAGATTTTAGGGGCTGACTGGGAAACGCAGGTACTTAACGGCAGACTGGAAGCCCTGCAGAAATTCACCACTCAGTATATCGCTTTACAGCAGGCACAGGCAAATGCCGCCGCTCTGTCAGCCAAGATAGGTCTGGATGCCAAAGCCGGTATCTCTACCCTTGGCAGTGTAGGAACCACTCCTGCCATTGAATATCTTTCCCCGAAAGCACTCAAAGATATCCCCGTCTACCACAATGGACTGAAAGGCGGATATGTAGGAGCACCGGAAAAAACCGATGATAAGTTAAAACTACTGCTGGCTGCAACGGAGGACCACTTAACCCCTGCCGTTCCCGCCCTCTTACAACAGGGTGAACTTGTCCTAACCTCTTCCCAGCAGGACAACCTTGCGGCAACGCTGATGCGCAATTCTATGGACTACGGCAGCCTTGCCATGCAGGATTATGTAGCAGGCGGCTTTGACTTTTCCAAACTCCCCTCTACTACCCAGTCCGTAGTACAAAACATCAACCTGACCCTGCCCAATATCACCAACCAGACAGGCTATGAAAATCTGCGTAAGGAACTTCACCAGATGCAGATAGATGCCCGCCAGCGGGCTTACCGTCATTAGACGTTTCACTCTACAGTCGCGTGCAACCTACAACTACTAACCTACCGGGCTTGTTGGAAATAGGCATTTTGGATATCGGTTGTAAAAAGTTTTCTGGAGCAGACCCTTGGAAGACGTCGGTGCTTAGCGAGGTATCAGATGAAATTTATTTCATCTGCGAGCTTAGCATCCGTTACGTCTTTCATGGAGCGAGAGCGAGTCTGTGAAGAAACTTTTTACAACCGCTTACCAATCTCCTATTTCCAACAACCCACCCACAAGGAGGACCTATGAAAACCATTGGAGAAAATATTTTAGACTCTGTCAACATTCTTTTGGAGAAGCGCCTCAAGGCACTCCGATATGACAAAACCTTCAAAAGTACCGTCTGGGGTATCAATGAGGACGGTACTTATCAGATTAACTACATGGGACAGCTCTATGCTGTCCCTAATGCCCTGGGTGGCACTCTGTCGCTTGGACAAAGCGTCTGGGTTAAAATCCCCAACGGTATTTTCCGGCATATGCATATCTGCGGAATCAATTATAAAAAACACAAATAACAAAGGAGGACTATTATGTCAAAAATTCTGGAAACCCCCGTCCTTTTACCCATTGCTCCTTTTGACCCTGCTTTTGACTACAAGCTTCAGTATACCTACAACGATAATCAGGCAGTGCAAAATCAGGTCATTATTACGGACAATGCCACCGGTGAAATCGCTTATGACAGTGACCGTGTAGACAATATGAGTTCCAGCCATACCATACCCGGTGGTACGCTATCACCCGGCAATCAGTATCTGGCTCAGGTACAGGTATTCGATGAGGACAACAACCATAGCGGCCTTTCCGAGGCTGTTTTATTTTACTGTTTTACCGCCCCGGAATTTGCTTTTACCAATCTTACGGATGGCTACAACTGCAAAAATGCCAACCTAACCTTGGAATTGTCCTATGCACAGGCAGAAGATGAAACGCTGAAAAGCTTTCAGTTTATGAAGTATTCCTACGACAAAACCCTGTTGGAAACTTCTGAAACTCTTTACCCTACTGCTGCTCTTTCCCACAGCTTCTACGGATTGGAAAACAACAATACTTATTATTTCAGGGCTGTGGGCGAAACCACTCACGGCATGTCTCTGGATACCGGCTATGTAGCAGTGAATGTTTCTTTTAATACGATTCCTGCCAATGTGGTCTTTCAGGTAGAGAATAACTATCAGAACGGCTATATTCAGCTACAGTTAAATATCCGTTCCATCGGTTATGCTCTTGCCAATGACAACTACACTCTTGCCGATGGCAGACTGACCCTACAGAATAATACACTTACTTACAACGAGGGCTTTTCTGTCACAGATGACTTCTGCCTTTTGGCAGATATATCCAAGCTTCCTCTTGGCACCTTTTTTAAAGCCGGGGATAATGCCTTTTCTCTCTCTGTCATTGAGGTATGTGGCAGCTACTATTGCAAACTGGCAGTTCCCGATTCCGGTTTTGCCCAGTTTATAGCACTTCCCGGTGCCACCCCCGATACGGAATCCGGTATGTTACTTCTCCCTGATACCCTTTCCATCTTTGAGGTTAAACGTATTAACGGTATTTACAATTTATCCGTTTATTCCCGCACATAACAAATAAATGAATAAAGGAGGCAGTTATATGCTATTTTTAGGCACAACCTTTTGCAGCGGCAAATATGCCCTGAACCCTGCCGCCACCCCTGCTGCCAATATCACTTCTCTGGCACTTGGCGACGGCACCTACAACCATCTTTATTTATCCTCTGACCCTTCTGCCAACACAGGCAGCTTTGATGACGACTGGACATGGGATACCAAACTGAATGCTAACTTTAGTAACAGCTTGGAAGCCGGTAACTCCGGTTTCAGCACCCGCACCACCGATTATCTGGTTATCCGCAGAAGGGAACGCGGCACAGTAAAATGGACTACCATCTTTGTAAAGAAAATTGAAACCATTGACGATTTTCTGGTTCATTTTACGGACACCTATGCCCGTGCAGAAGTGGAATACGAATATTGTGTTTCTTCTTTTGCAGGCGGCATGGAAAATTCTTATGACATCCGCACAGTATATTCTGACTTCGACGGTTTCTACATCACCGACAAGGATTGTCTGTACGGCACTGTCTATGACGTGGACGGCTGCAACACCAGCCGTAATATGACTACGTCCACACAGGAACTGCTAAACAGCAGATATTTAAACGTAGTTTCCCACTCTGTCCTTGACTGTGACAGCGGTTCCATTACCGGCACTTTCTTAAAAGATGACGGCGGAAAAGTAGACAATGCGGCAGGCTTACAGTACCGCAACGCGTTTAAGAATCGTCTCACAAGCAAAAAGCCCCTTATCTTAAAGCTCGGTGACGGACGCATCTGGCTGGTTCGGGTTACCGGCGCGCCTACTGACAGCCGGGGCTCCCACTCCGATATCCGCCAGCTTACTTTTGAATGGGTTGAAATCGGTGACGTAAACGATATGCAGACCCTGTACGAAACAGGGCTTTCTGACGTAGAAGTAAGGTGGTGGTAATATGAAATACCCGATTACTGAAACTGACAAAAACCTGCTTTTACAGTCCTCCATGGACTACAAATACCGGCTGCTGATTTTAAATGATGCCGGAAACATTCTGGACTCCTTAACCGGTGTTTCCCAAATAGGCTCCTACTCCGTGGACTCCCAGTCCGATATCCGCAGGACCTGCTCTTTTGTATTGCTTTTGGACAACTGCTATCGAACCGCTTCCGTGGAAAAGAAACTGTTTTCCTGGATTGGATGTCATTTTAAATTACAGATTGGTATTTACAGTCTCAAAGAAGACGAGTACCACTGGTACGACTGTGGCTACTATCTCATTACGGAGGCCAACACTTCCTACAATGTGACCGACAACTCCTTAAGTGTAGACTTGTCTGACTGGTATTCCCGATTAAACGGGCTGCGTAACGGACAGATTGGTGGTGCTCCCACTATTCGTATTCCCAATCTGGATGATGACGGTAACCCTGTCACCTTAAAACAGGTGGTGGAAAATCTCTTAAGGGCTGAAACGCCTCTGACGGATTTTATTGTAGACGATATTGGTGAAGCAATGGGCATGCCCCAAAATAACACCAGTTATGAAGACTACCGTGCGGGGAATCCTCTTTGGAACCAGCTTCCTTATGATTTAGAGTTTACTGCAGGTTGTACCATAGAGGAAATTCTCTCAGAGGTTCGGGAACTCTACCCCAACTGCCAGATGTATTTTGACATCTACGGCAACTTCTGTTTTAATCAGATTCCTTCCTGTGAACATGACCCGCTGACTTTAAGCAACTCTTATTTACAGCAGATACTTCTTGCCGAAGAAACGGAAAACAGCACCTACAATCTGGAGGATATAAAAAACATCACAGAAGTGTTCGGCACCACCTATGATATTGACCGTTTCGCTTCCGCCTGTACACTGACTGACAATATTTACACATTGTCACTGGATGATTACGGGACATATGCAACCGGTGATTTCATTGCTTTTACACCGGATACCACCAACGCTTTGGAAACCAAAATCCGTATCAATGCACTGGATGCCCTCCCACTTTACAGAGACAATACCAATGACTATATTGATACCGCACTTTTGGAATCCGGAAAAACTTATGTATTCCAAATCCGGTACAAGGATTCAGCCTATGTGGCTTATTATTTAGGACAGTACCAGCCCCATTCCCTCTGCGTTCTCACCGATAATGCAGAGGATTCTTATTATACCAAGGCTTATTTTGCAGCCCGCTACAATTGCAGTGAAAACAATATTACCCTGCGTGTGGAGCCGGACAGTCCTTTTACCGTCCAGAAAATCGGGGAAGTGTTAGATGTAAAAACAGGTGATACCTTTGACAATATTCTGTCTGACAGTGTGGCTATGGAAAATGCTGTGTACTATAACAAACAGTCATCTTCCGTCCATGACACTGTTACCATTTCCACCAAGATGATTCCTTTTCTGGATATCAACACCAAAATTGAATACCGTAAACAACAGGAGACACAGGTACATTCCTACATCATAAGCCGCATTGAAAACAATACGGATTCTGCCACAAGCAAGATTACCATGTACCGGTTCTATCCGTTGTATCATGCTTAATCCGGGTTTATAGGCGTTCCCGTGAAACAACCTAAATACACTGTAAGGAGATTTTTTATGAACTATTCACACAACTTCGGAAGCAATTTTCCTAAGTCCCCCATAGCGGCAGGCACCAAAAAGGATATTGACGATTCCGTGAAAGATTTAATCCTGCAATACTATGCGTTACAGGAAATCGGCAATACCGCCGCTGCTGCCGCACTGTATCAGGAGAACAAAGAAACACTGGAACCTTATATACTTGACAGTGCATACTTCAACCTTTTGGAAGAGGAACTGTACAATGTGGGACTGACAGCCTTAACCACCCTGACTACCATTGTCAGTGACACAGAGCCTGTTGCCCAGACTACAAACAGCCACTGGCTGAAGGAATGGTGATGCCTATGGAACTGAACGATATTCTTTTTACACCTCACAGCGATGCAGGCATTTCTGACAATGCAGTGCTTGCACAACATGAAAACTTCATAGAGAACGGGAAATTTTCAAATGCCTCTGCCCTTTTGGAGAATGCATCGTTCTTCAAAGGCTTTCGGGCTTCGTTTTTGAATTCCCTGCAAAATAAAATCCGCAAATTACAGCTTTATCTGCTGAATGAATTTGTGGCTTCTCCCGATGAATTTTACTCCGATACGGAGCCCACGGAAGAAGAAATGAACGGTAAAACCATCTGGGTTCAACCCTGGAATTAAGGAGGAAAAATTATGAGTATATTAACAGGCTTTAAAAAATTCAAAGACTATATCAAAACCGATGCGGGCTATGTGCTTAGTTCCCGTTGGACAAAATCTGACTCTGTTATCATGGGGGACGGTTCTGACGACACCAACACCCTTGAGAAAAACTGTGGTGCCATTCATGGTATCACCGACTCCCTCACCAGCGAAAGCAGCAATATTGCTGCTTCTGCTAAGGCGGTGAAGGAAGTGAATGATAGTCTGGCAGGCTGCTGGATTTCCTTTACCGATGAAGAAGGCAACGCTACAACTGAACCTTATATTCATTGGTATGAAGAAGTAGCTGATGAAGACAGTACGGAGGTGACGGCATAATGGCAATGATTGAAAAAGCAAAACCGGTAAGCAGTAAAACATCTTTTATTTGGAACGCTGGTATATTATCAAGACAAATTAACTTTAAAAGAAGTGGACAATATTTAACGTTAAAAGGGATGGGAAGTGCTGGTGGTTCAACAAAAAATCTAGTTATAAATATATATGGAACTACATCAGACAACTTAATACCATATCATGTGGGGAATAATTTAACTCTTATAACGCAATATATTGCATCAGCAACTTCGGCAGAAGAAAAGATAGATGTAAGCGGATATGATAGATTTATTCTCTATTGTGTGTATGGTAGCGGAACCGTTGGTACTGATTCTGACCAAATATATATACTTGTTGAAAACTAAATAATATCAGAACCAATAAACTAAACATATCATTCTTTCAGCTTTTTATATTACTTAGAAAGACTCCCTATTGGAAATTAATTCTAAAACAATAAACGAAAGGAACTCTAACACATGGCAATTATTAAATTTACCAACAACGAAAAATTACATACTGTTACTTTAACCAATTACCCTTCTCCTGCTGACCGGAAAAGGGTAAAACTTTGCTTTTCTTCTGCGGACGAAGCAAACAAAGCCGCTGTTCAAAGCGGCTTTGTGGAATTAAACGAGCACAATCATATTGTGCAGTCTGACTTTAGCAATATGACTTTTGTATATCAGAAACTTGCTGACAACAAGACCTTTATCCTGTCCGATACAGAAGGTGATATTTATGTAGCACCCGTTCCGGTCCCCGAACCGGAGCCCCATGTCCCCACCTTAGAGGAATTGAAACAGAATAAAATTTGGGATTTTTCTATGCTGTGCAGTTCTGCTATTAATAATGGTGTCGCTTTGGAAATTGATGGTGAAAGAGAATATTTCAGTTATACCGATGAAGACCAGCGAAATATCAAGGAAATCTTTGACCTGGCTATCCAGACCAAAGTCCCTATGTATTACCATGCGAATGGAAAAAGCTGCAAGCCGTACAGTGTTGAACAGATTGTAGCCTTATACTTCACTGCTTCCATGAACAAAATGCATCATCAAACTTATTTTAACCAGATGAAGATGTACATTCTGTCATTAAACAGCAAAGAGTCTGTTGAAGCATTAGTATATGCGGTATCAGAACTTACCGGAGAATATCTTGATGTCTACAATGCTGCTATGGAACAAGCCAAGAATAGCATTTCTGTTTTATTAAACAATGCCGGATTATCAGAGGTATAAAATGAATACGGCTAAAAATATCTTCCGCAGAGCAATATTGTTTATGCTTTGCGGAAGTGCCTATTATTGTATAGAACTGCTCTGGCGAGGCCATTCCCATATCAGCATGTTGCTTCTCGCAGGATTTTTAGGCGTGTTTTGTATTGATGCACCTAACAATATCTGGGGATACGAATTAGACTATCTGGTTCAAATAGGTATTTCTACTCTTCTATGTACATTGGGCGAAGGGATTGTAGGACTCATTGTAAACATTTGGCTGGGGTTAAAAGTTTGGGACTATTCTGAACTTCCGTTTACCTTCTTTTGGGGACAATGCAATATTTTCTTCGTGGTTGCATGGATTTTGCTTATAGGGCTTATAGGAATACCGGTATGCGATGCGTACTGGTATTACATATGCAAAGATTCCGAACAACCATATTACAAAATATGTGGAAAATATATCTTTAGAATGCCGCAAAGGAAAGAGTAAAATTGTATAGCTATAAACAGAACCGGTACTTTTATAGTACCGGTTCCTTTATAAATTCTTCTTACTTATAAACTTCCAACACACCATAATATTTTAATATGGTAGAATCATCCTCAGTGTACTTTGCCACATCTTCCGGACCGTAACGTAACAAATAATAATCCATATCATGTAAGATATAGTATATTTGTTTGATATATTCTACATCGTGTGTTTCTTTTGCCAACTCCATATTTTCTATTAAATTAGCAAAATCGTTTTTCAAGAGGTCGCTCGCAAGACTGTCACTCATTTCCTGCATAAGGGCAATAAAATTGTCGGCATCAAAACGATTGTATGCCATAACAGGTTCCCCATACTGCTCTTTAAACTCTTCATAAGTCAGTCCCAGAGAACTGTCATACTCCACATCACCGGAAAGTGCCCAGCCTATCTGAATGTCTCCTTTCTGGTCTATATAATTCCAATATAAGTTTTCAGTGTCAGAAAGCCTCTCAAACAAATTATCATTTAAATAGGCTCTTTCCATCGCCAGATTTGCCACTTTTATATTTTCTTTTAAGCGTTCAACTTCCTCAGCTGTCATTCCTGCCAATACATCAGTACGCATGGCATACACTTCCTCTGCGGAAGGTGCAACTACCTCTGTGGTATCTGCTACTTCTGTTATATTTTCCTCACGCTCTGTCTCAATTTCTCCTCCGGACTGTTCAGTCGTATTCACAGCACTGGAAGTAGGCATCTCTGTACTAATTTCATTTTCCGTTCCTGTACTACCATTTTTTGTTTCAGTTCCACAGGCACACAAGCCGACTATAGAAAGCACTATTATTCCCAAAACAATTTTTCGTTTCACGCTCTACCACTCCTATCTTCAGTTTCCAAACATATTTTATCACATCACATAAAAAGTCGAAAACATCTCTGTCTTCGACTCTTCATTCAGCAGGGGAAGAGGGGATCGAACCCCCGTTTACGGTTTTGGAGACCGCCGCACTACCGCTGTACTATTCCCCTATATTCTGTTTGCCAATGCTTTACTGCACCAACGAATTGTATTATAGCATAGGTGACAGGCATTAGGCAAGCAGAAAATACAAATTTTCTTATATTCTTTATCCAATTGCTATAATAACTGTTTTATTTGTTCTACAGTCCAAAATTCATTTTCCCATAAAAGTTCTTCATCATTTCGTTTTTTATATATACGCTCAATTTCCTCTCCGTATAAAATATCCTTTTTCTTTTGCTCTTTTAAGCAAATCTAAATTTCTATCTGTAGACAACACCGTTTCAAAAGAAAAATCCTCACTACATTCCAATGCCTTTTCTCTTAATCGCTCTGCTTCCTGTGCTGCTTCAAGCGATGAGCAAAAGGTACTTAGCTGAATCTCATCAGCATTAATATACTTTCCTGCTACATACGGTAACAACATTTTCGTGATTGTACTTTTTCCAGAACCGTTGGGGCCGGCAAAACACACTATCTCAGGCTTTTTTTGCATAAGCATTCACCATTGTCGCGTCTGTTTTCTGTAACTTCAAACCTTGTATTTTTCTTTTTTCCAATTCAAGCCTAACAGCTTCTTTAATTAAAAAATCCATTTTTTCATCAGAAAGTGCAAATCCATTATTTGTATCTTTCTTTCCCGACATATAACTCAACCCTTCCCTTTCACTCTTGTCGCAGATTTCTGCCCACATTACACTACCTAATATACCCTATCGCATCCTGCACACCGGATACACCAACCAGTTTGATACCTTTGATATCCTTTAAGGCTTCTAAATTGGCTGCAGGCAGAATGCAGGTAGTGAAGCCCAGTTTTTTTGCCTCCTGTACGCGTTTTTCAGCCATGCTGACCGCACGCACTTCACCGCTTAATCCGACCTCTCCAAAAACCACTGTCTTTTCATCAATAGGGCGGTTTTTAAAGCTGGATACGATTGCCATAACCATGCCCAAATCCACAGCAGGCTCTGTGATTTTCATACCGCCTGCAATATTGACATAGGCATCACAGTTTCCCATCTGCAATCCCAGACGTTTTTCCAATACTGCCATCAGGAGATTTACTCTGTTAAAATCCGTGCCGGTGGTCTGACGACGGGGAATACCGAAATTACTGTGACAAACAAGTGCCTGTATCTCTATCATCAGGGGTCTGGTGCCCTCTACGGAACAGGCTACTACGCAACCATTGGCATCCTTGGGTCTGCCACTTAGCATAAATTCCGAAGGATTCTCTACTTCCACCAATCCTTCTTCTTTCATCTCAAAGACACCGATTTCATTGGTGGAGCCAAAACGGTTCTTAACCCCTCGTAAAATCCTGTAAGAGGCATGCCGGTCTCCTTCAAAATAAAGCACGGTATCCACCATATGCTCCAATACACGGGGGCCTGCCACCGTACCTTCCTTTGTCACATGTCCTACAATAAATACGGATACCCCCAGTCCTTTTGCAAGCTGCAAAAATACACCGGTAGATTCTCTTACCTGAGATACACTGCCCGGTGCTGCGGACACATTTTCATTATACATAGTCTGTATGGAGTCAATGATAACCGCCTCCGGCTTATGTTTCCTAATGGTATCCTCAATAATATCCAGATTGGTTTCACAAAGTAAAAGCAGGTTGTCATTAAATGTACCGATACGTCCTGCACGCATTTTTATTTGCTTTAAAGACTCTTCGCCGGATATATATAGCACTTTATGACCGTCTGCTGCCAGAAAACGGCACATCTGTAAAAGCAGTGTAGATTTTCCGATGCCGGGATCTCCCCCCACCAGTGTCAAAGAACCTGCTACTATGCCACCTCCCAGTACACGGTCCAGTTCCCGGATACCCGTAAGTATCCTGTCCTCTTCATTCATTTCTATTTCAGACAACACTGCCGGTTCTCTACGTATACTGCCGTCTGCCGTACCGCCGTTTTTCTTTAAAGAGGCTGTACTAACCAGTTCTTCTACAAAGGTATTCCATTCCCGACAGCCCGGACACTGCCCCATCCACTTAGGTGACTCATGTCCACAGTTCTGACAAAAAAAGCTAGTTGTCTTTTTTCCTTTTGCCATGCTCCCTCGCATTCTGCCGCATGAGCGGTAACGCAGATTATACGCTCTGTACCACTTTAACAGTTACTTCACCTGCATTAGCCAGTTCTGCACTCAGACTCAGCTTGCCGCCAAATCCGGTATGCATCTTGCCAATATTATTGTCTGCAACATATACTTCGTATTCGGTGTCTTCTTTTAAACCAATGGTCAACTGTGCATCCTCTGCACCTTCTACCACAAACTCTACACCCTTATCTGTTTCCTTGAAATCCACTACAGAAGTGCCGGGTACGGATTCATACAGGAACATACCGTTCTTTTCCAGTTTGGTGATTTCATTAAAGGTTTTTACCTTGTATAAATCCCCTGCATGAGCAAAGTCCTCTACCTTAGTTTTCTGTGCCAGTGTATGATTACCAAAACTGATTGCACCATTTTCTTCTGCACGAAGTAATTCTGCTACGATTGCCATTTGTACATCCTCCTGAATTCAGGGTTCTCCCCATAAGTATAATATTAGTATAATATATCCGGGCGGTACTTTCCACTAAAAATTGATAGTTTGGGAGAATTTTTTCTGCTGTTTCCGGCAAAAAACATGTCTACACATACCCCAAAATTTATACGGTTTCTGCCACGGTAAATGCAACTTTTCCTGATTTGAAACCAACTGTAACCCCATCGCCCCTCTTGATTCTGCCCTGCAATATTTCTTCTGCCAATGCATCCTCTACCACTGACTGGATAGCCCTCTTTAAAGGACGTGCTCCCATCTTGCGGTCTGCATATTTTTCTACCAGATGCTCCTTCAGTGCAGGTGAAAGCTTTAACCGGATATTCATCTGTGTTTCACAGCGTTTGGACAAATTGGATGCCAATAAGGTTACGATTTCTTTCATATTGTCCTTTGTCAGCTGATGGAACACCATGATTTCGTCGATACGGTTGATGAATTCGGGTTTAAAGAGTTTCTTTACCTCTTCCATAACACCGTTTTTCATCTTCTCATAATCTTTCTTTTCATCACTCTCCGTAGCAAATCCCAGATTTTTGGGTTCTACAATTTTTTGTGCCCCTGCATTGGATGTCATAATCAATACCGTATTTTTGAAACTGACCTTTCGACCTTTGGAATCGGTAATATGACCGTCATCCAATACCTGCAGCAGTATATTGAACACGTCGGGATGTGCCTTTTCTACTTCATCGAAAAGCACTACGGAATAAGGATTGCGACGTACTTTTTCGCTGAGCTGTCCGCCGTCTTCAAATCCTACATAACCGGGCGGTGAACCAATCATTTTAGATACCGAATGTCCTTCCATATACTCAGACATATCCACTCTGATTAGTGCACTTTCAGAACCAAACATCGCCTCTGCCAATGCCTTACAAAGCTCTGTTTTTCCTACACCGGTAGGTCCTAAGAACAGGAACGAACCAATAGGACGTTTGGGGTCTTTTAAGCCCACACGGCCTCTGCGCATGGCTCTTGCCACAGCCTTGACCGCTTCTTCCTGCCCAATGACGCGCTTGTGCAATACCTCTTCCAGCTTCAAAAGCTTTTCGCTCTCTTTTTCTGCCAGTTTCTTGACCGGTATCTTTGTCCACATAGAAACCACTTCTGCAATTTCATTTTCACCGATAGTGTATTCCCTGCTCTCTTCCTGTGCTTCAAAGCGTTTTTTCATACGCTCGTATTTCTTTATCAGCTCATCCTGCTCCCGCTTTAATTCACCGGCCTGTTCAAAATTTTCCATACGGATGGAACGCTCTATCTGTACATCTTTTTTCTGGATTTCTGCCAGTAACACCTGCTGCTTTTCGGGTACTTTATCCGTCTGCAAACGTGCTGCGGCTGCGGCTTCATCAATTAAATCAATCGCTTTATCCGGCAGGTTTCTGTCATTGATATAACGGTCGGAAAGTTTTACAGCTGCTTCGATTGCTTCCGGTAAAATAGTAACCTTGTGATGTTCCTCATATTTGTGCTTAATACCTGTCAGAATACGGATGGCTTCCTGTGCATCCGGTTCTTCCACGTTAACAGGCTGAAAACGCCTCTCTAAAGCTGCATCCTTTTCCACATACTTGCGGTACTCGGAAATCGTAGTCGCACCGATAAGCTGAATTTCGCCTCTTGCAAGAGAAGGCTTTAAAATATTGGATGCATCAATAGCACCCTCTGCACCGCCTGCGCCGATAATGGTATGCAGCTCATCCAAAAACAAAATCACATTGCCGTCTTCAATCACTTCTTTGATTACTTTTTTAATACGCTCTTCAAATTCACCGCGGTATTTGCTACCTGCTACCATGCCTGACAAATCCAGTGTCAGCACTCTCTTATTTTTAACGGTAAAGGGCACCTCACCCGCTACGATACGTAACGCCAGACCTTCCACCACGGCAGTCTTGCCTACACCGGGTTCCCCAATCAGACATGGATTGTTTTTGGTACGCCTGCTCAATATCTGTACCACCCGCTGGATTTCTTCCTGCCTGCCGATAACAGGGTCTAATTTCCCTTCTCTGGCAAGTGCCGTCAGGTCCCTGCTATACTGCGCCAATGTGGAAGCATTCTTTTTGCCTTGCTTATTCTTGGCAAGGTCTTCTTTGTAAAGTCCACCGTCTTCACCGATGGCAATCAGAATATCCACATAAATTTTCTGTGTGGATACCCCTATGGTATTTAAAAGGCGTACTGCAACATTTTCTCCCTCTTTAATCAGCGCCATCAGAATATGCTCTGTTCCGGTCTGCTTTTCGCCGAAACGCTCCGCCTGCTTGTGTGCTTCCTCCAATACCTTTATGGCTCTGGGAGAATAGGTTTCCCTGTCCTTGATTACCACGGGGCTTTCCATGGAAATCAAATCCCTGATAATGTCCATAACCTGTACTTCATTCACACCGTTATCATACAACACTCTGGATGCCACACCGGTACGCTCTTTTAACAAGCCTACCAGAATGTGCTCCGTACCTACATATCCCTGTCTCAGTCTCTTCGCTGTTTTTTCTGCCAGTAAAAGTGCCGCTTTCGCCTTGTCCGTAAACTGTGACTGCATTAACAACGTCCTCCATAATCCTCATATATTTCATCAATCAAAGCATGTACTTCTTCTTTAGAAATATTCTTGCAACTGCTTTTTGCCAAAATAACCTGCAATTCCCTGCGTAACTCAGCTATTGTCTGCATCCTGTCAATATCCACTGCAATGACTGCACCCCGACGTCTGTCCACCTTGACATAGCCTTCCTGCTTTAATACCGTATATGCCTTGTTTACGGTATGCATATTGATGCCGATTTCATCTGCAAGCTGTCGTACAGAGGGAAGCTGTTGCCCTTCCTGAAAATGGGAGGTTGCGATTCCCATGATAATCTGATTACGTACCTGCAAATACAACGCTTCATCACTGTTGAAATCTATCTTGATAATCACAATTAAGCCTCCTTTTTCCATCTGTTATACACATATTATCACAATCAGATTTTGAGTCAATATTTTTGGAGTTTTTTATTGTTTTTTTATTTTTCATAAATAATATATCCACTTTCGGAAGGGCGTTTCAATTCAAAGGAAATACTATGGAATTTTCTTTAAATCGAAAAAGCTCCCGGATTTCTCCGAGAGCAAAAACAGTCCGCCAAACATGCCAATGTCCTGAATGTAGCCAGCACTTTATAAACAGTCTTGTCTTCTGTTTATTTTTCTTGCTTACGACCCAGCAGATAATCTGCCGAAACATGATATAAGTCACATAACCGCACCAGTCTGTCCACGGGTAATTTATTCACGCCTGTTTCATACCTGGAATATGATCTCTGGTCAATTTCCAGATACGCCGCCACTTCTTTCTGCCCCATATCATGGTCTTCTCGCAGTTCCCGCATTATCACCTGATAATTTCTTTCCTTCACGTTATTACCCCTAATCAAACGCGATGTCCAGAATATCCTTCAGTACACTCCCAATGCCCGCCGGTCAACATCTTCATTCTTTAGTATGTTTCCTGCTTTCTTCGACATTTTATCACAAAATTTTTTTCAAATCGGATTCTACTATATATGTGTAGTAAAATAATTATTAAAAAAGAAAAACAAACCGGTTTCTCCCAATAAGGCGAAACCGGTTTGCACGTTTTGCATCCTCTATACAAATACTAATTTTCTTCATTACCGTCCCAGTTTAAAAACTCAAATTCGAATTCATCATCATCCGTCATAAAGTTACGTACCTTATGAGGCTGGGATACAGCAGTTTCTTTCTCCAATTTTCTGTTTTCCACATCTGTTCTTGCCTGTTTCTCCAGTGTACCTTCATATACAGGTGCGGAAGGTCTGGTAGTTGCAGGTCTGGCACCCTCCGTTCCGGTGCTCTGTGTTGTTCCTGCGGGTCTGCTTCCCTGTGCTGCTCCTGCGGGTCTGCTTCCCTGTGCTGCTCCTGCGGGTCTAGTTCCCTGCGCTGCTCCTGCGGGTCTGCTTCCCTGTGCTGCTCCTGCGGGTCTGCTTCCCTGTGCTGCTCCTGCGGGTCTGCTTCCCTGTGTTGCTCCTGCGGGTCTGCTTCCCTGTGCTGCTCCTGCGGGTCTGCTTCCCTGTGCTGCTCCTGCGGGTCTAGTTCCCTGCGCTGCTCCTGCGGGTCTAGTTCCCTGTGCTGCTCCTGCGGGTCTGCTTCCCTGTGCTGCTCCTGCGGGTCTGCTTCCCTGTGCTGCTCCTGCGGGTCTAGTTCCCTTGGTTTCTCCTGTGGGTCTGCTTCCTACAGGTCTGGTTACCGGCTTTCTTCCATTGTTACCAACAGGTCTTGTAGGACGTTGTCTGTTACCGGTATCATTCTTTCCTAAAAAGGCAGATTTAAAATCCAATCCGTCATCTTCCAGCATATCCCTTAACTTAAAGATTAAGAGTGTAATACCTAATACTGCAATAATGACAATAATCGATAAAAATACAATAATGCCGGTTTGGCGGGACACTTTTTTCTGTGCTACTTCCAATGCATCCGCATTTTCTTCTGCTGCCCCCAATAATGCACTGATGGGGTAGTTCTGTCCCGCTTTATTGTCAATCAAATACCATACACCATCTATTATTTTGGTTTCAAAATCTTTTGTCTCTGTTACACTAGGCTGGGGTGTTGTATCCACCACAGGTGTCTCCGGCTGCTGAGGCTGCACATCCGGTTCTTCCACTATCGGCAAAAGTTCACCGTTTAAGGTCACAAAATCAGAACGGATATAACCGTTTACTTCTATGCCATCCACCATAAAGCTTACCTGATACCATACTTCACTGTTACTGCCGGGTTTCGTACCATGTACGGTAAGCACAGCATCCTCACGTACCGTAGTTACAATACTACTGTCTGTGGTACTGTCCGCACGCACTCTGACATTGTCCTTTGTAACAGATGCCCCCACAGGTTGCACCGCTTCTACACCATCCATATTAATGGACACATCAGTATTCAATGTATTGCTATTATCGGGGGCCGGTGTTGCTGCCGGAACGCTACCGCCGGAAGTACTCACTAAATCGGAACGAATATATCCCTGTGAGTCCGCATCGATAAATACCTTATACCAAACTTGTCCGTCCGTACCGGTTACTGACTCAATAATGGTCAACTTATTCCCCTGTACCACACTTGCCAGCGCAGTACTGTTGGTATCTGCACTTGCACGAATATTTGCAGATGTAGCGGTAACTGTACCTTCTTCATACGCAAATACGTCTTTTGCCGGAAGCAGTACTACAAGCAATGCCACACACAGCACAGTTGCAAAACAAACTCCCATTCTGCCGATAAAAACCCTGCTTTTTTCTCTGATGTATCCCATAGTTTCCTCCTATCGTTCCCTGCGGAACCTTTTTTCCCCGGTGGCTTCTTCCTGTCCGAGCCCAAACCCCTGCATACTTATACTTCTCTCCAGACGTTGTTGTTCTTCTACTCGTCTGTGATAGTTTTTCTCACATTCCGGACAATATCTGCCTGTTCTGATTTCCTTCTTACAAATTTCACAATGCATAAACACTTTGGAATCAGCAGCGACTTCCAAACGTCCTTCTTTTAACAAATTGCGAATCACACGTTGCTTTACGCCCGTTCCCATTTCTATCTCCGCTGCTGTGGCACCTTTATGCTTCTCTATGTAACAGCGGACTTTTCCGTAATCATCATAAGCAATGGCTTTACACTCTTCGCACTGATACTCACCAACGCCCTGAAATACCATCACACCGCCACAAACTTCACACACCTTCGGTCTGTTGTAGCTATCCAGCTCCACTAACCCGTTCTCATTCCTCATACTTTTTTTCCGCCTTATAAAACATATTATGCTTCGTCAATCGCCTTACCGATATCATTTCGCATATACTTATTGGAAAATTCCACCCATTTGGTTGCTTCATATGCTTTTGCGCGGGCTTCCTTTAAGTTTTCTCCCTTTGCGGTAATTCCCAGTACACGGCCGCCGTTTGTTACAATTTTTCCTGCTGCATCAAACTTGCTGCCTGCATGGAAACAATAATAATCCTCTTTATCATCAAAATTTTCAAGACCGCTAATCTCAAAACCTTTTTCATAAGCAACCGGATATCCGTCAGAAGCCAATACCACGCAAACCGCTGCATTATCTTCAAATTCCAGCTCTACCTGATCTAAAGTACCGTCGATACATGCTTCTACCACATCTACCAAATCATTTTTCATACGGCACAGTACAACCTGGGTTTCAGGGTCACCGAAACGTGCATTGTATTCCAATACTCTGGGCCCCTTTGGAGTTAACATCAGTCCAAAGAAAATAACACCCTTAAATTCTCTGCCCTCTGCTGCCATAGCGTCTACGGTTGCCTGATAAATATACTTTTTACAGAACTCGTCTACTTCTTCCGTGTAGAAAGGACTGGGAGAAAAGGTTCCCATACCACCGGTATTTAAGCCCTGATCACCGTCTTTTGCACGCTTATGGTCCTGTGCGGAAGTCATGGTGCGGATAGTCTTACCGTCTACAAAGGAAAGTACGGAAACTTCACGTCCGGTCATGAATTCTTCCACAACCATGCGGTTACCTGCACTACCGAAGTGCTTATCCATCATAATTTCTTTTACACCGGCTTTTGCTTCTTCTAAAGTATTACAAATCAATACACCCTTACCCAGTGCCAGACCGTCTGCCTTTAATACGATAGGCATCTCAGCGGTTTCCAGATATGCCAGAGCCGCTTCGGGATCATCGAAGGTCTCATAAGCTGCGGTAGGAATATTGTACTTTTTCATCAAATCCTTAGAAAAAGCCTTGCTGCCTTCCAGTATCGCTGCTGCTTTATTGGGACCGAATACACGCAATCCTGCTGCCTGTAATTCATCCACCAGACCTCCTACCAGAGGGTCGTCCGGTGCCACAAACACCATATCCACTTCTTTTTCTTTGGCATATGCCACTACCTTATCAAATTCCATCACGCCGATGGAAGGTTCACATTCTGCAATCTGTGCAATCCCTGCATTGCCGGGCACACAGTAGAGTTTATCTACCTTTGCACTTTTCTTCATGCTTACAGCAATGGCATGCTCTCTGCCGCCACCACCTACGATTAATACTTTCATGGGGTTCCTCCTCATTGCATACCGTTTTTTGTTGCACCGGGGTATGCCAATGTTTTGCTTAAATTATCTCAGGCGGTTACGCCTGATATACGTGTCCGTCTTTTAAAATCAGCCGGTTATTTGCAATATCATCTATTGCCTTGGGAAGCAGTATCCATTCTGCCTGCTCCATTACTCGGCGCTGTAAAATTTCAGGGGTATCATTATCCTCTACCATCACTGCCTTCTGAGCAATAATGGGACCTTCATCCATACCTTCGTTCACAAAATGCACGGTAGCACCGGTTACTTTTACGCCACGCTTTAATGCCTCTTCATGCACCTTTAAACCATAGTAGCCCACACCACAAAAAGCAGGAATCAGGGAAGGATGAATATTCACAATCTTTCCTGAAAATTTTGCTGTCATCTGCTCCGGTATTTTCACGAGGAAACCTGCCAATACAATCAAATCCGGTGCCAGCTCGCACATTTTCTGTGTGAAAGCTTCATTGAAGGTTTCTCTGTCCGCATAGTCCTTAGGGGACATGCAGATACCGGGTATATTATGGTTTGCGGCACGCTCCAAAGCCTTTGCACCGGGATTGTTGCTGATAACCGCCACAATCTCGGTATTGGTGATGGTGCCGTTATCCACTGCATCTAAAATTGCCTGTAAGTTGGTGCCGCCACCGGATACACATACAACTGTTCTTAACATAAGGTAACTCCCTTTTCACCTGCTTCGCAGTTGCCTACGATATAAGCGGTTTCGCCTGCTGCCTTTAATGCTTCCATGGTCTTGTCCACGTCTGCAGGATCTACTGCCACGATCATACCCAGACCCATGTTGTAGGTGTTGTACATCATCTGGTCTGTAATGTCGCCGGTCTTCTGTAATAATTTAAAGATTGCAGGTACTTCATAGCTGTCCAATTTCACAACTGCATTGATACCATCAGGTAACATTCTCGGAATATTTTCATAGAAACCGCCTCCGGTAATATGGCTGCAGCCTTTAACGGTAACGCCTGCTTCTTTGATACTCTTTAATGCTTTTACATAAATTCTGGTGGGAGCAATCAGTGCTTCACCCAGAGTCATTCCTAATTCATCATAATAGGTTGCCAGGCTTTCTTTGGTCATATCAAATACTTTACGAACCAAAGAGAAACCATTGCTATGTACACCACTGGATGCAATACCAATCAGTACATCGCCTGCCTTGATATTTTCACCGGTGATTAAATCTTTCTGGTCTACCACACCTACTGCAAAACCTGCCAAATCGTATTCATCCTCAGGCATCAGGCCGGGATGTTCTGCAGTTTCACCGCCTACCAGTGCACAACCGGACTGCTTACAGCCTTCTGCCACACCTTTTACGATGGTTGCAATCTTTTCGGGATAGTTCTTGCCGCATGCAATATAGTCTAAGAAGAACAGGGGCTCTGCACCTGCACATGCAATATCGTTTACACACATTGCGACTGCATCGATACCGATGGTATCATGCTTGTCCATTAAGAAAGCCAATTTTACCTTAGTACCGCATCCGTCAGTACCGGAAACCAAAGTAGGGTTTTCCATATTTTTAAAGTTAGCCATAGAGAATGCACCGGAGAAACCACCGATACCACCCAATACTTCGGGTCTCATGGTTTCCTTTACGTGCTTCTTCATCAGTTCTACGGACTGATAACCTGCTTCAATATCAACACCAGCTTTTTTGTAATCCATTTTTAATCTCCTCACTTATGTTCATCGGGAAAATCCCTTTATTTTTCTTGTAGTTGTTAGCACTACATAGTACACCGGCTTACGTCCATGCATCATTTGCACGTTTGTCCGGCACTATTTCTGCATATATGCCTTGTAGCCTACTTCCTGAAGCTTGGCATCTTTTGCCTGTACCTGCTCTTTTAAGTCTTTGCTGTATGCTTTTAACTTATCAAGAAGGGCTGCATCTGAAGTTGCCAAAATCTTTGCTGCCAGAAGTCCTGCATTGGCACCACCATTAATTGCTACGGTTGCTACCGGAATACCGGAGGGCATCTGTACGATGGAATACAGGGAATCACGGCCACCCAAAGAAGTAGTATGCATGGGAATACCAATAACAGGCATAGGGAAAATTGCGGCACACATACCGGGCAAATGTGCTGCCATACCTGCACCTGCAATAATTACCTTAAATCCTTTCTCTTCTGCACCTCTTGCATATTCAAAGAACACGTCCGGTTCTCTGTGTGCGGAAATAATGGTCATTTCATAAGAAATGCCTAACTCCTCCAAAATATCTGCGGCTTTCGCCATAACGGGCATATCAGAATCTGAGCCCATGACAATTCCAACCTGTGCCATGTACAGTTCTCCTTTCAAAAAACACATTTTATCCATTATTTCTTAGTATACTAAAAATTTGGTGTGGGGACAATCCTTTTTATGATTTAATTTCTCTTAATTTTTTATATTGGAAAAGCTTTTCATCATAAAACATTGCTTACTCTTAAAAATCTATTTGCAAAGCAGAGAGATTTCGAAATGCTAAATTGGGATTTATAATATAACAATATCCATTAAGTAATATGCAAACAATCGGGAACCGTATGTACCACCAAAACTGCCTGCACATCGCCCTTAATTATATAGAACTGGTTAAATTCTTAAATCTATCCACCCAAAATCCTTTCAAAATAGTGTTGATATAGTATAGATTTCAAAATGTGTGTCGTTCTATCCTATAAAAAATGCACATTATCTGCAAATGTCTATCAAA
>JAFUNK010000011.1 GCA_017482205.1 Lachnospiraceae bacterium
ATTTGTTACTCTGAAAAGCCTGGTTTTGACTTTTCGGCAAACGAAAAATCAAGTATAAGCCATTCACAGAAAAACCTGTGAAGACAGATTCCCAATGCTACAACGCAGAGCAAACTGCATTTATGGGCATATATAGCATATTTTTTCATGGTAATGCCCAAATTTAAGGGATTTTTACGGTTATTTTAGTGGTTTTGGGCATAGAGTGCCAAAAAGGCACAACCCATGCCCACATTTTGGAAATTTTGTGGGCAGCAGACAGGTAAATCTACTCCGTAATGCCCAAAACAGACTTTTTTAATGATAAAATCCAATTTTTTGGGCATTGGAACAGAAAAAAAGCCATTTATGCCCATTTCAAAAAAAGTGCTGTTTTTCCATATGTGCCGCAGTTGGCTAATAGCAAGCTCACTCAATTTTAATCTATTTAATATTCCCATACAATTGAACTGCGTTCAATTGTCATCGCTCGCTCTAAAGAACTCGCTCAATTCAAATTTATCTCTGTCTTATAACTCGTCCCTATTAACAACATCATTCCGAAGAGAAATTTATTTTACAACAGTCCCTTAACTTTACTCATCCCAGAACAACTCATCCAACGTTTTCCCCAACACCTTACAAATACTTTTACACAACTGGATAGTAGGGTTATAATCTCCCTTTTCAATGGCATTGATAGTCTGTCTGGAGACTCCTACTTTATCGGCCAGCTCCTGCTGGGACAAATCCATGGCTGCCCGGGCGGATTTTAATTTTAAATTCTTCATATATTAGTCATCCTCCCTGTTTTTCACCCATTCCACGCATCCTACCACAATAGCAACAAGCAATATAAAAATGCCGCACAACAGATTGATACAACGGAACGTCAAAATACCGTCCTCAATCATACTACCCGTAATACAATGCATAACGCCAATAAATATGTTCACAATTCCTATTATGACAAACGCTATATTCACTTTCTTTACATTTTCATTTAAAGCAATATAAGCCTCTTTCCAAATACAGTATATCACATATACCGCCATACTGAGTATGATACCGAAAAATAATAGCACTTCTATTGCCACAGGCAGATGAATACCGGACATGTAACACAAACACAGAAATCCCGTATAAACCAGTTCCGTAAAAAATCCCAGTTTAAAAGCGGTTCCTCTTTCCTTCACCTGACGCTCATCATACTTTAGTTCTAAAGACTTATCATCTTTCGTAACAATCATCAACAACATGACTACCACTAACCCTATGCAAAGCCCTACCACAAGTGAACCGGCTACAAACCAGTTTAATGCATCTCCCTGTTTCACTTTAAAATGATATTCCATTTCAAACACACCATTCTCGGCATATGTATATTCGGAGCTGTCATAAACCGTCGCATCACTTTCTGCTATCAGTGCCTGCAATCCCTCATCATTTGTCAGATAACGATATTGTGCAATATATTCTCCTGCTACCAATTCCATCTCCACAGACTCTGCCTGAACGCCTTCTCCGGTTATGGCAAATACAATTTCACCTGTCGGACCATATACCACAAGTCCTGACATTAAACCGGCATCGGCGATATCCTCTCCTTCCTGTGTTGCATATTTGTCCGCACTCCACTCGGTATAAAACGTATAGAGACCGGACTTTTCTAATGTAAAGGGAAACTCTGTACTCTCCACATCTGCCACACCGTCTGTTACCACAATGTTTTCTTCAAAACTAAATTGCGTAATAACCTTTTCATGCTCTCCAAATAATATAAACAACGTTATAAACGCCGCAATACAAAAAATAGTAATCAAAATTCCTGCAAATTTTTTCTTCATGCTTTTTCTCCTTCATTAACTTAGATTTTGTGATAGAGTCAAAAAGTAGGCTTGCACTTAAGCCTAACAATTTCAAAATGTACTTCTCTCTAATCACAAAATATCATTTGTTTTACTTTTTGTCAACTATATTTTACACTTTGTAATATAATTTTACCGGTAGCGATATCAGGGAATACAAATACAGATATCAGTACCGGCAAGTTTACCCTATTTCCGTCTTAAATTATATACCCGGCAAATGCCTTTAACTGCTGCATTGCCTGCTCATAATCTTTTTTCGCAAATCGAAAAGAAATATCATAGTCCCATTTCCTGTGATTATTTTTAAAACGCTCCCAGTAAACATAGTCTTCATCTTGCTTTATCATTACCAGAACAGACCAGCAACCCCTGTCTCCACAGTCGTTACAACAGAGCAGTTCCACACCCTTCTCTTGAAAATAACTCCCTTCTGTCATTGCTTCTGCTAAATCCTCATACAATTCTTTTGCATAGTTGTGGCCGTAAGCACCTGCCAGGCTGGGATGTCCCTCTTCCTCAGCATACGGGCTTTCCAGCTCTTTCAGAATTTCTACGATTTCTCTTCCGTTAAGATATATTTCAACTACTTTTTGCGTACTTTTAAGCTCTAATGCCCACTCTTCTTTCTTTTCTATGGGGTCCACCAATTTGAACTCTAATTTGTCTGCCATCAGCAAAATCTCCTTATACATTAAAACTATCCATTTTCTCTCATCGCCTGCAATGCCAGTCCGATACAGCCCATGACCCCTTGGTTGTCATTTAAACTTGCTCCTACGATATAATTTTCTACATCTGTCACTTCCTTGGTGCGGATATAGCCTGCCAAAAGCTCTGTGAATTTTTCGCGTACCAAAGGTAAAAGTGCCTGCTGCTTCATTACACCGCCGCCTAATACAATTCTCTCGGGAGAAAGTATCATACAGTAATTGACGCATGCCTGTGCAATATAATAGCTCTCCATTTCCCAGACTTCCGCTCTGTCAGTCAGGGTATCCCCTTTTGCACCCCAGCGTTTTTCCAGTGCGGGGCCTGCCGCCAAGCCCTCTAAACAGTCTTTATGAAAAGGGCACCAGCCTTCATAGGTATCTGCCGGATGTCTGTGAAGCAGAATATGTCCTGCCTCAGGGTGCATCATACCATGTAATAATTTTCCTTCTGCCAGTACACCTACACCGATACCTGTACCAATCGTGATGTAAATACTGTTTTTAAGCCCTTTTGTGATGCCATAGGTAGCTTCTCCCAATGCTGCTGCATTCACATCGGTATCAAAACCTACCGGACACTGCAAAGCCTTTTCAAATTCGCCCACGATATTGTAATTCTGCCATGCCAACTTAGGGGTAGAGGTAATATATCCGTAATCTGCACTGTCTCTAGCCGGACTGATTGGCCCAAAACAACCTATTCCCAGTGCTTCTATTTCTTCATCCTTAAAAAAAGCAATCATTTTCGGCATGGTTTCCTCCGGCGTGGTAGTAGGGAACACCTCCCTTTTTACTATTTCACCGTTTTCATTACCAATGGCACATACCATTTTTGTACCGCCTGCCTCCAATGCTCCAATTCGCATAAATATGACCTCCCTGCATTTTCCATAAATAAGCTTTTTTGTGCCGATAGTTCTTCTCTGACACGCTCTTTTTGATTGCTTTCAGTATAGCATACCGCCCCTCTGCATACAATAAAAAAAGGCAATGATACCTGCACATACATTTTAGTAAATTATGAAACTTTTTGTTGGATATTATCCATTTATGTGATATTATCAAAACCAAAAATCATAGGGGGGTATTATCATATCACTTATTATTTGTAGAGAATGCGGAAAGGAATTTTCTAACCAAGCTGTCGCTTGTCCAAATTGTGGTTGTCCTACTATAATAACACAACAGCAATCTATAAGTTCTATTCCACCTGTAGCCTATTCCTCTCCAATACAACCAGTGTCACCATTACCAAAGAAAACGGAATCTGTTGTGGGTATAATCGGATTGATTTTTAGTTGTTTTTTCTGTATTCCAATATTTGCCTTTGTAGGTTTAATATTATGCATTGTTGCATTATGTAGCAAAAAAACCAAAAGTGTTTGTGGTGCAGTTGGTATCGGCATTGCAATTTTTTCAATTCTTCTCGGCATTCTCGCTCCCCAGTTCATGAAATATGTTGACGAAGTAAAAAAAGACTCAGCGACTAATACCACAATCGAAACATCTTCTGTTGAAAGTACAGAAGCATCTACATCAACTACCATACATCCCGGTGAAACCGTAGAAACAGACGACCTTAAGATCACATTCATATCTTGCGGTGATTATGAAACTGATAATTCTTTCCTTACTCCTGAGGAAGGTTATAAATATGTCATCGCCACCTTTGAATTTGAAAATATAGGAACCTCTGATGAGTTTGTTAGTTGCTGGGATTTTGACTGCTACGCCGATGGGTACGCTATTGAACAATCTTATTTGTCTGATGATAACTTAAGTGCAACTATATCTGCTGGCAAAAAAGCAAAAGGTTCAGTCACTTTTGAAGTTCCTACAGATGCAACAGAAATAGAATTAGAATACACTGTAAATATTTGGACAGAAGAAAAGATAATATTTTTATTAAGCGATAACTGAACTCCATAGATTGCATGATTTTGGCAGACAACGATAGTTATACTTAATCTGTTATCTATTTTGCTCCTAATAGAGGTGCGAATTAATATAAAATGTATGTAACGCTGTCACACACGACTTAAAATAAATCCCTCTAACACTTTTTAAGGCCTTTTGAGATACTTTTTAACATTTTGTGAATTTTTCATCAGACTTATTGACTTTTGAGGGCTTTGGGATATACTAAAAGTAACAGAAGCTCCCACACCTCTCAACGATGTGTCCAATGGGAGCACTTTTTATTTTACAGGAGAAAAAATGGAACTAAAGAAACCTACAACCTTCGAAGAACAAGTTACTTTACTGGAACGAAAAAACATCATAATCAAGGACAAAGACGCTTGTATAAATTTTTTGTCAAAGACAAATTATTACCGCATCACTGGTTATTACCTGCCCTTTATTCGGAAAGAAGAAAAAAAATGCTTTATTGCATTAGAATTTCAACGAATCCAGAACATATATGCCTTTGATGTTGAATTAAGAAATTTAATTTCCTTTGCAATTGAAAAAATTGAGGTATATGTCAGGACGCAGCTGGCTTATCATCATGCCCACACTTATGGAGCAGAGGGCTATATGCAATCATCCTCTTTTAATGAACGCCACAATCATACTACCTACTTAAAACATATCAACACATGCATTTCAGAAAATTCAAATACGCTTGTCGTAAAACACCACAAAAAGATTTATGACGGTCACTTCCCTATTTGGGCAATTATAGACTTCTTTTCTGTGGGAATGCTGTCCTATTTTTACCGTGGAATAAAGAATCCCGACAAAGCAAAAATTGCAGAAAATGTATATGGTGTAAACTATCAAATCCTAGAAAGTTGGTTACGTTGTCTTACCGACCTTCGAAATCGATGTGCTCATTACTCCAGATTATACTATTGGATTTTTCCTGCTATACCTAAAATGCCCTCTAAGGAAAACTATATTCCAACAAGGCGATTATTCGCCCAATTATATATGCTCAAACTTATGTATCCAAATAAGGAAGACTGGAATAATGAATTCTTAAAGCCACTGATAAAGTTAACAAAAAAATATAAAAATGACATATCCTTAAAGCATTTAGATTTTCCATATCGTTGGAAATCATTGTTAAAATACTAAAAAATTGCTCTGGCACCAACCGGAGCAACAAGCGATATGCCACTAAGATACAATCACCCTAAGCAAGCACATTGTATCACCTTTCCCGATATATCACAAACACAAATGCAGTTTACAGCTACGTTCATGTAACCTTTATCACATACCCTCCCTTCTGCATACAATAAAAAAAGGCTTTCTAAAGGGAATGTCATGCTTATTTACACCGTAAAAGCCGGAGATACCGTAGACACCATCGCTACCTCCTACAATATCTCCGCCTCTTCTATTATTTACAACAATCAATTACCCTGGCCGTACCGCCTGACCATCGGACAGTCCTTGCTGCTTTCTACGGATTCAGCTTCAGCAGCCAAACGTAGTTTTTATACCGGGGGCTATGCCTATCCATTTATCAGCGAGTGGGTACTTAACGAAACACTCCCCTATCTGTCCTACCTCTACATCTTTTCCTATGGTTTTACCACCGAAGGAGAACTGCTTCCGCCCCTTTTAGACGATACCTTTATGATTACTGCTGCAAAAAACCATGGTACTTCCCCTATTTTGACTCTGACCCCCTTTGGCCCAGACGGACAATTTAACAACTATCTGATTTCCCAGATTGTGAACAACCTGGACGCACGCCGCGTTTTAAAAGACAATCTTGCCGAAGAGATTATAAACCGTGGCTTTGAAGGTGTGGACATTGACTTTGAATTTATTCTTGCCTCCGACAGGGATGCTTTTGTAGACTTTGTTGCCTATATGCAGCAAAGCCTCTCTCCGTTAGGGGCCACGGTTTCTGTTGCTCTTGCTCCCAAAACCTCCGATACACAGGTGGGACTTTTGTATGAGGGCAAAGATTATGCGAGGCTTGGGGCTGTGGCTGATTATGTGTTGCTGATGACGTATGAGTGGGGATATACCTACGGTCCACCTTTACCTGTGGCCCCCTTAAACAAAGTCCGTGAAGTGGTCGAATATGCCCTGACCGTTATCCCCGCCGATAAAATACATCTCGGTATTCCCAACTACGGCTACGACTGGACGCTCCCCTATATCAGAGGGCAGTCCCAAGCGGTCACGTTGGGTAATGTGGAAGCTACCCAGTTAGCCATTTCCTATGGCGTTCCCATCCAATATGACGATGTGGCTCTTTCCCCCTTCTTCCGCTACAATACTGACACAAACGGTGTTACCGCAGAACATGAAGTCTGGTTTGAAGATGCCCGCAGCATCAACGAAAAACTCGCCCTTGCAGAAGAATACAATCTCCGCGGTTTTAGCTGCTGGCAAATTATGGAACTGTTCCGACCTTTATGGCTCCTGTCCGCAGACAGATTCTCTATCAACAAAACTCCCTTCATCTAAAAAGACTGTTGCAAAACGGTTTGTGATAGCAATTTGTTATAAAAAGTTTTCCGTCGCAGACCTTTGGCGGACGTCGGCACTTATGCACCGTATTTTGGTGCATTATGTGTCCGCTACGTTCGCCACGAGTGCAAGCGCGTCTGCAAGGAAACTTTTTATAACAAATTGTCTACCACGACCATTCTGCAACAGTCTCTTTAAACTTCATATTCCTAATCCAACTCTATAATCTCATTATACAAATCTGCATAGCGACCATTTAAAGCAAGCAGTTCTTCATGGTTGCCACGTTCAATAATCCTGCCATGCTCCAGCACCATGATAGCATTGGACTGGCGGACAGTGGACAAACGGTGGGCAATTACAAAGGTGGTACGGTTCTGCATAATGGCATCCATACCGGCTTCAATATGCCGCTCCGTTCTGGTATCCACGGAGCTGGTAGCCTCGTCCAGTATCAGTATCGGTGCCTTAGAAATCGCGGCACGGGCAATATTTAAAAGCTGCCTCTGTCCCTGCGACAGATTTGCACCATCATTTTCAAGCAAGGTGTCGTAACCGTTTTCCAAATGAGTGATAAAGGAATGGGCAGAGGCCACTTTTGCTGCCTCTATTACCTCTTCATCAGTTGCATCCAGTCTGCCGTAACGGATATTTTCCCGCACCGTACCGGTAAATAGGTGGGTTTCCTGCAATACCATGGCTATATTGCTTCTAAGGAAGCCCCTACTGATTTTTTCAATAGGAATACCATCAATGGTAATAGTTCCCTCCTTAATATCATAAAAGCGGGACAACAAATTAGTGACAGTTGTTTTTCCTGCACCGGTAGAGCCTACAAAGGCAATCTTTTGCCCCGGCTTTGCATATAAGGAGATATTGTGGAGCACCGTTACCTCCGGCGTATAGCCGAAGCTTACATTATCCAACACAATGTGACCTTTGATTTCACTGACCTCGGCCAGCTCTTCCTCGTCCTTTTCAGGTTCAGTATCCATTACCTCAAACACACGCTCCGCACCTGCCAGTGCCGCAAAAATGGTATTTACCTGCATGGAAATCTCATTGATGGGACGATTAAACTGTCTGGTATAATTTAAGGAAATCGTAAGTCCACCGATATCAAATCCCCGCAACACTACCAAAAGTCCACCCACACAGGCAGTAACCGCATAAATCATGTTACAAAGCTGATGGGTAATGGGCCCCATGATGCCGGCTCTGAACTGGGCTTTAATCTGTGCCTCACAAAGTTGCTCATTTAAATAATTGAACTCATCCGTTGCAATCTCTTCGTGTCCGAATACTTTTACTACCTTTTGACCGGTTATGGTCTCCTGTGCAAAACCGTTTAGCATACCCAATACTTTTTGTTGTCTGGCGTATGCACCCCTGCCTTTTTTCACAATCATTTTACTTAAAAAAATCAGTACCGGTGTCATCACAATGGTAATACCGCCTAAAATCACATTGGTATACAACATGAAGAAAATAGTTCCCACAATGGTAATGGCACCGGAAATAATTTTAATCAGTGTTGTATTTAACATTTCACCAATGGTATCAATATCATTGGTAAAACGGCTCATAATATCGCCTGCCGGATTATTGTCAAAATATTGAAGAGGCAAGGTCTGCAGCTTGTCAAAAAGCTCCTTACGCATTCTGCAAAGGGAACGCTGGGACACACTCAACATAATTCTCTGCTGCAACCACTGGGAAAGTACTGCTGCCCCATATACACATGCCAGTACCATTAACCCTTTTGCCAAGCCTGCCAAACGCGCTGCCATGTCGCCCGGTTCAGGTGCATACTCAATAAACTCGTTGATAAGAGGACGCAGCATATAAGAAGCTGCCAGTGAAGCCATCGTATAAATCAATGCACAACAAAGTGCCACAATAAACATAACCCTCTCATGTGCCAGATAACGCACCAGACGCACAATGGTTTTCTTCATATCCTTGGGTTTACCCGTCATCCCCATTGCCATGCCCCTGTTACGCCCGCCGGGACCTGCAATATTCAGTTCCTTTTTCGTATTCTGCGGTGCAGAATGTCCGCCGTATTTTTTCTGTAAACGTTCTGCTCTCTGACTATTCATCTGCACCCTCCTTATCTGTCTGTGAGTAATAAATCTCCTGATAAGGTACACAGCTCTTAATCAGCTCTGCATGAGTACCGCAGCCCGCCACTTTACCGTCATCCATAACAATAATTTTATCTGCTTCTTTAACGGAGTTAATACGCTGGGCAATAATAATCTTGGTCATGCCCTTAAGTTCCTCCAAAAAAGCCTTGCGGATGCGGGCATCCGTAGCCGTATCCACTGCACTGGTAGAATCATCCAATATTAAAATGTGGGGACGCTTTAACAATGCTCTTGCTATACAAAGTCTCTGTCTTTGTCCACCGGATAAATTACTGCCGCCCTGTTCCAGTTCTGTTTCATACCCGTCAGGAAACCTGCTTACAAATTCGTCAGCCTGTGCAATTTTACATGCCCATACCAGCTCTTCATCCGTAGCATCTTCTTTTCCCCAACGCAGATTTTCTGCAATAGTACCTGAGAATAGCGTATTTTTTTGCAAAACTACCGCAACACTTTCTCTCAGATTTTGCAAAGATAACTCCTTGACATCCACACCGTCTACGCTGACACAGCCTTCGTCCGCATCATACAGTCTGGGAATCATTGACACAAGTGTCGTTTTTCCGCTGCCGGTAGAACCCACAATGCCCACTGTTTCTCCTGCACAAATATGTAAACTAATATTTTCCAACACCCAATCCGTATTCTTTTTGAAATATCTGAAACTTACATTGTGAAAGATAATATCCCCTTTTTCAATCTCTTTTTCCTTCATGGAGGCATTCCTGTCGTGCAAATCAATATCTGCATGAAGCACCTCGGAAATACGACGGTCCGAAGCTGCCGCACGGGTTCCCTGCAAAAAGATATTTGCCAAAAAGTCCAGTGCCGTCAATACCTGCGTCAGATAGGTAATAAAGGCTGTGAGAGTCCCCAGTTCCATGCTTCCTATCATAATCTGTTTACCGGCAATCCACACCACTGCTAACGTTGTCACATTGATGGCAAGTGCTGAAAGGGGCTGTAACAAAATCATCATCTTTAAGGCTCTGGTGCTTTTCTCCAATAGTTCTTCGTTAATAAAACCAAACTTTTTCTTCTCATGCTCCTCACGCACAAAGGACTTAATCACATACTCATTGGTAATGGTCTCGTTAATATTGTTGTTCAGAGCATCTATCTGCTTCTGCATAAGGGTATAACGTGGCGATGCCACTCTTATAATGCAGGCAATAGCAATTGCCAAAATCGGCACCACAATACAAATAATGATTGCCAGACTGGGGTTTAGCGCAAAGGACATACAAATAGCACCGATTAACATAACCGGACTTCTGAACACGCCACGCAAAAGTGTCTGGGCAAAGGTCTGAATTTGTGTAATATCATTGGTAATTCTCGTAATCAGGGAACCTGTTGAAAAATCATCAATATTGGCAAAAGAAAATTTTTGAATCTGCACAAATGTTTTCTGCCGTACATCTGCTGCCAGATGTGCCGAACCTTTCACTGCAAAATGTGCCCCCAGCACACCGGTAATCATCATTCCCAGCGCAACCAACAGCATCAGCAGCCCATTTTTTATAATATAATCCACATCTCCCGTTGCCGCACCCTTATTGATGATATTCACATTCAAAAACGGCAGTATAAATTCACCGCATGCCTCCAGCACCATAAAAAACGGTCCCAGTATAAAGCAGTAAAAATACTTTTTAATCGAGTCCCTGTATTTGCTCATTCCTGCCTCCATTTAATCATCTTTCTCTCTTTGATAAAATTAAAACAGCACTAATCCCTCTATATCAACAGCTGCCCGCTTCCTTCCGTAAAAACGCCGCAGACCGCTTCATGCACTCTTCCTGCTCCTTTGCATCAAAGTGCTCTATTGCCAGATACCCGTCATAGCCCACATTTTTAAGCTTGCCAATAAGCTCTGCAATGGGCATATATCCTTCCCCTGCTGCCACAGGTAAAAGTCCCTTGTTAAGTCTGCCACAGGTTACATCTTCTCCCCTGTCCTTGCAGTGTACATGGGACACATAATCTTTTAATAACTCCCATGCTTCCAGTACATCTTCGTCACTGTATACAAAATTTCCCATATCCAGTGTGTATCGCAAGCCGGGCACATTTTTAAGGAACCACAAAATCCCCTGCATACCGGACACCGGAGATTTGTAATCATCAAAATCCTCTACTGTCACAATTACCCCTTCTTTTTCTCCAAGTGCCACAATGTACTGCATACCTTCTTTTATACGCTGTATCTTTGCATTACTTTCCATAAATGCAGACATCTGCACATAATCTGCACACTTTTTCATCTCCTGTGCTTCCTCATCTGCCAAAAAGCCGGGCACTACCAAAATACGCTTTGCCCCCACACGCTTTGCCATGGCAATATGTCTCCGAGCCTTTTCACGCTCTTTCTGCTGTACTTTCTCATCTGCCGCATCCATTTCATAAAATTGATAAATGCAGCTTACTTGAAGTCCTGCTTCCCGCAAAAGTGTATGGGTTTCTTCATAGCTTTCCAAATAAGCCAGTTCCATTTCTACTGCTTCAATACCTGCTTCTCTTACTCCCAAAAGCAATTCGGGCAGAGCTTTCCCTGTCTGCTCTGCCGCTTGTAAAATATGTGCATAAAATACGGATATATTCATCATTTTATCTCCTCATTGTCAGGGCTCTTTCTCTCCCTAAGTGCGGGTGCACAAAAACGTACACCGTTTTTTATAATCTGCTGGATTTCAGGGATACGGTAAATAGGATATTCCTCATGCCCCGGCTGAAAGTAAAAAATCTTGCCATACCCCCTGTTAAAAGTACAACCGCTGCGGAACACATAACCGTTGGAAAACCAACCTGTAAATATTACATCATCAGGCTTGGGAATATCAAAAAACTCCCCATACATTTCCTCCTCAGGAATATCGATCACCTCCGGGATTCCTGCTGCAATGGGGTGCGTAGGTGCGATACACCAAAGGCGCTCGCTCTCCCCATGTTTCCACTTTAAGGTCATGGAAGTGCCCATCAGATTTTTCATAATTTTACTGTAATGGGCGGAATGCAGTGCTATCAGTCCTATACCTGCCAGTACATGCTTCTGTACTCTCTTTGCCACTTCGTCTGAAAACTCATCCTGCAAAGCGTGGCTCCAGATAATCAATACATCTGTATCATTTAGTACCTCTTCTGTAAGCCCATGCTCTTCCATATCAAAGGTAGCGGTACGTACCGTAAAATCCTCTTCCTCTTTTAAAAATGCTGCTATGCATCCATGAATACCTTCCGGATACACCTTACGGATTTCTTCCAGTTCTCTTTCATGTTTAAATTCATTCCATACGGTTACCTTAAGCATACCTTCTCCTCACATTTCCCTATAATTTGTACTTCCTATATTTTACCTGCACATCTGACGCTTTTGCAAGCCGCCTATTAATATTTTTCCGCCTGCATACAGGATACACTGTAACTTATTAACATAACCAACCAGATAACACCGATACAGATAACGGGAAATATGCCCGTATCAAACATAAGCTGTGACACAAAAGAAATTATCCACAGTACCACACATACTTTGTTACCTGCTTTATACGCTTTAAAACCTGCTTTGTAGGAAATCTGCTTTTCTAATTCGTCACAACTGTTTTCCCACTTTTTAGCAAACTGCATATCAAATATGCTTCCCTGCTTTTCGGGGTTTAATTTCTTTTCCAAATCAACCACCAGCTTGGTAATAATAATTTCAAATACATAGCTGATTATAAAAGTCGCCATCACGACAAAATTCAATATTTCAGCAATATTTTCCTGTAACTCCGGTAACTCACAAACTTCCACACCAACAGAGAAAAAGATAAAATTGCAAATCATCATCACATTGGCAAATAGCAGTGGCCAGTTCAGCTTATACTCAATTTCACAGATGGTTTTTTCGTCATCTCCATCCCATGCCTTTACCATCTTCTTTATTTTAAAGAACTGAAGCAGTGCTATCACAAAAACAATCACATTGATTACAACCGCCGCAACAGGTACTATGTATGCCAGTCCCAGCTTAACCTCTGCTAATACCTCGTCCGATATCTGCACGTTGTCTGTTAAAAATCCGGATATTACCCCCATCAGTAAACCTGCCGCAATCCCTACCACCAAAATTGCCAAAAATATCAGAAAATGTTTCTTTTCAGATTTTTCTTTTACATTTTTTGTTTTCTTTATATCACTCATCTATGTATCCTCCTCATAGGTAAAAATATCTTCTACTTTTGCATCGCAAACCTTAGCAATTTTTAATGCCAGTGTTACGGACGGAGAATAATCTCCTCTTTCAATCTGACTGATTGTCTGTCGGGAGGTATCTACCAAAGCCCCCATTTCCTGCTGGTTGACGCCAAGCCTTGCCCTATATTCTTTTAATCTGTTATAAAGCGGCATCTGTTTCCTCCTTATTCCTCCGCATCATTTTCAGTTGTCTCTGCGTCATTCTCACTTATCTCTCCGTCATTTCCGGTTGTCTCTGTGTCATTCTCACTTATCTCTCCGTCATTTCCGGTTGTCTCTGCACCATTCTTAATATCCTGTGCAGGTTTCAGTTCTCTTACTTTAGCAGAAGAAAAAATCGTCCCGAAGCAGACTCCCCACATCATCCCCAGACAAATACCTAATGCAAGGTTATCAAATAACATACCATAGGAAAGGGCAAACAACAGTCCTATTCCCATACCGCCAATCCCTCCGAACCCGGAGCCTTTTTTCTCCTCCAGCACAAGGGCTTCTTTATTCCAGATAATGGCTTTTATCTCATAAAATACCATATTCTCTTTCAGTTCTGCTTTTATATCCTTTTCCAATCCTTCCCGCATGCCTTCACACGCAGGCAGCATATCGCTTTCTATCAGTCTGTATACATTTATTTCCTCCTTTTTATTGCCAAACAAAGCAAAAACAGATTTTTCAAAATCATACTCAATCTGCTCTTTCTTCAACACCTCTTTGGAAAAAATATAGTAGCCTTTCAACTCTTTTTTGTAATACAGACCGTACACTCTGCCCCCGGTATCCAGTGCCTTCTGCATCTTCTCCTGTAATACAGTGATATCCGTAACCGCCTTTATTGCCTCTCCAAACGCAGCTTTCTTTACCATTCCCTTGGAAATCACTTTAATGCCGTATCCCTTTTCGTATTTTGTCATCTTTTTCCTCCCATAATACCGCTTTCCGAAAACCATTTGCGTTTCATTGTCAGTAAAAAACCTTGTCAAAAACCTCCTGCTGTCAGACAGTACAATTTCAGTATAGTGACAGGTTTCATTTGCATTTTGACAAGTTTTTTTGTCATTATGAATAAGCACATATTATCATTGACAAGGAAAGTTGTCAACATGCGTTTACTTATTATTTTATAGGATAAACCAGTATACAAAAAAAAGTACACCATAAATAACGGGCTGATGCAGCATATAAATAATCAACGATTGCCTTCCAAGCAGGCTCAGTCCTCTTATTTCCTTTGTCTGCAAACGCTCCAACAAATGATACTTTACAAAAATGCCATGCAGAAAATATCCCGTCATAAACAAAAATACCCACGGAAAGAGGGAAAAATAATCCGTAGAAAAAAATCCTCTGGGCTTAAAGCCTATGTAAGCGGTAAATAAATTAGCATACAAAGCCTCCGGAAGCCTGCAAATCTCCCACGGTCCAAAACCCAGTACACCTTTATTGATATTTCTGGTAATTCCAAACAAAACAAACATTACAAAAAATCCAATCATGGGATTGCATTTTACTAATATCTTTTCAAGCGGTATCATCAAAAGCATTGCCGAGCCCAGCATGGTCAGCACACCAAATATAACTATATTTTCAGGCATCGCCACATAGGTAACCAGACTGACTAATGCCCCTGCCCCGAACACGGTAAGCCCCCTTTTCAGCTTATGTTTCCCTAACGGAAAGCAAAAGCCGGACAACAGGATAAAACCCCAGCAGATACTTTGCTGCCATAAGAACGCAATGTCTGATTCATACCACTTCCAGTCATTGTTAAAGATATATACCAAATCCCAGACTGTATGATACACAATCATACTAATCAGTATCAGCCCTCTTAAATTGTCCAATATCGCATATCGTTGTTTTATCATCTTGTTTCTTGTCTCCTGCCAACCGTGCATTTTCCTAATTGTTTCAAATACCTGCTATCGGATTCCGTCACCTTTATAATGCCAGATGCGCTTCCATTTCTTCAAAGTTAATTTCTTTTTTGCTGCCGTCGCACATGGTAAGCACTGTTGTACCAAAATTGCCTGCCCCTGCCTCATCCGCATATGTAACAGCCTTAACAGCGAATAATTCCTCGTCCGAAAAATCCTCAAGGTCTTCCTTGGTAATTACCTGGGAAATCAGCAAATGAGGCTCATAACCGCCATACTGCTTTTCCCTTTTGGTAACTGCATATATCACTATGGATTTTTCGGAATCGGGGTTCGTACCGGTACTGTTGACATATTGTATATCACTCCAGCCGTCATAAACAGTCATTGCCAGCTGCTTTTCTTTACCGGTAAAATCTTTTCCTTTCAAAATAATTGCCTTGGCATTTCCTTTTTGTCTGCGGATAATTTCTGTACCGTTGTCAGGAAATCCATATGCTCCCAATGTTAATTCAACCGGGCGTCCCCACAATCGTATCTTATCTGCTCGCACAATGCCGTGGGCAATCGGGAAATCCGCCAGATTTATCGCCTGAAACCAGTGGGATTCCGTAGCCAATTCATAATCAAAAAACTGCCGGCGGTACAATACCCCATTCTTTTCGCCATGCCAAAACGTTACATTTGCCCGCATGCCGTCTTCGTACCGCATATCTCTCAATATGTACTGCTGGGATTCGATATTAGGTGCAGGTGTTGCTTCCCACGGATACTTGGTATTAAAACACAGTTTAGAATAGTTCCACATACCGTGGATATCCCCTTTGTTTTTTACCACCTTTCCGGTTCTCAAGATAGTTTCACCATTTGCTTTGTGATTGGTAAAACAAAGTGCCGGACCATTTAACACAGTCTCCTTTACCTGCCCTGCTGTCAACTTTTCCCAAGAGCCGTTGCTTTCCTGTGCTGTCCAAAAGGGGTGAGTCTCAGGCAGACAAAGGCATAAAAATGCCTTCCCCAGCCAGAAGGGTGACTCTGCACAGGAATATCCCTGTACTAAAGGGGCAAACTGCCCATAAAAGCCAAGGCTTGGAACACCCTTTATCAAGAAGTCTTCTCTGGATAAAAACTGCATCAGTGAACCGGCTACAATGCGCCGTGCCAGTCCCGGATTGCCCTTAGAATTTTTAAGAAGCATATTGGCTGCAAAAGCCGCAGTTGACGCATTGCGGTAAATATTGCTTCTGCCCCACATATTTGTAAAACCGTCACTATCAAAGAAATCCCCGTAGGTTTCCATCAGTTTGTTGGAATGCTCCTCAAACCGTGCTGCCAGATAGGGTTCATTTTCATAGCCATACCACAGGTTCCACAAGGGTGCATACACATTAAACGCCCAGCATGAATAATAATCAAAGGAATGTCCGTCCCGATACCAGCCACCCCCCGCATAATAGTGCAGAATTTCCTGTGCATGCTCCAACATAATCTCTTTATCAATAGGATAGCCTTCCATATATAAGAATGCCAAATCCAACATATTAAAAAGCCGCCAGTTCTGGGGTACTGTATTTCCATGGGCAAAACCACTTAAAAACTCTGCCACTGTATCTTTTTCCGCTTTGGTATAGGTATCCCAGATTTCGCCTTTACACATCCAAAGTCCGATTACCAATGCACAGGTTTCTACAGTCTGCTGGAAGCACTGAAATGCATCTTTGTATCCCGACAATTCCTGCAAGTCCCTGTAACTTCCCACATAACAGGCATCTCCTTTTGTACAGACACGCAATATCTGATTTTTGTAGTAATCACGCATATTGTAACCGCAGACTATAAGCTCCGGCTCATTGTGGATTAAAGGTGCTGCGATAAAAAAGGATCTGGTCAGACCCTCAAAAATCTCTGCCCTCCGTTCCTTTGCATAAACGTCCGCAGGGGCATCCCCATGGGGATATGTAATCTTTGTCTCACTGCGAGCCACAATTACAGGGTCATCAAAGCTTTCGATATTGTTAAAAATCCCCTGCAACAAATATTCTCCCGCCTCTATAAAACTTTCTCTGGTAAGTCCTGTGTAGGGGCTTTTTTCAAAATCCGTCATCTTCGGTTGAAATACCATATTGCCTCACCTTCTGCCATCTGCGGCTTCTTGCCGTCAGCAATCCCTGTCCGGCAAACTGTAATTAAGTCTTACCAGATAAAAAATTCTTCTCCGGTCAGTTTAAAGATAGCTTCTATAAAATAGTAGTCACCGTAAATAATGGTAAACTCATGCTCTTTGTCATGGAATGCGGCAGTACACTTCTCCAACAGATTATCACAGTCCATAGACCAGTTACATCTCTTTTCAGCCAATGCATGTAACATCTTCAGGGCTGCGTTGTGATACGTTGTCTTGCCATTTTCTTTCACCGCTGCATCTGTCAAGTCATTGGTTAGCTCCGCCCCCTCCATACACTTTGCCAGTTCCAACAAACCGCAGGAAGCAATGGCTGCTGCCGTAGAATCCTCCCACGTACAGTCCGCAGGCTGCCTGAAATCCACAGGAAGCAGCCCTGTTTGGGGTATCTGACTTAAAAAGTAGTCTGCAACCTTCCTTGCACACTGCAAATATCGATCCTCTTTTGTATGCATATAACTGAGTGTAAAACCATAAAGCGCCCATGCCTGTCCTCTAGTCCATGAAGAACCTTCCCCGCAGCCCTGTCCACCATGGGATTTTACATATTCTCCAGTCTCGGGATTAAATTCTACAATATGATTTACGGAACCATCTTCCCTGACAAAATATTTTGCAGCAGTATCGGCATGCATTTTTGCAGTATGCAGATACCGATAGTCCTCTGTCTCTTCATAAGCCCAGTATAAAAGCGGCAAATTCATCATACAGTCAATAATTGCCCATCCTGTTGTAACACGTCCGTCTCCCCAGTCATTCCACGCCCGGATAAATTTGCCCACAGGATTAAATCTGCCCGCCAAATTGTCTGTTGCCAATCTGCCACGGTTATAGGATGCCTTATTTCCGGTCAAACGGTAATTGGCAACGGCTGTTGTCAACCACTTAAAACCGCTGTCATGGTCCATTCCCTCATAACGCATCAGATTTTCATCCAGCTTTTCTTCCAGTTTTTCTGCATTTTCACGGTAAATTTCTTTTCCTGTGGCATGGTATAACTGCCACATCATGCCTCCCCAAAAGCCATTGGTCCACCAGCAGATGTTGTTACTTTGGTCATCAAAGATTCCGTCCTTCGTACCATAGGGAACCTTATCTTTGCTCCGTGTCGCCACTACTTCCAGCTTTTCTTTTATCTTTTCAGAAATTTCCTCTGCCCATATTTTTTCACTCATAATAATCTTCCTTTTGACTAACCGACATTTTATCCGGGCCTGTTTTTCAACCAGCCCGGATTCTTACTTATGAAATCCTGCACTCCCTGTCCGCCAAAGCTATGGTAGAAGGTCTGTGTGCAATCATCACTATGGTTT
Source organism: Lachnospiraceae bacterium (assembly GCA_017482205.1). Taxonomy (GTDB): domain Bacteria; phylum Bacillota; class Clostridia; order Lachnospirales; family Lachnospiraceae; genus Acetatifactor. Next base: position 18,756 of record JAFUNK010000011.1, read on the forward strand.
TTTTGTTTTTCAGAGACTTAAGTGCCATGTTGATATAGTTCTCCGATTCATTATCCAATGCGGAAGTTGCTTCATCCAAAAGCAGTATGGGCGCATCCTTTAAAATGGCTCTGGCTATTGCAATACGCTGTCTCTGTCCTCCGGACAGATTGTTGCCACGCTCCCCTACATTGGTCTCATACCCCTCTTCCAGATTGATAATAAAGTCATGGGCATAAGCCAGTTTTGCTGCACTTTCCACCTCTGCATCCGTAGCCTCCGGTTTACCCATACGGATATTTTCACGTATACTGCAGCTAAACAGATAAGGCTCCTGCGGTACATAGGCAATCCGCTCTCTGAATGTAGAATTTGCGTATTCCCTGTATGACTTTCCTAATATCTTAATATCGCCTTTTTCTACAGGATACAAGCCCAGCAAAAGTTTGGAAATAGTTGTCTTTCCGCAACCGGAAGCACCTGTTATGGCAACACTCTCTCCCTTCATCACTTTCATGGAATAGTCATGAAGCAGTGGCTTATCCTCTCTGTAACAAAAACTGATATTGTCAATTTCAATGGCAGTGTCTCCGTACCAGTTTGCTGACTCCTTAACTGGTTCTCCGTACCAATTTGCAGGTTCTTCCTTTTCTTCCAGAAAATCAAAGATATTCTGTGCATTCACCATACAACCGATTAATTCAGGCAAATATCTGCCCAACTGTAAAAACTGGAAAGAAAAACTGCCGTACAATGCATAAATCGCAGTTAAGGAACCCAGCGTGGTAAAACCTTTCTGCACAAAGTAAATTCCCAACATCAAAAACGCCAGTGCACACAACAAATCAAAACCTGTACTGCAGCTTTCCAAGATTGCCGTAAACATCATCTTTTTGTTGCTCTTCTTGGCATATGTATGATTTTCTGTCACAAATTCGTCCACGGTACTCTTTCCTGCACTGTACATCCTTGCCTGCTCCATGCCCTGTAAAAGGTTGGAAAGCTTCTCTGTCATGGTACTGTTACTCTTGGACAGTTCCTTGGACACCTTTTTAATAGGTTCAATCAACAAACCGTTTATCAAAAGCATAATCAGATTTACCGCAATCAGACACAGGGTAATCTGCCAGCTCAACATTAACATCGGCACCAGAAAAACCACTACCTGCAAAATCGGTGCTACGGTTCTTCTCAATCGCGATCCATATATACTGCCCGTCTTTTCCAAGTCATAAGAAAGCTTGGACATAAAATCACCGCTGTGGTTTTCTTCGTAATAGGTATAAGGCAGACGCACTTCATGGTGAAATACTTTTTTACAAAGTGTACCATACGCCCGCTTTGCCTCCACATTGTAGGTAATGGCTGCAGCCCTGTAAATCAGCATGGAAATCAGACCACCTACCACATTTCCTGCAATAATCACAGGTATCCTGTCCGCATTACCGCTTCCTGCCGCATCTACCACATCCTTTAAAAGAATGGAACTCATTACGGAGAAAAACGCCCAGCCCGTACTCATAAAAAAGATTCCCAACAGATACGGTACACAGTGTTTTCCCATAATTCCCATGGTTTTAGTAAATATCTTCCACTGTTTCATGCGTGTTTTCCTCCTTTCCGTACAGTCCGGCATATACACCGCCATATTGTATCAATTCCCGGTGGGTTCCGCTTTCTGCAATCTTTCCGTCCTTCAATACCATAATGGTATCCGCACTCTTAATGGTAGACAAACGGTGGGCAATGGTAATACAGGTTCTGTTTTCTGCCAGTTCATCAAGCGCCTCCTGTATCAGGCTCTCCGTTTCCACATCCACCGCAGAGGTGGGCTCGTCCAAAAGCAGTATGGGTGCATTTTTAAGGAAGGCTCGCGCCATGGATATTCTCTGTCTTTCACCACCGGATAAAAGAATACCTCTCTCCCCTACAATACTGTCATAGCCTTCTGGAAGTCCTGCAATAAATTCATGGATTCTCGCCTTTTTACATGCCTCCACAATCTCTTCATCCGTTGCACTCTGATTGCCATAACGCACATTTTCCCTGATAGTGGTAGGGAATAAAAAGACATTCTGGGACACCAGTGCAAACTGCTCTCTTGCCGCCTCAATATTCCACTCCAAAAAAGGTCTGCCAAACAGACTGTATGTACCCTTATCCAACCGGTAAAATCCGCAGAGCAGATGGAATATGGTACTTTTTCCGCCACCGGAATCTCCTACAAAGGCTACGCTGCTTCCCTTTCTTATCTCAAAAGCAAGGTCTGACAATACCTGTTTACCTTCGGTATAAGAAAAATCCACACCGTTAAAAGTAATTGCCGCATCCGTATCCATTCCTGTTGTTTCTGTTCCACAGGGTTCATCCTCCTCACAAAGGATTTCTTCCACTCGTTTCACACAGACCAGATTTTCCTTGGCATCCACAAAATTAAAAGGTATGCCTATGTATGCGTCTACAAACTTTTGTAAAATCATCAGGAAAACAACCAGTTCTCCCAGACTGATATTGCCTTTTATTACCAGAAAATAAGCATATACCGCACAGATAATATTGGGAAGCCACTGTAACATTCTTCTCACTAAAATGGCATTGTTGGATATTCTGGTACGCTTCGCTTCATTATCCACCAAATCATCTGCTGCGGCACTTAGTTTTTCCTGAAAATGTGCTTCTGCCCCAAAGGTTCTGAGCACCATAATACCGCTGACACAGTCCTGGGAAATCTCTGTTATAATGTCCGATTTTTGTCTGAACACCTTTCGCAGACTTTCCAGTTTCCGCACCACCTTATTGGTAAAATAAAACAATACCGGATAGCAGACCATGATTAGGACTAAAAGCTGCCAGTTAATACTACCCACATAGACCGCATAAGTAATCATGGCAACAATATTGGTGCAGACCTCCGGCATATTCTGGTTTAACAGCCCGTCCAATGCCGCAATATCCGAATTTACTTTATTGATAACGGACGCGGAACTGTTTTTATCAAAATACTTATATTCCAGATGATACAGCTTCTTTACCACCATCTCCTTGTACTTTGTCTGCACACCGATGGCAAATCTGGATATGCAGATACTTTTCAAAAATGCCAGTATAAAGCCAAGCGCCGTCATTGCCAAAAGAATTACAATAAAACCCTTAAAATCTACTTCCACACCGCTAAGCAGGGTATCAATGGCATCCCCGATAAGTGTATTTCCCCTGACCATAACCAATGACAAAATATACGCCAACAGCAGTTCTGCCACAAAATACCAGCCGTATTTCAGACAACACCTTGTAAAATTTCTTAATTTGTTCTTCACCCTCATACTCCTTTTTATTTAAAAACACTGCGGCAAAGTGGAAAATGTCGTAAAACGCCCACCCGCCGCAGGTGCAGGAGTCCGCAAGCGGACTCTTTATTCTTATTCCGTATCAAAAATATCTGACAATATCAGATATGCCTCTTCCTCAAAAACACTGGGAATACCTGCATTCTCCAAGGTAACCATAAAGGTATGTTCTTCATCTACCTCTTCCTGAATTTTACGGTACGCTTCAACTGCCGCATCATAGTCCTCCACACTTTGACCGTATATATTTAAGGATGCCATTGCAGAAGTTGCATAGCTTAAATAATAAACCGGACTGCTGACACCAATATTCCTCCAAAGCCATGCCACACATTCATGCATATATTCATCTGAAGCATCAATACCGTAATCCGCAAGCACTTCCGCCACAATCCCGTCAAAATCCTCTGTGGTATAAGATGCTATGTCAGGTGTGGTGTAAACACGTTCTTCAAAGTCATCCACTAAGGTTGCCTGTACAATCAGCTCTGCAAAATAGTATAACTGATAATACATTATTGCATCATAAACATCCTCCGGCAGCTCGCCTTCCAGATATTTTAAGTACAACATCTCATTGCCCTGTGAATGGGTTTCGCACAAATCGTAGGACACCCAACTTGTGTCAGAACACAGTTCCGCATAATAATGTCCGATTTCATGGATAACGGTAAATACATTCTGATAACCGGGTCCAAAATAACAGAAAGGGTCATCATATACGCTGACGGTAAATGCACCGTCATAAGACTTGCGTGAACTTGTTACTACATAGTTGTCATTGACAAACATATGCTGCATACCTTCCGTTACACTGGGACTTAAAGAGGCAAAATATTCATCCAAATAGTCTTCTTCCAGTTTTTGATAATCATCAAACATCAAATCCCTGAAAAGACCTTTTCCTTCCCTATCCAATGCATTATACGCATCCTGATACCACTGGTAGGAGTCATTGTATATGGGCACAATATATTCTGCCACATAACCTCTGAAGGCTTCCCGTTCTGCCTTTTCATAATCTCTTACGTAAACCAGTTCGGAAGCATATTCATAATAATTGTTATAGCCTGACAATTGTGCAATCTGATTACTGTTGACTACAAATTCACTGTAAAGAGGGCCAATCTGGGTTTCAAAGTCCGCTCCACTCAATGCATAGGTCTCTGTCATAATTTCTGCATTCCTAAGTTCCAGTGCTGCCGCCTCTTCCGAACCGGAATCCAGATATTTCAGTTCTACTTCACTCCACTCCGCAAAAAATGCCTCATACTCCGGTATTCCTGAATTATAAACCTCCTGCAAAAAGGTAATGTATCTGTTACCGAGTTCGCTGGACACTTCCGTAGCATACAGATAATTATTTTCCAGTGTTTCATCTTCCATATCGTAATAATAAAATACTTCTGCCACCAGACTCTGTGTCTGAATCTCTGACACCAAATCATCCAAACGATCCACTGCCGCTTCAAAAATTGCCGCATTGGTGTTTCTCGCAAGCATTCTCTCACAAATACCCAGCTGTTTCTCAAACAGCTTAATATCTGCCTGTGTCAGTGTATATGCCGGAAACACTTCTGAAATATGATTTGTCTCATCAGCAGATGCCGGTGTCATATCCCCAATATTATCAAAATATTCTGTTGCATTTCCGCTCTCCGGTGCTGCTGCCCCACACACAAACAGGGACATCGCCGCCAGATTCATTACCAGTATAAACGAAAGAATTCTCCTTGATATTTTCATATTTGTACCTCACTTTAAAATTTTCTCAAGCATACTTACTCTGTTGAACGGAAATGAGAAATAGTACCCGTCCACAAAATCTTCTGTCAGTGCCATCATTTCTTTTGCCAAATCAATACCCGCCTGTTCCCCTTCTTCGCGGGTCATATCTTCACGGTAACGTGCCAATACTTCTTCGGTTACGTCAATACCGGTCATCTCATTTTTCATAAAAGTGGCATTCTTTAAACTGACAAAGGGCATGATACCACATAAAATACGTGCTCCCGTTTCCTCTTTGATTTGTCTTAACCGCTCTGCTCCTGCCTTTGTTGAAACCGGCTGGGTTAAGAAAAAGGCAGCACCTGCCTCCATTTTCTTTTTAACACGTCCAATCTCCACATCCAGATTTCTGCGCCCCTGATTGATGGCTCCGCCGAAGCATACCGGTGCCTGCGCAAACTGTTCCTCATTCATATCATTCATAATCCGCATCAGTCCCACTGAGTCGAAATTAAATACGCTCTTTACGCTGGCTCTTGCCATGGTAGGTATTGGGTCACCCGTAATCACCAAAAAGTTACGTATCTGATTGATATGTGCACCCAATAGCTGGGAACGCATGGCAATGGCATTTTTGTCACGACAACAGATATGGGGCATGACACACATACCGGTTTCTCTCGCCACCTTTTCTGCCATAAGAATGGAATCCGCTCTGGTTCTGCCGGAAGGCGAATCCGGAAATGTCAATACATCCACTCCTGCTTTTAACAACAGATGTGCCGCATCCATCAGCTTTTCGTCATCACTTCCCAAAGGCGGTGCCAGTTCCACTGCAATCAGCTTCTTACCTGTTTTTCCTGCAAAAAAGGCACTATCCTGCTTTGATATTGTCTCTTTTGCATCAACAGCCTCCAAACTTTCCTTTTGGGGTTGCGTAAGGGATACCTTTTCACACATCTTTTTTATGTATGCCGGTGTTGTACCGCAGCAACCTCCTACGATATCCACACCGTCCGCCGCAATGTCGCTGATTTTATCTGCAAAATACTCTATATTGCCGTTATCAAAAATCATACGATTCTTAATAATCTGAGGATACCCCGCATTGGGCAGTGCCGTCAATATCTTTTTCCCCGAAAAACGTATACTTCTGATAATCTGCTGCATATGTCCGGGACCCACGCCGCAGTTAAAGCCCACTGCATCGACCCCTGTTATTTTTTCGGCACGCTCTGCCAATTTACGGGCACTTAATCCCAAATGGCTGTAACCAAACTGGTTCACCGAAAACTGTACCATCACAAAAGCCTTATCCCCGATAAAATCTATGGCCTCTCTGATATCGTCTATATCGGAAAAGGTTTCGAATACAAAAACTTTTGCACCCTCTTCCAAAAATGTACGGCAGATTTCCACATATTCTTTTACTATACTTTCCCTATCCGTCTGACTGTCATAGGGAATCTGTCCGATATCGGCAGCAATGTATATGGGGTGAGCCTGTGATACTTGATTATCGGATTCTGCCACTCCCTGTGTCGCCTCACCTGTCCCGGCAGCCTGTGCCTTTTTCACAGCCTCGACTGCCAGCCGATACCCTGCACGGATATTTTCCTGTACTTCTGCCCAAGGCTTATCCATGGAAAATGAATTACACGCAAAGGTATTGGTACGGATAATCTGTGCTCCTGCCTCTATATATTCTGTATGAATCTTAAGCACACGCTCAGGATGCATAAGATTTGCCAGCTCCGGCAGTTCCTTTGTATCATAAAGCTGTGCGTAGTAGGTGCCGAAAGCACCATCCGCTATAATTTTATGTTTTTGTAAATATTGCTTCATTCTGAAAAAATCTCCCTTATACACTTCTCCACCGGATAACTGTCACAAATTTTATCCCCGCAGCCTTCTGTATTTTTCTTCTGCATGCTGTTTAAGCACCGGTTCACCGAATATCTCTATCAGACCGCCAATATTGTTATTGTCACCCCAATACCGTTCTTCACTTTTGAGGTATCTGAATACATATTTCATTACATCTTTTGCAAACAAACCTATACTGCCTTCCTCCAGGAAAAAAGAATTGCAATACAGAGAAATAATATTAGCTCCAAAAGTTTCCGGAATCTGCTCATATTCATCGCTATTTTTCTTTACTATCCTGCATACTCCGCTATCATCCCTTTTCATAAAGATGATGTTCTGCTTCGGAATATCAGAAAGCAGTAACGGAGAATGGGTTGACAGAATAATAGATACCTTTTTATCTGCATAATAAGTATTCACAAACCGGTACAATCCTCGTATGTATTCCTGTTGTAAGGAAGGGTGTAAATTCACATCCGGTTCATCTAATAACAATACCACATTATCATATCTGTTTAACTCTTCTTTCGCCGCATATAATCTGGCATAAAAATTCAAAACAGCAGCCTCTCCTGCACTCATTTTCCACTGAAAATTAAGGAATTCAAATTCAAAGGGAAGCCCTGCGATGTATTCTGTATACATATCATACAAAGCCGCTGCCTCTGCAAAGCCAAGCTCTTTCTGCTTTGCCCTTTCATTCCTTTCAAACATACGCTTAACCCTGCCCCAAAAACACTCTGTCTGCTCTATTGCAGTATGATATCCGCTGTAACCATGTAGATATCCTTCCATTATATTTAAATACTCTTCCTTCTCCATCTGTTTTTCAATATAATACAAAACAGACTCTGCCATATATGCATAATACTCTTCATGGCTTTTCTTTTCTTCCAGTGCCCCATTGTTAAAATACTGGGAACGTCCATTATGATAATATTGTCTTTCCAGATGCTCGTATATTCGCCGCAGTTTCCTGTCATCAGGCTGGTATGTCATCAACTTTTCACAGTCTGATGCAGTAATGCTTTCATCTTCCAGCATTTTTGACAGATTTTCATAAAGTATAGCATGAATCAGTCTGCCCACTATTTCATACCGGATGGTCCTGTTTTCCTCATAATCCTGATTTACATACCCCCATTCTTCATCTTCACCGATTTTATACCTCGTCAGGGCACATAAATCATATACGATTCCACATCGCAGAATGTGGGAATAAAGGTCTTGATACCGTACATTACTCAAAGCTGATACAAACCAGATATAAATATCCTGTTCCCTGTCTGCATTACTTCTTCTGGTTTTTCGTATTTTCTCCTCTATTCCTTTCAGATTTGCTATGGACATAGTCATAACCCGACTGTTATTGTTCCTTATCTGCTCAATAAATGTCTCTAAAAAAGTAAGGGGCATTTTTTCTTTTGCACCGGCTTCCCAAATAAATCTCATCTGACGTTTCATTTCTTCGCCCCAGAAAATATCCCGCCTTTTGCTTCCCATAAGTCCCATGGTAGAAATATCAAATTTGGTGTTCAACGACTCTATTTCATTGGCAAAGATACTGGAATAATACAAAAAGGCAACCTGTTTCAAACCGTTTATCCGCCTATCAACGTCTACCAACTTCTCTCTTCCGTCCGCCCGGTCAATAAACCTGATTTTCTTTTGAAAATTGTACTTGCTGAGATAAATAAATTTAAGGCCCTCTTTTTCGTCCTCGTACACCGCCAACACTGCACCATACCGTTCGTTAAAGTCATCCATATTGGCACGCTCGTTCAAATCGTGTAACAGCTTTAATACTGTAGTTTTTCCCACTCCGTTATTGCCTGCCATTGCTGTGGTGTACAAAATATTAGGCTGTTCACACTCTAAGGAATTACAAATAGTTTTTGCAATTCTGTTTTCTGCAAAATTCTTCAGTATAAGAGTTCCTACAATATCCGGCTCTTCGTTTTTTTCTTCAAAGGCAAACTCATACTGTGTGTCTAAATTGATTCCTTCCCTGCTTAACACTCCATTATCTCTTGCCCAAACATATAATAAACGCATCACTTTTTCCCCTAACGGAACACATATCCTCCGCCGCTCTTTCTTTCAATAATTTTTAAGTCTTCCATAATATCTCTTTCCAGTTTGGAAAAGGGCTGATTTACCAAATCATCATCTTCTACAATTTTACCAAAAATCTGCTCCTCTATCTGTATGGCACTTACTTCCCCCTCAATACCCTCAATGGTTTTCTTCCACTCCTTGATATACCATTTATTATTTTCAATAATTTTTTCTATTTTATCATAACGTGCAGTGTAAAATGCCGCTATTTTCATCCCCACCAGATTTTGAGCTATCGGTGGATTTTTCCGGCGGCTATTTACCCACTTCTCTAACCTACTCTTAGAATATGGTATACCATCAATTGCAAATTGTAATTCAAAGTCACAATCCGAACTGATATAGTCTTCATCAATATCCAGCTTAAATTTAAAAGAATCTAATTTATATTTTTCATCATAGGGGGATTGATATTTCTTTGGACTATCCAGCTTAATTTTATTACAGTTACTACAGGACGGCACTAAATTGTACAGGCACAGTGCCAAATGCGGATGCAGTGCCTTGGCAAATAAATGGTCTAATTGGGCAACTACCGTATCATCCCTATTGTCAATATACTGCCCATTACAATAAGGACAACCTTTCACCCCCTGCATCCCTAAAATAAGGTTATTTATTTTTAACTTTCCCTTACTATTCAAATATTTCTTTATTTTCGTATATGATATCGTGCAGCTTTTCCAAGAGCCTTCCTCCTGCAGATTTACTCCTTTAACCAATGCATCATACAAATAGTCTGCCATTAATTTCTTCAAAAAAGCCACTTCTTTTTCCCAATAAACCGGATCTGCTTTCTTTCTGTTCTTCAAAAAAGCCCTAAGCTTTTCAATCTCTTCATACGGCAAACATACGAATTTTTCCAGATAAAGAATATTTTTATCTTTCACGGAACCAAACGTTTTATTAGTTACATCATTTATGTTGTCCAGTTCCTTTATGCCTGTATTTTTAAAAATCTCTCTGAGCAATCTCCCTACCCTGCTTGCATTTACCACAAGGGAAGCCTTTTCCTTGACCTCCTCTTTAGCATCAGTAGTTTTACTGCTCTTTTTGTCTTTTGGAGCAGGTGCATATATTTCTCTGAATGTCTTCTCTAAATTATCCAGTTTGATTTTTAAACAAACTGCATATGCCTCTTCCAAGTCCTTGTTTTTCTTAAGTAATAACATGTCTTTTCCCCTATTTATTTTCAAAATTGATATATCTTCTTTACGATACTACTTTTCTCAAACTGACCATGGTAAAAACGCAAAAATCACCGCTATCACTATCGCCGGCAACAAATTCGCCACCCGGATTTTTTTGCCCCATACCAGATTGATTCCTACACAGAATATCAAAATGGAACCTACCAGTGACAAATTATCCAGTGCCGCGTCCGTCATAATGGGCTTGATAAACCTTGCAAGGCAGGTAATTAAGCCTTGAAAACACGCTACGGGAATGGCTGAAAATACACAGCCTTTTCCCAAGGAACTGGTCATTACCAGAATAATAATAAAGTCCAAAACCGCTTTGGTCGCCAGTATGGAATAGTCTCCAAAAATACCGTCCTGAATAGAGCCTACTATTGCCATGGCACCGATACAAACCGTAAGAGACGCCGTCACAAACCCGTCCACAAAATTCTTCTCTTTGGAGTTGCCGGTTTTTACTTTCAGCCATTCTCCAAACCGTTCCATTTTATCTTCTAAATTCAGCAGTTCACCCAAAAAAGCACCCATAGCAAAGGATATTACAATCAGCATGGAACTGCCACTCACTATGGCATTGTCACTGATACTGAGCATCCCTTCCAATGCACCTGCCATTCCGATAAACAATACAGATATTCCGCATGCCTTACTCAAAGTATCCTGATACCGCTCTGCCAAAAATCTGCCGAACAATTTACCAAACAGACCGCCCGCTATAATTCCTGCTACATTTATAATTGTTCCAAGTCCAGCCATTCGTTACCTCGTTGTCAAAATCTGACACTTTTATCCTTTATCGTAAATCCTTATCTTATCATACAAAAAAACTTACCAACTTTCAATTTTTATCATTGAAAATCAGTAAGTTTTTATTGTTTATTTTAAAAAAAGTTTTTCTTTACAAGCTAAAGCGCAATCAGATTATAAATTGAAATATTTGTCAAATTCTGCGGGGTGCGGAATCTTGGACATTTCCATGCATTCTTTTCTCTTAAGAGCAATAAAGTTCTTTATCAGATGCTCGGGGAATACGCCGCCTGCGGTCAGATACTCATGGTCTGCTTCCAGTGCATCCAATGCATCCTCCAGACGGGTAGGCAGGGAGGTTAACTTTGCCTTTTCTTCATCTGACAAATGATACAGGTTTACATCGTAAGGTCCCCAACCGTTTTCATGAGGGTCAATCTGGTTTTTAACACCGTCCAGACCTGCCATTAACAGTGCTGCATAACAAAGGTAAGGATTACAGGTCGCATCAGGGTTACGGATTTCAAAACGTCTCAAATTGGGAGTCTTTGCATATGCAGGAATACGGATAACCGCACTACGGTTGGAGGTCGCATAGCCTACCGTTACAGGTGCTTCAAAACCGGGCACCAGACGCTTGAAGGAATTGGTGCTGGGATTGGTAAGTGCACACAGGGACGCAATATGCTTTAAAAGACCGCCCATAAAATAGTGTGCCGTTTTACTCAGGTGGGAATAGCCTTCATCATCAGAGAATACCGGTTCTCCATCCTTTAACAGCAACATATGTACATGCATACCGTTTCCTGCTTCGCCGTAAACAGGCTTAGGCATAAAGGTAGCTACTTTGTCATATTTTAATGCAGTATTGCGAACCACATATTTAATCATCATGGACGCATCTGCCATCTTGGACATCTGCCCCAGCATAGGCTCGATTTCAAACTGTCCTGCAGCCCCTACTTCAGGGTGATGATACTTAATCTGTATGCCCATCTTTTCTAACTCAAGACACATTTCGGAACGGCACTCATAGGTCTGGTCAAAAGGCTTTGCCACGTGATAATTCTTCTGATGTGCCACTATACAGCCCTGCCCCTGCAATTCACTGTTCCAGTAAGCCTGTTCGGCATCCACGGAAACACCGATGGCATTAGGCTGTACTGCCCAACCTACCTGGTCAAACAGATGAAATTCAAACTCCGGTAAAATCAACATGGTATCTGCAATACCACTGTCCTTCATATACTGCTCCGCAGCCAGTACAATATTTCTGGGATACTGATCTAAGGGCCGATTTTCGGGATAGTCGATTACCATTGCATTACCGGTAATGGATAAGGTCTTAACCTCACAATACGGATCAATAATTGCCGTATCCAAATCCGGAATGAAAACCATATCGCTCTTCTCAACTACTGCATATCCGTAGTTAGAAGCGTCAAAGCCGATACCATTTTTCATGGTATCCTGTGTAAACTGTGATGCCGGAATGGTTACATGACGGAACTGACCGTTGATGTCAACAATTTTAAAGTCAACCATCTTAATGTCCTGTTCCTGAATGAGTTTCATAATGTCTTCTGCGTTTCTTGCCATTTCTACCTCCTATAGTAACTTAATATTATTAACCCAATACATAAATATTATAAGCTATCATAGCTTCATTCTCAACCGGAAATTGTCACCTGCTACACTAAGGTTGTCCTTTCCGTCATATGGTGAACTACTTCTTTGACCAGTATAGGCAGGAGCGGCTTTGTAATATAATCATCACAAGCCAATTCAGCAAACTCTCTTGCTTCAGCCAATGTCTTATCACCTGTCATAAGAATAACCGGTGTCTGATATTTTTCCCTGATTAGCCGCAAGGTTTCCAAACCGTCCATTTCCGGCATCTGCACATCCAGCATGATTAAATCAAAGGTTTCTTTTTCAAGTACTTCCAGTGCCTGTTTTCCTCCTTCAGCATAAAAAATTTCATACATGGGCTCACCCTGTAGAATACCTACAATAATCCTACTGTTTATTATTTCGTCATCTATGATGAGGATTTTTCTTTGTGCAGACACATTCTGTTTCATGGTATACTGCTCGTCCTCATCAATCATTCGCAATATAATGTCTGCCATGTCGGGATCAAACTGACTGCCTTTTCCTTTTTCGATTTCAGCACGTACCATGTCCTGGGGCAATGCCTTACGATAGCTTCTGTCACTTGCCATTGCATCATAAGCATCTGCCACGCCTAAAATCCTTGCCACTTCCGGGATCTTTTCTCCCGCAAGTCCATTCGGATATCCTGTACCATCATATCTTTCATGGTGATACTTTGCTGCATTTGCAATATAACCGCTTCCTGTAATGCCACGTAAAATATGATATCCAGTAACCGGATGAATCTTAATCATATTATATTCCTCATCCGTAAGTCTTCCGGGCTTGTTGATGATTTCAGCAGGAACACGTATTTTTCCTATATCGTGTAAAAGTCCGGCACGATATATCTCCTCCTGTTCTTCTCTGCTTTTTCCCAGTCTTTGGGCAATCAACCGCGAATACTCTGCCACTCGTTTGGAGTGTCCACTGGTATATCTGTCTTTTGCATCCACCGCTTCACTGAGGGCAGTAACCGTTTGGACAAACATCTCCTGTATCATTTTTTGTTTTTCCCTGAGTTCTTCCGTCTGTTCTTCTACTGCTTTTTCCAAACGAATATTGTATTCCTCAATTGCATTATAATATTTTGTTTCCAATGTCCGATCCACAAATTCCAACAGATATCCCACACTCTCTTTACTACCATATGAAATACGTCGGATGTCCAATTGAAAAAATCTCCCCTCTGACTCTACAATTTTTTCGGAAGACTCTTCACCATTCCAATCCATCAGATATTGTACTACTTCTTTATATACATAACTGTTTTCATCCTGCACTACCCTGTCCACAAACCATGTCTTAATTTCAGGAAAAACTTCCTTTATCAAATCATTTGCATTGACATACCGATATTTATAATCAAATACGATATAACCATATTCTTTCATCTTTTCCACAGCGTTGGCAATATTTGACGATATATCATACATATTCAGGCGTTCAAAGTATTTAATGAGCAGTGCAATACCAACTAAATAACCCACTGACAAAAAGCTGATGCTGGAACCGATTATGCGTTCCAAAATATATACAAAAAAGCATGAGAAACCCACTCCGCTTATGGTCATAACCAAACGGAACGACAACAACTTTCTCCTTCTTACGGCATATATGCAGTAATAAACCATTATGACAGCATATAGTATCATCATTACCGGATATAAAATGTGTCCCGGACCATATTCTTTAATCAGATAATTGTAACCATTGCCATATCCCATTGCAACGGACTTATAATAAATTTGTGATTTACCGATTGTCATAACCAAAAACATCACAACCGTGGAATACAATGTTAAAACACCCAATAAAACTTTGGATAACTTTAAGTTACACAATCTTGCCAAAATCACCAGCATTACTAACGGCACATAACAGCCACCAATATACAAAAATTTATTTGCCCAAATTGCCATTTCCAGACTTTCAGAAGCAGCAAGCAAGTACCTTCCCCATGCATTAATGGTAACCAGTATACTGAACAACAAAAAACCGTATCTACATTGCGGTTTTTCGCCAGAAATCCCCCTGTCATGACCAGTGCCAATATGAATACGATAAAATAGAACCACGTTACCACAACTTACCATCCCTTTTATGTAGAATCTTATTGCTTTCCATTACTCATTTACACCAATTGTCACCTTATCCTCCGGCAAATACTGCATAATCATTTTATCCAGTTTGTCCGGCATAATCGGTTTGGAAAGAAAATCATCAAAACCTTCGTTAATATATTTTTCCTTATCTCCCATAATAGCATTTGCCGTCAGCATAATAATAGGGGCACCATTCCCTAAATTATTGGCACGGATTTCATGCATGGTCTCAATGCCGTCCATTTCCGGCATCATATGATCTATAAAAATCATATCGAAAGTCTGCTGCCCCAATATATGCAGACATTCTCTTCCGCTTTCTGCTTCACAAATCTGTATCTGCGTTCTCTTTAATAAGTTTGCAAAAACCTTTAAATTTATGATGGAATCGTCTACTACCAAAATCTTTGCTTTCGGCGCAATATAATCGTTGTTCTCTTTTTCTTTACTTCCCTCCAGAATCCTTTTCCTAAAATCTCCCAAAGGTGATGCATCCACTACTTTCTGCACCAGTACAAAAGAAAATTCACTACCTTTCCCGTACTCACTTTGCATCTGTAATTCACTTCCCATCAGTTGTAAAAGCTGACGGGCAATATTCATTCCCAAACCGGTTCCTTCCACATGTCTGTTTCTCTCTAATTCGAAACGACTGAATGCATCATATATTTTTCCGATATCTTCCTCTTTAATACCTATACCGGTATCTTTAACCGTATAATAAAATTGTGCCGTATCTCCTTCCGTCTTACAGGTAACCTTTAACGTAACAGTTCCTTCATTGGTGTATTTTACTGCATTGGACAATAAGTTTAAGAGTATCTGACGGATACGCTTATCATCCCCGAAACATGCTTTGGGGAGAGTAGGCTCCACCTCAAATACCAGTTGCAGATTTTTCTCTTTGGCCTTAAACCCTATCATATTGTATAAATCATTTAAGAGGCTGCCCAGCTCATAATTGTCCATAACCAGTTCCATCTTACCGGATTCAATTTTGGACGAATCCAAAATCTCATTGATAATGTTAAGAAGTAATTCTGAAGATGTCTTTACATCATACGCATACCCCTGAATCATTTCCTCACTGCTTTCACGCCGTATCATCTCATTCATACCAATAATGGCGTTAATCGGAGTTCGTATTTCATGGGACATCCTTGCCAAAAACTGGGATTTTGCATTGTTTGCATTTTCCGCTTCAATTTTTGCTTTTTCCAATTCTGCCGTAAGCTTTGCCTTTTCCAGACTTCCGCTTACAATCCTAAAAATACTGTTACAGATTGTCATAAATGCCACATATATCAAACATCGGGGCACTACATAAAACAACATAAGCGTAAAATGGGGATTGGAATTCACTGCTGACAATGCAAACTGGCCGTCTACAACATGATCTGCCAATCTGGCCGTTGTCAGCAGTGCCATATTGGCATCACACAGGCCGAAGGCATAGCCTCCATACACGATAATAACCGTGCTGATTACCGTCAAAATATAAACATACCGCATTACCTTTTTAGAGGAATACAATGTTGCATACAAAAACGGTAATAAAGATACCAAAACCACATGATAGGTAATGGATACTCCCAAAATTGTAAATACCACTATAACATTGAACAAAATAAAATATTTTGTTCTTTCATCAGATAACGATATCTTCTTTAACGCAAGATATACTGCCAAATATATAATCAATGACGGAATAAATCCCTGCCACATCAACCTCTGGTCAATAACAAATATCCCCAAAATATTCAGTAGAAAAGTGATAAAGTAAATTATCATCGTTACGGAAAAACAGCGTAACACGTATGTATTGGCTATATATTCCCTGTCTTCAATATAAACGGATATATCATCATTCTTGGGTGTAAATAATTTCATAAAAAATCTCCGTCAGGTAAATTGCATTGTTTAACGTACATCATTAGTACATTTTTTAAATTATACCACAATTCTCCTGACGGATTCAATATTTTGCTTACTATATAATTTACCCTATATAATTTAACTGATAAACACGCCTCCGGTGTATTTAGGGGACTGTTTTCTTCCTTTTTAATTCTTCTTGGCAAATAAAAGCCTGATATACAACTTTTTATCTTCTAAATCAGCCTCAATACTTCCCTTCATCTTTTCAACAAACTCTTTTGCAATGGTCAGCCCCAAACCGGTGGAACCGCTGTTTCTGGAACTGTCTAAGGTATAAAAACGTTCAAAAAGCCGTTCCACATCATAGGTATCCATGTCCTCTACATCATTGGCAAAGCAAATCTCCAGCTTTTCATCCTCTGCTTTCACGGATACATCAAGCCTGCTTACCGCATACTTTCCGGCATTCTGCAACAGGTTTTGGAACACTCTCTGCAAAGCCTTTTCATTCGCCATGATACAAACTGCTTTTTCCGGTATATCTGCCCAAACTTCCAACTGCCGGCCTGCCAGTTCCCCATACGCATCTGCCAAAGCCTCTCTCAAGGTCTTTGTCACATCTACACTTTCCAAGTCCAAAGGATAGTCCTGTGCCGTCAGTCTGGAAAAATCATAAAACTGGGTAATAAGCTCCTGTAACCGCTCCGCTTTTCGCAACACAGTCTGCAAGTCTGCCTGTTCCTCTTCGTTAAGACCGCTTGCATCCATAATCTTTAAATAGCCAATCATGGAGGTCAACGGTGTACGCAAATCATGACTGATATTTTCTATCTGCTGCTTAAACTCTTTTTCCCGTTTATCATACATGACTCTTTCCAGTCTGACTTCCTGCAAAGTATGATTGATTTCTACCAGCAGTGCTTCAAATTCTTTATCAGGTGCAGAAAGTGTTACAATCCGGTTCTCCTCCAGATACTGATTGATTTCTTCCAACTGCTTTTTGGTATCTTTCACAGATTTTTTCAAAAACAGCAGGCGTGCGGAAAGATAACATACGCCCATCGCCAATATTGCAGTGATAATATAAATCATTTCCACACGCTCCTTCCTTATTTGCTAATGTACTTTAGCATTCTACTGCCTATTTTTACCAGTTCTATACTTCCATCTTTTTGGAGATTTTCAATCCCATGGCACCAAAGACTACCAGTGCGATTACACCTGAAATCAAGCACTTGGCAACTCCCTGGGGTGTATCCCACAGACATTCCCAGCCACTCATATTGACTATCACTTCATTACTTAAGTAATTGTAAGGCATCCATGCCGCAATCTTACCGACCACATCAAATTTCAAACCTATTATGGCACTGAGGCGCGGAATGGCTGCCATTATGACATACCACAAAAGATACGTAAGTATTTCTTTTTCATAGAAATTATAAGCAGCAATCAATAAAACCTCAAAAGCAACTGCCATGATAAGCATACATGCAATCCCTTTTAACAGACTGGGGACTGCATCCGGCACCACTCCCTGTTCCAAAAGTAACACTGCACTTCCTATATAAACAACCAGTACCACAACCAGACTGCAAACGGATACGACTGCACAAACTATACTTTTTCCTATGAATAATTTTTCTCTGGAAATTCCATACGCAACTGCATTTTTCAGGATTCCTTTCTTGCGGTCCTGAGCAAACAAAACGCTCACTACAACAGCTCCCACAAAAAACAGCAGCGTTAAGCCACAGGCTAAGTTACTGAGGGAAAAAGAAACTGTAGCATATGGAAAGCTTTTATCCGCCTTTCCTGCAAGAAACAAGACGATATTGACAAGCAGTGTTAAACCCGCCAAAATAGCAGTCAGCACATAAATATCCTTTGTATGTGTAATGCGATACCATTCGCTCTTTATATAATTCATCATTTTATTTGCCCTCCTTCGCTAAATTCATGTAGTAATCTTCCAAACTATTCTGCTTCAAGGTCATAGCCCGGAGACCGATTCCGTTTTCACTTGCGAGGGCACTGTACTTTTCAGGCTCCTGCTGCAAATCAAAAATTCGAACAGTGCCGTCCTCCAGTACCAGATAATGATTATGACTAAACTGTTTCTCCAAAAGCATGGTATACATTTCTGCATCCGATACCATAATATCCAGATAATTGCCGCATTTCTCATGGAGGGCCTTTGCTGAAATCTGTTCCAAAAGAGTTCCTTTACCAAGAAAACCATAAACTGTTGCCAGCTGCTCCAGCTCACTTAAAATGTGACTGGAAATAATAATAGTGATATTCTTTTCCTGATTCAGCTTCTTCAACAGATTTCTCACTTCAATAATTCCACTGGGGTCCAGTCCGTTAATGGGTTCATCTAAAAGCAATAATTCCGGCTCGCCCATCAGCGCTATGGCAAGCCCCAGACGCTGTTTCATACCTAAGGAAAGTGTTTTTCCTTTCTTTTTTCTTACTTCCCACAGTCCGACTGTTTTTAAGGTTTCCTCAATAACTGCCTTTCCGGGGATTCCTTTTTGTAAACGGTAATATTCAAGGTTTCCCTCAATACTAAGCTGGGGATAAAAGCCCGGTTCTTCAATAATAACCCCTGTACGCTTTCTTTGATTTTCCTGCTCTCTCTGCTGATGTGCACCGAACAATACAAGTTCACCTTCAGTAGGAAATATCTGTCCTGCCAGTATTTTTAAGAAGGTGGTTTTCCCCGCACCATTGGCACCAACCAGTCCGTAGATTTCCCCACGCTTTATATTCAGGCTGACCTGCTTGAGTGCTGTACATGTCTTGTAGCTTTTTGTCAGATTCTTTACTTCTACTATGTTTTCCATATTGACTTCCTTTCGTCTTACTTGTGTGTTTTCACACCCTGCTGATGTATTACCGCAGGCAGAAATTTATATGTGTTATGCATTTCACACTGTTATCTTACCTTTTCATCCATTAATAAGTCCTCAAGAAAGTTTAAAGAAATCATAAAGATTACTCTTAAGCCATTTTAAATCCAATTCCCCACACTGTCTTGATATATTCTTCGTCTTTATCCACCGCCCCAATCTTTTTACGAATATTGCTCACATGCACATTTACGGTATTGTCTTCCCCCAGATAACCGCTACTCCATACCTGCTCATAAAGGGTATCTCTTGAAAATACTTTTTCCGGCTGCTTTAACATAATAAATAAAATTTCATACTCATAGGGTGTGAGGGCAATTTCCGTTCCTTTGACGGTCACTTTTCTGGATACGGAGCTTAACGTCAGATTCTTATATGTATATGCATCTGCTGCATTATCTTTTGTATTCTGCTTATCCGCTCCTGCCATGCCTGTTCTTCTCAGTGCTGCCATTACCCGCACCAAAACCTCCTGCGGCTCGAAGGGCTTTGTAATATAGTCATCCGCTCCCAATGTAAGCAGCTCCACTTTATTTTCCAATGCATTCTTAGCTGATAATATGATTATGGGCACATTGCTTTTCTTTTCCCCTCGAATGTATTCCGTAATCTCTTCGCCTTTCATGCCGGGCAGCATCAAATCCAGCAAAATCAAGTCCGGTACTTCCTGCTCCAGTCTAAGTTTCGCTTCCGTACCCGAATATGCCGGTGTTACTTCATAACCTTCTTTCTTTAATATCCTGCAAAGAAGCTGATTGATATCCTCATCATCTTCAATTACTAATAGTTTGCTCATGGTGATCACCTCAATTCTACGCTAAATTTTCCTCTGCTCCACAACCACATGGGTGTATGAACATCTATTGGCACCAACTCCGTTCCCTTTAAAACCTCCTGCCAGCGCTTTGCTACAATTTCCTGCACATTACCTTGTACTGCCTCTTCTGCAGAAATGATACCTAACCTCTCACTTGCCTGAATCACATGAGTATCCGGAGCCACCGTTATATTCTCTCTGTCAACAAATTTCACATCTGTATATTGTTCCATCACATATAACCAATAGTTGCAAATTTTATTGCCACCCAGATACGGAAACTTCTTTTTATTTTTTGATATGTACTCTTTTATTTGACAAACAGAATAACTATTTTCACTAAATAACCTGCGAATATCTCCCGCAAAATCTTTTTCTATGGTTTGACATAAAGTTCTCCATATGATTGGCTGCTTGTTGGACTGCAAAGCAACTTTATACTTTAATAATTTTTCTCTTAATTCCTGTTCAGCCATATTGACTACTGCTTTTGTTTCAAAAACATCTGCGGTATCCGCATCTTTATATGTCTTGTTCGCACATTCCCATAGCATATAAGAATTCCTTTGATAATTAAGTGCCATAGGTAATGTGAAATATAAATAATTTTCCTTTGCCGATTTGTCTAACGCCGGTTTTTCATCTTCTGGCATTTTTTCACCGCCAAGACTGCCGGATTTGTATGCCTCTAATAGGGCATAGACTTTATTTATATCAAATGTTTCCAATCTCATCTTTCCCCTTCCCACTCTGCTACAAATTCTTCAAGATACGCCTCCATAACGACATGTCTATGCTCAGCCATTTTTCTTGCGGTCTCCGTATTCATCATTTCTTTCAGCAGCAACAGTTTTTCATAAAAGTGATTGATACTGGTAGAATTTTGATTTTGACGATACGCCTCTTTATTCATATTAAGCAGCGGTCTTATATCCGGGTCATAGATTTTTCTTCCCTTCCTTGTGCCATATGCAAACGTTCTTGCGATGCCAATTGCTCCCATTGCATCCAGTCTGTCCGCATCCTGTACGCATTTCCCTTCAATCGTACCGGGCACAACCGAATCCTTCCCTGCAAAAGAAACCGCATCTATAATGCTACACACAGAAGCTATGATTTTATCCTCCAAGCCATTGCTTCTCATAAAATCAACTGCATTTTTCTTAGTCTTATGTGTTTGGGGCGAAAGCTTAATATCATCTACATCGTGTAATAATGCAGCCAACTGTACTATCAGCATATCCGCATTTTCTTTTTCCGCAATCTGCATAGCCAACCGATAGACCCTCATGGTATGATGATAGTCATGTCCACTGCAGTCATCCGCAAATATTTGTTTTACATATTTTCTGGCATTTTCTATTACCAATTTAAAATTTAAAACTTTCTCAAAGAACTGCAAAACCCCGTCTTCCACCGCAAACTGTTCCAATTCCTCAGCCGACAAATCGTAATAGTACCTATTGGTTTTTATATCTATCGACATACTATCCAACGGAAATCCTTTTTTTCTGATTGCACTATGGGGCTTATCTGTTAAAATAAACTTTTCACTAGCCATAGACAAATCCATGGATTCGAAAATATTCTTTTCATCCATTACAAAACAAATCGCATTTCTATACCGTGCAATAAGATTGCCATACTGCCTTGCAAGCCCTGTGTAGTATGCCAGCATTTCTTCATCTGATAAACATTTTCCATTCACATTGCGTACATGGACTCCCGGCTGGATTTCGTCCGGCACATTATCAAAATATAATCCTGAATCACAGGAAAAAACAGGTATCTGAAAGGCTTCATAATATGCTAATGCTTTTAACCTTGCATTTTCAAGCGGTGTATTACCATTTTCTAAAACTTCCGGAATACACTTTCCTTCTGCCTTCAAATCACTTAATCCAATCAATTCTATTCCCAGTTTCTCAAGCCTGCTTTTCATTACAGATAATTTTGCCTGATTGCCTGTTCCAAATAATAATTTCATTTTAACATCACCTATTATTCAGCATACCACAACATACAACCTTTTTTCAATAAACCCGCGTAGTTCTTACGCCTGTGGTCGGCTTTGATTCATAGGTAATTTATATGAATTAAAAAAGTCCGGGAACGCCCTTTACAAGGCTTTCCGGACTTTAAGTTGTTATTCAAACTCGTTTCATGCAAGAATATTTTGGGTTTATTCTATTGGGATATTCCTACTTTTCGTTACATTATTTGCTGATTTTGTAGGGATTATTTTAAGTCGCATATTTTTTGTACTCAAGGTGTACTCACCAAATCCCTATTATCCTCATCTAAATTAACACAATTTTCTTCACCAAATAATTCTTCTGCTCCTTCTAATACTCCGTCAGTTGGATTAGGATAAAAAACAACCAAATTATCCTTCGCACGAGTACAGCACACATAAAACAGTTTTTTGGTTCTTTCTAATATTCTCGGATATGTCAATTGTTTTGCCTTTGATAGTGTAGAACTAATACTTTTATCAAACAAATATTCAAAATTATAATTTGACCACCCACCATTTTCAAGAAATACCAAAACATTCTCATATTCCAAACCCTTAATTTTATGTTGTGTCGAAAAGGGGGTA
>JAFUNK010000012.1 GCA_017482205.1 Lachnospiraceae bacterium
AAATTTTATTGCATAAGATTCTCTTGCTTCGCCGGAAAAAGATAGAAATATATTCATATTATCACCTTTTAATATTATTTTTTAGTAGTCATTAATTTGTAGCAGTAATTAGTTTTTTTCAAGGATAATCTCCTATTATCCGCCCTTCCCCACATGCTATAATTCCCCTTGTAACTAAAATTTCACACTTACAAGGGAGGATGAAAAATGAATTTACAAGAGTATTTAGAGGGGTATCTGGAGTACTGCCGGTTTAGGAAGGAACTGGATGCTAAGTCGTTAAAGGCATACGGGATTGACCTGCGGCAGTATTTTGCGTTTTGCGGAAACGGGGAGCCGCAAAAGGCAAGAATTGAGGAGTATATTACGGAGTTGCATAAAAACTATAAGCAGAAGACCGTAAAGAGAAAGATTGCCAGCATAAAGGCATTTTACAATTATTTGGAGGAAGAAGAGGTAATTGAAAGCAGTCCCTTTCGGAAGATTAAGGTGAAGTTTAAAGAGAATTTTGTGCTGCCCAGAATTATTCCGAGGGAAGAAATTGAAGGGATATTGAATTGTATGTATGCGGCACTCAGGGAGAGCACACCTGAGAAAAAGAATGCATGTATGAGGGATATTGCGGTAATAGAAACCTTTTTTGCCACTGGAGCAAGAGTGTATGAAATTTCTAATATTCGGACAGAATGTGTGGATTTACATTCGGGATTTATAAGAATTATGGGGAAAGGTGGTAAGGAACGTTATATTCAGATTGGAGAACAGGCAGTGTTGGAACTTCTCAGGCAGTATTATGCTGTTAATGAGACAGAGATTAAGGCCTGCGGTTATTTTTTTATAAATAGGAGAAATAGCCGTTATACGGAGCAGTCTATCAGGGATATGTTAAAGTATTATACAAATCGTGCCGGTATAGAGAGGAATATTACACCGCATATGTTTAGGCATTCTTTTGCAACCTATTTGATAGAGGAAGGAGTGGATGTCAGCTGCGTGCAGCAACTTTTAGGACATAGTTCCATCAATACCACACAGATTTATATTCATGTTGCAGCAGAAAAGCAGGCAGAAATATTACGAAATATGCATCCCCGTAAGCTGATGCATATTGATGGGGTGGCATAACACGGTTGCGGTAATGAGATTAGACTCACATATAAGGTAGTAATAAACATTCTATATCTTTCGCAAAACTTAAAAAATTTCCTCTTTTATTTTTGAAGATTGTCTTGTATAGTAAACGTATATTATTACAAACATCACTGGAGCTACATATGAAGGGAAAAAAGATATTAAGTGCAGTTTTGTTCTTGGGACTGGCTGCACTTACTTTTTATGTAATATTTAAAAATCAGGATATAGACGAGCTGTTAGTGGCAATCCGCCATATGCATAAGGGGTATCTTTTGCTGGCCGCATTGACAGCGGTATTTTTTGTATCAGCGGAAGGGGTATTGATTTGGTATCTGCTTAAAGCGATAGGAGATAAGGTGCGTTTTTTAGGGTGTTTGAAGTATGCCTTTATCGGGTTCTTCTATTCGGGAATTACGCCTTCGGCAACCGGAGGACAGCCAATGCAGCTATATCACATGAGCAAGGATGGACATAAAATAGGAAACAGTACGGTAGTGCTTATGAGTGTGGCAACGGCATACAAGCTGATTCTTGTATTAATGGGAATTGGTGTCTGTATCTTCTGGTGGAGTGGTTTGTGTGGTCATTTGGGAGAGTATCTGCCCATTTATTTTCTGGGATTGTTTTTAAATGCGGCACTGGTGGTTGCATTGCTTGCCATTATGTTTAACGGTCCCGGTATGGAACGTTTTTTGTGCAGGGCAGAAAAAAGACTTGTAAAAATGCATTTGCTAAAGGCTTCTGATACCAGACAGGAAAGCATACATAAAATGATAGAACAGTATCGCAGTACGGTAGATTTTTTAAAGAGTCATGCCGGTACGATAGGTTTTCTGTTAGGATTTACTTTTTTGCAGAGATGTGCGGTTTTTGTGCTGACCTATTTTGTATATAGGGGTATGGGGCTTTCAGGTGCCAATCCGGTTGCCATTATGGCATTACAGGCAGTGGTTTATATTGCGGTGGATATGTTACCGCTTCCCGGCTCACAAGGCATTACGGAGCTCATGTATGTGGCAGTGTTCGGTAAGATTTTTACAGGCAGCAGCCTAACCGTATCCATGTGTATTTCCCGGGGATTGAATTTTTATATGCCCCTGATTGCCAGTGCGGTTGTTGCGGCATGGAGTTGGTGGCGAAAAAGTAAGGGGTGAATGACACTTTATTCAAAATGGGCATAAATGGATTTTTTCCTGCCTCAATGCCCAAGAAATTGGATTTTATCCTTAAAAAAAGGCCGTTTTGGGCATTACAGAGTAAATTTACCTGTCTGATGCCCACAAAATTGCCAAAATGTGGGCACTGGCACTGCTTTTTTGGTATGCTATACCCAAAAACACCCACAAAACTGTGAAATCTGCTTAGTGTTGGGCAGCATTATGAAAAAATATGTTATTATGCCCATAAATGAAATTTATTTCGCCCGCCAGCATCTGAAATGCGTCCTTTGGGCTTAACTTAATATATAAAATTCTTAACTAAATGACATTGGCGGCGTATAGCCCCGTTTGCCTTACCATCCCAATATATATTTTGCAAATTTGACTGCCATATCCTTGCTGTCGGAGTTATTGATGATAGCAAGGTATGTGGTGCCGCCTTCATAATAATAAGCGTCGGTAAAGCTTCTGCAGCCGCTGATGTCAATGCCTACCGGAATAGGTTCCTGCATTTCTTCCGGTTTAAACGGATTGGGTAAAGGAACATCATCGGCAGATTTACCTGCGGATTCCAGTTCTTCTATCTGGCGGGCAACAGCCGCATCCATGTAGTAAACCATACCGTCCAGTTTTTCCAATTCTTTTTCGGTAAAGAGAGTGGATAAGTCCGTGAAAATACTGCTGTAAGCATAGTGAGTAAATCCCCATGGGTCCATAGCAGCAAAATCCATGTCACCGGCAATGGTGTAAACCATAATAAATTCAGATGCACCTACGGATTCACTGGAATATGATGAATTCATACGCAGAGTAGAATTAATGGTTACCACGCTTTCTTCAGCATCAATGTCTGCGTATTCCATAAAACCGTTTACAAAATCTTCTTCATACATAGTGGGGGCACCGTTTAAGGTAATACCGAACAACACTTCTTCTTTCTGGGTGGCTATGCTGTAAACAGTGCCTCCGATAGCGAGAACTGCAATCAGAATGCCAATGACATACCATTTATAATACATCCAAAAGTAGGAAATCTTTTTCCATAAAGATTTATTTTTTAAATTTGCACGTTCTTCTTTAAATTCATCCATGACTGCCATAATATATACCGCCTTATCTTATCGATAGTATTTTGAAACCAGTAATTATAAAGGTTTGCGTTTCATTACAAAATCACTGTTTCTATCATAAATGTTGGTATGCACATTGTCAATGAAGGGAATGTGACAACTTTCTAAAAAAATGATAAAATTCCTAAAAGAAAAAAGGATTGCCTTGCTTTCTTTTTTGAGATGTACTATCATATTTTTATAACCTGTCGGCATTGGTTGGCAGAGAATACAAGTAAGGATAGGAAGAAACATATGAGTGAAACTTATGTAGAATGTCTGGTTAAAACAGAAAGCCCTATATTGCCGAGATTTTTGCGTATCGTATTGATTATGATTACAGTGGTTTTCGGTTTCCTGACACTAATGGGGTATGCACTGGCTCTGATTGTAGCAGTGTTAGCAGGTGTAGGAGCGTATTTTGCAAACCTTTGTGCAGATATTGAATATGAATATCTGTATCTGGACAAGGAGTTGTCGGTAGACAAGATTATGGCACAGACCCGCAGAAAAAAGGTTGCGACCTTTGAAATCGAGCGTATGGAGGTGCTGGCACCGGTTAAGTCTTACAGACTGGACAATTACAAGAACCGCACCTGTAAAGTGATTGATTACAGTATCAGAAGGGAAGAAAAACCCGACCTGAGATATGTAATGTATTATGACGGAAACCAGAAGATTGTCTTAAGTCCCAGTGAAGAAATGGTAAAGGCAATTCGTAATGTGGCTCCCAGAAAAGTATTTATGGATTAAGGCTTGACATTGGGTTTTAAGTCTGTTAAACTCAACAGAAATTTATAAAAATATTTATGAGGCATTACACACAAGGAGGAGAAAATGGGACAGATTATTGGCGAAGGAATTACCTTTGATGACGTGCTCTTAGTACCGGGATATTCCCAGGTGATTCCCAATCAGGTTGACTTGACAACATGGCTTACGAAGAAGATTAAACTCAACATTCCGATGATGAGCGCCGGTATGGATACGGTAACCGAGCACCGCATGGCAATTGCAATGGCTAGACAGGGTGGTATTGGTATCATCCACAAAAACATGTCTATTGAAGCGCAGGCAGAAGAAGTAGACAAAGTAAAACGTTCAGAGAACGGTGTTATTACAGACCCCTTTTCTTTATCACCTGAACATACGCTGGCAGATGCAGATGCACTGATGGCAAAGTTCAGAATTTCAGGTGTACCTATTACTGAAGGACGTAAACTGGTAGGTATCATTACCAATCGTGATTTGAAATTCGAAACAGATTTTTCCAAAAAGATTAAAGAATCCATGACCAGCGAAGGTTTGGTAACTGCTGAGGAAGGCATTACATTAGAAGAAGCAAAACAGATTCTGGCGAAGGCAAGAAAAGAAAAGCTTCCCATCGTGGACAAGGATTACAACTTAAAAGGTCTTATCACGATCAAAGATATTGAAAAGACCATCAAATATCCTTTGGCAGCTAAGGATGCACAGGGAAGACTGCTTTGTGGTGCTGCTGTAGGTATCACTGCAAACGTACTTGACCGTGTGGCTGCACTTGTAAAAGCAAAAGTAGACGTTATCGTTTTAGACTCTGCACACGGACACTCCGAAAACGTATTACGTTGTGTAAGAATGATTAAAGAAGCATATCCTGAAGTACAGGTTATCGCAGGTAACGTAGCAACCGGTGAAGGCACCAGAGCTTTAATCGAAGCAGGTGCAGACGCTGTTAAGGTTGGTATCGGTCCCGGTTCCATCTGTACCACCCGTGTGGTTGCAGGTATCGGTGTACCTCAGATTTCCGCTATTATGGATGCTTACGCAGTTGCAAAAGAATATGGTATTCCTATCATTGCAGACGGCGGTATCAAGTATTCCGGCGATATCACCAAGGCAATCGCCGCAGGTGGTAGCGTATGTATGATGGGTTCCATGTTTGCAGGTTGTGATGAAAGCCCGGGAACCTTCGAACTCTTCCAGGGAAGAAAATACAAAGTATACCGTGGTATGGGTTCCATCGCAGCTATGGAAAACGGCAGCAAGGACCGTTATTTTCAGGCTGATGCAAAGAAACTGGTACCCGAAGGTGTAGAAGGCCGTGTAGCTTACAAGGGAACGGTAGAAGATACCGTATTCCAGCTGATGGGCGGTCTCCGTTCCGGTATGGGTTACTGTGGCACTCAGACCATTGAAGAATTAAAAGAACAGGGCAGATTCGTGAAGATTTCCGCTGCTTCCTTAAAGGAAAGCCATCCCCACGACATTCATATCACCAAAGAAGCACCTAACTATAGTGTAAATGAATAAATAATTACAAAAACCCCCTATCCGGTTATCCGCTAGGGGGTTTTTTAGCATACAGGTTAGGTGAGCTATATTCTGGCGGGGACTGGATAGGAATTGCCGCATATAATATTGCACAATTGCCCTAAATTATGCTAAAATAACCATAATTGGGTAAAAAAACTATGTTGCATGGAGGGGAATAAATGCAGGGTAGACTTTCTTATGAAAATATAATTGACAGGGAACAACTGAAGCGGTTGCAGGAAGGGGTTTGTCTGGCAACAGGTGTGTGTGCCTGTTGTGTGGACGATGCCGGTGTTGAATTGACTACTTTTTCAGGGGGAGATAAAGAAGTCATGCAGCCGTATTTGACAGGTGCATTAAAAGAGGCGGTGCTTTCCAGGGTAGAGGAAGGTTCGCTGGAAGAAATGGCAGTAGAAGATGCCCCGGAGGGGATTAAAGTGGCAGCGGTATCTGTCAGGTTGCAGGGAAAAACGATTTTGAACTGGCTGGTTCTGGGAATGCTTGCAGGACAAGATGTACCGGACAAGCTTCAAGACTGTCATGTATTGGAAGAACGTGAATTTTATCAGGTGCTGGATTTGCTGAAAGAGGGTAGTGTTGCCATTTTCAGAAGCAAGGTGTCCTGTATCAATGCAGAAGCTGAGAGTATGAAAAATCTCTATTCTGCACAGGAAATGAAGGATACGTTAAACAGAATAGAATCCATGGCGGAAATTGTACAGTTATTGGACAGCGACGAAATGATAGAAGCGGTTATGAAAAAACTGCTGGGGATAGTGTGTACCTATTTGCAAATTACCAGCGGACATATCTGTCAGTTACATTCGGAAGAGAAAACCGCGGATATATTGGCAGACTGGCATGCAAAGGGGGTAATTCCGCCTTTTGATAAAAGCAAAAATTTGGAGGCACCGGACATACTGTTTGCAGAAAAACCTGTTATTATGTCTTCGGATACGATGCGGACTGACAGGGATGCCCAAAGGTGGCTGGATCACAATGCACGGGCTTTTGTGTTGTTTCCGCTTATGAAAAATACAAGTGGCAGTATGGCAGTTTGTTTTAATCAGTCAGGGAAAGAACGTATCTGGACAGTAGAGGAAATTAAATTTATTGCAGATGCGGTTAAGGTATTACAGAGTATACTGACCCGCCGTATTCAAAAAAATTCCATTGCAGGTTCTTATGCATCCATTTCCGCAATTTTAGACAATGTAGGTTGCGGTATTTATGTAAAAGAAGTGGGAACAGGAAAGGTATTGTTTGTAAACAGAGTTTTAAAAAATACTTTTGCATGTGAACTGAGGGATGGCGTTTTTGAACAGATATTGGAGCAGGGAATGCCCGAACAGGATGGCAGTGGTGCCTGCGAAATTCACTATAAAGCAAGAGAAAAGTGGTATGATTTGTTATATACGGAAATTACATGGGTAGATGGTAACAAAGCTGCATTGTATTCCCTGTATGACATTACAGATAAAAAGACTTATCAGAAAAAGATAGAGCAGCAGGCCTATACGGATTTTCTGACCGGTTTATACAACCGTATGTGTTGTGAAAGGGATTTGGCATGGTATGTGGATGATGCCCGTAAACGTAAGGTAAAGGGCGGTCTTTTATATATTGACTTAGATGATTTCAAGCATATCAATGACGGTCTCGGACATCAGTACGGAGATATTTTGTTAAAAGAAATATCAGGTGCACTTTCCAAAATAGAAGGTATCCGGACAACCTGTTACCGGATGGGCGGTGATGAATTTGTCATTGTGATTCCGCCTGAAAGCTATGAAGAGAGCGAACGCATTTTAAATCAAATTAAGGAGACCTTTGCACAACCGTGGTATCTGAAGGATTCTGATTATTACTGTACCATGAGTATGGGAATTGTTACGTTTCCTGATGATGGTGACAGAGTACAGGATTTAATTAAAAAAGCAGATATAGCCATGTATGAGGCAAAGAAGACCGGCAAAAACAGAGTGGCAAAATATTCAGCCAGTCTGGGTTCCTATTCCGGTAAAAGGCTGGATATGGAAAAGAATATGCGTGATGCAATGGTTACAGGGTACAGAGAGTTTGAAATATACTATCAGCCCATTATAGATATTTCCCTGCCGGGAAAGCCCTGTACGGGGGCTGAGGCACTGATACGCTGGAACAGTAATTCACTGGGATTTATTTCGCCGGCTGAATTTATTCCGCTGGCAGAGTATCTGGGACTTATCAACCCTATCGGCAATTATGTGCTTTTGGAAGCCTGTAAGGAATGTAAACGGTGGAATGACAACGGTTATCCCGGATATAAGGTCAATGTGAATCTGTCAGTGGTTCAGCTTTTACAAAGTGATATTGTAGATATTGTAAAGCAGGCACTGGAAGAAACGGGTGTGAATCCCCATAACCTGACACTGGAGGTAACCGAGAGTCTTGCCATCAATGATATGGAGCGTATGAAGCAGATTCTGACCAATATCAAAGCATTGGGCGTGCGTATTGCATTGGATGATTTCGGAACAGGGTATTCCAGTTTAAATCATATCAGGGAATTTCCTTTTGATGTGATTAAGGTGGACCAGAGCTTTGTAAAGGATTTGGCAGAGGATGCCTATTCCCAGTCCTTTATCAAGATGGTAGCGGAACTGGCGAATACCATAGGTGTAAGTATCTGTGTAGAAGGTATTGAGACAGAGGAACAATACCGAGTGTTAGAGGGCATGCGGGTACGTATGGTACAGGGGTATTATTTTGACAGACCCATGTCGCAGGCAGAATTTGCAAAGAAATATGTATAAAACGGCTTGAAATACCGCAAAGAATCATGTACTATATGTATATGGCTGCACAACTGGCGGAATACAGCGATAGCTGTTGTGGGAGTACCCACAGGGAGTGTAGTAATAAATTTGATGCCGACCGCCTGGGCGACCACAGAATGTGCCGCTCAGGCGGTTTTTGTTCTCTAAAAAGAAAGAGCAGACTCCGCAGATGCGCATAGGCAGAGGTCACAACCCGCACACAATAAGGAGGAAAGATGATGAACGTATTATCACTGGAGCAGGAACTGAAAGAAAACAGCTATCCCGGAAGAGGTATTGTAATCGGCAAATCCGCAGACGGTAAGTATGCCGTTACTGCGTATTTTATTATGGGACGTAGCTCAAACAGTAGAAACAGGGTATTTGTGGAAGATGGACAGGGTATCCGCACCGAGGCATTTGATCCTTCCAAACTGGAAGACCCCAGTCTGATTATCTATGCACCGGTACGTGTACTTGGCAACAAGACTATCGTAACCAACGGTGACCAGACCGATACCATTTATGAAGGCATGGACAAGCAGCTTACTTTTGAGCAGTCCTTACGCTCAAGAGAGTTTGAGCCGGACGGTCCTAACTACACCCCTCGTATTTCCGGTATCATGCATATTGAAAACGGTACTTACAACTATGCAATGTCTATCTTAAAGAGCAACAACGGAGATCCTTCCTCCTGCAACCGCTATACCTATGCATACGAAAATCCCAAGGCAGGCGAAGGACGTTTTATTCATACTTATATGCACGACGGTAATCCTCTTCCCAGCTTTGAAGGGGAACCCAAGGTAGTAACCATTCCAAACGATATGGATGAGTTTACCAATATGCTTTGGAACAGCTTAAATGAAGAAAACAAGGTATCCTTATTTGTAAGATACATCGATATCGCAACCGGTGCATACAGAACCAAAATCGTAAATAAGAATGTATAATTTTGAAAAAAGTTGTGGTGATTAGCCTGTGAATATATCCTGTGCCAAACACGCTCTCGCTCCATGAAAGACGTAACGGTACTAGGCTCGAAGGCGAAACATATTTCGCCTTGACCTCGCCAAGTGCCGACGT
Source organism: Lachnospiraceae bacterium (assembly GCA_017482205.1). Taxonomy (GTDB): domain Bacteria; phylum Bacillota; class Clostridia; order Lachnospirales; family Lachnospiraceae; genus Acetatifactor. The sequence goes on from JAFUNK010000012.1 coordinate 9,583, forward strand.
CTTCCAAGGGTTTTGCACAGGATATATTCACAGGCAATGCGCCAAAAGCTTTTTTCCAAAATAACGAAAAGGAGAAAGAATGATGAACGAAATCGAATTAAAATATGGCTGTAACCCTAATCAGAAGCCTTCCCGTATTTATATGGAAAACGGAAGCGAACTGCCTGTTACCGTATTAAACGGTAAGCCCGGCTACATCAACTTTTTAGATGCTTTTAACGGCTGGCAGTTGGTAAAAGAATTAAAGCAGGCAACAGGACTTCCTGCGGCTACTTCCTTTAAGCATGTATCTCCAGCAGGTGCAGCAGTAGGTCTGCCTTTGGATGAAACTCTGGCTAAGATTTACTGGGTGGATGATTTAGGTGAATTATCTCCCCTTGCTTGTGCTTATGCAAGAGCACGTGGTGCTGACAGAATGTCTTCTTTCGGTGACTTTATTGCACTTTCCGATATTTGTGATGCAGATACCGCAAGATTGATTAAGAGAGAGGTTTCTGATGGTGTTATCGCACCCGGCTATACCGAAGAAGCACTGGAAATGTTAAAAGCAAAGAAAAAGGGTGCATATAATGTTATTCAGATAGATGAGTCCTATGTACCCGAAGCAATTGAAAAGAAGCAGGTATATGGTATTACCTTTGAACAGGGCAGAAATGAACTGGATGTAGATACCGTACTGCCCGGTAATATTGTAACCAAGAATAAGGATTTACCCGAACAGGCACTGATGGATATGAAGGTGGCACTGATTACCTTAAAGTATACCCAGTCCAACTCCGTATGCTATGTAAAGAACGGTCAGGCAATCGGTATCGGTGCAGGACAGCAGTCCCGTGTACATTGTACCCGTCTGGCAGGTCAGAAGGCTGATAACTGGTTCTTACGCCAGTCCCCTCAGGTACTCTCCCTTCAGTTTGTAGATACCTTAGGCAGAGCAGACAGGGACAATGCCATCGATAACTATATCGGTGATGAATACATGGACGTTTTGGCAGAAGGTGCATGGCAGAGAGTATTCAAGGTAAAACCTCCTGTATTTACTGCAGAAGAAAAGAGAGCATGGTTAGATAAGATGCAGGATGTAACCGTTGGCTCCGATGCATTCTTCCCCTTCTCTGACAATGTAGAAAGAGCGCGCAAGAGCGGCGTAAAATATATTGCACAGCCCGGCGGCTCAGTAAGAGATGATTTGGTAATTGAGTGCTGCGATAAGTATGATATGGTAATGACATTTACCGGTATCAGACTGTTCCATCACTAATTTATGCCGGCCGCTGTGCGGCCGGGAGCCGGACATTCCCTCTGGGAGTGCCCGGCTCCCAGTCGGATAAGGACTGAGAAGGGGGTATTTATGACATTAAAGGATTTGGAACAATTTGAACAGATAACCATACAGTGCCATGACAATCCGGATGCCGATGCTTTGGCGGCGGGTTATGGGTTGTACTGCTATTTTTCTGATAAGGGGAAAAAAGTAGATTTGGTATATAGCGGAAAGAATGAAATCCAAAAAGCAAATCTTTGCATTATGATTGAGGAATTGAAGATACCGGTGCGTTATATAGAACCGGAAAAGGAAGGCCGTATTCATAAACCGGGATTGCTTATAACCGTGGATTGCCAATACGGTGCAGGCAATGTAACCGGACTTACCGGAGATGAGATGGCCATTATTGACCATCATCAGATAGAGATTACCGATGTGGAGCGTAGCATTATCAATCCTAAGCTTGGAAGCTGTGCAACGCTGGTCTGGAAGCTTTTAAAAGATGAAGGTTATCCCATAACCGATGAAAAATATCTGGGTACGGCACTGTATTACGGATTGTATACAGACACCAACCAGTTTTCCGAAATACACAATCCCCTGGATATGGATATGAGGGAAGAAATTCCCCATGACGAGTCTATGATTACCTTGTTCCGCAATTCCAACCTTTCTTTGAAGGAACTGGAAATAGCGGGTATTGCCATGATACGTTACAGCTATAATGATGACTATCAGTTTGCAGTCATCAAGGCACAGCCCTGTGACCCCAATATTCTGGGCTTGATTGCAGACTTTTTGTTGCAGGTGGATATTATAAAGACCTGTGCGGTGTTTAATGAAACAGGGGATGGCTATAAATTTTCTGTCAGGAGCTGTATCAAAGAGGTCAATGCCAGTGAACTGGCGGCTTTCCTTGCAGAAAAAATCGGTTCCGGCGGCGGACATTATGAAAAAGCGGGTGGCTTTATCAGTCTGAAAAAGTATGAAGATTACTATCCGACATTACATGCGGAAGCTTATTTTAACAACCGTATGACCCAGTATTTTGACAGCTATGACATTATTTATGCCAAGGATTATGAGGCAGATATCAATGCTATGAAACTTTATGAAAAGAGAAAGCTTCCCGTGGGTTATGTGAAAGCGGATGAAATGCTTCCGATAGGAACGCCTATTACCATCAGAACATTGGAAGGCGATATCAATACGGTAGTAGAAGAGGATTTATATCTTATCATCGGCATTAAAGGGGAGGTTTATCCCAATCATCGGGAGAAATTTCAGCGTGCTTATGCTGCCAGTGAAGAAAAGTATATATACAATGAAGAATATATGGAATATCTGCCTACTATAAAAGACCGTACAAACGGCAGTGATTTGAATCTGGTAGATTATGCCCGCATTTGTATACCCAAAGGAACGGTGCAGATTTATGTAAAGCAGCTCGAAAAGGGTGTTAAGGTATTTGTAGAGTGGGAAAAAGAAAAATATATGCTGGGTAAGCCGGGGGACTATCTGGCTGTACGCAGCGATGATCTGCATGATGTGTACATAATCGAACAGGACATTTTTTCTAAGAGTTATGATGCGATTGATTAAAACAATTTCCTGTTGGGATGGTAAATTGTTTGCAAATGAGTGGATGTAAAAGGAAGAGAATTGAAGAATATGGAAAAGAAATATATTTATGATGCCTTTATCAGTTACAGGCATACGGAACTGGATAAGTTTGCAGCAGAAAATCTGCACAAGCAGTTAGAAGCTTTTAAACTACCGGGGAATATTTCCAAAAACAAAAACGGTCGTACCCGGATTGAACGGGTATTCAGGGATAAGGATGAACTGCCGCTTACCAACAATCTGGAGGACCCGATTATGCAGGCTCTGCAAAATTCGGAATATCTTATTGTTATCTGCTCTCCCAGACTGAGAGAGTCCTTGTGGTGCAAAAAGGAAATAGAAACGTTTATCAAAATGCATGGCAGGGAAAAGGTTCTGGCAGTTTTGATTGAGGGAGAACCGGAAGAATCTTTTCCTGATGAGCTGTTGTACAAAGAGGAGATTATCAAGAATCCTGACGGCACAGAGAAAGTGGTGAAAAAGCCCATGGAGCCATTGGCAGCAGATATCAGGGGCAAAGATAAAAAGGCCATGTTAAAGGCAATGCGTACGGAAATGCTGCGTCTTCTGGCACCTATGTTTTCGTTAAACTATGATGACCTGCGTCAGAGACACAGGGAACGCCGCATGAAGCGTATTTTGACCGCCACCTGTATCGGTGCGGCAATCTGTCTGGCATTCGGAGCGGTCAGTACGGCTATGGCATTGCGTATCCAGAAACAGAAAGAACAGATTGAAACGCAGAACACGGAAATACAGGTCCAGAATGCTGAAATCCAGGCACAAAGTGAAGAAATCCAAAATCAAAATGCCATCCTTTTGGAAAATCAGGCACTTGTGCTGGCAGAGGAATCTACACGCGAACTGGCGGCTGGGGACAGAATAGGTGCTATCAATACAGCAGTTACAGCTTTGACGGAGTATGACGGTATTACCATGCCCTATACGGCAGAGGCACAGTATGCACTGACGGAGAGTTTGCATGTGTATGATACAAATAGTCGTATCAAACCCCTTTATCAGTTAGAAACGCAGGGAAATGTTGATTTTGTTAAGGTATCTCCAAACGGGGATAAAATGCTTACCGGAGATTATGCTCTTAATCTGGAACTTTGGGATTTGACAACGGGAAGCAAAATCTGCACGTTGACGGATTTGGAGTTAGATGCAGCAATTACCTGTTCTGAACAATACTGTGCATTTGTCGGTAATGATAAAGTGGTTTGTGTAGATGCTTTGGGAAATGTTTTAATTTATGCCATTACAGGAAGTGAAGCATCTGCACCGGCTATACAGTTGGAAACTCAATTGGAAGGTATTCAGGCAGGAAGGATATTTACGGATGCGGAAAGCAGATATCTGTTGGTAGAGCAGGCCAAGGGGATAACTGTATATGAAACAGGTAACTGGACAATATTGGTAGAATATGAATTAGAAGAAAATAAGGCATTTACCGGAGAGTTTTTCTTTGAAGAAGAGGGGAGTCATCTGGCGTTTGTAGAAAAGATAATAGATCCTGAAAGTGAATACATATGGATTTACGATATTCAGGTGAGGTTTATGGACTTACAGACGGGAGCATGTAGCCCGGCATTGCAATTGGGAACTACTTCTGTAACGGATATCCGGTTTGCAGATGGAAGGGCTTTTGTACTGTATGCGGATAATGCAGGTGACATTACTAAAAATGAATCCTATCTTTTGGCATGTGCACCGGATACAACTGACATTTACTGGAAAAATACATATGAGGATATGTTTGCTACTGACCTGTATTTGACCTATGCAGAGGGAGTAAACAGGATTTTAATGATAGCAAGCTATAGGGCTTATGCCATAGAAAGGGAAGACGGCAGTCTTCATGGAGTAGCTTCGGTAGGTAACAGCATTGTGGGTGGTGCAGTATATATTAATATGGATTCCTACATTTTGTTTACATCAAAGGGGGAATATCTGATTATAGACGGCGACACCATGGAAAGCTATGAGTTCGGAGATTTGTTCCAGAGTCATTCTCAGAATGTAGAGGAATTTTTGGTTGCGGGAAGCGGATTTTTGTTAAGAGAATACACCGATAATAGGATTACCTATTACCAATATAGTGTGGGAAGCGATGTAGAAGCTTATGAGGGAGAAGTTGAGGAAGCACCTGTTGAAGACAGTTCCTTCTTAGAGGCGATAGAGATTGCACAGGCTCATAATATCCCGTATGCAGAATTGGCGGAGTATGCTTTTTATAACCAAGATGAAAGTCTGTTGTGTATCAGTTATACAAACGGTACATTTGAATTGTACCGTACTGCAGATATGAGTCTGGTGTGCACTGTCAGAGATGTACCATATAGTGTAAAGTGTTTTCTGGGTGCTGATGCAGCAGGAAATATTTATATTTACGGCAGCAGTCATGGCTATATGTTCAATCCGGATTTAGAACTGATAGCAAGAATAGAAGGGCTTGTATATGTGGATGCAGAAGCGAACCGGTTGATATTGAAAGACAGGTGGGGAGATTTGCTGACAGTTCCCATCTATACCACGGAAGAACTGCTTGCTAAGGCAGAGGCATATGTGCTAAGATAAAGGTATTCAAATTGTGAGAGGTAGACCGACATGAGTGAAGTAGAAAGCAGAAATTTTATAGAGCAGATTATAGACAAGGATCTGGCAGAGGGAGTGTATGATACCGTGCATACCCGTTTCCCTCCGGAGCCTAACGGATACCTGCATATCGGACATGCAAAGAGTATTCTGTTAAACTATGGTCTGGCACAAAAATACAATGGTAAGTTCAACATGCGTTTTGATGACACCAATCCCACCAAGGAAAAGACAGAGTTCGTAGAGTCCATCAAAGCAGATATTGCATGGCTGGGAGCAGATTGGGAGGACAGACTGTTCTTTGCATCCGACTATTTTGAAGAGATGTATGAAGGTGCTGTTAAGCTCATTAAAAAAGGTAAGGCGTATGTATCCGACCTGACAGCAGAGCAGATTAGGGAATACAGGGGAACCTTGACTGAACCCGGCAAGGAAGACCCTTCTGCACAGAGAAGTATCGAAGAGAACTTAAAATTATTCGAAGAGATGAAAGACGGCAAGTATGCGGACGGTGAAAAGGTACTCCGTGCCCGTATTGACATGGCGTCTCCCAATATTAACATGCGTGATCCGGTTATTTATCGTGTAGCACGTATGACCCATCACAACACAGGTGACAAGTGGTGTATTTATCCTATGTATGACTTTGCACATCCTATTGAGGATGCTATCGAAGGTATTACCCATTCCATCTGTACACTGGAATTTGAAGACCACAGACCTCTTTATGACTGGGTGGTAAGGGAATTGGAATATCCTCATCCGCCCAAGCAGATTGAGTTTGCAAAACTGTACCTTACCAATGTGGTAACAGGTAAGCGTTATATCAAGAGACTGGTAGAAGAAGGTATTGTAGACGGTTGGGATGACCCCAGACTGGTATCTATTGCGGCACTGCGCCGCCGTGGTTTCACACCGGAGTCCATTAAGTTATTTGTGGATTTGTGTGGTGTTTCCAAGGCAAACTCTTCCGTAGACTATGCAATGCTCGAATACTGTATCAGAGAGGACTTAAAGTTAAAGCGTCCCCGTGTGATGGCGGTCTTAGACCCTGTTAAGTTAGTGATTGACAACTATCCCGAAGGTCAGACAGAGATGCTCACTGCACCCAACAACCTTGAAAATGAGGAATTAGGAAGCAGGGAAATTCCCTTCGGTAAGGAACTTTACATTGAGCGGGAAGACTTTATGGAGGAACCTGTAAAGAAATACTTCCGTCTTTTCCCTGGTAATGAAGTACGTCTGATGAACGCTTATTTTGTAACCTGTACAGGTTGTGTAAAGGATGAAAACGGTGTGGTAACCGAAGTACATTGTACCTATGACCCGGCATCCAAGGGTGGTAACAGCCCGGACGGCAGAAAGGTCAAAGGTACTATTCACTGGGTACCTGCGAAGGAAGCCATCAAAGCCGAAGTAAGACTTTATGAAAATATTATCGACGAAGAAAAGGGTGTATATAACGAGGACGGTAGTCTGAACTTAAATCCCAATTCTTTAACGGTAAAAGAGGCATATTTAGAGCCGTCATTGGCACAGGCAAAAGCCTTTGAAAGTTTCCAGTTTGTCCGCAACGGTTTCTTCTGTGTGGATTACAAGGATTCCAAAGATGGCGCACCGGTATTTAACCGGATTGTATCATTAAAGAGTTCATTTGTATTACCGAAAAAGGAGGACTAAAAATGGCGGGGTTACTGTCGGGATTAGCAGGTTTGGGACTGGGTAATCTGGAGAATGCCCAGATATTTGAAGAACCTAAGGAAGAGAAAAAAGAAGCAAAAGCAGAGGCTCCTGAAATACAGGAAAAAGATTTGATTCTGGAACGTACTTTTGAATGTCCTGTTTGCGACTCTAAAATTACCAGTAAGACAATGAAAACCGGTAAAGCAAAGCTGTTGCAGACGGATCGGGATTTACGTCCTGTATATGAGGGTATTGATGCCCAGAAGTATGATTGTATATTATGTCCTAAGTGCGGATTTTCAGCATTGAGCCGCTATTTTAAGCCTATGACCTCCATGCAGAGAAAGCTGGTCAGAGAAAATATCAGTGACAAGGTGCAACTGCACACTTTTAAAGATGATATTTACAGTTATGAAGAGGCAATGGAGCGTTACAAGCTGGCACTGGTCTGCAGTATTGTAAGGCAGGCAAAGGCCAGTGAGAAAGCATATACCTGCTTAAAATCTGCATGGGTATTGCGTGGCTGGCAGGAAGAACTGGAAAAAACAGGTGCGGACAAGGCGAAAATACAGGAATTAAAGGAAGAAGAAAAAGAATATTTAAAGAATGCCATGGAAGGTTTTATTTCCGCAAAGGCAACAGAGAACTTCCCTATCTGCGGTATGGATGAAACCACCGTGGATTTCCTGATAGCAGAGCTTGCATTTGGATTTGGAAAGTATGACATTGCGTCCAAACTGGTTGCGTCTATTCTGACTTCTGCTTCTGCAAATGCCAGAATGAAGGACAAGGCAAGAGAACTCAAGGACGAAATACTGGTAGAATTAAAGAAAAACAAAGGCTAAGTAAGCGTGTGCTTAGGTGTTATTTGAAGAGATGTAAAAGATAAATGTAAAAGCAGGTCCGTAAAAGACCTGCTTTTATAATGCTTAGAAATTTTATCTGTAACAGAAAAGAAAAGGATTACTGTTCAGAGGTATAATCGTCATCTTCGTCGAAGAACTCTTCTACTTTTTCTTCTGCTGTTTCGGAAGCATCGGATACTAAGTCAGATAATTTTTCAAAAGGTGCTTCTTCAGCAACAGTTTCTTCTGCGGGAGCTTCATCTAAGTTTAAAGAAACATAGGAACGATTTGCATCCTCGTCTAAATCTTCGCTGAAATCGTCATAATCCTCGTCTTCAAAATCATCTGCTGCAGCAAGCTGTTCTTTTTTCTGGAAATAATAGTAAACACCGGCACAGGCTGCTGCGGCTGCGGCAGTGAAGAGTACAAATTTACCAAATTTTTTAGCCATAAACTTACTCCTTTCATATTCGGGAATGATTTAATCTAATATAACCATTTTAATACTATTTTGTGGAAAAGAAAAGAGATTTATGTATAAATTTTTCATAAAAATACCAGTTTTATATTGCACAATTTTACGACTTGAATGAGAAGCCGTAGTATGTTATATTTAAAATCTGACTGGTTAAGTCAATGAAGGATATATTCTTGTGAAAGATTGTTATACCGGGGTGGAAATTAAGAAGGTAAGGTTACATATATGAATGGAAAATTCTTTGATTTAAAAAAAGAAAAGCAGGACAGGATGATTAATGCGGCATTAAAGGTATTTGCCCAGAAAGGATACCGTCATGCCAGCACGGACGATATCGTAAAAGAAGCGGTCATCAGTAAAGGTCTTTTGTTTCATTATTTTGGAAGTAAATTAGGGTTGTATACTTTTATTTATGATTATAGTGTAAGGTATATGGTGCTGGAATTGAAATCTGCGGTGTCGGCGAACGAAACTAATCTCTTTGAGATTTTAAAGCAGATAGAATTTGCCAAGATTCAGGCGGTAAAGGGATATCCATATATGCAGCAGTTTTTAAACCGCTCCGTTGGTGAAGATGTCAGCGAGGCATTGGTAGCTGTGGAGGAAATGCGGAGCATGCTGACAGAAACTTATGACAGTCTGTGGGCAAAAATAGACTTTACCAAGCTGCCTGCAGGAGTGGATGGTAACAAACTCTGCAAAATGATAGACTTTACCGTGCAGGGATTAATGACAGAGCGGTTCCGCGATGCCTCCTTCCAGCCGGATATGCTTTATAGTGAGATTTGTGAGTATATAGATATGTTGGAGAAACTGGTAAGATAAATAAAAGCATTGTAAATAAGACAGTTAACAAAAAGGGGCTATTGCAAAATAGGCCGGTTTCCGAAACTTTTTACAAACGTTTCGGAAACTGCTATTTTGTAACAGCCTTACTTACTCATTTTATAAACAGGGTCTGCCGGATAGCCACCCTTCAATTTCTGCATACCTCTCTGTACGGCATCACGGGAATTTTTCCAGTCCGCATCTTTGTTCAGATAATCAAATTTTTCAATCAGCCATGCTACGTCTTCGTAGAGGCGGTCCAAATTGTCACGGGTCAGTTTCACCAGCATATCATAAAAATCGCTCCGTTCCTTGTCGGAAAGCTTGGTATCCATGGCATTGCACAAGTCCCCGAAATGAGTCAGACAGAAGCCTTTGCCGTTTTCAATACGGGAGCGGAAGTCTGCGTCTTTTTTATACATCATAAAAAAGGTGTCCAGATAGCGCTCATAATGTTCTTTGTAATAGTTGCAAATATAGCAGGAGTCTTCCTTGGCCGTGACCCATGCGCTGACCGGATTGGCAGAGGAAGCGTCTTTGCGGAACTTGTCCTTTAAGGAGATACGTCCCGGTGCATAGGACTTGGTCTGTTTGTCAAATTCTTCAATCATACGCTTGTAATGGGTTTTTAAAATCCAGCCGTTTCCCAAGGTGTTACCGTAGTCAAACATTTTTTTGAAATGGGTCCGGCAGAACCCTTCTTTGTCGGTGTGTTCTCTGATGTCGCTTTCCATATAAGAAGAACCGGAGCCCAATACAAAGTCCAAAAGGTCCTGCTCAATCTGGCGTTCGATATGGCAGAAGGGACATTCGTCATTGGCATTTACGGCATCATTTAAAGGTATCATATATAGTTGTTCTTTCATAATTGTAACCTCCGGCTTATAATATAAATATTGTAGAATATATCAGTAAAAAAGGCAATTATTTGTTGCATATATTATTGAAAGGGAATAAGGATATGCCCAAAGCGGCAGGTTATCTGTGTGCATGGGAAGAAAGGAATCATATATGAAAGTAGTAGATATGCATTGTGATACTATATCGGCATTGCTTCAAAAAAAGAGAGCGGGGGAGCCGGTTTCCCTGCGGGAAAACGACGGACATCTGGATTTGAAGCGGATGCAGACTGGGAAGTATCTGTTACAGAATTTTGCATTGTTTGTGGAGTTGAAGTCCTGTGAGGACCCTTGGCAGGAAGTGCAGGAAATGCTTATGCTTTACGAAGAGGAAATGCAGAAAAATGCGGATATGATACTACCTGTATTGACGGCAGCGGATGTGAAAAGGAATGTAAAACAGGGAAAGATGTCTGCCATGCTTACAGTAGAAGAAGGGGGAGTCTGCGGCGGCAGCTTGGAAAAACTGGATACTTTGTATGAACAGGGAGTACGCATGATGACGCTTTCGTGGAACTATCCCAATGGATTGTGCCATCCCAACTTAAACAGGGACAGAGGAAGGGCGGTTCGGGCGGCTGCAAATGCATCAGAGCCTCTAAAAGCAGATGAAATGGTAAAAGCATATTTGAATACGCCTGATGTGCAAAACGGACTTACTGAGACCGGCAGGGCGTTTGTGGAGCATATGGAGGAAATAGGGATGATTATTGATGTTTCCCATATGTCCGATGCAGGTTTTTATGATGTGCTGCAATGTACAAAGAAGCCTTTTGTGGCAAGCCACAGTAATGCCAGAAGGGTCTGCCCCTGTGCGAGAAATTTGAGTAATGATATGATTCGTAACATTGGGGACAGAGGCGGTGTTATCGGTTTGAATTTCTGTGCGGACTTTTTGACCCAGTTGCCCACGGGCGTTTATAATCCGGGAACCATTGAGGCAATTGTAGTGCATGCCAGACATATTGCTATGCAGGGAGGCGTGGAATGTCTTGGCTTAGGAAGTGATTTTGACGGAATAGACACCCATGCAGAGCTTCCGGGAGCAGACCACATGGAAAAATTGTGGGAGGCATTAAAACGGGGAGGCTTTACAGAAAGGGATCTGGATAAAATCTTTGCAGAAAATGTATTACGGTTGTATGAAAATACGTTACTTGTATAACTATCCGTTATTTGTTATAATAAAAAGAAATGTGTGCGTTTTTGGAGAAAGTGTGAGGTGACACTACATGAAGCATATTCTGGTGGTAGATGATAATAAAACCAATCTGGCAGTGGCGAAAAATGAACTTTCCAAGGAATATATGGTAACTCCCGTGACTTCCGGTTTTCAGGCACTTCAGTTTCTGGAGAAAAGAACATCTGATTTGATTCTTTTGGATATTAATATGCCGGAGATGGACGGCAGGGAAACTATGCGTCGGATTAGAGAGCGCAAGGAGTGGGCGAAAATCCCCATTATTTTTCTGACTGCGGACTCCACGCCGGAAACAGAGGCACAATGTCTTTCTGACGGGGCAGATGATTTTATAGCCAAGCCTTTTGTTCCCAAGGTTATGTTGAGCAGAATAAGCAGACTTATCGAACTGAGTGAACTGCGAAACGGTCTGGAAGACCGTTTGATAGAGAAAACCAAGCAGTTGGAGCTGGTTACATTGAATTCCATTATGGCGATTGCCCATACATTGGAAGCAAAGGATATGTATACCAGCGGTCATTCCAAACGGGTGGCACAGCTTTCAGTAACGATAGCGAAGCGTATGGGTATGTCAGAAGAAGATATTAATAATTTGAACTTTATGGCACTTTTACACGATATCGGTAAAATCGGTGTACCTGATATGATTTTGAATAAACCGCAACCCTTAAGTGATGAGGAATTTGCCGTTATAAAAAGGCACCCGGTCATCGGTGGTGAGATTTTACAGAATATTACCACTATTACCAATGTACATTTGGGAGCATTGTATCATCATGAACGTTATGATGGCACAGGATACCCGATGGGGCTTAAAGGAGAAGAAATTCCTCTTGAGGCACGAATTATAGCGGCAGCGGACACTTATGATGCAATGGCATCCAACAGAGCATACAGACAGGCTCTTTCCGATGAACGTATTATGGAAGAATTCGAGAAGTGTAAAGGAAAGCAGTTGGATCCGCAGATTGCAGAAATGATAATTGATATGCTGAAGAAAGGGTTCTTTCTGATGGATGATGGAGGCATATTGTGGGAAAGTTACTAAGGAATGTATATAAAGAAACAAAAGAGATGAATACCAAAGCGTTAGTGCTGGGATGTGTGTTGTTAAGTGTATTTGCCGCTATTATGTGTGTGGTAAATCTTGCAACTTCATGCATGGAACTGGCTGCAGTTACCGGTTCCATGGCAGTATGGTTTTTAGTGAATGCTGTTTTGTTGGGGTATTTTAAGAAAAGGGTACTGGCTTTTACATTGATGATGGCAGGTGCCTATGTGATGATGATGTATTTTGTAGTAGGCGGAGGAGTAGACGGTTTTAGTATTATATGGCTGTTGATTGTACCGCCTGCAGCAATGTATTGTCTGAGTTTGTATTACGGGCTGTTTTTTAGTGTTATTTTAGGTGTTTCAATGGTTGTGTACATGTGGACACCTTTACATGGTCTGGGGTATACATATACAGAGACTTACCAGATGCGTTTTCCACTGGTTTATTTTCTGGTAACTGTTTTGTGTGGAGTAACCCAGTACCGTGTATACGAATACCACCAGAAACAGGATGTGTTAATTAAAAATCTGGAGTACGCCAGTCAGGAAAAAAATAATTTTCTGGCAAATATGTCCCATGAAATCCGCACGCCTATGAATGCCATTGTAGGTATGTGTGAACTGATACTTAGAGAAAATATCAGTGACGATGTAAGGGAAAACTGCTTTAATATACAGTCCTCCAGTCGTTCCCTCCTTTCCATTATCAATGATATTCTGGATTTTTCCAAAATAGAGGCAGGCAAGGCTGAACTGATTGAAGAACCCTTTAACATTGCGTCCACCATCAATGATGTTATTAATATGGCAATGACAAGAAAAGGGGATAAGGATATTGAAATTATTGTGCGGGTAGACCCTACCATTCCTAAAGGGCTTATCGGCGATGAAGTGCGTATCAGGCAGGTAATTGTGAACCTGCTTACCAATGCGGTAAAATTTACCCAAAAGGGTTGTGTGATTATTAAGATTACGCAGAGTACCCATGACTATGGCATCAATTTAAATGTGTCCGTGGAAGATACCGGTATCGGTATTTCAGAAGAAAATCTGGAGAAGCTTTTTAACAGTTTCTCACAGGTAGATACTAAAAAGAACCGTTCCGAAGAAGGTACGGGTTTAGGACTGGCAATTTCCAAGAAACTGATAGCCCAAATGGGTGGTTTTATGAATGTGTCCAGTACTTATGGGGAAGGTTCTGTTTTTAAATTCGTAATACCGCTTAGGGTGGCAGATGCAGCTCCTTTTATTGAAATTGAGACCATGGAAAATACCAATATCGCAGTTTATCTGGATATGAAGAAATATACACATCCCAAAATAGCAAGCTCTTATCGGAAACTGATACAGGAGATTATCAATAAGTTTGCAGTAAAAGTTACGGTATTTTCTACTTTTGAAGGATTGCAGGCAGGAATGGACTCCGGGCAGTATACTCATTGTTTTACGGCAAAAGAAGAATATATCAAGAATATAGAATGGTTTGGAACTATGGCTTCCAAATATCAGATTGTGGTTATTCAGGACAGATTTAATGTGATTGAACTGCCCGATAATATTAAAAAGGTATATAAGCCTTTTTATGCCCTGTCGTTTGCTGCTGTTATGAACAATGAAAAATACACGATAGGTGTTAGCGGACAGAAGAGTTCCACGGTTCGTTTTACTGCGCCGGAAGCTAAGGTACTGATTGTAGATGACCATGCGGTTAACCTGAAAGTGGCAGCAGGTCTGATGAAACCTTATAATATGAAGATTATTACCGTATCCAGCGGACAGGCTGCCATTGAGGCACTTCGTACCCAGGATTATGATATTGTCTTTATGGACCACATGATGCCGGAAATGGATGGTGTGGAAGCAACGCAGTATATTCGTAATATGGTGGGGGACTATTATCAGAAAGTGCCCATTATTGCATTGACGGCAAACGCAGTAAGTGGTGCAAGAGAGATGTTTTTAGAGTCCGGTTTTGATGATTTCCTGGCAAAGCCTATTGAAATATCTTTCCTTGACAGAATTTTGCGGACATGGCTGCCCCAGAAATATCAAATCACAACTTCTTCTATTGTGAAACTGGAAGAGACTAAAGTGGTAGAGAAGGCAAGTAAGGAAGTATTAAGCGGTCCCGTGGACTATGAGATGGGATTGACCTATGCGGGAGATGACAGAGAGACATTTTATGGCGTATTACATATTTATGTCCGCAATAGTAAGGAGTATAGGGCATCCCTCATTAAACGTTATGAAGAGGAAGATTGGGCGAACTATGTTACAGAAGTCCATGCCCTAAAGAGTTCATCTTTAAGCATGGGTGCAAAGGAACTTTCCGAACTGGCTAAAAAACTGGAATTTGCAGGAAAAGCCGGAGAGTATGATGTGATTCGTCAAAATCAAGAGGCAGTTATCGCACTTTATGATGAGGTAGTGCAGAATATAACCGCTTATCTGGAAGAGAACGGATACAAAGAAGAGGAGCCGGAGGAAATCACCTCGGATGAATTAAAGACAATTACATGGGAAAGCTTTGAAGAAAAAGTTAAATGTATTGTAGAGGCCTGTGAAAACTTTGACGGTGATGAGGTGGCAGCTTTGGCGGGCGAATTATGTTATTGCAGGGTAAATGAAGAAGCACTTACTGCCCGTTTTGCTGAAATAAAGCAGTGTGCCGAAGAGTTTGAATATGAACAGGCATTGCAGTTGTCACAAAAAGCAGTGGAAGAGTTAAGGAGGTAGTGGATGAAGAAGATATGGATAACATCGGATTGTACCTGCGATATGTCTGAAGCACTCCTTGATGAATACGAGGTGGAAGTCATTCATTTTTATATTACTACTGATCATGGTTGTTTTAAGGACATGGCGGAAATGACAGCAACCAATGTGGTAGAGTATTTTGAAAATGGTGGTACAAAAATCAGTACGGCGGCACCGGCGGTTTCGGAATATACGGAATTTTTCGAACGGATGCTGGATAAATATGAGGAAATTATACATATTGCAATCAGTTCCAAATTGAGTTTGTCCTACAAAAATGCTATTACGGCAGCAGAGCAGTTCGGTGGCAGAGTGAAGGTGTTTGACTCTAAGCATCTGGCTACGGGAATGGCACATCAGATTATCAGAGGTGTAGAACTGGCGAGAGAAAATAAAACGGCAGAGGAAATTGTGGCAATTCTGGAAAGTATGCGGGACAAAATATCTACCGGCTTTATTGCTGAAAATGCAGACTATTTGTACCGTACAGGAAGAGTGAATAAATTTATAAAAGTGGTGTGCTCAGCCCTTAAGATACATCCTGTGTTGACAATGAAGCGTGGGGATCTCAAACTAAAAACGATACAGATTGGTAACTATGAAGAATCTATCATCAGATATGTGAGGACAGAGTTGAAGAAGCCCTCCAGGATAAAAAGAGACCGTTTGTTTATTACCTATTCTACGGTGTCAGTAAGAGTGTTGAACATTATCAGAAAGCAGGTTGGCGAAAGGTGTCCCTTTGAAAAAGTGTGGGAGACAAAAGCATCCGCCACAATTACCAGTAACTGTGGTGCGAATACAATCGGCATATTATTTGTAAGAGAATAGCTGCTTAAAAGGTATGTGATTAACAGTAGAGGAAAAATATAAAAGAACACAGAGTTTGCAAGCGGCTCCTGTGTTCTTTTAAAATTTGAAAAGCTCTGTATCAGTTTGGACACCAATGGGAAGAGGTGTTTTGTTATCCGGTAATTAAAGCATGATACAAATCTTTTATCGTATCAAATGTGTAATTGGGCTTATAGGGTGAAACTGCAACTTCTTCGGGAGTTGCTTCACCTGTATATACTACGCAGGTTTCCACGCCGGCGTTGATACCACAGGCAATATCCGTATAAAGGCGGTCTCCAACAACAAGCGTTTCATCGGAAGAAAAGCCGGATAATTCCATGCAGACATCGCATACCTTTTTAGAGGGTTTGCCCAGATAAACAGGTTTCTTACCTGTGGAAGAAGTCAGCATTTCGCAAATGGCACCACAGTCCGGAATAAAACCGAAGTCAATGGGACAGCACAAGTCCGGGTTGGTTGCATAAAATGGAGCATCCGTGGTAGAAAGTACCTGACAGGTTTTAGTCAGCTTTTCATAAGTCAGTTCACTGTCGTAGCCAACCAGAATACAGTCGATATCAGTTTCGGGCTGTTCGGTAACGGTCAGGTTGTTTTTTTTCAACTCTGCAATGAAAGATTTGGTGCCTAAAACAAAAATCTTTTTCCCCATGAAATTTTCTTTTAAAAATTGAATGGTCATATAGCCGGAGGTAATAAACAAATCCTCCGTGGTCTTTAATTGAAACTTTTCTGTAAATTTAGCTACATAGTCAGCACCGCTTTTGGTGGAGTTGTTGGTAATGAAATACGCTTTACCACCGATTTGTTCAATATAGGCAAGCAAGTCAGCACTGCCTTCATAAAGCGTGTCACCTACGGCTATGGTGCCATCAATATCAAATAAAAAGAGTTTTTTATTTTGTAACATAGTCATTGTACCTTTCTGTAATAAACGTTCGACGGCAGAAGATTTATATCATGTCGCCAAGTTTGTGATTATACTTCATAGTATATCATAAAGTCAGTTTATTATAGCATAGGTAAGGGTGGGGTGCAAATAGATGGAGATTGTTAAAAAGGAAAAAAGAGGTTTGAACAATGAAAACAAAAGTAGCGTTTATATGTGTACACAATTCCTGCAGAAGCCAGATTGCAGAGGCCTTTGGAAAAAAGTATTTAGCAGATATATGTGACTGTTATTCGGCAGGAACTGAAGTGAAACCACAGATAAATCAGGATGCAGTACGGTTGATGAAACAGCATTACGGGATTGATATGGAAAAAGAACAGTATTCCAAATTGATGGAGGAGATTCCGGCGGTGGATATTTACATATCCATGGGCTGTAATGTGACTTGTCCCTATATTCCGGGTAAAACCAATTTGAACTGGGGACTGGAAGATCCCACGGGGCAGGAGGATGAGAAGTTTTTGGAGGTCATGCGGGTAATAGAGGAAAAGGTTTTAGAATTGAGAGAAATGGTAAAAGGCGAAATCGGTTGACAAACCCCGGTAAGAATGATAGGGTTAATAAGGTAATTATATAGTGGCAGGTGAATTTCTTTGGAGAAGTGCAAATCGGCTACTCCAATTTTTTTGTATTTGTGTGCGGAAAGTGTATAAAGCAAATTATACTTTAGGAGAAAAATTATGTTAGAAAACATTGAAGCAATGTTATTGCCCATAGTGAAAACCATGAATGAGTATTTATCAAGTTACATTCTGATTGTACTGCTGGTGGGGGTAGGTCTGTGGTACACGGTGAAGACAAAATTTGTGCAGGTGCGTTACTTGGGTGCAGGTATGAAAAAAGTTTTCGGAAGCCTGTCCTTAAAAGGTGGCAAACAGGAAAAGGGTATGAGTTCGTTTCAGGCTCTGGCAACGGCCATTGCAGCACAGGTAGGAACCGGTAACGTTATCGGTGCATCCGGTGCAATTTTAACCGGTGGTCCCGGTGCAATTTTCTGGATGTGGGTCATTGCATTTTTTGGCATGGCTACCATTTATGCGGAAGCGACACTGGCACAGAAAACTCGTATTGTGGATAAAGACGGTAATATTCATGGTGGTCCTGTATACTACATTACACAGGCATTTAAAGGAAGATTTGGTAAGTTTTTGGCAGGATTTTTTGCAGTGGCAATTATCATGGCGCTGGGCTTTATGGGATGTATGGTACAGTCCAATTCCATCGGTTCTACTATTGAAACGGCATTCGGTATTCCGGCATGGGTTGCCGGTATAGTACTGGTGGTTATCTGTGCTTTTATTTTTCTGGGTGGTGTAAAACGTCTGGCAGCAGTTTGTGAAAAACTGGTGCCCATTATGGCAGCTATTTTCTTACTTGGCGGTTTAGTGGTACTGGTGTTGCGTATTCAGTATCTGCCTGCAACTGTTGGTATGATTTTTAAATATGCATTCCAGCCGCAGGCGATTATTGGTGGTGCTTTTGGTGCTGCATTGAAAGCAGCTATCAGTCAGGGGGCTAAGAGAGGTCTGTTTTCCAATGAGGCAGGTATGGGTTCTACCCCTCATGCACACGCACAGGCAAATGTGGCACATCCTCATGAACAGGGGATTGTGGCAATGGCGGGTGTGTTTATTGATACTTTCGTAGTGTTAACTTTGAATGCGCTGGTTATTATTTCTACCATGTATACTTCGGACGGTGTGCTGGCAGGCTGTGGAGCAGCAGCGACAAGTGAAACGATTACAAAGTCCAATTTGGCACAGACGGCATTCGGTTCAGCATTTAGTTCTGTATTCGGTCAAAGCCTTGGTCAGAATATTGGTGCAATTTTTGTGGCTATCTGCCTTTTCTTCTTTGCATTCTCTACCATTCTTGGCTGGAATATGTTTGGTAAGATTAATGTAGTTTACTTATTTGGCGAAAAACGTGCAAAGCTTGCTACAACCATTTATACCATTATTGCACTGGTATTTGTTTTCTTAGGTACACTGGCGTCCAACGATTTGGTTTGGGAGCTGACAGATGCATTCAATTACCTGATGGTATTGCCCAATGCATTAGCATTGTTTGCGCTGACTGCAGTGGTTAAAGGGTCATTGAAAGAAGCTGATGCGAAGAAAAAAGAAGCTAAAAAGCAGAAGTAGTTTTGGATATATTTGGGCTCTTTGTTAAGAGTTGGGGTGAAATATTGATTGGACAAGGCACTGATTGGCGGAGGATATCCGGCGGTCGGTGCCTTTTTTACTTATAGGAAATTTCGATGAATAAAAAGCGGACGCATGAAACGTTTTTGCAGGGATTTATTAAACATTTCCGGCAACTTAATTGTGATACCTCCGTTTTCATGGTAAAATATATCCATGCAAGTCGTTCGAAGTGCAGAGCTTGGGAAGTCTTGAATTTGCAAATATTTTGGTGGAGCAGAGAGAGTAGAGGCAGTTAGAGACCGACCGGATATAGAGAAAGTTCGTGGCGGTCGGGGCACAATGTCACTTTCAATCCGACCGGAGAGCAGAAAAGCCTAATGTAGTCGGGGCAAAGTAGTGTCAAAAAGCCGACTGGAGAACGGAAAAGCCTAATGTAGTCGGGGCAAAGTAGTGTCAAAAAGGCCGACTGGAGAACGGAAAAGCCTAATTTAGTCGGAATAAAGTAGTGGTAAAAGGCCGACTGAAAGACGAAAAAAGCCTTATCAGGTGGGGCGAATAAGTGGTTTTAAAATATAGGATAGATTTCTGTTTTGTAAGACTTCTATATAACAATTATTGGCGATAAAAACGTATTTTGATGGATAGATTTCTATTTTTAGTAAAATATATACACTTAATAAGCAAATAGAATTGTATTTTTGATAGACATTTGCAGATA
>JAFUNK010000013.1 GCA_017482205.1 Lachnospiraceae bacterium
AGTAGAAAAAGTCCAATCCCTGTATACGGACCCGATAGGAATTGTGGACGTAACCCCGCCAGAGAGCACAAGCCCCTTGCAGGAAGAGGGAATAAGTGAGATACTGGATGTGGGGGATGGTGTGTTGCTGGATGAGGGTGGTACATCAGCTAAAGGATTAATTGGACATGACTTTGAGGATTATTTATCCAAGACTATTGGTGGAGAAGGTTCTTTTAGTGTTGGAGGTAGAGATTTTGATGGCGGTATTGGCAATCGTTGGTGGGAAGCAAAATCCGGTAATTATTGGAGTATGTTGGAAGAGAATCCTAACAAATTGGCGAAGTTTAAGTCTGATATGGGTGACAGATTGAGAATAGCAACTGAAAATGGTGCAACATACGAGTTATTTTCAAATACACCCATACCAGAATCAATAAAACAATGGCTTACCAAAAAAGGAATAACATTTACAGAATTATTAGATTAAAGGAGCATGTGAATGGAAGCATTAATGACATTAGATTGCAGCAATTATTCAGAAAGTATAGTAGATGTTTTAAAGATATTTCAACAAATAGGATGGTATATATATAATCCACAAGGGAAGGTTGAATATTTGCCAATTGGTGATGACGATGAGTATGATTGGCAGTGTAAAGAGATAGCAGAAATTGAGTTATATGATATCATTTCTGAAAAAATTGCTAAAAAAGAACAGATAGGTATAAATCTGTTTTATAGTAATGGTACTGAAGGGATTTCTTTAATGGCATATAATACGAGTCAAATTATGTTGAGTATAACAATAAATCGTAAGACTGTTAAGGGAAAGTATACAAATATGGCTTGGTATTTGGAGAACATTATATACAAGTTTTTGAATATTGATGTGAGGCTATTGTCCTATAAAATCGAAGAATATGAAGATTAATAAGGAAAAAGTCTTAGATTTCAATAAAACACAGTAGTAGCTTCAATATTTATAAAACTTTAAAACACAACACGTAAAAAATCTGTAACATTTTCCTTGACGATTTCCAAACGTCCATGTTACAATGGCACGCAAGAGGGGGTGTAAGGGGGATGAAAAGCCCTCGTAATACTTAAACAAAAGCACATAATGGGAGATGTTCCGCAGCTACTATGGTCTGTGGAGCATCTCCTTTTTTGGCTATATAGCGGAATTTGCAGATATAGGTAAAAGCATAACAGATTTCCAAACAGCAGAGAAAGTTATGCCATACCATATTTTTCCAACGGCTCTGCCGGTGGGTGTTCTCCTCATTATGCCGTCCTTGGGCGGCATAATGACTTTAACCTGCACTATTTTCGACCCTACCATTTTTCTTATATTTTCTAAAAGTTCCTTCTTTCACATTTCCCCAACAAGGCTCAATAATTCCATTATGGGTAACCACCTCGACTTCGCTCTTAAAATCGCACACAGGGGCAACACAGGCTCTCACAGGGGTAAGAGAAAGTTGTCTAAGGTGCCAGAAAAGTAAATTTGTGCATTATTACTCGTTTTTCTCTGTTTTTGGTCTATGGCATAAAGCCGATTTTGCCCATTTTTAATGGATTTAAAAAAAATCTGCTCCTAAAACGAAAAATTGACTTGCAACTTTTTCTTTTCAGAGTTAACATCACACACCAACGAGGGAGAGTTCTTCTGCTTCGTGTCCTGTGTTCTGCAGGGGTATCCTTAAATCCAAAACCAAGAAATGGATTGGCTGAGCCACCCGTGCCGACTCCGTTGCCCAGTGCGTAATTCGGGGATACTGGCTTATCAGTTGAGGTTGCCTGTGTTTTGAAGTCAAAAGATTTGGGAGGAAATGGTTTATGTACGACAAGACAAAATTTATTTATGTGGGTCTAGACTTGCATAAAGAACGACACACAGCAGTTATTATGGACTGCTTTAACGAGAAGCTCGGAGAGATTACGTTTCTAAACAAACCCTCCGAATTTTCAAAACTTTTAGTAAAAGCGAAGAGATATTGTACTGACGGTAAGGGAATTGTCTTTGCCTTGGAGAATTCCTACGGTTATGGAAGAGCGTTAGCTGCATGGCTGATTGAACGGAATTACATCGTAAAAGATGTGAATCCTGCACTGTCCTACGCTTACCGAAAGAGTGTACCACAGTACAAAAAGAATGACAGTTACGATGCTCAATGTGTTGCAAGAGTAGCCATTAATGAACTGAATAAGTTACCCGATGCCATGCCGGAAGATATGTACTGGACACTCAGTCAGTTGGTAAATCGCAGAGCGAATCTGAAGACACATCACATTCGACTTAAGAACCAATTACATGAGCAGGTCTGTGTAGCTTATCCAAGCTACAAGCAATTCTTTCAGGACATCGGCAGACCAACAGCACTTTACTTTTGGGAGCATTATCCTTCTCCAAGATTGCTGAGAGGTAAGACAGTGGACGAACTGGCAGAGGAATTAATACCGGTCAGTCACAATCAGTTTTCTACACGCAAGTGTCAGAAGATACTGGATGCAGTGAAAGCAGACGGAGATACTACAAGGGATTATCAGCCGGAGCGTGATGAAATCACAAGAGGATTGGTTAAGGATGTAAGACACTATGTTGCCCGGCTTGAGGAAGTTGACAAAGCTATCGCCGATTTTCTTCCAAGATTTGAATGTATCCTAAACACTATCCCCGGTGTCAGCGACACCACAGTTGCAAAACTGCTTTCGGAGATTGGAGACATCAGAAGATTTCCTAACGCTGACAAATTGGCGAACTTTGCCGGAATCGCACCTGTAAATTTCTCATCCGCAGGAAAAGGGGATGATAAGCCATCCAAACAGGGAAACAGAAGATTGCAGGGAACTATATACTTTCTTGCGATTCAGATGATTCAATTATCATCAAAGGGATTACCAAGAAATCCTGCTTTTTATGCCTACTATCAGAGGCAACTGGCGAGAGGTAAGACCAAGCCACAGGCGTTGATATTGATTTCACGTAGGTTAATCAGTGTCATTTACGGAATGTTAAAAAACAAGACGGAGTATGTCATGCCAAAGGTGCAGGACAACAGGGATTGAACGTAATTTTTGTAGTAAAGATAGAGAAAATATGGTAAAATTTTAGGCAGTGAAAACCATTGCTTTGGAGAGTGTTGATTTTTTTCAAAGGGAATGGAACCGCCTGGAAAAACATGAGGGTTCAGACTCGATGTCAAGGGTGGTTTAGATACTTTGTCAACACCAAGTTCAAAGGTATTACGCCAAAATCTGATAGATGCAGGTGTAGAAGTTCCTGATTATCCTAATGCGGCTCACCATATAGTTGCAGGAAGTTCACCTAAAGCGGCAGAAGCAAGAGCAATCTTGCAAAAATATGGTGTTGATATTAATGACGCAGCAAATGGAACATTTTTACCAACAGTGAAAGATGTGGCAGAAGGAGCATATCATCCGAGTTTACATACGAATGCATATTATGATAAAATTAATAAATTGTTAAGTGAAGCAACTTGCAAAGAAGATGTTCTTGATATTTTAGAATTTATTGGTGATGAATTGAGTAGTGGAACATTTATGCAATAGGAGTGAAAAATATGAAAATATGGAAATTAAATTTCGAATTAGATGAATATGACAATTTAATACCCATAAGAGATTTTGCAGTTGAGGAAATTCAATCTTTTGATGGTAGAAGTCATTTGAGTCAATGGAAGCCCATTCAGGTCAAAAGAATGGAACCAGAGAAGGGGCTTGAGTTAAGTGATGCACCTGGATTTACATTTCCAGTATTTAGTAGAAGAGCATTGGAATGTTTAGAGCCACTGATAAGTAAAAATGTAGAAATATTACCATTAGATTTTAATGAAAAAGAATATTTAGGGATAAATATTATTACTGTTTTGGATGCCATAGATTATGAAAAATCAATTTATAAAACATATAGGGATGGAAAAAGAATTATGGCATTTAAGAAGTATGTTTTTTTACCAAATGTAGTTGAGAATGTTTCCATATTCAAAATTTCAGATGAAAAAACAAGATATGCATTTGTTTCAGATGAGTTTAAGCAAACTGCGGAGAAGAATAACTTATTAGGCTTTAAATTTAAATTGGTTTGGGATAGTGAACAGGAATAATAATACACTGTCAAACGAATGAAAAGAAACGTAATGAACTCATGACATTTCCCTTTGACGATCTCATACACTCATGTTACAATGGCACTCACCAGGGGGTATAAGGGGGAAAGTGATGGATTTAATTCGCTGCAATGCCACAGACCCTGCCAAATGTAAGTGGCTAACTGTTACTTACGAAGAAGTGATGACAAATGGAAATCAAGCCTATTTGGATTCAAAATTGTTCTTAGGAAGACTCAAGAGATATCTTGCCAAGCAGATTGACCTTACTGATGGGCAGAAATCATTTCAGTACATTACAGTAGCTGAACCTCAAGGGGAAAGTCATGGCAATTCGTGGCATCTGCACATCCTGCTTATATTTAAGGATACGGTAACATTTATTACAAATGAGACGATTACGGAACTCTGGAGTCATGGTATTACTTCCACTCATGCTGTTTATGATGCTGATGATATTGCATTGTATTTTAAAGCCTATTTAAGAGATGTGGAGTATGAAGATGATAATACTGATAGCGAGGATAGCCTGCAACCGTAATGTTAAAAAGATTACGTATTTAAATAGGAGACAATTATGTTAAGTGCGAAAGAACTCAAAAAATACGATAAACAATATGAGAAAATAATTACAGACTTAAAAGCCGGTAAAGATAAAGCAAAATTAAGAAAGAAAATGGACAAACTGGCTCATGCGGGACATCCCAAAGCTTGTCTTTTTATCAGAGCCGCATTATTAAACGGTGTAGAACAGGTAACCTCCCAACAGGATAAAGCAAATTTTTTAAATGCGGCCAACAATCTTTTAAAGATTGCAGCAGATAACGGAGATGTAGACTGTCAGTATGCAGTGGCGGCAAGGTACGAAAAAGGAGACGGTTTTCCTAAAAGTGACAGGGATGCGTTTTTTTATTATCACATGGCGGCACGAAACGGGGATGCAAAGGCACAAACCAATGTAGGCAGATATTATTCTTTGGGAATCGGTGCACAGCAGAATAGAAAAGAAGCCATATACTGGTTTGAACAGGCGGCAAATCAGGGGGAAACCATTGCTATGATAAATATGGCAAATGGCTATGAAAACGGCAAGGGTGTACCCAAAGATAATCAGAAGGCAATTGACTGGTATACAAAAGCATTGGAGAATGCAAGGCGTTTACTGGCTACGGGTGGACAGGGAATGAAGGAGTACAGTGAGACCAATGAGCAAAAGGGCATAGAACTGGCAACACAGGGACTCAGACGAATGGATATTCAGATACAGTGCGAAGAATACAGAGCGATGCAAAGTGAGTATCTGAAAGAAATTACCCTTAAAAAAATCAGGCAGTACGCAGATGAAGGTGAGTGGCGTGCCCAGTTTGAGATGGGGCTTATCAGTGAAAATGAAAAGAATTATGAGGAAGCCATACGATGGTATACTCTTGCTTCGGACAATGGTTCGTCGGGAGCCATGAGAAATATCGGTCTGATTTATTATTATGGTAAGGGCAGAGCGGTGGACTATAAGATTGCTTATGAGTGGTTTATGAAAGCTATCCATCATGCGGCAAATACACATGCGATGTATATGGTTGGAGAAATGTATGAAAAAGGTTTATATGTGCCTAAGAATACAGATACAGCCATAAGCTGGTACAAAAAAGCAGATATGCAGGGCAGTCCGGAAGCAAGAGGACGTTTACAGACACTTATAAACTACAAATGAACTGTAGTTTAAGGAAAAAGAGACAAATTTATCCTAGTTGCATGTGTGTAGTTGTGATAAGATTGGAGACAATGGATAATAGTATATCGTTGTACATATATCGGACAATAACTACATAAACAGGAGATAAATTTCCAATGAAGGATTTTCAGGCAAAAACTGCTCCACGTAAAAAAATAGATACGGAAAGCTGGTTTATAGAATGTTATAGAAAACACAAGGGACATCCCATAAAAATACTGATGTCTCTGTATAAAGGCAATTATTATAAATTCATAATGGCGGTAATCTGCTTTTTTATTAAGCATGCCTGTGTATGGGTATTACCCATTGTAACGGCAAATATCATCAATGATGTAACTACGAAAAATCCGGATACAACGCGAAATCTGCTTTTTTATACAGGATTGATGATAGGTTTAATTGCTATCAATATACCCATGAACTATTTGTATGTGTCCTACAAAAGTCTGGCAACCCGTTATGCGGAAACAGGTCTTAGGAAGGCGTTGATACGTAAACTGCAGCAATTATCCATTTCTTATCATGTGGAAACCCAGTCTGGCAGACTGCAATCCAAAATCATGCGTGATGTAGAAGCAGTGGAAACGCTTTCTACGCAGATGTTTTTAAGTATTTTGAACATCGTTTTAAACATTGGTGTGGCATTGGTGGTAACGGCTTCCAAAAGTAAGATGGTGTTTGTCTTTTTCCTACTTACGGCACCCATTGCAGCAGTCACCATGGTGACTTTCCGTACCGCCATGAAAAAGCGGAACAACGAATTTCGTAAGGAAATGGAAGAGACTTCTGCGAGAGTCATGGAAATGGTAGAATTAGTGCCGGTTACCAGAGCACATGCCTTAGAGGACGAAGAGGTAGAAAAAATGAGCGGGCAGCTCTTTTCGGTAGCGGAGAAGGGATACAAGCTGGATTTGGTACAGGCTTTATTCGGCTCCGTAGGCTGGGCTGTTTTTCAGGTATTCCAGGTGGTTTGTCTGGTATTTACCGGTTATCTGGCATTTAAGGGAGATATTCTGGCAGGTGATATTACTTTGTACCAAAGCTATTTTGCTACGGTAGTTAATCAGGTATCTGCAATTATTGCACTGTTGCCTACTATTACAAAAGGTATAGAATCCGTCAACTCCATCGGTGAGGTACTTTTATCCGAAGATGTGGAAGAAAATGACGGTAAAGAACAGATGGGAGAAGTTAAGGGAGACTTTATATTTAAAGATGTTTCCTTCCATTACAACAATACAGAGCATAATGTATTAAGAAATCTGAATTTGAATGTAAAACAGGGAGAAACCATTGCTTTGGTAGGAGAATCCGGTGCAGGTAAATCCACCATATTAAATCTGGTAATCGGTTTTAATCTGGCAGAAGAAGGGAAGGTTCTTATTGACGGTTATGACATGACAGAGATTGATTTACGCAGTTACCGCCGTCATCTGGCAGTAGTGCCCCAGACCTCTATTTTATTCTCCGGCACCATCAGGGACAATATTACATACGGCTGTGAAAATGTAACGGAAGAAGAATTGCAGGCAGTAATTGAAGCCGCCAACTTAAAGGATTTGATAGATTCCCTTCCCAAAGGATTGGATACTACGGTGGGTGAGCACGGAGGTAAATTATCCGGCGGACAGAGACAGCGTATATCCATTGCCCGTGCGTTGATACGAAAGCCCAAAGTGATTGTACTGGACGAGGCTACTTCGGCATTGGACAGCATTTCAGAAAAGTTAATACAGCAGGCATTGGGTAATCTTACCAGAGGAAGAACTACCTTTATTGTGGCACACAGACTTTCCACCATTCGGGATGCTGATAAGATTGCAGTAATTGCAGACGGACATTGTGTGGAATACGGCACCTTCGATGAATTGATGGAACTTAAAGGTGAGTTTTACAAAATGAAGGTTATCCAGAGCTAGCATATTAAAGTGCGAAATCAATCCAAAGAGTAATTCCTAGAAGATAGGAAAGCAGACAAATTCATATGGATATTAAAAAAACCAAAGAGTTTCTTTAGAAATTCTTTGGTTTTTTCTATGTAGGAACTTTCGATTTGTTTTTTATACTAAGACCATCACAAAACACACCTGGAGGAGAAAATGGATATCGCAGTTATTACAGAATATTTTACAAAATACGGAGCGGTGGCAATCTTTGTTATGGTTTTTCTGGAATATCTAAATTTACCGGGATTTCCCGCAGGAATTATTATGCCTCTGGCAGGCATATTTGCAAGGCAGGGAGCTATCAGCTTTCCGGTAGCGATGCTTTTAACCTTGGGGGCAGGGCTTTTGGGAAGCCTTATGCTTTACGGAGCAGGCTATCTGGGAGGAGACATGGTTTTGCGGTTTTATACAAGAAAATTTCCCAAACAGAAACCGGTTATTGAAAAGCATATAGAGTGGCTAAGGGGAAAAGGCTGTATCGGTGTATTTACGGCAAAGCTTCTTCCCGCGGTCAGGACTTTGATTTCACTTCCGGCAGGAGCGATGAAAATGAATTTGTGGAAATATATCATAAGCTCTGCGGCAGGTATTTTTCTGTGGAATCTGGTGTTTATCGGAGCAGGATACTTCTTGGGTGATGCCGTGTTTACTTATCTTGGTTAAAAACTGTGACAAAGTATGGAGATTGCAACTGAAGAAAAATATTTGAAAATATCTGAGTGAAAAGGAGATATCATGAGAATTGCATTGATGACAAATAATTACTTACCCTTTGTGGGCGGGGTATCCATCAGTATTGAAAGACTGGCGGAGGGGCTTAAAAAAGAAGGACATGAGGTAGTAGTTTTTGCACCTTCCTATAAAGAATGTAAGGAAGAAGAAAGTACTGTCAGATATGCCGCACTGTATACCGGTATTTGCGGCGGGGTATCCGTACCAATCCCCATCGACCCTCATATTGAGGCGGCATTTAAAGAAAAGCCAGTTGATATTATCCATGTACATCATCCTATGCTAATAGGGAAAATGGCAGCGTATTTGTCAGCTAAGTACCGGGTGCCTTTAGTATATACCTATCATACACGATATGAGCAGTATGCCCATTATGTATTACCGCGGAAGGTGTTGAACCATAGAAAAACAGTTTGTGTAACGGAAAAGTTAATAGCGGGCTATATGGCGCATTTTTTAAAGAAATGCCACTATGTATTTGTACCTACCAAAGGTATGGAAACGTATTTAACAGATAACTGCAACTATGATAAAGATAGGATTTCAACCCTGCCCACAGGACTTTCCCAAAACAGCTTTCTGATAGAAAAGAAAAAAGTACAGGAAATACATAAAAAATATGGGGCAGAAAACTGTCCCTTATTTATCAGTGTATCCAGGCTGGCAAAGGAAAAGAATATTCCGTTTTTGCTTAAAAGTATAAGCCGTTTTAAAGAAAAGTATCAAAAGCCTTTTAAAATGTTACTGGTAGGAGAAGGACCGGATAAAGAAATGCTAAGTGAACTGGCAAGCAATCTGGGGATTTCAGAGGAGATTGTTTTTACCGGAAAGATACCTAATGCAGAATTAAAGGACTATTACGGTGCGGCAGATGCTTTTGTATTTGCATCCAAGTCAGAAACCCAGGGAATTGTGTTATTGGAAGCCTTTGCAGCGGGAACACCGGCTGTCTGTGTAGAGGCAACTGGAATTTCGGATTTGTTAAAGGATAATAAAACCGGTTTTCTGGTAACGGAGGATACGGAACAGTTTGCGGATAAGTTAAAACAACTTGTAACACAGAATATGTTGAGAGAAAAAATGGCACAGGAAGCATTGCAGACGGCACAATGCTTTTCCCAAAACTATATTGCGAAGGAGGCGGTGAGACAATATAATAAAGTGGTAGCAGAATATCACTGCGAGGCGGTTTTAGTGTATGACAAGAACAGATGGACAGAACAACCGTTGTCAGTAAAGTGGTAAGGTGACACAAAGCAAAAAGGAATGAAGAAAATTGGAAAACAAATATAAAATTTTAATTGTAGAAGATGACAAGGAAATCAGGGAAGGTATTGAGATCTATTTAAAAAATCAGGGCTATGAGGTAGTACAGGCCGCAAACGGTAAGGAAGGTCTTTTAGCAGTGGAGGAAAACCACATTCATTTAGCCATTGTAGACATTATGATGCCGGTTATGGATGGTGTAACCATGTTGATGAAGCTTAGGGCAGAAGGAAAGGAATTTCCCGTCATTATGCTTTCAGCGAAGTCTGAGGAAGTGGATAAGATTTTAGGACTTAATATGGGAGCGGACGACTATGTAACCAAACCCTTTACGCCTATGGAATTGTTAGCCAGAGTCAATTCCCACCTCCGCAGATATACCAAATATCTGCATGCAACAGGTGAGACCGAAAAGTCTCATATTTATACCATTGGCGGACTGGAGCTGAACGAAGAAACCGTGGAGGTTAGCGTAGATGGTAATCCGGTGAAAATGACGCCCATGGAGTTTAAGATTCTGCACCTTTTAATGAAAAATCCGGGACGGGTATTTTCAGCAGATGAAATTTACGAAAGAATCTGGAACGAAAAGGCAGTCAATACGGATACCATTATGGTGCATGTGAGAAATATCAGGGAAAAAATAGAAATAGACCCCAAGAATCCCAAGTACTTAAAGGTAGTCTGGGGTGTTGGTTATAAGATTGAAAAGCAATAGAAGAGGCCGGTATGCTCTTATTGATATGGTAAGAGGCATAAACAGCAAGAAGGAGTTAAATGTATGAAAGAGAGACGTATACATAAAAGAGTCATATACTGGGTTCTTACTCTTATGATACCGCTTTTGGCAGCGGTGGCCATTATGAGTACCTACGGCTATGTGAAAAAACAGGCAGTAGAGAATTATGAAAATCCCATAGAGACAGAAGAAAATATTAAGAACTATTTTAAAGGCAATTATGTTTTATACAAGAGTCTGTATGAAAAGGTAAGTGGTGTAAGCATCGGATATGCAGATTTATACTATCAGGACATGGAAAGTATTCTGGGTGAAGATTATGAATACTATACGTCCCATAGTCAGGCAGAACTGGATTTGTTCAAAAGCCGTATCGATGATGCAATAATAGAAGCGGCAGAACGGGAATTTAGTGCTTACAGTGAAATTCTGGATTATTATATCGAAGATACAAACAGCGGTATTGTGATTAGTAATACTCAAAAGGATATTATAAACAATACAGACGGATATGTATTCAGGATTGAAATTGTATATGATGAAAAGGGAAACGCTTTTATCGGAGACATAAAAGCAGAGAATACTGAAAAAGTAAGAAAGTATGCAACGGATTTAGTTCTTGTCAAAAATAAATTTTTAAAAGATTTTGTAGAAAAATATATCAATGTGGAAGATGATGTGATACACCGTTTTCAACAATATGGAACGGGACCTGTCAATTGTCGTATTGTTTACGGTGTGACAAATGAAGTCTGGCAGCAATATCAGGCAGCCGGTTTGCGGGTTTATAGTTTCGGAGGGCTTTTTTCCACTGTTTATCACGACTATATGGCAACAGATGTGCTGGCTTATATTATGTGGGCATTTGTAGCAGTGGCACTCTTGGCATTATATCTGCCTCTCGCCAAATTGAATAAGAAGCCTTATAGCGAAGGTTTTTGGGGGAAAATTCCGGTAGAAATTCTGGCTTGTGCTATTACATGTGTAATGGCTTTGGCTTCAGAAATCAGATTTTCTATTGTAAAGCTTTTAGAAGGGCATGCGGCGGATGCACTCTATGAGTGGGCAGGACTTCCCGATAAAAGCATGGCAACCTTTTTGGTGTGGAGTGGACATTTCCTGCTTTTATATTGTATCTTTTTACTGGCATGGTTTTGCGGTCTGGGTCTAAGAGTTTTTAGAGAAAAAGGTTTTAAGGATTACGTAAAAGAAAACTGGCTTTTCTATCGTTTCTGTGCTTTTTGTAAGCGACAGGTTTCTAAAGCATTTGAAGCATTGGAGCATATAGATGTTACTAGGAGTGCGAAGAAAACCATTTTAAAAATAGTGCTGGTGAATGCGTTAATCTTAATGATAATCAGCAGCATGTGGTTAGGTGGCTGGGGCTTTGTGGTAGTATATTCCTTCCTGTTGTATTTCGGAATGAAACTATACGTAAGCAAATTACAGACAAAGTATAATGTGCTGCTTCAAAAGATAGAGAAGGTTTCAGAAGGAAATCTCTCGGTGGACATGACGGAGGATTTGGGAATTTTTAACCCTATGAAAGAAAAACTTTCTCTTATTCAGACGGGCTTCCGCAATGCGGTGGAAAAAGAGGTACAGAGTCAACGTATGAAAACCGAGCTGATTACCAATGTATCCCACGATTTAAAAACACCGCTGACAGCCATTATTACCTATGTGGATTTGTTGAAAGAGGAAAATCTTTCCGAAGAAAAGCGCAAAGAATATCTGGATACCTTAGAGAGAAAATCCCTGCGTTTAAAAGTTTTAATTGAGGATTTGTTTGAGGTTAGCAAAGCAAACAGTGGGAATGTAATCCTGAATTATATGGATGTGGATATTTGCAATTTAGTAAAACAGGTACGTTGCGAACTGGCGGATAAGTTAGAACAGGCTGATTTGGATGTACGAATAGAACTGCCGGATAAAAAAGTTATGTTATCTTTGGACAGTCAGAAAACCTATCGGATTTATGAAAATCTGTTTTCCAACATTGCAAAATACTCCATGCCGGGTACGAGGGTATATGTGCAGGGTGTTCTGACAGATAACGAAATCAGTATTTCCTTAAAAAATATTTCGGCACAGGAGATTATGGTCAATGCTTCTGAACTTGTAGAGCGGTTTGTGCGAGGCGACGAGTCCCGAAATACAGAAGGAAGCGGTTTGGGACTCGCTATTGCAAAGAGTTTTGTAGAATTACAGGGTGGTAAGTTTATCTTGGAATGTGATGGGGATTTGTTTAAGGTAACTACGGTTTTTCCCGTGAAGAGCATATAAGGAGAGCGACAAACTGACATTTATATTTGTTGCTTAATACAAATATAACAATATAAGGAATATTGCTATTATAAATAATGCTAAAAATAATGCTACGAATATTGATTTTACAAATTGTTTTGTATCAGATTCATTACCTTCCAATTCGTGAGAATCTGCGGTAGAATGAGGAACTGATTGATAATGTTCTTTTTGAATAGAGTCCTGATACAATAATGAAAGAGGGTCAGTCTGTTCCATAATTCGGGAATAGAAGTGTTCTAACCAAATAATATCATTTTGAGTAAGATGGACGTTATTATATGAATCAGGTTCATGAACAAGGCAGTTACGCATCCTGCGCAACTTCTTTAGATATTTAAAATCATCATTCCAGCCGGGAACAGTTAAATGCCCTTGAATGTTAGTTTGCATTTGAACAATATATGTGGAAATACCGATATTGCTTGATAAAGTTTGCTTGCATAATATATCCAGTTTTTTGTACGCTTCTAAAAATTGTAAAATAGTATTGTCCATGAGATAACTCCTAAAAATTATTTTTCGGTAAGCATTAAAAATTTTTCCATGGCATTAGTAGGATTTGTCTGCTTTTTGTAGGCAAATCCTATTTTCCTTTTTGGGATAGGATCAGCCATGGGAAAAGGAATCAGAGTACCATCTGATAATTCTTTTTCTACAAAATTGCTGATAACACAGGCAACGCCCATACCGATTTTCGCAAATTCAATCAGTAAATCCATAGTGGTGACTTCCAACTGTTGTTCGGGGGTAATATCTCTCAGTAATAAGTATTTTTCTACGTACTGACGGGTAATGTTCTTTTTATCCAACAAAAGAAGTGTGGACTGGGAGAGCAGGTTAGAGAAATTCATGTCTTCCGATGTCATGAAATGTCTCCGGTCGTTACTGTCTGAAACCTCTTTCTGCACACGTTCCTTTAAATGTTCCATATATTCTTTGGTAGTCACAAACATATCCTGGATTTCTTCCACGGGAGTAAAACATAAATCCCCCATACGGTCACTTTCACCTACCAAACCGATGTCTAACTTACCGCTTTCCAATGCAGCAATGGTCTCCAAAGAAGACTGACAGTAAATAGAGAGCTTCACATGAGGATTTTCTCTGATATAAGTCTGTAAATAGGGCAGAAGCATATACTTACAAAGTGTGGTACTGACACCAATAGAAAGTTGCCCCACACCCAATTGCTGATTTTTCAAAAGCTGGGCTTCACCCTGATTTATAGCATGAAAAGCAGTCTCAATCTGCTTAAAAAGCAATTCCCCTTCAGGAGTCAGTTTCACCCCTCGTGAACTCCTTAAAAACAAGGTAGTAGACAAATTACTCTCCAACTTAGAAATAGCCTTAGAAATCGCCGGCTGTGAAATAAATAAATTCCTCGCCGCCCCCGAAATATTCCCACAGCTCGCCACCTCATAAAAAATATGATATAAATTCAAATTCTGCTGATTCATGGTTTCATGCTCCTTTTATGTATGTTTGAACAGGTGATTTAAACTGGTTAACCTTATCATAACGTTCAATCCCGCTACCACAACGCCTTTTATGGTAAGGTGCCTGGCTAACGATAAATTATTCTGTCAGAGACACTTTGGAAACGTCGGTACTTAGGCGGTGTATTTAACCGCCTTATGTACCGTTACGTTTTCAACTAGCGAGAGCGCGTCCCGGATAGAATAATTTATCGTTATACCACCCACCATACCATAACTCCAAATAATAGTAAATATAAATTATATATATTTGAAGAATACACCAACTTGTGATAGAATAGTTTCAAATGAAAGTTTTTCGGAGGATTTATTTATGGGAATGACAATGACACAAAAGATACTGGCTGCCCATGCAGGGCTTGAAAGCGTAGAAGCAGGCCAGCTTATCGAAGCAGATTTGGATTTGGTACTGGGTAACGATATTACCAGTCCCGTTGCGATTAAAGAAATGGAAAAGATGCAGGTAGACGGTGTGTTCCATAAAGACAAGATTGCTCTTGTACCGGACCACTTTGTACCTAACAAGGATATTAAATCCGCAGAACATTGCAAATGCGTAAGAGAATTTGCACGCAAAAACGACATTACCAACTACTTTGAAGTAGGTGAAATGGGTATTGAACATGCACTGTTGCCTGAAAAAGGTCTGACTGTAGCAGGCGATGTGATTATCGGTGCAGATTCCCATACCTGTACCTATGGTGCGCTTGGTGCATTCTCAACCGGTGTCGGCAGTACGGATATGGCAGCCGGCATGGCTACCGGTAAGGCATGGTTTAAAGTACCTTCTGCACTTAAGTTTACTTTAACAGGCAAGCCTTCCAAATGGGTATCCGGTAAGGACGTAATTTTACATATTATTGGTATGATTGGTGTGGACGGTGCCCTTTACAAATCCCTTGAATTTGTAGGTGACGGTATTGCAAACCTTACGATGGATGACCGTTTCACCATTGCTAATATGGCAATTGAAGCCGGTGCAAAGAACGGTATTTTCCCCGTTGATGCTTTGGCAGAAGAATATATGAAAGAGCACTCAAACCGTGCTTACAAGATTTACGAAGCAGATGAAGATGCGGTATACGATGCAGAGTACACCATTGACTTGGCAACCTTAAAATCTACCGTAGCATTTCCTCATCTGCCTGAAAACACCCATACGCTGGATGAAATTGAGGATATCGCTATCGACCAGGTAGTTATCGGTTCCTGTACCAACGGTCGTCTGGATGACTTACGCATTGCGGCAGAGGTATTAAAGGGACGTCACGTGGCAAAGGGTATGCGTTGTATTATTATTCCTGCAACACAGAAGATTTACATGGATGCCATGGAAGAAGGGTTACTTAAAATCTTTATTGAAGCAGGTGCAGTAGTCAGTACACCTACCTGTGGCCCCTGCCTTGGCGGTTATATGGGTATTCTTGCAGAAGGCGAGCGTTGTGTATCCACCACAAACCGTAACTTTGTAGGACGTATGGGTCATGTAAAATCCGAAATTTACTTGGCAAGCCCTGCAGTAGCGGCAGCAAGTGCCATTACCGGTAAGATTTCCGGTCCCGACGAACTGTAATTACAAAGATTAAGAAATTGGTTTAAGATAAAATATTGTTGCGACTCAAATTGTTGTAATGAAAAGATTGAGAGGTAATTATGAAAGCAAAAGGTTTAGTTTTTAAATACGGAGACAATGTAGATACAGACGTTATCATTCCTGCAAGATACTTAAATTCCTCAGACCCTGCGGAACTGGCATTACACTGCATGGAAGATATCGACAAGGATTTTGTAAAGAATGTAAAGAAGGGGGACATTATCGTAGCTGACAAAAACTTTGGTTGCGGTTCTTCCAGAGAGCATGCCCCCATCGCTATTAAGGCTGCCGGAGTCAGCTGTGTTATTGCAGATACCTTTGCACGTATCTTTTACCGCAACGCCATCAACATCGGACTTCCCATCATTGAGTGTCCCGAAGCGGCTGCTGGTATTGCAGCTGGAGATGAAGTTGAAGTAGACTTTGATTCCGGTGTTATCACCAACGTAACCAAAGGCACTTCCTTTAAGGGGCAGGCATTCCCTCCCTTTATGCAGAAGATTATTGCGGCAGAAGGATTGATTAACTATATCAATAATAAGTAGTGGAATCACTGCAACCGTCATAGGAAAAATGGGAGAAAAAGGTCCGAATGAAAATGTATGCTAATAAAGATATTAAAAGAATGATAACCATATCATTTGTACTGCAAATGGTTTATTTGGGATATATCTGTTTTATGAATATTCTGCGTACACCGATTATAGCCATACTTATCAGTAGTAAAATTAAAAGTAAAGTTTTTCTGGATGTTCCTTATTTAGCGGGTGCTTTTTTGACAACATTATTGATGATTGTATGGTATTTTACGTTAGGAGATATCATAAATAAGAAAAAACAAATAACTTTTGTTCACGGATTTTTGCTTTTTCTTTCATTTTACTTTTTCCATAGATTTATACCAGCCGAAATGTCTGATTTTCAATATTCATATGTGCAAAGATGTTCACGGGAGATAGAAGAGTTAGAAAATTCTCCATTATATGCGAGCGTTTTTAGCGGATATGAAAAAATTGGAACTATATTGGTTTTGGGTTCGTTAATCTTTTTAGTTTGTGCGTTTTTGATTTATTGGTCAATATGTAAATACGAAACAATAAGACCTAAACAATTTGAGGTAGGATTAATTACAGAGAATAATGACTGTAAAGAGGTTAAGTGTGTTTTAGCAATTTCCTTTATTTTGCAAATGATTTATATAGGGTTTGTTTGTTATATAAATCTGTTTCGAAAAATAGTTGGGGGTATGTATTATTTTAGTGGTGCAAAGATTTTTCCCGATATTTCATATTTATTAGGTGCATTTGGAACGGCAGCCTTAATGTTATTGTGGCATCATTTCCTGAAAAAGGTAGTGTTAGGGAAAGCAAAAATTACCGTAGGCTATAGTATTTTATTAGGAGGCTCGTTAATTGCATTTTGTTATGTGATTCCATATGTTGCTTCATGGATACAGGTTACTGTAGTAGAAGCAATGAGTAGGAATGAAGTATTGGGTGCAACTTATAGATCCGTTGATTGTGCTCATACTTTAGCTAGGATACAAATTAGTACTACAGTATGGTTGCTGTATGCAAGTATTTGTCTAGTCGTTGCATATGTATTGTGTTGGGCAAAAACGAAATATGAACAACCCATAACAGAAAAATAAGCACTTGAAAAGGACGGTTTTCCGTCCTTTTTATATTGATATTGTTTCCTGTTAACATTTTAAATATATAGGTGTATAATACTTTCTTAGAGCAAAAGTTAGAAATATAACGATTCTCAATTCTGAATTGTCTGAGAAAAGAGGGAATATAATGCAACCATTGCAAAAAGATAAAAAGTACGAAATCGATATGTGTAACGGACCATTGCTGGGAAAGATATTATTGTTTGCACTGCCTTTAATGCTTTCCGGTATTTTGCAGCTATTGTTTAATGCGGCGGATATGATTGTGGTAGGTCGTTGGGCCGGCAGTAATGCACTGGCAGCGGTTGGTTCAACAGGTTCACTTATCAATCTGCTTGTAAATGTATTTATCGGTCTTTCCGTGGGTGCCAATGTTTTGGTAGCAAGATATTACGGAGCAAATCAGGAAAAAGAACTTTCTGATATGGTACATACCGCTATGCTGACCTCTTTTATCTGTGGTGTGGTACTTATTTTTGTGGGATTTTTTGTAGCACCGGTAGCACTGACGGCTATGGGCACGCCGCCAGAGGTGTTGGACCAGGCAGTACTTTATATCCGTATTTATTTTGCAGCCATGCCGGCGATGATGGTATACAACTTTGGTTCTGCCATTCTGCGTGCGGTGGGAGATACCAGAAGACCTTTGTATTTCCTTTCGGTGGCAGGCGTTATCAATGTAATTTTAAATTTGATTTTTGTTATTGGATTTTCTATGGATGTAGCAGGGGTAGCATTGGCTACTGCTATATCCCAGGTGGTTTCTGCCATATTGGTAGTGATTTGCCTAATGCGTTCAGAGGGACCGTATCGGTTACGGGTAAAGGAGTTACGCATTGTGCCGCACAAACTGGGAATGATGGCTAGAATCGGACTGCCTGCGGGATTGCAGGGGGCTATTTTCTCCATCTCCAATGTATTGATACAGTCGTCAGTCAACTCTTTTGGTGCAACAGCCATGGCAGGAAACTCGGCTGCAGGCAATTTGGAAGGCTTTGTATATACGGCAATGAATTCCCTGCATCAGACAGCTATCAGCTTTGTAGGACAGAATTTCGGTGCAAGAAAATATAGACGAATTGGTAAAATTTCCATATTATGTCTGGGTATTGTTACCGTTGTGGGACTGGTAATGGGAATAGGACTGTATTTTGTAAGTCCCTTGCTTTTACAGTTGTATGCAACAGAAAAGGAAGTTATTGCATATGGTATACGCAGGCTTTTATATATCAGTTGTCCGTATTTTCTTTGTGGTGTTATGGACACCTTGGTAGGGTGTCTGCGTGGTATGGGACGTTCCGTGCTGCCTATGATAGTTTCCTTGAGCGGTGCCTGTTTATTCAGGGTAATTTGGATTTATACTATATTTGCAGCAAACAGGACAATGGATGTGCTGTATATTTCTTATCCCATATCATGGACAATTACTTCCTTAGTGCATCTGGGATGTTTTTTGATTATTTATCATAAATATAAAAAGAATGCTTGAAACATATGTTCGATTATGGTATGATAAGACAATAACGGTGTGATTGTGTGGCGGAGGAAAGCCTGCAAACCAATCACAACATTTGTTAAAGTACTACACATGGAAGGAAAACGGATATGATAGCATATGTGAGAGGCGAAATTGCGGAAATTGCAGAGGATTATGTGGTTTTAGATGTGGGCGGTATCGGCTACAATATTCACATTTCGGGAAGAGTGGCGGAAAATTTGCCCTCAGTTGGATGTGAGATTAAATTACATACTTATACCTTGGTACGGGAGGACGCCTTTTCCCTGTATGGTTTTCTGACAAGGGCGGACTTGGATATTTTCAAGAAATGTATTACTGTAAACGGTATCGGACCTAAGGGGGCATTGGCTATTTTATCCATAATGGATGCGGATGCACTTCGTTATGCCATTCTTTCCGGAGATGCCAAGGCAATTGCCAAAGCACCGGGAATCGGTGGCAAGACCGCAGAACGTCTGATTTTAGACTTAAAGGATAAAGTTTCCTTCGATGATACCATGATAAATATGGAGATTGCGG
This sequence comes from Lachnospiraceae bacterium, assembly GCA_017482205.1. Classification (GTDB taxonomy): domain Bacteria; phylum Bacillota; class Clostridia; order Lachnospirales; family Lachnospiraceae; genus Acetatifactor. Next base: position 19,644 of record JAFUNK010000013.1, read on the forward strand.
GGCAGAGCACGGCGAGCGGCACAGTAGCGGAAGGCGCAGTCAAGGAGGCTGTGGAGGCACTGGTTGCACTGGGATACGGACAGACAGAGAGCTTAAAAGCTGTCCAACAGGTCGATGGTGCGGCAGATATGGACAGCAGTGCATTGTTAAAGGCTGCATTAAAATATTTATTTTAAGGAGTAAAAAGTGGCAAGAACAATAGAAACCAATATCACAGCAGAAGATATTAAAATCGAGGGCTCCCTGCGTCCCCAATACCTGACGGATTATATTGGACAGGAAAAGGTTAAAGCGAACCTGAAAATATATATAGAGGCGGCGAAGCAGAGAGGCGATGCACTGGACCATGCATTGTTTTATGGACCGCCCGGATTGGGTAAGACTACCCTTGCGGGCATTATAGCCAATGAGATGGGTGTCAATATGAAAGTTACCAGTGGACCTGCCATTGAGAAGCCGGGAGAGATTGCTGCAATTTTAAACAATCTGCAGGAAGGGGATATTCTCTTTGTGGATGAAATCCACCGTCTGAACCGACAGGTAGAAGAGGTACTTTATCCTGCCATGGAGGATTTTGCCATTGACATTATGATTGGGAAAGGCGCATCAGCACGTTCTATCCGTTTGGATTTACCCAAGTTTACCTTAATAGGTGCAACGACCAGAGCGGGTATGCTGACGGCTCCTTTACGTGACCGTTTCGGCATGATACACAGGCTGGAGTTTTATACCATTGCAGAATTAAAACTGATTATCAGACATTCAGCCAAAGTGTTAAATGTGGAGATTGATGACGGCGGTGCTTTGGAACTTGCACGCAGAAGCCGTGGTACGCCAAGACTGGCAAACCGTATTTTAAAGAGGGTCAGGGATTTTGCACAGGTAAAATATGACGGCAATATTACCGAAGAAATTGCCCGTACCGCATTGGATTTGATGGATGTGGACAAGTTGGGGTTAGACCATATTGACCGCAATATGTTATCCACCATGATTTTAAAATTCAAAGGAGGTCCCGTAGGTCTGGATACTTTAGCGGCAGCTATCGGTGAGGATGCCGGTACTATTGAAGATGTATATGAGCCGTATCTGATTCAGAACGGTTTGTTAAACCGTACCCCCAGAGGCCGTATGGTAACGGAACTGGCTTATAAGCATATGGGACTGGAAACATTTATGGAGTAGCATCCCTTAAAGCCCTTGCATGATAAGCGTTTAGAAAATAAAATGAATATGAACGAAATATTCCTTAAAAATCTCTTGCCTGTAATGTAATGTTAGGATATAATATATCTAGTATTGTAGTATTGTGAAGAGTAGCATATTTTGTATATTCAGGCAGACGGATGATGAATTTGGGGAAATAACCCGATAGCAATGCCTGTTATGTATTAGCGGATTCCGGATTTTACGGTGAGAGAGGAGAGGCATATGTCTTCTAAAACAGATACCGAAGTTATTATTGGAGGAAAGATTTTTACCTTGAGCGGATATGAGAGCGAAGAATATTTGCAGAAGGTAGCCTCTTATATCAACAACAAACTGGAAGAATACGGAAAGATAGACAGCTTCCGCAGACAGCCCATGGATACCCAGTCAGTGTTGATGCAGTTAAATATTGCAGATGACTATTTCAAAGCCAAGAAGCAGATTAGTCTTTTAGAAGAAGAATTGCAGGCAAAGGAAAAAGAACTGTATGACTTGAAACATGAACTGATTGCAGCACAGATTAAACTGGAATCCACAGAAAAGCGTGTCAAAGAAATGCAGTCCGAAATCAACGAAAACGGCAAGAAAATTGTTCGTCTGGAGACAGAATTAAAGGATTACAACAAGTAGAAAGGGCGCTGTCCGGTAACGGACAGCGTTATTTGATGTATGGAGAAAGAACAAATGGAGCAATTCAAACTAAAAAAAGTGGAGCTCTTGGCTCCTGCCGGAAATTATGAAAGTTTTATAGGTGCGGTCAATGCAGGTGCGGATGCCGTGTATCTGGGCGGAGAAAAATTCGGTGCCAGAGCCTATGCTGACAATTTCACGGAGGAAGAAATCTGTAAGGCAATCCACTATGCCCATCTGTTTAACAGAAAAGTCTACCTGACAGTGAATACGCTGATTAAAGAAACTGAGTTTGTAGAACTGATACCGTATCTTACCCCTTTCTATGAAGCTGGATTAGATGGTGTTATTGTGCAGGATATCGGCGCTTTTCTGGCAATCAGGGAGGCGTTTCCCCACTTAAAACTCCATGTCAGCACCCAGATGACTGTAACCGGTTCTTATGCTGCAAATATGTTAAAGGAAATGGGGGCGGTACGGATTGTGCCGGCAAGAGAGTTGTCCTTAAAAGAAATCCGTTCAATGAAAGAGGAAACCGGTTTGGAATTGGAGACCTTTATTCATGGTGCTATGTGTTATTGTTATTCGGGACAATGCTTATTCAGCAGTATTTTGGGAGGCCGCAGCGGTAACAGAGGACGTTGTGCCCAGCCTTGTCGTCTGCCTTATCAGGCAGAACTTCCCAACAGGGAAAATAAGAATATGTCCGGTAAAAATAGTAAAGTGCAGACACAAACCGCAAAAGAGCAATATCCTTTAAGTTTAAAAGATATGTGCAGTATTGCCTTTCTGCCCAAACTGATTGAAGCGGGGATTGACTCCTTCAAAATCGAAGGGCGTATGAAAAAGCCTGAGTATGCGGCTGGTGTGACAGCCATTTACCGAAAATATATAGATTTGTACTATGAAAAAGGTGTGGACGGATACAAAGTAGCACAGTCAGATATAGACAAGCTTTCTTCTCTGTATATCCGTTCCGGCATTCAGGACGGTTACTATTTTAAGCATAATGGTGCAGATATGGTAACGCTGTCTTCACCGGCATACAACGGCAGCGATGAAAAACTGTTAGAAAGAATCCGCAGACAATATATAGAGAATCCTATAAAACGAGAAATATGTATTGAGGCGGTTTTTGAAATAGGCAAAGAAGCTCTTTTGACAATAAAGAGCGAAAATACACAGGTAACTGTCAAAGGTGCCATGGTGCAGGCTGCCGCAAAGCAACCCATTACAGATGAAAATATAAAGACCAGTCTTTTGAAACTGGGAAATACTGCTTTTACTACAAAAGAATCGGATATTATCCTTCGTCTGGATGAGGGCGCCTTTTATTCCTTAAAAGCATTGAATGAACTGCGCCGTATGGGGGTGCAGGCATTAGAAGAAGCTATTTGTAACGAGTATGGCAAAAAAGAACAGGAAACAGAAAATTCTTTAACACTGTGTAAAGAAATGCTTTTGCAAGAAAGCGAAAGACAGTCACCGGAAATCGTAAATCGGGTATTATACACTGCCGAAACAGATACAACGCATGCGGATAACGAAGCAAAAAATAATCTGCATATAAGTGTAAATACCTGTGAACAGTTGGAAGCCCTGCTACAAAGTGGTTTGGTTCCTGATATTTTATACATGGATTCTGCATTGGCAGAGATAACGCCTGCTTTTATTAAAGAAATCAGGGAGAGGTTTGGGACAGAGGCGGAAATGCGGGTAGATACTGCCAAAGGAGAAAGACGGCGGCAAAGACCGGCTCTTTATATAGCCCTGCCTTACATTGTACGCCAAAAAGATTTAACGTATCTGGAAACACTGTTACCTGCATTACAGGTAGCGGATGGTGTACTGGTACGAAATACGGAAAGCTATTACTGGCTTATAAGCAAAGGTTATCAAGGGAAAATCAATACGGATGCAGGGATTTATACCTTTAACAGACGTAGTCTGGCTTTCTGGCAGAAAAAGGCGGATATTTGTTGCCTTCCTTATGAATTAAACAAAAAAGAGCTTCGTCGGTTAATAGAAGGTAAAGAACAGAACGGATATCAACGGAATACAGAAGGTGTATTGGTAGAACAGACCGATTTACAAATTAAGGATAGTCAGACGGAACAGATTGTATACGGCAGGATTCCGCTGATGCTTACGGCAAACTGTGTTGCAAAGACATTGGGCGGATGCAGAAAAGGAAGCAGAGAGGAAAAGAAAGGGATATTATTGACAGACAGGTATCGCAAGCAATTTCCGGTAGAAACCCGCTGTGAGCAGTGTTACAACATCATTTATAATACAGTACCTTTGTCATTACATGAAAAAGTTACAGTAGCCAATCTGAGATGTCCCGTAAGAGTACAGTTTACTGTGGAAAGTGCAAAAGAAACGAGGGAAGTACTTGGTTTCTGGAAAAATGTTTTGGAGGGAAATGCGGTCAAACCACCTTATGCGGAATATACGTTGGGACATGAAAAACGAGGGGTAGAATAGGCGCTGACTTGCATAGTCAATAAGTAAAAAATAAAGATTGACAAATAAAAACAGTTGCGTATAGTGCTTGTTTGGACTATACTAAATACAGGTCATCTGTTTGACACACCAATAGCGGAGGTATTGCAATGATAGAAGCAACCAGTTGCGGCGGTGTGGTTATTTTCCGGGGAAAAATTCTCCTTTTGTATAAGAATTTCAAGAATAAATACGAAGGATGGGTATTACCCAAAGGAACTGTGGAGGAAGGCGAAGAATTTAAGGATACGGCACTCAGGGAAGTAATGGAAGAGTCCGGTGCAAAAGCCTCCATAATCAAATACATCGGGAAAAGTGAGTATACCTTTAATGTGCCTGAGGATATAGTGGAAAAAGAAGTCCACTGGTATCTGATGATGGCAGACAGTTACTACAGCAAACCACAACGCGAAGAGTATTTTGTAGATTCCGGATTTTACAAGTACCATGAGGCATATCATCTTTTAAAATTTGCCAATGAAAAGCAGATTTTGGAAAAAGCATATGCGGAATATCTGGAATTAAAAAGGAACAATATGTGGGGAACCCGCAAGCAGTATTAAGAATATTATGGGTATTAGTATTCAGGTGTTCAAAAAGTGTATTAGAAAAGCATCAAAAAAGACCGTCATTGAGGCGGTCTTTTAATTTGTTAAAAACTTATAAGAAAGTTCTCCAAATATCTTTGGACGGCATTCTATATGTAAATCTTTTGTAGTATTAGTAGATGGCTACAATTTTTAAGCTTGATTTGCTTAAATCCAGTAGTTCGATACCACCGATACCTTCACGTTTCAGTGTGGGTTTAGAGAAACGTATCTGATTGGGCAAAAAGATTTCCCATATAGTATCATCGCTTAATTTAACGGTCATGCCAAGCTGGGTATCTGCAATACGGCTCATAATAGGCTTTAAAATCTCATGGTCATACTGCATAAAGCCGGTATCTTCAAAACGTTCCACCACTTCTAAGGGCGTCAGAGATTGTCTGTATGCACGGGGAGAGGTCATGGCCTCGTATGCATCAATAATGGAAATATGACGGGCATAAAAATCAATCTGCTGCATTTTCAGACGGGAAGGGTAGCCTTTACCGTCACAACGCTCATGATGCATTAAGATGCTTTTGAGAATGTGGGGGTCTAAATCCAGGTCTTTTACAATTTCATAGCCTAAAAACGGGTGAGTTTTAATTTGGGCAAATTCTACATCAGTTAATTTGCCGGATTTCCACAAAAGTGAATTGGGCAACTTCAGTTTACCGATGTCATAGAAGTAGGCACAGAGTATAAGCGTTTCTTTTTCATGAGGTTTCATGCCCAGCCAGTCGGCAAAAACACCGGCTATCAATGCAGAGTTCATACTGTGCGTATGGGTCAGCTCGTCCTCACTGGGAACCATATTGTAAAGGAAGTCCAAAAGCTGTCTGCCGGAAACTACCTTTTCTGTCAGAATATGATAAATCTGTAGTAAAATACTGGTATCAACAGGAATTCCTTTTTCCACCAGATTGTTCATCATTTCTTTGTATTGAGGGAAAAGATGATTGTACAATTGCTCAAAGTTTTTAAACGCCTGAGAAAGGCGTACCTTTTCAAAATGTGTGGTGGCGTAATCAATTTCATCCAAAATGGAAACTGCCATAACAGAGTGACGTTCCAGTCGGGAAATAACGGTAGCGTCCACGATGGTATGAGCAGGAACGATAACCTCGCCGCGGCTGTTTAAAACATCTTCACCGATTTCCATACCGGGTTTGAGAACTAATCTGGCAATTGTTTTCATAGCACTCCTTCTTATTTGTACTGTTGTGTACAAATAAACATACAAATTATAATCATATATAACAATAATATAAAATATTTGTGTACTCGTCAATATTTTGCTTTGGAAAAAGAACAAAATATGATATGATAATACACAGGAGATTCAGATAAAGAAACAGAAAGGAAGAGGACATTTATGGAAATGTATCCGCGTTTATATGTTGGGGAAACAGTCAATAATCCCGATAAGCTGATACATAAGCTGAAAAGGCATGCAAAAAGAGTGGATGCCTATGTGATTACGTTGTCCAAAAATCCTTATGACCAGCTTGAAATTTATGAAGCAAAATATCTTGTACAGAAGTATTACCAAAAGAACCCGCCTTATATTATAGGCATTGCGGGTAACTATGAAGAAGCAGTAGGTATTATAAGACAGATTGCAGAAGAAACTGTGGCGGCACAGGGGAATGGCTGTATAAAGGAGTATTTAAAATGTTACATGTAATACTGCAAATATTAGCCGTAATCGGCGTTATCATATTGTGCATATTGGGGATTAGCCTGTTGTTGATACTACTGGTATTATTTGTTCCCATCAGGTATCGTGCAAACGGTAAACGCGAAGGTGAAGTAATGGAGTTTGCTGCAAAAGCAACTTATCTGCTTCATATGCTGACTGTGAAGTTTGTATATCCCGAACCGGGAAGCGTGATAGTCAGGTTGTTCGGTATCAAAATTTTTGATTCTGCCAAAAGTAAGGACAAAGAAGGCGGAGATGTAAGCCCAAATACTGATAAGGTGAAAGACAAGCAGGCAGAGGGAGCAACTGAAACAGAAGGGACCATAGAAACAGAAGCAACGGCTGAAACAGAAGGGAACACAGAAACAGAAGCAACGGTCGAAACAGAAGGGAACACGAAAACAGAAAGAATCGCTGAAACAAGTAAAACTACAAACACAGGAGTTCAAAGCGGGGAAAAAGCAGAAGTTGTTGTAAATACGGAAAGTACGGAGGGAAAAACCTCACAAAATGACGAAACTTCTCAAAAAGAAAAAAAATCACTGATAGATAAAATTCAGTACACATTCAATACAATCTGTGATAAGATAAGAAATATTATTGCAAAGATAAAGGGGATTTTTTCAAATATTTCTTATTACAAAGAAGTGTTGACCAAAACGGAGAACAAAAAACTTTACGGACGGCTTAAGGACAGGCTGTTAAAGGTTTTAAAGAGCATCCGTCCGAGGGTGATAAAAGCAGACGTGCGTATCGGAACGGGTTCGCCCGATACCACAGCATATATTTACGGTATTTATGGTATGTTAATGCCCGTTTTAGGGAAGAATGTTAAAAATATCAATATTGATTTGGACTTTGAAAATACGGTCTATGAAGGAGAAGTATTTTTGAAGGGGCGGATTACACTCTTTACCATTCTGGTACAGGCAGTGAAGGTACTTTTAGACAAACAATTGCATGTATTTCTGAAACAGTTAAAAAGGGAGGAATAGAAAATGGCAGATCAGTTTAGCGGAGTAGTAGATTCTTTATTAAAAGGTATGGATACAGTGCTTTCTACCAAAACAGTAGTAGGAGAAGCAACTCAGGTCGGAGACACTATTATATTGCCCTTGGTGGATGTATCCTTTGGTGTGGCTGCCGGTGCAGGTGCCAACGGTGAAAAGAAATCTCACAATGGTGCCGGTGGTATGGGTGGTAAGATGACTCCCAGTGCAGTGCTGGTTATTAACAAAAACGGCTCTACCCGTCTGGTAAATATTAAAAATCAGGATACTGTAACGAAGCTGCTGGATATGATTCCTGATTTGGTTGACAGATTTACCACTAAAAAGGAAGACAGGATTTCTGATACGGAAGTGGTTGATGTAGCATTTCCCGAAAGAAACGAAAAATAACAATGATAAATTTTAACGGCAATAAATCAGGCAAAAGAAGTACATTTTCCCGAAAACGGGCATATTCTGTAATAAGAAGAGTGCAATCGGAGGAAGGATTATGGAACCGAAGAAACTGGCAGGACTGCTGGCGTTTTTTGTGGCAATAGGAATGTTGATTATGCTGTTTCTTCACAACGATTTTGTTGGGATTATCATTATTGCCTTGCTTTTATTTATCGGATACAGTTGTTGTATTTGTGATTGATGATGTGATGCAGGAGTGGGCATTATGGATATAGAAGCGATTCTGGCGGCTGAGGATGATGAAGCCTTAAAAGAATTGAAACTGTTTTTGTTCAAAGAGAATATCCGCTTGAAAAATGAGCAGAAAGAGTTGGCTGAGTACAAAGAGAAGCTGTTGCGGGAACGTGCTCAGTTCAGAATGGAAATGGACATGCTTCATCATAAGGCTGTATTGGAGCAGAAACGGATTAAAGATGACAATCTGTTTTTTGAAAAGAAAATGGATATATTAAAAGAAGGTTATCGCCAGTTGGAAACGGACAAGCGGAAACTGGAAAAAGAACGTGCCCGTTTCAATTTGGAAAAAGAACTCTGGGAAGGTGAGAGCAGGGTTTCCGGTATGGGCGATGTGGCATCGGCTTTATTTAGAGGTGTGACCAATCCGTTAGCGCTTCGTAAACGTTACAAAGATTTGTTGAAGATTTTTCACCCCGACAATCTTTGCGGAGACGGAGAATTGGTGCAGATGATTAACAGAGAGTATGAGCGCAGAAAAAAAGCAGAATAAAAAGACGGTGTCAAAACACCGTCTTTTTTAATCAATTGTTATGTCTGTAAAGCATTAAGCTCTTTCAACAGTACCGGACTTTAAACATCTGGTACATACATGCATTCTCTTGGAACCGCCGTTAACTTTGCACTTTACGCTTCTGATGTTGGAATTCCAGATTCTGTTGGATCTTCTATGAGAATGGCTTACGTTGTTACCGAAATGAACGCCTTTACCACAAATATCACATTTAGCCATCTTGACACCTCCTCAAAATGCATTCGCATTAGTCTCTTTTTTTCATAAATCAATAGCGAGATATGCTCGCAACATTGATATATTAACAGAAATATTTTCGGATTGCAAGCAAAAAGTAAAGTTTTTTGAAATTTTAAAAATTTTTGTTTCATTTTTTATGGAAAGCAGTTATAATACGATTATATATGTGCTGTTGTGATTATACGGCAGCGTGCAAGAAGGAGGTTTTTTATGAAAGGTTCTTCTATGACTACCCATATGGGTAACATTACAATTGACAATGATGTGATTGCCCAGTATGCAGGAAGTGTGGCAGTGGAATGTTTCGGTATTGTTGGTATGGCTGGCTATTCTGCTAAGGACGGTCTGGCAAAATTGCTTAAAATGGACAATCTGGCAAGAGGTATTTCCGTGTCCATTGAAAATAATAAACTGATATTGGATTTTCATGTAATAGTAGCGTATGGCGTCAGCATCCGTGCTGTTTCTGACAATCTGATTGATAATGTAAAATACAAGGTAGAACAGTTTACCGGTATTGAAATAGAAAAAATAAACATCTTTGTCGAAGGTGTTAGAGTGATTGATTAAGGAGGATTTATCGTGGCTTTAAATACGATCGACGCTAAGATGCTTGCAAAGATGTTCTTAGCCGGTGCAAAGAATTTGGAATCTAAAAAGGAATGGATTAACGAGTTAAATGTCTTTCCTGTTCCCGATGGGGATACCGGTACCAATATGACGCTGACTATTATGTCTGCGGCAAAAGAGGTTCTGACGCTGGGAGATGACGTGACTATGGAGACTCTGTGCAAAGCAATCTCCAGCGGTTCCCTGCGTGGTGCGAGAGGAAATTCCGGTGTTATTCTGTCACAGCTTCTTCGTGGATTTACCAGAAGTATTCGTGAATTGGAGACTATTGACCTTCCGGCACTGGTAAATGCTATGGATAAGGCAGTAGAAACTGCATACAAGGCTGTTATGAAACCCAAGGAAGGTACTATCTTAACCGTAGCCAGAGGTGCAGCGGAAAAAGCCCGCGAACTTATGGAAGACGGCGCTGAGGACATGGAAAAGTTTATCGGTGATGTGATTGAACATGCACGTTATGTGTTGAGTCAGACACCTGAACTATTACCTGTATTAAAGCAGGCAGGTGTGGTAGACTCCGGCGGACAGGGGCTTGTAGAAGTACTTTCCGGTGCTTTCGATGCATTCCTCGGCAAAGAAATTGACTATACCATTGAAGCAGCGGCAACACCGTCTGTCAGCATGAAGGTGGATCCTCAGTTAGAAGCTGACATTAAATTTGGTTATTGTACAGAATTTATTATTTTGTTAAGTAAGACCTTCAATATTAAGCACGAGATGGATTTTAAAGAATTTTTGGAATCCATCGGTGATTCCATTGTCTGCGTGGCGGATGATGACGTGGTTAAGGTACATGTGCATACTAATGATCCCGGGCTTGCAATCCAGAGAGCATTGAAATACGGTCAGCTCTCCAATATGAAGATTGACAATATGCGTCTGGAGCATCAGGAAACCTTGTTTAAGAAAGCGGAAAAGCAGAATGAAACAAAGGAAGCGGTTGCTGAGGAACAGACAGAGGCTCCCGCGGCAGAAAGAAAAGACGCCGGATTTGTAGCAGTATCCATTGGTGAAGGTATGAATGAAATTTTTAAAAGCCTTGGTGTGGATTATATCATTGAAGGCGGTCAGACCATGAACCCTTCAACTGCTGATATGCTGGATGCTATTGAAAAGGTAAATGCAGATACCATATACATTCTGCCGAACAACAAAAACGTTATTCTGGCAGCAAATCAGGCAGCTGATTTGGTAGAGGATAAAAAAGTAATTGTGATTCCTACTAAGACCGTACCTCAGGGTATTACCGCAGTTATTAACTTTGTGCCGGATTTATCCGCAGAAGAAAATACAGAAGTGATGACTGCTGAAATCGGCAATGTAAAGACCGGTGAAGTAACTTATGCAGTAAGAGATACCCAGATTGATGACAAGGTGATTAAGCAGGGTGATTATATGGGTATCGGTGATGCGGGTATTTTGACCGTAGGTACAGATTTGAATGAAATCACATTAGGTATGGTAGATGCTATGGTAAGTGAGGATGCTGAGCTTATCAGTATTTATTATGGTAGTGATGTAAATGAAGAAGATGCAGAAAAAATCAGAGCTGCAGTAGCGGATAAATACGGTGACTGTGATGTGGAACTGCAGTGTGGCGGTCAGCCTATTTACTACTATGTGATTTCAGTAGAATAATTTGGTGATGTGCAAAAATTACAAGAAATAAGTTAGTTTGATTAAACACATAATATTGTGGTATTTTGGAGAATTGGAATGCATTTACAATCAGATATTACCACTATAAAAGGAGTGGGGGAGAAATCCGCCACTCTTTTTCATAAACTGCATATTGAGACGGTAAAGGATTTATTGTTTTTCTTTCCAAGAGATTATGAGACCTTTGAAGAACCGGCAACCATTGCAGATATACAGGCGGGAGAGCTTTGTACGGTCAGGGGCATGGTAACCGGTCAGCCTTTGGTAAAACAGGTTCGTAATCTGAAAATCCTGACGGTAACGGTAAGAGATGCTACGGGCAGTATGCAGCTTACTTTTTTTAATATGCCTTTTTTAAAGAATACGTTAAAGAGCGGACAGTTTTATCTGTTCAGAGGCACAGCACAGGTAAAAGGGCAGCGAAAAAAGGCAGGCATAGAAATGCAGCCGGCAGGTCTGCAAGGCAGTCCCTTGGGAATGCCGGCATTGGTTATGGAGCAACCCCGTATCTATAAAGAAGATGAATACAAAAATCTGATGGCGTTTATTCAGCCCAGATATTCTTTGACAAAGGGCTTAACCAATTTAGCAGTAACCAAAGCCGTAAAACAGATATTAAGCCTTTGCCCCATGCCGGAGGATATTTTGCCTAAGGAATTGCTAGAGAAGGAAAACCTGATGTCTTATAAAGAGGCACTTTGTGCCATTCATTTTCCGGAAAGCAGGGAACAGCTTATAAAAGCAAGGGAGAGACTGGTATTTAACGAGTTCTTTTTCTTTTTGCTGCTTTTACGGGATTCCAAAGCCGCTACCATGCAGGAAAAGAACCATACTCCCATGCTGGAAACGGCGGAAACGGTGCGTTTTATAGAAGCATTACCCTATAAACTTACCAATGCCCAGTTAAAAGTAATTGAAGAAATAAAAGCAGATATGACCGGGGAACATGTAATGAGCCGTCTTGTGCAGGGGGATGTAGGTTCCGGTAAGACCATAGTGGCATTCTGGGCGTTGCTTTTAAGTGTTACAAACGGCTATCAGGGAGCATTGATGGCACCTACGGAAGTGCTTGCCGTACAGCATTATGAAAATATTTTGTCTTTGACTAAAAAATATAATCTGCCCTTTAAAACCGTGCTTTTGACAGGTTCCCAGACTGCATCGGCAAAAAGAGAAGCATACAAAGCATTGGAGGAGGGCAGTGCCAATCTGGTTATCGGTACACATGCAGTTATTCAGGATAAAGTACATTTTAAGAATCTCGCACTGGTGGTGACGGACGAGCAGCATCGTTTTGGTGTCAGACAAAGGGAAAATCTGAAATCAAAAGGAAATCATCCCCATGTACTGGTTATGAGTGCGACCCCTATTCCACGTACTTTGGCTATTATCCTGTATGGAGATTTGCAGATATCCATTATCGATGAACTTCCCAGTGGCCGAAAAGCCATTAAAAACTGTGTGGTGGGACCTTCATACAGACCAAAAGCCTATGAATTTATTGCAAAGGAAGTAAACGCGGGCAGGCAGGTGTATTGTATTTGTCCCATGGTGGAAGAGGGGGAAATGGATGATTTAGAGAATGTAGTGGAATACACCGAAAAGCTTAGGGCTGCTTTACCGGCCTCCATACAAGTGTCTTATTTACATGGTAAGATGCGTCCGGCAGATAAAAACCGGATTATGGAGTCTTTCGGTGCGGGAGAAATAGATGTGTTGGTGTCCACTACGGTTATAGAAGTTGGTATCAATGTACCCAATGCCACAGTTATGATGGTAGAAAATGCAGAACGGTTTGGTCTGGCACAGCTTCATCAGTTAAGAGGTCGTGTAGGACGTGGCGAACATCAAAGCTATTGTATTTTTATAAACACCAAGGAAAATAAGGAAACAAAAGAGCGTCTGGAAATTTTAAACCGCTCTAATGACGGTTTCTTTATAGCCGGCGAAGATTTAAGACTGCGTGGTCCGGGGGATTTGTTCGGTATCCGTCAAAGCGGCGATTTGGCATTTAAATTAGGGGATATATATACAGATGCAGGAATCCTTAAAAGGGCATCGGAAGCAGCCGAAAAATGGGCACATACATTAAGAGAAAACGGTGTTGTGGAAAGGTATCTTACACAGGCAGAAAATGGCTTGTTAGAATGTGTTGACTTTACCACTATTTAAAGGTAAAATAACGATACGCTTTGTGATAAAATTTTGTGAAAAAAGGATGAGGGAGAAATTATGTCGCGTATAGCCGTTATAACGGATTCCAACAGTGGAATTACACAGGCACAGGCCAAGGAACTTTCTGTTTTTGTGATACCTATGCCTTTTATGATTAACGAAGAAACCTATTTTGAAGATATTAATCTGACACAGGAAGAGTTTTACAAGAGGCTGGAGGAGGGGGCAGACATTTCCACCAGTCAGCCTTCCCCGGAAGAGGTTATGAATCTGTGGAAGGAAAAACTGGCAGAGTATGATGAAATTGTGCATATCCCCATGAGCAGTGGACTGTCCGGCTCCTGTCAGAGTGCCATGATGCTGGCCGGAGAATCCAAATTTGAAGGAAAAGTACATGTAGTCAATAATCAGCGCATTTCCGTAACCCAGAGACAGTCTGTATTGGATGCTCTGAAAATGGCAGAAAACGGTATGACCGGTGCAGAGATCAAAGAAGCACTGGAAGCGGATAAATTTAACAGCAGTATTTATATTATGTTAGATACTTTATATTATCTGAAAAAAGGCGGTCGTATTACTCCGGCAGCGGCAGCGTTGGGAACCTTGTTGCGTTTAAAGCCTGTTTTACAGATTCAGGGAGAAAAACTGGATGCTTTTGCTAAAGCCAGAACCTCAAGTCAGGGCAAATCTATTATGATTAATGCCATTAAGAATGATATTAACAACCGTTTCGGTGGTTTTACAGAGGAAAAGGGTATCTGGTTACAGATGGCTTATACCGGTGACAGAGAAGCGGCGGAGGAGTTTAAGGCAGAGGTTATGGAGGCTTTTCCCGGATATGAGATTCAGATGGATCCTTTGTCATTGAGTGTTGCCTGTCACATAGGACCGGGTGCCTTAGCAGTGGCTTGCTGCAAGAAGATGGATATCTGGAAATAAGATATCGGGGAGAAGAATATATGTTGCAAAAGAGATGCAAAACCAATACTGTGTGTAAGCAGATTATAAAAAGTATTTTTGTTTCATGGGCACTTATGCAGGCTTTCAGATTATCGGGAAAGCATATACTGTCTTTGGTTTTATTTCTGTTTTCCTATCTTTTATTATCGGTTGTAAAAGAAAAGGCAGATGGAATTACCATTTTAAAGAAAGAGAAACGGACAGCAGCTTTCTTGAGCGGTGTTTTCACCTTTCTGTATTTGTGTGGCGATATGGAAGGACTTACTTCAGGACTTACAAATCTTGCTTTTCAGTTATGTATTCTTACAGTATGCGTGATTGGCTTTTTTATTCTTTTTTATGAAATACTGCGTTTCCTTTTCATTATTCGAAAAGGAAACGTTTTATCTTGCAACAACAGTAATACCTTTATCAATAAATGTTCCCCTAAAAAGGTGGCAATCGGTAGTTTTTTATTGTGTCTTTTGGGATGGACTCCGCATTTGTTGATAAGTTTTCCGGGAAATATAACGATAGACAGTGTACATCAGTATGCGCAGATTCTTGGAATATATGAGCAGAGTAATCACCATCCCTGGATACACACACAATTGATTAAGCTGTTTTATAATATAGGTCTGCTATTTACGGATGACCCATCATATGCAATTAGTCTGTATACAATATTCCAGATGGTATTTATGGCCGTTTGTGTAGCGTATTTAATGGTCTTTCTACATCGCAAGAAATTAAAAGACTGGGTGTATTGGGCTGTTATTATTTGTTATGCGTTTATTCCTTACAATGGGGCATTTTCTGTTGCCATGATAAAGGACGTATTGTTTGCAAACTTTGTTATGTTGTATACGCTGGCAACCTTTAACATGTTGACACTAACACGTGATAAAGAAAAATGGCTGTTTAGAAAAAGCATTCCCACATTGATATTGTATGTTTTTTCAGGAATCGGTATGTGTTTGTTCAGAAGTAACGGATATTATGCGTTTCTGTTTATGATACCCTTTACGATATATACATTTAGAAAGCATTTATTAAAGATACTGATATTGCAAAGTATGATTCTGGCAATGGTGTTAGGCTTTAAAGGACCGGTACTGGAGGCTAATAATGTGGTTTCTCCTGATTTGGTGGAGCATTTATCCATTCCGGGACAACAGATTTCGAGGGTTTTAATCAACGAAAGAGAACTTACTGCAAAACAGGATGCTTTCTTAAACAGTATTATGGATGTTTCCAGGATAGAAGAAGGTTACAAACCTGATGTTTCGGACTGGTTTAAAAAACTGGTCAGAATGGGAAATCAGGAATATCTGAAAGAGAATTTTAGTGAATTTATAAAAATATACGTTGAAATCGGTTTGAAGTATCCACAAGACTATTTAGTTGCGTTTAGAGATCAGTCAAGAGGATACTGGTTTCCGATGTTGGAATTGGAGCATATTGTAGGAAATGACGGAGTGGCCGAAAATGAATTTGGTTTGGCATACAAACCGGTTTTTAAGGGACCTGTTGCAATCAAGATAAATGAGATATTATTTAAGTTGCAGAATATAGTTCCGTTTTACGGAATTTTATGGAGTATAGGAACTTATTTCTGGGTATTGCTCATTTGCATGGCAATGGTATTTTTGTACGGAGAAAAAAGAAATCTGTTATTGTATATGCCTGCAATCGGTATTTTTTTGACATTAGTAATTGCAACGCCTGTAGCGTATGATTTCCGGTATGCATACGGATATATATTTTCAATGCCGTTGTATCTGGTTATAAGTTGTCTCCCGACTATAAACGACAGCCGGAAGGAAAAAAAGGAAGAGACAACGGAAACTACAACAAAATCACCGGAAATCCACTAGGAATAGTATAAAAATCTTTGCACACCCACTAAATCTATGATATACTAGACGGTGTGTAAAGATTTTTTGTTTGCAAAGAAATCTTATACAGGCAGCCTGAAACGCAGGCATATTGGAAACTTGTTTTCTATACAAAGACAGGAGTATGGATAAATGGCGAAAGCAAATAATTATGATGCATCGAGTATTACCGTCTTAGAGGGATTGGAAGCGGTCAGAAAAAGACCCGGTATGTATATCGGCAGTGTGTCCACTAAAGGTTTAAATCACCTGATTTATGAAATCGTGGATAATGCAGTGGACGAGCATTTGGCGGGATATTGCGATATTATCAAGGTAACCTTGGAGGCTGACGGTTCGGCAACCGTGGAGGACAATGGACGAGGTATTCCGGTAGGTATGCATGAAAAAGGTATCAGTGCAGAACGACTGGTATTTACCACCCTTCATGCCGGCGGTAAGTTTGATAATTCCGCATACAAGACCAGTGGTGGTTTACATGGTGTAGGTTCTTCCGTAGTAAATGCACTTTCCAATAGATTGACCGTGCGGGTCAAAAGTGGCGGGCAGATTTATGAAGATAAATATGAAAAAGGTATTCCTGTCATTGATTTAATTGATGGGCTTTTGCCGGTTGTGGGAAAGAGTAAAGAAACCGGAACCATTATCAATTTCCTGCCCGATGATACCATTTTTGACAAGACCCGATTTAAGGAAGAAGAAGTAAAGAGCAGGCTTCATGAAACAGCGTACTTAAATCCCAAGCTGACCATTCAGTTTGAAGACAGAAGAAAAGAAGTTATTGAACATATAGATTTTCATGAGCCGGAGGGAATCATTGGATTTATTAAAGATTTGAACAAATCCATGGATACCGTGCATGATGTGGTGTATTTTACCGGCGAGAGTGAAGGCATTACCGTAGAGGTGGCATTCCAATACATAAACGAATTCCATGAAAATGTATTGGGATTCTGTAACAATATCTACAATGCAGAAGGTGGTACTCATCTAACCGGTTTTAAGAGTGCTTTTACCAATGTGATTAATACATATGCAAGAGAACTGGGCATTTTGAAGGAAAAGGATGTAAACTTTACCGGTGCGGATGTGCGAAACGGTATGACCGCGGTAGTTTCCATCAAACATCCCGATCCCAGATTTGAAGGTCAGACCAAGACTAAATTGGACAATCAGGATGCGGCCAAGGTAGTCAGCAAAGTAACAAGTGACGAAGTTATCCGTTTCTTTGACCGTAACTTGGAAACCTTGAAAAATGTAATTTCCTGTGCGGAAAAAGCAGCTAAAATTCGTAAGACAGAGGAAAGAGCCAAGACCAACATGCTGACAAAGCAGAAGTTTTCCTTTGATTCTAATGGAAAACTGGCAAACTGTGAATCCAAGGATGCCTCTAAGTGCGAAATCTTTATCGTGGAAGGTGATTCTGCGGGCGGTAGTGCTAAAATGGCAAGAAACCGTATGTATCAGGCTATTTTACCTATCAGAGGTAAGATTTTAAACGTAGAAAAAGCAAGCATTGACAAGGTACTTGCCAATGCGGAAATCAAAACCATGATTAATGCTTTCGGCTGTGGTTTCTCAGAAGGTTATGGTAACGATTTTGATATTACCAAGCTCCGATATGATAAGATTATTATTATGACCGATGCGGACGTGGACGGTGCGCATATCAGCACCCTGCTTTTGACATTGTTCTATCGGTTTATGCCGGAACTGATTTATGAAGGACATGTTTATCAGGCTATGCCCCCTCTTTATAAGGCAATGCCTACCAAGGGCGAAGAAGAATATCTCTATGATGATAAGGCTCTTGAAAAATACAGAAAAACTCACAAAGGTCCCTTTACTTTACAGCGTTACAAAGGTCTTGGTGAAATGGATGCTTCCCAGCTTTGGGAAACAACTCTTGACCCTGAAACCAGATTGCTTAAGCGGATTGAAATTGAGGATGCCCGTATGGCTTCCGATATCACCAGTATGTTAATGGGTACTGAGGTGCCGCCCAGAAGAGCATTTGTACATGAACATGCACATGATGCAGAACTGGATATATAGGAGAAATCTAAATGAACATGGACGATAATCGAATTATAAGAACAGAATATTCTGACCTGATGCAGAAATCCTTTATTGATTACGCTATGAGTGTTATTATAGCCCGTGCACTGCCGGATGTGCGCGATGGTTTAAAGCCTGTACAACGTCGTACCTTGTATGATATGTATGAGTTAGGCATTCGTTATGACAAGCCTCATAGAAAGAGTGCTCGTATTGTCGGAGATACCATGGGTAAATATCATCCTCACGGTGACAGTTCCATTTATGAAGCACTGGTTGTAATGGCACAGGATTTTAAAAAGGGATTACCCTTAATTGATGGGCACGGTAACTTCGGTAATATCGAAGGTGACGGTGCTGCGGCAATGCGTTATACTGAGGCAAGGCTGGAAAAGATTACCCAGGAAAACTTCCTTGCAGACTTAGACAAGGATGTAGTGGATTTTGTACCCAACTTTGATGAGACCGAAAAAGAGCCCTCCGTATTGCCGGTTAAGATTCCCAACCTGTTAATTAACGGTTCTGAAGGTATTGCAGTAGGTATGGCTACCAGTATTCCTCCGCATAATCTGGCTGAGGTGATTGATGCTACCAAGGCATATATGAAGGATGAGAATATTTCCACCAGAGAATTGATGCGTTATATGCAGGGACCGGATTTCCCTACGGGCGGTATCGTTATCAATAAAGACGATTTGCTGGAAATCTACGAAACCGGCATGGGTAAAATCAAAATCCGTGGTAAGGTAGAAGTAGAAAAGGCAAAGGGTGGCAAATTAAATCTGGTGATTACAGAAATTCCCTACACCATGATTGGGGCCAATATTGCTAAGTTTTTATCAGATGTGGCAGCGTTGTCAGAAACTAAGAAAACAACTGACATAATTGATATTTCCAACCAATCCTCCAAGGAAGGAATCCGTATTGTCATTGAACTGCGTAAGGATACGGATGTAGAGAATTTTACCAATATGCTCTACAAGAAGACCCGCCTAGAGGATACTTTCGGTGTGAATATGTTAGCTATTTCTGACGGACGTCCCGAAACCATGGGCTTAAAGCAGATTATTAAGGCTAATGTAGACTTCCAGTTTGAGATTGCGACACGTAAATATACTACATTGTTGCAGAAAGAACTGGAAAGAAAAGAAATTCAGGAAGGTCTTATTAAAGCCTGCAACGTTATTGATTTGATTATTGAGATTTTGCGTGGTTCCAAGGACCGTGCCATGGCAAAGGCTTGTCTGGTAGAGGGTAAGATTGACGGTATCCGTTTTAAATCCAAAGAATCCAAGATTATGGCTACACAGCTGCAGTTTACGGAAAAACAGGCCAATGCCATTCTGGAGATGCGGTTGTATAAGTTAATCGGTCTGGAAATTGAAGCCCTGATTAATGAGCATGAAGAAACCATGGCAAATATTTACCGTTATGAAGATATTTTAGCCAGAAAAGATTCCATGGCGCAGGTAATTATAAATGAACTGGATGCGGTAAAGAAAGAATATTCCCGTCCCCGCAGAACGGTAATTGAAAATGCGGCGGAAGCTGTCTTCGAAGAGAAGAAGATGGAAGAAATGGAAGTCATGTTCTTAATGGACCGTTTCGGTTATGCAAAGACTGTTGATCTTGTAACGTATGAGAGAAACAAAGAGGCGGCAGACGCAGAAAATAAATTTGTAGTAAAATGTAAAAACACAGGCAGGATTTGTCTCTTTACCAATATGGGACAACTGCATACCATTAAGGTGGTGGATTTACCTTTCGGCAAGTTCCGTGATAAAGGTACACCCATTGATAACGTAAGTAATTACAGTTCCGATAAAGAGCAGATTTTATGTGTGGCAAGCCAGACAGAATTGAATTTATACCGTATTCTTTTTGTTACAAAGCAGGCAATGGTAAAAGTTGTAGATGGTGGTGAATTTGACGTAAGCAAACGTCTGGTAGCGGCAACCAAATTAAATGATGACGACGAAGTGGTTAGTGTTGCCATTTTGAATGAACAGCGTAATATAGTATTACAATCCAAAGAAGGCTATTTTTTACGTTTCCCCATCGAAGAAATTCCCGAAAAGAAAAAGGGTGCTATTGGTGTAAGAGGTATGAAACTGGGTGACAAGGATATGATAGAAGAGGTATACTATACCAGAAACGCAGTAGAAGCCACCATTAAGTACAAGAATAAGAATTTGGTACTCAACAGTTTAAAACCCGGCAAACGTGATTCTAAGGGAACGAAAGTGAGGACATAATGAGAGTAATTGCAGGAACGGCACGCAGTCTGCCTTTAAAATGCCCGGAGGGAATGGATACCAGACCTACCACTGATAGAATCAAAGAAACACTTTTTAATATGCTTCAGCCTTATACGCAGGGAAGTGTATTTGTAGACTGTTTCAGCGGAAGCGGCGGCATCGGTATTGAAGCATTAAGCAGAGGGGCAAAAAAAGCCTATTTTATTGAAAATGCATCACCTGCATTAAAATGTATTCAGGAAAATCTGATTTTTACCCGCTTTGCGGACAAAGCGGTAGTCTTAAAGCAGGATGCATTAAGTGCACTAAACGGTATTTTTGAAAAAGAAATTGATGTTTTCTTTATGGATCCGCCCTATGAGAGCGGCTTGGAAAAGCAGATGCTTTCTGCGCTAAAAGGGTATCGCTATATCACAGAAGATACATTAATCATTGTGGAGGCATTGTTGGATGCGGATTTTGCCTATGCAGAAGATTTAGGGTATACCATCGAAAAAGAGAAGAAATACAAGACCAACAAGCATGTATTTTTGCGTATTGGGAAATAAGGAGAAGAAACCATGAAAAAAGCTGTTTATCCCGGAAGTTTTGACCCTGTAACATATGGACATTTGGATATTATTAAGAGAGCAGCCTCTATTTTTGATGAGCTTACTGTAAGTGTTCTTAACAATAAAGAAAAGAAACCGTTGTTTTCAGTAGAAGAACGTGTTAAGATATTAGAAGAAGCCACAAAAGATTTACCCAACGTAAAGGTAGATTCCTTTAGCGGTCTGTTGATAGATTATACCAAAAAGAACGATATTCCCGTAGCAATCCGCGGACTTAGGGCGGTTACGGATTTTGAGTATGAGTTACAGATTGCACAGACCAACAGAGCACTGTCGAAGGAGCAGCTGGATACCATGTTTTTTACAACCAGTCTGGAATATGCATACTTAAGCTCTTCCAGTGTAAAGGAAATTGCCAGCTTTGGCGGTGATATTGCCATGTGTGTACCGGATTTTGTGGCAGAACAGGTATATGAAAAATACGGTATAGACCGCAACCAATTTAAATAGATAGAGGAGATTTCAGATGAGCAGCCGAATCGAACAGTTAATTGATGAAATAGAAGAATATATTGACAACTGTAAGCCGCAGCCTTTTTCCAGTACTAAGATTATTGTAAATAAAGATGATATCGATGAACTTCTGCGTGAACTGCGTATGAAGACTCCTGATGAAATTAAACGTTATCAGAAAATCATCAGCAATAAAGAGGCTATTTTGAATGATGCCCGTGCAAAAGCGGAAGCGTTGATTAATGAGGCTACGATTCAGACTAATCAGTTAATTAACGAGCATGAAATTATGCAGCAGGCGTATGCACAGGCAAATGAAGTAGTTACCATGGCAACCAGACAGGCACAGGACATTTTGGACAATGCTACTATGGAAGCCAATGCTGTTCGTATGTCAGCCATGCAGTATATGGACGATATGCTGGCAAATTTGGAAAATATCATTGCGGCATCTTCCCAGACTGCCAAGGCGGACTATGATACATTGCTTGGCAATTTAAATCATTACCATGACATTATCCAGTCTAACCGTGCAGAGTTAAATCCTGCGGAAGATGAACTGGTGGAAGTAGATTTAAATGACGATTCCCAGGAAGGGATTGAAGTGATTTAAGTAACAGTGACTTAGATAAAAATAATCAGGTAGTACATAGGAACCGGTTTCCGGAAAACATTTTGTTACCGGGAGCCGGTTTTGTTTTAAGGTATCGGTTCAGCTCTTTGTTTTGGTTTTGATGTGCTTTAAGTGATATTGATATAGGAAATAGGATAAGGGGAAGGTAGCTTGAAGAATAAAGCGATAAAGAAAAATAAGGATATATCCAAGATAAGCTCAAAAGTTTTTATATGGATGCAGGTAACTGTACTATTGCTATGCGGAATATTTTTTGCTCCACCCTTGCAGGTGATGGCGGAAGGGTTTAGGTATACCTTAGATACGGACGGTGAGCTTATTATTGTAATTGACCCGGGACATGGAGGGGGCAATCTGGGTGCGGATTATAATGGCTTTTTGGAAAAAGAAATGAATATGACTGTGGCAAATGCCATGTATGAGGAATTGTCTAAATATGAGGATATTACGGTTTATATGACACATACAGATGTCGAAACCGATATGAGTATTAAGGAGAGGGCGGAATTTGCAAACTCTGTCAATGCAGATTTTGTATTCTGTCTGCATTTTAATATGTCGCCCGACAATAAATTGTTTGGTTCGGAAGTATGGGTATCTGCCTTTGGAGAGGAAAACAGAGAAGGTTACCGATTTAGTTGTGTGCAGATGGAAACCATGAAGGAGATGGGACTGTTTCTGCGAGGGGTAAAGACCCGTTTTAATGATAAGGGAACTGACTATTATGGGATTTTACGGTACTGTGAGGAGTATGACATTCCGGCAGCGTTGATTGAACATTGTCATATTGACCATGCCACGGATGTAGAATTTTGCGATTCGGAAGAAGATTTAATTGCATTTGGTATAGCAGATGCCACTTCGGTTGCAAAATATTTCGGGCTTTCCAGTGAGGAACTGGACGTAGATTACAGTGATTATGAACTGGTGACTTTAACACCCGGCAGCCTTTATGTACAGGCAGATACCTCAGACCCGGATATTTGTATGATTGAAAAGAATTATGAGGATATGGACAGGGATGTAATAGGTGTGACGGTAACTGCGGTAGATTATGATTCGCCTATGCTTTATTATTCCTACAGTATTGACGGCGGACTGACTTATACGCCCTATCTGTCATGGCCGGAAACGGATGTTATGGCAGGAAAGTCACCGGATACCTTTACTTTTGAAATAGAAGTACCGGATGGAGTCAGCCCGGCAGTTAAGATGCGAGCCATCAACCAGTACGACCGTTATACAGAGAGTAATCTTTTGGAAGGATATCCGGTATTTGTACATACACCGCAGGAAGTACCCGTTGAAGATACCCTGGTGTCGGAAGAAACGACTGAACTAGAAGATGTTTCCCAGGGGGATGCGTCAGGTAACGGTGGATTTAAAGCACCTGAAAGACCTGTGAAGGAAGAGGAGGGTATAGCCTTTGGCAACTTTCTAAAGCTTTGTTTGATAGTAGTTATATTGATAGTAGTTTTTCTTTTAATAAGCAATCTGATAACTTCATTCAGACGCAGTCAGAGAAGAAAAAAACGTAAAAGGAAATAATACCCCGCAGTAAGTAAGGTCTGGACTACTTTATGGAGCAGGTAGGTAATCATAGATAAATCCGTGTTTTTAATCATGCTCTTAGTTTGGGCCAGACAGGAAAGACCTCCTATGGGTAACAGTAACAGACTGCAAAAGGGTGCGGTTTGCCCCATTAAGGATAAACCACCGGTAATTTCAAAAAGACAATTTGAAAAAGCCATAAAAAAAGTATTTTGTTCAATGGAAAATAATTCGCAAAAAATATAAGGGTATAAGTTTAAGAGGTTACAGAGTATCATATAGCCTCCCAGTGTAGTGATACCGGCAATAGCGGACTCCATGGCATGGTCCAGACTATCCTGAAAGGATTCGTGATTCTTTTTGTGGAAATTTATGAGCGTGTCTGCATCTGTTTCTTTTTTGGGAAGAAACAGACCTGTGTATCGGATAAGCAGACCGTAAAGCAGAGGAATACCGTACATACCGAATAACAGAAAGGGCATGTCAGAAAGGCTTGTAAGTCCTGTTACAGGCAGGAAAAAACTGATATAATAAACGGGACCGATATTATTACAGAAAGCTAACAGAAAGGCTGCCTCCCTGCGGGAGATTTTTTTCTGTCCATACATTTCACCAATGGTTCTGGCACCCATGGGAAAACCGCACAAAAAGCCTAACATCAGACAGTACACACCGTTTTTGCTGATACGGTACAGTTTTCCGAAGATGGGATATAAAAAGTCGGCAAAGGCTTCTGTCAGATTTTGTCTGATTGTCAGAGTGGAAAGTATCATAAAGGGAAAAAGTGTAGGTACCATGCGGTCAAACCAGAGTTTCAGTCCGGTTGCGGCATAGAGAAGACTGACCTGAGGGCGGGAAAGAATCAGTGCAAACAGACTTAAAAACAGCAGGGTAAGAAATACCTTTTTAAAAAGTGATTTCATATAGGTTTCCGGGGATAGTCCTTATTGTAATGTATGAAGTTAGGAAGTTGAAAATGATATGTTTTACACTGTCATATGGATGTTTTAAGTATTTTTATAACAGAGAGGAAGGAATGTAGTATGAAGGGTTTTTTATACGAACGTAAGGTGTTTTATTATGAAGTGGATCAGATGGGAATTGTACACCATTCCAATTATATCCGCTGGATGGAAGAAAGCAGACTGGCATTATTGGAAATGCTGGGATTATCCTATGCAGAAATGGAGAAAAGCGGATTATTGATTCCGGTGCTTTCGGTTTCCAGTGAATACAAGCTGCCCTTTCAATATGGAGATACCTTTAAGATACAGGTTTATCCCCGTGTATTTAACGGTGTAAAGTTTGAATTCGGTTATAATATGTATGGAGAAGACGGTAAAATTCATAACAAAGCCACTTCTTCTCATTGTTTTACGGATAGTTCCTTAAAACCGATGATTTTAAAGAAAGAATATCCCGATATTTATACAAAGATGAAAAAATGGGCGGATGAAAATCAGGTGGAAGAAGCATGATGCGTTTAGATAAGTTTTTGTGTGAAACAGGAGCAGGAACGCGCAGTGAGGTAAAACAGCTTTTGAAAAAAGGACTGGTAACGGTAAACGGCAATACTGAAAAAAGTCCCGATAAAAAAATTGACGAAAAGGAAGATGTTGTGACCCTGCGCGGAGAACGACTTTCCTTTGCAGCATTTCATTACTATTTACTGCATAAACCTGCAGGTGTGATTACTGCTACAGAGGATAATAAACAGGAAACGGTAATGAGCCTTTTAAAGGATGTTAAGGATGTCTCTTTGACGAAACTTTTTCCGGTAGGCAGACTTGATAAGGACACGGAAGGTTTGCTTTTAATTACCGATGACGGGGATTTGGCACACAGGCTGTTATCTCCCAAAAAGCATGTGGATAAAACCTATTTGGTAAGGCTTAAAACACCGATTTTTGATGAAGATATCACCAAGTTGGAAGCAGGGGTGGATATTGGGGACGAAACTCTTACCATGCCTGCAAAGGTAAAGAAAATTCATGGTACGGAAATAGAACTTACCATAAAAGAAGGCAGGTATCATCAGGTAAAACGGATGTTGCTTGCGGTAGGCAATGAAGTGGTTTATTTAAAGCGTTTGTCCATGGGAACGTTAAAACTGCCTGCTGATTTGGAGAAAGGCACATACAGACCTCTTTTACCGGAAGAACTGGAGCAGTTAAAGAAGAGTGGGCTTTTGTAGAAAAGGTCGGAAAAGAGTTTACAAAATTGATAGGTAAAACAGGAGAAAATTTTATGAACCGGAAAAATAATCCCCTGAAACAGAAAATTCTGCAATTTAAAGCAGTTATTTTTGATTTGGACGGTACTTTGGTAGATTCCATGTGGATGTGGGAGAAAATAGACATAGAGTATTTGGGACGCTTCGGTATCCCGTTACCCGAAAAATTGCAGGAATCCATTGAAGGCATGAGTTTTTCGGAAACAGCGGTGTACTTTAAAGAACGTTTTTCCTTAAAAGATGAATTAGATAAAATAAAATCGGACTGGAATGCCATGGCATGTGATAAATACCGGCACGAAGTGCCTTACAAAGAAGGTGCGGAAAACTTTTTACAGTTTTGTAAAGCTAATGGTATTAAACTGGGTGTAGCTACCAGCAATTCAAGGAAACTGGTAGAGCATGCCGCCGAAGCACTGCGTTTGCATTCTTATATGGACTGTATTATGACGGCCTGCGAAGTACAAAAGGGAAAGCCTGCACCGGATATTTATCTGGCAGTAGCAGACAAACTGGGCGTATCACCTTCTGATTGCCTTGTCTTTGAAGACATTCTGCCCGGTATTATGGCAGGAAAAAACGCCGGAATGACTACTTGTGCCGTAGCAGATGCCTACTCAGAAAAGGTCAGAACTGAAAAGATAGCATTAGCAGACTACTTTATAGAAGATTATAGCGAATTATTATAAATAATATTATCTTTTGATGAAGGCTTTTTCTGTATTGGAGGATGGTATTATTTCCCACAAAGGACCTTTGTACAACGTCGGTGCTTAACGAAAATACCTCGAAGAGGTAATTTGAGTTTAGCAGCCGTTACGTTGTGCAGGAGCGGAAGCGAGTCCGTGTGGGAAATAATTCCATCCGTAGGATATAAAGACTTCAACAAAAAGGAGGAAGTTGTTTGTATAACGGATTTTTACCTGTCAGCAGACAGGATATGGAAGAAAGAAATATCGAACAATTGGATTTTGTATATGTGACCGGTGATGCCTATGTGGATCATCCTTCTTTCGGACACGCCATTATCAGCCGTATTTTGGAGGCACATGGTTACAGCGTGGGAATTATTGCCCAGCCGGATTGGAAGGACGATAAAAGTATTACCGTGTTAGGTCGTCCCAGACTTGCATTTTTAATCAGTGGCGGTAATATGGACAGTATGGTAAATCATTATTCCGTCTCGAAGAAACGAAGAGCCACAGATGCTTATACGCCCGGAGGGGAGAGCGGAAAGAGACCGGATTATGCCACGGTAGTGTATGGGAACTTAATCAGACGCACTTACAGGGATGTGCCCATTGTAATAGGAGGTATTGAAGCCAGCCTGCGCCGTATGGCACATTATGATTACTGGTCTGATAAATTCAAACGTTCCATTCTGTTAGACAGTCAGGCGGATTTAATTTCTTACGGTATGGGGGAAAAGAGTATTGTAGAAATTGCAGATGCCTTAAACAGCGGTATTGATGTAAAAGATATTACTTTTATTCCCGGTACGGTTTATAAGACCAAAAATCCGGAAAACATTTATGATGGGCAGATGTTGCCGGACTATGACTCCATGAAAGAAGATAAAAGGAAATATGCCGAGAGCTTTGCCATCCAGTATGCCAGCACGGACCCCTTTACGGGAAAGACTCTGATAGAAGGGTATCCCGGTGGTGTTTATGTGGTACAAAATCCGCCCCAACCGCCTCTTACAACAGAGGAAATGGACGAGGTATATGCATTGCCTTATATGCGTACCTATCATCCGTCTTATGAGGAAAAAGGCGGTGTCCCTGCCATTGCAGAAATTAAGTTTTCCCTGATTAGTAACCGTGGTTGTTTCGGCGGTTGCAGCTTTTGTGCACTGACCTTTCATCAGGGACGTACCATACAGGTACGAAGCCATGAATCCATCATAGAAGAAGCAAAACTTTTAACCGAAGATAAAGACTTTAAAGGATATATCCATGATGTAGGCGGTCCCACTGCCAATTTCAGACATCCTTCCTGTGAAAAACAATTGCAATACGGTGTCTGTAAAAATAAGCAGTGTCTGTTCCCGAAGCCCTGCCAAAACTTAAAGGTAGACCATTCGGATTATCTGGCACTTTTACGTAAGTTGCGTGAATTGCCCAAGGTAAAGAAGGTGTTTGTGCGTTCCGGTATCCGTTTTGATTATATGATGGCAGATGCAGACGATACTTTTTTTAGAGAACTGGTTAAGCATCATGTCAGCGGGCAGTTAAAAGTAGCACCGGAGCATATTTCCGATGCAGTATTAAAACGTATGGGCAAGCCCGAAAATGCAGTGTATGAGAAATTTACCGCAAAGTATAAAAAACTCAATGAACAGTTGGGATTAAAGCAGTATCTGGTGCCTTATCTGATGTCTTCCCACCCGGGTTCGACTTTAAAGGAGGCTATCGAACTGGCAGAATACTTAAGGGATTTGGGCTATATGCCGGAGCAGGTACAGGATTTTTATCCTACACCTTCCACCATATCCACCGTTATGTATTACACGGGATTAGACCCCAGAGATATGAAACCGGTTTATGTATGTAAAAACCCCCATGAAAAGGCAATGCAGAGAGCTCTTATCCAGTATCGTAATCCCAAGAACTATGAACTGGTATGTGAGGCCCTAAAGGCAGCGGGAAGAGAAGATTTAATAGGCTTTGACAAGAAATGTCTGGTTCGTCCCCGTCAACTTTCTATGGAGAGAAATAAACATTCCCAAGAAAAAAAGACTGACTTGGTCAGTCAACGTGAGAAAGGTAATTTTAAAGCAGGCCAATCGGGAAATAGGACAACGAACAGTAAGCAAACTAAGGGAAAGTCTAATCAAACTCCAAATAAGCCTAAAAAAACCATTCGAAATGTACACAAAAAGAAAACCAAATAAGTTTTGGCAGGCAGAAACAACGTAGAAAAACAATCAGACATGAATAAAAAATGAAGCAGAAAATAGCAGAAAGGCGGCAATATGAAGAATATTATTATCATTACCGGAGCGTCATCCGGCATTGGACAGGAATTTGCATTACAGATTGATACAGCTTTTTCCAATATTGATGAAATCTGGCTGATTGCCAGAAGAGAAGAGAGACTTGCAGAAGTGGCAAAGGTAATGGAGCATGCCACCAGACTGATTCCCATGGACGTAACGGATGAGTATGCCATGGATGATTTGGAAATGCTTTTAGAGGAAGAACAGGTAGTGGTACGCATGTTAATCAATGCGGCAGGCTTTGGCCTGATGGGAGAATTTGATGATATTCCCTTGGAAGAGCAGACAGATATGCTTTTAACAAATTGTGAGGCATTAACAAAGCTGACCCATATTACCTTGCCTTATATGACAAGAGGTAGCCGTATTATTCAGATGGCATCCGCTGCGGCATTTTTACCCCAGCCCGGTTTTGCCATTTATGCAGCAACCAAATCTTATGTATTAAGTTTTTCCAGAGCTCTAAACAGGGAACTGGCATACAGAGGTATTTATGTAACAGCAGTTTGTCCGGGACCGGTAAATACGGAATTCTTTGAGGTGGCAGAGCAATATGGGAAAACCCCGATGGTCAAGAAATTGACAATGATTACCTCTGAAAAATGCGTGAAAGCTGCTTTACGGGCTTCCTACTACAAAAAATCAATGGTGGTGCCGGGCATATCCATGAAGACCTCCCTGTTGGCAACAAAACTGCTTCCCCATGAGTTGGTTTTAAGCATTACAAGCCTTTGGAAATAAACTCCTTAAACGTTTAAGAAAACATGCGGATAGTAATTGCTTTTTATAAACAGGTACGGTATAATACTGTTTTGGGAAGTTAAAGTAATGATGTGTAAAAGTTCTTATGGAGGGAATTCATGTTTCGCAAGGTAAGCAAGATTTTAATTTTTAATATTGCATCCTTATTGCTTGCAGGGCTTGTTACAATAGGATTTATAAAGTATCTGGAGGAAACAGAAAACCGACCTATTTGTGCGGTTTGTGAAAATGACAGCCTTTCCGGATATATGCAGCCGTCCAATTCACCCAAGGATGATTATTCTGATAGTCTTTATATTGACGGCATGCCGGATGGAATGAACGGACAAGTTGCACAGGCTACATATGATATTCCTCAAAATGCCCGTCATATTACTTCCCTGGATTGTTCTTTTGTGGTGGACATTACCAAAGAATGGTTGGAAAATCCGGAGTTTATGATAACCGGAGCACAGTACGACATTACCTTTCAAAATAATACTATAAAAGAAATGTCTGACTGGGTAATACAATTTACTGTTCCAAACGGCAGTATGTTAGACAGTTCATGGAGTGGCGAATATACATATAAAAATGCAGTAGTTACGGTAAAGCCGCTGGATTATAACCGTGAAATTTTACCCGGTGAAAATATTACTTTTGGTTTTATTATGCATACCCCCGGTTCTGCGTATAGAATACAGGATTGTACCATTGTATATTATTGTGAAAATGAAATCTGGCAGTATCCTTTGTTCTGGGTTATTATTGTTTTCCTGTTTGCATTGCTTGTTGGAGATGTGGCGTATATGATTGCTGGTCTTCGTATCCGAAAATATAAGCAACGCCGAATTGCAGACTTGCGGATTATAGAACAGTCCCTAAGCACTTTTGCAAATATTATTGATGCCAAAGATGAATATACCAAGGGACATTCCCTCAGAGTGGCTTATTATTCACGTGAAATTGCTAAACGTATGAATATGGATGAAGAAACCCAGCAACAGCTTTATTACATAGCACTTTTACATGATATTGGTAAAATCGGTATTTCCGATAATATTTTACAGAAACCCGGTGCACTGACACCGGATGAAAGAGTCAACATTCAGCAGCATGTTACCATCGGCGGAGAAATTTTGAAGGATTTTTCTTCTATTCCCGGTATTGCAGAGGGGGCCATGTATCATCACGAAAGATATGATGGCAAGGGATATGCAACAGGCTTAAAAGGAAAAGAAATTCCTCTTTTTGCAAGGATTATCTGCGTAGCTGATGCATTTGATGCCATGAGTAGTGCAAGATGTTATCGTGGTAAATTAAACAATGATTTTATTATCAATGAATTAAAAGAACATTCCGGTTCACAGTTTGATCCGGAGATTGCAGAATATATGTTGGATATGATAAGAGAAGGAGTTGCACCGGCAGTAGATATTGCCTGACCGTGGCAGAATAACAGGAACGCATGAATTTGAAACGCTTATTTACAACAGAAGGGGTAAAAGGAAAAAAAGATTATCTGGACAGTCAGAAGAAGTATGAGATTATCCGGACTGTGATTTTTTTTGGTATTTCCATTGCTCTTTTTGTGGCTGGTTTTGTTACCACCGGTGACCGCAACAACCTTTTAACCATTGTGGCGGTACTGGGATGTCTTCCTGCCAGTAAAAGCATGGTAGGTGCCATTATGTATTGCAGACAAAGCAGTCTGGCAAAAGAAGATGCCGACAAGATAGAGGCACATACAAAAGATTTGACCTGCCTTTATGATATGGTGTTTACTACAAGGGAAAAGATTTATCCGGTATTACATATGGCAGTGTGCGGCAACACCATAGCAGGCTACATGCCGATGAAAAAGGCACCTAAAAATCCTAAAAAGGCATTGTCGGAAAATGCCTGTGCCGAACATTTGGATACCTTTTTAAAGGTGGATAATTATAAGGATGTGACCATAAAAATATTTACGGATTTGGGCAAATATATCACACGTCTTTCCCAGTTGCAGGAGTTGACAACAGAGGATAAGCATACAGAAGGAATTTGTAACACATTAAAGAGTATTGCATTATAAGTGCAGTGCCGAATGGCACGGAGGAAGATATGCAGACTTTTCAGATTAAAGAAAATCAGGCTGGGCAGCGACTGGATAAATTTTTACATAAGTTTATGCCTGAGGCCGGCACCGGATTTTTATATAAAATGCTTCGCAAGAAGAACATTGTACTAAACGGAAAAAAAGCAGAAGGAAAGGAAATGCTGGCAGTAGGTGATACTGTCTCTTTCTTTTTTTCAGACGAGACTTTTTTTAAGTTTACAGGCAAGAGTACCAATGGAACCGATAAAAGTAATATAGCATACAGAGAGGCATATAAAGCCTTAAAAGGACTTGCAGTTCTTTATGAAGATGACCATATTTTGGTTTTAAATAAGCCTGCCGGTATTTTAACACAAAAGGATGACAGCGGACTTTTTTCTGCAAATGAGTGGATGATAGGATATCTGTTGGAAAGCGGAAAGATTACAGAGGAAACCTTAAAAACCTATAAACCTTCCGTGCAGAACCGATTGGACCGAAATACAAGCGGTATTGTACTATGCGGCATATCTTTGGCAGGCAGCCAGTTGCTGGCACGCTTAATCCATGACAGAAGTGTGAGAAAGTATTACTATACAATTGTGAAGGGAAACGGTCTTGAGGAAACAAAGCTGGAAGGGTATCTGGTAAAAGATAATAAGACCAATTCCGTTCGGATTTCGGATAAAAAAGAGGATGAAAGCAGTGCCATCCGCACTTATTACAGGCCGGTGACTACCGGAACGGTTTGTTTTGAAGAATCCGGAATGGAAAAAAATGCAAAGGCTTATTTAAAGAAAAAATCAGGTATGGATATTACCTTATTAGAGGTTGAACTGATTACCGGAAAAACCCATCAAATAAGGGCACATATGGCAAGTACAGGGCATCCGGTACTGGGTGATTATAAATATGGTGACAGACAGTTTAATGCAGCTTTTAAAAAGAAGTATGGTATCGACTCTCAGCTTTTACATGCGGCAAGAATAGAGTTTCCCGGTTTGGAGGAACCTTTTACGCAATTGAGTAACAAGGTTTTTACAGCAGACCTGCCCAACGTTTTTGAGGAGGTTTTAAAGGATGGCAACATGGAATTCCAGAGGTCTTAGAGGTTCCACATTAGAGGATTTAATCAATAGGACCAATGAAAAGTATGCAGAAAACGGGCTGGCATTGATACAGAAAATTCCCACCCCCATTACTCCTATTAAAATCGATAAAGAGCACAGACATATTACTCTTGCTTATTTTGAACAGAAGAGTACCGTAGACTATATCGGTGCGGTGCAGGGGATTCCGGTCTGTTTTGATGCAAAGGAATGTGCGGTGGATACCTTTTCGCTGCAAAATATACACGAGCATCAGGTGGAATTTATGGGGCAGTTTGAACAACAGGGAGGCATTGCTTTTTTTCTGATTTACTATACCGCAAGGGATGAATTTTATTATTTACCTTATGAAATGCTTCGGTTTTTCTGGGACAGAGCCAAAGAGGGCGGCAGGAAGAGCTTCCGCTATGAGGAGCTGAATCCGGACTATATTGTTCCAAAGAAACACGGTGTTTTAGTACCATATTTGGAAGTTCTGAAAAAAGATTTAGAAGACAGGGAATAAGCAGCATGGATATAGTTAGGCTTTAAAATAATAATAGTAGCTTGACAAAAATGAGGCATTTCAGTATACTACATATAGTTTCATCTGCTAATTTGCTAATTTGGTAGCACGTTAATGTGTTAAAGTGCAGAATAAGAGAGGTTTCTATGAATAAGAATTTATTACATACACCGGAAGGTGTGAGAGATATTTATGGTATGGAATATGCCAGAAAACTGGCGGTGGAAGAGAATATCCGCAAAAAGTTGTTTTCCTTCGGCTATGAGGATATCCAGACCCCCACATTTGAATATTTTGATGTATTTTCCAGAGAGGTAGGTACTACCACCTCCAGAGATTTGTACAAATTCTTTGATAAAGAAGGCGATACATTGGTACTCAGACCTGATTTTACGCCGTCCATTGCCAGATGTGCCGCTAAATATTTTATGGAAGAAAATGTACCTATCCGTTTTTGTTATTTAGGTAATACCTACACCAATACCTCCAATTTGCAGGGCAAATTAAAGGAAGTCACACAGATTGGTGCAGAGCTTATCGGAGAACCTACCGTAGAAGCGGATGCCGAGATGATTAATTTAGTGATTGAAACACTGCTTAATACCGGTCTTGAAAATTTCCAGGTGAGCATCGGGCAGGTGGAGTATTTTAAAGGACTGTGCGAAGAGGCCGGACTGGATGAAGAAACGGAACTGCATTTGAGAGAATGTATTTCTGCCAAGAATTATTATGCAGCCGAGGATATTTTACTGGTGGCAGGAGTATCCGAAGAAAACAGAAAGCTGTTACTGACTACAACTGATGTATTCGGCAGCATTGATGCACTTAGAGAAGCCAAGAAAGCTATTAAAAATGCACGTTCTTTAAAAGCCATTGAGCGTTTGGAAAGTTTGTATGAAGTACTTTCTTTGTATGGTACGGAAAAGTATGTTTCCTTCGATTTAGGTATGCTGAGCAAATACAGATATTATACCGGTATTATTTTTAAAGCATATACTTACGGTATCGGAGATGCTATTATCAAGGGCGGACGTTACGATGCATTATTGCAGCATTTCGGAAAGGAAGCTCCAGCTATTGGTTTTGCGGCAGTTGTGGACGATATTTTAGAGGCTCTTTCCAGACAAAAGGTAGAAATTGCCGTTCCTGCACGCAAGCAGGTGCTTACTTATACACAGGCAGATTATGCCGAGGTTTTGGCAAAGGCACAGGCTATGCGAAAAGAAGGCATTGCCGTTGAAATGGTAAGAAAGGAAGTTTAGGCATGAGCAAGGACAGATATTTGACTTTTGCGTTAGGAAAAGGGCGTCTTGCCAAGAAAACGTTAGAGTTGTTTGAACAAATAGGAATTACCTGTGAGGAAATGAAGGATAAGGATTCCAGAAAGCTTATCTTTGTAAATGAGGAGTTGAAACTGCGTTTCTTTTTGGCAAAGGGACCTGATGTACCTACCTATGTGGAATACGGTGCCGCAGATATCGGTGTGGTAGGTAAGGATACGGTTCTGGAAGAAAACAGAAGAGTTTATGAAGTATTGGATTTGGGCTTTGGAAAATGCCGTATGTGTGTATGTGGTCCGGAATCAGCAAAAGAACTGTTGCAGCACCATGAAAGAATCCGTGTTGCCAGCAAATACCCCAATATTGCAAAGGATTATTTTTACAACAAAAAGCACCAGACCGTGGATATTATTAAATTAAACGGTTCTGTGGAGTTAGGACCTCTGGTAGGACTTTCCGATGTGATTGTAGACATTGTGGAAACCGGTTCTACCTTAAAAGAAAACGGATTGACAGTTTTGGAAGAAATCTGCCCCTTATCTGCACGAATGATTGTAAATCAGGTAAGTATGCAGATGGAGCAGGAGCGTATCATGCACCTGTTAAATTCTTTGAGAGCAGCATTACAGGAGAACAACAACTAACAGTCTGAAAATACAGTGCCTGCACGGTGTATCTATCCAAAGGGAATGCATTGGTATGCAGGTATAGAAAGGCAGAGTTATTATGAGAATCATACAATTAACAGATACTACCAAAAAGGACATTTTAACGGATTTGTTAAAGAGAAGTCCTTCCAGCTACGGTGAATATGAAGCTACGGTAGCTGAAATTATTGAAAATGTAAAAACTAATGGTGATGAGGCAGTTTTTGCGTACACCAAACAGTTTGACAAATTTGACTTAAATGCAGAAAACATCTGCGTTACAAGGGAAGAAATCGAGGAAGCTTACAAGCAGATTGATGCAGATTTAATCGAAGTTTATAAGCGTTCCGCGGAAAATGTCCGTGTATTCCACGAAAAACAGCTTCGAAACAGTTGGTTTGATCCGAAGCCGGACGGCACTATTTTAGGACAGCGTATGACCCCCATTTCCCGTGCAGGTGTATATGTACCCGGTGGAAAGGCAGCTTATCCCAGCAGTGTGTTGATGAATATTATTCCTGCAAAGGTAGCCGGTGTGGAGCAGATTATTATGACTACCCCCTGTAATGCAGAGGGTAAAGTAAATCCCGGTACTTTGGTAGCGGCTGATATTGCAGGAGCAGATTTGATTTTCAAAGTGGGCGGTGCACAGGCAATTGCAGCACTGGCATTTGGTACGAAATCTATTCCCAAGGTGGACAAAATCACAGGTCCCGGAAACATTTTTGTTGCGCTTGCAAAAAAGGCAGTTTACGGACATGTAAGCATTGATTCCGTGGCAGGGCCCAGTGAAATCCTGGTACTGGCTGACGAAACCGCAAATCCCCGTTATGTGGCGGCTGATTTACTTTCCCAGGCAGAACATGACGAACTGGCTTCTGCAATCCTGATTACCACTTCTAAGGAGTTGGCAGAACAGGTTTCCAAGGAAGTAGATGCCTTTACAGCCGAACTTTCCAGAAAAGAGATTATTCAGAAATCCTTAAACAATTATGGATATATTTTGCTGGCAGAAAGCATGGAAGATGCAGTGGATGCAGCTAATGAGATTGCTTCTGAGCACTTAGAAATCCTTACCAAGAATCCTTTTGATACCATGACCCGTATCAAAAATGCAGGTGCAATTTTCTTAGGAGAATATTCTTCTGAGCCTTTAGGAGACTATTTTGCAGGTCCTAACCACATTTTACCTACAAACGGTACCGCAAAATTTTTCTCTCCCTTAAATGTGGATGACTTTATGAAGAAGACCAGTATCATTTCTTACTCAAGAGAAGCCCTTGAGAAGGTACATAAGGATATTGAAGCATTTGCAGAAAGTGAAGGATTAACCGCACACGCAAATTCCATTAAGGTACGTTTTGAAAGGAGCTAATATGGCAAGAGAGAGCAAATTGATCCGTCAGACCCAAGAAACCGATATCGCAATAAGTCTTTCTTTAGATGGTAGCGGAAAAGCAGATATTAACACCGGTATCGGATTTTTTGACCATATGTTAAACGGTTTTGCAAGACATGGTCTGTTTGACCTAAATTGTGAAGTAAAAGGCGATTTAGAGGTGGACGGACATCACACCGTGGAAGACACCGGTATTGTCTTGGGCAATGCCATTAAAGAAGCAGTGGGAGATAAAAAGGGTATCAAAAGATATGGTTCCTTTATTTTACCTATGGATGATGCACTTTGTCTTTGTGCCATCGACCTTTGCGG
The DNA here is from genome assembly GCA_017482205.1 of Lachnospiraceae bacterium. Classification (GTDB taxonomy): domain Bacteria; phylum Bacillota; class Clostridia; order Lachnospirales; family Lachnospiraceae; genus Acetatifactor. The sequence goes on from JAFUNK010000013.1 coordinate 56,904, forward strand.
CAGACCCTACTTTAACTATGAGTGTAATTTTACCACTGAACGCATCGGGGAACTGGATACTGAGCTTATCAGGGAATTCTTTTATGCGGTATCTTACAGTGCGGGCATGAACCTGCACATTAAGATGATTTCCGGTATTAACAACCATCATATGGCAGAAGCGATGTTTAAGGCATTTGCCAAGGCTTTGGATGAAGCAACCGGATTTGATGCACGTATTACCGATGTATTAAGTACAAAAGGAACCCTGTAAGGGAAATCGACAGAGCACGGATGCTTCAGCCGTTCGTGCATCAGAATGAGGAGAATTATGAATACTAAGAAATTTACTGCCTGCATTTATTTATATCATACCCATGCGGTTAAGAATTTGCAGGATATGACAATCGTAGATACGGATCCGGTACGTCTGGCGAAGTATTACAGTGACAATAATATTGATGAACTGATTGTTTTTGATATGTCCACCGGTGATGCGGAGCATGAAGAAGCATTGGATATTATCAAAGAAATCTGTGCTGCGGTAGAAGTGGATGTTTACGGTGCAGGTAATGTACACCGCATGGAGGATATTAAGAAATTACTTTATGCAGGATGTAAGAAAGCGGTTTTAAATTACAGTAAGCCTGAGAATATTGCCATTACCGAAGAAGTATCCTTAAAGTTCGGTAAAGATAAAATTATTGCTGCTTACAATGATTATCAGGTTATTGCAGATAATAAAGAACTGGTAGAAAAGTATGTGTCACTTTTGCTTTTAATGAATGCACATATGATTAGAGAAACAGCTGCTATAACAGCACTTCCTGTTATGGTACAGATAAACCAGTTAGCTCTTAATAAATTACTGGAAGTCTTTGCATATGATACGGTTGCAGGCGTTACCGGCAACACCATCAATGAAAATGTAAAGGAGATTCTGGCATTGAAGGATTTGTGTAAGGAAAACGGTATCCGTGTAGAAAGTTTAGAGGCGGCATTTAAGTGGTCTGACTTTAAATTAAACAATGATGGTATGGTACCTGTGGTTGTGCAGGATTATATTACTTCTGAAGTTTTAATGGTAGCCTATATGAACGAAGAAGCTTATGAAAACACTTTAAGAACCGGCAAGATGACTTATTACAGTCGCAGCCGCAATGAATTGTGGTTAAAAGGTGCTACCAGCGGACACTTCCAGTATGTGAAGTCCCTTACCGCAGACTGTGATATGGATACCATTTTGGCAAAGGTTTCTCAAGTTGGTGCAGCCTGCCATACAGGAGCCCGTTCCTGCTTCTTTAATGAAGTGGTTAAGAAGGATTATGAAGAAAACAGTAACCCATTAAAGGTATTTGAAGAGGTATTTGCAGTTATCAAAGACCGTAAAGTAAATCCTAAGGAAGGTTCTTATACCAATTATTTATTTGATAAGGGTATTGATAAAATACTTAAGAAATTGGGTGAAGAGGCTACCGAAATCGTTATTGCAGCTAAAAATCCCAATGCCAACGAAGTAAAATATGAAATTTCCGACTTCTTGTATCATATGATGGTACTGATGGCGGAAAAAGAAGTAACTTGGGAAGAAATTACCGAGGAACTGGCGAAGAGATAATTTTACGAATGAAGGTTTTTGACAAAATAAAGTTTGTCAGAAAAGTTAAAACAGAACATATTTTAGACATAAAGAGCAGGAAGTTGACATAAAAATATTATGTAGACTACCTGCTCTTTTTTATTGTAAAAGCCTGACAAAAAAAAGAGCATATCGGCATAAGGAGAAAATATTTATGGGAGACATTACCGCTGAAAGAAGACTGGAACTGGTCCGTTATGTCAGGGAAGAAAATAATCGTAACCGTATGCGAATGAGAACCAGAGAGAATATTTTATACGGAAAACGAAAAGACACTTTAACAGACAGTTATGCAGGTCATTATGAAGAAAACAGTTATGATGCGAGGCACCCCTTAACAGAAGAAGATACAGCTCCTGCCTCCGGTAAGGTGTTTTCCGGTTTGTGGGTACGGACTTTACTGGCAACGGTTTTGTTTGCGATTTATATTATTTTAGATTTCTCGGGTGGAAGCGTTCTTTCTGTAAATTCCGATGCCATCCATGCCCATATCAGTGAAAATTACACTCCGAATGTCATTGATTTTATGCAGGAAATCACGTATACTTTAAACGATGCGGAAAGTAATTCAGACCGCTAAAAGAAAGGAATACTTATGAACAAACTGGCTCTATCAGATGATATTTTAATGAAAATAGAAAAACCGGCCCGTTATATCGGCGGAGAAGTCAATTCTGTAGTGAAAGACAAAAGCGAAGTGGATATGCGTATTGCCATGTGCTTTCCTGATGTGTATGAAATCGGTATGTCTCATTTAGGCATTCAGATTTTATATGATATGTTTAATAAATTTAAGGGTGTCTGGTGCGAGAGAGTCTATTCTCCCTGGGTGGATTTGGATGCAGTCATGCGTAAGGAAAATATTCCATTGTTTGCATTGGAGTCACAGGATCCTATTAAGGAATTTGACTGGCTTTGTATTACCATCCAGTATGAAATGTGTTATACCAACATTTTACAGGTATTGGATTTATCAGGTATCCCCCTGCTTTCTAAACAGAGAGGGGAAGATTGTCCCATTGTAATCGGTGGCGGTCCCTGTGCGTACAATCCGGAGCCTATTGCGGACTTTTTTGATATTTTTTATATTGGAGAGGGTGAGACCCAGTATGAGGCTTTAGTGGCCTTGTACAGAGAATGCTGTGACAGTGGTTTGGGACGAAAAGAATTTTTAAGACGTGCAGCAAAACTGCCCGGTATGTATGTACCTGCTTTTTATGAAGTAACATACAAGGAAGACGGTACAATTGAGGCATTTACGCCTACGGAAGAAGGGATTCCAAAAACTGTTTTAAAGGAAATTGAAAAAGAGGTTTCCAATACCTATTATCCTGAAAAACCGCTGGTGCCTTTTATGAGGGTTACACAGGACAGAGTGGTACTGGAAATTATGCGTGGCTGTATCAGAGGGTGTCGTTTCTGTCAGGCAGGGCAGATTTATCGTCCTGTCAGAGAACGTGATATTGAGATGTTAAAAGAGTATGCGGTCAAGATGCTCAAAAACAGCGGTCAGGAAGAAATATCTTTAAGCTCTTTAAGCTCCAGTGACTATAAAAAGTTACCTGAGCTGATTGATTTTTTAATTGAGGATTGCAGTAAGAATCATGTAAATATATCCTTACCGTCCCTTCGAATTGATGCATTTTCTTTAGATGTTATGAGCAAGGTACAGGATGTAAAGAAGACAAGCCTTACCTTTGCACCGGAAGCAGGAAGCCAGAGATTAAGAAACGTTATCAATAAAGGCTTAACAGAAGAGGATATTATCAACGGTGCCACCCTTGCTTTTGAAGGTGGTTGGACAAGGGTAAAACTTTACTTTATGCTGGGTCTTCCTACCGAAACGGAAGAGGATATCAGAGGACTTGCAGAATTGTCCAACAAGATTGCAGCAACTTTCTTTGATACCGTACCGAAAGACAAGCGCGTCAACGGCAAGGTGCAGATTGTGACAAGTACGTCATTCTTTATCCCGAAGCCTTTTACCCCCTTCCAGTGGGCAAAACAGTGTACTAAGGAAGAGTTTTTGGACAAGGCATATATTACAAAAAAGGCTATCAGCGAACAGTTAAATCAACGAAGTATCAAATACAACTGGCACGAGGCAGACACCTCCGTATTAGAGGGTGTGCTGGCAAGAGGGGATCGACGTGTGGGAGAAGCTCTTTTGAAGGTATATGAAAAGGGAGCCATCTATGATGCGTGGAGTGAGTATTTTGACAATGCAAAATGGTTGGAAGCTTTTGATGAGTGCGGCCTGGACATCGGTTTTTATACCACTAGAGAAAGAAGCCTTGACGAAATCTTCCCTTGGGATTTTATTGACTGTGGCGTAACCAAAGAATTCTTAAAGAGAGAATGGTTAAAAGCACAAAAAGAAGAAATCAGCTACAATTGTCGCAAACAGTGTCAGGGCTGTGGTGCCAACCGGTTTGAGAGTGGTGTCTGCTTTGATGAACATTATGACGATAATACCCCTTGTTGGTCATAAAATGTATTTCGTTACAAAGCATTAAAACACAGATTGACAATCCAGACGTTTGTTATGAAGGAGCTCAGATAATACATGAAAATCAGAATCAAATTCCGAAAGTACGGAAATCTTAAATTTATAGGACATTTGGATGTACAGCGTTTCTTTCAGAAATGCGTAAGAAGAGCAGGGATTGATGTGGCTTATACCACCGGTTTTTCACCGCACCAGATTATGTCCTTTGCAGCCCCTTTAGGTATCGGCTTAGAGAGTGGCGGCGAGTATATGGATATGGAGGTTAATTCCTTTAGTGGCAGCGAAGATACCGTAAAACGCTTAAATGAAGCTGGAGCGGAGGGTATTGAAATTTTATCCGCTAAGGTTTTACCTGAAGGTGCAGGGAATGCCATGGCAAGCGTGGCAGCCGCAGGGTATACCATCCGTTTCAGGGAAGGCAGGGAGCCGGATTTTGACTGGAAAGAAAAACTGGCGGATTTTTTTGCAAAAGAAAGCATTATGATTACCAAAGAGACCAAAAAGAGTACCATGGAAATGGATATCCGCCCCGGTATTTATGAATGGAGCCTGAAAGACGAGGCGTTGTATCTTTTAGTGGATGCCAGCAGTTCCGGCAATATTAAGCCGGGTATGGTTGTAGAAGCATTTCTTTCAGAAAATGGCGATGCCCTTAAGGAAAATGCCTTATTGATTTACAGGGAAGAAACTTATATGGAAGCACCCACAGATTTAAATAATGAGGCACTTGAAACGGCTATAACCGTGCAAACCTGTAATAAAAAGCTGGTGCCGCTGGATGCAATTGGTGAAGTGATATAATTTGAAGAACTGATGCGGGCAATATATGAGCATATCTTTACACAGTTGTAGATTGGAGCGCTCTATGCATGATAACAAACTTTTACTGACACATTATCAAGGTAAGCTGTTGGCATTGCTTATGGGTAATAACCGCTTGCTTTCCGTAAAGGTCTACGAAGAAGAACAAGCTTCTTTGGTAGGAAATATTTATGTGGGAAAAATTCAGAGTATGGCAAAGGGAATTGCCGCCGCTTTTGTGGAGATTGCAGACAAACAGATTTGTTTTCTGCCTATGGAGGACTGTAAAAACCCATTTCTTCTGCACCGAAAGTATGACGGGAAGTTAAAGCAAGGGGATGAATTGCTCGTACAGGTAACACGGGATGCCATTAAGACGAAGCAACCCGTTGTAACCACGCAGATTTCATTGGCAGGAAAGTACCTTGCTATGTCCTTGGGCAATGATAAATTAGGCATATCTTCCAAAATGCCTTCCCATAAAAAGCAGGAAATCACTGCCTTTTTACAAAAACAGGGCTTGGTGGATGAAAAGAAAAAATGTGTACCTCAAGTAGATAGCTGTGTGAATGAGGAAACGGTATCAGCGGATTCAAATACGTTAAATCCTGTGATGGGGGCTGTCATTCGAACCAATGCACAGGAATTGACGGATTTTGCACCTCTTATGCAGGAATGGAAGACCTTGGGAGAGGCGTTAAAAAATATTTTCAAAACAGCACCTTACAGAACGGCTTTCAGTCCCCTAAAAAAGAGTAACCGCCCTTATTTAGAGGATTTAAAAAGCTATTACATTAAGGAATTTGATGAAATTCTGACGGACGATGAAAATATATATAAAGAACTGCGGGCATATATGACAGAGCAGAAGCAAGCTCTTGATATTGAGAATGTGCCGGTGAGATTTTATGAAGATGAATATCCTTTAGAAAAACTGTACAGTATAAAAACGCGTATAGAAGAGTCGTTAGGAAGCCGTGTGTGGCTTAAATCGGGCGGTTATCTTGTGATTGAGCCTACGGAAGCCTTAACGGTAATAGATGTAAATACGGGCAAATATGAAGCTTCTAAAGGCAAAGACAGCGAGGATACCTTCTTTAGTATCAATATGGAGGCAGCACAGGAGATTGCCTTGCAGTTACGACTTCGCAATGTGTCCGGTATTATTATTGTGGATTTTATCAATTTGGAGTCAGAAGAAAAGAAAAAGAAGTTATTGGAATATTTAAAACAATTGCTGGCAAAGGATGCTGTGAGAACCACAGTAATAGATATGACCCCCTTAGGACTGGTGGAGATTACCAGGAAACGGGTAAACAGACCCTTAAGGGAATTGTTAAGCTCCGTTAAATAAAATATTCAGGTTTTGCTCTTGAATCAGAATATGCAGCTGAGACTTTAATCGTTCCTAAGATGCCAGGTGGCATTTTAGGTCGAAAGTGAAACTAATTATCAAAAAAGGAACTTATATCATGAAACTGTTGCAGTTAAAAAAAGTAAAAGACGGTAAGTATTTGAAAAATTATGAGCTGATTTACTTAAACAAGGCAGGCAAAGAAAAGACCTATGAAATCGTCAGCAGAAAAGAATTAAAAGAACCCTCTGATTTGGGAAAAAGAGTCAGCGGGCTTTCTATTGTGGCAACCTGTGAAGGAAAGCTGCTTTTGTTGGAAGAATTCCGCATGGGCGTAAATAAAAAAATTTATAATCTTTGTGCGGGAATGTTAGAAGAAGGCGAAAGTATAGAAGAATGTGTTAAGAGAGAGCTATATGAAGAAACAGGTCTTACCTTAAAGACGATTAAGAAGGTATTGCCGGCTTCTTATGCGGCTGTGGCAATTTCCGACTTAAAAACCTATATTGTGTTTGCAGAGGTCTGCGGGGAACTTGCGGATCATACTTCCGACAACGAAGAAATACGAGCAGGACTTTATTCACAAGAAGAAGTCAAAGCTCTTTTAGAAACGGCAGAATTCAGCTCCAGAGCCCAGATGGCAGCATACTTTTTTTCACTTGGACAATAATAAAAAAGGTACTTATGATGAAAAAACATTTCTCAACTTTTATAAAAATTACATTCTGCATTTACTGTCTCTTGATGCTCTGGCTCTTATTCGGTCAGCGGATAGGAGTGGATGTGCCGGGCAGTTATGCAGAACGTCTTGCAGTAAATTATAATTTGAGTCCTTTTAAAACAGTAAAGCAATTTATCTCTATCTGTAAAAACAGTACCAACCCTTATATGGTACGTTTTTCTTTTGTTAATCTTATAGGAAACATTGTAATGTTTGTTCCGCTGGGGTTCTTTTTACCCTGTCTGTTTGAAAAAATCCGTACTATTAAAAGATTTTTATTGTATGTTACAGGTATTATACTGGCGGTGGAATTTGTGCAGTTTTTTACTTTGCTGGGAGTATGTGATATAGATGACCTGATTTTAAATATTCCGGGTGCAGTTATTGGGTATTTTGTGTGGAAAGGACTAAATAGAAATACCTAATATATAGTTCCTTTTTCCCAGATAATCTGTTATAATATAAGAAATGCAATTATTCTGAATATAGTGAAAATGTGTAAGGAGCGGATAGAATGGCAGGAAAAAAGATTTTATTTGTGGGAAAAGGAAATTCGGTAAACAGTGAGTTGTTTCAGGCATTGGATCAAAACTTTGACATGAATACCTGTATAGGTGCAAACAATATTATTGCTGAAAGTATTCAACTGTCAAAACCCAGTGCTATCATCGTAAGCTTAATTGGTTCCGATTACAATTACGTCAGTATTTTCGAACTGATCAGAAAGCAGTATGATGATATTCCGGTAATTACCATCGGTACTGAGTATGAAAGTCAGGATTATAATGTTTATTACCAGATGGAACAGTTCCATAAAATGATTAGACCCATTGCAGGAGAAGAACTGGTAGCAAAATGTAATGCTGTCGTAGGAAATAAAAAGGAAGAAGATGTTGTCTGTGAAGAAAAGCCTCATATTCTTGTGGTGGATGACAATGCCATGGTATTGCGAAATGTAAAGTCTCTTTTGGAGGATAAATATTCGGTTGCAGTAGCGGCATCCGGCTCGCAGGCACTTGTTTCCATAGGCAAGAAAAAGCCGAATATTATTTTGTTGGATTATGAGATGCCCGTATTGGACGGACAGGCTACCATGGAAATCATTCAAAAGGACGATGAACTTAAAGATATTCCCATTGTTTTTCTTACCAGCGTAGCCACCAAAGAGGTAGTAACAAAGCTGCTTTCGTTAAAACCGGCAGGCTATATATTAAAACCGGCGTCAAAAGAGAAACTGATTGAAATCATTGAAAAAGAGTTGAAGCACAACTAAAGAGAATTTGATGAAATCAGGCGGGGGATGTCTTTTATGATGTACAAAGCACAGATAATATGTATTATTATTATTATATTTATTGCAGCCTTCTATTTCTATTCAGAGAGAAAAACAGCATCTGCAAAATGGTTTTCGGCGTTACTGATTACAGCCGTTGTACAGCTTTTGTTTGACATCTGTTCTGTTTATACGGTAAATCATCTGGAAACTGTTTCACCTGTTTTAAACAGAATTGTACACTGCTTCTATATGATGTTAATGTTGATGCTTTTTTTAATCGGATATAAGTATCTTGAGGCACTGATAGAAGAGGAAAAGGGAGAATGTATTCACAGGATACAATATGCGGTAATTCCAGTAGTGACTGCAACCTTTAGTCTATGTTTTTTACCTATTAAATATATTGAAACACCGAAAGGAAATTATTCTCACGGCCCGGCAGTTTTTGGGGTGTATGCGAGTGTTGCATTCAGTATAGTATTGATTGTCAGACTTTTAATTAAACATGGAAAATATATTCCGGCAAAAAAGCGAATTGCTGTTGTGATTGCGATGCTTAGTGAAGCACCTGTTGCTGTCTATCAGATATTTATTCCTACATCATTGATTTCCTGTCTTGGGATTGTATTGTTTATTATAGGATTATACATGACAGTGGAGAATCCGGATGCAAAATTGGTAAAACTATTGGAAAAGGAAACAAAACGTGCAGATGTTGCCAATCAGGCAAAAACCAACTTCCTTGCCAATATGTCCCATGAAATCAGAACGCCCATCAATGCGGTACTGGGTATGAATGAGATGATTCTCAGGGAAAGTAAAGAGAACAATGTAAAAGAATATGCATTGGACGTACAGGGGGCAGCAAAGTCCCTGCTCAGTATTATCAATGATATTTTGGATATAACCAAAATAGAAGCCGGAAAATTGACGATTATTCCTGTGGAATATGCCTTTTCCAGTATGATTCATGATGTTATCAATATGATATCCTTTAAAGCCAGAGCAAAAGAATTGGAGTTTAAGGTTGATATTGATGAGCGCATTCCCAATAAATTAAAAGGGGATGATATCCGTATCAGGCAGATACTGGTTAACTTGCTGAATAATGCAGTTAAATATACCCATAAGGGTACGGTAACCTTGGAAGTAAGACTGTTAGAGGTAAAAGACGATAAACAAGCTGCTCTTTTTTTTCTGGTAAAGGATACCGGTATCGGTATAAAAGAAGAGGACATAAAAAAACTGTATGAGCCTTTTGAAAGAATTGAAGAGAAGCGTAACCGCAATATTGAAGGAACCGGACTGGGAATGAATATTACCATGCAGTTATTGGCTCTTTTGGACAGTAAGCTGGAGGTAGCAAGCCGATATGGTGAAGGTTCGGAATTTTCTTTTGTATTGAAGCAGGAAATTATAGATGCAGTACCTATCGGCAAATTCAGTGAGCAGATTAAAACAGAAAACTATACATATGACTATGAGACGGCTTATCAGGCACCCGAAGCCAAAATATTGGTGGTAGATGACAACGAGATGAACCGAAAGGTATTTATCAATTTGTTGAAGGATACCCTGATGCAGATTGAAGAAGCCTCCGGTGGCCGGGAATGTATCGAAAAAGTAAAACAAACCGCTTTTGATATTATTTTTATGGACCATATGATGCCTGAAATGGATGGAATAGAGACCTTACAGGTGATGAAAACAATGGGTGAATATCCCAGTAAGAATTCTCCGGTGGTTATTCTTACCGCAAATGCAATCGTAGGGGCAAAAGAGCAGTATTTAAGCGAGGGATTTGATGCCTTTTTATCTAAACCTATCGATGTGGAAAAGCTGGAAAGTGTTATATTAGAGTTACTGGATGAGCGTTTGATACAGCCTGTAAAAAGAAATAATAAAAAGCAGAGCAGCAAGGATATATCCGAGTTGCCTGTTGTAAACGGTCTGGATTGGAAATATGCCGCTGCACATTTTAATAATATGGAAACTATGCTAGAAACAGTATCGTTTTTTGTTACTACCATAGAATATGATGCAAAGGAACTTGAAGGCTATTATGCCACTATCGAAGAAGAGGAGAGCAGAAAGAATTATTGTACCAAAGTACATAGCATGAAAAATTCTGCAAGTATTATAGGCATTATTCCTTTGGCCGGTATGGCAAAAGTCCTTGAGGATGCCGCAAGAAACGGCGATTATAATATCCTTAGACAAATGACATCCATTTTCCTGCAATGTTGGAGAGAATATGCAGAGCATTTAAAACAATTTGCTCTTACAGAAGATGCCGATAAAAATGCCTCAGATTTTGAAGAAGAAATCAAAGTTATTTTACAAAAAATTAAAGCTGCAGCCGAGGATATGGATATCGATGCATTAGATGCACTCTTAAAGGAACTGGAACAATATCAGTTCGAAGGAACTCAGGAGGAACTGTTTTTAAGCATCAAGAAAGCCATTATAAACTTTGATGTAGAATCCTTACAGACTCTTTGCGATTGCTGATATGTATTTTTATATTAAAGTATAAATAAAAAACATTCCCGCAAGTATTCAAAATTATCGAAACTTGTAGGAATGTTTTTTTGTAGGTAAAATCATAAAAAGTTCTTGTGAGTACATATAAGAAGAGAAATTTTATTGTTGTTAAAAGAAACGGGAATAGAGATACAACTATTCGCAAAATGCGAGTTTAACGAATAAATATACTAATAATTTACAATAGTCACTATTTATATGCAAAATTTACAAGATTTCTTCTGAATCCAACACAATTGTAAAGGGTCCGTCATTTACAAGACTCACTTTCATATCTGCACCAAATATGCCACATTCTACCACAGGAACCTGTTTTTTGCATTCTGCAAGCATATATTCATATAATTGTTTTGCTTTTGTAGGCTCGCCGGCACGGGTAAAAGACGGCCTGTTACCTTTTTTACAGTCTGCATACAGGGTAAATTGCGAAACCATTAAAATACCGCCGGAAACGGCCTCTAAATTTAAATTGGTTTTACCCTCAGAATCTTCAAAAATACGTAGTCCTATGAGCTTTTTCAGCATTTTGTCAGCAATTTGTTCGGTGTCTTCGTTGCAAATTCCCACCAACACCAGAAATCCTTTATCAATTTTGCCAACGACTAATCCATCTACGGAAACATCGGCAGAAAGCACTCTTTGTATCACTAATTTCATGTAGCTGTCCTCTTCTGCTGTACACAAGATTGTTATTAAATTAACAATTTTGTGCTTGAGACTAATTTTTTATTTTTCATTATCTATTTTATTCTGTGAAGTCTGTTCGTCTTCAGCTTTTGTTACTTTTTTAGGAATTTTAATAAAACGAATTTCCTTTTTGGAATCTTTCTTTCTGCGGTCTCTTTTTTGTCCCGCAGGTAATAGCTCCTCTTCTATTTGTAAAAAGTTACCCTCTTCGTCCACATAGTCCACTTCATTGTACAATCCTGTATCCAAAGGCAGATTTTTCTTGCGCAGGGAACGATTCACCAATGCTTTTATTGTGGCGTAGAATATTGCAAAAATAGGAACACCCACAATCATTCCGGGAACGCCGAACAATCCGCCGAATACCGTAATGGCAAAAATCACCCAGAAACTGGATAATCCGGTGGAATTGCCCAATATCTTAGGTCCGATTAAATTACCATCTACCTGTTGTAAAATTAATATAAAAATCAGGAAAGTCACGCAATTCATGGGATGACTTAGATCTACAACTAAAATCAAAAAAGCTGAAGGAATTGCACCTAAATACGGTCCAAAAAACGGAATAACATTGGTGACGCCTACAATAACACTTACCAACGCTGCATAAGGAGTTCCAAGCAGGGTCGTTCCAATGAAACATAACAATCCGATAATAATAGAATCCAGCACTTTACCGGTAATAAAACCAATAAACGTACGGTGTACAAAACGCATTCCTTTTAAAACAGTATTGGCATCTTCTGTTTTGAATACTGCATAAATGGTCTTTTTTCCCTGAGCCGCAAATTTCTCTTTACTGAATAATACATATACCGCAATAATAAACCCTATGATAAAGTTCCATGCCACTTTAAAAAAACTTAAAATGCTTAAAGAAACGGTTTTTAACAATTCTCCGGATTTATCCAACAGATTGGCAGTATCCGTCAGCCAGTTTTCCAAATCCACCGCCAAGCGGCTGACCTGTGGTAACACAAAGGTACGAAGTTCTTCATTATCCTGCAACAGTGTATTTAACCAGTTGGAAAAATTGTTGGCATAATTGTCAAAATTTCCGATAATGGTTTTTATACTGGGCACAATTTGCGAAATCAACATGGCTATCAAGGCGTAAATGGATAAGAAGAAAATAAGGGAGGTTAAAATAACGGCAATTGCACGAATCCATTTTTGGCGGCGTACGGATGCTTTTATTTTTAGTCTGTCACAAAAGGGATTTAAAACGCTCTTTTCCAATGAATTTAATACCGGAGTCATCAGATAAGAAATAACCAATCCGAAAACTACAGGCATTACTACATTTATTAAACTTTTTATGTTCTGAATCAAGTCTGAAATATGAAAGACCAGATAATAGAAAAAAATACTTCCGGTGATAACCAGAAATGCTGTAATGCCCCACTTTACATATTTATTATCAAGTCTGAATTTCATAAGCCGTCACTCCTTATTTTCTGTTAAAATCAGTATATCACGATTAGCGGGATAAAAACAGATAATTTTAAATAAAACAGATGAAATTGTTTGTAAAAAACAGTATAATAAAGCAGTAAAAGTATTTTCAGGTCAGGAATTTGATATAGGTACAAATTTCCCAGTATATAGTCTTTTTTGAAGGCAGAATGTGAGAAAAGTATGAAATTACAACAAGTATTGAGTATTGTCCGTAAAGCGGTAGACGATTATCATATGATTGAAGAGGGGGACAAAATTGCCGTAGGCATTTCAGGCGGAAAAGACAGTCTTACTCTTCTATACGCTTTAAACGGCTTAAAACGCTTTTATCCGAAGAAATTTGATATTATAGCCGTAACAGTCGACTTGGGCTTTAAAAACCTGAATTTGGACAAAATAAAGGTCTTGTGCGAGGAACTGGATGTTAAATACATTATTGTAGAGACCGATATAGGCAAAATTATCTTCGATGACAGAAAAGAAAGCAATCCCTGTTCACTCTGTGCCAAGATGAGGAAAGGCGCTTTAAACGATGCTGTTAAAGCGGCCGGCTGTAATAAGATTGCCTATGCTCATCACAGGGATGATGTAGTGGAAACCATGTTAATGTCTTTGATTTATGAAGGACGTTTTCATACCTTTTCACCGGTTACCTATTTAGACCGTATGGATTTGACAGTTATCAGACCTCTGATGTATATGCAGGAGTCAGATGTAATTGGTTTTGTCAATAAGTATGAGGTTCCTGTTGTGAAAAGTCCCTGTCCCGCTGACGGACATACCAAACGTGAATATATCAAGCAGCTTTTAAGAAATTTAAATCTGGAAAATCCGGGTGTAAAAGAAAGAATGTTTACGGCAATTAAAACCGGCAATATTAAAGGATGGTGTATGGAAGATGGCAAATACTGACAATTACCATGATGTCCAAAATAAACAAAATATTGTAAAATTGAGAGCTGTTCTGGATACTCTTCCACCTTTTTGTGGCGAGTTTTTTCGCGGTATCGCAGATACGACTTCCACACGTACCAGACTGGCATACGCTTACGATATCCGGGTATTCTTTGAATTTTTACATGAAACAAATTCGGTTTGTGCCAAAATGGAGGTAAAGGACATTCCTATATCTGTCTTAAATCAGGTTACCAGACAGGATATCGAAGAATATCTGTCGTACATAAGCTATTATGAAAAGGATGGGCGGGAAATCACCAATACAGAGCGTGGTAAGGCACGTAAACTCTCCTGCCTGCGCAGTTTTTACAATTACTACTTCCAGAATGAAAGAATTGATAAAAATACCGCAGAACTGGTTCCGGTGCCCAAACTTCACGAAAAGGCAATTATCCGCTTAGACCCCAATGAAGTAGCTACACTCTTGGATCAGGTGGAAGCCGGAAGTAAACTGACCAAAAAGGAGCTTGCATATCATGAGAAGACAAAAATCCGAGACGTAGCACTGCTTACTCTCCTATTGGGAACCGGTATCCGTGTATCGGAATGTGTAGGCTTAGATATACAGGATGTAGATTTTGAGAACGGTGGTATCAAAATCCGTAGAAAAGGGGGCTATGAAGCTATTGTCTATTTTGGTGAAGAAGTTGAAAATGCATTACTTGACTATATGGAACAACGAAAGCATGTAATCCCCTCTTCCGGGCATGAAAATGCATTGTTCTTATCCTTACAGAACAGACGTATTACAGTACGTGCAGTAGAAAATCTGGTAAAGAAATATGCTTCCAGAGTTACCACCTTAAAGAAAATCACTCCTCACAAATTGAGAAGCACCTATGGTACGAATCTGTATCAGGAAACAGGGGATATTTATCTGGTGGCAGATGTATTGGGGCATAAGGATGTAAATACGACCCGCAAGCACTATGCAACCATGCAGGAAGACCGCCGGAGAATGGCTGCAAAGGTAGTCAGATTACGTGAGGATTAATACTGAAATGTTATTCCGCTTAAAGATTAAGGAACCTGTTTCAAACGAAAATAGGTTCCTTTTTCATTACCAGCTTGTCTTCAATCGCCTTTTATATTATTTAAACTCAGTGGAATAATAAGGAACAATTAAATACTGTCCTGAGGTCAAACTGTCATCGGACATATGGTTAATCAGTTTTACTTCATCAATATAGTTTTGTTCGGATGCATATTCCTCTCCTGCGTAGGTTTCTGCGATGGACCAGAGAGAATCACCGCTATTAATCTCAATGCTCTTGTAATATTTATAAGCAACTTCTTCACTGGCAGAGGTTGCCTTGGATACGATTGCATGATAAGAAATAGTAAAAATAAGAACTAATACGACAGTAAGTACAATCATAATGCACTGTCTGCGGAAATGACGCAATCTCCTGGCACGGTTTCTTTCAATTCTGTATTCGCTGTAAGATAAGGTATCCTGTAATCTGCTTTCCATAATAAGTACTCCAATCTGAATATATGTTCGTGAACGCCTGTTCTTTTAATGCCATTATATAGAACATATTTTCGCATGTCAATACTTTTTTGCAAAAATTTCGAACATATTTTCTGAACATATATTTGCTTTTTTGAAACAAGTGTGTTATACTGGGTTCAGTAAATGTAATTTATATTTGTTTATGGAGGTACATATTATGGCTAGTGGTAAAATTTCGACCAAACAGCAGGAAATTCTGGAATATATCAAAGATGAAATCTTAAAGAAGGGTTATCCCCCTACCGTAAGAGAAATTTGTGAAACGGTACATTTAAAATCAACCTCATCCGTTCACTCCCACTTGGAAACGCTCGAGAAAAACGGATATATCCGCAGGGATCCCACCAAGCCCCGTGCCATCGAAATCTGTGATGACAGTTTCCAGATGGTTCGTACGGAAATGGTAAGCCTGCCGGTTATCGGTACTGTTGCTGCAGGACAGCCCATCCTTGCTGAAGAAAATATTGCCAGCTACTTCCCTGTTCCCGCTGAGGTAGTTCCTTCCGGCGAGTCTTTTGTTTTAAAAGTAAAGGGCGATTCTATGATAAATGCCGGTATTTACAATGGCGACCAGATTTTTGTACAGTGTTGCAATACTGCACGTAACGGAGATACTGTTGTAGCGTTGGTTGACGATTCTGCTACCGTTAAGACTTTTTATAAAGAAGACGGACATATCCGCTTACAGCCCGAAAATGATACCATGGACCCTATCATCGTAGATGACTGTCAGATTCTGGGTAAGGTATTTGGTGTATTCCGCCTTTACAGCTAATTAACAGTGAAAAGTCCGTAATTCTGTAAATACTTCATTTAGTTAAAAAGTAGAAAAGCCTGTCTATTGAATATCAATAGGCAGGCACTTTTTTATTTCCAATGTTTTAATTGGGAAAGATAGGTATCATATTGAACCTTTCGTTCTTCATCATTCATATTATCCGGATTTGGCATATGACTAATAAGAAAACTAATCAATGCATCTTTTGACTTATAAGCAAAATCTCCATCTGTGTAACACCATTTACAATAATCCTCATTATAACTTCCATCCGGTTCGCGACTGATTTGATTATCCTCACTTAATGGCATACCACAACACTGACAAACCAATTGTCTTGGGGAACCAAGAAGTGTATTGATTGATATATCGAATTCTTTTGACAATAGTTTTAATGTATCCGTATTGGGTTGTGTTTCACCTGTTTCCCAACGGCTTACTGCTTGGCGTGTAACCATCATACGTTCTGCCATCTGCTCTTGAGTAAGATTATTTTTCTCACGTAAATTCTTAAGTATATCTTTTGTATCCATGTTTTTACCTCCCTCATCTGAATATATCATTATTTTACTTTTCTACAACAATTTTAACAAGCAACCCGTTGTTGCTATAACTTCTGAATTTGTTGTGATTTTACAATACATTTTAACTCTTCCGCATTTCACCCCTATCTTTTAATAAGTTTTAGGTTCAGGTTATAAAAAGGCTGTATTATTCCTATGAAGAACCCTTAACCAACGCCGGTGCTTAACGAAACAACATTGAAAATGTTTGTTGAGTTTAGCAGCCGCTACGTTGGTTTAGAGCGCAAGCGAGTTCTGTTAGGAATAATACAGCCTGTTTCATTTTCAAACCTAAAACTTATTAAAAGACTTCACCAAACCGTACCTTGATGTAGGACTTAATCTCTTCCACACATCTCTCAAAGCCCAATTTGGAGCTGTTTAAGCACAAATCATAGTTTCTGGCATCGGTCCATTCTTTTCCGGTGTAGTACTTGTAATAATCTGCTCTGTGTTTATCAATTTTAGCAATAAGTTTTTCAAGGTCTTTAGAACCCAAACTGTGTTTTTTGCCGGCCTGTTCCATGCAGAAATCGTGAGGTGCATGTACGAAAACACTCAATACATTGTCGTAATCCTTTAATACAAAGTCTGCACATCTGCCGATAATAACACAGGATTCTTTTTCTGCCAGTTCTTTAATGGCTTTTGCCTGATAGTTGAACAGGTTATCATCAGAGGTAAAATCAGCACTTTCAGGAGGAAGGACTTCTCCCTGATATACAGATTTAGATGACTTGAATATAGGCATATTCTTTTTGTTTTCATCGGCAGTAACGAACATTGCTTCATTGATACCGCTCACTTCAGAAGCAAGCTTTGCCAGTTCTTTGTCATAGTAATGGATACCCAGTTCATTTGCCAGCATTTCACCAACGGTTTTTCCACCGCTTCCGTACTGTCTTGCAATGGTAATTACAATATTTTTCTTCTCCATAATCCATTCCTCTCATTCTGCCATTTAAACGAAATTTTTGGCGACTTTAAAATAAAACTGAGCGTTTGCTTTTTTACAGATTATTCACCCAGATATGCTTTCTTAACGGAATCGTCGTTTAAGAGGGTATCTGCTCTTCCTTCCATAACGATGTTACCGGTTTCCAATACATAAGCTCTGTCTGCAATGGACAATGCTTTCTTTGCATTCTGTTCGACCAAAAGTACGGTGGTGCCGCTCTTGCTGACTTCTTTGATGATGTCAAAGATTTCGTTTACAAAGATGGGTGAAAGACCCATGGAGGGCTCATCCATTAAAATAATCTGGGGATGTGACATAAGTGCACGTCCCATGGCAAGCATCTGCTGTTCACCGCCGGATAACGTACCTGCAAGCTGATTTTTACGCTCTTCCAAACGGGGAAAATGTTTATAAATCATTTCCAGTGTTTCATCAATTTCTTTTTTATCCTTGCGGGTGTATGCACCCAATTTTAAATTCTGTAACACGGTCAGATTTGCAAATACACGTCTGCCTTCCGGTACATGTGCCATACCCATGGATACAATCTTGTGACCGGGAACTTTTGTGATGTTTTTTCCTTCAAAGGTAACAGTACCTTTCTTGGGTGCAAGAAGACCTGTTATTGTATGCAGAATGGTAGTTTTACCTGCACCGTTTGCACCAATTAACGCAATGACTTCTCCTTTGTTTACTTCAAAGGATACGCCCTTAATGGCCTGTATCATACCATAATATACTTCTAAATCTTTTATTTCCAACATTGCCATAAGTTTTTCTCCTATTCACCCAGATATGCTTTGACTACTTCCGGATTTTGTAATACTTCCGCTGTTTCGCCCTGACAAAGGACGCGTCCGAAGTTTAATACCGTCAGCTTTTCACAGATACCGGAAACCAGTTTCATATCATGCTCAATCAAAAGAATGGTCATATTAAATTTTTCACGTACAAATCGGATGGTATCCATCAGTTCCTGGGTTTCATTGGGGTTCATA
This sequence comes from Lachnospiraceae bacterium, assembly GCA_017482205.1. Taxonomy (GTDB): domain Bacteria; phylum Bacillota; class Clostridia; order Lachnospirales; family Lachnospiraceae; genus Acetatifactor. Next base: position 75,642 of record JAFUNK010000013.1, read on the forward strand.
CCTGCTGCAGGCTCATCCAGTAAAAGTAACTTGGGATTGGTCGCAAGAGCTCTGGCAATCTCTAACTTACGCTGTTTACCGTAAGGCAGATTGGAAGCTAAGAAATCTTTTTCTTCTTCCAAACCAAATACTTTTAACAGTTCAATTGCTTCTGCATTCATCTGCGCTTCTACTTTTCTGTATTTGGGCAGTCTGAAAATACCTGCAAGGGTATTATAATGATAACGGTTGTGAAGACCTACCTTAACATTGTCAAGCACGGACAATTCCTTAAACAGACGAATGTTCTGGAAGGTTCTTGCAATACCGGCTTTATTGATATCAATATTCTTACGTCCGGTAATATCTTTGCCGTCTAACTTGATAATACCTACATTGGGCTTATAAACACCTGTTAAAAGGTTAAATACGGTGGTTTTACCTGCACCGTTAGGACCGATTAAGCCGTATAAACAACCTTTTTCAATGGTCAGATTGAAATCATCTACTGCTCTGAGGCCGCCGAAAGAAATTCCTAAGTTTTGTACTTCTAATAATGCCATCTTACGCTGCCTCCTTCTTATTTTTTCTCTTTGCAAGCAATTGCTTGAATGAATATTTTTCACGCAGTTCTCTACATTTAGGTGACCAGTTGAAAAGCATCATGGCAATCAATATTACTGCGTAAATTAACATACGATAGTCTTTTAATCCGCGTAAAAGCTCAGGTAACAAAGTCAGAATGACTGCTGAAATCACGGAGCCTCTGATATTACCGATACCGCCAAGAACTACGAATACCAGTATCATAATGGACTGGTTGTAACCGAAGTTTTTAGGAAGTGCTGTCAGTGTGGAAAGGTTGTGTGCATACAGTACACCTGCCACGCCTGCCAAAGCAGCGGAAATGGAGAAAGCCATCAATTTGTACTTAGTAATATGAATACCTACAGATTCTGCTGCAATGGTGTTGTCACGGATTGCCATAATAGCACGTCCGTCTCTGGAATGAATCAGGTTCAATACAATAAATAAAGTAATTAACAATAAGACAATACCGATGGTAAAGGTAGAGTCATTGGGGGTGCCGGTAATACCCTGTGCACCTTTTATAATTACTTCTCCGCCTTCTTCCAACCCCAGAGAAGCTGTATCCTCCATGGAGAAATGGAAGCCCTTGGAATCCCTGCCCACATAAAGACAGTTGATAATATTCTTTACGATTTCACCAAAGGCAAGGGTTACAATAGCCAGATAGTCTCCTTTTAAACGAAGTACCGGAATGCCGATTAAAAAGCCGAAAAAGCCGGCACATACGGCACCGATTAAAATAGCCAGCGGAAAACGGATAATGGCACTGGGAATGGCACCTACCATACATTTGGAGAAAAACGCGCCTGCGAATGCACCTACACACATAAATCCCGCATGTCCCAAGCTCAATTCACCCAAAATACCTACAGTGAGGTTTAAGGACACTGCCAGAATGGCATAGGTACAAAGGGGTACCAAAAGACCTTTTATCAGATTGCTGACAGCACCTGCGCTTACTAATATCTGAATAAGCAGGAATGCCGCAAGGATAATACCATATGTAATGCAATTGCTTTTAAAATTCTTATTTGCATTTTTAAATTTAGAAATCAGATTTATCTTTTCTTTCTGCATGCTGCTCACCACCTTATACCTTTTCCTGAATGTTCTTGCCCAAAAGACCGCTGGGCTTGACTAACAGTACCACAATCAGAACACCAAATACAATTGCGTCCGATAACTGTGAGGAAATATAGGCTTTACCGAAGGTTTCAATGATACCCAGTAAAATACCGCCGATAAAGGCACCCGGAATGGAACCGATACCGCCGAATACCGCTGCTACGAACGCTTTGATACCGGGCATGGAACCGGTGTAAGGGGTTAAGGACGGATATGCCGAACAATACAGCACACCTGCAACAGCTGCCAGTGCGGAACCGATTGCAAAGGTAATGGCAATGGTACTGTTTACATTAATACCCATAAGCTGTGCGGCCCCCTTGTCTTCCGAAACGGCAAGCATAGCCTGTCCGACCTTGGACTTATTGATGAAAAGTATCAGGGATACCATAATTACAAGACAAACCAAAACGGTAACTAAAGTTTCACCGGAAATGCTAATCTGTCCGTCTGCCAGTTTAATGGGCTCAATAGGCACTACAGAAGTAAATGCCTTGGTATCGGCACCGAAAATCAAAAGCACTGCATTCTGTAACAGATAGCTGACACCGATTGCGGTAATCAGTACGGCAAGGGGGGATGCTGCCTTACGTAAAGGCTTGTATGCTACCTTTTCGATAGAAATACCTAAACAGGTACAAAGTACTACTGCCACCAAAATACCCACTGCCGGCGGTAAACCCAATGTACTGCAAAGGGTATATACGGTAAACGCACCTACCATGATAACGTCACCATGTGCAAAGTTAAGCATCTTTGCAATACCGTAAACCATGGTATATCCCAACGCAATCAGAGCGTAAACGCTTCCCAAACTGATGCCGTTAATTAAATACTGTATAAAACTCATAGTTACCTCCACTCTCACTCTCTTAACATAAAGTTAAGTATACCATGTAATACTACAAATGTGCAAGTAGATAATAAACAAAGACTTGTGTTGTATGCTCATTTTAAGGGCTATATCTTGATAATAATCAAAAAGAGCACCACACAAGTGATGCTCCTTTTCTGTTTAGAATTATTCTTAATTCAAATTATTTTAACTTAAAGTATTTTGTAATCCTAAATTACATAATGGTGTAAACACCGTCAACAATCTTGATTACGATAGGCTCTTTGGTAGGTTCGCCGTCAGCACCCCAAGTAATGCTGTTACCGGTAGTACCGCTGAATTCGATTTCAACCATAGCTGCCTTTAATAAGTCACACAACTCACTTTCGCTCATGTCAGGTGTTGCATTTCCCTGTTCTAATGCCTGCTTAATGATATAAACTGCATCGTAAGCATCTGCTGCGAACTGGTTAGGAATTTCACCGTATTTTTCTTCATATGCTGCACTGAATACTTCTGCCTTAGCATTTACGGTGCTGGTGAAGGGGCTTAAGAAAATAACGCCTTCTGCTAAGGAAGCATCAAAGTTTTCTACACCTAAGATACCGTCCATACCGTCTACACTGAAGATAACGGGAGCATATTCAATCTGTGCTGCCTGAGAAAGAATCAGAGCAGATTCGCTGTAATAAATAGGTAAGAATAATAAATCAGCACCTGCATCCTTTGCTTTCTGAAGCTGTACGGAGAAGTCCTTGTTAGTATCAGCGGTAAATGCTTCTGTTGCTACGATTTCAAGACCCAGAGTTGCTGCTTCTGCTGCAAAAGATTCGTAGATACCGGTAGAGTAAGTATCAGAGCTGTCATAAATAACTGCTACTTTGGTACCCAAACCGTTTTCTTTGATGTACTGTGCAGAAATAACACCCTGTGTAGGGTCAGAGAAACATACACGGAATGCGTTGTCATACTTAACACAATCTACTGCTGTACCCGAAGGGGTAATCTGGAATACATTGTCTGCCTGTGTCTTTTCTGCTACTGCGATACAGGGAGCAGAGGTAACAGAACCTAAAATGATCTGTGCACCCCAGTCTCTTAAGGTATTATAAGCATTTACAGACTTTTCTGCGTCATGCTCATCATCCTGGAAGTTTAAAGCTAACTGATAGCCGTTTACACCACCAGCTGCGTTGATTTCATCAACTGCTAACTGTGCTGCGTTCATAACTGCAGTACCGTAAATTGCTGCACCACCGGTAGTAGGTCCGATGCCACCGATTCTGAAAGTATCAGAGTCAGCTTTGTTTCCGCCACAACCGGTAAGCATGGATGCTGCCAGTACTGCTGTAAGAGCCAGACTGATTACTTTTTTCATGTTTTTCATAATAATATCCTCCTAAAATTTTGCGAAAGCAAAATCCGAGCCCCTCTGGCGAAGGGAGGATTAGCCTCCTTTTGATTTGAATATCCGAAAAATTTGGTTTTCAAAATATCCAATTAAATATAAAATATACACTTTATACAATTTTTGTCAAGTTTTATTTAATTTGGATAGTTTTTTATGCATATTATTTTTGCATATAACGCAAAATAAGAACGGAAGGAGGCGGATTTTATGAGAATGAAATGGCTTGACGTAACAGCATTGCTTATTTCTGTTATTGGCTGCGTAAACTGGGGACTTATCGGTTTGTTTGGTTTTGACCTGGTAGCCTTTATTTTCGGAGATATGTCTTTGTTGGCAAGAATTGTATACGTGGTCGTTGGACTTTGTGGTTTATATCTGTTGACTTTTTTAGGAAGAATCTGCAGAGATACAGAAGACTGATTACTCTTTCGGAAAACAAAATAGTTTTAACAAAAAGGCAGGTCCGGCAGAATAAATTTCGTCGGACCTGTTTTTAATGCCGGTGTATTCCTGTTAAATTATTTATTATAACTTTGGTATAACTGCTTTAGTTCTTATGCCAGTTCTGCTGGGTCAATGTCCTTACCGTCTCTCCAAATGCGCTCCAAATTGTAGAACAGGCGGTTTTCTTTATCAAAAATATGGATAATAATATCGTTAAAATCCATTAAAATCCAGTTTGCGGTATTGTAGCCTTCTACCTGCTTTAAAGCATAGCCTGCTCTGCCCAAAGTCTCTTCTACATTGTCTGCAAGTGCCTGAATTTGGCTGCGGTTACTGCCGTCTGCAATAATAAAATAATCTGCCACTACAGATACCTCGCTGATATCAATCACACGAATATCTTCTGCTTTCTTATCATCTAAGGCTTTGATTGCCAGCTTTGCCATTTCTTTTGAAATATTGTCCATCGTTCTCTCTCCTTTTTATTTCGAAACAAATTCCCGATAATACCGGTATGTTTTTTCTGTCATGGGGTCAATAGCTTCTTCTTTTTGCTTTAAATATTCCAATGTGTCTTCCAATATTTTTAATAATGCCGCATCTAAATCAATAAATGCAAGCTTACGTATTTCTGGCAGATTAGCAGCTTTTTTTCTGGAAGGCTCAATATAATCTGCTACAAAAATAATTTTTTCCAAAAGCGACATCCCCGGTCTGCCTGTGGTATGATTTAAAATAGCATTGATAATTTCTCCGTTATCTACCTTATAAGTATGCATGGCAAGGAAACTGCCTGTTTTTGCATGCAACAAGGAAGGATTTTTACGTTCTACCTCCGTGATGCTGATATGATGCTTTTCACAAAGTGAAATGGCTTTATCATCATCCATTTCCTTGGCACAATCGTGTAAAAGCCCCGCCAACTCTGCATTTTCAAGGTTTTCACCATAACGCATGGCAAGTGAAGTGGCGGTATAGGCTACTCCCAGAGTATGCTCATAACGCTTCTCTTCCAGTGTTTTTTCCATCGCTTTTCTGATTTTGCTTATGTCAGTACGTTTCATAGCTTTATCCTCTATATAAATCAGAATAATATTTTTATTGATACAGCTTATGCTCTTTGATATAGTGTCTGACCTCTTTGGGTACAAGGTGTGATATATCTTTTCCTAAAGCTACCTGCTGTCTGATAAAACAGGAAGAAATATCTGTTTTGGGAAATTCCAGCAAACGAATAACTGCACCAAATTTTTCCTGCAATTGAGAAACCTTTTTTTGCATGGAAACCTTGTCCATATTCTCCCGCATAGCAGCGAGAACAATACATTTATCAAAAATTTCTTGTGGCTCTTTCCAGTTTTCCATGGAAAAAAGGCTGTCAGCACCTACTATAAAATAAAAAGTATCATAAGGCTGTGCCTTTTTTAATATGGTAAGCGTTTCATAAGTATAAGTATTCCCTGTTCTTTTTATTTCCATGTCGGAAAAAGTAAAGGAGGGATTACCGGCAATTGCCAGTTTTACCATATCCAGTCGAATATCTCCGTTCAGAACATCGGTACCGGCCTTCATATAGGATTGGCCGCTTGGCATAAATATAACGGCATCCAGCACCGCCTGCTCAAGTGCAGCCTGTGCCAGATAAAGATGTCCATTATGAATTGGGTTAAAAGTACCACCCATGATGCCGATTTTTCTGCCACAAATCTTATCAGGCATGAGAATCCCTCCGATGATAATTTTACAACCTACTCTGCAAACAATAATTATCTGCATGATAAGAGGTTTTACTGGGGCAGAATAATCTTTTTGTTGTCTTTATTTTCTTTATAAAGAATAATCTTTTTACCGATGACCTTTACAACCTGGGACTGGGTTCTGTCGGCCAGCATGGAAGCAATTTCTTTAGGGTCATCAAAACAGTTTTTTAAAACTGCAATTTTAATCAGCTCTCTGTTGTTGAAGCTTTCTGAAACAGCTTCTGTTACTTCAGGAGTCAGACTGGATTTACCCACCTGAAAAATCGGGTCTAAATTGCTTGCAAGACTTATTAAATATGCTCTCTGCTTACTTGTCATAATGCCTCTCTTCTGCCATTTTAATCATGTGTATGGCGTTTCTGTTTGTATCAATCATATATTAATTCTTACTTATAATAATCAAAAGAAAGTCCGTACATACGTACAGTATCGCCTTCTTCGATTCCTAATTCCTCAAGCTGCTCTAAAATACCGGTTTCTTTTAAGAAATTCTGGAAAAATACAAAGCCTTTTTCGCTCTCCAGATTGGTATAACCAAGCATCTTTTCGATGCGGGGACCTTCGATAACATATTCGTCCTCTTCTTCGTCGTAGATTACGGTAAAAGGCTCGTCTCCTGTTACCAGCATCTCTTCCGGGAAGAATTCCTGCTCAAATATAACGGGTGCATCATCTAAGCCATCTAACATCTGTTTTACATGGTATAACAATTCTTTTACACCCTTGCCACTGACTGCAGAAATCGGATATACGGTAATACCCTTGGGTTCAAATTCAGCCTTTAATTTCTCGATGATTTCGTTTTCTCCTTCGTAAATCATATCAGTTTTATTGGCTGCAATTACCTGGGGTCTGTTTGCAATATCAGGATTGTAAGCCATCAATTCTTTATCAATGGCATAAATATCTGCTATAGGGTCCCGGCCCTCACTACCTGCGGCATCTACCATATGGATAATGACCTTGGTACGTTCAATATGGCGTAAAAATTCGTGTCCTAAACCTATTCCTTCGGAAGCACCTTCAATAAGTCCGGGAATATCAGCAATGACAAAGCCCTTGCCGTCTTCCATATCCACAACGCCCAAGTTTGGATTTAGGGTGGTGAAATGATAGTTTGCAATCTTGGGTCTTGCATTGGTAACACGAGCTAAAAAGGTGGATTTTCCTACGTTGGGGAAGCCTACCAGACCTACATCTGCAATGACCTTTAACTCCAGTAAAAGATTTAATTCTTTTGCAGGTTGTCCGGGCTGTGCATATTTAGGAGCCTGCATGGTACTGGTGGCATAATGTTGATTGCCGTTACCGCCTTTTCCGCCTTTCAGGAGCACAATACGTTTATTGTCTCCTGACATATCCGTAATGACCTTGCCGCTTTCTGCTTCCTTGATAACGGTGCCGGCAGGAACTTTTATGATAATATCCTGTCCGTTTTTGCCTCTGCAGTTTTTCTTACCGCCTTCTTCACCGTTCTGTGCCTGATACTTGCGGATATGCCTGAAATCGGTAAGTGTATTTAAGCCTTCATCTACTTCAAAAATAACATCACCGCCGTGACCGCCGTCACCACCGTCGGGACCGCCGTTAGGAACATATTTTTCTCTTCTGAAGGATACGTGACCGTCGCCACCCTTACCGCTTTTTACGTAAATTGTCGCTCTGTCTGCAAACATAAGAAACTCCTTTAACTTTGAAACTTCTGAAATTCTCCCGGTTCTGTATATCAGAAGAACCAAAAAATCTCATTCATTTTAAAAATGGGCTTCAAACTGCCGTTTGAAGCCCGAATAATGCATAACTTATTCTTCTACAGGATATACGGAAGCCTGCTTTTTATCTCTGCCTTTTCTTTCGAATCTCAGGATACCGTCTACCTTTGCGAACAGAGTGTCATCTCCACCGATACCAACGTTTACACCGGGATGGATCTTAGTACCACGCTGTCTGTAAAGAATGTTACCAGCTTTAACGAACTGGCCGTCAGCTCTCTTTGCTCCTAATCTCTTGGATTCGGAATCTCTACCGTTCTTGGTAGAACCAACACCTTTCTTATGAGCAAAAAATTGAAGGTTCATATTTAACATCGGTTTACACCTCCTTGAATTTAACTTGTAAATACTTCGCACCATACTCTTTTTGGATATTCTTAAGTCCGAAAACTAAGGAATCCAGTAAAAATATGGATTTTTCCTGTAAGGGACCCTTAAAATCACAATTGATAAACCCTTCCGTTTCGTCAGTTGCAACGTCAAATGACTCGCCTGCCAGTTCTTCCAAAGAATTAATGGTATTAATCACTAACACGGAAACTGCTGCACATACGACATCACTACCCGCTTCTGCAAATCCGGCATGCCCGTTACAGGTTAGTTGTTTGTAAGAACCGTTTTTGTCCTTACTGATAATTACTTTTGTCATATTCGCACTATCTCACTATGCACATAGTATCATACATCAGTATCTTATACTGTAGTATCAAATACTTAAAGCATTATGCATTAATCTTGTCGATTTTAACCTGAGTGTATGCTTGTCTATGACCATTCTTTTTGTGGTAACCGGTTTTTCTCTTGTATTTGTATACAACAACCTTCTTGCCACGACCCTGTTCCATAACAGTTGCGGTAACGGTAGCTTTTGCTACGTCTTCACCAACCTTTAAAGAACCGTCGCTTACTGCGATTACCTGGTCAAAAGTAACAGTGTTGCCTGCTTCAGCGTCTAACTTTTCTACTTTGATTACATCGCCTTCACAAACTTTGTACTGCTTTCCACCTGTTGCAATAATTGCGTACATAAGGCACCTCCTATGTTTAAAACTCGCTAACTGCGGTGGCGTCAAAGGACGCACTTTTACCTCGTTATGCGGCATACTGGAATATCATAACATTAGGATGGTGCCTTGTCAAGCAATATTTTTATCAAATTTTAGGGCTTTTACTATATTTTAAAGAGAAAAACAGTTTATAATTATTCAGCTTTTTCATTTCTCTTTTCAAAGTCTTCGATATACTGGATAATCAGTTTTACAGTACCATCAATTCCCAATACAGAGCTATTGATACACAAATCATAACTGTCCGCTCTGCCCCACTTTTTAGAAGAATAATAATTGTAATAGCTCTGACGCTGTTTATCTTTCTTTACAATCATATCCTTAGCCTTATTGGCAGAAAGTTCGTATTTTTCCATAATACGTTTCACTTTAACGTCTTCATTACCATATATAAATAAGTGGATACAGTTGGTATAATCGGACAGTGCATAATCCGCACAACGTCCGACAATCACGCAGGGACCTTCGTCAGCAATCTTTTTAATGGTGTCAAACTGGGCTAAAAATACCTTGTGACTGATAGGCATATCCACAAAAGAGGACGCATTGTAGCCGAAAGAATAAGTGTCCATTACCAGATTGTAAAGAAAAGAATTGGTAGGACGTTCATCATGATTCTGAATCATTTCTTCACAAAATCCGCTTTCTTTTGCTGCTCTGGATAACAGTTCCTTATCATAACATTGAATACCAAAATGTGCTGCTACCTTTTCTCCTATTTCACGTCCGGCACTGCCGAATTGTCTTCCGATTGTAATGATTGTATTCATAATAGTTTCCCTGCCTTTCTGCAGAAAAAATGCTGCAATATAGTTTTCTCTTATTATAGTCTCTTTTTGTGCAAATTTCCAGTATTTTTTGCTGATTACAGCAAGAATTCAGTCTTGTTTTACAAGATTTCCAGTAAATGCGTGAAATACTCCGGTAAAGGAGCATCTGCTTCTACATATTCACCTGTGGAGGGATGTTTAAAGCCTAATATTTTAGCATGAAGGGTCTGCCCCTGTAATTTGTAAGGGGATTTTTGGGTACAGTACACTTCGTCTCCCAAAAGAGGGTGTCCGATACTTGCCATATGTACACGAATCTGATGGGTTCGCCCTGTCTCTAAAACACATTCAATTAAAGTAAACTTATCAAAACGCTTTAACACCTTGTAATGGGTTACGGCATGTTTGCCTTTTTCATTTACTGCCATCTTTTTGCGGTCGGTAGGATGTCTGCCGATAGGCTTATTTACAATGCCGTCCTCCTCTTTTAATACACCGTGGCAGATTGCCCAGTATCGTCTGTTGATAGAATGTTCCTTTAACTGTTCAGCAATACAGCTATGTGCTTTATCATTTTTGCAGACAATTAAAGAACCTGTGGTATCTCTGTCAATACGGTGCACAATACCGGGGCGCATACAGCCGTTGATGCCGGAAAGGGAATTTCCGCAGTGATACATAAGTGCATTTACCAAAGTGCCACTATAATGCCCTGCAGCAGGATGCACCACCATTCCCTTAGGTTTGTTTATGACAATCACATCATTGTCTTCATACAAAATATCAAGAGGAATGTTTTCAGGTGCAATATCCGGCTCTACCGCTTCCGGCAGGCAGAAAACCACTTCATCATCAGTCTTAACTTTATAACTCCCTTTAACAGGTTTATTATTTACAAAAACAGCTTCTTCTTTTATCAACTTCTGAATATATGAGCGTGACAAAGAATCGATAAGCATACTCATACACTTATCGATTCTCTCATCTTCCATTTCTTCAGTTATCTGGAAACGAAATTCGTCCATGAAAACTCCTTAATACCCTTTTTTATTACAAAACAGGTTCTTTGTAAAACTTATTTTTCATCGGAAATTTGTTCTTCCTTTACTTCCCTATATTTTTTCTGTTTAAAGTTTAAGAAAGCCAAATCTTCTTCTTTGTAGATAAAAATAAACATAACTGCAAATAAAATAACGGATACTACAATGCACATATCTGCCATATTGAAGATAGGAAAATGAATTAAAACAAAGGATATAAAATCCACTACATATCCCAAACGAAAACGGTCTATCATATTACCTATGGCACCGCCAGTCAAAAGACCACCTAAAATATAGAGAATGTGATATTTTTTTGCATCGGGCAGTTTAATAATAAAGAATAAGATAACCGCCAGAAAAATAATACCCATGAACAAAATAAAAATACTCTGTCCCTCCAGCATGCTCCATGCAATGCCGGTATTGGAAAAGAATTGCAACTCCAGCACACCGTCAATCAGCGGATAAGCACCTTTTCCCTGTAAATTTTTAATTGCTAAAAGTTTAGTAACCTGATCTAATACAATCGAAAGCACAGTCAGTGCAAAAAAGATTGCCAGCCACTTCAGTTTTGTCTTATTTTTAAGCATTTGCGTCCTCTTCACTAAAATAAATTTCGTTTACGGCATCTAAAATTTCTTGTTCCGTTACGGTATCATCAATTACAGCTTTGCCAATTTTCTTTAACAGAACAAACTTAATTTTGCCTGCATCCATCTTTTTGTCAGAGCGGGTCAGCTTTACAATTTCTGCCGGGTCAATATCATCAATGCTGATGGGCAGATTGAAGGGTACGAACATATCGCGGATTTCGTAGTACTCTTCCATGCTTAACATATTACGCTTGTAAGAAAGAAATGCAGCCGCAACGCAGCCAAGTGCCACACATTCTCCATGGTATAAGGCAAAATTTTTTGCCTTTTCGATAGCATGTCCGATGGTATGTCCAAAATTCAGTAACGCTCTGTCACCCTTTTCGGTAGGGTCTTTTTCCACTACCTGTTTCTTTACCATACAGCTTCTGTATACCATTTCCATTAAGATTTCAGGATCTCGTTCGCAGATTTCATACATATTTTCAAGCAGCCACAGATATAATGCTTCGTCTTTAATCAGACCATGTTTCATCACCTCTGCAAAGCCGGAGAAAAACTGTCTTTCTTCCAGTGTCTGCAAGGTTGCAATATTCATATATACCAGACGGGGCATTTTAAATGCACCTACCATATTTTTGTAGCTGTCAAAATCCACGCCGGTTTTGCCGCCGATAGAGCTGTCTGTCTGGGCAAGTAATGTAGTAGGTACTTGAATAAAATCAACACCCCGCAAATAGGTAGCCGCCACAAAACCTGTCAAATCCCCTACAACGCCACCACCTAAAGCAACCAGTAAATCCTTTCGGTCAAAGCCTTCTTTAATCAAGAACTCATAAGCGTCTTTCACAGTGTTCAGATTCTTATTTTCCTCACCTGCAGGGAAAGAAAACAATACTGCTTTTTTACAAATACCGGAAAGTGCGTTTACCACTTCTTCACCGTATAATTTTTCCACCTGAGAATCCGTAATCACACAAATTTTTCGGTTTTCTGTTTCAAATTTCTTTACTTCTTCTGCCAACTCTGCAAAGGACTGCTTATACACAATTTCATAGCAGGGCTTTTTTTCATATAACACTTGTATTCTGTCTGTTTCCATTTTATCTGGCCTTTCTTTTTTTCTGCCGGTTTGTAACCTTGTTATTTTTCTAAAACCTTATGGCAGAATTTTTTATAGATAAAGGGCAGATAACTCTGCCCTTTTCATAGCAATATTAATATCCGTTGTTAATAGGGGCTTCAAAAGAACCGCCGCCTAAGATATCCTGAAAATCACCGGAAATATCCACGCTGGCAGGGGTAATAATAAATATGTAGTGGGATATCTTCTGCAAATTGCCGTTGATGGCAAAGCAGGAACCGGAGGTAAAGTCGATAATTCTCTGAGCCACGTCCACATCCAGACCTTCCAGATTTAAAACTACGGTTCGGTTAGCTAACAGGGTCTCGGTAATTTCTCTGGCTTCTTCAACGGAAGTGGGTTTAATTACACAAACTTCCATGCTGCCTGTTCCCTGCATACGTCTGGTATTGTTCTTGGGCATCGGTGTTACCTTATTGGCAGGTTTCTTGGCAACAGGTTTTTCTTCTATTTCAGGTTCTTTGAAAGACTTTCTGGAAACAGGCTCCTCTTCTGCATAATCATCATCATCTAAATAATCATCATCTGTTTCGTACTCATCTTCATCATTCAGTTTCATATAGTTTAAAAACTTGTCCATTACTCCCATTGCGGTACACTCTCCTTACTCTTTAAATTCCGTAATCACGTTCCCCAAATATACCGGTGCCCACTCTCACGTAAGTCGCACCCTCTTCCACGGCAACAACATAATCTCCTGTCATACCCATGGACAATATCTCCATACTGACATTATCAATGTTTTTGTTCTTTATGTCAACAGATAATTGGCGTAAACTCACAAAATATTGTCTGTTTTCTTCGGAATTTTCTACATATGGTGCTATTGTCATCAAACCTTTGACAAAAATCCCCGGCAAAGCCGCAATTTTTTCTACCAGTGAAATGGTTTCCTCAACCGTAGTTCCGAATTTACTTTCCTCTTTGGCTACATTAACTTCTACTAATATGTTTACCTTCACATTTTTCTTTAAGGCTTCTTTACTGATTTCTTCCGCTAAACGCAGGGAATCCACGCTGTGAATTAAATATACCTTATCAACAATATACTTTACCTTATTGCGCTGTAAGTGCCCAATCATATGAAAACGGGTATCCGCAGGCATATCTTCATATTTATCCAGAATTTCCTGTACCTTATTTTCCCCGAAATCCCTGCATCCCGCTTCATAAGCCTCTTTTAACATCTCAATGGGCTTTGTCTTACTGACTGCAATCAGCTTAGCATCAGCAACATCCCTGCCGCTACGTTCACAAGCCGCTTTAATATTCTTTTTAACAAGTTCAATATTATCCTTAATCATGTTTGTCCAGCCTCAAATTTCTAATAACTTACTGAAAACCTGCTTTACTAATCTATTTATTACTCATATATAAATTGGTCTACCTTAACACTGGATGCGTCCTGTACAATCAAATCATATACATTCAAACCATACTCCGTGTTAGATTTTACGATGGCATACTCTTCGTTCTGGTAAAGAATTTCTATTTGTCTGAAATCTGCATAGCCTTTATTCATGTTATATACACCTATCAGCGTTGCACGACGACTGACGGTATAGGTTTCTGTAGAATCCGGCATAAACAGATGGTCTCCGCTTCCAATTACACCTGCATCCACATAATATTCCCCTTCAACCACACTGTATATGTTTACTTCTACATATTCTGTGGTGCGGGTGCCGTCCTCCAATACTGCTTCACGAAGTACACCATAGGAATCGGCAGAACCGCTCTGGGTAATATAAGCTTCCGGAATTAAGAAAAATTCTCTTTCCACAATGGAGGAATTGGGGATTTTTAATCCGGTTTCTTCATGTAAAAGCAATTCCACTTCCAGAAAACGTTCATTTACAAAGCTTACCATAGAATTTGTAAAGGTGAGCTGGGCATAGGTATTGCCATCCGCATTGTTAAGAATAGTAACTGTTGCCCATGATTCCTGTTGTGTTTTCATGAAACGAACCTTTACCACCTCTTCTTCTGCTAATTCGTTAGCCTTGACGTCGTCTACGGGAATTACAACGGACCAGCTTTCATTGTTACAGATTTTGTAAATAACATCTGCTGTGGAGATTAATTCATTACTTAAAATCTGTTTCTTTTCATATTCCTTTTTGTTGAACATGGAGGCAGTCACATTTTCAGGCAATAAATTTTCGTAACCATCCGTCCAATACATCACAATCCCTGTCTGTGGTGCATAAGACAACTCTACCATACCTCCCAAATCTCCGCCGTTCACAGCGGAAATGTTGTCCATCAAAGATGCATTTGCCAATTTTAAAACGGTTCCCTGTATGGAATATTTAAAATCATAAGTATCCTCATAGTTTTGAGGAGAAAAATTATGTACAAAGTTGATAATTTCACTCTTTAACTCTAAAAGGTCTTTATTGGAAAGGGAATTGCTGCCCATTTCTTCATTGTTTATGTAATCGGAGAGTCTCCCCGTTTCGTCCACTGTATAAACCAAATCTCCTACCGCAACACGTTCCCCTTCTCTGGCATAATAATTGACATAGCCGGAAGTGGTCGCACTGACAGTCTGCTCTTCTCTGATAATAATGCCTGTATAAAGATTTTCAGAGGCAAGGGAACCCTCTCGCACTTCATAAGGCTTGATATGGTTGTCCTTGAAATAAGCTGCAACATAGAAGCATACATAAATAAAAATAAAGACAAAAATCACCATACCAATATTGATATTTAACGGTTTTCTGTACTTTTTTATCTTTGTAACCTTTTCTGGTTTCTGTGCTGCCATGTTGCACCTCCTTTCCATTGTATTGTACAAACAGTTTTATTCTGTACTGTAAATGACGCATATCTTCCAAACAGTTAACAAAGCCCCGGAAAGCATCCGAGGCTTTATCTTTGTATGTATATTTTTATGATGTTCTATCGTAATTATAAAGAAACAATAATTTTGGATTTTACTGTTTCAGGAAGTTCAGCTTCATCTGTAGAAACACTTAAGATGAAATCCACGCCGAATTTTTCACTGATTTTTTCCAGTTTTTCAACGGTCGCTGCTACATCTCCATCTTCTAAAGCTGCAATCTTTAAAAAGCTGTCAAAATACATCTGCTGTAAATCATGGTCCTGAGAAAGGATACCACTGATAAATCCTAAGAAACCATCAGTATTCTCAATCATATACTCTGATACATCGATCAGTCTTACTTTGTTATTCAGTTCATACATGTGCTTGGTGCTTTTATCCAGATATACAATGTTACCATTGATATCCTTCACTTCAGCATTTACTTTATCCAATAAGTGCTTCGTTTTGCCTTTACCCTTCTTGCCTACAATTAATTGAACCATTGGTAAACCCTCCTAAAGTAAATTGATATAATAAATACCTGAATATGCTTCACATCAGGACTTTTTTATAACAGGATATTTCATACCCCATATATTATACCTATATTTATTATAAGATATATCCGCTCAAAAAACAACTACTATTTCCCGATTTCAGAAAGCAAATCCGTCATTTCGGGATATAGCACATCCAAAGCCGTTGCCCTCAAAATAACCGACACATACGGAGCACCGGAGGTATCCCTTGTAAGCAGTATCAGACAATGTCCTGCTGCATTGGTAGTACCTGTTTTACCTCCCACTACCGTAATATTGTCCGGGGGTGTAAAATTGCCCTTAAAATACTGATTGGTGGTTTTGATATTTAACTCTTTTTCTTCACCGTCACCGGTATAGTATACGGTACTGTATGCGGTCATATGTATGATTTCCCTAAAGGTTTCATACTTGATTGCTTCATTAAAAATCAAATACAAATCATATGCGGTAGTATAATGATTGTCCTGTGTTAATCCGTGAGGATTTGCAAAATGGGTATTGGTTGCCCCCAGTGCAAGTGCCTCTTCGTTCATCAAGTCAATAAAACCATCTACACTGCCACCTACCCCTTCAGCAATCAACATGGCAACATCATTTGCTGAATAGATAAGCAAAATATGTAATGCCTGTGCCAAAGTCATGGTATCCCCCGGCTTTAAGCCACAAAGCTGTGCACCACTCTCAGTAATCGTCACACTGGAAGTGGCAGTCAGCACCTGATCCATGGATCCATATTTTAAAGCAACCAGTGCCGTCATTACTTTGGTCAGACTGGCAGGATGCATCTGTTCATGTGCATTCATTGCATAAATTACTTCGGCATTATTAACATCACAAAGAAGTGCCGCTCCGGCACCGGATGTATCTACGTCCGTACCTTCGGTAATGTCTCCTACTGCAATACATAAATCCTCTGCAAAGGGTATCGCCTGCGAAGCATTAACCGTCCGTACAATTTGAAAACTGCTTACTCCGTACTCTGCATCGTAAGGAAAAGTATAGTTTTTTTGTCCACACCCTGATAAAAGGGGCAGAAAAATAGACAATACCAGACCTATACAAAAGCCTCTTCTCTTATTTGTACATTTCACGCCACTCTAAATCTCCTCTATCCAACGACTTAATTAACAGTTCTGCGGAAGCTAAATTGGTAGCCAGCGGAATATTGTGTACATCACATAAACGCATTACGTTACTTACGTCCGGCTCATGAATTTTAGAAGTCAGCGGATCTCTTAAAAAAATCACCAAATCCACGTCATTATGCTCTATCTGGGCCCCTATCTGTTGTTCCCCACCTAAATGGCCTGCCAGATACTTATGTACAGAAAGATTCGTAACCTCTTCTATTAATCTGCCGGTAGTACCGGTAGCATACAGTGAATGTTTACTGAGAATCCCCCTGTATGCGATGCAGAAATTCTGCATCAGTTTCTTTTTTGCATCATGTGCAATCAGTGCAATGTTCATAGTATCAACCCTCTCTTATTTTGTCCCCATTCTTTTTACTTTGTAACCTTACATTTAATACAAACCCCATACCTATATATAAACTCCAAAGTGACGTGAGTCCATAACTGATAAACGGTAACGGCAGTCCCGTGTTTGGTAAAATAAAGGTCGCTACGCCGATATTGACGAAGCTTTGAAAGGCAACCAAACCACCCATACCGCCGGCAATAATTCTGCCGGATAAATCCTTGGCCTTTGCAGCCACCGAGAAACATTCCAAGGCAATAAACATCAATAACAGTACCACTACCACACTTCCCTTAAAACCAAATTCTTCACCGATTACGGCAAAGATAAAATCAGTCTGGGGCTCGGAAATATAGTTACCGTTGATAACGGAACTGATTTCATTGGTTTTATACCCCTTTCCATTTAACATACCGGAGCCGATTGCCGTAATGGAGTTAATCTGCTGATATGCTTCCTCCGTGGCATATGCTTCCGGATTTGTAAATGCCAGAATACGGTTTAACTGGTATTGTTTAATGATTTCTTTTTCTACCAAAACAGAGTTCGGCTGTAATGCCAATCCCAGAAAAATCAGAAATGCCGGTACTACTACCGCCAAAATTCCCACTATGACCTTGTAACTAAGACCTCCCACGAACATTATCGTACAAAATACCATTAAAACGATAATACTTGTGGATAAATCCGGTTGTTTAAAAATCAATACCCATGGTATGGCAACAAGAATCACACACAACATGATGTATTTGAAAGTATTAAATTTCTCCTTATGTTTCATTATAAACTGTGCAAAGAACAGAATCAATATTATTTTTGCAGTTTCCGAAGGTTGAAATCTTAACGGACCGATTTCCAGCCATCTTTGCGCACCACCACCGGTATCGCCGGCGTCTGAAAAAATAACCGCACCCAAAAGCACCAGATTTGCCGCATACATTATCCAGTTTAATTTGATTAACATGGAATAGTCAAAAAGAGAAATCACTACCATCATAACAAGGCCAACGAGTACCCCTGCAATTTGTTTGTTTTGCAGGGACTCTTTGGCACTTCCGATAGCCAGTATACCGACCGCTGATGCGACCAGAACCAGAAATATCAATTTAAAATCATAATCCCGTAAACGGTAATGTTTGAACATATATTACCTTTCTGCCTACTGGTTCAAATCAATAATGGGAATGTTTGCGTACAGGGTGGGGGTTTTGTTGTTCCGTCCCCCCTTTGTACCGGTTTTACTGATTTGTATTTCCATGCTTTTGGCATCAATCTTCATGTATTTCGATATGACCTTTGCGATATCTGCTTTTATCATGTCCATCATTTCCGGTGAGCAGTTGACTCTGTCTGATATCAGCAGGATTTTCAGCCGGTCCTTTGCAATTTCTTTTGAACTTTTTCTTCTGAAAAACAATCTCATGACACGCCTCCTTTATACTCTGTCCCTGTGAAAAATTCCGGTTACTCTTGTCCAAAAAGAAATTCCTTTCTCAAAATCCATAAATGGAACTTCCTTTCCCGAAACTCTCTGACAGATATTCTGGAAAGCAATGCCTGCCGGTGTGCCGTTGCCCACAAGCGGTTCACCCTGGTTGGTAGAAATTACAATGTTTTCATCATCCGGTACAATACCGATTAAAGGAATTGCCAGAATATCCACCACGTCTGCGGAGGACATCATATCACCTCTTTTAACCAAATCATACCGCAATCTGTTGATAACTAAATCAATCTTTTTAAATTCGCAGGCTTCCAAAAGCCCGATAATCCGGTCAGCATCCCTAATGGCAGACACCTCCGGCGTTGTTACCACCAATGCCCTGTCCGCACCTGCAATGGCATTTTTAAAGCCCTGCTCAATACCTGCCGGACAGTCTAAAATAATGTAATCGAACTGTTCCTTCAGATGATTTACCATCTTTATCATTTGTTCCGGCGTTACCGCCGTTTTGTCCCTTGTCTGTGCAGAAGGCATCAGATAAAGCGTAGGATTGCGCTTGTCCCTGATAAGTGCCTGTTTTACACGACAGTTTCCTTCTACAACATCCACCAGATTGTATACAATACGGTTTTCCAGTCCCATTACCACGTCCAGATTACGCAAACCGATATCCGTATCAATCAGACAGACTTTTTTTCCCATACGTGCCAGACCTGTTCCAACGTTTGCAGATGTGGTGGTCTTACCCACACCGCCTTTTCCTGATGTGACGACAATTACTTCGCTCATACTGCCTCCTCTTGCCGTAATTACGGCTATTAGAATAGAAATATTTTCGTCCACCAGTACTCAAACCTAATAGGTTAAAAAGCACTCAGCAATTCTTTTGTAAGGGAATCCAATACCACCTTGTCATCCTTGACATAGGCAATCTGGGGTGCCACTTTAGGCTTTATTCCCCATTTTGAAGGTTTGGAATTTTTATATTTGAAATCGCCGATTTTTAATCTTTCCGGCGCCATTTCAAGCGCTACAACATAGTGATTATCATCACCGTTACCGCCGGCATAAGCCTCTCCGTACAAACCACCCAATACTATAATATTGTGTGCGGAAATCACGGCAGAACCCGGATATACATCTCCCAAAATCACGATACTGCTCTCCGTTTCTATCACCTGATTATTTTTGAGTGTACCCTTATAAAACTGTCCGGCGGTATCTTCCTTGGAGAAATGCCTGTCCACCTGATCTAAAGCCTTAATAAAAAGCTGTTCGGTGGTTTCATCCTGTCCGACCACACAGATAATGTTTAATTTACTGTTTGCCCGAATTGCTTCTATTATCTTGAGCTGTTCTGCGTCACTGAGTTTTTTTCCTTCCATGGAAAGTGCCATTTTTGCATTTCCGAAGAAATTTTTGGACTCTGCAAATTTAAAACGGATTTCTTCAAGTAATTCTTCAAAGGAACTCTCCGGATTTAATTGCAGCAAAATACCATTCTGATAACTCTTGATAATAACTGCGTCTTTCATACTTGTTTGTTATACCTTTCTATATTTTGCAAATAGATACCTATGGTACATATTTGCGTGCAAAAATATTTTTTTACACTAATCACCATATGTTGCACCATCTACATTGTCTGCTTCTCCGGTTACGATTTCCTCTTCGTCCGCCAGATTGTAATAGTACTTGATAACATCCCTGCTGGTCTGTGCCGCAAAGCTGGAGGAATATCCGAATGCGATACGTGTTGCAATGGCAATCTCCGGGTCATCATAGGGTGCATACCCTACAAATAATGCATGGTTGGCACGGGTAGTACTTTCCTGCGCTGTACCGGTTTTACCCGCTACTTCCACACCAAAATTCTGGTAATAGGTCATATTTTCCACTACACCGCGCATACCGGTATGAATGGCATCCCAGTATTCCTGCGGCATTTCTATGGTGTTACGGATATCCGGTGAAAATTCCTGAAGAACCCTCCCATCAGGGTCTGTTACCTTGTCTATCAGGGTGAGATTGTAACAGGTGCCACTGTTGGCAACTGTAGTGACATACCTGGCAAGCCCTACCGTGGTAAAGTTGTTTGTACCCTGTCCGATTGCCGACTGAATAGGATATTCGTCAGAAACCGTAGGTGCAGACTCCGTAATTTCCACACCTGATTTTTCGCTCAGTCCGTATAAATCCGCATAATAGGCAAGGGTTTCCAAGCCTGTCTGGGCATCGTATTTACCATCTACAATACTCAAGTCATATCCTACCTGATAAAAGTAAACGTTACAGGAATTGCGGATGGCACTGATTACGTTCATGGAACCATGTCCACCGGGATATATCCAGCACTTAGGGGGAGGTGTTACTTCGTCAAAACTGCCAAAACAACTGACTGTAGTTCTGGTGGTAACCAAGCCTTCCATCAGTGCAGCCGTTGCAGAAACCATCTTGTAGGTAGAACCCGGTGCCGACTTATACTGTGTCGCATAATTTAAAAGCGGCGTAGACTTATCCGACTGCAACTGGGCAAAATATGCCGCATCTACGGAATTGGCCATCAGGTTGTTGTCATAGCTGGGATAAGAAACCAATGCCAGTACATCCCCTGTATTTACATCTGTAATAACAACCGAACCGCTACAGGGGTCCAGTGCCAGTTGTGCAGGCGTAATATCCAGATTGCGGATCCGGTTTACCATAAAATTATAAGCAGAAAGTTTACCGTCATACAATTGTGTAATGTCCTGCTCGTCAATTTCTACATTTCCCTGTTCACAGAGGATAAAACAGACATCTTTGCCGTTTATAATGTCTCTTTTTAACATATATTTAAACAGCTTCTTCTGAAATTCATTGGTGTTGTCCAGAATAAGAAAAATACTGTCTAAAATCTTTTCATAAATTTCCTCGGAATCTGCATACTGGCTGCTTAAATCCAGTTTGGTTACATCCACCCAGCCCATGGAAATACAATAGTGAAGATACTCGGAAAGACTGATGGTTTCTTCTTCTCTCCATGCAAGATAGGTAGCATCGGTGGTATCTATTAAGTCGCTGTCCAAAACGCCGCGTTCAAGAAGATACTGCACAATATTACTCTGATATACCTGATACTCCTTGTCCAGTTTATTGTAAGGCGTTTCTTTTTCGGTCAGCTCTTCCAAAAGCTTTGCATAAACCGTTTCGCGGTAAGCCAGATATTCACTGTATACTGCCGATTCATACTCTCCCGCTTCCCCGGAAGCCATGTGCTTTAAATCAATTACACTGTTGTCAAACAATGCGAAATACACATCATATATGGGAATGTACAGTTCTTTACTGGAGTTGGAAGTGCCTGTGTATTCCTTTGCGTTACGCAGCTTTTCCAAAAGCACACCGGCAATTTTCTGTTCCAGAATATTGTAAGTGGCAATCTGTAAATCCTTGTCAATGGTCAAGTAGACATCATTACCTGCTATGGGTTCCCATGATTCGTCTTCATCGATACTGATGACCTTACCGGTATTGTTGACATAAACGGTTTCGATGCCCTTGATTCCCTGTAATTCAGACTCCATATAAGCTTCAATTCCTGCTATACCTACTACATCATTGATGGAATAACGGTTACCGTCACCGCCAGCTTCCAAATCCTGTTGATTTAATGCCTCCAACTCGTCAGAAGAAATCTTACCGGTATAGCCGATAATCTGCGAGAAATAAATACTGTCCACATATCTGCGGACGGTATCCTCCTCAATGGAGACACCTGCCAAATCCGACAGATTTTCCATAATTACGGCTCTGGTTTCCTCACTGATATCCGTAGCAACCGTAGTACCTATGTATTTCTGATAAGAGGTCAGGCTCATGGCATATCGTATGGTAACCATCTTTAAAAATTCTTCTTTTGTATAGCCTTTACCTGCCACAAACTCACTTTTAGAGTCTTCGGGGTCTGCCAATTCGCCGATATCGTAACGTTCACCCAATTCCTGCATTACTTCATCCGGTGTTGCAGTCTGCTGCTCTAACTTTAGGTCTTTGACATAGCTTTCCCCGTAAACATCAGCCAGAAAACGCAGCCTTTTAGTGTCACTGCTCATGCTGAACACAAAATTGCCGTCATCATCAAGCATAATACCGAAATCTGTAATAACATCATCGCCGTTCTTTTCAATCAGCTTTATCAGTTTATATATGTTTTCGTTTAATAATCGGTTTTTGTTTTTACCTGCTTCGTAAACGTCTTCTATTTTAACGGAATAGGCCAGTTCGTTGTATGCCAGCACCTCTCCGTACCTGTCATAAATATTACCTCTGGCGGCTGCTACTTCCCTTGTTTTTTTGCTTTGCAGGATAAAATCATTTAAGAACTGCTCTCCTCTGACAATCTGCAAATCAAAGAGCCGGTAAATCAAAATACCGCCCAGCACAAAAGTAATAAGTACCATTACCGTCAAACGACTGGTCAATATTGCAAAGAAACGTTCTTTTATTCTCTCAACCAAATTTCTGGGCACCTCTTTTTTCTCTGTTTTCCAGCCGTACATTGATGAACAAAATCAGTGGGTACAGCAAAAGGGTTACTATCGTGGTATATACTGCCTCCGGCAGAATTACATTCATAAAATAATACGGAAAATCCAGTCGTCCTCTCAAAAGAAACAGACATATGTAACAGGCCGTACTATAGGAAAGGTCACTGACAATAATCAGTGCCAACGGTAATTTGATGTCCTCCGGATAAAAACCGCCGGAAAATTTACCGTTTAAGTAACCGATATACATCATAACCAGTGCGTGGAAGCCTATCATATCACCGAAAAAAATGTCGCAGATAAGACCACAGAAAAAACCGATAACAAGTCCTTCTTTTTCACCACGCATGAAACCGAACGCCGCCGTCAGAACAATCAGAAGATTCGGTACGATGTCATTAAAAGCAATCCACTGGAATACGGTACTTTGCAGTAAAAAACAGAACCATATTAAGAAAATTACTGTAATTTTTCGTCTCAATTTATTCCCCTTCTTACTCCGGCATCTGTTTTAATTCCAGTATAACCAAAACTTCGTCTAAATGTTCAAAATCCACTGCGGGAATCACGGTTCCCGATTTTGTCAGTTTATTGGAATCTAAATTGATTTCCCCTATGTATCCGATTAAAATACCGGGCAGATATTTATCACTGATATCGGAGGTAACGATTTTATCCCCTACCGCAACAACTCCGGCACTGTCAAGAAGCTGCGAAAAACGGATTTTACCGTCCTGCATCATCTCTAAGTCACCCGATACAATCAGCTTGTCACCGGTTGCCAGCATTTGTCCGCTCACATTGGAGTTGTCGGAAATAACGGATACTACCTTTGCCCAGTTGGGGCCTACGGATACCACACGTCCTACCAGACCGCCGCTTTCACCGCCGGCAATGACATTCATATCCACCATAATGCCGTCTTCTTCACCTTTATCGATGGTAAAGGAGTGATACCAGTTTCCGGCATCTCTCGCAATAATGCGGGCACCGACTTTTTCATATTCCGCATACTGGCCATCCAATTCATACAAATCACGCAGGGTATTTAACTCGTACTGATTTTGCTGCAATTGGGTATTTTCCATGGTCAGTTCACTGATTTGTCGTCTCAATTCTTCGTTTTCTTCCAATAATGCCCTGATTTGTACCAATTCTTCCGAACGTGTGGAAAGCCAGCTCCCCACACTGCTGATACCCTTTTGAAAAGGCACCACCACATATCCCACAACCGTATTGAGCGGTCCGCTGAATATGTTGGTATTAAAGGTTAAAAGCATCATCAGGGTACACAGGATTGTAAAAGCACAAAGGAGATATTTAGCGGGGATTGTAAATTTCTCCCCTTTCCGTTTGACTATAGGACTCATTTACTCATTCCTTCAATTGCATATGCTACGGTTTTATAATTGTCTTCTTTGATAATCTTGGAAAGTCCCAAAACAACGCTTTCCACGGGATTTTCAGAAACATTTACCCTAAGTCCCGTTCCCTTTGCCAGTTTTTCTGCCAGATGGTTTACCTGGGAAGCACCTCCGGTTAAATAAATACCATGCTTGTAAATGTCGGCAGCCAGTTCAGGGGGTGTACGCTCCAAAATTACTTTTACGTTGTCAATAATTGTATAGAAATGTTCTTCAAGGGATTCATCCACAAGTTTGGTAGGAATTTCTCTTTCCACGGGAAGTCCGGTTACGATATCTCTGCCGTATACAACGGCACCTCTGCCCTCTTCTTCCAGTTCCTTTAAGGAAATCTTTACATTCTCGGCTGTTTTTCCGCCTACGATTAAAGAAAATTCTCTACGGATTGCATTTTTAATGGCATCATCAAATTTGAGTCCGCCCACCTTAATAAGACGGCTCAATACGATACCGCCCAGAGAAAGGATGGAAATTTCAGTGGTATCATATCCAACGTTTACTACCAGTACACCTTGGGAATTTTTCACATCGATGTCCATGCCCAGACCGTCGGCAACGGCTTTTTCCACCACCATAATTTTCTTTGCCTTCACATTGGCATCTTTAATCAAGTCATAAAAGGCTCTCTTTTCCACTTCTGTCACATCGGTGGGTACCGCAATAATATAATCTGCGGGGCGGATACTGCCCTTCATTAAATCCGTTACAAAATAACGAACCAGAGTCTCCATATTCTTAATATCTGCAATGACACCGTTACAAAGCGGATAAGAAATATGAATATTTGCCGGTGCTTTCTCATACATATCAAATGCAGAATTACCATACGCGAAGAGAGTGCTTTTACCTTCGATGGCTATCATGTTTTTCTCCACCATCACACTATCTTCATTATGGCTGTAAATTTTAATGTTGTTTGTACCTAAATCGATACCGAATGTATTGTTTGCCAAAACGACAACCCCTTTCTATAGGTAACCTTTTTCTTTAAAACTGATATATCTGTTATCCCCGATGATGATATGGTCTATCAGCGGAATATCCAGCTTTTGTCCCAGTTCGGCGATAACTGCCGTGATTTCCATATCCTCCCTGCTGGGAGTCGGATCACCACTGGGATGATTATGCAACAGAATAATGTTTACGGCGGAAGCCTGCAGGGCCTCCACAAAGACTTCTCTTGGCGACAATAGGGAGCTCTTTACCGTACCTTTGGACAACTCTGTTTCTTTGATAAGCCGTCCTTTGGTATCCAGCATAAGGAGCAATACACACTCCCTGTCCCGATGCCTCAATGTCTCCATGTAGTAAGCCGCTACCGAGCCGGAACGGTTAAAGGTAAGCTGCTCTTCTGCCTTCGCCTTTGCCATGCGGGTGCAAAGTTCCAGTACACATTTAATCTGGATGGCTTTGACCCTGCCTACACCTTTAATCTGTAAAAGGCGTTCCATGCTGATACGATGAAGTCCCAAAAGTCCCTGCCTGCCGTAAGAAGCCATCTCCAGTATCTGCTCAGCCAGCCTCTCCGCATCCGCATCCTTGCTGCCGGTTCGCAGTATCACTGCCAAAAGTTCGCTTTCTGTCAAATATTCCGCCCCGAACTGCATAAACTTTTCATAAGGGCGCAGATGTACCTGTTTCGTTTGTTTTTCTTTGTTCATACGTTTCTCCTATAACCTTCTCTGCGTATGAACTCCTCCGTCTGTATATGTGAATTAACGGATAAAACGATAAAGTACCAGTGCTATCACTACCCCTAAAACACTGGCTATATTGATGTTAATGGTCAGACCGAAGGTAAGAATAATAAACCCCATGTCTAAAACAACCGGATTGGTTAAACCAAAAGAGCGTCCGAAATCAAGCCATGTACCGTCAAAATAAGTTCCGATAAAGTTGCCGATTACAAAACCAATCAATACAAGAATAATCAATGTCCAGTTCCACTTTTTCAAATCCGTATCCTCGTTTCTTTCTTTTGTAGAACCGTAAAATCCCTAGAAAACGGTCTGTTACGGTTCTGTATGACACCTTCATGCCATATAGGAAAATATCCTTCACATATGGAAATAATTTTATCACATTTCATGCTTTCTGTATATAAAATTTATGGAAAAAATTTCGACACAATTCCCTTGTTTTTTAATGACTGTAAGGACTTCAATATGCCGAATTTTGCATGTTGCCAGGTAAGTCCGCCCTGGAAATACACTGCATAAGGGGGCTTAATGGGGCCGTCCGCAGAAAGTTCAATGGAAGAACCTGATACAAAAGCACCTGCCGCCATAATCACCTTGGCATCATAGCCGGGCATATCCCAAGGCTCGGGTGTCACATGGCTGTCCACCGGTGCTGCCGCCTGAATTCCCTCGCAGAATGCCACTACACCCTCCGGCGTACCGAATTCCACAGCCTGAATAATATCGTGTCTGCTCTCCGTTCCGTTAGGCACAACCTTAAAACCCAGTTTTTCGTAGATACAAGCCGCAAAAATAGCACCCTTTAATGCACCTGCAGTAACGGTAGGTGCCAAAAAGATACCCTGATAAAAAGCACCCAGAACACCTAAAGAAGCACCCACTTCTTTTCCCAAGCCGGGGGAAGTCAGTCTGTATGCTGCATTTTCCACACATTCTTTTTTACCGGCAATATAACCGCCGATAGGAGCTAAACCACCGCCGGGATTTTTAATAAGAGACCCCACGACCATATCCGCGCCCACATCGGAAGGCTCTATTTTTTCTACAAATTCTCCATAGCAGTTATCCACCATGCAGATTACATCGGGTTTGATATTTTTTATAAAGGCAATCAGTTCCCCGATCCGTGCAACCGATAAGGTGGGTCTGGTCTGGTAACCTTTGGAACGCTGGATAGTTACCAGTTTTGTCTTTTCATTCACTGCCTTTTTGATATTTTCAAAATCAAAACTGCCGTCCGGTAACAAATCTACCTGCTTGTAGCTGACACCATACTCTGCCAAAGAACCCTTAGAGGGTCTGATACCGATAACCTCTTCCAAGGTATCATAAGGTTTTCCTACGGGGGATAACAGTTCGTCTCCGGGACGTAAATTACTCATCAGTGCCAGTGCCAAAGCATGGGTACCGCAGGTAATCTGGGGGCGCACCAGTGCATCCTCCGTATGAAAAATATCCGCATAAACCGCTTCTAAGGTATCTCTTCCCAAATCGTTGTAGCCGTAACCCGTAGTTCCTAACAGGCAGGCTTCACTTACCTGATTTTTCTGCAGTGCCTTTAACACCTTTAACTGGTTGTATTCGGCAGTTTCATCAATTTGCGTAAAGCGTTCTTTTAATCCTTCCAAAATCTCTGCACCAAAGGCATACACATCATCGGTAATGCCTAAGTCCGCATACATATTCCGTATTGCAAAATCTTTTTGTTCCATGTATTACAATATCCTCTTTTCTTGTATTTTACTCATGCAAAAGTCCAAAACCGCTTTTTCATCATATTGAAAATCCGGTTTGTTGACCCAGATGACTTCTTTTTCTCTTTTAAACCATGTAATCTGCCTTTTGGCAAAATGTCGGGTGTCCCGTTTTATCAGATAAACCGCTTCCTCTAAGGTAATTTCCCCCTCCAGATAAGCCAGCATTTCTTTATAACCAAGCCCCTGCATGGAAACCAGATTGCGACTGCACCCCATTTCGGAAAGCTTCTTTACTTCTGCTTCCAGTCCTTCCGCAAGCATAATGTCTACTCTTTCGTCAATCCGTTCATAGAGCTTATCCCTGTCATCATTTAACACAAAATAACAGAAATTGTAGGGACTTTCCTTTTGGCGTTCCTTCTCATTATGTTCTGAAATGCAACCCTTGGTCTGCTCATAAAATTCCAAAGCTCTGATAACTCTTTTTACGTTGTTTTGGTGAATTGATTCTGCGGAAACAGGGTCTACCTGCTTTAACATATCATGAAGATACTCTGCTCCTTTTTCTTTTGCCAAAAACTCCAAATATTCTCTGTATGAGGTATCTCCGTCATTTTCCGTAAAATCAATGTCATACAATACTGCCTGAATATAAAAGCCTGTACCACCGGTTAAGATAGGAATATGTCCACGTTTTCTGATATCCGTAATAGCTTCTTTGCACAATTTTTGAAAAGTCACCACGTTAAATTCATCAAAGGGCTCCAATACATCAATTAAATGATGTGGTACGCCCTCCATTTCTGACCGTTTGATTTTTGCTGAACCGATGTCCATGTGTTTGTAAACCTGCATGGAATCCGCAGAAATAATTTCTCCGTCCACTGCCTTTGCAAGAGCAATGGAAAGTTTGGTTTTTCCCACCGCGGTAGGTCCGGTCAAAATAACTAAAGGGATTTTTTCGCTCATAGTTACCTCTTATGGAGTTGATTTAGTGTTTCCAACTTCCATTATCATCAATTATTCGTTGCTTAAGTAGTTTATACGATTCGCTTAAACTTCTTTTCTATCTCATACTTACTCATGGAAATAATAGTAGGTCTTCCGTGCGGACAATTGTATGGATTGTCCAAGGTCAATAATTCATCGATTAAGGTTTCCATCTCTGCCACACTTAATGAATTATTCCCTTTCACAGCCGCTTTGCATGCCATGGATGCCAGTTTTTCTTCTACCACTGTCAGATTTTTCACAGAGGAACCGCCTTCTGCCAATTCGTCCAAAACCTCTAAAAACAGCGTTTTTTCATCGCAGCCGTAAAGGTCAGTGGGAACACTGCGAAGGGCATATTCACTGCCGCCGAATTCCTCTATTTCAAAGCCTAAATTTAAAAATACTTCCTCATACTCTGCAAGCACTTCTGCTTCCTTACCGGAAAGGGTTACCACAATAGGCGGATTTAAACTCTGGGAAACTATATCCTTTTCCTTAAACTGCTTTACCAATCGCTCATACTTTACTTTTTCATGGGCGGCATGCTGGTCGATAATAAACAACTTATCTTTAAAGGCAATCAGCCAGTAAGTATCAAAAATCTGTCCCAATATCTGATATTGTTCTTTATTTTCCTCAGAAAGCATTTTTTCTTCGAAGAGATTTAACTGCATGGGCTTTGGTGCCAGTTGTGTTGCAACATCTTCGGAAGGTGTTTTTTCTTCCGGTTCTACTTCCACAAAAAAGATATCCTCTTCTTCGGCAACAGAGGTATTTACAACTGTTGATTCTGTTTTGGGGACAAGTCCTTTTTCATTATTCGGCAAAACAGGCGTAATTTCAGGATTTTTTTCCAAAATTGACGGATTATCCTGCATTTTATCTTCTTTTTCCGCCATTACTACCGGTTTTTTGACACGGTTCCATATGTTATTTTGCAAGGTATCCTGCATTTTAGGCTTTTCTGCCTCATATTTCATCTCTTCCTGCACACGGAATTGTGCCGTATGCGTCTTTTCAAAAGGCTCCGGTGCAAAGGAATTTACCGTTTTAGAATCCGGTGTAGTCCGCACAGGTGCTTCCTTTTCCAAAACAGCTTCCGGTATCATTTCCCGACGGCTTAAAGCCTGTGCCACTTCTCCTGCCACAAAATCATAAATCTTTTTGCCTTCCGTAAAACGCACATCCATTTTGGTGGGATGTACATTGACGTCTACAAGCCCGGTATCTATGGCAAAATGTAAAACTACAAAAGGGAATTTATGCTGCATCAGATACTGGCTGTAACCGTCTTCAATGGCTTTGGCTAAAAGATTGCTCTTAATGTATCTGCCGTTTATATAATAATTTTCAAAGTTACGGTTGGAACGGTTTAAAATAGGCTTACCTAAATAGCCTGTTACTGCAATGCCCGGTATTTCAGCCTGTATTTCCACCAGATTGGCTGCCGTTTCCCTGCCGTAAATACGGTAAATCACTTCTTTTAATTCACCATTGCCTGAAGTATGGAATTTGACCTGATTATTCACAATCAGCTTAAAGGAAACATCAGGTCTGGAAAGAGCCATATGTTCCATCAAATCTACAATATAACTGCCCTCCGTCTGGGGCTGTTTTAAAAACTTGCGCCGCACCGGAGTATTAAAAAACAGATTTCTCACCATAATGGTGGTGCCGTCCGGTGCACCTACTTCTGAAAATTCTTTTTCATCTGCACCCTCGGACAGATACCTGATACCTGTCATAGAATCTGCGGTCTTGGTAATCAGCTCCACTTTTGCCACTGCACAAATACTGGATAATGCTTCGCCTCTGAAACCTAAGCTTTTCACGGTATGTAAATCTTCTGCGGAATTGATTTTACTGGTAGCATGCCGCAAAAAGGCCTGACGCACCTGACTTGCCTCAATGCCGCTTCCATTATCGGTTACCCTTAAGAAAGTGATACCGCCCTCTTTAATTTCCACCGTAACAGCCGTAGAACCTGCATCCAATGCATTTTCTACAAGCTCTTTTGCCACGCTGGCAGGTCTTTCCACCACTTCGCCTGCGGCAATTTTATCTATTGTGCCCGCATCTAAAACATTGATTTTTGCCATAGGGTATCCTTTCTGCTTTGATGTATCTTCTGCTGTTTTACATCTCAATCCAATCCGTAATTAAAACTTTACCACCTGTTTACCAGTTTGTTTTGCAGTCTGTATAAGGTATTTAAGGCATCTAAAGGAGTTAAATTACTAATATCAATTTCCTTTAATTCCTTTATGACATCTTCATCTTTTACGGTATCAAAAAGTGACATTTGTGCCATGTCTACTTCGTCATAATGCTCCACTTTCTTTGCTTTGCCGTCGCCTTTGGTATCTACTGCGATACTTTGGACTTTTTCGATAATATCGTTATCCAAAAGCTGATTTACAATTTCTTTGGCACGGTCAATTACCATATCCGGCACGCCTGCAAGTTTTGCCACCTGAATACCATAACTCTTGTCTGCACCGCCTTTTATAATTTTACGCAGGAATACAATATCGTCACCACGTTCTTTTACAGCGATACAATAGTTATTTACATTGCTGATTCTGCCTTCCAGCTCCGTCAATTCATGATAATGGGTTGCAAACAAAGTTTTCGCCCCCAAAATCTTTCTGTTACTGATATGTTCAATCACCGCCCATGCAATGGAAAGTCCGTCAAATGTAGAGGTTCCGCGACCGATTTCATCCAGAATCAAAAGGCTGTTAGAGGTTGCATTACGTAAAATATTGGCTACCTCATTCATTTCCACCATAAAAGTGGACTGACCGCTTGCCAAATCGTCGGAAGCACCTACACGGGTAAAAATACGGTCAACAATGCCGATATTGGCACTTTTAGCCGGTACAAAGCAACCAATTTGCGCCATCAATACAATCAAAGCAGTCTGACGCATATAGGTGGATTTACCTGCCATGTTGGGACCGGTAATAACTGCAATTAAGTGACTGTTATTGTCCAAATAGGTGTCGTTTGCGATAAACATATCGTTGTCAATCATTTTTTCTACAACCGGGTGTCTACCCTCTTTAATATCCAATAAGCCCTTTTCGTTTAATTTCGGGCGCACATAGTTATTGCGCTCAGATACCAGTGATAAGGAGGCAAACACATCCAGTTTTGCCACAGCTTTGGCGGTACGTTGGATACGTTCCATTTCGTCGGCGATGGCATCTCTGATTTTACAGAACAAGTCATACTCCAAGGTGTTTAACTTGTCCTCCGCATTTAAAATCATATCTTCTAATTCTTTTAAACGGGGCGTGGTATAACGTTCTGCATTTGCAAGAGTCTGTTTTCTGATATAATCTTCCGGCACTAAATCTTTATAAGAATTGGTAACCTCAAAATAATAACCAAAAACCTTGTTGTACTTGATTTTCAGATTTTTGATACCGGTACGTTCCCTGTCTTCGTTTTCCAATTCAGCAAGCCATGTCTTACCGTCTCTTTTGGCATTTCTAAGTTTGTCAATATCATCATCAAAGCCCTCTTTAATCATGCCACCTTCCCTGATGGAAATGGGCGGTTCTTCCTCAATGGCAGCTTCAATTAAAGACGAAATATCTTCTAATCCGTCAATATCTTCCCTGATACCGCAAAGTACATCTTTTTTAAAACTGCTCAGAACAGTCTTGATATGAGGCATCATCTGTAAAGAGTTGCGGAATGCAATCAAATCTCTGGGATTGGCGGTCTTGTAGCTGACACGGCTAAGTAAACGCTCCAAGTCATAAATGGGATTTAAATACTCTCTGATTTCGTCTCTGGAAACGGTATCCTGCGACAATTCTTCCACTGCATCCAGACGCTTCTCAATTTCATCCTTTTCAATCAAAGGCTGTTCTATCATACTGCGTAGCGTCCGTCCGCCCATAGCGGTTTTGGTCTTATCAAGTACCCATAAAAGGGAGCCTCTCTTCTGTTTTTCCCGTAAAGTCTCTGCCAGTTCCAGATTCCGTCTGGTGGAGCTGTCTAATAGCATGTATTTACTGGTTAAATAGGGATAAATATGGCTGATATGACTTAAGGATGTTTTCTGGGTATCATACAGATACATTAAAAGTGCTCCTGCCGCAATCAGTCCGGTAGGAAAATCTTCTAATCCCAGCCCAATTAGGGTATTTACCTTAAAATGCTTTAAAAGACATCTCTTTGCTGCCTCATCATCAAAGAAATGAGGCTCTAATGCATAAACGGTAATGCCCAGTCTGCCTTTTAAATCGGCAATATCCATACCACTTACGAGGAACGCATCATTGCAGATAATTTCCCTTGGCTGATATTTCATAATTTCATCCATCAGCTTTTTTAAATCATCCACTTCGGTTACATAATAGTCACCGGTGGATACATCTGCTAAAGAAATACCTATTTTAGCCTGCATGTACGTAATACACATCAGGTAGTTATTTTTTGACTCGTCCAGCGCATGCATATCCATATTGGTACCGGGAGTCACAATACGCACAACTTCACGTTTCACAAGTCCTTTGGCTGTTTTGGGATCTTCTACCTGCTCACAGATTGCAACCTTATAGCCTCTGCTGATTAATTTATTTAAATATCCTTCCACTGCATGAAAAGGAATCCCGCACATAGGAGCACGTTCTTCCTGTCCGCAGTCTTTTCCTGTCAGGGTGATTTCCAATTCTCGGGAGGCTGTAATTGCATCCTCAAAGAACATTTCATAAAAGTCACCCAAACGGTAAAAAAGAATACAGTCCGCATATTCCTTTTTGGTTTCCAGATATTGTTGCATCATGGGAGTAAATTCAGCCATGGTTTTCTCCTGTTCTGTGGTGTTTAAACTCATAATTTAAGGTGGGTCGCAATATCTGCTAACCCACCTTTTAGAATACCACAAAATGTAGTTATTGTAAATGATTGTAAATTTAATTTATTTATTGTGTATACTAATTAAATATTATTTATTTGAATTCTTTCTAGGGCGATATATTGGATATCCTTTATTGTTCTCTGTGCAAATCAGACTTTAATCATACCCCATGCAAAAGCATGAATGGCGGATTCCAACTGCTGCTTCCCTGCATTTATGGGCATATTACAGCATATTTTGCATAGTAATGCCCAAAAATAATGATTTTTTACAATTATTTTGGTAGCTTTGGGCATAGAAAACTTAAAAAGTGGTGCTAGTGCCCATATTTTGGCTTTTTTGTGGGCATCAGGCCGGTAAATCTATTCTGTAATGCCCAAAAAGGACTTTTTTT
Source organism: Lachnospiraceae bacterium (assembly GCA_017482205.1). Lineage (GTDB taxonomy): Bacteria > Bacillota > Clostridia > Lachnospirales > Lachnospiraceae > Acetatifactor. The sequence goes on from JAFUNK010000013.1 coordinate 110,084, forward strand.
AAGGATAAAATACAATTTTTTTGGGCATTGGATTAAGAAAAAATCCATTTATGCCCATTTGGGTAAAGTACATCCATACTTTGGGAAAACCACATTTTTTGCTCATCATTCATATGCAAATATGTTTGTTCAAAATCATACTGATATTCCATATTTTCTGCACATGAAGCTTTATACAATAACACTATTTACTACTCCACCATGCTTCCCATATAATAAAATCCGCAATACTTATCCAGTTTCACATTCACAATCTTACCAATCAGACTCTTATCTCCCGGGAAATGTACCAGTGTATTGTTGGAAAGTCGTCCTGTAAGCAGTGTGGCATCATGTTCATTTACTTCTTCCACCAGTGCATCCATTACCATGCCCTCGTAGCGTTTTACACGTTCTCTGGCGGTTTCCTGCACGGTTTTTAAGAGCTTGTCAAAGCCTTCTTTTACCACTTCTTCAGGCACCTGATTGGGCATGGCAGCCGCAGGCGTTCCGGTACGTTTTGAATAGATAAAAGTAAAGGCATTGTCGTACTGCACTTCTTTTACCACTTCTATGGTTTCTTCCACATCTTCCAAGGTTTCACCGGGGAAGCCAACGATTAAATCTGTTGTAATGGCGATATCCGGAATTTCCTCTCGGATATGCTTAGCCAGTGCTATGTACTGTTCCTTATTGTAGACACGGTTCATTGCTTTCAAAATTCGGTCTGAGCCTGCCTGTAAGGGAAGGTGTAAATGTCTGCAAATCTTCTTGGAATTCTTCATCACCTGAATCAGTTCTTCGGAGAGATCCTTGGGGTGTGAAGTCATAAAACGGATTCTTTCGATACCTTCAATCTTTTCTACTTCCTGTAAAAGTTCTGCAAAAGTCATAGGTTCGGGCAGATTTTTTCCATAAGAATTTACATTCTGACCCAAAAGCATGACTTCTACTACGCCCTCTGCCGCTAATGCCTCTATTTCTCTGATAATATCTTTGGGATTGCGGCTTCTTTCGCGTCCGCGAACATAGGGTACGATACAGTAGCTGCAGAAATTGTTACAGCCAAACATAATATTGATACCGGACTTAAAAGGATACTTACGCTCAATAGGCAAATCCTCCACAATCTTATCCGTATCTTCCCAGATATCAATAATCATGCCCTTCTGTTCAAAGGTAGTATTCAAAAGTTCTGCAAACTTATAAATATTATGGGTTCCGAAAATCAAATCCACTATGCGATAGCTTGTTTTGATTTTTTCAATCACAGTAGGCTCCTGCATCATACAACCACAAAGAGCAATCTTCATATGGGGATTTTTTTTCTTAAAGCCTTTCAATTCGCCCAGTCTGCCGTAAACACGTTGGTTTGCATTATCTCTGACTGTACAGGTATTGAAAATGACAAAATCCGCATTTTCATCCTCAATAATATCGTAACCAACCAGTCTTAAAATACCGGTCAGTTTTTCAGAATCCCTGGCATTCATCTGACAACCAAAGGTGGTAACACAACAGGTAGGGGTACGTCCTAATTCTTCCGTAAGTGCTTTTACGTGTTCTTTAACTTTCGCAATAAAATAGTATTGTCTTTGAGGCTCTGTTTCAGGAGCTTTAGACTGTAAATCTATAGAGTCTATTTCTTTTAATATTTCTTGGTTCATATTATTTTCCTTTATGGTTTCAATAAATTAATCGATTCTCTTTATAAATGTTGCAATTTCGACTGTTGTTTCATTAACCGTTTGGTTCGTGTTGTCTATATAATGTTGGAATTTACCGGCGTTCTTCTTAAACCAATTATTATATGCAATCTGTCCTATAATAAATTCGTCACTTCCACACATTCTCTCTTCCGGTCTTGCCTTTAATCTTTTTGTGATTTCTTCATCAGAACAGGTCATTCCAATAAAAAAGTTGATGTGATTTCTTTCGGAATATTTGTTTTGCCATAAAAATCAAATGGATTCATACACGTAACAAAAATCAAATTTTTGTCTTTTGACATTCGAACTGCAGATGTTAAGCAATCATCATTAAATTCAGATTCATTCTCTGTTCCGGCATAATCCCACCAATTGACACCAACCTCATCAGTATCAATACAAACATAATTTTCTAAGATATTACTTTCATTCAATGCATCTTTTATTGTGGATTTTCCGACACCGCAAGCTGCACATAATACAACTAATTTTTTCATTTAAACTCACCATTATAATTTAAATTTATCTAAGTATTTTTTGAATTCTTATTTAGCAAGCATTCTTGTATAATTAAGAATTTAAAGGGTTTATTACTTGCCATACTTTTCAGCAATTTTTACAAGTAACTCTACTATCTTTTCCATGGACTGTACACTGGCGTATTCATACTTTCCGTGGCAGTTGTGGCTACCGGTTCCTAAATTGGGACAAGGCAGTCCCATAAAGGATAGTCTGGCACCGTCCGTACCGCCTCTGATGGGCTGTACAATAGGTTCTATTCCCAACTCTTCCATAGCTGCTTTGGCATTGTCAATCAGGTGCATATGCTGTTCTATTATTTCACGCATATTGTAGTAAGAATCCTTCATATCTACGGTTATAGTTCCGGCACCGTGTACAATATTTAGTATTTCTGCCTGATTAATAAAATTTCTCTTCTTATATTCAAACTCTTCTTTTGAATGGTCTCGGATAATATAATCGCCTACTGCCTGCTCTACCGTACCGCTCATGCTGTCCAAATGATAAAAACCCTCATAGCCTTCGGTATGCATAGGACTTTCCTTATCCGGTAGTAAAGACTGAAATTCCTGTAAAATCAGAATAGCATTCTTCATCTTGTTTTTGGCATCGCCGGGGTGTACGCTGCGTCCTTGTACCGTTACCCTTGCATTTGCTGCATTAAAATTTTCGTATTCCAATTCTCCGATTCTGCCACCATCCACGGTATAGGCAAAATCTGCACCAAACAATTTCACGTCAAAATAATCTGCACCTGCGCCAATTTCCTCGTCAGATGTAAAAGCAATACGAATTTTACCGTGGGGAATGGTGGATTGTTCAATCACGTCAGTATCCGCTTCCGGTTCTGATTTTCCAATACTCTGTACCACGGATTTACCTAATAATACTTCAGCCATAGCCATAATTTCCGCAATACCGGCTTTATCGTCAGCCCCCAATAAAGTTGTGCCGTCCGTGACAATCAAATCGTCTCCCTTATAAAGGTTTAAACTGGGGAAATCGGCAGGCTTCATTACTACATTTTCTTCTGCATTCAGTACAATATCGCCACCATCGTAGTTTTTTACAATGCGGGGCTTTACATTAGCGCCACTTACTGCCGGTGAAGTGTCCATATGAGCAATAAAGCCTAACACGGGCTTATCTTCATAACCTTTGGTGGCAGGAATGGTGGCGTACACATAACAATGTTCTTTGTCATAGGTAATTTCTTTGGCACCCATTTCCTCAAGCTGTTTTGCAAGTAATGCTGCCAGATTGTGTTGCTTTTGGGTGCTGGGAAATGTGGTACTTTCTTCGTCGGACTGTGTATCCATTTTTACATACTCTAAAAACAAATCAATGACTTTTGACATTACTTGTCTCCTTTTTTGCATATATGCTTCGATGGCTTCAATTCGCTGGCTTATGGTGGGATGAGAATACGTTAACATCACCAAAAGCGAGTGAAGACTCAAACACACAAAAGAATTGCGGGCCAGTTTCTTTAAACCGAAAATCAAACTTTCACCGTAACCGTTCTCCGCAGCGAATCTGTCTGCCGCATACTCAAATTCATCACCATATCAAAGAGAAAGGTAATTACCATTAAAATCAGTGCAATGAATTTGAAGTTCATAGTTTTATCCTCTCTTTATGGCCAATCGTCCCAAAATGCGGCTAACGGACTGTCAATCAATTTACTTCTGGGAATCAAATAATACTCCGGCCAGTATTGTGAAGTGTTATAAATCAATAAACCTTCCTGACAAATCCGCATGGTCAGTGAATCTGTCGAAGATGCCACTAAAGTGTTATAGTCATTATATGCCTGAAACATTTCCTGCTTATCCGTGAAAGATATATCCGTATCGCTTTCAGAATTGTATTTCCACAATAAAGCTAACTCTTCTGTTGAAATATAATCCAAATAGTCAATAACTTCGCCGGTAGATAAATCAATGGTTATCGGTATACGTCTGCCTATAAAAACATCATTCTGTGTTGTATCCATTAATTCAAATTCAATTACAACTATTTTACTATTTATAAACACCGCTCCATGTTCCTGAAACAAAACATCGTTGCATTCATCCAGTTCCATAATTGCATGAAAAATATGATCCATTTCTATTTCCAAGGAATCATTTATGCTTTGAGTTAAGGATTCATCCTGTAACTCAAACAATCCACCATATTCATCGTAAGCAGAATCATTTAAGACGTTTCCATAATTTTGATTCACATACGCTTCAACAGTAACATCATAATGGTTATTTCCGGAATAATTCCAATAATCCAGATTAGATACAGTGCCAAAATTTATTGGTGTATATATTGCAAATCCCTGATGATAACCATCATTTTGATATACTTTCTCCAATTCAAATTGCCCGGTAAACATATTATAGGTGAACTTGTGTAGTACGGTTTCAAAGGGAGCTCTGCCTACGAAATACTCCATAATAAATCCGCCGGTAAATCCAAAAATGCGTTCCTGTGAATAGGTATCCTCCCAAACGACAGAATCCATAATGCATTCTTCCCGATAAGTACCATCACTTTGTCCCCATAACATCCATAACTCCAGATAATAATACTCGTTAATTTTATTATAAGCACTCCCATCCTCGTATGCACTTAAATCTTCATATATATCCAGTTCAGGGTAAATGGTGAACAAAATATCATATATGCCATCGGCATTCATATCTGCAACAGTATAATCGTTTTCGGAAAGCATCTTATAACCGTCCGGAATCAGCGCACTCACATCCTCTACTGAAACCAAAGAATCAATCAAAGCATCTTCACAAAGTATACATTGATTTTTCAACCAAGACGCATATATCTGAACCGAAGAAGCTTCTGAGGATAATCCCGTACTCATATTTTCAGTTAGACTTATCTCTTGCGGCAATTGGAATAAAGCTTTCGCATCGTGGTCGATTTTATAAATTGTACCATCGTTTAATTTTAAAAACTCCCACTGAGGTGAATTGACACTATCTGAAATAATGATTTCTTCAATCGTATCAGGAATACCGGAACCGTTCAGGGTATACGTTGTCCAATACGTTTCACCCAAACCGGATACTTCCACAATCTCCATATTTTTCATGCACATAAAATTGGGGATTTGAAAAGAATCGGTTTTCTCACCATTTGTTTGGGAAAAGGAAAAATATACTATATCACCGATTTCATAGTATTCACTGTAATATTCGTACTCTTTTTTATCCTGAGTCTCGTTAAACTGTTCTTCGCATGTCAACGCCATTCTGATACCAAAACAAGATTGACCATCGGAGAAAAATTCCGAATAGCCATGCGGCATACTATACAAATCATAGTAGCAATATCTGTCATAGGATGCATAATGGATTTCGCCCTGTTTATTTTCCCTAAATGCTAAAATCTGTTCAGATACGTTTTCATATAACGCATAGTTGTCCTTAGCATCCTGAAGCGGGGTTTCAAAATCCTGCACTGTTTCGGATTCTATACTATCCGAATCCGCTTTGTGTCCACATCCGATCAAATAGAAAAACAATACTAATGTAATGCTTAAAATTAATAGTCTCTTACTCATCCTCTTACCTGCCCGTTGCCGCGGATTGCATATTTATAAGATGTCAGTTCTTTCAATCCCATGGGACCTCTTGCATGAAGTTTCTGGGTACTGATACCGATTTCTGCACCAAAACCAAATTCAAAACCGTCCGTAAAGCGGGTGGATGCATTCACATAAACGCATGCTGCGTCCACACCGTTTAAGAATTTCTCGGCGGTTTCTTTATTTTCAGTAATAATTGCCTCAGAATGCTTTGTGTTGTACTTGTTAATGTGTGCAATTGCTTCTTCCACACAACTTACGGTCTTCATGGAAATAATATAATCCAAATACTCCTTGCCATAATCTTCCTCAGTGGCAACTACACAATCTGTCAGCACTTCGCATACCTTTTCGTCCCCACGCATTTCTACATTGTGAGGTTTTAAAGCCTTAGCCAATTCAGGTAAAAACGCTTCTCTGATATCTTCATGCACTACTAAAGATTCACATGCATTACATACGCCGATTCTCTGGGTTTTTGCATTTGTTATTATATTGACTGCATTGGTCAAGTTTGCTTCTTTATCAATATAGATATGACAGTTGCCGGTTCCGGTTTCAATAACAGGAATGGTGCTGTTTTCCACTACACTGCGAATCAGCCCTGCACCGCCTCTGGGAATCAACAAGTCCACATAATGATTCATCTTCATAAAGGAAGCCGTCACTGCACGGTCTGTTGAAGTAATCAACTGTACCGCATCCTCAGTGATACCGCTTTCAGCCAAACCTTCTCTAATAACCGCAGTAATGGCTTTGTTGGAGTTTAAAGCATCGCTGCCACCCTTTAAAATCACTGCATTACCGGTTTTAAAACAAAGTCCGAAAGCATCTACCGTTACATTGGGACGGGATTCATAAATAATACCGATAACCCCCATGGGAACACGTCTCTTTTCAATCTGTAAGCCGTTGGGGCGGTCAAATTCCTCCATGACTTCGCCGATAGGATCAGGCAGTGTCACAATTTGTCTTAAACCTTCTGCCATAGCTTCAATACGATCTTTTGTCAGGCGTAAGCGGTCTATTAAGCCCGGATGCATACCATTCTCTTCACCAGCCTTGATATCCAACGCATTTGCATCTAAAATAGCTTCTGTATTTGCTAAAAGTTTCTCAGCGACTTTTAAAAGTGCTGCATTCTTTTCTTCTGTACTTGCAGCCTGCAAAATATATTTTGCAACAACTGCTTTTTCTCCCATTAAATTTAAATCTGTCATAATATTTTTCCTTTCCGGTAGTTAAAGTCTATATGATAGTCTGTTTTCATAAGCTCTGCATAAAAATATGTCTAGCAGTTTACTCCTACAACATATTGGTGCACGCTATCAGTTTTTCTTGTGCTTTTTCATGTCCTTGTGCTGCAGCTTTGGCATACCATTTAGCAGCTTCTTTGATGTCCTTTTTTACACCTTCTCCTTTGTAATAACTATTACCGAGATTAAACTGCGCCTTTGCATGACCTTGCTCCGCTGCCTTCATATACCATTCGATAGCTTTTAATTCATCATTGGCGACACCAATTCCTTTATCATAACACACACCAAGCTTAAATTGTGCTTTTGCATGACCTTGTTCTGCCGCCTTAGTGTACCATTCTACAGCTATTGTTTCATCTTTTTTTACACCTTCGCCTTTATAATAGCTGTTACCAAGATTATATTGTGCCTTTGCATATCCCTGTTCAGCGGCTTTGGTATACCATTCTACAGCTTTTACAAAATCCTGTGTTACACCTTTTCCCTTATCATAATATACTCCTATTTTGAACTGGGCTTTGGCATCTCCCTGTTTTGCGGCTTTTAGGTAATATTCAAAATGAATATCTTCATCGTCTCCATCCACAACAGCTTTAGATTGTACTGTAATCTTTTCTACAATATCATCTATACCGTTTATAGCACCACAAGCTACACAAGAAAACTTGGCATTATTGCTATTCGAATTCACAAAATATGTTACTCCGCAAAAGCTACATTTTACCATATACTCCATTGCTTATATTCCTCCCTGTATTTTGTAAACGTAATATAATTCTACAACAGCATATCTATTCTTTATCTATAGCCTAATGTTTTTCCCTACTACTTCACAGGCTGTTTCCATGGTGGCGGTGACAACAAGGTTGTTCTGCCGATATCCGGTAACACATCGTAGACGGAGCATCCCATGACCTTTTCAAAATTTTCTTTGATTTCAAATGTTTTATTCCAGTCTTTTACATAGCCTTCCATAATTCCGTATCTACGCGTTACATCTACGAATCGCTTCTCAATAATAACAAATCCATAGTCCGTAGCTAATGAATCACACAATTGAATATCCATGGAAGGAATCTTTTGGGCATTGTTTCTGGCAACAATACCCACATTCAAAGAATGCTTTACCCACGGTCCGGGATTTAATTTTCCTGCAATTTGTAATTCTCTTTCCGCTTCTTCTATGGTTGGGAGAATACTAATTACCTCCAAAACTCATACACTATCTGCTTACAAACAAATTACCTGCATGGGTTTAATATCATTATCATCAGCCTCAATATACTCCACCATCTGACAATCAAAGCCAATGGCAATGGTCTGTAAATCGGGCTTGTCCGCCAAATATTTGTCATAAAAACCCTTGCCGTAACCGATGCGGTTTCGCTTAATATCAAAAGCCGCTCCCGGCATAATCATAAGAACAGAAACAAAATCCCTTGCAGTTGCAAGTTCTAGACTGTCATAAGTGGTCTCTCTCTGGCATTGTTCATATACAAATTTCTCACTTGTACCGTCCGGTTCTAAAATTCCCTTATATCCGGCAACCAAATCTTCCTTGGCAGAAATACGGTAGAATTCCATGTTTTCGCCTTCTACCTTCGGCATATATACTTTTTTATCCGATTTTAAAGCATCTTTCAGAATTTCATCCGTGGATATTTCACTGCCGTAAGAAGCAAACAATAATATGTATTCCGCCTTATGATACCACTGATGTTCCAAAATGCGGTCTGTTACAAGTGCCTCTGAGCGAAACCTTTCCGCAGGTTTTAATGCATCTCTTTTTGCCAATATGCGTTTTCTTATCTCTTTTTTCGTTCCCATTTGGTATTCCTTGTCAGCCACTTAAGATTTTAACTGTAAAATCAGCTGTTTTTACCTTTTCAAATCATGTTGATTGTTATGATTGTTTTAATGCTTTTTACCGTCTCCGAACTTCTCACCCAGATTTTCAACACTGCCGTCTGCATTTACGATATCGATATTGTTAAGCTGACCACGTAAGTTGGCTCTTACATTTGCGATATACTCCTGACGCAGTCTTGCCTGTTCTTCTTTTTCCTCAGGGGTAAGTCCTTCCGCCTGGGATTTATGATACAGTTCATTGATACGTGCTATTGTTGTTTCAATACTCATTTTATTATCATCTCTCCTGATTTTATTTTTCTCTCTTTTGAGAAAAGTGTTTTGTCAAATTGGGATTCGTTACTCTGAAAAACCCGGTTTTGACTTTTCAGCAAATGAAAAATCAAGTATAAGCCATTCACAGAAAAGCCTGTGAAGACAGATTCCTAATGCTACAACGCAGAGCAAACTGCATTTATGGGCATATATAGCATATTTTTTCATAGTAATGCCCAAACTCAAGGAATTTTTGCGATTATTTTAGTGGTTTTGGGCATAGAGTGCAAAAAAGGTGCTCCCTATGCCCACATTTTGGAAATTTTGTGGGCAGTAGACGAGTAAATTTACTCTGTAATGCCCAAAACAACCTTTTTAAAGGATAAAAATCCAATTTCTTGGGCATTGGAGCAGAAAAAAAGCCATTTATGCCCATTTCAAAACAAAAGCGTTGTTTTTCCATATGTAGCGCAGTTGGTTAATGGCAAGCTTACTCAATTTTAATCTATTTAATATTCCCATACAATTGAACTGCGTTCAATTGTCATCGCTCGCAAAAGAGATTGCTCTCAATTCAAATTTGTTAATATAATTTACGTACCCTAATTCTTATGTAAATTATCTACAAACTCAGGCAGATTAAAGGACTCGTCCTTATGTGCCAAAAACAGTGTTCCTTCATTCTTAGCGTTAGTGATACGGTGTAAAATGCCTACGTCCTTACTGTTGGCAATTACCATATCTGCACCTACGCTGGTGGCAATCTTGGCTGCTACCATTTTGGTATTCATGCCGCCGGTGCCTACATTGCTGCCGGTGCTGGCTTTACCCATGTTCATATATTCTTCGGTTAAATTTTCAACTACTTCGATAAACTTGGCATCCGGGTTCTTTCTGGGGTCATCGGTATATAAACCATCGATATCGGACAAAAGAATTAACAAATCCGCCTCCACCAGTGCCGCTACAATCGCAGACAGGGTATCGTTATCGCCGATTAACTTATCACTTTCCGCATCTGCATTGATTTCGTAGGTGGCAATGGTATCGTTTTCATTTACAATAGGAATAATGCCCATCTTTAACAGTTCTGAAAAGGTATTGTGGGCATTGTAACGGTTCATATTGTCCACAACAGTATTTTTAGTCATCAGAATCTGGGCTACAATCTGGTTGTACTCTGCAAAAATTTTCTGATAAGTCATCATCAATCGTGCCTGTCCCACTGCTGCACAAGCCTGCTTAAAAGCAATGGGTGTAACAGGTTCGTGGGTATCCTTATAGGGCTTTACCGCCTTTTTACCTACTGCAATTGCACCGGAGGTAACCAGTACCACATCTTTGCCACGGTTTCTTAAATCGCAGAGTTCACGTACCAGTTTTTCTAACTTGGTATAATCCAAATCCCCGGTTTCCGGGTGCTGTAAAGAAGAGGAACCTATCTTTACTACAATTCTTTTTTTATCTTTCAATAATTCTCTATAATCAGACATTTTTTCTTTCCTTGCCTTTCTGTAAATACCGTTTTATTCTACTGTATTTTTGTGAGCACGTCAACGACGGGTTATAAGCACTGTTCGCTGTTCTGTACGGTGAATTGTTCTGCTTCTTCAGTCCTGCATCAGTTGATTTAGTTCTTCTGCTACCGCTTCCGCCACTTTAATACCGTCCATTGCCGCAGAAGTAATACCACCTGCATATCCGGCGCCTTCCCCACAGGGATACAGACCTTTTATCTCAGATTGCAGAGTATCGTTATCTCTTACAATTCTTACAGGAGAAGAGGTTCGGCTCTCCACTGCGGACAACAAAGTATCGGGACGGTTAAATCCTTTAATGTCCTTCGCAAACTGCTCCATGCCTTCTACAATACCACGGTTAATAAATTCCGGCATAATTCCGGTAATGTCGGTAAACGCATACTGTCCTTTAATGGCAGGCGGAAATGTTTTTCCTGTCTCAGGAACACAAAGTTTCAATTCCTTACGTCCATCTAAAACCATATCCTTTTCTAAAGCAACATTGTTTGCGGTATCCGTTTGAATAGTTTCTTTTTTCAATACCTCAGTTTTAAAACTCTCATAGGTCTGTACCGGCACCTTGCCATTACCTGCTTTATATGCGTTTTCTTCCAATTTACGTTGAAATTCCACACCGGATAAAGGCTCTGTGCCAAAATCATCGGGACTTACTGCCACGATAATGGCACTGTTTGCATTCCTGCCGTTTCTGCCACTGTAACTCATACCGTTGACGCAAAGGCGTTTTTCCTCAGAGGATGCATTTACCACATAACCGCCGGGACACATGCAAAAAGAATAAACGCCTCTGCCATCACTTGTTTTTGCCGCAACTTTATAAGCCGCCGCAGGCATATACTCATTACCAGTGCCATACTGACTTTCATTCATCATCTGCTGGCTATGTTCCACACGGAATCCTACTGCAAAGGGCTTTGCCTCCATGGGCACATTTTTTTCTAACAGCATGGAAAAAGTATCTCTTGCACTATGTCCTACTGCCAGAATCACGGCTTTGGCAGGAATAGTTTCTGTACCATTGATTACAACACCTTTTATTGCACCGTCTTCTGTAATCAATTCAGTAACCTTACTCTGAAAACGCACTTCACCACCCATAGCGATGATTTCATTTCGCATATTGCGGACTACATCCCGCAATATATCCGTTCCCACATGGGGCTTTGCGTCGTACAAAATATCCTCCGGTGCACCAAACTTCACAAGAAGCCTTAACACTTCTTTATTTCTGCCGTATTTATCCTTAACAAGGGTATTTAATTTACCATCGGAAAAAGTTCCTGCACCGCCTTCTCCAAACTGTACGTTGGACTCAGTATTTAAGTCACCACTTTCCCAAAAGTGCTCCACATCTTTCTGGCGTTCTTCTACAGATTTGCCTCTTTCAAGAAGAATCGGTTTAAAGCCGGCCTGTGCCAGAAAATAAGCTGCAAAAAGTCCTGCGGGACCCATACCAACAATGACAGGTCTGTTTGATACCTTTCGTTCCTGCAAACCCGCTGTATCCGTAGATACATTCTCTATGGTATCGCTATTTTTAAGTGTATCTGTATCCTCCACACGTCTTTGCACCGGAAACTTATATACAAACGGCTTTTCCTTTGTTATGGCGTGTCCGTTTAACAATAGTCTTCCGTCTGCTGTTTTCTTTGCCCGTTTACAAATTGTATCTTCTTTTTCAACTTCCACATCCACCACATAACTGTAAACCAGTTCCGGCTTTTTTCTGGCATCCAAAGAACGCTTTACAATATGCAGTTGTTTGATGTCTTTTTCAGATACCTTCAGTATCTTTGCTGCTTCCTTTAAAAGCTTTGCCGTATCTTCTTTCGGCTTTTGCTTTATCTGCTGAATCCGTATCATTTTCCAATCCTTTATTTTTAATTTTAGGAGTTTCCACCACCGACCAAAAAGCCTTTATAATGTATTATACCCGCTACTGTTTTTTCGTGGCAGCTTCTCCCGCCACATAGCCGGATGTCCATGCCCACTGCAGATTATATCCTCCGCAGACACCGTCTACATCTAATATTTCTCCTGCAAAATATACGTTTTTTACTTTGCGGGATTCCAGATTATCCGATACCTCCGCTAACGGGATACCGCCTGCCGTTACCTGGGCATTGTCAAAGGAATTGGTATCACATACATGCATGGGTAAACACCTGCAAAGTGCAAATACCTTATCTATTTTTTCCTGTGATGCTTTCTTATAGCTATCTGTGGTTTTAAGTCCTGCCAGCTTAATAAATAAAAGCATCAGTTTCTTATTCAGCATACCGGTAAAAAATGTTTCTACGGTATCGGCATCCTTTAATCGTTGTTTACGCTCTTTAATAAAACTTTTATATGTCTCATCCGTAAATTCCGGCAGACAATTTATGTACATCGTTACTTTTTTCTTTTGCTTTAATGCATAAGCTGCCGTTCTGCTTAACTGAAATACTACAATACCGGAAATACCGTAGTCTGTAAACTGCAGTTCTCCGCTTTCACAACCTGCCTTTTTACCGTCAATTAAAAGTTCCAATGCAGCATCGGTACGCACACCTGATATGGCTTTCAAATACTCCTCTGTACATTTTAATTGTACCAGTGCAGGCACGGTATCCACCAGACTGTGTCCCAGATTTTTTGCCAGTCTATAACCATTTCCATCTGAGCCGGTCTTGGGTGCTGCCGCACCACCGCAGGCTATAATAACACGGTCATATACCGCTTTTGTACCCTTGGTAATGACTGCAATCTTTTCACTGTTTTTTTCTTTTTGTACTTCTTTTACCAATTGTTCCGTTATGACTTTAATATTTTTCGCCGCAAGTTTTTGCCGCAATATATCAAGCACCGTAGAAGCCTGTCCCGACGTGGGATACAGACCTCCGTTTCTGTTTTTTACCAGCATACCTGCATTTTCAAAAAAAGAAACTGTTTTCTTTTCGTCAAATTTTTCTATCACTTTCCATGCACGCTCTTTATCGTTACCGTAAAAATAATCGGGTCCCATGTCTGCATTGGAAAAATTACATTTGCCGTTACCTGTTGCCAGTATCTTTTTTCCTACTCTGTCATTGCGTTCATATATAATTACCTCTGCCCCATTCTCTGCGGCTGTAATTGCCGCCATCATGCCTGCGGCACCCCCGCCGATGACTGCTATTTTCATATAGTTCCTCTCATTCTGCCACTACTGCGGCACTTCTTTTGACTGCATCATGCCATCAGATGAACATAACACTTATTCTTAACTGGAATAGCTTTCCAAGAAATGATACAAACTTTCTTCGTCCTCAATAAACATTCCCATGGACACCCTCGTCTGTATATATGACGGTAAAGATTCTGCTTCAATATTGGTATACATATAAAGCGTTTCTTCATCATCACAGTATACCACAATTTTATTGTCTTCTACTTTTATAAAAAAGCTCTGTGTTGGTTCCACATAGGCATAGTGCATACGAACCACCACTCTGCTTGCGGAAAAAGAACGTACTTCCAACCCTACAAAGCCTCTTTCCTGTTCTGATAAAGGCGGTGATATGGCATAAAGCTCCATTGCCGCAATAAATTCTTCACGGTTCATACCCAGATATTTCACCGGTACACTGATGCTGTTTTCTATCAGTGTATCCCTGCGGGTATCATACTCTTCTATGATGTATTCTGTATCGGCTGTAAGAATTTCTTCTGATGCTGCAACAGCTACTGCATTACCCACCGGAAATTCTCCGTCAGCCCCCAGCACAGTATTTTCTAAAGACTGTTCATCTGCCATATCCGATGTATGCCATGGACTCGCACTCACCTCAGGTGTCGCTGTATTTTCAACAGACTGCACAATCTCTTCTTTTACTTCTCTGCCCGGATAAAAATATCTGTCCAGTACAATTCCTGTATACATACCTATTACCAGCATAATAGCCGGATAAAGCAAAAACAAACTGATACCTTTTACAAATTTCATATTACCTCCTGTGCATAAATGCCGGATTTTTCTTTTTGTTATCAGTATCAGCTTATCTTTTGTTTTTATTCACTTTTTTAAAAAAGATGTAAAATCTTTCCTATTTTTCCTATAATGCTTCCACCGGGAAGTGTATACAAATCTTTCTCCTTAATACACTTAAACACTAAAATCAGTACCAGATACATGATACCGCCTGCCAGTGCACCCACCACAAAGGTTGCAATTTCTCCCAATGAAGTAGCCAACGCCTTGTGCAGCATAAACACACCCAATCCTGTAATGCCTGCCGCCAGTGCCGGAAGTCCCACAGCATTCAGCCATGGCAGATTGGTACGCAATAACCACAACAGAAAAGCTCCGTTCCAAACACAAAATACACAGGCAAAAACCAAAAGTGCATACACCATTATCAAAATACCACCGTTTGCTGCTTTTAAGCCAACTGCCATTATTATCACAAAGAGAGCAAAAGAAACAGCTGCGCCTGCAAGTGCAGTCAATGTTTTCCCCATTCCGCGCAGTATATGGAACAGGAAAACTGCCAATGGTAAAAATATCATCAAAGGCGAACCTACCTGCAGGCAGGTTACTGCTGCTTTCATATTTCCTTTACCGAATAACAACTGTATAATACCGGGGGCAAATACCAGACAAATTATAGCCATATATGCCGTGAACATAAAAATGCCCTGCAAGCCGCCTGCCAGATAATTTCTGGCGGTCTTGTATTCTTCTCTTTTTATAAAATAAGTAATATTGTTTTCCACTCCCGCACAAAGAATAATTGCAAGAGAAACTACAATCCCTATCACAATCAGACTCTTTGCATAAAGACTGCCGATATCAGCCAAGACCGTTATATTGCCGGCAGATTTTTTTGCCAGAAAACCAATTCCACATGTCATCGGAAGTCTTAACAAAAGTCTGGTTGCCGCTACCGGTACAAAGGCAACCAACAGCATCCGCAATACTTCTATACCATCCTCGGTTAACCGCATACCTTCCCGTTTCTTTTTCCAGATGCGTCTGCCTGCTCCAAAATACATTAAAAGTAAGAATGCCAATGCAAAAACAAGAGCTATGGGGAACCCGATTGCTGCTCCTGCTGCACCATACATGGACGCAAACTTTTCATTCTGTAACAATGCCGCTGCTTTATTTCCATAGCCGTAAAGCATTTCGCTAAACAACATAACAAAAAAGAGCCCGAACACTTCCGTCAGTATGCCGGAAATAATGGTGGGCATGGCTGTTCCCAGTCCCTGAAAGCATCCCTGCAAAACAGCACATACTGCCTGTAAAAAGAATGCCGGTGCCAGAATTTTCAGTGCCAGTGCCGCTTCCGGCAGATGAAGCACCTTGTCCATAATAAAACCTGACATTGCAAACAATAAAACACTGCCAATAATGCCGGTTACCACACTATATCCCAATGCGGCTTTCATTACCTTATCCGCATTTTTATACTGTCCCTTGCTCATGCGGCTTCTAAGCATTTTCGCTACACAATCGGGCAGACTTTCCGATAAGAACACCTGCAACAGCAAAAACACCTCCAACGCTGCGGCAAAATAAACGATGCCCAGTTCTCCAATCATATTTGCCAGTAAAATAATGGTTATGTAACGAATCATGCCGGCAGCTGTCTTTAACTGCCTCTTTCTGACATCCATCTGGTTCATACTGCCTCTCAATCTGCCGTTTTATTCGGCTTCTCTGGTAATTCCAAGTCTTTTCAGTGCCTCTTCCTGTTTTGCTTCCATTACCTTTGCTTCCTCTTCCTCCATATGGTCATATCCGCAAAGATGGAGCATACTGTGGGCAACCAAAAAAGCAAACTCTCTTTTTTCGGAATGTCCGTAGCTTTCTGCCTGCTCCTTTACCTTGTCCACCGAAATAATAATATCGCCCAAAATCAGTTCGCCGCTGTCAGGATCAAAATAATCTGCCTCCTGTTCTTCTAAATCAGAAAAATCCGCCGGCTCTTCATAATCTACATTTGGGAATGACAATACATCCGTCGCCCGGTCTATCTCGCGAAACTGGGCATTGTAGGTGCGGATGCCTTCATTATCCGTAAGCAACAGGTTAATCTGGACCTCATAAGGACAGCCTTCCTGCTCTAAAACGGTTTCTATTACACTGTCCGCCACTTCCTTTACATCAAAGGAAAAGCTTACCTCTGTTTCATTTTCAACGTAAGAAGTCATAATACAGTTTTTCCTCCTTAAACAACTTCTGCATCGCAGTTATTTCAGCCATGGTAATATCACTATCATTTAAAATTTTTGTTTCCAGCTTTTTCTTAAATACCGCATCAATAATCTGGTCGTAATCCATTTCCTGCTTGCGGGCCAGAAAATAAAGAATGGTAGAAATTACCGCATTGGACATAATCAGTACCGCTGTTTCCTTTTGCTTCTTGGCGGTATCCTTATCCACATATTCTTTCAGTATTTCCAATGCCTTTGGCGGGAAAGCATAGCCTTCTATTTTTTCCTGTAACTTCTCCCATGTATTCTCTTCCAAAAGGACACCTATTCTGTGATAATATCCTACCGTTTTGGCAGCCTCCGCATCCAGTGAAAGTTTCTTTGCAATTCTCTCGCAGAAATATGCCGTATGCATTGCCAGATAATATTCATCTTTGGAATGTTCTTTTAACTCTATAAAAAGCGGACATTCCGGGTCATTGATTTCCATGTACTTGTCCCTGTATAAATATATGACCGTAGAATAAAAGACCTTTAAAATAATCAACAGTAATATCAGACTGATAATCAGATTCATAAAAGGAATTAAAAACAACTCCCACTTTAAGGTTTCATTGGCATACAGCACCACCGTAGCGGTTTCTGCCGTCAATAAAAACAATAAGGACACTGTCAGAGGCACTCCTATTTTGTAAGTATCACTTAAGCCCCTAAACAAAATTGCTCCCAGCAAACCGCAAACAAAGTACATGGTAAAAATTTCCATACCGCTTCCGGAAAGTAATACGGATACGGTCAGGAACAACGTACCTGCCGCTATTCCCACCAAAGTATTAGAAAAGAGGCTTAATGCTATAAATATCACCAAAAAAGGCCAGCCTGCACCAGGTAAAAATCCGCAGGCAACCGCTACTACCAGACATACTATGTAAAGCACCAGAAATCGGAGACCGTGGGTCCCATTATCATACTCATAGCTTTTATTTTCACGGGTCTGCGCCATCAAAAGAAGCACCAAAAAGCTTCCCATGCCCGTCAACACCGTATTGCGTATAATATCTACCACGGCATAGTCCTTTACATAGCTGAAAAAGCACGTCAAAAGGACAGTTATGCCAAACATAACTGCCGATATCAGTATGGTATATTGTTTCTTCTGCTTATTATCTTCTGCCATTTTTGCGATTGTCCTTATTTCTTGCACGCTCTAAGACGTGTTTTTCTTTTGCTTCGTAATCATCATATGCCTTTACAATCTTCTGTACCAGAGGATGTCTTACTACGTCCTTGTTGGTCAGATTACAAAAGGCAATGTCTTCGATGTTTTTCAACACTCTTGTTGCCACATCCAGTCCAGACTGGGTTCCCTGCGGTAAATCCTTCTGGGAAGCATCACCGGTTACGATTACTTTGGAACCGAAACCGATTCTGGTTAAAAACATCTTCATCTGGGCGGGTGTGGTATTTTGCGCCTCGTCTAAAATAATATAAGCATTATCTAAGGTACGTCCTCTCATATAGGCTAAGGGTGCTACCTCTATCAAACCTTTTTCCATATTTTTGGCAAAGCTTTCCGCTCCCATAATCTGATACAGGGCATCATATAAGGGACGTAAATACGGGTCGACCTTGCTTTGTAAATCTCCGGGTAAAAATCCCAGTTTTTCACCTGCTTCAATAGCCGGACGTGTCAGAATAATACGGCTGACTTCATCTCTTTTGAAAGCGGTAATTGCCATTGCCATGGCAAGATAGGTCTTACCTGTACCGGCAGGTCCCAATCCGAATACAATCATATTGTTACGGATAGCTTCCACATACTGCTTCTGTCCCAAGGTTTTGGGCTTTATGGGTTTGCCGCTAATGGTATGGCAAATCAGTTCCTTATCTATTTCTACAAGACTTTCTTCGTTTTCTTCCTGTCCTAAAGTAATTGCGTAATCCACTTTCTGCTCCTCTATGTCGTCACCTCTTTTAGAAACTTCCAACAACTGGGATAAAATGTTTACACACTTTTTCACATTTGCCTCTTCGCCCGTTACTTTGATGGCACCGTTGCGGTCCACTATGGTAACATTAAAATCCGTTTCCAGTTTGTTTATATATCTGTCGTTCTGCCCGAATATTTTCTGCATGTGTTCTGCAGGCATATCCATAGTGTAAGTTGTCACACTCATCTATATCATTCTCTCCATTTTTAATCTAAGCGTATATCATGTATTATTATTCACCATTTGCAGCTTCACTTTCTGTGGGTAAAGCAGCAGGTGCTGTTTCCGTAATCGGCACTGTTTTTCCGGTCTTTTCTTTGACCTTTAATTCTCCCTGCAAAATCCACATAGAACTTCCAGTATCTATTTTAACATTTTTTTCAATAATTTGTACCCCTTTTTCCTCTAAATCTGCAATAAATGCAGAATATTTTTCCGAAAGCAGCTTTTCAGCCTCTGAAAGTGTATATTCGCACTCCGTATTCTGGTATTCCCTGCGGGTGTAAGTACCGAAAGCAATGGGTAATTCAAGTCCTTTTAAAGGTGATAACTGACTGAAATTTGTTACCGTATCCAAATACAAAAACTCCGTATTGCCGCCGAAAATAAATTCCTTTCCGCCAACCTCTACATAATATTGTTTCTCTTCCCTGCCTGTATATACCTTTTTTATGTAAGTAAAGGGTAATTCTATACACACCGGCTCCATCCGTTCCAGATAAATGTCTGCATCGGCACGGGTATACTGGTAACTCCGCACCGTTCCGTCCTCATTATATACCGGTACACTGCCCGAAACCAACAATGTTCCTGTCTCTACGGTATCTCCGATTTTTACCTGCGGCACACCGCTTCGGACTATCATTTCCACAATAACACCGGCTTCCTCTGCGTACAAATCCGCAATCTCCGTTTCCTGAACCGGCGACAATATGGCATCGTTTTCCTTCACGGATATAATCAGCTCCGTACCGGATAATTTTGCCGAGGTCCACGTGATTTCTCCAAATTCCTTACGGATATCCTTTTCCAACTGTTCAATATCTATTTTACTGCTTTTAATTCCTACATAAACGCCCTGTTCTTCAAGGAACTCAGAAAACATATCCTCTGTAATGGCCAGATTTCCTTCAATGGTAATTTCCCAAACATATAAAGAGGACCAATACCAGAAAAAACAGGCCAGTAAAAGCCCTGCAATAAAGACTTTCTTTTCCAATATCTTCGGTAACAAAAAGGGTAGTCCGCATCTTTTCAGAATGACTACCCTTACCTTTGTCTTTCGTGCAATTTCTTTCAGCTTTCTAAAACCTGAAAGACTAATACTCATATAATAAATATCACCGTCTCTGTTTATGTCCCACAACAGAATATTTTTATTACTGCATAAGTTCAAGAATCGCTCCGGTGCAAAGCCCCAGACCTTAATCTGTACAAATCCGCGCAAAAATTTCAGTATTCCAATCACAGATACCGCTCCTTATCCGAATATTACACTTGCAATGCGTCCACTGATTTTCATATCTTCATTGGTATAATATTCTATCACAAGGTTCGTGCCCTCAAAGCGTACCTGACCGTTCTTTGTCTGCAACAAAATACAGGTATCCGTATACTCCAAAATCCCCCTGTAATTTTCAATAAAGGCTTCTCTGTTTCCGGTCATGGAAAGCATAAATGCCCCCATCATCATATCCTTGGGGAGTTTTAAGGATTCTACAAGCAGTTCTTTTCTGGATTCTTTAGCAGTCAATGATTCTTTAACAGTTCTTGACTCTTTCGTACCGGGATAAAATTTTACTTTCTTTTTCATAGTATACTATATTCAAGTGTGCATTCCCTGATACCTGTTATTTTTCTTTTGTAGGACATTCTTAACAAACATCACCTGTTCGGAGATAATAGTCCGCAATCTTAATTTAAAGACTACCGTACAATTCCCTTGATAAAGGGCGTCATCATGGGCGGTTTCTCTGTAATACAGTATGCCTTTTCCAGCCTATCCATAGCAGTTTCCAGTTTCACTTCATCATTGGCATAGAGAACTGCCAATACATCTCCTGTTTTTACGGCATCTCCTTTTTTCTTTTGTAACACAATACCCACGGATAAATCAATTTCACTTTCCTTGGTCTCTCTGCCGCCTCCTAAAATAAGGGAACATATCCCCACCTCATCACAGGTAATGCCACTGATATAGCCGTCTTTGTCTGCAAGAAGTTCTTTTTTGAAAGAAGCCCTGGGTAACAGGGATGTATCATATACTGCCGCTGCATCGCCTCCCTGGGCTTCTACAAATGCAGCCAGCTTACGTAATGCACTGCCGTCAGTGATTGTCTGCTCTAATTTTTCTCTGGCTTCGGTTTCAGTCTCTGCCGCACCGCCTGCCAGTAACATTTGTGTACCAAGGGTCAGACAAAGCTCATAAAAATCCGCCGGTCCGTTACCTTTTAAGGTATCAATTGCCTCTTTGACCTCTAAGGCATTTCCCACCGCGTATCCTAACGGCTGATCCATATCCGTGACTACTGCAACACACTTTTTACCGGCACCTTTGCCGATTTTAACCATTTCTTCGGCTAACAGAAAGGCATCGCTTTCCTTTTTCATAAAAGCACCGCTTCCTGTTTTCACATCCAATACAATGGCATCTGCTCCTGCAGCCAGTTTTTTACTCATAATGGAGCTGGCAATCAAAGACATATTGTCCACCGTAGCCGTTACGTCTCTTAACGCATAAAGTTTTTTGTCCGCGGGTGCCAGATTGGCAGTCTGTCCCATAATGGCAATACCGATTTGATTCACATTTTGTACAAAGGTATCCGTATCAATTTCTGTAGAAAAGCCCGCAAAACTCTCCAATTTATCAATAGTGCCACCGGTGTGTCCCAAGCCTCTGCCACTCATTTTGGCTACGGGAATACCACATGCCGCTACCATTGGGGTCAGGGTAAGAGAGGTTTTATCGCCTACTCCGCCTGTAGAATGTTTATCTACCTTCACTCCCTTTATGGCACTTAAATCCAGTACTTCACCACTGTCACGCATTGCCATGGTAAGGGCTAGGGTTTCTGCCTCATTCATACCCTTAAAGTAAACTGCCATCATCAGCGCAGACATCTGGTAATCGGGAATGTTTCCTTCGGTATACCCTTTTACCATAAAGTCAATTTCTTCTTCGGTAAGGACTCCGCCGTTTCTCTTTTTCAGAATCAAATCATACATTCTCATAGCTTTCCCTCCAAAATCCTTCTCATTTAAGACATCACACCTAATATTTCAAAAGACTATTGCTAAAAGTCATCGTCAATGTCCCTTTCCCAAACTCTTTTCTCTTAATCCACCGACTTTAATGACTCTGCCATATTGATAGTATTTAATTTGCCCCTCATCAGTCTGTTTACAAGCCAGGTAAATACAAAGGTTAAAAGAATACTGTACAAATAGCTGATACCTGTAATACGCACATCAAAAGAAACAATATCTATTTTGATGGCACTCATTACATAGGCATGCAGCCATTTTCCCAAAGCCAGTCCTACCGCACAACCGATAGCCGTTAAAACTGTATTCTCCCTAAAAACATATGCCGCCGTCTCATTTTTATAAAAGCCCAAAACCTTAATGGTGGCAATTTCCCTGATACGTTCTGTAATATTAATATTGTTTAAATTATAAAGTACAATAAATGCCAGCAATGCCGCATTGATAATAATGACAATATTGATATAATCCATGCTGCCCATCATACTCTCAAAACGTTCTTTTACATCCTGATTAATGGTAACATTGGTTACATTCTCCGCCTTCATAATATCCGCACCTGTTTGGTGCAAATCTACATTCTCCGGTATGTTGATATAAAAGGTGTTGTACTCCGCTTCACTTCTCTGGCTTTCATAAGTCCCGGGTGCTATATATACATAGTTGTACATAAAGTTTTGACAGATACCGGATACCACTGCCTTTATCTCTTCACGATTCTCATCATAAAGCGTAATTTCATCTCCTATATCCAGTCCGTAGGTCTCTGCAATCTTTTCTACAATAACCGCTTCTCCCTCTTTAGGATAAGGGATTTTGTCTTTATTGTCCGTGTGCAGACCAATATATTCTTCTGCCTTTTCCGTATTTGCAAGCACTACCAAGGTAACACTTTTTACCTGTCCATCCACTTCCAAATCCAGATTTTCTTCAATGGCAGGCATATATGTGGCATTGTAAGACGCCAGTTTTTCTTTTAACTCTGCGGTATCAATGTCAGTTTCAGCCTCCTTCACCATGACACTCATGTCATACAACTGGATTTCACCGTATTGCATTCCGCCAATATCTGTAATGGAGTCCATAATGCCAAAACCGGTAACCAAAAGTGCCGTACAACCGCTGATACCGATAATCATCATAAAGAACCGCTTTTTGTATCTGACAATATTACGCACCGACACCTTGTGCAAAAACTTGAGCCTCTTCCAGATAAAGGGAACATACTCCAAAAATACTCTCTTCCCCGCCTTAGGTGCTTTGGGACGCATCAATCCTGCAGCTACTTCCCGTAATTCATTTTTGCAGGAAAGCCATGTGGTTCCCATGGAACAAAGCACTGCCACCAATAACGAAATTGATGCCATAGGCACACTGAATACATATGCCATATCCCCCATACTGTACATAATGCCGTAAACAGTCCAGATAACCCATGGAAAGAGCTTTGTACCTATAGCAAAGCCTGCAACTCCTCCTGTTAAAGCCGCACTGCCTGCATAAAACATATATTTTCCCATGATAGCTGCTTCCGAGTAGCCCAATGCCTTTAAAACACCTATCTGAGTACGTTGTTCCTCTACCATGCGGTTCATTGTGGTCATACATACCAGTGCCGCCACTAAGAAAAAGAACACTGGAAATACGTTGGCAATACCATCTACAATACCGGAATCATTTTCAAAACATACATAACCGATATTGGTGCCTCTTCCCAGCACATAAGTATCCGGCTTTTCAATAGCCGCAATATCCGCCTCTGCCTCTGCTATTTCAGCCTCCGCATCAGCTATCTCTTCCTCAAATTCTGCCAATGCTTCTTCGTACTCTTTTACACCGTCTTCATATTCTGCAAAACCTTCTTCCCATTCCTGTTTTGCATCTGCCAGTTCAAGTTTACTTTCTTCCAGTTCTGCTTTTTTGTCTTCCAGTTCTTCTTTTGCTGCCTTTATCTCTGCTTTTGCTGCTTCAATTGCTGCTTCACTCTCTGCAATCTGTGCTTTAGCTGCCAAAAGTTCAGCCTGAGCCATAGCAAACTGTTGCTGCATGGCCTGTGCCATAACAGGGTCCATCTGCATTGCTCCCAGAGCCGCCATTTCCTGCTGTAAAAGAAGTGCCGCTTCATTGTCTGCAAGAGTTTGCTTTGCTATTGCCAGTTCAGCTTCCCCGTTTGCAATTTCATTTTCCGCATCCGCTATCTCTGCCTCTGCATCCGCAAGTTGTTCTTCTCCGTCTGCAATCTGGGTTTCGGCATCTTCTATTTCTGCTTTGGCATCCATAAGTTCTTGATGCGCTTCGTCCAATTCTGTTTTGGCATCAGTAAGTTCGCATTCGGCTTCACTTTTTTCTTCTTCAAACTCTTTTCTGGCATCAGTAAGTTCAGTCTCTGCTTCCTCTACAATCGCCTGATATCTGCGCTCACCCTGTGTCTCACAATAGCCTTCCCACAAAACCTCTTTTTCTTCCATGTATGTGTTGTAGGTATCAGAATAAATAGGATAATCCCTATCGAATTTTACATAAATCTCGGTAAAGTAATCCATCTGAAAGCCTTCGGGAAGCAGATATATAAAGCCGCTTACCCTACCGCTTCCTAAGGAGGTATTTCCCCTTTCAAACTGGATATACAAGGGAGACTGCACAATACCCGTAATAGTATATTCCTTGTATGTGAAATTCTCCAAATCTTCTTCTGCATTGCTTTCTGCCAGTACAATTTTACTTCCGATTGCACTTTCTGTATATAACTGACTGTCGACCACACATTCATCTGCATTTTCGGGAAGTTTTCCTGCCACCACTACAAGGCGGTTAACCTGTTCAGTTATGGAATGAGCTTTTAGTACGCTTTCATTACCTTCCTCATCCACATGAATAATGTCTGCGCTGACAGCTCCCTCTGCGGCTCGGACTTCTTCTCTTTGAGCCAGTTGTTCTACATCAATTTCTTCAAACCCCAATGTAGACAACAGTCTGTAATCATAAAATGCATTTTCTTTTAAATAGTTGTCGGCAGATTTTACCATCGTTGCCTGTGTTACTTTTAGCCCTGCAAAAAAAGCTACCCCCAGTGCAATAATGGCAAAGATAGCTAAATATCTGCCAAGACTTTGCTTAATTTCCCGCAGGGTTGTTTTTATCATCATGGATTTCATTTTTATCACTCTTTACTTCTTAGTCTGTTTACCATTCTTTATCTGCTTACCCGTTCTTTGTCCGTTACCATTCTATCTCTTCTACATTTACAATATTTTCATTCATTACCATGCTTTGAATTGTTCCGTTTTTTACGGTAATTACTCTGTCAGCCATAGCCGTCAAAGCCTGATTGTGGGTAATCACCACTACGGTACGTCCTTTTTTGCGACAGGTATCCTGCAAAAGTTTTAAAACAGCCTTTCCGGTATTGTAATCCAATGCACCGGTGGGCTCATCGCACAAAAGCAGTTTCGGGTTTTTCGCCAATGCTCTTGCTATTGCCACACGTTGTTGTTCCCCACCGGATAACTGGGCAGGGAAATTTGCCATACGTTCTTCTAATCCCACCTCTTTCAGGACTTCTGCAGCCGGTAACGGTTCTTTACAAATCTGTGCCGCCAGTTCCACATTTTCCAGTGCTGTCAAATTCTGCACCAGATTATAAAACTGAAATACAAATCCCACATCATGTCTGCGGTAAGTAGTCAACTGTTTTTTGTTGTATGCGGAAACCTCTTCCCCATCCAGAAAAACTTTACCGGAAGTGAGGGTATCCATTCCGCCTAAAATGTTTAAAATCGTGGTCTTCCCTGCTCCGGAAGCGCCCACGATTACACAGAATTCCCCCTTATTGATTTCAAAATTCACATTTTCCAATGCTTTGATGCTAACCTCACCGGTCTTGTATACTTTCCCTACATTTTCAAATGTTACAAACGCACTCATTCTTTTTCTTCGCTCCTCTTTTTGTAAATAAACAAAGCTATACCTGCCACAAAGATAAACAAGGAAATAAACTGGGAAGTGGAGAAAGGCCCCACTGCTCCCCTGTAATCATTACGGAAAAATTCAATACCAAATCTGCCCAAGCTGTATAAAATCATATACAGTGCACCAACCTGTCCCTTTGCATGTTTCTTTTTAGCTGCATACCAAAACAAGATTGCTGCAATCACAAACATACCTGCTGCAGAGAATAACTGCACCGGAATCAGCTTAATGCCGTTAGGTGCCTGCTCTGAATGGGTAAAGGCAATACCGATAACCGAATCGGTTTCTTTACCATAACAGCATCCCGCCAGAAAACAACCGATACGTCCAAAGCCCTGTGCGATTGCCACACAGGGTAATACTAAATCAAAATAATCCCAGAAGCTCAGCTTTTTAAAGCGGCAATACAAGAAAGATATCAAAACGCCGCCAATAATACCTCCATATACCACGAAACCATTCCCGGTCAACACCTGCTTGGGATCTCTAATAAATGTTTCCCACTCTACAATACAAAATAAAATCTTTGCACAGAAAAACCCTCCGAACACACTTAAGAAAGTAATCGGATACACCGCATCCGAATTCAGTCCTCTCTTTTTAGCCAATGCCTCTCCTGTAAAAAGTGCTACAATTACACCTATTGCAATCATCAGACCATATCCGTGAACCGTAACCGGTCCGATAGAAAGTAAATCGTTGTACATATATCCTCACAATCTGTCAGCAAAGTGACTTTATAAATTTCTTCAAACTCCGTATTATCATAACATGTTTTTTGTATTTATGCCTAGCATTTTATATATATTTAATACAATTTTCATTTCTTTTCAACCTGTGTGACTCATTTGGCAGCGTTACAAACTTTATTTCAAATAATGTACTCTGCTTTCTTCATAACGGTTCTCCTGTGGTCTTTCTTCTGCCGGATATCCGCAGGGAAGTAAAGCAAAAGCATACAGTTTTTCGGGTAAATCTATGACTTTGCGAACCGCTTCCATTCTTTCCTGCTCAGGAGCAATCCCCAGCCAGACGGCACCTAAATTTAACGCATCTGCTTCCAATAACAGGTTTTCTACCGAAGCACTCATATCAATCTCAATATAGGAAGGCGCTATAATCCCTTCTTCTTTTCTGGCACAGGCTACAAATACAAGAGGTGCATCCTTTGCACAGGATGCATAAGGTGAAGTTCTTGATAATTCTTCAATTTTCTCTTTATTTGTTACCACATAATACTCCCAAGGCTGCTGGTTGCATGCAGAAGGTGCTGCCATAGCAGCTTTCAGCATAGTAATAATTTTTTCCTGTTCAACCGGTTTTTCCTGATATTTTCTGATACTTACTCTGTGAAATATTGCATTCATATAAACTTCCTTTCCCTTAATAATTATTTTATCAAATAATAACTATTTTACCATTTCCAGCAACGTCTTTGCAAAAGCCTTTACCTCGGGATATTCTTTAATCTCCCATAACCGGGAGGTGCAGACCAGCATACCATCCTGATAATAAAGCATACCCAGTTTGTGACATCTTTCTACATTATCAATAGGTTGTACTACTAACTCTATGTTTTCTTTGTCCTCAAGCACTGTACAATGACTGTGCATTACTATTTTGTACCACTGGGGAGTTGAATAACTTTCGGTCGGGAAATACTCTGCCAGTTTATTATCTGTGTGAATGTATAAGCCTAACGTTCCCACAGGCACCTTACGGTTCATGCTTTCGGATATGGAACGGAACATGGGATAGTTCCAGAAATCCGTACAATATGTACCTTCCACATCTTCTTCATTTTGCTCCGGAATATATACAAATGCCTGCTGCAATTCTTTATATGTAGTTGCTTCCACAAGAGTCTTGGCTATATATACTTCTTTATCCCCACAGGAAATCTTATCCGTTGTAATCTCTACCTCCAAATCGGGATATGCCCACAATGTATAGTCATTGGCATACTCTGTATCTGCTATCTGCAATACAATTTGTACTTTCTGCGGTTGTTTGAGTGCAGGTATTGCAAAATCTATCACACCTATATCCGTAAGTCTTGTTTTTCCTTTTGTAATGGAAATACTGCCTTCTGCAAGACATACTTCTCCCATATTTACCTGATACTTCAACTCTGTACCGGTGAATGTTTCCCAATTACACACAGACAGTTTGACAGGCATCTGGATTTCTTCTTTTTCTTTTGCTATAAAACTGTCCAGTTCTGCCAAAATCACCGTATCATCACAAAAGTTTCTCCATTTTGCAGGAGTAATTAAATTTTTAGACTCCATCCATGCATTCAACACACCGACCAATGCCACATTCTGTCCCGGAAAATCCTGTAAATCCAACAACTGAAATCCACTCAATTCTTTTGTTCGGAGTGCCGTTTCAATTTCTCTCCGGTAACAATCCACCGCAAAGGTGCCTGTTGCCTTAAAGAAATCTTTCCATTGCCCATAAATTCCGCTCTTTTCCATACGTTCCCTGTAAAGTTCTAAATACAAGGGCTGCTGGGAACCTGCATAACGTCCCAACTCCGTAAAATCGGGAAAAAAGTCATATTGTCCTACTTCATGGGAAATCACCGGTACTTGGGGAATAAAAGCACCTGTATTTTCTACTGCTTTTACTTTCTTCGTTCCCGTACCATACTGTATTTCAATATCTTCACTTACCGCATTTACTTCTGTAAGCATCTGGGGTGCAATAATTTCATCATAATTGTGGGACGAATTGGGCTCACAGGTCTGAATATGTCCCTGTGGTGCATCACACATGGCATAGGAACCGCGAAACAGCCTGTCTCCTGCCAGACGTACACCACAAAAAACATCTTCATCCTTAAGGACTGCCGGGCAAAACTGAAAATTATTGGAACCCTGTGTATATAAATGCCGGTCATCCACCTGCTTATAGCCATGTAAAAAACTATTGATGCGTTCCATATTTCCCCATAATTCATTTCCCATGGAAAGCATCACAAAAGAAGGATGATTGCCGTAATCTCTAAGAATACGGAATCCCTCCTCTATCAGATATGCCTGTTCTTCTGCATTATAGTATTCTTCTCCCGGTGCCGCTATTGTACCCCAGAAAGGTAATTCAGGCTCCATATAGATACCCATCTCATCAGCCGCCGCAAATGCCGCATCAGGGGGACAACAGGTGTGGAACCGGTAATGATTGATACCATATTCCTTTGCTGTGGCAAACACCTTTTTCCATTCCGCAACCGTCATAGGAGCATAGCCGGTCCGTGGAAATACCAGTCCGTCATGCTTTCCTCTAAAAAATACTTCTTTATCGTTTATAAGCAGTCGCCTGCCTTTAGTAGTCAATTTACGGATACCGAAACTGGTAGAAATGCTTTCTTCTCCTATCATCACTTCTGCTTCCAAAAGATTGGTTTGATATTCATCCCAAAGCAGATTTTCTCCCTCTATGGAAACTACCGCTTGGAGCTTTTTATTTTCACATGCATGCGTTCCCCGATAAAGAACTTCCCCATCTTTTCTGCGTATAATTACCTGTGCTTCTCCATCCTCAGGACCGTAAATATCTGCCGTTACCTTTACTTCTTTGGGGTCTTTTGCATAAATTTGCAGATTTTCAGGATATACTTTTTCACGGATTTGCAGTTCCATACGTCCTACGATACCATTCCAGTTAGTCTGGGTATCGGGAGATGTCATGTGTCCGCCACGGGTAGGATAATCTGTATTATTTACTCTAACGGTAAGGGTATGTTCTCCCTCATTCAATTTACCGGTTAAATCGTGCTTATGGTAACCGCAGAGACTGTTTTCTGTGCTAATTTCCACGCCATCTATGTATACGGTAGAAATTCTTGTACGTTCCAAAAACAATACAATCTTTTTGTCCGTCCAGTCTTTTTCTATAAAGATGGTTCTGGTATACCATGCAAAACCTTCAAAATAGTACCTGTCCGTCATATATCCGGTATTCGGTTCCCTGTTCTCTTCTCCTTTTTTAGCATGTGCGGTACTGTCCGGAAGCACAATTCTTTCATTTCCTTTGGGCGGATTGGTGCACTGCTTTTCACCGTCCAGATATAATTCCCATGTTCCCTGCAAATCTACTTTTATCATAGTTATCTCCCGTTTTTGTAATTTTGTTGTTTTGAATTATACTTCCTACACTCTGTCTCCAGTTTATGAAAATTTAAACACCGCTTTCTACCCGAAAATTCTTCTCCCGACATATACTTTCTATATAGTACATTTGCCTTATTGCAAACAGTTTCACTGTTTTCCTGACACCATTTTAATTCCTGTTGACACAACCGCCTATATACTTTGGATATTCTCTCTATCACGTTTATGAATCATTATATCAATCATCTGCAATTGCTTTTCTTCAATTGGTATCATTAAGTTAAAATTCAATACTCCTAAAAATTCCCCATCCACTTCTATTTTAGAAAAATCCATTGAATTTTTCATATTCTTATGTTTTTCCTTTGGGGAAGACAACGGAATACAATAATTATGTATACCACAAACAACAACTATTCCAACAAAAACTCTATTACTTTTTCCTGTCTGTGGGGAAACTGAAAGTACTTTATCGTCGATATTGTGCAGATTGCGGATATATTTCATATCCACTTTATATAGACTGAATTCTGATTGCATGATTCTCCTTGTAAGAATGGCTATGCGTTTCCGCATAGCCACTGATTGTAGTAACTCCATTAGAGTTGCTAACGCTTTTAGCAGTCCACTTTACGGCAGGACTCTCCACTAATATTATGATACCATATTTGGAAAAATAGTCAACACATATCAGGATAATTTGTTTAACCTCCAATAATAATGAAAAGGATGGCACATTTACCATCCTTTCAACGCTTTCTTATACTTCTGATTTTCCCTGTACCCTATTTATGATACGGTTCCCCATTGATAATCCGATACCCTCTGTATATCTGTTCACACAGAATCACTCTCATCAATTGATGGGGGAATGTCATATCTGAAAAACTGATTTTTAAATCAGCCCGTTTGCTTACTGTTTCATGCAAGCCTAACGAACCGCCGATTACAAACTGAATATGGCTTTTGCCGGAAAGTGCGGCCTTTTCCAAAACCTGTCCAAATGAGGGTGAATCCATCTTTTTACCCAGTATTTCAAGTGTAATTACATAGGCATCTTCCTTTATTTTGGACAAAATCCGTTCACTCTCTTTTTTCTTTATCTGTGCCTCTTCTGCTTCACTGGCATTGTCAGGCGTTTTTTCGTCCGGCACTTCAAGGATTTCTAATTTACAGTATCGGGACAATCGCTTGGCATATTCATCGATAGCATCCCTGTAAAACTTTTCTTTGATTTTTCCTACACAAACTATGGATATTCTCATATAAACTCCCATCAAAAAGACTGCTGTAAAAGGCGTTTCCGGTCCTGTTTTAAACCGTTACAATCCATTTTACAACAGTCCTGATTGTTATGACTTATTCTCCGTAGATATTGGTATACATTTCATCTACAAAATTGTCCAGAAAAGCCTCGTCTAAATTTAAGAATTTTTCCGTAATCTTTTCTTTCATATAAGAGGTTCTCTTAAAATATTTCTCTTCCTCGGAAATATCTGCACTGACATCTTCTGTATCATCAGCCTCTTGATCAGCATCTTCGCCCTTAGCAGGCTGCGTATCTTCTCCGTCAGAATTTGTGCCATCGACATCCTGTTTCTCAGCAAACAGTACTTTATCTATGCTTTCTGCTGTCAGGTTTTCCTTGCACCACTTTTCTATAGTACTGCGCAAAGTATTTTCGGACTCTGCTTTTTTGGCAAAAATACGATAGGATTTCATGGATACCAGTCCCATTACAATAAACAAAAGGAACAGGGCACTCATAATACCATAAGCCATATATTTACCTGCACCGCTTAAATAAATAGGGAGTACGCCGGATATACCCAAAATAACCACTACCATCCCCAGAACGCCAAAAATCAAAAGCATATAGGCAGATGCTTTATTGTCTTCTGCTTTTGCAGCACTGTTCTGGTACGGTGCAACGGGTCTGTTACGCTCTGCTGTCTCAGCCTCTTCCACAACCTGTTTTAATGTTTCTTTAAAAGCAGCCTTCTCTTCCTCTGACATTTCCTGTAATGCAGTTTCTACATCAGAGAGTGTAACATCTTCTAAAGGTTCATCTTCCACCAATTCACAACCACAGTCACTACAGGTTTCTATTCCTTCCTTGTACTCGTTTTTACATTTCGGACACCATGGCATAGTAATTACCTCCATTACTTATTTAATGCAATAAGACCTGCGAAACTTTCTGTTAAACCTCATAATCCAGACAAGCACGGTCACAGGTTACACTGCGTACATACTTTCCGGCTTCTACATGTGCCGGATGCACCTGATATGCTTTTAATGCCTCTTCTGTTTCATAAGTACCAATCAAAGCGATTTCACGGTTACTGGAAACCATTTCGTTCATCACTACTTTAATTTCCACAGCCCCGGGAACCAAATCCTTTATAGGCTCTAACAGTTCTTTCATTTTTGCTCCCGCAGTACGTTTTTCTTCTGCGGTCATTTCTGCATTAAAATTCCACAATACAATATGCTTTACCATAGAAACGCCTCCGTCTTATTTGTTACGCAGATATTCGTCGATACCCTTTGCACCTGCTTTTCCGGCCCCCATTGCCAGAATAACGGTTGCCGCACCGGTTACCGCATCACCACCTGCATATACACCTTCTTTGGAGGTCTGTCCGTTCTCTTCCTCTGCTACAATACATTTCCACTTGTTGGTTTCCAAACCTTCTGTGGTAGAAGAAATCAGAGGATTGGGGGATGTACCCAGAGACATAATAACGGTATCTACATCAATCACAAACTCAGAACCGGCAACTTCCACAGGACGTCTTCTGCCGGAAGCGTCAGGCTCACCCAGTTCCATCTTGATACACTTCATACCGGTTACCCATCCCTTTTCGTCCGTAAGGATTTCAATAGGATTGGTAAGTAAGTCGAAGATAATGCCTTCTTCTTTTGCGTGATGTACTTCTTCCACACGGGCAGGCAGTTCTTCTTCACTTCTACGATATACGATATGCACCTCTGCACCCAGTCTTAATGCAGTTCTTGCAGCATCCATTGCAACATTACCGCCACCGACTACTGCCACCTTCTGACCTCTCATAATAGGCGTGTTGGAATTTTCATCAAATGACTTCATCAGGTTGCTTCTGGTTAAGTATTCATTTGCAGAAAATACACCGTTAGCATTTTCACCGGGAATACCCATAAACTTAGGAAGACCTGCACCGGAACCGATAAATACCGCATCAAATCCTTCTTCACTTAACAGTTCATCAATGGTTACGGATTTACCAACTACTACATTAGTTTCAATCTTAACACCTAAGGATTTTACATTTTCAATTTCTTTTGCCACAACCGCTTCTTTGGGCAGACGGAATTCAGGAATACCATAAACCAATACACCACCCGGCTCATGCAGTGCTTCAAAAATAGTTACTTCATAACCCATTTTTGCTAAATCACCGGCACAAGTAAGACCGGCAGGACCGGAACCGATTACAGCTACTTTCTTACCATTCTTTTCTTTTGCGCCTTCAGGTTTAATGCCGTTTTCTCTTGCCCAGTCAGCTACAAAACGCTCCAGCTTACCGATAGAGATAGGCTCGCCCTTGATACCACGGATACATTTTCCTTCACACTGGCTTTCCTGAGGACATACACGTCCGCAGACTGCAGGTAATGCAGAAGATTCACTGATTACCTGATAAGCAGCTTCAATATTGCCTTCCTTTACCTGATTGATAAATCCGGGGATATCAATTGCTACGGGACATCCCTTTACACATTGTGCATTCTTACATCCGATACAACGGCTTGCTTCTTCCATAGCTTCTTCTTTATTATATCCGAGGCAAACCTCGTCAAAGTTCTTTGCACGCACTTCAGGTGCCTGCTCACGAACCGGTGTTTTCTTTAATACGTCCATTATTTTCTCCTCCTGCCGCATAGCGGCTATTTATTCAGACTCATATTATATAAACAGCTATATACTGCTATCAAGCAAAGTTTACTGACAATTTCCACATCCACCGTGATGGGTGTCGCCCTCTTTGGCTTTTAAGAAAGCACGGCCTTCTGCGGTCTTATAAATCTGCTGTCTCTGCATAGCTTCATCAAAGTTTACTTTATGACCGTCAAATTCAGGACCGTCTACACATGCAAACTTAATTTCGCCACCTACGCTGACACGACAAGCACCACACATACCTGTACCGTCAACCATAATAGGGTTAAGGCTTACGATGGTAGGGATTTCCAGTTCTTTTGTAAGTAGGCACACAAATTTCATCATAATCATAGGTCCGATTGCCACACAGGTATCGTACTTATTACCGTCAGCTACCAAATCCTTGATAGTCTGGGTTACCATACCGCTACGACCATAGGAACCGTCATCGGTAGTTACATATAAATTACCTGCTACTGCTTCCATCTCTTTTTCAAGAATCAGTAAATCTTTGGTTTTTGCACCAACAATAACATCAGCATCAATGCCGTGTTCATGTAACCATTTTACCTGCGGATATACAGGTGCGGTACCTACACCACCTGCTACAAAAAGAATTTTCTTCTTTTTCAATTCTTCTACATCTTCATGTACAAATTCGGAAGGACAACCTAAGGGGCCTACAAAATCACGGAATGCATCTCCCTCTTTCATGGTAGCCATTTCCTGGGTTCCTGCACCGACAGTCTGGAATACAATGGTAATGCTACCCTTTTCTCTGTCATAGTCACAAATGGTCAGGGGAATTCTTTCACCTTCATCATCTTTTCTGACAATAATGAACTGTCCCGGCTGGCAGGATTTTGCTACTCTGGGAGCTTCCACTTCCATCAGAAAAATGTTAGTTGTCAGTTCTTCTGCTCTTAAAATCTTATACATCTTACACCTCTCAGGCTTACAAAGCCTTCTCTTTTTCGTTTTTGCCGCGAGAAACGGCTTTATTTAAAATGCCTCAGTAACCAGTTTACCGGAAGCATCCTTTGACACTTTAAAACATTCTTGAGTATAAATATCTACCGCATAATGTACACCTGTATAGGACTGTACACCGGCAGCATCCTCATACACTTCTGAAATAATATAAAATTCACCTTGACCTGTTATTTCCGTTGCATAACGGAATGCATACAGATATTTACCAGTCAAACCAACCGGTGTGCCCGTGGCATCCTGTATTTTGCCGGTCTCCACCATAAGTGCAACCAACTTTTGGATAGCCATATCTACCGTAAAATCAGTTGGTAAAACCAACTCATACTGTCTGGTGGTACATTCTCCCGCCACCCCCTCTTTGTTATAAGTCACAAACTTGTATGTGCTCTTACCAAGAGGCATGGGAATAGGACCTGTGTAAGGAATAGAATGATTGGTCGGTATGGTGCCGTCCGTAGTATAATAAACCGTAGACTCAGCCGGCACAACTACCGTAATTACTTCGGGTCGGGAATATTCTCCGCTATAGGTTTCCACCTCCGGAGCAACCGGCTTAAAAACATCTATCACATAAGTCTTCTTTACTACTTCACTCTTAATGCCATATTCATTTACAAACAGGGCACATATTTCGTAATAACCGGTTTCCAGAAAAATAGGTGTAGTATACACTTCACTGTTTTCATCCGGTACGGAACCATCCAGTGTATAATAAATAGTTCCCCTGATGCTGGAAGTCAGTTTTAGTGGAACCACTTCGTCGTATGTTCCTTCCTGATAACTGAATTCGGGTGACAAGGCTAAATATTCCTGATACATCGTCCGTATATTTTCATCCTCTGTGTTGTTTAACAGCGTATTGATGGACACATAGTCTTCCTTGCTCTTATAAAACGCAATGAGTTTTTTATAAGTTGCAGCTTTCTCATCTTCATTGGCATATCCCAGACTGAGAATTTGTATCAGGCAAGATACATAAGTGTTCTCGTCACCGGTCAATGCATACAATTCGGCCAACGCATTTCTATATGTAACACTTGTAGGGTCTAACTCTAAAGCCCTTTTATAATACTGGATGGCTTCTTCATAATTGCCTGCCGCTACCCCGGCATTTGCCTGTGTTACCTGATACTCTACCGAATTGTAACGATAATTTTTTAAAGCAAAACCGCCTACTATTAAACCTGCAATTAACAAAATACCAACGACAACTGAGGCTATTATAATGCTTTTGCACTTATTGCCCTTCCCACCTTTTTTCACTGTCAGGTGTTTTTTAGGCACTTCTTCCAAAACGTCCTCAACAATACCGGAAAGGGTTTCACTGATACTATATTCAATTTCCGGTTCAAAGTCGGGAACCATATGAATATCTTCACCGCATATTTCGCAATAAAGATACCCTTCTTTCAGTTCCTCCCCACAATTGGGACATTTCATAGAAAAATCTGCCTCCTGCAAATGGTCATCCGGAACAAATTTTGTCCGTCTCTGTCATTTTACTTGTTTTACGCCTGTAAATCAACAGATTCTACACAATTGTTCATTAACATGGCAATGGTCATAGGACCTACACCACCGGGTACAGGAGTAATGGCACTACATATAGGTGCTACATCCTCATAATCCACATCACCGCAAAGTTTTTTATTCTCCATTCTATGAATGCCTACATCAATAACTACTGCACCTTCTTTAACATATTCTCTGGTAATCATCTTGGGCTTACCCACTGCAACTACCAGAATATCTGCGCGTTTAGTCACTTCCTTTAAATCCTTGGTGCGGGAATGTGCCACGGTTACTGTACCGTTTTCTCTTAAAAGTAACAGTGCCATAGGTTTTCCTACAATATTGCTTCTGCCGATAACAACGCATTCTTTTCCTGCAATTTCAATGCCGCTGCGCTTTAAAAGCTGAATAATACCTGCAGGAGTGCATGACACAAAACCGGGCTGACCGATACACAATGCCCCTACACTCTGGGGATGGAAACCGTCCACATCTTTTTTGGGGTCAATGCTTTGAATTACTTTATCTTCATCAATATGAGAAGGTAAAGGCAACTGCACCAAAATACCGTTCACATCTTTTCTACCGTTTAATTCTGCAATTAAATCAAGCAGTTCTTTTTCGGTAGTTTCTTCCGGTAATTCATATGCCAGAGAACGGATACCTACATATTCACATGCTTTTTTCTTATTACCTACATATACAGAAGATGCAGGGTCTGCGCCTACCTGAATAACCGCTAAGGTTACTTCTGTGCCTTCTGCCTTCATTTTACTTACTTTTTCTTTTAATTCATCTTTAATCTGTGTGGAAATTACTTTTCCGTCAATAATCTGTGCCATTTCAGCCACCATACCTTTCTCCGGTTTACAAATTACATCGTACCTGTAATCCAATATAAAGTCTGTAATTCAATTCTTAGAACAAGCCTGTAATAACGCCGTCTTCATTCACATCGATGTTGTATGCTGCGGGTGCTTTGGGAAGTCCGGGCATAGTCATAATCGCACCGGTTAATACTACCACAAATCCTGCACCAGCGGAAACATAAACCTCTCTGATACTCATCTCAAAACCTTCCGGTCTGCCCAACTTATCCGGGTCATCAGATAAGGAATACTGGTTCTTTGCCATACAAACAGGCAGATTACCATATCCCAGTGCTTCCAGTTTTTCCAACTGCTTTGCTGCGGTAGGTGCATAGGTTACGCTGCCTGCACCGTAAATTTCTTTTGCTACGGTTTCAATCTTTTCTTTCAAGGATAATTCATCTTCATAGAGTACCTTGAAGTTGCTTTCTTTAGTTTCAAGGGTTTCCAATACCTTTTCTGCTAAAGCGATACCACCTTCGCCGCCCTTTGCCCAAACCTCAGCCAGTGCAAATTCACAGCCTTTGTTTTCACAGAATTCTTTTACAAAATTAACTTCTGCCTGTGTATCTGCCACAAATGCATTTAAGGCCACGACTACCGGCACACCGTATTTCTGTACATTTTCAATATGCTTTTCTAAGTTTACGATACCCTTTTTCAACGCTTCTAAATTCTCGGTATTTAAGTCCGCCTTCGCAACACCGCCGTTGTATTTTAATGCTCTGATGGTGGCTACCAATACTACCGCATCGGGTTTCAGTCCCGCCTTACGGCACTTAATATCAAAGAATTTCTCTGCTCCTAAATCCGCACCAAAACCGGCTTCGGTTATAACATAATCTGCCATTTTTAATGCAGTCTTGGTGGCTCTCACGGAGTTACAGCCATGGGCAATATTTGCAAAAGGTCCGCCATGTACTAATGCAGGGGTATGTTCTAAAGTCTGAATCAGATTGGGCTTTAATGCATCCTTTAACAATGCTGCCATCGCACCTACTGCATTTAACTGGCCTGCTCTTACGGTCTTGCCGTCATAGTCATAAGCTACTACAATCTGGGACAGGCGTTCCTTTAAGTCTTCCATATCATTTGCCAGACACAATACCGCCATAATTTCAGAAGCCACAGTAATAACAAAATGATCTTCTCTCACTGTACCGTCTGTCTTATTACCAAGACCTACTACTACATTACGCAGCACTCTGTCGTTCATATCCATACATCTTTTCCAAACTACCTGTCTGGGGTCAATACGCAGTTCATTGCCCTGCTGGATATGGTTATCCAATAAAGCCGCCAACAGATTATTTGCTGCTGTAATGGCATGAAAATCTCCTGTAAAATGCAGGTTCAAATCCTCCATAGGCACTACCTGTGCATATCCGCCGCCTGCAGCACCGCCTTTAATGCCAAAGCAGGGACCTAAAGAAGGCTCTCTCAGTGCAATAATGGACTTTTTATTTAATCTGCCAAATGCTTCACCCAAACCTACGGTAACGGTAGTCTTACCCTCACCTGCAGGGGTAGGATTGATTGCTGTTACTAAAATCAGCTTACCGTCCTTGTTGCCTGCAATCCGCTTCATATATTCATCAGAAATTTTTGCCTTGTATTTACCGTATAATTCCAGTTCGTCTGCCTCAATCCCTAAGTTTTCCGCCACCTCAGTAATAGGCTTCATTACTGCTTCCTGTGCTATCTGAATGTCTGTTTTCATAATTCCCTCTCATTCCGCCTATACGGCTTCTATATTCTTACTAGTATTCACTGCTTTAAACAACTTCTTCTACCAGCTGTTCAAACTGTTCTGCGCTCATCAATACTTTTCTGGGCTTGGTTCCCTCTTCTTCTCCGACCACGCCATAATCATAAAGCTGGTCCATAATGCGTGCTGCACGGTTAAAACCAATTTTGAACACTCTCTGTAACATACCGATGGATGCCTTGTCCTTTTCAATAATAAAGCGTCCTGCATCAGCAAAATACTCGTCTAAGGAACTGCCACCGTCGCTTCCAGCGGCACTGCCGCCACCGTTTCCGGATCCCATGCTCTTGATTTTCTCTTCAATATCCTCTGCATATACATTACCGATAGCCTGATTCTTCAAGAAATCCACTACATCAGAAACTTCTTTGTCCGAAACAAAGGCTCCCTGCACACGGGCAGGTTTTGTATATCCCTGCGGATAGAAAAGCATATCGCCCTTACCCAAAAGTTTTTCCGCACCGTTCATATCCAGAATGGTTCTGGAATCCACACCACTAGACACACTGAACGCTACACGGCTGGGCATATTTGCCTTAATCAGACCTGTAATAACGTCTACGGAAGGTCTCTGGGTTGCAATAATCAGATGTATTCCGCAGGCTCTCGCAAGCTGTGCCAGACGGCAGATAGACTCTTCTACTTCGCCGGGTGCCACCATCATCAAGTCTGCAAGTTCATCTACAATAATCACAATCTGAGGCATTTTTGCAGGTGCCGTTTCATCTCCCTGCTCCTTCATGCTCTCTACTTTCTGATTGTATCCCTTTAAATCACGGACATTAAAATCCGCAAACTTTTTGTAACGCTCCGTCATTTCGGAAACCGCCCAATGTAACGCCGCCGCCGCTTTTTTAGGGTCTGTTACAACCGGAATCAATAAGTGTGGAATACCGTTGTATACATTCAACTCTACAACCTTGGGATCCACCATGATCAGTTTCACATCATCCGGATGGGCTTTGTACAAAATACTCATAATCAAGGTGTTGATACACACGGATTTACCGGAACCGGTTGCACCCGCAATCAACATGTGGGGCATCTTTGCAATATCCGCCACCACTACTTTACCGGCAATGTCTTTACCTACCGCAAAAGCCAGATTGGATGAAAAATCCCTGAATTCTGCAGTTTCCAACAAGTCGCGCAGTGCTACCGCGGTATTTTCTTTGTTGGGGACTTCAATACCGATTGCTGCCTTACCGGGAATGGGTGCCTCAATACGGATATCCGTTGCTGCCAGATTTAATTTAATATCGTCTGCCAGACCTACAATTTTGCTCACCTTTACTCCCTGCTCAGGCTGCAATTCATACCGGGTAACGGAAGGTCCCTGACTGATATCCGTAACCGTAACTTTAACGCCAAAGGTCTGCAATGTCTGTTGTAATCGCATTGCCGTCTCTTTTAACTCCCTTGCGGAGTCACCGCCACCACCTTTTCCTTTCTGCAATCTGGAAAGAGGCGGGAATATGTATTTGCGGGGCACTTTTTTCTCGGTATTGTGAATATCTTCTGCAATCTGTGCATCACTGCCTTCCGGCTTGGGCTCAGTGGGCAATTTTGCCACAGGCCTGCGATTTACACTTTCTCTGACAGGCGGTGCTGACATATTTTCTGTACGTTGTACGGAAGACATTGTCCTGCCTGTCGTCGCCGGTGCCGGTATATAATCCATCTCAGGCCAGGGTTCTTCCTCCTGCATCATATCCTGTACAGGTTCCGGTGCTGCCCCCTGAATACGAATATTATCAAGGCTCGTATCCTGTGCCTTAATTTCATGGATATTCTCCTGTACACGTTTTCCTCTGAATACAGGCATATCCTCATCTTCTGCATTTTCATTTAAGGTAATTTCGTGAATATCGTCCCTATCCTTTTTATCCTGTGTGGGATAATTTGTAAGTGAAGTATCCGCCATCACACCGGATACCTTTTTATCCATACGCAAAATCTTTTCGTTCTCTTTTTCTTCTGCCTTTAAACGTTTCTCTTCTTCACGCCTTGTCCGCTCTTCTTCCTTACGCAAACGTTCTTCTTCCAACTCTGACTGACGTAAGGCTGCATTTTCTCTTCTGCGTTTTGCATCCTCCCTGGAAAGCTCTGCCACACGTCTTCCACCATTTTTTACACTGTTTACAAAGGATTTTTCGGTCAAAAGCACAATACTGATAATGGAAAGAATAATTACTACCAGAATTGTACCTATGGTATCCAGAAAATGATAACACAAATAAGCCAGACTGCCGGCAATGACACCGCCACCGCTTCTGGCTTCACTGTTAGCTTTATAAATATCTGCCATACTATAGCTTTCCAGACTGGTAGCTGTTCCGGTAAACATTTCCATTACTACGCCTGCCATCAGAAACAGCACCACACCTGCCACCAGCTTTCTGACCGCTGCCGGACTACCTGCATTGGCCGACCAGAATGCCGCCGCCAAAAATGCCACAATCGCCACAATATATGCCAAATATCCGAAAAGTCCGAAAAGCACGCCACTGATAGCGTCACCTACCGTACCGATAACTCCGAAGTTACATAAAAACAATATAACTGCCACAGCAAAAAGCAGAATAAGTCCCACCTCGTGAAAAAGTGCACTCTCCTGCTCGGAATACTGTCTGCTATTGGTTTTTGCTTTTGTAGAAGTCCGGCTGTTTTTGCCGGATGTAGTTGTTTTTCTGCCTTTATTCGTTGTTGCCATAACCTATCTGCTCCTGATTTCGGCCTTAATCTTCCTGTATTTTATTA
Organism: Lachnospiraceae bacterium; assembly: GCA_017482205.1. Lineage (GTDB taxonomy): Bacteria > Bacillota > Clostridia > Lachnospirales > Lachnospiraceae > Acetatifactor. The sequence goes on from JAFUNK010000013.1 coordinate 152,165, forward strand.
CGGAATGCCATAATCTATGATATTATACCATTTTTCCTCTGTTTTGTCATCATGTATACAATTTAGTTTTTATTTTTTCTTTCCGGTACTCTCCCAATCATTTGGTGTAGCTTTGCCATTGCTTCTTTTATACCACCCACTTCATCAATAATGCCTTCATTTACCGTTTCCTGTCCCACCAGAATGGTTCCCACATCCTTAGTCAGTACACCTGTCTCCATCATCAAATCTTCCAACCTTTGTTTTTTGATGGAACAATGGGTGCATACAAATCCGGTAATACGGTCCTGTATCTGTTTAAAATAATCAAATGTCTGCGGTACTCCAATCACCATACCGTTCATTCTTACCGGATGAATTACCATGGTTCCCGTAGGCACAATATAGGAATAATCGGTGCTGACCGCAATAGGTACACCAATGGAATGACTGCCCCCCAATACCAAAGATACCGTCGGTTTAGATAAGGAGGCTAACATTTCCGCAATGGCAAGTCCCGCTTCCACATCGCCACCCACTGTGTTTAATAACACAAGTACACCCTTTATTTCTTCACTGTCCTCTATGGCAGCCAGTTGGGGCAATATATGTTCATACTTTGTGGTTTTTGCAGAGCCGTTTAAGTTGTCGTGCCCTTCCACTTCACCAATAATAGTCAATAAATGAATGTTCTCTTTTTCTTTATTTTTATCCAAAAGCACCTGTCCGGTCTGCTCTATCCGCTCATCTCTGTGCTTTTCGTCTTCCCGATTTTCTTCCCTGTTGTTTTCTTTCTTTGCCTGCATAACTACTCCTCCGGTTTTTAAAATAAGGAACCGCTCAGCGGTCCCTTACTATTGTGTACCAAAGTTTCGTTTTTATGTATCAGCTTTAGATATCAAAATCATCCGTATCGGAAACTTCAATATCATATTTCATTTGTTCTTCAGAAACTTCCAACCGATATCCCATAGTCTTCTTTACATGCTTTTTAGGCAGTGGCAGGGGATTTTCTATAAATCTGGGCTTAGTCTCCTGTTTAGTTTCTTTAGTCGCTTCATTTTCTGTCACTGTTTCTGTCTCCTCAAGTCCTTCGTCTTCTGCCAATACTTCCTTCGTCTTACTCTCTTCGCTTTCTACTGACACTTCTGTTTCTTTAAGTTCTTCGCTTTCTGTCGGTGTTGCCACCACTTCTACGGAATTGTCCGTCTGTTCCGTTTCCTCAAGCATTTCCACCGCTGATTTTTCAACCGGTATTTCTTTTGAAAGCAATGCCTGCAGACCTGCACCGGTCAACGCCAATACTAAAACCAGTAACAATAAATCACAGTTCATCCCCTGTGCATAAAAACCACCTGCATGAATAAGTCCAGCGACAGTCAACATAAATGCCCAAACTAACTGCATTTCTTTTTTCTTTCTTACAAAAAAGGCAGGAACGCCTAAAACCAGCAAAAACAATATTCCTACATGTATCCACTGTGCCTGTTCATATAAAAAGATCGTCGGAAGCGTACCAAGCCCCTTATATCTGAACAGTGCACACCATGCAGAAAACACTTCTTTTATCGTACTGCCGCTCTGCATGGCATCAATATATAAAAACAATATTGCTGCCAGTCCAAAACCAACGATAACGGTAACTGTCTGTAATAAAATCCGGGACACTTTCTTTTTGAGTTCCATTGTTTCCGTGCCCTCTTTTTGGCTGACAAATCCCAATGCCAGTATCGGAACAAAAAAGATAAGCCCTGTTACATCCAGATAAACAAGCAGACCCAACCCTATTCCCGCAAGAAATGTTGTTATATAAGAATACCATTTTAAAGGTTTCAGTATGTACTCTCTTTTCAAAAGCCCTGCAATTACCAAAAATACAACACCTGCCATTAACAGATATAGATATTTAGGAGAATAAACAAGTCCGCTTTTTATGCTTTGCGGCAAAAGCATCATACCTGCTAAAAAGGTAAGTGCTGCAACTGCTCCCGTCATTTTACGGATTACCGAATACCATACAAGCACTGCAGCACTCTGCAATACAATTTGCAGTACAATTCCTGCAAAAAAATGATTGCCAAAGAGAAAGAATAACCCTCTTAAAAGCACCACATAGAAATACTGGATACCGTGTGCAATAGGAGTGATTCCGCTGCCTGTAACTTTAGCTGTTTCGAAATAAGCCGCCTCTTGAAAATAATCTGTTCCTTCACCGGTATTGTACAAAAAATAACAACGCAAAAACACACCCACTCCTAATAGCACTGCAAAACAAAGTGCCTCTAAAAGTAGCTGCTTCTGCATTGTTTTTATACCGGATAACTTTTTAATTCCCACAAAGATACCTGCCGCAAGCCCCAGAGAAACTACCGCAAGCCCCATCCTGACATAGGAATTGGCAAGCATGGGGACCTGCACTAATGCCTGATACAAAGCCAGACCATATACTGCACAGATAACCAGCGCAAAAGGTATCCATATTACAATGCTTAACCGGTTTTTCTTAAATGTCATTGACTGCTCCTTTACCCTTTCGGGCTATTGCAATATCTTTTCAATGTTGTATCTGGGGCGATGCTTTACTTCCACATAAATCTTACCGATATATTGTCCTACCATACCGATTGCCAAAAGCTGCACGCCTCCGATAAACCAGATAGAAAGTATCAGGGAGGTCCAACCTTGTACTACATTGCCGGTAAAATAAGATATCAGTGCATAAATCGCTGCAAGTATACTACCTATTATAATAAGTACCCCCAGCCAGGTAATCAGACTGATAGGCTTTATGGAAAAAGAGGTAATACCGTTAAATGCCAGTGCCAGCATCTTTTTAAGGGGATATTTGGTTTCACCCGCCACACGTTCCTTACGCTCATAATATACACAAGCCGTCTGATATCCGATAGTCGGTACAATTCCTCTTAAAAACAGATTACTTTCTCCGTACTGGGCAAATTGCTCCAGTGCCAGCTTGCTCATCAGCCGGAAATCCGCATGGTTATACACTGTTTTTACTCCCATACCGCCCATAAGCTTATAAAAACTCTGGGCAGTAAATCTTTTGAAGAAAGTATCCGAACTTCTGTCACTGCGTACACCATATACGATATCGTTACCTTCATGGAATTTATCCACCATCTCTTCAATGGCTTTAATATCATCCTGTAAATCAGCATCAATAGATACTGCTATATCGCACATATCTTTTGCCGTCATAAGGCCTGCAGTCAAGGCAAACTGGTGTCCTACATTACCGGCCAGTTTGACACCTCTTATCTGCATAGGATGGGCAGCATGTTCTTCTTCGATAAGCTCCCATGTTTTATCCTTGCTGCCGTCATTTACAAAAAGTACAAAACTATCCTCTGCAATTTTTTGCTTTTTTATCAGGTCATCAAGTACACCTCTGAAAGCCTCTGCCGCTATATGTAATACTTCTTCCTCATTATAACAGGGTACTACTATCGCCAGTCTGTCCATGCACCCTCCTTTTGTACAATCTTAAATCTGTGCCAGTGCCTGCTCTAAGTCCGCAATAATATCCTCTACGTTTTCGATGCCGGTAGAGAAACGGATTAAATCAGGTGCCACACCTGCTTCTACAAGCTGTTCATCGGTCATCTGTCTGTGTGTATGGCTTGCAGGATGCAGTACGCAGGTACGTGCATCAGCCACATGGGTAACAATGGCTGCCAGTTTCAGCTTATCCATTAACGCAGAAGCTGCTTCTCTGCCACCCTTTAAGCCAAAGCTGATAACACCACAAGTGCCCTTAGGCATGTATTTTTGTGCCAGTTCATAATATTTATTGCTCTTTAAGCCGGGATAGTTAACCCATGCTACTTTTTCATGATTTTCCAAATATTCGGCAACTGCCTGTGCATTTGCACAATGTCTTTCCATACGAAGAGGCAGAGTTTCCAAACCTACATTTAACAAAAATGCATTCTGAGGAGCCTGAATGGAGCCTAAATCTCTCATCAACTGTACGGTTGCTTTGGTAATATATGCAGCTTTACCGAATTTTTCAGTATAGGTTACACCATGGTAGGAATCATCCGGTGCGCAGAGTCCGGGGAATTTGTCAGGATACTTTGCCCAGTCAAAATTACCAGAATCCACAATGGCTCCACCTACGGTCATGGCATGACCATCCATGTATTTAGTAGTAGAATGCGTCACAATATCTGCACCCCATTCAAAAGGATTGCAGTTGATAGGGGTTGCAAAAGTATTGTCAATAATAAGAGGTACATTATGACTGTGTGCCACACGTGCAAACTTTTCAATATCCAGCACTACCAGTGCAGGGTTTGCAATAGTTTCTGCCAATACACACTTGGTATTGTCCTTGAATGCCTTAGCCAGTTCTTCCTCAGAAGCATCCGGGTCCACCACAGTACATTCGATACCCATCTTCTTCATGGTAACGGTAAGTAAGTTAAAAGTACCACCATATACGGTGGAAGACATAATGCAATGGTCTCCCGCTTCACAGATATTGAAAACCGCATAATAGTTTGCAGCCTGACCGGAGCTGGTAAGCATAGCTGCTACACCGCCCTCCAACTGACAGATTTTTTCTGCCACGAAATCATTGGTAGGGTTCTGCAGTCTGGTATAAAAATAACCGCTCTCTTCCAAGTCAAAAAGCTTACCCATCTGCTCAGATGTCTCGTATTTAAAAGTTGTGGACTGGTAAATGGGAAGAATTCTGGGTTCTCCCTTCTTAGGCTGCCAGCCTGCCTGTATGCAAATCGTCTCTTTTTTCATATCCGTACTCCTTATTCATCCCAGTTGTGGTATACTGCCTGCACATCATCGTCGTCTTCCAGCAAGTCAAGAGTTCTCTGCAAATTCTTGATAGCAGTTTCGTCAGTCAAACTAACATAGTTTTGGGGAATCATGGTTACTTCCGCACTTAACATGGGGATACCTGCTTCTTCCAATGCTTTGCGCACATCTTCAAAATCATCAGGATCAGTAGTCACTTCATAACTGTCCTCTTCTTCTGCAAAATCCTCTGCACCTGCATCCAATACCTGCATCATCAGTTCGTCTGCATCTGCTTCATATTCTTCTTTATCAATAATAATCAGTCCCTTTTTATCAAACATAAAGGATACGCAACCGGGAGTACCGATATTACCCTGTCCCTTGGTAAACGCACTTCTTACATTTGCCGCGGTACGGTTCTTGTTATCAGTCAGTGCATCCACGATAATAGCAATGCCGTTAGGACCATAACCCTCATATGTAACGTATTCGTAGTTTACATTACCTACATCACCGGCAGCCTTCTTGATACCTCTTTCAATGGTATCGTTAGGCATGTTATTGGATTTTGCCTTTGCAATTACCTGTGCCAGTTTAAAGTTATTGGCAGGGTCGGGACCGCCTTCCTTAACCGCTACCGCAATTTCTCTACCGATAATGGTAAAGATTTTACCTTTTGCGGCATCGTTCTTTTCCTTTTTATGTTTAATGTTTGCAAATTTTGAATGTCCTGACATCTTAGTCCTCTCCTTTGGTTCTCTTTTTTTGCTTTTATCTGTTTCAGATATCGTAAATTAAAATATAGCATTTATGACTCTGTTCGTCAAGGCATGCCACTATTTCAATCCTTCGCAGTTAGTCTAAAACTTATTTTATCTATGTATCCAGTTCCAGACTAATCATAAGCGCACGGTTAACTTTCTGCATAATTCTCGCATCCAGATGACAGACCTTGTCTTTTAACCGTTTTTTATCAATAGTACGTAACTGTTCCAATAGAATAACCGAATCCTTATCCATGTCATATTGTTCTGTGGATAGTTCTATATGGGTAGGCAGCTTTGCCTTATTCATCTTGGACGTAATTGCTGCACAAATGACTGTGGGGCTGTGTCTGTTCCCTACATCATTCTGTATAATTAAAACCGGTCTGATACCTCCCTGTTCGGAACCGACCACCGGTCTTAAATCCGCATAATATACATCTCCTCTTTTCATAACGCGCATATCCCTTCTTTTGCCGTTTCTAACGGCCGGTCTGGTAGTATTATTGCCAGTTTATCCGAAGGTATACAATTTATGTTGTTATATTCTTCCTGCTTTTATCTGCCCTTTATTGCAAGTCTCTTATGGCTTTTATTGCCTTTTTGCTGCTAGGATTATATATTTATCCCCTTATATACTCTGGGAATCCGCTTGCCCAAATCACACATCAATTCATAGTTAAAACGTCCTGATATGTTCCCCAGTTCATCAGCTGTAATTTGTTCTTCTCCGTCTCTTCCGATTAATGTTACTTTGCTTCCGTATTCTGCTTCGGGAATATCCGTTACATCTACCATAAACTGATCCATACAGACTCTTCCCAGAATAGGGGCTTTTTTACCATGTATCAGCACATATCCTTTGTTGGAAAGACTTCTGGGATACCCGTCTCCATAGCCCAACGGAACGGTTGCCACGCGGGTGGGTTTATCCGTTACATAAGTACCCCCATAGCTGATGGGATACCCCTTAGGCAGCCATTTGGTATATACAACGGTACTGAGCAAGGAAAGTGCCGGTTTTAACGGAATAATACTCATATCTACATCTTCCGAAGGAGCTAAACCATACAAAATAATGCCGGCCCTTACCACATCCATATTGGCCTCCGGAATTTCCAGAATACCGGCCGAATTGGAACAGTCTTTAATCAGGTTAGTAAGTCCCAGTTCCTTTTCCAGCCTTTCCGTAAATGCTTTAAAAAGTGCCATCTGCTTTTCGGCAAATCTTTTGTCTTTTTCATCGGCTCTTGCAAAATGAGTAAATATTCCTTCAATTTCAATACCTTCCAATGACGCAAGCTCTTTTACAAACGCAAATCCCTCTTCATCAGGGAAAATGCCGATTCTGCCCATGCCTGTATCTACTTTTATATGTACTTTTGCCTTTTTATTCTGTCTGAGTGCTTCCTCTGACAACAACCTCGCCGCATCCAAAGTAAAAATAGCAGGTCTGATTTCCCGTGCCACCAGTTCCTTAAAGCTGTACGGAAACGAATATCCTAAAATCAATATCGGTAATGTAATACCGCTTTCACGCAGTTCAAAGGCTTCTTCAGGTGTAGCCACCGCAAACCCATACATAAAATCAAGTTTTTCCAAAGCCTTTGCAATTGGTATACAACCGTGTCCATATGCATCCGTCTTTACTACTGCAAGAATACGGGTACCCGGTTTCACATGTGCCGCCATGGCCTTTATATTGGATACAACCGCATCCAAATCCACCAATGCATACCCTCTTGCATATTGTTCCATATCCATCTTCTTTATCTCTCCTTAAAAGACCGCCCTTTACGGTCTGCTTTTACATCTATTCTTCTGCCTGCATCAACAATCCCAGACCCTTAATAATGTCAGAGGCAGTTATTCCTGCCTTACCGGCTTTATTTGCCGCAATATCTCCCGCACAGGCATGCAGATAAACACCTAAGCAGACGGCACTTTCCATACTGTCCAGTTCTTCCTGCCCTTTTCCACATGCTTCATTATCCGGTAGTTTCGCTTCATCTATGTCATTTGTCTGTCTGTGATCACAGTTCTTTGCTTCCTGTGCCATCAGTGCCGCAATAATGCCTGCCAACACATCTCCGCTTCCTGCTGTTGCCATTTTATCGTTTCCGGCGGTATTTAAAAAAATCCTTTCGCCCGCCTTGCAGACATGTGTTCTTGCACTTTTTCCCACTACAATACAACCGCTCTTTTGTGCCAGTTCCTGCGTTGCCACCGTTTCATCCGCTATCACTTCCGATACCGGCTTTTGCAACAGCCTTGCCAGTTCTCCCATATGAGGGGTTAGTACCGTCCGGTTCTTTCTTTTTCTGATAAGCATCCATAAGTTCTGGCTATCAGAAGTATTCTGCATATCTATTTCATGTATCATACCTTTTTGCAATTCTGTTCCGGTTTCTATATTATTTCTATTTTCCTCTGCCAGCATATTCAGACCGTCCGCATCTATCAAAAGCGGTTTTGTACTTTGTGCAGCAGCTATTAAAAACGACAATCCACTTTTACAAACACTTAATCCGGGACCTATTGCAATCACATCTGCCCATTCTGTATTCTGTAAAAACGCAGTCTCTTCCGCTTTGGTTATTCCCTCTTTAGAAGCATAGGTCTGTATCAAAGCCTCCGGTAATTTCGTCTGAACAATTTCCCTGATGTTTTCAGGAATTACCAGTTTTACCATGCCTGCACCGGTGCGATATGCACTTTCGCCACACAAAAGAGCCGCACCTGCCATTTCGGAACTGCCTGCTACTATCAACACCTTTCCAAATGTCCCCTTATTGCCGTAGGGAAGTCTATGGGGGCACATATTTGTTACGCTATCCGTATAAGTATACATCTGCGGCTCTCTGCCGTCAAAGCTCCTTTTGGTAATACCGATATCTGCTACCCGTATCTTTCCCGCAAAAAGACTTCCGGGATACAAACAATGCCCTCTCTTTTTAAAAGCTATGGCTACGGTTTCATCGGCTTTTACGGCATGCCCCCAGACCTTTCCGGTATCCGCATCAATTCCCGACGGGATATCCAGTGCTATCTTGTAGGCTGCCTTAGCATTGACAGCTTCTATTGCACCTCTTGCCTCTCCTGTTATCTCTCGGGAAAGTCCGATACCAAACAATGCATCCACTATAATATCATACTCTGCTTCAGGTACTTTATTCCCAACCGTCACGCCGTATTTTTCTAAAACGGAAAGTTGCAGTGCAGTCTCTTTGGTCAATTTTTGTCTGTTTCCAATCAATACCGCATCCGCTTTGATATCCTGTTCTCTTAAAAGCCTTGCTACGCAGAGTCCGTCCCCGCCGTTATTACCGGTTCCGCATACACACAAAACCCGCATTTTCTTTTGTATATTCAACTTTTGAGCCGTTTCTTCAATGCATTTCCCAACTTCCATAATACATTCCACGGTTTTTAACGCTGCCCGCTCCATCAAAACAAGCGAAGGAACCCCCATATATTCTATGGTATAAGTATCATATGCCCGCATTTCTTCACTTGTTACAACATATTCCATCTCCACAGTGTCCTTTCCGTTTTTTATGCTTAAATAGTATCACAAAAAAGAACTGTTGTATACAACAGTTCTTTTAAAATCTACTCTGTAGGTTTGCCCTTGTGTACTTCTGCTTTCTTTTCTTCTTTTTGTGCCTGTTGCTTCTTTGCCCATTCGTCAGGGTTGTATTTCATATCAAAAATATCAATGACCTCTGCACCGAATATAGCATGCATATAGGAATATAAATCCTGATTTAGCTGTTCCTTTTCCTGCTTGCGAACCATTTTCTTTTTCAGTTCAATACGCACCTGTGTAATCCAGTTGCCGATTTCCTCAATCTCAGCCGTATTTTCCTTTAATTTATCATAACAGGCATCCATGGTCGCCAACATCAGGTCATAATTTACCCTGTCAATTTCTTTAGGTAAATCCATCAGTTCATCCCGATAACTTTCCAGCTTTTCATTGCATTCATTTATCAGGCGTTTACTTGCCTCAATCTTTTTTTCCAAAGAAGCACTGGGACGCTGTTCAAACTCATTTACCATAGGTACGATTTCGTCCATCAGCTTCTTTTTTAAGCGTTTAATTTCTTTACTTTCCGTATTCAGCTTGCCCTGTCGCTTTAACAAGTCATTTAGCTGCTCTTCCAGTTTCATGATAGCGGTAGTGGTATCCGCTGCACTAAAAAGCTGATGCCATTTATGATCCAGCGTCAGTATCGGAATCCTTTTGTTCTGTAATGCCGGTTCGTATTTTTCTTCTTTACGGCCCATAGAAATCAATGCTCCTTATTATATCTCTCCAAATTGTAGGAAAGCTTCATCAGGCTGTCGGACAGATGTACATTTTCCACCTGAATACCTTCCGGTACATTCAAATCCACATGTGCAAAATTCCAGATTGCCTTGATACCGTTTGCCACAAGCACCTCTGCCACCTCTACCGCACTGGTCTTGGGAATGGTGAGCACTGCAATATCCACATCATTTTCACGAACAAAGCTCTCTATCATCTCCATGGGCTGTACTTCAATTTCACGTACCTTTTTGCCGTGTAATGCAGGGTTTTTATCAAAAATTCCCTTTAAAATAAAGCCCCTTCTTTCAAAATTCATATAATTGCCCAATGCCTGTCCCAAGTTACCTGCACCAATAATAATAAGGTGATGTGTCTTGTCCAGTCCCAGTATCTTACCGATTTCTTTGTATAAGAAGTCTACATTATAACCATATCCCTGCTGACCGAAGCCACCAAAGTTATTAAAATCCTGTCTGATCTGTGAAGCCGTCACATGCATCAGTTCTGAAAGTTCCTGGGAAGAAATTCTTTCTACGCCTTCGTCCCTGAGTTCTCCCAGATATCTGAAATAACGGGGCAGACGCCCTATAACAGCCTGTGAAATTCCCTTCTCGTCCACTTTTACTACCTCCCGTTTGGCAGTCCCTCACTTTCTGCCAAATCACTTATTTTCTATTATATAAAAATGTTAAAAAAATGTCAATGAAGGTTTTAATGCAAAAGGATTCCTTGCGATACCCTCAAAAAAATGAATGGCATCAAAAGGAATCCTTTTTTAATTCGTTCAATAACTACTGTGTTTTAAGCTTCCTGCTATTCTTTATCAACGAAACGTTTCCCGGATAAAAATTTGCCCTGTTCGGCAGCTTCCTTCATCTACATCCCATGTAAGGCTTCTACTGCTTCAAATGCAGTTTTTCCTGTATCCAAAACTTCAAAGTAATAACCGGAATACGGAAGTTCATTGTACTCTGCTTCCGTGATTTCGCGTCCATCATACATAATGATGGGATTATCTAACCATGGTTCATCATCATCGTAAAAACCATTTCCGTTCAGGTCAGTATAATACCAATAAGTTACTCTATAAACCTCTTCCGGTAAATTAAAATCATTTATCCTGTAATAAACATTATCTTGTACTGCTCCAAAATCCCTGTAACACGGTCTTACTATTCCGTTATTCATAGAATACTCAGGAATATCCACTCCACCCGCTCCATACATCCAATCATCAATATACGTATATACCGTACCTCCCCTATAAGAATACACGCTGATACAATAATCACAATCTACTACCAACTCCGGAATCCCGTCGTTATCTAGATATACAAAATCATATATTTTATCACCATACATACAATCAATATTTGCTGATTCTAATATAATATCTAAATATGCATTTTTCCAATCATCAGAAGTAACAATATTTCCGGCTGCGTCTTCATAAATATACTCCGTATATTGTACTATTCCATCTTCCCAATATCCATATACAGACGTTGAAAGATATCCATTGGAATCATAAAAATGATAGGTTGTCCATCCGCTTTGGCCTACTTCTTTCACCAATTTCCCATCATCATCATAACTGTATTCTATTCTATTTTGGTTCATACTCAGAAATGCACCGTCAAAATTATCATATGTATACGATTCTTCATCAATAGCCATGAGTTTGCCATTGACGTCATAACAATAGTATTGATAACTCTGACCATAATAGTAGTCAGATGTTGTTACAATTGTCTTTACTTCAATTCTTCCCTGATTATCATAAGTATAAAGAATACTTTCACTGCCATTATGTATACTATTTATTTCTTCTATCACTCTTCCGGCATCATCATAAACATATTCTGTGCCACCGGTAACCTGCCATGTATCAATACACTCAGGATTACCATAACAAATTTCCTTCACTAACCTCTTTGCCTCCTTGCTTTCCACCCACCATTGCTTACCTGCTACCTGCTCGTAAACTCTGTGGACGGGGGTCAGATTGGTACCGTTAATTTCCACTACTTCCCATACTACGCCGGACTGATTTAAGGGGAAGGTATATGCGGTTGCAAAACCATTACAGTCATAAATGTATACATAGATATTGATATTCGCCAATGCGGTACTGCTATAATTACCCGCCAGGCTGTCTGTGTAATTATTGACAAACAGCTTATAACTACCCATTTCGGCTGTATTTACATACATCCTTCACAATACGCACTATTATCTGATACCAGACGGTTACCATATGCATCATTCATTACAGCACCACCGATATGTGCCATATCACCACCGGTAGACTGGTAAGGTGTAAACAGTGTCAAATCCAAATCTACATCTGCGCCGCTCCAGGTCATTACCACACCGTTCTCGCCTGGCTGTAATGCAGGCATTAAATAACCGGTCACCACGGTTTCACATTCTGCCACTTCGATTTCCAGATAACTGTCTGCATATCCGACCAACTCTATCTGTGCCGTATAAACACCTGACGGCAGATTTGTATGCAATCTACCATCCTCACCCACTTCAAAAGTCTTTAAAGCATCACCTTCATAAGTACCGGAACCTTCTCTCACCGTTACGGTTGCTCCCTGTAACATACTGCCACATACTACACCTGCATCACCTTTTTGCACTTCAATGGCAGAATACAAATCTACATACACAGGATATTCATCCCCGCTTATCTTATGCAATACAATAGTATTGTAAGAATAATTAAGTGAAGAAACACTCAGATGTACTCCATTAATCGTATGCTCCTTATATGTATCTGTTGACTTTATTACAATATAACATTCTGCATTGTCTAAATATGTATATATTCTGAAATAACCATCTTCTCCGGTAACAGTCTCATAAAGCAGCACATCATCCGTTTTCCGGTATACACTGACTGTCACATCTGCTATAGGTGTACCAGTAGTATCTTTTATATATCCTTCCAGTGTACCTATACCGGTAACATTAGCTACGGCATTATAAGTATTATATGCCGCATTCAGCATCTCTTTTTCCGTAATGTCATAAGCATTCTGCTCTTCTGCAGATACCGTATTATAAGGTAACTGTCTGTAAGTTACATCAGTTGGAGTCAATACATATTCATCAATCACGCCCGGAACCGAAATAATTCTCCATCTTATCATGCTGTCATTTGAAAAATAATAGCGGTTTCCTGTTTTTCCTATCGTAGCATAGGTCGGTGTATAAACACTATCCTCTCTCATAAATACAAAATTCGGTTTCCCATTATCATAATAATAATCGGTCAGTTTTAAACTACTTTCCTGCTGTTCTACTGATACTATTTTATACACTTCTCCGTTTTCTCTATCTTTATATATCTCATATTGTATCAGGTTACCCGTTGTTTCATTTCTCATCTGCGTCTTATATATTACACAGTTTACTATATTTCCATCGGTGGTAACGCTTGCATCAATATCTTCAAGCCAGTAAAAAAGCGTGCTGTCCCACTGCTGTCCTTCCACCCTTGCCTCCAGTACATAGTTCTGTTCAAAAATATTAATAGAGCCAATATCCTCTATATGATATAAAGGCCCTTCCATGCCGGTTACATTCCCGGATACCGTATTTCCTGAACCAGTATTTCCCGAAACAGAATCTCCTTCCATATTTTCCACACCATGATTATCTTTATTGTCATTATTCTTATCTGCGTTATTACCTAAAAACTTTATACACAAAAATATTGCTATTATTACAAGTACAATCCCCCCTGCCAATCCGGCTGTCAATATTCCTTTCTTCCTTTTATTTTTTTCCGTTCCCTCATTTTTGACAGCCACCATCTGAACTTGTCTTTGTACCGGTTCTTTATCCGTTACTTCTTCTCGTGTAGCTACACCCTCTTTTTGTACCGGATTTCCACATTTAGGACAAAACTTATCATTTTCTGTTAGTTCTCTACTACATTTTATGCAACGCATAATTTTCCTCCTATTGTTCAACTTAATTACAATAACATATTAACGCCCCCCGTATATTGTCAATTTTTATTTTCCTATATTATCTTTACTTTCGTCTTTCACATTGACATCTTTCCTTTCTGACGATAAACTATTATAAGTAAAAATTGCAGTTTTTCCTGCATTTTCACTTGTAATTTAAATTATTTGCAATGAAACAGGCCAAAATCTTGGCAGAATGTGAGGAATTATGATACTTTCCTGTCAAAATATCGGAAAATCATTTATAGAAAACACTGTACTCTCCAATGTGTCTTTTCATATCGAAGACTATGAAAAAGCCGCCATTGTGGGGATTAACGGTGCCGGCAAAACCACGCTCTTACGTATTATTGTGGGTGAAATGACCGCAGACACAGGACTGGTAACCCTCTCCAAAGGAAAAACTTTTGGCTACCTTGCCCAAAATGCCGGATTGTCCGGTGACAACACCATATACGATGAACTGCTTTCCGTAAAAAATGAATTAATTGTTTTGGAAAAACAGATTCGGGAAACGGAACTTGCCATGAAAGGTGCGGATGACGATACCCTTACTGTTTTGATGGAAAAATACGCTTCCCTGACCCACCGTTTTGAAGCGGGCGGTGGCTATGCTTACAAGAGCGAGCTGACAGGCGTATTAAAGGGGCTTGGCTTTACCGAAGAGGAATTTTCTAAATCCATCTCCACCCTCTCCGGCGGTCAGAAAACCCGTGTGGCATTGGGTAAGCTTTTACTGCTCTCCCCTGATTTGATTATTTTGGACGAGCCTACCAACCATTTGGATATGCATTCTATTTCATGGCTGGAAACTTATTTACTGAATTATAAGGGTGCGGTTTTGATTGTGTCTCATGACCGCTTCTTTTTGGACCGCATTGCCGGCAAAATTATTGAAATCGACCAGAGCAAAGCTACCACTTTCCTTGGTAACTACTCTGACTATGCAAAGAAAAAGGAACAGCTTCGCGCTGCCGCATGGAATGCCTATGTAAACCAACAACGTGAAATTAAACATCAGGAAGAAGTTATCGAAAAGCTTCGTTCCTTTAACAGGGAAAAATCCATTAAGCGTGCTGAGAGCCGCGAAAAAATGCTGGATAAAATTGAGGTATTGGATAAACCCTCCGAAGTCCGTGCCGATATGCATCTGACTCTTACTCCCCGCATAAAAAGCGGCAATGACGTATTAACCGTAGAAGGACTTTCCAAGGCTTTTGATACCCAAACTTTATTTACTGATGTAAACTTTGAAATTAAACGTGGGGAGCATGTAGCCATTATTGGCGACAACGGTACCGGCAAGACCACTCTTTTAAAGATTTTAAACAACATGACCGATGCAGACAGCGGTTCCTTCCGTTTAGGCTCCAATGTAGAAATCGGTTATTATGATCAGGAACACCATGTCCTGCATTCAGAAAAAACTTTATTCGAGGAGATTTCCGACGAATACCCTTACATGACAAATACGGAAATCAGAAATGTACTGGCTGCTTTCCTCTTTACCGGAGAAGATGTATTTAAGCGTATCTGCGATTTAAGTGGCGGTGAACGCGGCAGAGTCAGTCTGGCAAAACTGATGTTAAGTAATGCCAACCTCTTAATTTTGGACGAACCTACCAACCACTTAGATATTATGTCCAAAGAAATCCTTGAGGATGCCCTAAACAACTATGAGGGCACCGTTATTTATGTCTCTCACGACCGATACTTTATTAACAGAACCGCCAGCCGCATCTTGGAGCTGACTGCACAGACCTTTGTAAACTACATAGGTAACTATGATTATTATTTGGAAAAGAAGGATATCCTGACCGCTTCCCTCTCCGTTTCCACCTCCTCTGCCCCCGCTCCGGTTTCAGTATCCGAAAGCAAAGTTGACTGGAAACAACAAAAGGAAGAACAGGCCAAGCTTCGCAAAAAAGAAAATGACTTAAAGAAATGCGAAGAAAAAATTGAAAAACTGGAAGTCAAAAAAGAAACCTTAAACGATGAAATGAATGATTCCGCTATCGCCACCAACGTAGCCAAGTTACAGGAAATTTCAAAAGAATTAACTGCCGTGGAGAATGAACTGGCAGAATTGTATGAACTGTGGGAAACTCTGGCAGAGTAAACTTGATCGTTCATAATACTAAAAAGCATTTTATATCTATGGAAACATGCTCTTATTACATGGTCCTTTAATAGAGAATAAAATGCTTTTTGTATCCTATTACATGCATCTGCCATAACAACTCAAAAAAGGGTGCCTGAAGATGTTTTTAGAATTATGTAAACCAAAGACATTCGTTTTCTACCCAAACAAGCATTATAAGCACACGTTGGGATGACACGAGATAACTGTACTGATTTAATAAAGCAACTTCAACTTTATGGCACATACCACGTTTTTAATTTCACGCTCACATTTCAAATATTTTGCGCTTTCAATCTCTCCACAAAACTGAAAGTTTATAAGTCCCCGCCACCCTATCTGTTTCTCTTTGTCAGATGCTCTAAAATTATATCCACTGTCTTCTCAACGCCACAGGAAGAATCTATTACCAGTTCATAATTTTCTTTTTCTCCCCATGTTTTGCCAGAGATATGTTTATAATATGCACTCCTCGCTTTATCGGAACGGCATATATTTTTCTCCGCTTCTTTTTTGCTATCCCCATACACTTCCATTATTCTTTGTATACGATATTCTTTGGGTGATTGAATAAACACTCTGAAAACATTATCGTAATCTTTTAATACATAATCTGCTGTTCTGCCTACAATAACGCAACTTCCCTGCTCTGCAATTTTATGAATAATTTTATCTTGTGCCACAATTGCGTATTGTACAACCTGTGTACTCAAATACAAATCATGAAGAATATCCGGTGCATTTTTATGTATATCTGAAATAAATTCCTTATCCAGTCCGCTTTCATGTGCCGCCAAAGCAATCATTTCTTTATAGTAAAATGGTATTCCAAGCTTTTCTGCAACCATTTTTCCTATTTGCTTTCCTGAAGAACCATGCTCTCTTGCAATGGTAATAATCACACCTGGCTCTGACTTCTTTAGTACAACCGTATCCTTTAGGATTTCTAAACCAAAACTTTTCTTTTGTACATATTCACTGGTAAGAAACCCTCGATAGAATATTACTCCAACTGCACTTGTAAGAACTTCTGTGACCGGGAACGTCAGCCAAAACCAGTTTAAGCCCATTCTTGAAAATAAGAAGCCCAATGGAACGAACAATATTACAGTACGAACTACCGTCAAAAGAGAGCTTTTCAGACTTGAACCTACTGCCTGAAAGAACACCGGGAAAATCAATGACGTTACCATAGGAATAAAACTGATTCCTACAATATGAAAACCAAAACTTCCAATCTCAATAACTAAAGCATCCGAGGTAAATACCTGTAACATCTGCGTAGGAATTGCGTTAAAACATACTGTTCCCACGCTCATCAAAGCCACACCAAATCCTACGGCTGAGGTCAGCATCCTCTTACATCTGTCAATTTTTCCTGCCGCATAATTAAAACTGATAACCGGAACAATACAGGTCTGCATTGCTCCAAGCGGAATAAAGAAAAACGTTTGCCACTTATAATACAAGCCCAAAGCTGTGACTGCTTGGTCTGAAAAAGTAGCCAGTATCATATTCAGACCAAAAATATAAAAGGTATAAGCGGACTGCATTAAAATATTAGGAATACCCATCTTAAAAATCTTTGCTATATGATGAGGATATACTTCTTTTTTCGGTGACTTACGGAAACCTTTTCTAAACACAACCAATGCAGCCACTATCTGCCCGGCAACCGTTGCAATGGCAGCTCCCGCAATCCCGAGTTCAGGAAGTCCGAACATACCGAATATCAGTAATGGGTCAAGTATTATATTCGTAGCTGCTCCTAGAATCTGTGCAATCATAGGTGTTTTCATATCGCCATTTGCCTGAAGGACCTTCGTCCAGATGCTTTCAAGAAATAGTCCGATACTTACTACACATACAATCCTTCCATATATTACAACATCTTTTATAACATCCACAGATTCCGTTGACATCTTTGCATAAGCAGGCATGATAAACCAGCCGATTACTGCAAATAAAAACCACATACCAACTGCAAGTGGTGTTCCTGTTCCGGCATACGCATCCGCTTCCTCGTCTTTTCCAACACCCAGCTTTGCCGCCATAATAGTATTCATACCAACACCGGTTCCAACTGCCAGTGCAATCATTAAAAGCTGTATCGGATAAATAATGGATAATGCAGTAAGCCCGGACTCCGAATATCTTCCCACAAATAGACTGTCCACGATATTGTAAAGAGCCTGAATTAATTGTGCCAGCATGACTGGCGGTGCAAGTTTTAATAAAATTTTGCTTATTTTCTCTGTTCCAAAAAACTCTGTGGTATCCATTACTTCTGTCTCTTTTCTTCCAATGCTGTTGTTAAAGCCCCATCATATTGAAGCAATAGTTCTGTTAGTTGTTCTAACGTATCTTCTCCTAATAATTCAATGGCTCTTGACTCCACTGTATCCAATGATACTAAAAATGGAGTGGCATATTCTTTTCCCTGTTCCGACAAAACATATGCCTTTTCTTTCCCAACTGATTTTTCATTACTATATTGTAAAATGCCCTGATTGCGCAGTACCGTAAATACATGATTCATGGTCTGCCTCGGTAAAAGGTAGCTGTCACATATTTGTTTTTGGGTACAATATCCATGTTCACGAATAGTATATAGTACAAGCATTTCGTTATAGCTGATTCCATGTTCATAAGACCATGCAGAATAAATTCCTCTAAATTTAATAATTGCGTTGTTCACATCATTTAATAATTTTAATGTTTCGTATTTCATAAAATGCCTCCTCGTTATAATCCCAAATGGGATTATAATTCATGTAGTTTTTTTCGTCAATATAAAAAGTGCGAAGTTTTATTATACTTCGCACTTTTTATATTCGCAAAATTCAAATTTTCTGTTCCGTACAAATTATTTTTTTATATATAAACTATATCATATCCTTATGTAGCATAAAAGTCCGGAATAAAAAAGCATTAAATATTCCTTTTGTTCGCATGGAATATTTAATGCTTTTTCATTTTATGTTTAAATTTCTCTTACAGTGTTTCGTATGTTTCGCGGATTGCCTTGATAAAACCTTCGCTGTTTAAAACAGTTACATTTTCTAAAGAGGTAATGAGTGCCAAATCCTTGGTCATCTTACCGTTCTCAATAGTTAAAAGGGTTGCTTTTTCCAGCTTGTCGGCAAATTCCATTAACTCTTTGTTGCCGTCCAGTTCACCACGTTTTCTAAGTGCGCCTGTCCAGGCAAAGATGGTTGCTACAGAGTTTGTGGAGGTTTCTTCACCCTTTAAATGCTTGTAATAATGACGCTGTACAGTACCATGTGCTGCTTCGTACTCGTATACACCGCTGGGGGAAACCAGGACGGAGGTCATCATGGCAAGGCTTCCGAATGCGGAAGAAACCATGTCGGACATTACATCGCCGTCGTAATTTTTACATGCCCAGATAAAACCGCCTTCGGACTTCATAACACGTGCTACCGCATCATCAATCAGGGTGTAGAAATATTCAATGCCCAGTTCTTCAAACTTGGCCTTATATTCTGTTTCGTAAATCTCTGCAAAAATATCCTTAAAGGTATGGTCATACTTCTTGGAAATGGTATCCTTGGTTGCAAACCACAAATCCTGCTTAGTATCAATTGCATAACCAAAACATGCTCTTGCAAAACTTTCAATAGACTTATCAGTGTTGTGCATACCCTGTAATACACCCGCACCTGTAAAATTGTGAATCAATTCCCTTGTTTCCGTGCCGTCCTCAGCGGTAAATACCAGTTCTGCCTTACCTGCACCCTGCACTCTGATTTCAGTATTTTTGTATACATCACCATATGCATGACGTGCCAGTGTAATAGGCTTGGCCCAGTTCTTTACACAGGGTTCGATGCCTTTTACTACGATGGGTGCTCTGAAAACAGTACCGTCCAAGATTGCACGGATAGTTCCGTTAGGGCTCTTCCACATTTCTTTTAAATTATACTCGGTCATTCTTGCTGCATTGGGAGTAATGGTTGCACATTTTACTGCAACGCCGTGCTTTAAGGTAGCATTGGCGGAATCTACGGTAACTTTATCATTGGTTTCATTACGGTATTCCAGTCCCAAATCATAGTATTCTGTCTTTAAATCAATGTAAGGTAACAATAACTCGTCCTTAATCATTTTCCAGAGAATTCTGGTCATTTCGTCGCCGTCCATCTCAACTAACGGCGTAGTCATCTGAATTTTACTCATGTTGTCCTCCTAGAGTTTCTTTTCTCCCGTTTTTGTCAAACAAGAGAATACATTGTTTTCATTATATACTACTTTTCAATTTCTGTCTCTGCTTTTTCATAGGCTTCATGCAGACCGCTCTGTATCATATTTTCATATGCATTAATGATATGCTGGTTTGCCAGCTTTTCTGCATTGCCTGCATCTTTCGCTTTAATGGCCTCCATGATTTTTTCATGTTCTTCATTACTTGCAGCACCACGCCCTGCCTTAGAAAGTGTTTTTCTTCTGACACGTAACACATAATCATGAAATGCTCTAAGTTGTTGTTGCAACAACTTGGAATTGCAGGCTTCATACATGATTTCGTGAAATCTGTTATCCAATTCTGCCATCTGCTCCATATGTCCCTTGGATGCATGAAATCTGGCAAGATATACATTCTCTTCCATTTCTTCCAGCTGTTCTGTTGTAATGTGTTCTGTCGCCCAACGGGCACATAAGCCTTCCAAAAGGGAACGAATCATGTAAATATCTTTTACATCTTTCTCTGTAATACCGGTTACATAAGCACCTTTGTTAGGGATAATCTGAATCAATCCCTCTAATTCAAGCTGCCTGAAGGCTTCTCTTACCGGGGTACGGCTCACGCCCAATTCTTCCCCAATAGTAACCTCTTTTAATTCCTCATGTTCGTCATATTTGCCGTTTAATATGTCCTCTCTTAATTTATGGAACACTCGGCCACGCAGGGAGTACTTATCCGTCACTTCCTGTTTTACATCGTAATTACTCACAGCAATTCCTCCGCATGAAAAGAATTTTCAGCCATATTTAACCTGCAAAATCCGTTTCATTCAAACCGTTACATTATATTAAAGAGATACCCTGCTTTGCACAAACTGCATCGATTTCTTTTACCAGTTCTTCATCAGTCAATACGGTAACACGACCGCCGGCATACTCTTCATCCACCCATTTCTTCACTTCTTTTACCAGTTCAGAGCTCTTATCTACCTGCTTATCGCCCTTTAAACTGAAATAAGTGTTCATCCAGTGTGCAATACCTGCCAGACCTGAGGTATTGGAAACCGCGCAAAGTACAGGTCTGTTCAAAAATTTCTCAGTATCAAAAATATTGTAAATTTCTTCGTTCTTTAAAAGTCCGTCCGCATGAATACCGGCTCTGGTAACATTGAAATTCTTACCCACAAAAGGGGTTCTTTCAGGAATGTGGTAACCGATTTCTTTTTCATAATATTCTGCCAGTTCCGTAATCACAGTGGTATCCATACCATTTAAGTGACCGCGCAACTGTGCATATTCAAATACCATTGCCTCCAAAGGTGTATTACCGGTTCTTTCACCGATACCGAACAGGGAAGTATTGATACCTGCACAACCGTACAACCACGCTGTTGTGGAGTTGGAAACAGCCTTGTAAAAGTCATTATGTCCATGCCACTCAATATTTTCATGAGGCACACCTGCATGGGTGTGAATTGCATAGATGATACCCTGTACACTTCTGGGAATAACCGCACCGGGATAGTTGACGCCGTATCCCATGGTATCACAGGCACGTACTTTAATTGGAATGCCATACTCCTTCTGCAGCTTCATCAGTTCCAGACAGAACGGTACTACATAACCGTAAATATCAGCTCTGGTAATATCCTCTAAATGACATCTGGGGCTGATCCCCTCTTCCAGGCAATCACGGATAACACTTAAATAATGCTCCATTGCCTGTCGTCTGGTCATCTTTAATTTCAGGAAAATATGATAGTCGGAACAGCTTACCAGAATACCGGTTTCTTTCATACCAATTTCTTTTACCAGTTTAAAATCCTCTTTACTTGCACGAATCCAGCTGGTAATTTCAGGGAACTGATAACCTCTTTCCATACACTTATACACGGCATCCCTGTCCTTCTTACTGTACAGGAAAAACTCAGATGCCCGAATCATACCGTTAGGACCGCCCAGCTTATGTAAATAATCATATATAGTTACAATCTGCTCCGTAGTATAAGGTGCTCTGGACTGCTGACCGTCTCTGAAAGTAGTATCTGTAATCCAAATTTCTTTAGGCATATTGTGAGGCACAATTCTGTCATTAAAAGGAATCTTGGGTACTTCCGAATACGGAAACATATTGCGGAAAACATTGGGCTTTTCCACATCGTCCAATATGTACATATGCTCCTCTATTTCCAAAAGATTATTTCTGGAATTCATGTTCACCGGTCTATTCTGAAAAGTATCATTCTCTCTCATCTATTATAGTCCTTCTTTCTGCAGGTTTTCTTCCTTTTCCTGCCACTTCGGCACCTATGTGATTGTATTTTTTCTCTTTACATAAACACCTCGTATAATTGTATACAATCATACGAGGTATGTCAATAGTTTTCCTTATTATTCCAACATTCTTTCTACATTCACCATTCCCCACCCCTGCTGATACCACGGTTCCTGCAAGTCTGTTGCTGAATATAACAGCTTTCTCTTAGCGGTTTCATTATCGTAGGAAGGATATTTTTGTAATAAAAGTGCCAACGCTCCCGATACAATAGGTGTTGCCATAGATGTTCCACTCTTAGAAATATAAGCATTGCTATACCCTGCACGATTTTTGTGACAGGCTGCATTACAGGAAATAATTTCCGTTCCCGGTGCCACAATATCCGGTTTTCTAAAGGTGGCAAATTTACCGCCTCTGCCTGAATAAGAAGCACAACGGTTTGCCTTATCCTTAAAATATTCACCATCATGGCATCCTACGGTTATCAGTCTGGGACTGTTTCCTATATCAGAAAGGGTTCCGCACTCCGGTCCGTTATTTCCGGCCGCACAAACCACTAATATGCCTTCCTTCCACGCCTCCTCTAATTTTTCTCTCAACATCTTTTCCTTTAATTCATTCATTAACTGCCCGACACCTACGGAAACATTCAAAATGCGTATATTCCACTTTTTTCTGTTTTCTATTACCCAGTCGATTCCCCGTAACATAGATACTAATTCGCCGTCTCCCTTTTTATCCAGGACTTTTCCAACCACCAGCCCTGCCTGCGGTGCCATTCCGCAATATCTGCCTTCCGATATCCTTCCGTTACCGCAGGCAATTCCACAGACATGCGTACCGTGCCCACTATCATCATACGCGTTTTTCTTTCCATCTACAAAATCATAAAAATCCAATATTCTCTCTTCTAAATCCGGATGCCTTGCTACTCCGGTATCCAACACGGCAATGGTAACTTTATTTTCCCGGTTGCATTGTAATTCCTTACTGCACCCCACTTGTTTTTTTACTCTGTACATAACGAAAAAAGCCCTCCGGCCTTTTTCCTATCATATGCCGGAGGACTTTAATGTTACTTTGTTACTTTTTTCTTTTTGATAAATAATGTTGCTATTGCCAGACTGGCAAGTCCTGCCGCCCAGAAATACTTAGGATGAATATCATAATCACCTGTATCCGGAGATGCGTCCATTCTTCCGTTTGGTACTGCACTTCCCACTCCGCAGAATACCACGGGATTGGGTGTATTAGTAGCAAATGTAACCGTATTTCCTTCTCTGGAATAAGACAAATTGGTTACCTGTCCGTTTCTATCCAGTGAAAGTACTCTAAGACTATTGCTTGCAAACCGGTTCGGTAATGTGACCGTAATCCGCAACACCTGCTGTCCGGTCTTTGTAATAGGTATGCCACTCTCCAAATCCGTCATATCCACATCAATGCAAAGGGAATTTTCCGGTAATTCTTCTCTGTAAACGGCTTCATAAGCTGCGCCAATTTCGCTTAACGCTATTCCACTGTCCGCAATCTTTATCTCATATGCACCGGTATTGCCTTCCAGTTCTGCAATAATATCTCCATCTGCCAATACCGTGCTGTTATTGATAACTTGGAGTGTACCGTCTTCATAGCTCGCACCCTCTCCGAAAAGATTGATACTATCTATACCTTCGACCTTGTAGCTCTCGCCGTCAATCATTATGTATTCAGGAACATATACACCGGCAAATTCTTCTCTGGTATACGTGGTAGCAATACAGGTAACTGTATTGGGATCCAATGTACTGACATACGCAACTATACCTTTCATACCATAACCGTTTACATCCAAAACCGTACCTGCTAAATCTTCTTCAAATACCTTTTTGTCCACAATGGCAAAAAACGTATCTCCTAAGGCATAATTTCTTGCTTCTTCATTGGAAAGTCTTTCTGCTGTCAGTTCATGGTTTATCTGCGGCAGTTTTTTACCGTCAAATACCACAACCTTAGCAGATTCACTAAGAGATGTTTCACTGAAATCAAAACAGCCCAAGCCTATATATTCTACCTTCGCTCCTACATGTGCCGTTTTCAATTCACAACCGTAAAAAGCTCTGTCCCTGATATATTTTATATTCTTACCACCATTTACTGTTTGTAAGTTTAAACAACCATTAAAGGCATCTTCTCCGATTTCAATTACAGAATCCGGTATGGTAACAGAATAAATTGTCCTGTTGCCTGCAAAAGCTTCCGGGGCAATCCGTTTTACGGTATCGGGAATTTCCAGATGTCCTCCCTCTCCTCTGTATGCAAGCAAAATACCATTACCTACAATGAGATAATCCTCTTCACCATCACCGTTTAACCAGCTTTCCAGCCATAAAGTGTTGGCAAATGCTTTAGGTGCAATGTAAGTTACTGTGGATGGAATGGTTACTTTCCGTAAATAATCACAATGATAAAAAGCACCATAGCTGATGGTCGTTACACCTTTGGGAATTTCTACTTCTTCTATATTACTTCTGGCAAAGGTAAATTCTCCGATTTCCGTCACATTATCAGGAATTTCATATCCTTTTGCCTCAGCACTTCTGTAAAAGGCCTGATCTGCCAGTATATTTCCGAAGGCTACCTTATACTTGGGAATTTCCCAACTCTTTACTCCTTCCTCATCTACAGAAACTTCACTGTCAAAAGAAGAGTCTCCCTCTTCACCATACACCA
Source organism: Lachnospiraceae bacterium (assembly GCA_017482205.1). Lineage (GTDB taxonomy): Bacteria > Bacillota > Clostridia > Lachnospirales > Lachnospiraceae > Acetatifactor. The sequence goes on from JAFUNK010000013.1 coordinate 177,324, forward strand.
AATCATCATTATCCTCGATAAATACAACTGCTCTGTTGGCAACTACATATGTACTGCCCAATACAATGCCGTTGTCAGGTTCCTGTGGTTTAGGTGTTGCTTCCGTCTGTTCTGAATCCGTTCCCGTACTGCCGGTATCTTCATACTCTGCCTGATTATTCTTTAACCATTCTGTATAATATTCTGCCGCATAGGAGCCTTTTTCCGCTGCAATTTTCAATTTTGCACATCCGTCAAAGGCTGTACCATGGATATAGGATACCGTAGACGGAATAGATGCTGTTTCTAAATTCACACAATCAGAAAACGCCTTAATGCCAATAGTTTTAACCGAATACGGTATGGAAATGGCAGCCAGTGACTTACAGTTTGCAAATGCATAATCCGGAATTTCTTCCAGATTGTTACTTAGACTGATACTCTTAATATTCCGACAGTCCCAAAAAGCATATTCCGCAATATCAACTACCGTAGAGGGCATAGAGTAGCTTTCCTTTTCCCTGCCTGGTAACACCAGATACAATATAGTGCCATCTTTACTATAAAGGCAGTTGTCATCCATCTTTAAATAAGTATTATCTGTGGCTATCTCCATTTTTTCTAATGCAGAACAACCTGCAAACACACCTATCCCGAGATTTCTTACTTCTGTCCCCAATGTTACTTTTTCCAAGGAAGTACAATTACTGAAAGCACCGTTTCCCAACTCTGTTACCGTATCGGGAATTCTAACTTCTTCCAAACCTGTACAGTCTGCAAAAGCCCTGTACGCAATGCTCTCCAACTGATTTCCTTTAAAAATCAGTTTTTCCATTTCTGTATTACCGGCAAACGCCTCTGCCGCAATGGCTGTAACGGAAGCAGGAACAGACACGGTTTGTGCCGTGCCTGTATACTTTACAAGTGTAGTTCCATTCATCTGAAAATCTGTATCCTGCGACTGGGTAGGTTTTGTATCAGCCACTACCTGTTCTGCCGGAATCTGTGTCACCGCTACCGCAAGTGCCAGAAGCAGGGCACAAACAGAAAATTTAAGTGCTTTCCTCATACCTCTCCGTTCCTCATTCTGCCTGTAATTTATGCTTTTACTTTTACTGCTACCTGTTTACCTGTTTTATCCTGCTTTACAAACAAAACAATTGCCACACAACTGAGCGCTATTACAACAAACCACTTAGGATGAATATCACCGGTCTGGGGTGAAGAGTCAGTTACTCCCACAGACTCCAGACGGTCTGTATTTACATAAATCACATAAGGTGAAAAATGCTCTGCCGTAAAGGTTACGCAGGGTACACCGTCAATGGTTGTAAACTTAGGTGTCAGCTTATCTAATTTTTCATTTACTACACCGGCCACTTTGTTGTTACCGCCATAAGCAATCAGCGAATCCGGCAATGGTATCGTAATACTGATGGACAGACCTGATGTATCTGTTATCTGGGTCTTGCCCGTGGAATCATATAAAGAAATATCCATCGGGAAGTACTTAATATTATCCAGACTGCCGTATTCATCCATAAGTGCCCGCATGATTTCTTCTGTTGCATCGGGATCTTCGGTAATCTTTAATACAAAATTATCAGAAGAGCCTTTAATGGTAACGGATACAACACCTGTATTGGAAAGACCGTTCTTGTCAATAACAACCGTGGTTCCGTAATTGTGCTGGTTACCGGATACTATCGTACCACCACTATTAGAACCTGAACCGCTTCCACTGCCGGATGCAGAAGAATCTTTTGCATAATTTGCCGTTACGGTTACATTTGCTGCCGGCATTGTAATAAATGTTGCCGAAGAATCATTACTTACAAAAGAAAGTCCCGAATAATCCGTAGTCCACTTAGAAAACTTCTGGTTGCTTGCAGGTTCATCTGCCACAATGGGAACCATAACGCCGGGAACATAGCTACCGGAGCCGGAACCATTCCTTACGGTCAGAGTGTATAAGGTCACGTTAGCTCCGTTACCACTCACATCAGAGCCGCTGCCATTACCGCCGGAACCATTACCACCTGAACCACTACCGCCGGAGCCGGAACCACCGGTTCCGCTACCACCTGAACCGCTACCGCTTCCATCTGTTATCTTTTCATACTGTGCATAGGTATCGATATCCTTGTTGACATCCGTAATAGCAGGTCTCCAACCGGTAAAGGTATAACCTTCTCGTACCGGTGCCTGAGGAGGAATTGCGTCCTCTCCGGCTGCTACTCTCTGCGTATAAAGTACTGCATCATTCCAGTCAATAAAGTTTACCGTGTATTTTGTATCTTCAGAGTCAATCTTGGTATACTGTGCTACAATATCCATATCTCTGCTGACATGAGAGAAGTCTGCCGGCAACCAGCCTGTAAAAGTATAGCCGTCTACCGCTGGTGCTTCGGGTGCTGTTGCAGCTGTATCAATCAGAACATCCTGCTCTGCCAGAATTTCACCGTTCATACCCCAGAAAATAACTGTAAATGTGGTAGTTACAGGCTTATCGGTAATTTTAATGCTCTCGTACTCATTTGCATAAGTTTCTGCCGCACTTCCTGCTTCACAATAAAATTCAATGGTATTATAGCCATTTGTACCCGGATTTAATTCTGTATTAAATGCCAGCGGATCAATATAGGTCACACTGCTGGGGATATCCGCATAGCGGACATTGCTGTCCCAGAACGCATATTTACTAATGGACCGACAAGTAGTGGGTATGGTAATGGAATACAGACTTCCTGTATTACGGAAAGTGTTTTCCTGGATTGCTCCTACACTACTCTGTGAAAAGTCAATAGAACCAACTTCCTCACAATCCATAAATGCTTCTTTATAAATTTCTGTCACACCTACGGTCTCATTGGCATTGATAGAACCGGGAGTACTCAGTACGCCCCTGCTTTCCAGACACTGTACAATGGTATCCTTACCGCCATTCTCCAATCCATAAATAATAGCCTGATCTGTTACAAAATAAGGGCTTCCGGAGAAATCAACATACTCTAACAAAGGACAGTCTTTAAAAGGACGTAAACCTATGGAGGATACACTTGTAGAAAGCTTTACCGTATCCAATAAAGCATTGTTACAGAATGCATAATCTCCAATACTGCCACCGCCACCGGTCATGTTGACAGTCTTGAGCAGTGATTCGGAGCCGCTGCCGTCTGCACCATTTGTTCCGTCTACTGTATAATCATACGCAAACGCATAATCTTCAATGGTTTCCGCGCCACCGGTAATATTGATGGCAGTCAGGGACTTACATCCACTGAACATATACGGTTCAAAGGTTCTGACATCCGCAAAGGTAATCTCTTTGATATTGGTATCCGCACTCTGTCCTGCTACAGTTTCTATGGAGTAAGTTCCATCTGCCTGCTCAACACCTACAACGCCTGAGAACAGACCTGTATCAATTGCTTTTACGCCGGAAGGTACTTCCAGTGCCAAAGCTGCATTGATAATCTGCCACTGGTAATCGGTAACTTCTGTGCCCTTATCAATTAACCATGATTCATATTTGCTGATTGCTTCACTTGCTGCTGTCTGATAGTCAGTAGTAATATAAGGATATGCGGTTGCTGTATACTTACTTCCCGCTTTTAATTCTGCATAGGTAGGATAATCCACCAGTGTCGCTGCACCGGTGCCTGTCTCAGGATCTACCACATACTGAATTTCCAGATTGGTAGGCCATCCGCTGTAATAAGTAATATATGTCTTTGCCTGCTGACCCGCATTGATGGTACTGGAAGAACTCATTGCATATTCAAAAGGTACAATTCCCGTACCCACTGCACCGGTAAAGGTCAGCTGAGGGGTCAGATTGGTTGTCAAGAAATCCTTATTGGTACAATCTGTTGCATGTACATCTACTACCTGTGTCGCAAAAGCGCCTGTACCGATATATGTAATGGTGGATGCATTTGCAAAAATCACATGTTTCAAATTGTGACAGCCTCTGAACGCATCTTCATTGATTCTGGTAACTGTTGCAGGAATCGTAATTTTCTCTAAGAAACAGTTACCTGAAAAGCTGCCGGAGTTTATGGTGGAAATACCGTAAGGTCCGATTGCCGCAGGAATTTCCACTTCTTTAACCGCCTTGGTCATATTAAAATATAACAACTCATTATGAGAGTTAACCTGATAAGTCAACTCGGATATTCCGCCACCAACTGCATCTTCTCTCTTAATAATTTCATAGCAGTCTCTGTCAGTATATTTAAATGCAATTGCATTTTTCTTTGTAAATTCATGAATTGCAGAAGTACCTGCTCCTTCAAAATAGAATGTGGAATGTACTTCACTCTTAAAATCTTCTACAGTATAATCATCTGCTCCGGTAAACGCCTCAATGGTAGCATAAGGGCTTTCCACCAGAATATGTCTTAATTCAATACAACCTTCAAAGTTATTCAAGTTGACAGGGTCATTAGCATTGTCAATGGATTCGGGTAAAGTAATTTCATTCAGGCCCGAACAACCTTTAAAGACATAGTAACCCATTTTTTCCAATGTAACATTGGCATCCGCCGCTTCACCGGATAAATCCACGACGCCACCAATTCCTGTGCTTCCCAGACGGGTACAGCCTTCAAACGCATGATCATAAATAGCGGTAATACCTGCCGGTAAGGTAAAACTGGTTAAAGCTCTACAGTTTAAAAATGTATAGTCAGAAATATACTGTAATCTGGAATAAAAATCTAAATCAATACTCTTCATATTGACACAGTCTGCAAAGGCATACTTACCCATCTCAGTCAGACCGTTTCCGAGCGTAATACTCTCCAGACCGGTACAACCATAGAACGCATAGTTACCGATACCCATAAGGCTTTCGCCTACAACCAGAGTCTTTATATTTTTTTCATTTGCAAACACACCGTTAGCAGGATTTGCATTAATGGTGCCACTGGGTTCTGCAATAATCCATTCCTGCAATGCACCGTCTGCATCATCATCCAAATTGGGGTTTGCAGTCAAGGACTGGTTACCGATATACATTACGGTAATATTCTTAATCCACTGTTCTGTGGTACTCTCTGTCTTGCTGTATGTATAACCGTCAGCACCGATATAAGAACCTGTTACATCTCTGTAATAGAAGTTTGCCAGATCCAAAGTGCTCCAGTTGGAATAATCTGCATAGTAACAGGGTCTGAATTCTGCATAACTTACTAATACATCATTGCCGGAAGGGTCTGTTTCATGTTTTTCTTCCGCAAACATATAATACAAGGGTTTCTGGCTACGGCTCACAGCTACATAACCGGTTCTGGAACCCTGGTTTTCACTATATTTGGTAAACGCGTCTATAGTATCGGGAATTTCCAGATAATTATCAGACAAATTACCTGCATTGTATCCTAAAATAACTGCAATCTTATCTGGATTGGTTGCAGATGCATTTACCCACGCAAACTGATAGGTACCATCACCTGTGGTGTAGATGGTATCACAATCCGTAGGCACAACCGGAATTACGGTATTATCAATTCCGACTTCATTGTCCCATGTGTACTTCTCAGTGGCAGTCGCCGCACTTGCCTCAGGAACCGGTATTGCTGCTACTAAAAGTGCCGTAATCAGACACACCGCTCCCATCGTCCTGCGTATCTGTCTGCGCAGTCTGAAATTCTTTTTCTTTCCCTCTTTTTTCATATACTACTCTCCTTATCCGGTAAAATTGCCGTATATTATTTATTTCACTCTTTTTGCAACTACTACGAACCGACCGTAGTCCGTATAGTAGTCACAGGTTGATAATGTCAGTAATTCATCTCCATACTCTGCGGTTACTCCCGTGTCATACAATGACATAGCCGCCATCTCCCGCATATAAGAATTGAACTCCGTTTCTGAGTTTGCATTGATAAACTGATAATACTTAAAAACAATTTCACTCTCTTCGTAAATCTTGGAACGGAATACATACATAACCTCGTAAGTTCCCCGCTCATATATGGTATCAAACTGAATATACCTGTGGTCTTCATAAAATTCCTCTGAACTGTACTTGTTGAGCTGACCGAACATTCTGCCGCTACGCATATGATGTCCATACAAAATCAGATTTGTACTTCTGGGAAGAATCGTACAGTCCATATCCAAAAAGATACTGCCGTTCTTGTCCTGTTCCTGATCGAAGTTGTGATCCATGTAATATTCGTTGTTACTGGTCTGCAATACAGGGTAGTCGATATATGTATCGTCAATTTTTATCCATCCGATTAGCTTTTGATTCAAACTATATAACATTTTATATTCATCTAATATCTCAGGCACTATAATTTCCTGGTCATCATAATGAATTACCACCGTCTCAGGCGTCACCTCTGCTACCGGTTCCATACCCTTTAACATTTGCTGCTTATTGGCATAATCATCCAGCCGCTTTACCTGATAATAATAAATGCCCAAATAAATAAAGCACCCCGCTGCAATACACATGCATGCCGAAACCAATAATTTTCTTCTTCTTTCTCTGTTACGCAGTTCCTGTAAAATGGATTTCTGCATCTGTTCATCATAATCTTCTAAGCGGGTTCCTCTTTTTTTGTTTCCGGCAGTTTTGCTCCTGCCTGTAACACTGTATTTTAAATTACCGGTGTTTCCGTTCTTCTTTTTACCGGTAACACCTTTTGTCTTCTGATTGTTCCCTGCCACAACGGCTTTTTTATCTGCCGCACAAATTTCTTCCGTTTCTTCCAAAAAATCCCTGCCTAAAATCGTACGAAATCTGTACTTGTCTTCCCGCAAATCCTTTAACAGACTTGCCCGTCCGGCTACGGATGACAAATCATATCTTCTTTTAATACTTTCTATATATGCAGCGTCCTTCAATGCCGCCTCATATTCGGCCTGTGTTCTGAACTGCCGCCCTAAAACTGTCCGCTCCTGTGTTTCCATAATCCTCTGTTTGTCCATTACACACAATAACCCTAATTTTATTTATTCATATTCTATTTTACTATATCTTGAAATTTATTCAAGTCTTTTTACTACGGATTGTGTCCTAAATTTACAAAAAAAAATTATTTTAAAAGGGGAAACATTGACATGCCACCATACATAAGATAAAGCATAAATAAAATCTGGAGGCACTTAAAATGAGTGATTTATCTGCTACTAACTGCGGTTGCAACAACAATTGCGGCAATACTTTAGGAAACAATGGATGTAACTGGATTTGGATTATCCTGTTATTATCCTGCTGTGGCGGTTGCGGAGGCGGCAACGGTATTTTAGGCGGCAACAACTGCGGATGTGGTTGTGACAACAACAATAACAACAGCTGCGAATGGCTGATTTGGATTCTTCTTATTTCCTGTTTCTGTGGAAATAACAATTCCTGCTGCTAATTATATCGGCAAACATTGTCTTAGGCGGGCAGGCTCATCCGAGCCTGCCCGTGCATACTTAAAGACTTTTTTTCATATTCTTTAACAAATAAACAACCGGGGTATTTCTAATGAATATGGAGGAACAAAAACAACCCGACAAAATACAGGCCTTTGATGCACTCTTTACTACTAACCAAATCCAGATATGTAAACTCCTGCTCTCCTATTTAGAGCCCTCCATGCAGAAATCCCTGGCTATCTACATCAAATACATGGAATTCCGGTATACACTTTCATACCTGCAAAAGCATCCAAAAACCTTTCTTCCTACAGTCCCCCAATCTGATGCGGAGCACATATGCAGTGAAATCCTCCCTTTCTGCTCGCCAAATCAGAAAAAACAGGTAGAACAGTTTGCCGGAATGTTTTCCAATCTGAAAAACGTAACAGAAATGATGGAAACCATCAACATGATGAAGGAAATGTTTCCTGAAGGTTTTTCTTTCGGCGACACAGGAAACTGCGACAGTTCCATGCCGGATATGGCACAGTTATTTCAAATGTTTGGAGGTTCTATATAAACTTTAATGTCTCATTTTGCCTTCACCTCCTTATAACATTACATTTTCGAATGTTTCATATATATATTAAATTTATCCCAAAGAAAGGACACTTTTATGGACAATAAACCAAAATGGATGAATGACCCTTTAGTCAAAGACATCGAAGAAAAAAAATTGCAGTTCTTAAGCGAACTGGTTTTAGGCGGTCGAGGCAAAAGCCAGAAAGAAGCCATGCCCTACATGATGCAGAAAATGAAGCAGGCAAAAGCAGATAAAATCTCCTTCTCCGCCACAGAAGTTTCGGCAGTCGTTACTGCTATTAAAAACCACTCTACCCCCGAAGAACTGGAGCAAATAGATTCCTTAATGAAAAAGGCCCCACACAAGCTTTAAAACAGATTTTTTCAGACTGTTTTTGGCAAGTAATGACAAATACCGGTTATAAAAATTTCCACACAGACACGCTCTCGCTCGTACCGAACGTAGCGGTACTAAGCATTCTCTTTCGCAATATTTTGCTCGGAGAATGCAAGTACCGACGTTCGCTAAGGGTCTGTTTAGGAATATTTTTATAACCGGTATTTGAATATACTTTCTAATAACAGCCTAACAAAAACTGTTTTAAAGATTCACTACTATTTTACTACGATATTAATGATTTTACCCTTGACATAGATTTCTTTCACGATATTCTTGCCTTCGATGGCTGCCTGTACGGAAGGAATAGCTTTTGCTTTCGCAATTGCAGAATCACTTTCTTCGTCTACACCTACTTCTACGGTTCCTTTTACCTTACCGTTTACCTGAATACCGATTTCAACCGTATTTTCTACCAATGCAGCTTCATCATAGGTGGGCCAAGCTTCAAAAGCGATGGTATCATCATGACCAAGGCACTGCCACAATTCTTCACCCACATGAGGACAGATACAGGAGAACATCTTAACAAAGCCCTCTGCATACTCTTTGGGGCACTTACCGGTCTTGTAAGCCGCATTCATGAAAATCATCATCTGGCTGATTGCGGTATTAAAGCCTAACTGTTCGTAGTCAGAAGTTACCTTCTTAACGGTCTGGTGGTATACCTTTGTTAAGTTGTTATCATTTTCAGTGGTGATATTCTCTTCGTTAGTAAAGAATGCCCATACACGGTTGATAAATCTTCTTGCACCATCTACACCACTGGGATTCCAAGGCTTGGAAACCTCCAAAGGTCCCATGAACATTTCGTATAATCTCAAGGTATCAGCACCGTAATCACGTACTACATCACTGGGATTTACTACGAATTCAGGGAATCTCTTACCCATCTTGATACCGTTGGCACCAAGAATCATACCCTGATGCACCAGTTTCTGGAAAGGCTCTTTTACAGGTGAAAGACCTTTATCGTATAAATAACGATTCCAGATTCTGGAGTAAATCAAATGTCCTACAGCATGCTCAGGACCACCGATATAGAGGTCAACAGGTAACCAGTGCTTTAACAGTTCCTGATTTGCAAACTCATCCTGATTATTAGGATCAATATATCTCATATAATACCAGCTGGAACCTGCACTACCGGGCATGGTAGAGGTTTCACGAGTACCTTTAATACCATTCTTATCGTACTGCTTCCACTCTTCTGCATTCTCAAGAGGTGCCTTACCGTTCTTACCCTTATAATCATCAAGTTCAGGAAGGATCAACGGTAACTCTTCATCACTCAGTACATGGATATTGCCCTCTGCATCATGCACAACAGGTACGGGTTCACCCCAGTAACGCTGTCTTGCAAAAATCCACTCACGGAAGTGATAATTAACAGTCTTGCGTGCAACGCCCTGTTTTACGAGCTTGTCGGTAATGGCTTCCTTGGCTTCCTCCACCACAAGTCCGGTAAACTCTTCTGAATTCATCAGCTTGCAACCCTTGCCAAGGTATTCTTTCTTCTCAAATGCCTTCTCGCTTACATCACCACCGTCAATAACCTGAATCATGGGAATGTTATGTGCAATGGCATATTCAAAGTCTCTCTGGTCATGGGAAGGAACCGCCATAACCGCACCTGTACCATAGCTTGCCAAAACGAAATCACCGATAAACAGAGGTACTTCCTTACCGTTTACTGGGTTAATGGCATAGATGCCCTTTAAAATACATCCGGTCTTGGTCTTGTTAAGTTCGGTACGGTCCATATCGTTCTTCTTTAAAGTTTCATTGATATAAGCCTGTACTTCCTCAGGATTTTCAATACGGGGCATTAAATCCTTTACAATCTGTCCGTCAGGTGCCAAAACCATAAAGGTAATACCATAGATGGTTTCGATACAGGTTGTATAGATAGAGAAGCTGCCGCCACCGACAATCTGGAAATCTACTTCTACACCTTCGGACTTACCAATCCAGTTTCTCTGGATATCCTTGGTGGATTCCGGCCAGTCAATCTCCTCCAAGCCCTCTAAGAGCTTTTCAGCAAATGCAGGCTGATTGATTACCCATTGCTTCATATTCTTACGGATAACAGGATAACCGCCTCTCTCTGACTTACCGTCAATAACTTCATCGTTAGATAATACAGTACCTAACTCCTCACACCAGTTTACAGGCATATCTACATACTTCGCATAGCCATCTAAATAAAGCTGTTTAAAAATCCACTGTGTCCACTTATAGAAGCTGGGGTCACTTGTTGCAATCACTTTAGACCAGTCATAGTCAAAGCCCAATTCCTTAAGCTGCTGGGAAAAAGTCTCAATATTTGTCTGGGTAAAACCGTTTGGATGGTTACCGGTGCTGACTGCATACTGCTCTGCAGGTAAGCCAAAGGAATCATATCCCATGGGATGCAGTACATTGTAGCCCTGCATACGCTTCATTCTGGACATAATATCCGTTGCGGTATATCCTTCCGGATGTCCTGCATGAAGTCCAACGCCTGAAGGATAAGGGAACATATCCAGTGCATAATACTTAGGCTTGCTAAAGTCCCATACATCGGTCTTAAAGGTCTGATTCTCTTCCCAATAAGTCTGCCATTTTTTCTCAATCTCTCTAGGATTGTAAATCTTTTCCATTGTTTTCTTCCTTTCCGAAATATAATAAAGAGTCCTCTTACAGACACACGCGCCAAGCGCGTGAAATAAAAATAAGCCCTGCTCATCTCACTTAGAGACGAAAGGGCTTTGCTTCCGTGGTACCACTCTACTTCAAGGACACATTTCTATATTTTTACATAAACCTGATCCTTGCACTCAAAACCTGTAACGGGGTTATCCGCCTACGGCTACACATCAATCAAAGTATTAGCCCGCACTTCATAAGCGGACAACATACATTAAGACTTCACCCAAGGAACTCCGGAATGAGTTCAAAACTGCCTCTTACAACCTCACACCAACCGATTGCTCTCTGAAAAGAATAAGGTTTCTACTACTTTCCTTCAACGTCTAGAGTTATTGTAAACATTAGTAGCCGGATTGTCAACCGATTTTTTCCCGGCAGACCATGTTTAAGTGTTATTAAATTCGGATGCTATTCCATTATATCTTCACAAAAGGAAATTTATTGATAAGTTCCGAATCCATCTCCATCATACTTAATAATCTGCTGGCTACGCCGGATGGCTGGTTGGTTCCTGCCTCCCATGCTTCCACTGTCTTATTGGATACGCCCATATAACCCGCAAACAATTTCTGTGACAGCCCTGTACTGTTTCTGATTTGTTTTACTTCTTTTGCAGAGTATTCCTTTATAGGTTCAATCGTAACAACTCTTCTTTTTAATTTTTTATCTTTGGCATTAGCATCTTCTACTGCCTCGGTTAATCCGGTCATAATGCTTTCATATACACTCATAATACCGCTCCTTTCTTAGAGGCTTTTTTCCAGTAGGTTAATCATTTTCTCAATGTTATGACATTCTGCTTTTGTAAGATCGTCCTTTTTATAGTGTAATCAAATATCTAATTCCAGTCTTCGCAAATCAGAATCTAAAAATCCTAAACGATCCCAATTTTTAGAGAACTCGAATGTTTGAATGAATGTTCGTTTCATTGGTAAGTTCACCTTGCCCTTCCATCTTACCCCATTAAATAGGGTGTTGTCAATTTTTTTTTGGAAATTTACCAAGATTTTTATTTCGTTTGAAACAAAATAGAAATATGTAGTCTTATTGACCTGATAAATAAAGAATTATAGATTGTTAATTTAAAATCTACGATATAGCGATTATATCACATTTTTACCCAAAATACAATATAATTATATGAATTTCTATAATGAAAAACCGTCAAATACAACAAAGCAGGATTGCCGCAAACACAACAATCCTGCCTAAATACTTTAATATGCAATTATTAGCTTACGCTTCTTCGCCGCTTGCTACCTTATCTGCTCTTGCTGCCACTTCTTTTGCCTGTACATCGGAGGGTGCCTGCTCATAGCGGGCAAATTCGTAAGCATATTCGCCACGTCCGCCTGTCATGGAACGTAAGTCCGTGCAATAACCATAGAGGCTGCTCATAGGAATATCCGCTTCAATAACCTGCTTACCGCCGGCAACGGGGTTCATACCCAACACGCGACCACGACGTTTGTTTAAGTCACCCATAATATCACCGGTATAGGCATCCGGTACAGTTACCTTTAAAGAGGCAATCGGCTCTAACAGGATGGGTCCAGCTTCCATAAAGCCCTTCTTAAATGCCTGAATGGTTGCCATCTTAAACGCCATTTCTGAAGAGTCAACCGCATGGTAAGAACCATCGTAAAGAACTGCTTTTACACCAACTACCGGATATGCAGCCATAGGTCCTTTCACCACGGAATCCTGTAAACCTTTTTCTACTGCGGGGAAGAAGTTCTTAGGCACTGCACCACCAACTACTTCCTGTTCAAATACATAAGGAGTCTCTAAATCGCCGGATGCTGAGAAACGCATCTTTACATGACCGTACTGACCATGTCCGCCGGACTGCTTTTTGTACTTGTATTCTACATCCGAATTTTTCTTAATGGTTTCCTTGTACGCAATCTTAGGCTGGCTTAGTTCAATTTCGACCTTGTACTCATTTAACAGACGGCTGGCAATAATTTCCAGATGCTGTTCGCCCATACCGTAAAGCAGAGTCTGACGGTTTTCAGCGTCATTTACCATCTTTAAAGTCTGGTCTTCATGGGTCATCTTCTGCAATGCCTGTGAAATCTTATCGATATCTGCCTTGTCTTTAGGTTTATAACGCATATATGTATAAGGGGTAGAAATCTTCCACTTACCATACTTAATCGTGGTTGCCTTGGTAGATAAGCTGTTACCTGTTCTTGCTGCGGTTAACTTCGCTAATGCACCCAAGTCACCTGCATGCAATTCAGGCACTTCAATCGGCTTGTTGCCCTGTAATACATACAACTTACCAATCTTTTCTTCAATATCTCTGTCCACGTTATAGATTACATCGTCAGTCTTTAATACGCCCGAATTTACCTTAATTAAGGAATACTTACCGATAAACGGATCAACAATGGTCTTCCAAATATAAGCAGATTTTGCCTTGGAGAAATCATAATCTGCATGGTAAATATCATTGGTCTTCATATTAATACCTGCAACCTCACGGTTTTCGGGACTGGGCATATATTTAATAATATCGTCAAGCAGTGTATAAACACCCTGGCATAAAGTATTAGAACCCATACTCATGGGAACGATGCTACCGTCACAAACATTGGTCCGAAGTGCTGCACGGATTTCCGCTTCCGAAAAAGTTTCTCCACCGAAATAGCGTTCCATCATTTCTTCACTGGTTTCTGCAACCGCTTCCATTAAGGTATCACGGCAAATCTGTAAATTTGCCTTATTGTACTCGGGTACTTCACAAGGAACAACTTCCTTACCCTGCCATCTGTTACCGGTTTCGGAAATTACATTGACATAACCTACAAACTTCTCATTTTCACGGATAGGTAAATTGAACGGTGCCATCTTCTTACCGTATTTTTCAGTCATATCTTCCACTACCTGACGGAAGGATGCATTGTCCACATCCATATTGGTAACATATACAAAGCGGGGAATCTTGTACTTTTCGCAAAGTTCCCAAGCCTTTTCGGTACCAACTTCCATACCGGACTTACCGTTTACTACGATAATCGCTGCACCTGCCGCACAAAGTGCTTCTTCTACTTCTCCTACAAAGTCAAAATAACCGGGTGTATCCAAAATATTAATTTTATATCCTTCCCACTCAATCGGAATCACCGATGTAGAAATGGAAAACTGTCTCTTCTGTTCTTCTTTGCTGTAATCACTTACGGTATTGCCGTCAGTTACCTTGCCCATACGGGAGGTAATACCGGAAAGATATGCCATTGCTTCTGCCAAACTGGTCTTGCCGGAGCCTCCATGTCCCAATAAAACTACGTTACGAATCTTGTCGGTTGTGTAAACTTTCATAATCGTCGTGTCCTTTCCCTCTAGTTATTAGTATTTATCCCCATAAATAACCCGTTTTCAAAATACTATGGGTATATTTTACTAAATTTTCTCCCAAATTACAAGTTAAATGATACAATTTACACACATTTTTAAAACAATTTTATTGTTTTCTGCTTAATTTAATTAGAATATATTCACTTACCAATTGTTATCTCTTAATTTGCAGCCTATTGACTTTCGCACTTTAAAGTGTTAGAATTTGACAAAACGCAAAAATCTGTTAAGAGGTATCTGTTATGGCTGGATTAACTTGTGGTTTTATTGGTTTAGGTCTGATTGGCGGCTCCATTGCCAAAGCCCTGAAAGCATATGACGCATCTATTAAAATAATTGCATATGATATCAATGAACAGTCCCTTGTCTTAGCAAAAACAGAGGGCATTGCTGATATGACGCTTTCCAATATCGATGCGTCTTTTTCTGCATGCGATTATATATTTTTATGCGCACCGGTTTCCCACAATGACGAAAATCTTTCAAAATTAAAAGAACTGATTTCGCCAGACTGCATTCTGACCGATGTAGGTAGTGTAAAAAGCACCACCCACAGGCATGTGGCAGAAATGGCTCTTAACGGTCAGTTTATCGGCGGACACCCCATGGCAGGCAGCGAACGCATCGGTTACCAGAATTCAAAAGCGTCGCTTTTGCAGAATGCTTATTACATTCTGACTCCTACTGCAGAAGTTCCCTTGGAAAAACTGGATGACTACCGTAGTCTTGTACAGAAAATGGGGGCCATTCCACTTGTACTCTCCTATGAACAGCATGATTTTGTTACCGCAGGTATCAGTCATCTGCCTCATGTCATTGCTTCCTCTTTAGTAAATTTGGTACGTGACACAGACTCAGAAGACGGTATTATGAAAATGATTGCCGCCGGCGGTTTTAAAGATATTACACGTATTGCCTCTTCCTCTCCTGTAATGTGGCAACAAATTTGTCTGACAAACGGCGAAAACATTTCCCGTCTGTTACAGGATTACATAGATGCTCTTATTCAGGCAAAAGCTGCTCTGGATACCAAGGATGCAGATACCCTTTATGATTTTTTCAATTCTGCACGTACTTACAGGGAATCTTTTGTAAATGCTTCCAGTGGGCCTATTAAGCGCGCTTTTGACATGACGGTAGATATTGCCGACAAGCCCGGTGCACTGGCAAATGTTGTAAATCTTTTGGCAGCCAAAAATCTAAGTATTAAAAATATCGGTATCACCCACAACCGCGAATCTGCGGAAGGTTCCATGCATATTGAATTTTATGACGAACTTTCCGTCAATACTGCAAAAGAGCTTTTGACTGTTGTAGGTTATAATTGTAAATAAAAAGCACCCCGGTGCTGATATGCCTCAAAAAACAGGCTGTCACAAGCACCGGGGATTTATTATTCCTCAATATAATTATTTATATCAAAAAAGGTGTTCTACATTTAGTTTTTTCCAATAAATCTTTTATACAATCCGCTGCAAAACCAAATTCCCGTTATTCCGCCACAGGTATCCAATATCACATCTGCTATTCTGCCTGCTCTGTCCGGTACAAACAACTGGTGCAATTCATCTGCCGCGGCCGAAAAAATCACCCACAATACGGATATCCAAAATCTTCGTTTATTGCCTGAAACAGGATAATACAACATGGTATAAACCAAGATTCCCATTAACGCATATTCCAGAAAATGAGCCGTTTTCCGAATAGGGTGTTCTAATTTTACCGCAAGGTCAGTTAGTTCATCCGTTTGCATACGTCCACCGGTCAAAAAATCCAAGGCTTTAACCAGAGAATCCGAAACACCCATACTGATATTGCCGGAGGTTTCCCCATCCTGTGCAGAAAAAGAAAAAATTGTCCCGTACAATAAAACCAGCAGTAACCCCGCAATCAGGGTTACTGCCACCTTTTTACTCTTCATTATGCATTCTCTTCCACTGTCTGATATACTTCAATTCTGGCTGCATCCATCTCCGGCATACCTACAAAAATCGCACCATATGCAATAGTATCACCTTTTTTCTCGATACGCACGATTTCCAGAATGGCATGCAAAACTTCCTTGGTCCAGATTGTCAGATATGCTTCATAAACCGCACCGATGGTCAACGGTGTGTCACAATTGAATCCCACACCGGACTTAGATACATCTACCACTTCAATATCCAGCTCTTCCTGTACACCGTTGTCCAGACGCTTCACCACGATTTTGGACTGTAACTGTGTTCTTTTTGATTTTCTTCTCTCTTCCATAAGTTCACCCTTCTGCGTAACCCGCCTTATAAATTTCTTTACAAGCTTTTTTTATTATAACAAAGCAGTCAAAAAATGTAAATATCCCAACTATCGTATAAACATGTCAGCCCCGAAGTTAATGACAATCGTGATTGTCACTTTTGCCTATCCCGCCTGTAATGAACATGGCATCACCAAAAGAAAAGAATCTGTATCTTTCTCTCACCGCTTCTTCATATGCCGCAAGCACATTTTCCCTGCCCGCCAGTGCGGAAACAAGCATTACCAGTGTAGACTCCGGTAAGTGGAAATTGGTAATCAGGGAATCCAGTACCTTAAACTTGTAACCGGGATAGATAAAGATTTCCGTGTTGTCACACCCCTCCTGTACAACACCGTTTGCATCAGCGGCACTTTCTACCGTTCTGCAACTGGTGGTGCCTACACAGATAACTCTTCCGCCATTTGCCTTGGTACGGTTGATTTTTTCTGCCGCCTCGGGGCTCACCTGATAATATTCGGAATGCATATGATGCTCTAAAATATTGTCTACCTTAACAGGTCTGAAAGTGCCTAATCCTACATGAAGGGTCACATAAGCGATTTCTACACCCTTTGCTTCGATTTCAGCCAAAAGTTTTTGTGTAAAATGCAAACCCGCCGTAGGTGCTGCCGCACTGCCTTCATACTTTGCATATACGGTCTGGTAACGGTTCTTATCCTGTAATTTGTGGGTTATGTAGGGAGGCAGGGGCATTTCTCCCAGCCTGTCCAAAATTTCTTCAAAAATACCTTCATATTCAAAACGGATTAAACGGTTGCCCTCTTCCACAGTTTCCAATACTTCTGCCATTAATAATCCGTCACCAAAGGACAATTTGGCACCGGGTTTACACTTTTTACCGGGTTTAACAAGAGTTTCCCACACATCCTTGTCCCTGCGTTTTAAGAGTAATACTTCTACTGCCGCACCGGTATCTGCCTTTTGACCTAAGAGTCTTGCAGGAATAACCTTGGTATTGTTTAAGACCAGACAGTCTCCAGGATTTAAATATTCTGTGATTTCAGAAAAAACATGATGTTCCGTTTTTCCGCTTTCCTTATCAAGCACAAGAAGCCTTGAGGACGAACGGTCCTCAAGGGGGTCCTGTGCAATCAATTCTTCCGGTAAATCAAAATAAAAATCTGATGTCTTTAATTCTGTCATTATAAACAGGCTCCTTCAACAAATGCCTTGTAACCACGGTAAGTCTCGTAAATATCTGCTTTACTGGTTGCTTCCCACGGTGCATGCATATTTAATACAGCCACGCCGCTGTCGATTACATTCATACCATACAGTGCCAGAATGTATGCGATAGTTCCGCCACCGCCCACATCTACTTTACCAAGCTCTGCGGTCTGGAACTGAATATTTTTCTTTTCAAAAATGCCTCTGATATGTGCCATATACTCTGCATTGGCATCGTTAGAGCCGGACTTACCTCTTGCCCCAGTAAATTTATTGAATACCATACCTTTTCCTAAAAATGCCGCGTTCTTCTTTTCAAATGCAGATGCATAGGAAGGGTCAAAGCCTGCACTAACATCAGAAGAAAGCATACAGGAACGTGCCAGACATCTTCTCACATTCAATTCAGAGTATTCACCTGTCAGGTTCATTAACTCTGCCAGACTGTTTTCAAAGAATTTGGACTGCATACCGGTTGCACCCACGGAACCAATTTCTTCTTTATCTACCAAAATGCAGCACATGGTTCTGTCGGTTTTCTTGGTATCCAACATAGCCTTTAAAGAAGTAAACGCACACACTCTGTCATCCTGACCGTATGCTAAAATCATGCTTCTGTCAAAACCTGCTTCTCTCGCCTTACCTGCCGGTACGATTTCCAATTCTGCGGAAATAAAATCTTCTTCCTCTACATCATAGGTCTGTTTCAAAATATCCAAAACACCGGCTTTTACGGCTTCCTTTGCTTTGTCCGGCTTTTCTTCCTTTGCCTTTTCATCATCTGCTTCATCCTTTTTGATAAGCAAGGGCTTATTTCCTACGATAAGGTCAAGGGCTTCTCCTTCAATTACCTTTGCGGCCTTCTTTTCCATCTGCTCACCTGCCAGATGAATCAACAAATCAGAGATAAAAAATACAGGGTCGTCTTCCGCTTCTCCCACAGATATTTCTACGGTAGTGCCGTCCTTCTTTACAATCACACCGTGAATTGCCAGAGGCAATGTAACCCACTGATATTTTTTTACACCACCGTAATAATGGGTATCCAGATAGGCAAAACCACCGTCCTCATATAAGGGATTCTGCTTTACATCAATACGGGGGGAGTCAATATGCGCCCCCAAAATATTCATGCCTTCTGTCAGGGGCTTACTACCAATCTGGTAAATGGCAATGGATTTGTTCATCCATACGGAATAAACCTTGTCACCCTTTTTCAGTTTCCTGCCTGCCGCAATTGCCTTTTCCAGTTCTACATAACCGGCATCCTCAACCATATTAACTATAGTATCAATACATTCTCTTTCTGTCTTGCCATTGTCAAGAAATGCTCTGTATTCATCAGATAATTTTTCCAATTCCTTTAATTGCTTATCACTGTACGTTTCCCAAAGATTTTTACGTTCCATTCCCAGCCCTCGTCTTTCTGCATACTGCATGCAAATAATAATATTATTTAAAACTACTCTTAGTTATTTCACATTGATTAGATTTTACTACAATTTTTGTTCTTAAACAATACACAGATACTAATAATTCCACCGAGCACATCCGCACTGAGCATTTACTTCGACGAAAAACATCTGATACCAATTGTTTGATATGAAATATACTGTCATAATATCCTCGAAATCAGTTTTTGGGTATATATCAAAAAAACAGAGCCGTATACCCATGATTTTACAAATTATTGGGTATTGAGCGATACTTTTTTTCTATATACCCAAAAGTTGTAATTTTAAGTTGAAAATATCTAAAAAATGGGTATACAGAGACAAAAAATCTCTATATACCCAAAATCACTTCAGTCAACAGCAAAATCATGCTCAGTTTCACAAATTCAGTAACCAAATCATGCTCCGGCTTCGCAAATTCAGTAACCAAATCATGCTCCGCTTCGCAAATTCAGTAACTAAATCATGTTCTAGCTTCTCAGTTCTGCACCGAACTTCTTATTCATTTCTTTTAAAATCTTCTTTACGAAACCATCCACGGATTCTGCGCCGAAAGCCTCATCCTTGGGGGTAAACAGAACGGTAAATGCCATACTCTTCTTATCTTCCCCAATCTGTGCACCTTCGTAAATATCAAACAATTTAATATCTGTTACGTATTTGCATGCCGCTTTCATGGTATCTTCGATTTCACCGCAAGTGATATTCTTATCTACTACGATTGCAAGGTCACGCTGTTCCTCTGCAAACTTAGGAAGTGGCTTAAACATAGCTTTTTTACCATACCACTTGGACAGTACTTCCAAATCGATTTCCATGATAAACATGGGGGTACGAAGGTCACATTCATCCGCGATATCATAAGCCAGTTTACCAAAGTAACCTACTTCTTCTCCATCGCACTTAATGCAAGCGGTCTGGAAAGGATGCAAGAAAGTGTTGGTAGAATTTTCATAAGTAAAGGTAAGGTGTAATACTTCTGCTACCTTCTCTGCGATGCCTTTCATGGTAAAGAAAGACTCTTCCGTACCAAAAGCTGCAACACAAAGGGTCTGACGCTCATCAGGATACTCGGTAAGCGGTAAATCCTTAGGAATAAACTTCTTTGCAATTTCGAAAAGTCTTCCTTCCAGATTGCCCTTCTTCTGGTTACGTACAACTGCATTAATCATGGATGCTGCCAAAGTGGTACGCATCAGAGACAATTCTTCGCTGATAGGATTCATAATACGGATTGCATGGCGTTCAGGTGCATCCTCTGGCAATCTTAACAAATCCAAATCAGCGGGTGAGAAGAATGAATAATGGATACATTCATGTGCTCCCACACTACAAAGTGCTTTCTTTAAGCGCATTTCGGTCTTTTGAACGGTGTTTTCACCACCCATGGTAACCTGTGCAGAAGGCATAAAGCTGGGGATAATATGCTCATAACCATACATTCTGATGACTTCTTCTGCTACATCCTGATAGGTTTCCATATCTTCACGATAAGCAGGAATCTGTAAAGCCAGGTTATCGCCAGCCATTTTAGGTGCAAAGCACAGATTCTTCATAATGCGCATAATATCGTCATTGGGAACGGTGATACCCAGTACTGCATTTACTTTTTCAATGCTTACGGTTAATTCCTTGGGTTCTACGCTGTTTCCGGTATTTACATCCACATGAAGCTTAGATACCTTACCGCAACCTAATTCTTCGATTAAGTGCAGGGCTCTCTTCATAGCCATAACGGTTGCATATTCATCCACACCCTTTGCATAGCGGGCACTGGAGTCGGAGCTCTTACCTACGGCTCTGGAGGTTCTGCGGATATTGTCACGGGCAAATTTTGCAGATTCAAATAATACAGTATTTGTGGTTTCTCTGATTTCGGAGTTTAAACCACCCATAACACCTGCCAATGCAACGGGCTTTACACCGTCACAGATTAACATATTTTCAGTAGTTAAAGTCAGTTCCGTTTCGTCCAAAGTCACGATTTTTTCACCGTCTTTTGCCCGGCGCACATTGATGGCATTGCCTTCTAAGGTAGTGTAATCAAATGCATGCATGGGCTGACCAAGTTCTTTTAAAATATAGTTGGTAATATCTACCACATTGTTAATGGCACCAATGCCTACAAGTGCCAGTCTTCTCTTCATCCATGCCGGAGACTCTGCAATTTTCACATCATGTACATAGTGGGCACTGTATCTGTGGCAAAGTTCAGGACAGTCTACGGTAACATGAAAACCGTCTAAAGTCACATCGTCTTCGGTATAGCTTAAATCAGGAGCCTTACATTCTTTTTCCAGTACGGCAGCGACTTCTCTGGCAATACCAACGATGCTCTGGCAGTCAGGACGGTTTGCAGTAATGGCAATGTCAAAAATCCAGTCATCCAGTCCCAAAATAGGTTTTACATCGGCACCAACCGGCGCATCTTCGGGTAAAACAAGCAGTCCGTTATAGCCTGCACCGGGATACATATCTTCGCTGACTCCCAGCTCTACGCCGGAACAGAGCATACCAAAGGATTCATAGCCACGTAACTTGCCTTTTCCGATAGTCATTACGCCTTCCACAGTTTTGTGGTCCTTAGCGGTTGCATAAACGGTTGCGCCTACTAAAGCTGTAGGGAATTTGCCACCTGCTGCTACATTGTCTGCCCCACAGCAAATCTGGAACTGACCATGTTCGCCACAGTCCACTTTACATACATGTAAATGGGTATCGGGAATGGGTTCACATTCCAGCACAAGACCTACCACTACTTTACTGATGTCTTTTCCCACTTCATACAATTCTTCCACTTCAAAACCGCAGGAAAACAGTTTTTCTTCCAGTTCCTGGGGTGTAATATCGATATCAACATAATCTTTTAACCAACTTAATGGGGTTATCATATCTGTTTACCAAACCTTTCTTATAACTTTACACTGTTTATGCTTTTACATGTTTTACTTTTGTATGTTCATTTAAAAGCATTTATGTTTTGCACTTATACCATTTTATATAATGGATTATTTATCATTTAACTGGTTCAATACTTTAATGTCGGATTCAAATAACAATTTGATATTGTTAATTCCGTACTTAAGCATTGCAGTACGCTCGATACCGATACCGAATGCAAGTCCGCTGTATTCATTAGAATCAATACCGCAGTTTTCCAGAACCTTGTTATTTACAATGCCTGCACCTAAAATCTCAATCCAGCCGGTTCCCTTACAAAGCTTACAGCCCTTACCGCCACATTCAAAGCAGCTACAGTCTACTTCTACGGAAGGCTCTGTAAAAGGGAAATAGGAAGGACGCAGACGAGTCTTGGTACCCTCACCGTAAATCTTCTTTACAAACTCATCCAGCATACCCTGTAAGTCGCATAAGGTAATCCCCTTATCCACTACAAGACCTTCCATCTGGGTAAACATAGGGGAATGGGTTGCATCATCATCGGAACGGAAAACCTTACCGGGAGATAAAATCTTAATAGGGGGCTTTTTGTTTTCCATTACGTGAATCTGACCGGCTGAAGTCTGTGTTCTTAACAAAAACTCAGGGCTTAAGTAAAAGGTATCCTGCATATCTCTGGCCGGATGATCCTGTGGCGTATTTAATGCAGTAAAGTTATAATAATCGGTTTCAATTTCAGTACCTTCAAATATCTCAAATCCCATACCTGCAAAAATATCAATAATCTGGTTACGAACCAAAGTAATGGGATGTAAATTACCTTCTTTTACAGTTACTGCAGGAAGGGAAATATCAATCTTTTCTGCTTCATAGCGGTCCTGTAATTCTTTGGCTTTCATCTTTTCATCCAAACCGCCAAGGAACTCTAATGCCCATTCCTTTAATTCATTCACACCTTTACCGTAAGCAGCTCTTTCTTCCGGTGCAATGTTTTTCATCTCACGCATTAAAAGTCCGATTTTACCGGTTTTACCGTCTAAGAATTTTTTCTTGAATTCATATACTTCTTTGGAAGAAGTAAGTTCTTCTGCTCCCGCAAGAATCTCTGCTTTAATTTGTTCCAAATTTGCGTTCATCATGTTCTCCTTTCCGTTATAAACAATTGCGCCTACGCAAAAGAAAAGTCCCTTGCGTAATGCAAGGGACGAATATACTCCGTGGTACCACCCAACTTCCCACAATATTTCGTGGGCACTCAAAACGCTTAACGCGCGTACACGTCCTACTCTACTCTCCAAAGGATTTCAAGCGGAAGCTCCGGTGGGAAATTCACGCATCATCTGAACTTAAGGAAGCTTACAGCCGGTGACTTCCTCTCTCTGTAAGAAAATGAATTGCTACTAAACACCTTCAATGCTTTTAACTACTTGCTATTTTAACGGGCTTACTGCAAAAAGTCAAGAATATTTTGTTTTACAAAATACGCAGTGTCCAGTTATTTTCTTCCCCTTCAAAAAAATACACGTCAAAAACTTCGCCGTCTGTCAGAGTCACTTCAAAATGCTGATAGCCTCTTGTGTTTGTATCCGGCATACCATCCCCATCATAATCCACTTCGCCTGCCATCTTTTCCTGTAACAGACTATATCCTTCCGGCCATGGAAACCCACTTAAATAAGTGGCATCTTTTAAGCGTATTTCTTCATTACCAAGGTATTTCCCGAATGCCGACTTTTCAAATTTTCTAAATCTCTCTTCTTCATTCATTATCCGTTTTTCCCCAAAGCAATGCAACTTGGACAAAATGTATTCTTTATCATTCATGGCAACTGCATATACAAATGCTTCCATAATGCCACGGATATCCTCTGCCTCATCACTATTGTTACCGGCTTCTCTTAAGTCCTCCCTTTCGTCATCATAATTATCTGAGAACATATCATTTAACTCACGTTGCGGCTCCTGTATCGAGATTTCTCTCACTACATGCTGTAAGCCTGCCCCGCCGCCACAATTGATACAGACAAAACTACCTCTCCCTTCCATAGAAACGGAATATGAGTTGTCACAAAAAGGACATTGCACAATATATTTTCCTGCCTTACTACGCATACCGTACTTACGATATTTTCTGTTTTCTGTATGTTTTCCCCTAGATTCCATTATACTCCTCTTTCATTGTAAACAATTCAAGGCTTTTCTTAACTCGCAGTATTCAGCAATACATATACATCCCACTACGTTAACTATACTTCTTTGTATTTTTCTTCAAATTCACAAATAGGCATGGGTTTTGCAAAGAAATACCCCTGTATCAAGTCACATTCCTGCTCTGTTAAGAAATCAACCTGTTCCCTGCTCTCAATTCCTTCTGCAACAATCTTCATATTTAACTTCTTTGCCAAATCAATGACCTCTGAAACAATGAGCAAGCCTCTTTCCTGCACATCAGCACCGCGGAAGAAATCCGCATCCAGCTTCAATACATCCAGCTGTAACTCCTTTAATGAATTCAGAGAAGAATATCCGGCACCAAAATCATCCATGGACACAATAAATCCTGCCGTTCTAAGCTTCTTTACGGTTTGAAGCAGCACATTCTTATCATCAAAGAACGCACTCTCTGTCAGTTCCAGTTCGATAAACTGATGAGGTACCTGATACTTATCTACAATACTGCAAATATGCTCTGCCAAATCCTCTTTGGCAAAATGGGCTCTGGAAATATTTACAGATATCGGAACCACCTTGCGTCCCTGATTTATCCACTGTGCCTGTTGTCTGGCAATCCCCTCCAACATATAATCATCCAGTTTCAAAATAAAGCCATTACGCTCAAAAATGGGAATAAATTTATTGGGTGGTATGAATCCTTCCGTCGGATGAATCCATCTGACTAAAGCCTCTGCACCTGCCAAAACTTCCTGTGCAGTACTAATCTTAGGCTGCAAATAAATCTGAAACTCATGATTGGATAGAGCAGCATCCATATCATCCTCTACCTTACGCTCCCACAGCCTCTGCTTATTCATTTCTACATCAAAGAAAGCAATCTGATTCTCGGCCTCTTCTCCAAGCATATCACAAGCTAACAGTGCGTTGTTATATAACTGTTCAATATCTCTTTCTTTTTGCTGCACCCGATAGATACCTACTGCAAAATACACTTTCATTTTTGGCAGCACCGCATCCAAGGCACTCTCCATTGCCTCAATACGTGCAAGCAACTGTTGTTCATCCGTATACGCAATCATCAAACCAAACTGTGCATTTTCCTGATGTGCCATTACCTCGTAACGTTTTATATTCTTCTTAAGCACATGATACATTTTCTCTACAAGAGCCTCACCCTCCTTGACTCCGAAGCATGTACAAAAGCTGCGATATTTTCGCATTTTCAAGTGAAGTACTGCATAATTACGAGTACCCATCTTTCGTTTTAACAGACTGTTTCCCTTCTTCACAAAATGTAACCAGTTGTTTCCTCCGGTAACCATATCTGTATAAATAATCTTTGTGGTTCTACGCATACTCACAATAACGCTGATGAAAGAAATCAGATAATACAGCATAAAAACTGCAATCATAATTCCAAATAATCCAATACACAAGATAAACATTAGGAAATCATAACCATATACGCAAATAGTCTGCAACGTATAAACCTCTAATCCATTTACCTCCTGCGCGAACCAAAGCCTAATCTGCATGATGGCACTTTCTTTTTCATTACTAAAGAAAATACTTTCATCCCGCCCTATAAGCCTATACATTTCAGAAAAGAACTTCCCATTAATTTTTATGTCATCTTCGTAAAACATTAGAATTTGATTATCGTCTTCTTCTACAATCAGATGCATGATACTTTCATCTACCCATATGAAATCAAATACTCTTTCTCTGTCCGGAACCATATCGTTATTAGACCAAAGTTTATTTCCATCAGCATCTGCCACCCAGACCGCTTCAAACTCCGATTTCATTTCCAAATTGGCCAGAACAGCATCCTGTATCCTCTGTTCCTGCCCGTCTTCATAGTTTTCAAACAACCCTGCAATTGCCTCCGCCTGGCTATTCCCCTCTATCAGTTTCCTTTGAATTACATCAACACAAGCAAATGATATCAGAAAAATAATCAGTATGCCAAAAATAATTGTAATAATAAACAAACCTAATATGGAAGGCCAAATACGTTTCTTTTTTAATTTTTTAATTCGTTTATCTTTAGAATCACTCATATCACACCGCCTCTAATAGAAATATTCTTTGTCATTAGTAAAATCCGCATAAATAACTGTTTTATAATATCACAATATGTCAAATCCCACACATTTCTACAGATATGGCAATTAGTATAAGTAAAGCGATACCTATTCCGCTCTTTATTAAAGCATTTCTTATTTTCAAGTCTTCTTTCTTTTCTTCTTCTGCCTGTGCCCGTAGTTCCTTTTCTATCATAGCTTTCCTGACAGCAGCATTCACATTTCTTTTTACTTCCGCATTTATCTTGTCCTGATCATGCATAGCAACCGCATTTTCTAAAGTATTCGGTCCTCCGCAGGTCGGACAAAGAAATTCCTGTTTTCCATTCTCTTCCACCGTAAATGCATTGCCACAAAACGGACATGTAATAATGTACTTCATATTAACTCCCCTCTTTATCTTTACTTATTTTTTCTCAGTGTATCAATCATTTTTGCAGGTGTCAAATCGATTATACTTATTTACGTTATTCAAACCAATTTTTAACCCCTTTTATCCGATTCCCGGTTCAAATATCTGTTTATCTGTGCACCAATCAAGGTCATATACATACAAAAGTACAAAAACAACATTATCAATACTATAATGGACAAGCTTCCGTATATACTGAAGCCTCCGATTTCTACATACAGAGAAAAGCCCCATGAAAGAATAGTCCACATGACCGCACTGAATATGGCACCGTAAATCTGCTTTCTGAATTTGAGTTTCTTATCCGGTACATATGCGTAAATAGCAGTAAACAAAACCACCATAAACGCCCATACAATCAAAAACCTAAAGGACATCATAAAAGAAAAAATGCCTTCTGTCTGGGGCAGTTTTCCCCTGATTGTCTGCAACACTACATTACCGAATACACTTAATAAAAGTGATACTACCACCACCGCCAGCAACGCCAGTGTATAAAAAGAGGCAATCAATCTTGTGACAAAATAATTTCTTTTTTCTTCTGTTCCGTTGATTTCATTTAATCCGCGCATCAGTGCCATCATACCTTTACCGGCAGACCATAGAGTCAACAGTGCCGCCATAGACAAAATCCCTGCTGATTTTTCATATATCTCCGATAATATCGCTAAAAGTAACGGTTCCATCTTATCCGGCAAAAAATCAGTTATGCTTTTTGTCAATATCTCTTCCGTCAGAGGCGTATAGGGAATAATCGTACAAATCAATATTATCATCGGCACTAATGATAAAAACAGAAAAAATGCCGTACTTGCCGCAAATGAGCTAATATTCTTTTTTAGTACATTCTCTTTGATTACCAGCCCTGTTTTCCAGATTTTATGTACCATTTTCCCCAACCTTTTCTACCTCACTTTCTGTAAAGAAAAATTCCAATATCTGTGTTGCCGTATATCCTGATAATGCCATATTTTTTGCTCCATTCTGGGACATACCTGCACCGTGTCCGAAGCCGCCACCCACCAGCATATAACCGGTTACCTTGCTCTCTTCTTTTACAGGTGTTAGTACAAAAAATCCGCTTGGCAGGAGACTATTCATATCTACCATACTGCCATCCTGCCTGCAAACTTTTGTTTCTCCGTCACAAAGTACATAGCGGATGTATAACTCCGTAATCACCTTATAAGTAGCCTTACTTCCCTCAATCAACAATTCAGCCGCAACACCGCCTGCATTTCTCTTAATCACGGAAATATTCTTTATCGTTCCCAATTTCTCCGGCTTACAGCTTACATATTCTCCATCCGATAACATCAGTATCAAGGAAGGATTTGCGGCATATCTTTCTTGTAAATTTTCAAGCAGCCTCTCCGCATTCAAGTCCGTTACTTCATAATTCCAACGATACCATGGCTCTTCTTTTTCAAAATCCCCATCAAACTTATTTTGAATAAACTCTGTAAACACAGCTTCGTCACACATACTTTCTGCGGAATACGGACTTGTAACGGCACTCACAGCCCTTGCAGTCAGATGCGGAAGCTCCGTTCCATATTCAGAATGCCATACATGTTCGTCCGAGCCGAAACCACAGGACGTGGAATAATAATAGGTACTCGCCAGTTCTCCGTCCACATATAAAAGCTGTCCTGCCGTTTCTTTCACTGCTGTTGTTGTAGCAGGCTGTTCCATAATATTATTATACACCTGATAACCGGTACTGTCATTTACATGTGCACCGATTTCGGGCAGTCCCGGATTCAACATATGAGAATACGCATAGGTTCTGGCACAAATTGCCTGTGCTTTCAAAGCCTCCAGTGGATAGCTTGCAGGCATTTCACTGGGTACTACGGCATATAAATATTCTTCCAGTAAAACTTCATTGATAACTACCAGTCCGTTTTCTGTCTGTAAAATTTCCATTGTTCCCCTATATGCAGGTGTTCCCTGACTGCGGTTTACGGAATGCAGACTGATTTTCCCTGTTAAAGCCTCCGGTATGATATAGATGCGGTTTGCCCCGTTTTCCTGTGAAAAATAAGGACTTTCACCTGTGATGGTAATACTTTCGCCTGCCGGTATCCCTATCTGCATATCCGTGCCATATACCAGTTTATAATCTGTATCACAGGACAAAGTTACACTATCGTGGTAATTTCCTGCAAAATTATCATTCATTATCTGCACACGAATATATTCCATGCTTTCATCCCTTGTCAATAACACACCGCAGACTTTACCGTTTTCCAAAATAAAATCTGCAAAAGAAAAACCTATTCTGATATCAGAAATTGCCCCTGCTCTCAGTTCCCCATAAAGACAATATATTTTCATATCCTCTGCAAAGGTAAATGCCCCTGCATTTTCCAATTCAACCCCGGTCTCTGCCGATACACCGACTACTTTTCCGCTGACTTTTTCGTCTCCTTTAATATGTATGCTACTGACACATCCGTCGGTTAATGTAATATCCGCCAACTGCCCCTCCTGTAAGTCACCTATAACCACCATACTGTTGCCGGATATCGTTGTTTCATTCCCCGATACAGTATTACCTGTGATAGTAATTCCCTCCGGTGGACCGGCATAAGAAAAGGTTTTATTATCTCCGTCAAATATACTGATATATGTATCTGTTACTTGTGTAATATATACATTTTTAAGTTCTTCTACACTAATCGGAACTATGTGTATATCGTTGTCTGCTTTTTCCTGCTCATCCTTTGGCCTTTTACCAAATGACAGCATTGTCACAATAGCCAGAAGCACTATGCCCAGCATACACCAAAAAGTTTTTTGTTTTATTCTGTCATTCTGCTGTTCCTCAACCTGATTATCCTCAAACATAGTTGCCTATACCTCCGCTATTTCGTACCGAATCCTCTTTCAAATTCTTTTTTATACGTCGAAAAAAGAGCAGCTATTCGCTGCTCTTTTTATCTGTCGTATATACCCCAAAATGCCGGCTCTTGCCTTTTGACTCCTAGCGATGCTAGGTGGGTGACCGCAACCATGCTTTTGCCTTCCCCTGCAATCCTCTTACGAGTGGAGGCTTGACAGCCACATGACAATATAGGAATCCCGTTTAAAGTAAATGTAGGTTCAAAAATAACAAGAGTTGTCGTACATCTCAGGTTACTTATATTATATTCAAAATCAGCCTACATTACAAGATGTAATTAGAGGGAATTTTTGACAAAAAATTCTAAGCATTACATCTTGTTAATAACTCTTCCCAACGACGGTCTACTTCTGCCTGGAAGGCTTCTAAGAGGTGTTCGTTGCCGGACTTAAACAAATGCTTAAAGCGCCCCTGCTTCTTTAAGAACTCTTCTAAGGGCAGTTTGTTTTTAGGCATATAGCTTAAAATCCACTTGCCGTCTACAATTTCGTACAAAGGCCAATAACAGGTTTCTACTGCCAGTTTACAAATTTCAATAATATCGGGAGCATCATACTTCCATCCTCTGGGGCAGGGTGCCAATACATTTAAAAATGCTGCACCGGGGGTATAGATTGCCTTTTCTGCTTTGGTATATAAATCCTTCATATTACCGATAAAGGTCGTCTGTGCCACATAAGGAATGTTGTGGGCAGCCATTACCGCAGCCAAATCTTTTCTGGTCTGTGGCTTACCATCCGATACTTTTCCCGCAGGGGTTGTAGTGGTATCCGCATACATAGGTGTTGCGGAAGAACGCTGTACACTGGTGTTCATATAGGCACCGTTATCATAGCAAACGTAAACCATGTCATGACCACGCTCCATGGCGCCTGATAGGGACTGTAAACCGATATCGTATGTACCACCGTCACCACCAAAGGTAATGAACTTATAATCGTCCTTAATTTTACCTTTCTTTTTTAATGCCTTGTATGCAGTTTCCACGCCTGATAATGTTGCACCGGCATTTTCAAATGCATTATGTATATAACTATCTTCATATGCGGTATAAGGATACATAAAGGTAGATACTTCCAAGCAGCCTGTTGCATTACCAATAACAGCCTTATCTCCGGGGTGAAGTGCTTTTAATACGTTTCTTACGGCAATAGTACCGCCGCAACCTGCACACATTCTGTGTCCGGGTGCCAGTCTTTCCTCACGCTCCTGTATTTCTTTAAAGTCAAATTTATTCTGTTCCATATTCATACCTTTCAGTTGCCTGTCCAGATGTAAAATCTATGGAAGGCACAAATCATTCATTGGTTAGGTCAGGGGTAATTTTGTCCCATAAGCATTACAGACTTCTAAGTCCCAGATAAGGATACTCACCAAACTGATTATCACCCTCAGCCAGTGCCTGCAATTTGTTAAATACATCCTTAACATCATTTACTCTCACATCACGTCCGGACAGACCGTAAATGATGTTCACAACTTCTGCGGAAACTTTAGCCTTGTACATCGCAGCCGTTAATTCAGCCCCCAACGGACCGCCGTTTGCATTGTAGCCTTCTGCTCTGTCCATAATGGCCACTGCTTTACAGCGTTTCAGTGCCTTAGCCATTTCTTCTCCGGGGAAGGGTCTGAATACACGCACCTTTAAAAGACCTGCCTTAACGCCCTGACTTCTCAGTTCATCGATGGCATCTTTGATGGTGCCGCATACGGAACCGATTGCTACCACGGCAAACTCTGCATCTTCAAGCATGTATTCTTCAAAGAATCCGTATTTTCTGCCAGAAATCGCTTCAAACTCTTTTGCCACATCTAAAATCACCTGCTTGGCATTTATCATACCCTGTGCCTGTGCACGTTTTGCTTCCATACAATAGTTGGAAATGGCATAGGGACCTACGGACATCTTTTCATCTTCTCTTAACAGATAATGTTCCGGTTCATATTCTCCTACAAATTTCTTTACCGGTTCGTCTTCAATTAGTTCAATATTTTCTACTGCGTGGCTGGTAATAAAACCGTCCTGACAAATCATAATAGGCAGCTTTACATCTTTATGCTCCGCAATACGGTATGCCTGCAAGGTATTATCATAGGCTTCCTGGTTGTTCTCTGCATAAATCTGAATCCAGCCGGAATCTCTTGCACCCATACTGTCCGAATGCTCAGCGTTGATATTGATAGGACCGGATAACGCACGGTTTACCACTTCCATCATAATGGGCAGACGATTGGAGGCTGCCACATACAATACTTCCCACATCAATGCCAGACCGCAGGAAGAGGTTGCTGTTAAGGTTCTGGCGCCAGCCGCAGAGGCACCGATAGCCGCACTCATGGAGCTGTGTTCACTTTCTACCGGTATAAACTCTGTATCAACTTCACCGTTTGCTACCATATTGGATACAAACTGGGGGATTTCCGTGGAAGGGGTAATGGGAAACGCCGGCATAACATCCGGGTTAATCTGCTTAATTGCACGGGCAACCGCTTCGTTTCCTGACATTCTTTCTTTGATAGCCATTTACTTGCCCTCCTTCATTGTAATTGCACCAAAAGGACAGGCTTTTACACAAATACCGCAGCCCTTACAGTGGTCATAATCAAATTCTTCTCTCTTACCGTTCTTTACCGGAATACATGAGTCTGGACAGTAAGGCACGCACAAAAGACATTGTTTACATTTACTCATATCTATTACGGGAGTAGATGTTCTCCACTCGCCCGTTTCAAATGCTTTTGCAGTGGCAGGCTCATGAATCTGTAAGCCTTCGGTTAAATTCTGCCAAGCGGTTTTTTCATTGATTTCAGATGCTTTCAAAGCCATTACCGCACCTCCTTAAACGCCATACGAAGCGCATTCATATTACCTTCTAACACTTCCGGTTTCTTTGCAAATTTATGTTTTAAAGATTCTTCCATCTCTTTCATAAACACTTCTTCTTCCATGATTTCAGACACTTTTACGATTGCCGCAAGCATAGGTGTATTGGGGAAGTATTTGCCTAAAGTAGCCATACATACTTTTCTTGCATCAATTAAGAATACTTTTCCCTTATAACCGTTTAAGTAAGGCCGTACTTCCTCAAGTTCCATAACGGTGTTAATTAAAATAGCACCGTCCTCTTTCAGTCCCTGGGTTACATCCACGGAATGTAACAGAGTATCATCTACTACTACCACAAAATCCGGTTCGTAAATATTGGAATGTACACGGATGGGTTTATCACTGATACGGTCATAGGCGGTAATGGGTGCTCCCATTCTTTCCGGACCGTATTCCGGGAACCCCTGTACATGTTTACCTGTGTTAAAAGCTACATCCGCCAAAAGCAGTGCCGCAGTTTTTGCACCCTGTCCGCCTCTGCCGTGCCAGCGGATTTCTGTTAATGCTCTCATATATAGTAATCCTTTCTTATTGATGTCTTTTTCTCAAACACAAAAGCCACGTTTTGTTCGCATATCGCAAACATATGTATTTATGTAATGGACACACTTTGATAGTATACGACATTTTGTGAGAAAAGTAAAGGTTCTGTGTTATAAATATTGTATTGTGAAGAATACTTGAAATTATGTAAACCTAAAAAGATTCATTTTCTACCCATACAAGCATT
Organism: Lachnospiraceae bacterium; assembly: GCA_017482205.1. Lineage (GTDB taxonomy): Bacteria > Bacillota > Clostridia > Lachnospirales > Lachnospiraceae > Acetatifactor. The sequence continues at coordinate 210,718 of JAFUNK010000013.1, forward strand.
TTTAGTACTCCACGGGAAGACAATTTGCTTCATTTCACTTTATTTTTTCTCCAATTTCATTGTTTTCTTCTGGTTTATCTACCCATAAAGCGCTTTATTGGGTGCAATGGGCAGATGAATGAGCATATCTAGTTTACATAATGCAAAATACATCTACCCATATAACCATTTTTTGACCTTTATGGGTCGACGAGCCATATAACAGCGTTGTATCAACGAAAAAGTTGCAACATATCACTAAAACAGAACCTTAAAGAATTATCGCTTGTTGATATACCTCTCAAATACATTTTAAAAGAGACAGCTGATTCTCCTTACTGAGAATCAGCTGTCTCTTTTAAAATCACTTAATTAAAATCTCGTAAATTCCTGTAAGAAACAAGATTTATGGATTACAGGCTGTTAGCTTCTGCTACTACCTTCTTTAATGCTTCAAGTGCTTCATCAGGAAGCTTGTCATAACCTTCCTTCTTGGTTGCGAAGCCTTCTACAGCATCTACACGGTTCTGCATAGCATTCTTTAATGCTTCTACATAAGCCTTATCGCTCATATCAGGTGTGAAGTCGCCAGTCTTGCCGTCCCATTCATACATGATTTCGATATCTTCAAAGTTAGCCCACTTTTCAAACTTAGCCTTACCTTCAACGATGGTTTCCAGAATACCAAGGGTATCAGCAGGTTTAACCTTCTTGCCCATGAAGTCACCGGTGTTAACGATGTAGCAATCTACGTCCTTATCAGCAACTAACTTCTTGAACTTCTCATAGTCGTTAACCAGAGGATAAGTTCTGAAAGGGTTAGCGTAAGGAACGATACGAAGTGCGTTCATATCAGTACCTGCTGCTACACGTTCTGCGGTAGAAGTCTTGGTTGCCAGAGTTGCACCCATAACGGAAGCAAGTGCAGCACCTTTTAACTTCACTACAGGAGGAATGGTAGGGTCTTTCATAATCCAGAAGATTGCGTTTACAGGAGCGTCAATCTTGTCTACACGGTTAGGAGACCATAATTTGGACTTGATTGCACGACCGTTACCATTTCTGATATCTTCTGTTACTAACTGAATCTTACCGTTTTCGTCCAGAGTTGCGGAGCAGTTCTGTGCAGATAACAGATATTCGTTGTCAGGACATCCTGTAGGATAGTCTGCTGTCTTATCGAAGTAAGTAGGCTCTAAAGCGATGGATGCACAGGTATCGGTGTTGATAATGAATGCATCGTCATGCAGAACCTTGATTTCGTACTTGCCGCCATGCTTAGCGTGGGTCAGAGTAGACTTACCGGATCCGGACAGACCGTATACGGAAGCAACATACTTAGAACCGTCAGCTAAAATGTACTCTTTCTGTCCACCGTGGCAGGAAGCATAACCGTTTCTGTTTGCCAGTGCCCAAGCCATGGTCAGAGTACCCTTCTTGTGCTCACCGAAGTATTTCATACCTAAGATAGCTGCGCAGTTTTCGTTGGTATCGAAGTAGCACAGAGTCAAAGGATCGCTTAAGCAGCTGTAATCTACGTCAGGAGCTTCATGAGGTGCCCACTGGGGATCGGAGAAAATGTAGATGTCAGGCTCTTTACCATCGCCAACAGGCTTGGAATTCTTGTACATCTTTACATATTCATCAGACATATACTGGAAGTTAATCATCCAGTTGTAAAGTAAGTTCTCTTCTCCTTCGGGAATCAGAAGGTGAGCCTTTACCATAAATTCGGGGTCAAGACCTACAAAACATTCTGCATGGTACATGGTTTTCCAACGGGTTTCGTAGATAGCATCCATTACTACCTTGTCCAGCTTAGCTTCATCAACGCCGGGTTCGCCTTTGATACGACGAGCCTGTGCATAACGTCCGGTAACTGCACCATCATTGAAAAGCAGAACCTTTGCATCTTTTTCAAGACCGAAGGTTTCGCCGTCTTTGATAGGCATATCGGTAACGATGGTACCGGGTGAATTCTTAGCCAGTTCATAAGCTTCTTTTAAAGTATTTACCTTTACTACGTTGTTTCCGTAGAAAGCTGCTTCGATGATGGAACGGGTTTTGGAAAAACCGGGTTTGCCAGCACCGATTTCAGAAATAGGATAATACGCTTTTGTTGACATATAATGTCCTCCTTCAATAAGTGTATATTATCGCTGCCATATTGACAGCATACTAACTTTTTTTATGCAAAACATGTGAAAAAAATAGTCCCCCATGATTTACATATTTGTACTTATTATCTCAAAGCACCCATTAAAAGTCAATATTTGGATTTTAAATTTTATAATGATTTTACAAATATTTTTGAGACTTTTTTTCATTTTTAAATCGCTTTTGTAACCGCTTTCAACCAAAGCCTCTCTTCTTCGCTTAAATAGGGTGAAATTTTATCATAAACCATCTCATGATATGTGTTCAGTTGTACCCTTGTTTCTGCGGTCAGATATCTGAAATCAATAGCTTCCCTGTCAATCGGCACATAGGTTAAGGTATCAAAACACATAAACTGACCGTCACCGTTCTTTATGTCATTTCGGACAACCAGCACATTCTCCACACGGATACCGTGGCTGCCCTCTATATACACACCCGGTTCGTTTGTCACGTCCATGCCGGCCTCCAGCACCGCTTCACTCATGCCTTCCACATAGCGCCACCGGATATTCTGAGGTCCCTCATGGACATTCAGAATATACCCTACGCCATGCCCCGTACCACATTTGTAATCGATACCCATGTTCCACAATGGTGCTCTCGCCAGAATATCCAAATTACGTCCGGTGCAACCATAAAGCCATTTGGCATTGGTAAGGGCAAGCATTCCCGTCACCACCGCGGTATAATGACACTTTATTTCATCGGAAATCTCCCCCAATACAATGGTTCTGGTTACATCCGTGGTTCCGCCCAGATACTGTCCGCCGGAATCCACCAAAAGCATGCCTTCCGGCTCTAATACCTTGTGGTTTTCTTTTGTGGCTTCATAGTGCATCATAGCTGCATTTTCTTTATATGCAGATATAGTGGGGAAAGACAAATCCAAAAATCCGGGAATCTGTCTTCTTAAATCGTCCAGATACTGCGCTGCACTGACTTCTGTAATCTCTGTTTTTCCGATATTGTTTTTCAGCCAATAAATGAATTTGGTAACAGCTACACTGTCCTGTATATAGACCTTTTCCATATTGACAAGCTCAACCGGATTTTTTACGGCTTTTAAAAGTTCAGCAGGGTTCTGTCCTTCTGTTATCACTGCCCCTGCTTCTGCTTTTTTGTAAAGACAAAAACTGCAATGTCTCTTATCAATTAATACAGTTTCTTCTTTAGCGATTTCTTTCTCTAAAAAGGCCGTTATGGCATCATACTCTCTGATTTCTATTTTATTCTTTGCAAAATATTCCTCTGATTCTTTTGTTATGGCTTCTTTTTGTATAAACAAAACCTTTTTCTCTTTGCTGATATATCCATAGGAAAGTGCCACCGGATTACATTCCACATCACAACCGCGGATATTAAAAAGCCACATCAAATCATCCAATTTTGTTAAAAGCAGACTGTCCGCTTTCATACTTTCCAATACAGTCAGCACTTCCCTGCACTTATCCTGCATACCTGCACCGCATATCTCTTCGGAAAGCACCATTATTTTTCCACAAGGTAAAGTCGGTCTGTCAGCCCATACTTCTTCTGCCAAATCCTTATCATAAATCAATCTAATCTGCTTTTTACCCAGTTCTTCTTCCAACTGCAATCCTTCTGTGGCAGTTACTACCCTGCCATCAAATCCAAGGGTTTGATTTTCTTGCATATTTTCAAGCAGAAACTCTTTTACGGTAGGAACGTTTTCTTCCCCCATTTTAAACAATGTTACTCCTGTATCTGCCAATTCTTTTTCAGCCTGAATAAAGTAACGTCCGTCAGTCCAAAGTCCTGCCCCGTCCTGCCATACTATCAGTGTACCGTTTGAGCCGGTAAATCCACAAAAAAATTCTCTGACCTTAAAATAGTCATTCACATACTCTGAGTTGTGAAAGTCTGCGGTTGGTATCATATAATAATCCATACCGGCATGTGCCATGCTTTCCCTGAGTTTTGCAATACGATTTTGTATTGTCATATTCTCCATTTAAAATCTGCCTTTCTTTTCCAAATAAACCAGCCTGCTCTTTCTTGTAAGGCTTTTGTATCAAACCTTAGTAGCCTGCCTCTGCAATCTGTCCTGCACACAATGCCACTGCTTTGGATGTACCGATTCTCTCGCACCCTAAATTTAAAAACATCTCCAAATCTTCCAATGTCTGTACACCGCCTGCTGCTTTGATTTTTACGTCTTCTCCGATATGCTTTTTAAACAGCTCCACATCTTCCTTTGTAGCACCCTCCGTACCGAATCCGGTAGATGTCTTAATATAGTCCGCACCGGCATTGGTTACCGCCTTGCACATGGCAATCTTTTCTTCCTCATTCAGATAACAGGTCTCGATAATAACCTTAAGAATATGATTACCGCAGACCTTCTTTAATGCCGCTATTTCTTTTTCCACCTTATCATACATGCCGTTTTTTACATCACTGATATTGACTACCATATCAATTTCATTACAGCCGTCTTTTAGAGCCTGTTCTACTTCCGCAATTTTTGCCTCTGTCACACTATACCCCAAGGGGAAGCCCACTACCGTACAAATATTAATTTTCTCACCATAGGTATCATGCACCCTCCTTATATATGCAGGGGGAATACATACAGAAGCCGTCTTAAAACGAATTGCTTCCTCACATAATTTCACAATATCCTCCCATGTGGCAAATGCCTTTAACTGGGTATGGTCCACATGCTGTAACATTTCCTCTACTTTCATAATTCCTCTCATTCCGCCAATTCTTCATAAGTCGGTTTGCACGCTTACACTTTGGCTTAGACATATTTAAATCGGTATCTTTTACCTCTTCCTGTCTTATTTTAATACGCACCTTATAAAAAATCCACCTTTTATTGATACCACCCCAAAAGAAAATAGTGCTTTACAAAAAGTTTATATTTTATATATGAAAAGTTTCTGTTTTTATCTTGCCTATACTTTATGGTCCGTGATAAGATAAATGTATCTGTTGTTTATCAAGGTAAAGTATCAACGTATTTGTGTCAGATATTATTTCTGCCACATATCATAAATTACACATATCATCATATTTTCACGCAAAGGAGGTACAATATGGAACACAATACATATTCAGATATTACACCGGAAATTTTAAACCTGGCAAAGCTCTCTCAGGATGCCGGATACATTGAATCCGAGTTATTTACCAAATATGACGTCAAACGCGGACTGCGCGACTTAAACGGTAAGGGCGTATTGGCAGGACTTACCCATATTTCCGATGTGCGTGCAAAAGAAATTGTAAACGGAGAAGAAATTCCTGCTCACGGTAAACTTTTCTATCGTGGCTACAATGTACAGGATTTGGTAGACGGTTTCACCAAAGAAAACCGTTTCGGTTTTGAAGAATGTACTTATCTTCTGCTTTTCGGAAAACTGCCTAACGAAAAAGAACTGGCGGATTTTCAGGCTCTCTTAGGCGGATACCGTACACTTCCTACCAGTTTTGTCAGAGATATTATTATGAAGGCTCCCAGCAAAGATATGATGAATACCCTTGCCAGAAGTGTACTGACTTTATATTCCTATGATGACCGTGCTGATGATACTTCACTGCCCAATGTATTAAGACAGTGCTTACAGTTAATCAGCTTATTCCCCATGCTCTCCATTTATGGTTATCAGGCATACAGCCATTATCATGACGGTAACAGTCTGTTTATTCATCAGCCTATTCCGGAGTTGTCCACTGCCGAGAACATTTTACACATTCTGCGTCCCGACAGTAATTACACTCCCTTAGAAGCAAAAATATTGGATATTGCACTGGTACTGCATATGGAACACGGTGGCGGTAACAACTCTTCCTTCACCACCCATGTAGTAACCTCTTCCTTAACAGACACCTACTCCACCATTGCTGCTGCAATCGGTTCCTTAAAAGGTCCCCGTCACGGTGGTGCCAATATTAAGGTTGTAAAAATGTTTGAGGATATGAAAAAAGAAGTCCATGACTGGGAAGACGAAGAACAGGTTGCCGAATATTTAAAGAAGCTGCTACATAAAGAGGCATTTGACCATGCCGGTCTTATCTACGGTGTAGGTCATGCGATTTACTCAAAATCCGACCCCCGTGCAGTTGCTTTTAAAGGTTTCGTGGAACAATTGTCCAAGGAAAAGGGTCTGGAAAAAGAATTTGCCCTCTACTCCATGGTAGAGCGTCTGGCTCCCCAGATTATTGCCGAGGAACGCCAGATGTACAAGGGTGTCAGCATCAACGTAGACTTTTACTCCGGCTTCGTATATCATATGCTGAGACTTCCCATGGAACTCTACACTCCCATCTTCGCCATTGCACGTATTTCCGGCTGGAGTGCACACCGTCTGGAAGAACTGGCAAACAACGGTAAAATTATCCGCCCTGCGTACAAGCCCATTGGCGAGGATAAGAGTTATATTTATTTAGAGGATAGGTAAGCGGTAAGTACCATAGTTTTGTTTCATACCGTACCTGTCTTTTAAGAAAAATCTAAGCTACACATAAAAAGCAATAATCGCCCCATTTCAAAACTTGCTTCGCTTCGAACAGTTGAAATGGGGCTTTGTTTTTATGTATAGCTTGATTTTTTACAAAAGACAGCTAAAAGTATGAAACAAAACTATGGAACTTCATCTTACTGCTATTTTTATGGGCATATACAACATATTTTCCTTGGTAATGCCCAAAAACAGGAAATTCCCCACGTTATTTTGGTGGGTTTGGGCATAGAGCGCTAAAAAAACGATACCTATGCCCACATTTTGGTAACTTTGTGGGCATCAGACAGGTAAATTTACTCTGTAATGCCCAAAACGGCCTTTCTTTAAGTATAAAATCCAATTTTTTGGGCATTGGAGCAGAAAAAAAATCCATTTATGCCCATTTTGAATAAAATGTAATTCCTACGCATAAATCCCTACGCAATACTTCTCTGCCTGCACATTCCACATCTTAGCATACATACCGTCTTTCTCGATTAGTTCAGTATGCGTACCACTTTCAATGATACTGCCATGTTCTAACAGAATGATTCTGTCGGCATCTTTGGTAGTGGAAAGACGATGGGAAATCAGGATAACTGCCTGATTTTGTGCATTTTCAAGCATACTTTTGTTCAGTCTGTATTCTGCAATGGGGTCCAGTGCACTGGACGGTTCATCCAGTATGGCAATAGGCATATCCCGCATGAACATTCTGGCAATAGCCACCTTCTGAGATTCGCCGCCGGAAAGCATGGTGCCGCTTTCTGAAAATTCCTTCGTAAGTTCTGTGTCAATGCCATCTTCAAGACTTTTCAGCTTACTCCCAAAATCTGCTCTTTTCAATGCAGCAATAATTTTCTCTTTGTCACCGTCACTCACAAAATCCATTTTTACATTTTCTGCAAGTGTTGCACCGTAAATCTGGAAATCCTGAAATACTGCTCCAATTTTTTCGCGGTATGCTTTGATATTCAATTTACGGATGTCCACACCGCCAAAGGTTATGCTACCTTCGGTCACATCATAAAGTCTCATGATTAACTTAATAAGGGTAGTCTTCCCTGCACCGTTTTCCCCAACAAGCGCCAGCTTTTCTCCCTTACGGATAGTCATATTTACATTCTTTAACACATATTTTTCGCTGTCCTTATATTTAAAGCTTACATTCTTAAGTTCAAGAGTACAGTCATTTTCAGGAATAGGTTCACTTCCTTCACAACCCTCAATATTGATTTCATAATCCATAAAGCGGCGGAATTTCTCTGCATACTGCCCTACGGTCTGAAAATCAACCAGTGCATAGTTCATCTGGTCAAGCCTTGACTTAATATTGTTGGTGGCATTTTTAAGCGAAGCTACATCTCCAAGCTGAATAGACTTCTTTTCAATTGCCAAATATGCCAGATAAACGGGTACGGCATAAAACTGGCAGAGGGTATAAACAGAAATCCAATTTATCAGTGTGGGCGGAATAATTTTAAGGCTGTATTTCAAAGCCATCTTCCGCTCCTCGGCTATTGCCTCCTCATACTGCTCAATCAAAGCCTCTTCTATGCCGGTAAGTTTAATTTCCTTGGCATATTCAGGCTGATAGAACACACGCTTGGAATAGTCAGCCTTACGTCCGATTTTCTGTTTTTCCACATTATACTGATACTCCAGCTTGGTAATAATAAACCGGGTAATAATGTTGATAATAAAGCCAATTATCGGGAATATGGCAATAATCGGGTTCATTGTCACAATCATGGTTCCTGCCACTATCATTGCCGTTACGTTGGCAGCAATATCCGCCACACTCATAATTGCCTTCTTCGCCATTTCTTCGGACTGGGAAGCTGCAATAATAAAGTCATCAAAATACTCAGGAATATCGTAACATTTCAAATCCATTTTCTGCGCTTTTTGCATCAGTTCGCGCTGAATTGCACCTGAAAATCCCACCATATTTGTCCAAAATTGATTTTCCGCTGTCCTAAAAATCAGGAAACGCACAATCTGCAATATTAACATCAGTGCCAGCACGCCGATAATATCCCTGACATTCGCCGTTGTGGTAAGAATATCAATGATTTCCTTTAAAAGAAAGGTATCCATAAAGGCACCTGTGCCTTGAAACACACACCTGCCGATAATATAGGTCACTGCCATTTTACGGTCATGGCTGAGTGCATATTTCAAAATATAAAACACATTGGAAATAAGCCGTTTCATACCGATTTTTTCTTTCTTCTCTTTCATGCGCTTACCTCCTCTGCCAAGTAATTCTGTGCCTGCAGCTTCCACATTTTTGCGTACTCACCATTCAGCGTCATCAGTTCCTCGTGGCTGCCCTGCTCAATAACAGTACCGTTTTCAAACATATAAATACGGTCTGCGTCACGGGTTGCAGAAAGTCTGTGACTGATAAAAATTACGGTTTCACCGTCCGTTGCCGTCAACATATTCTGATACATGTTATATTCTGCAATAGGGTCAAGTGCACTGGAGGGTTCGTCCAAGATGACTATATCCGGCTTTCGTGCAAATACTCTGGCAATGGCAATTTTCTGGGCTTCACCACCGGAAAGCCCCATACCTTCCTCATCAAACTCCTTGGTTACCATGGTATCAATACCCTTTTCAAGAGTATCCAGTTTATCCCCGAACTGTGCCTTTCTGAGTGCCTCCTCCACGAGTTTGCGTTCCTCCTCATTTTTAGGGGCACGCATCAGCACATTGTGGGATAATGGCAGTGCAAACACCTGCAAATCCTGAAACACGGTTCCGAAACGCTTGTGATAGGATTTTGGCTCGTAATTTTTAATATTTTCCCCACTGATTACAATTTCACCCTCTGTGGCATCATAGAGCCCCATTATCAGCTTAACAAGTGTGGTTTTGCCGGCTCCGTTATGTCCTACAATGGCAATCTTTTCACCTTTGCGGATACTCATATTTACATTGTGTAAAGTAGGCTTTTCAGCCCCTTTATAGGTAAAGCCCATATCTTTAATCTCTACATCGCCAAGATTTTTCACTTTAATCAGTGAAGCATTCTCGGATTTAGGCGTATAAGAAAGAAACTCCCTTAAATTGGTTACAAAGGCACTTTCCTTTGCAAGAGATACCATCAGTTCCACCACATCTGAGGTACGCCATGACAATGTACTAAGGGCAGGTATCATTGCAATATATGCGGCTGTCTCTGCCTCTGTTGCATTCAATATAAAGGCAATGTACAGATACGGCAGAATCGTGGATAAAATGTTGTAAAGCACCCATTTAGCCGGTTCTATGATACATAGTTTCCTACGAATTACCCGATTACGCTCCTGCATTTCATCATGGGCTTCCTTATGACGGCTTAACAATATTCTTCCCACCCCAAAAAGCCGAAGCTCCGCAGCATATTTCTTCTCATAAAAAACACGCTTTGCATAGCCACCGATACGTCCGTCACGGGTATTGGAAAAATCAAGGGCGTAATAAAGTTCTCCCTCTTTCTTACCGAAAAACATGGATACCGCAACCATCGGTACAATAAACAAAAGAAGTATCGGGTCAACATTTGCCACAATAATGGTTGCTGCAATTACGCTGGAAACTCCCGCCACAAAGTACGCCGAATAATATAAAATGGTATTTCCCCTCCACTGACACTCATTCAGTGCACGGGTATATTTATCATAAAAATCCGGCTCTTCAAAACAGGTATATTCCATGGAAATGGACTTCCTGATAACACGCTTATAAAAACTCTCATAGATTTTGGGCAAAAACTGCTTTTCACAAAGCTGATGAATCGCAGCCGTAATATGGATGCATATATGTCCGATACACATTGCCCCGACAACTGCAGCCAGCATAGTGAATGGTGTTTTCTTTTCAATAGCTATGTAAATCCACTCTGTTAACCATACTGAAAATATCGTCCAGAACACATTTTCAGCGAACTCCTTAATAAACGTGTAAATCACGTATCCACGACTACCGTCACACATAATCCGCAACATATACGTTATGTTTGACAGTACAGGTTGTTTGTCTTTTTGCTTTTTCTTCTGTTTCATATTTCCTCCCACTCTTCCTATGAATTAAAAAAGCGTGCATTCCCATACAGAAATGCACGCTTTATATCCCGTCAACATTTACACTGCAACATTTTACTTTCACTGCGACAGACATAGGTTCATTTCCCAATGGTTTAATTGTTTTGAAAACATTAAAATTATGAAACATTTGTCTGCCTCCTCGAAATAAGATATCGAAATTTTAACACTCTATTTTTATTTTGTCAATCATATTATAATAAATCAACTAGCAAGTTATAATAAAATCAGTCAGAAAGCTTTACATACCATTCCTGCAAAACAATATTAAGAACAATATAAATTTAAGCCGGTTTCTCCCATCAGAGAAGCCGGCTTAGGTTATCACACTTATCAAGTATCCATTTTATTTAATAGCCTGTACCCTGCAATGCCTTTACAATATCCTGCACACACGCATCTGTATGGTCGTGTAGCATTCTCACCTCCAATAAGGTGTTTCCTACTCTTGAGTACAATCCATGGCTTTTATAGGTATCCTTAGGGGTAACCAGGGTGCTATGTATTACAAATCGGTCCTCCTCTTCTGCTAAAAAGACGGAAGTTCCGCTATTCCTTATGTTCTTACCAAAATCCACAATCTGTTGTGCTGCATCTGCCTCTTCTTTATATACCTTAAAACTGACTGAAAAAAGAGGATTCCCTTTAGTAGCAGAATAGAGTTTAAATTTCTCTTGTACTTCAACAGGAATTTGCTTACGCATATCCTCAGGTAATTCATATAAATTCGCATCAAAGCCTGCAGAACGCATCCGTTCAACAAATTCCTCCCCGGTCATAGGGCTACGCATTTCCCCTAAACGATGGTAAAGACTTTCTATTGTTGCTGCTTCAGTGACATTTATGGTAATGTTTTCCTCATCGTCCGGATGAAAGGTATCTTCCATTACATCCTCTATTTTATCTTTCACAGTAGAAGTAATGCTATCCATTGCATCCTTAATCAAACCTGAGAACAAATTATTGAATGCGCTCATTTGTATTTACCTCTCTTTTGTGCTTTTCCTTACATTCCAAGGAATCCCTTAACAACCGCTTTCATCTCTTCCTTGTCGCATACATGGTCGTGTACAACAGGTGCGGTGCGGATTTCTTCGATAGCGTTAGGTACTTCTACATTTGCAATCTTGGCAAGCTCGTCTACTAAAGTAAAGTCATCCATTGCATCATACTTAGTATCGATAGCGTTCATTACGCTTCTGGTAAACTTGAAAGGACTTGCGGTGGATGCAATCACAGTTTTGTTAGCATCACCGGTTTCTTTCTTGTACTTATTGTAAACGGTAGCTGCTACTGCGGTATGGGTATCGATTACATAGCCACAAGCATCGTAGATTGCTTTAATGGTTTCTGCAGTTTCTGCTTCGGTTGCGTAGTTACCGTAGAAATCAGAAAGCTGTGCCTTCATATCGTCGGTAATATCGTACTTACCGGTTCCGCTTAACGCTGCCATCAATTCTGCATTCTTCTCTGCGTTATTACCTGCAATGCGGTAAATGAGACGCTCTAAGTTTGAAGAAATCAGAATATCCATGGAAGGAGAAGTTGTCAGTACAAATTCTCTGTTTCTGTCATAAGTGCCGGTTGCAAAGAAATCGTACAATACCTTGTTGTCATTGGAAGCACAAATCAGCTTGTCGATGGGCAGACCCATGTTCTTTGCATAGAATGCAGCCAAAATGTTACCAAAGTTACCGGTAGGCACTACTACGTTAATCTTCTCTCCTTCAGAAATCTTGCCTTCAGCTAAAAGCTGTGCATAGGAATATACATAGTATACAATCTGAGGAACCAGACGTCCGATATTGATAGAGTTTGCAGAGGAGAACTGGAAGCCTGCTTCTGCCATCTCTTTTTCAAGTTCCTTGTCGTTAAACAAAAGTTTAACACCGGTCTGTGCATCGTCAAAGTTGCCGGTAATACCTACTACATATGTATTGTCTCCCTTCTGGGTTACCATCTGCTTTTCCTGAATGGGGCTTACACCGTTCTTGGGATAGAACACGATAATTCTGGTGCCCTTTACATCTGCAAAGCCTGCCAGTGCTGCCTTACCGGTATCACCGCTGGTTGCGGTCAGGATAACAATTTCATTCTTAACCTGATTCTTTCTTGCGGAAGTAATCAGTAAGTGAGGCAGAATAGACAGCGCCATATCCTTAAATGCGATGGTTGCGCCGTGGAATAACTCCAGATAATAAGCACCTTCTGCTTCTACCATAGGTGCAATCACCTCGGTATCGAACTTCTCATCATAGGCACTGTTTATACAATGCTTTAATTCTTCTTCGGTAAAGTCTGTTAAGTAAAGTTTCATTACCTCGTAAGCAACTTCTTTATAATTCATCTTGGAAAGCTCAGAAAGGCTCTTATCCAGTGCAGGAATCCGGTTAGGCACAAACAATCCTCCATCATCGGATAATCCCTTTAAAATAGCCTCAGACGCTTTCACAACCGCATCTTTATTTCTGGTACTGCTGTATAATACTTCTGCCATAATATCTCCTATCCGTGGTATTTTACCACTCTTTCTCTCTGGGGTTCGCCGGTTATTGTATTTTCAGATGATGTGCTTTGTTTCTGTCACATCTGATACCGTTTGAACAATTGCAAATAGTATACCATACCGATTTTTGTTTCGCAACTTTTACTGACAAAAAAGTTTAAAACTCTCTTTTTGTAATATCGCTTATTTTTAATCACATTTCCCCTTGTATTTTATCCCAATATATGATAGTCTAAATTAAAAGCAAGTTTTTTCAATATAATGTCAACAAACATCTATGTTTCTATGTTCATTTCAGAAAATCTATGCTTTCCAAATCAACTATGAAAGCAGGAGGTTTTCGATACACTCCTGCGAAGGAGGTAAAAATGAATACTGAAAACACAAACCTTTCCGTAACAGAAAACCGTAACTACAAGGATACCCTGTTTCGAATGATTTTTAAAGAACCCAGGGAATTGTTGAGCCTTTACAATGCTCTTAACAATACTACTTACACCAATCCTGATGATTTGAAAATTGTCACTTTGGAAAATGCAATCTACATGAATGTAAAAAATGATGTTGCATGTGTATTAGATTGTCATTTAAATTTGTATGAACATCAAAGCACGGTCAATCCGAATATGCCTTTACGGGATTTATTGTATGTAGCACGGGAATATGAAATACTTTTTGCAGACGATACCCTTTACTCTACAAAATTACGCAAAATTCCTGCTCCAAATTTTATAGTCTTTTACAACGGCTCAGATACGCAACCGGAATATTTAGAGTTGAAATTGTCGGATGCCTATGAAACTCCGGTTAAGAATCCTTCACTTGAATTAAAGGTTATTCAGTTAAATATTAATGCCGGATATAACAAAGAACTTATGAACAGATGCAAAACTTTACAGGAATATTCTCTATATGTTGACAAAGTCAGAAAATATGCGAAAAAGAAACCATTAAAAGAAGCTGTCGAACAGGCAGTTACAGAATGTATCAAAGATGGTATTCTCTCTCAATTTCTTACACGATACAGAGCGGAGGCAATCAGTATGAGTATTTTTGAATACGATGAAGAAAAAGAATTGGCATTGATACGTCGGGATGAACGAAGCCTCGGCATTGAAAAAGGTATCGAAGCCTTCCTTTCCCTCTGTGAGGACTTAAAGCTGTCTCAAGAGGAAACCCTGTCTAAACTTATGGAGAAATTCAGCTTATCCGAGCAGGAAGCCCTGCATTACCTGCATAAGCAAAATCCTGCATAAACAAAATCCTGCATGGGGAAAATATATTTTCCCCATGCAGGATTTCTTATTCCAAATCTTCCCTGCCGAACATGGATGCCACCTTAAGCGGTCCGTACCATTCGCAGTCATAAGTCATTTCTGTTCCTGCAGGTATTGTTACCTTAAACAGTTCTCCTTCATATGCGTATGTAAATACCAAATCCACGTCTTTTCTCTGCATCAGCTCTTCTAACTGCTTTGCGCTAAAGGAATGCCATACTGTTGCATCAATTTCTACGCTTGCACCGCTTTCTGCTTCACTGATGTCCTTAAGCATCCGGGCATAATCCTCTTTAAACTCTAAAAACCATGCAGGTTCCTTAACCGCTGCAACAGGAGCTGCTTCCGTGCATTTTTCTATATAAATCTTAGCATCAGTTATATATTGCTCCCCCTCCTGCCGTTGATTTACTTCTATCTTCGTTACTACATACGTTGCATCTACTGTCCATTCATAGTGATTGTTCCCTATAGCAGTACCCTGTGTTTCTACGTTATCAACATATACTAAATATTCAACTTTATCATACCTGTGATTAATATAATGAACCAAAACATCTCCCGGATACAGGATAGTTCCCTCTACCGGCACGATGTCATGTTCACCACCGCTATAAGCACAAAAATGATACGTAGTACCGCCTGCAGCAGCGGCAGTTATCCCGTTACCCACAAACATGCCTGCTATCAGTGCGAATACCAACAAGCCGGTCAATATGCAGTTTCTTTTTCCTCTGTTTTTCATAATGTATTTCTCCTTTACACGATGTTTATTACATCATATGAGAAATTTATTTTACTGTATTTCTGTTTCCAAATCTTCCCTGCCGAACATGGATGCCACCTTAAGCGGTCCGTACCATTCGCAGTCATAAGTCATTTCTGTTCCTGCAGGTATTGTTACCTTAAACATTTCTCCTTCATATGCATACGTAAATACCAAATCCACGTCTTTTCTCTGCATCAGCTCTTCTAACTGCTTTGCGCTAAAGGAATGCCATACTGTTGCATCAATTTCTACGCTTGCACCGCTTTCTGCTTCACTGATGTCCTTAAGCATACGGGCATAATCCTCTTTAAACTCTAAAAACCATGCAGGTTCCGGAACAACAACAGGGGCTATATATGTTTCAAGATAAAGATGATAATAACAAGTATCGCTAGGCTGCCCCGATTGCACTTCCTCATGTATTGCACTTACTATATATGTAGCATCTACCGGTCTATTCAAACTATTACCACCCGTGCCAACAACAAGTGTACCATCAACATACACCTGCCATCTCTCATAAACATTTTGAGAACCAAAACACAAAACACCTCCCGGATACAAGATATCTCCCTCTTGTAGCTGATGGTTATGTGAAGCATCAGCCCCCATATCACAAAAATGATACGTAGTACCGTCTGCCGCAGCGGCAGTTATCCCGTTCCCCACAAACATGCCTGCTATCAGTGTGAATACCAACAAGCCGGTTAATATGCGGTTTCTTTTCCCGCTATGTTTCATAATGTATTTCTCCTTTACACAATGTTTACTACATATAAAACATTACCATAAAACAAAAATGCAGTCAATAAAAGAACTCATGTCCACCATGGGAAAACAAAAAGGTCAACTCTTCATCAAACCACCGCATATTCTCGGAATCTGCCCGTTTTCTGGCTGCAAAATACAGTGCACCACAGCTGATATCTTCCCCTTCTAGCACTCTGTTTACTGCCTCTATGGTTTCTTCACTGACTTCCACCGTATAATACCGACCACTGTATGCCGGTGAAAACTGTATCGAATTTTCGCTGCGCTGAAAAACCACCTCTTTTACGGTGTCAGGGAAATCCTCACTGGCTACCCGGTTCATTACCACTCCCGCCACCAGCATTTTTCCCTCTATGTCTTCTCCTCCTGCTTCTGCTTCCACAATCCTTAGCAATGCCTCATAATCTTCTTCTGAAAGCCCGTAATAAGGGTCTTTTTCCACCACACTGTAGGATATTACTCTCTGACCGGATGAAAAAGCCAAAAGAAACCCTTTATAACTTGTCTCCTCAGGAGGGTTCAATACCTCTCTTAAATTTAACTGAAATGCCGGCGTGGACATAATTCTGTTTACCGAAAGCCCTGTTATATTAAAAGCTGCAGTCAGGGCTATCATATTGATTAACAACAGTACCACCATACACTTTTTATACATATTAAAACCATACTTTCCGACACCGTAAAACAATAGATATCCGTTCCATAACCGTTTTACGGTATAAATTTCAATTTCTGTAATAGTACATTATATACAGCTCGTCCCCAAAATATTTCTTTATTTGTACTTTTTTCTAATTTCTGTTATACTTTTCCTATATTTTCTTCACAGGAGTGAATTGTAATGGACAAATTGGACGGGGTATTTCTTTCCACAAAAAAAGACGGCAGTACTTCTTACCGCTCATCAATTACCTACAAAAGAAAGCATATCAGTCTGGGAAGTTTTCCTACTGCCGAAGAGGCGCACCAGGCCTATCTGGAAGCAGACAGCCTTTTGCGTGCCCAAAATCCACCTGCTTTAGATGCCCATACCGAAGAATGTGCACTGCCTTTTTTGAAATGGGTTGTTTTATTAAATTTCCGCGACAACAACATGTACTTCCCCACACCTATTTATGTCCGCCCCCACTTTTTTTATTACTATTACTCTCCTGAACTGGTTTTAAAGTTTGATATTGATGATTTGTTTTATTATGCTTCCCATAAAATCATGAAGCGGGGCGGTCACTATTTCGTGGCTGATTTTGGTATGCAGGTCAATATCTTAAACCGCTACGGTATCAAAAACTATGCAGTCTGCGGTAAGGATTATATTTTTAAAAACGGGGATACTACAGATTTCAGACGTGAAAATCTGGTAATTCACAACAAATACCACGGCGTTTTGATTGTTCCCGGTAAAACGGGTTCTCTTTATCGTGCCCGTATTCATGTTAAAGGCAATTATATTATCGGCACTTATCAGACCATGGAAGAAGCCGCCATCGCTTACAATAAAGCCATCGATATTTTAAAACGCAACGGCTGCATGAAAAACTATGTGCCCAATTATGTAGAAAACATAACGGCAGGCACATATGCTGATATCTATACGCGCCTGCCGGTTTCCGACAAAATTAAAAATCTTTATTTTTCCGAGTAATCTATAAAACTGATATTTAAATTGGCATACCCTGCAATGCCATCCACAGATGCGGTTGTATTGTACTGCCACATGGTAAATTTGTAGGGATAGTCCGGCAAATCTCCCGGCTGTGACAGCCAAATGTCATAGTCGGTCAGTTTGGACAAATCTATCTTTTTAATCAGCCATTCTTTATTTCCATATAGCATCGGCTTATATCCGGCCTCTTCAATGGTATCTAAAAATGCTTTGGCTATATTGGTTCTTTCCTCGCGGCTTAAATTTTCAATCCTCGCGGTATCTCCGGTAACCAGCTCCATATCAAAAGCAATAGGATAGGTAATCTGATATTCCCCAATATTCTGAAGCACCATATTGGCTTCCTCTATTGCTTCCTCTTCCGTAATTGCCTGCGAGAAAAAGTACAAACCGATTTCCAATCCCGCATCACTGGCACGCTTGATATTTTCAAAGAAGTACTCGTCCAGCATAAGCTGCCCCGTGCCATAGCCTCTGACACCGACTCTTATCATCACAAAATCAATACCTGCTTTTTTTAACTCTACAAAGTCCACATAATCATTGTATTTGGAAATATCCACTCCTACATAAGAGGTCTGCCGTCCGTCCTCATAATACTCCATCTGATTGGACCTGCATACCAGTCTGGTATAATCATATTCATGCTTTGGTAAATAAGGGCTGATTAAAACCCACTCTTCTTCACCGTCCGCACTGACTACCAACGTATGTCTGCCGTCCGTGGCAGGGTCGTCCACTACCTCCGTTTCAGATGTGGTTTCTTCCACAAAGGGCGTAGCCGTTGCCTGGGGATACATGTCCCAAAAATCAAAATCCTCCGGTGACAAAGTGCCCGGCACAATTTTGTCTGCATCTTCCGCTCCGTTATCGCCCGCGTTTGCCTGTGCATCTGCATTCTGACCGTTGCCTGAGGTATTCTTTTTGATTCCGTCATTGTTCATGATAAGCACCAATACCAGAACCGCCACAATAAACATGGTTACCCCGATAATCATTTTCAGTGCCGACATATTCATTTTGGGCTGTTCGTCAAATTCTTCCGGCAGTCTCATACTGTTTTGCCTTTGCTCCTTTATCGTATATACTGACAAATAACTTCCGTCTGTTACTCATACAATAAATTTAGCATGAATTTGTGGAAAATACAACCGAAACACGGAATATTCACCAGTCTATCGTCATGCCCAGTCCTCCTTGTTACATGCCCGCATAATCATACGTCTCCTCTTTCCTTTTTGCAAAATATTTACAGATACTGTATCAGCTCATCAATCACACCGTTCAATCGTTCATCAGAAAGCCCAAAATCCATCTGTTTATAACTCCACGCACAACGGTTAATCCCCAACTGTTCAAAGGCAGTGTGAATAGCCTTAAACCACTTTAAGGTATCTTCGGGCGATACTCTGTCAATCACGCCAAATTCTCCGCAGTATAAAACCGTGCCATTACGTTTTGCTGCCTCACAAGCTGATGCAAAATGCTCTGCAAAATATTTTGCATCAATAGCAAACTCTTCCAAGTTGAATCTTTCGTCAGGATCAATTAAGTCTGTCCATGTTGCCCCCTGATGGGTAAATTTCAGCGGGTCATAACAGTGGAAATTGTAGACCACCTTATCGTCATAAGGCGCATCAAGGTCTTTTACTGCCGCCGGACTGTTCTGCCAGTAGCCGCCCACCAAAATAACGGTATCCGGTGCAAACGCTCTGATACGACCGATACATTTCTTGATAATACGATTCCATGTATCACAGTAATCTTTTTCAGTAACCTCATTTAACAGTTCAAAACAGACTCTGTTACTGTATTTGCCATAACGCTTTGCAATTTCTTCCCACAGTTTATAGAAACGCTCCTGTAATTCCCTACTTTCAAAAAATCCGCTCTCACATTCCCCTGCGTCAAAGGAATATCCGGCTGCTTTATGAAGGTCCAAAACCATGTTCAGTCCATACTCGCCACACCATGCAATTGCATTATCAATATAGCCAAAGCCCCACTCTTTATAACCGCCCTCTTCATTTTCCATTAAGTTATAATCTATGGGCAAACGCACATGGTCAACTCTCCATGAAGCTATTTTTGCAATATCCTCTTTTCCGATAAAGGTATCATAATGTTCTTTTGTGTGTACACACTGGGAAAGCCAGCCCCCTAAGTTCACGCCCTTTTTGTAACCTAAAAAGTCTTTCATAAAAATACCTCCTATGAATTGATTTATTATTTCATTACCTGTTTCCAATTTCTTTGCTTTACAATGCAAGTCCTGTTATGCTCACTTTATCAGACCTGTTCCCAAAACAATATCACACTTTTGATTTTTATATCACGTTTTTGTCGTGTTTTTTATCAATATGTGGTATAATGTTGTCAGACATTATACTGCACCGAACGGTGTGCATCCCGAAGTGCTATGGGGTGTTGCAAAATAGGCTGTTTTCCGAATCGTTTGTAAAAAGTTTTCTGACGCCAGACCTTTGGCGGACGTCGGCACTTGTATTCTCCGAGCAATTTTGCGAAGGAGAATGCGTAGTACCGTTACGTTCGGCACGAGCGAAAGCGTGTCTGCAAAGAAACTTTTTGCAAACGATTCGGAAACTTCTATTTTGCAACTGCCCATAGCAATCAACAAATAAAGGAGATATCCAATGCCTGAATCCGGAAAAGAACTGACCTATAAAGCCTTTATGAACAGGGAATATGCCTTTAAGCATTCTCCCTTTGAAAAAGAATTTGCTTTTTATGATTATATAAAAAAAGGGGATGTGGAAAATGTAAAACAGCTTATGACTCCCTTAGGCGGTGCCGGCACCGGCACATTATCCGAAAATCCTCTGCAGAATCTTAAATATCACTTTGTAGTTACCATTGCACTTATAACCCGTTTTTGTGTAGAAGGCGGAATGGAAATGGAAGTTGCCTACACCTTAAGTGACCTCTATATTTTTAAAGCAGATAAATGCTCTAAGGAATCTGAGATACATAACCTGCACCGTGAAGCCGTTTTGGATTTTACAGAACAAATGGCTAAATTAGCCAAGGCAACGATTTTTTCCAAACCGGTTATTATGGCAATGGATTATATTTATGATAATCTGCACTCCAAAATCTCCGTCGATACCATTGCTGAATATACCGCCCTTAGTACCTCTTATCTGTCCAGACTGTTTCATAAGGAGGTAGGGGTGACAATAACTGCTTATATTGCCATGAAGCGTATTGAAACTGCACAAAACATGTTAAAATACTCCGATTATTCCCCGCTGGATATCGGCAATTATCTTTCCTTTACCACACACAGCCATTTTATCAGCACCTTTAAAAAGTATACCGGTATGACTCCCGGCGATTTTAGAAAGAAATACTACCGCTCAAACTGGAACACTTCTGAAAAAAATATGACAAAATGACGATAGAAACAACAAGAATGTGATATATCTGGCATTGATAAAGTGTTATATTCAAAGCAACATATATGGGAGGTTTTATTATGAAAAAAAGATATATTGTACTTTCTGCTCTGCTCAGCACTTTTTTGCTCTGCTCCTGTGAAAAGCCTACAACCGGAAATGGTGCGAATACTAACAGTTCCAATATTGCAATTGAAAATACCGATACTGGTATTGACAGTGCAACAGAGCATGCTGACACCACTACCGAAGCTACTTCTATTGAAACCAATAATGGTATTTATGTAGATTTTAAGGACGGGGATTCCCCTCTATTTGAAGTTGCTAACGGCTGGAGCAACGGCAATATGTTCAACTGCACATGGCGCATACAAAACTGCACCTTTACGGATGAAAAGATGCAACTTATCATTGATTGGGACACCGCAGGTGCTTCCATTCCCTATTCCGGCGCTGAATACCGTTCCACAGACAATTATGGTTACGGACGATATGAGGTATCCATGAAACCAATTCAAAATGATGGCGTCATTTCCTCTTTCTTTACCTATACCGGTCCCACAGATAACAATCCATGGGATGAAATTGATATTGAATTTCTCGGTAAGGACACTACAAAAGTCCAGTTTAACTATTTTACAAATGGGGAAGGCAACCACGAATATATCCATGATTTGGGCTTTGATGCTTCAGAAAACTTCCACACCTATGCTTTTGAATGGCACAAGGACAAAATCGTATGGTTTGTTGACGACGTAGAGGTTTATTCTGCAACTGAAAATATCCCTGCCACTGAGGGTAAAATTATGATGAACGTATGGCCCGGCACAGGGGTTGATGCATGGTTAAATCCCTTTGATGACAGTGATTTACCCCTGATTGCCGAGTATGAATGGATTTCTTTCACATCTTTTGAAGAGTAATTTATATACTCCTTTTCTTTTGTTTTAGGGATTTGTTTGCCATTAGAGCGAAGTCAACTGCATATTTGGGCATAGACAACATATTTTTTCATGATAATGCCCAAAACCAAGGAATTTTTACAGTTATTTTGGTAGTTTTGGGCATAGGAAGGAAAAAAGTAGGTGCCTATGCCCACAGTTTGTCTTTTTTGTGGGCATTAGGCCGGTAAATCTATTCTGTAATGCCCAAAAAGGACTTTTTTTAAGGATAAAATACAATTTCTTGGGCATTGGAACAGAAAAAAAGCCATTTATGCCCACTTTGAACAAAGAATGTGCTTTACACATTCTCGCGCCTGTAGCGAGTCGCTTTGCGACACTTTTCCTTTTTGCCGCAGTTTACTAAGGCACATCCGCTTAATTCTTTTTTTATCTCTTACACGATCTCTATCTGGCACATCTCCATTGCCCGTAGTGCATTCTCATGGCTCTCAGGGGTCACACCTGCACAAATGCTGCTATCCACTACAATGGGGATTTCCGGCAGATATGCCTTTAATAACAGTACATTGGAAATCACACAGATATCCGTACACAAACCGCATACTACAATGGAACTGATGCCGCCAAATGCCACAATATTATCGCTGATGTATTCCGCCAGTCCTTTGGAGCCAAAGGTAATTTTATCAAACACCGGTGCATTCAACTCTTTTTGTAATGCAGCAATATCTGCCTGTAACTCCCACCCTTTTGTGCCTTTAATACAATGCTCTACCGGGAGTTTTTTTCCTTCTGCGGTCTGTAAATAATTTTCTGTATGCGTATCTCTGGTAAATAAAACAGTACCGTCAAAGGTTTTGATTCTCTCTACTACGCCGGGCACAATTGCCTGTGCCTCTTCAGTTCCCAGACTGCCATCAATAAAATCGTTCTGCATATCCACAACTACAAGTAAACGCTGCATATTCTTCCTCCAATCAATATTGCGGCACCGCCTTACTGACAGATGCCGCAAATATATATTCTTTCCAAACTGTTCTGCTACATAATAATGTGCTTAGGGCACTTTTCAGCACAAATACCACAACCGGTGCATTTTTCCTGGTCGATAATTGCATGGAAATCCTCTACCTTGATTGCATCTTGAGGACAATTCTTTACACAAATACCGCAACCGATACAACCGGTGGTACATGCCTTTATAGTCACAGGTCCCTTATCCTTGGAGCTGCATGCCACAATATGCTTTGCATCATAGGGTTCTAAAGAAATCAGGTTCTTAGGGCATACTGCAATACATTTACCGCATGCCTTACACTTTTCTTTGTCCACTACTGCAATGCCATTCTCAATATGAATGGCATCAAAAGGGCAAACCTTTGCGCAGGTACCAAAGCCTAAACAACCGTAATTGCAGGATTTCGGTCCGCCATTGGGTACAAAGCTTAACATACGGCAGTCTTCAATACCGGTATAGTCATAATCGGCATGCGTCTTGTCACAATCACCCTTGCAGTGCACGTAAGCTGTCATTCTGACACTTTCCTTACTTTCTACGCCCATAATCGCAGCAATTTTTTTACCCACCGGGTCTCCGCCTACGGGGCAGGCATTTACTTCCGCCTCACCTTTAGCTATTGCCGCTGCCAAACCTGCACAACCGGGAAAACCACAGCCGCCGCAGTTGTTACCGGGCAGGGCCGCTAGTACTGCTTCTTCCTTTTCATCTACCTTTACTTTAAAAACGATGGCCGCTATTCCTAAAAACAGACCTACAAAAATACCGACGCCGCCTATCAGGGCTGCCGCACTTAAAATTTCCATAGTATTCATACGACACCCTCCTTATAAAAGTCCTGAAAATCCGCAAAAAGCAATTGCCATCAGCCCTGCTGTCAGCAGTACATGGGGCATTCCTTTAAAGGATTCCGGCACATCATTGTAAGCCATTTTTTCTCTGAGTCCTGCTAAAATTACAATAGAAATGGTAAAGCCCAGCGCAGTTGCAAAACCGTTTACCGTACCCGCTAAAATACCATATTCCTTCTGCACGTTAGTCAGAGCTACACCTAAAACCGCACAGTTGGTGGTAATCAGGGGCAGATACACGCCCAACGCCTGATACAGGGACTTCATAAATTTCTTTAAAAACATTTCCACAAACTGAACCAGTGCCGCAATTACCAGAATAAATACAATTGTCTGCAAATATTCCAGTCCGAAACGCACCAGTACAAATTCATAAATCACTCCCGCAAGGGCACTGGATAAGGTAATAACGAAAATAATTGCACTGCCCATGCCCATAGCGGTATTTGTCTTTTTCGATACGCCCAAAAAAGGACACAAGCCCAAAAACTGACTCAAAACTACATTACTTACCAAGGACGAACCAATCAGTATAATCAATAATTCTTTTACCGTTTCCATTATTCATCCTCCTCATCTAAGTCTATAATTTCTGTACTTTCTTCTATTACCGGCTTCTTTTTGTTCTTCTTGTCTGCTTTAGACTTCTTCTTTTCTTTTGCAGGTTTATCAGCCTTTTTACTGCTCTCTTCCTTTACAGGCTCTTCCGCTTTTTCACTCTCTTCATCTGCCTTTACTTCCGACTTTTCAGATTCTTCCGGCTTTTCTGCTGAGAGTTCTTTTTCTTCTGCCTGTATTTCCTCCGCCTGCAATTCTTCTGTGGTATCAGCTTCTTGGGCTGCTTTATCAGATGCTTCTGCCTTAGTATCCTCTTTGGAAGGCTCTGCCTCTGCCTTGGTAGCTTCCTCTTTTACTTCCTCTTTGCGGTCTGCGCAGGCACCTTCTCCACAGTGCATACAGTCTCCGCCACAGCCTGAACCGATTTTACTCATGTCCTTACCGCGCTTTTCACCACGTATCTTGATGAAGTTCTGAATGGCTGTCAATACTGCCAATACAAAGAATGCTCCCGGTGCCAGTACAAAAATACCGATAGGGGTAAAGCTGTCAGGCATTACCTGCATATCAAAGATTTTACCGGTTCCCAAAAGTTCTCTTACTGCACCGATGCAGGTCAGTGCCATGGAGAAACCAAGTCCCATGCCGATACCGTCAAACAAAGAAGATATGGGGCCATGGAAATATGCATATGCTTCTGCACGACCTAAAATAATACAGTTTACAACAATCAGAGGAATATATACGCCCAATGCCTCATTTAAGGACGGCAGATACGCCTCTAACAAAAGCTGCACAATGGTTACAAAGGATGCAATAATCACGATAAAGGCAGGAATACGCACCTTATCGGGAATAATCTTCCTAAGTAAAGATATAATCATATTGCTTAACGCCAGTACTACTGCCGTGGTAAGTCCCATGCCCAGACCATTGATTGCCGAGGTGGTAACCGCCAGTGTAGGACACATACCCAGCATCAGAACGAAGGTAGGATTTTCTTTTAAAAGACCATTATACAGTCTTTCAACTGCACTGTTCTCTTTCATCATTGGTTACCTCCTTCTTTAAATGCTGTTTGAAAATAGAATAAACCCGTATTTACCGCATTGGTAACTGCCTCTGTGGTAATTGTTGCGCCACTGATGGCATCAATCTCATTCTCAGCGGTCGCACCGGTTTTGGTATATGTAAAGGAATCTGCCAGTTTGCCGGCAAACTGAGGCACCAGTACCGCCTCTGCCTGCATACCAAGACCAGGGGTTTCTGCGATTTCCAGTATGGAGATACCATTTACGGTGCCGTCCATCTTAACCCCCATCATCAGTACAATATCTCCGCCGTAACCGTCATGCGTTGTTACATTGATAACATAACCTAATATATCACCCTGTGCGGAAAGCGCCTGATAAACCGTTCCCAGTTGTGTACCATGTTCGTCAGCATATGCCAATACTTCCTCAGGATATGCCTGCACTCCTATATCGGATGCAGCAGGGTCCAAGATAAAATCTTCCGGTAATTTTATAAGCATTTCTTCAAAAGAATCTGCTTCGGCAAATACTGCCGCACAAGCCTTCTGGATTTTTAATTCCTGCTGATACGCAATAGGCTCTTTGGTCAATTCATTCACAAAGCCCAGTGCCAAACCGGCAATTAAAGTAATGGCAAATAAAATACCTGCATTTTTAAGCATTTCGCCTAAATCGCTCTTCTTATTTTTCATGCTTACGACCTCCTTTTCCAAAGGCTGTCGGTACCGTTATCTTCTCAATCAACGGTACTAAAAGGTTTCCTAAAATAATCGCATAGGAAACACCTTCCGAACTTGCACCGAACACTCTGAAAATACCGGTCAGAATACCCAGTACAATACCATAAATATACTGTCCTTTCACAGTGATGGGACGTGTGACATAGTCAGTTGCCATAAAGAATGCCCCCAACATCAGACCGCCACCTGCCATCTGTGCAGAAATATATGCCATGTCAAATCCATGACCGCCAAACAATCCTATAAATACTACAAAGGTAACTATGTAACTACCGGGAATACGCAAATCAATAATACCCAGCAAAATAAGTAAGCATGCACCGATTACAATGGCTATCACACTGGTTTCACCAATGGTGCCCGGAATTGTACCGATAACCATGTCTAAAATATTGACTTCTTCTCCTGCCTTTAATGCTGCCAAGGGAGTCGCTCCCGTATACGCATCCGTAACAAAGTCCGTCATCTGCTTGGGAAAGGAAATCAATAAAAAGCATCTTGCTGCCAGTGCCGGGTTCATAAAATTCTGTCCCAGTCCGCCAAAAAGACATTTCACTACTAAAATCGCAAATACACCACCCAGTGCTGCCATCCACAAGGGAATACTTACCGGAAGGTTCATTGCCAAAAGCAAACCTGTAACAACCGCAGATAAATCTCCTATTGTCTGTTTCTTTTTGTAGAGCCCAAACAGAAACTCTGTAAGCACAGTGGATACAACCGTTACCAGTATAACCCATAATGCCCTGGGGCCAAAATTATAAATACCGAATCCCGCAGCCGGTAACAAAGCCAGCACAACTGCAAACATAATACCTACCGTATTGACTTTTGACCTGACATGGGGATTGGATGATACTTTCAGTAAACCGCCCATCTTTGCTGTTCCTCCTATTTTTTCTTCTTTGCAAGCTGCATCTTACGCATGGACTTAATGGTCTGGGTCAGCGGACGCTTTGCCGGACATACATAACTGCAGCAACCGCATTCGCAACATTCCATACCGTTTAATTTCAAGAAAGTCTCTTCGTCATCATGAATTGCCGCCACCATCAACTTGTTAGGCAATACTCTGCCGGGACATACCTCTACGCAACGTCCGCATTTAATGCATGCCGTAGGTTCCATGGAGGACACATCATCCTTAGTGAGACACAACAAAGCAGAAGCCGTCTTGGTGGTGGGCACGTCCAAATCAAAAATACCAAAACCCATCATAGGTCCGCCGGAAATGATTTTTGCAGGTTCTGTCTTAAATCCACCTGCCTCTTCTATCAGTTCATGGTAATTTGTACCGATACGCACCT
Source organism: Lachnospiraceae bacterium (assembly GCA_017482205.1). GTDB lineage: Bacteria > Bacillota > Clostridia > Lachnospirales > Lachnospiraceae > Acetatifactor. The sequence goes on from JAFUNK010000013.1 coordinate 238,235, forward strand.
TAAAGTTTCTGGGATCCGCTATCGCATCACCTGTTACCGTAACAATACGTTCCATCAGAGGCTTACCTTCGTAAATAGCATGGTAAATTGCCACTACCGTATCCACATTGTTTACTACACAGCCTGCATCTGCCGGCAACATGGAGGAATTTATCATTCTGCCCGTAGTCGCATAGATAAGCTGACGCTCAGCCCCTTGCGGATACTTGGTTTTCAATGCTTTTACAGTAATACGGTTATCATCCTTTGTCAGATTTTTTAGGATTTCCACACAATCCTTTTTATTGTCCTCCACGCCTAAAATACCATGTGCATTGGGAAACAGTGACAAGGATACCTTTAAGCCTTCTACCAGCTTTTCCGGTTCTTCCATCATTCTCCGGTAGTCAGAAGTCAGATAAGGCTCACACTCCGCACAGTTTACAATTACATAGTCTATTTTCTCAGGCTCCTTGGGGGAAAGCTTAATAAAGGTCGGGAAACCTGCACCACCCATACCTACAATACCAGCTTCTTTGATACGCTCAATAATTTCTTCCCTTGTATTTTCTGTGGGGTCAAGCGGTTCCCAATATTCTACCTCTTCATACAGACCGTCATTTTCCACAACAATACTCATCACATTGTCACCTGTTACTACACGTCTCGGTTCAATGGCTTTTACCGTACCAGAAACAGTTGCGTACACAGGTGCACTGACAAACGCTGAGGCTTCCGCAATTTTTTGCCCGGTTAATACCCTGTCACCTTTTTTTACAATAGGCGTAGCCGGTGCACCGATATGTTGCGAAAGCGGATATACCAAATCTCCTTTAGGAAGCACTTCCCTAATCGGTTTGTCCTTGGTCAGATTTTTACCGTCATAAGGGTGGATACCACCCGAAAATGTCAGTGTTGCCATTTCAGTTACCTCCCACTTTTTCTTCTGACACATCTCTACTTCTTAATATACTATTTTTTTCAACAAAATACTACTGAATTCTAAAAAAATATGCTATGATATAAAAAGAGATTTTATTACTTTTCAGAAAGGCATGGTTACTTTTATGTTTATTGCAACCGATATCGCAGAAAATGTGCAATGTTCCTATCCGTTAGAAAAATTGGCTGTTCCGGAAGAAATTCTGTTTTTAGACATTGAAACCACCGGTTTTACTGCCAAAAGTTCCTATCTGTATATGATTGGATGTGCTTATTATGAAGATGGCAATTTTTATACAAAACAGTGGATGGCGGAAGCTTACGAACAGGAAAAGGAGCTTTTGTGTGCTTTTTTTGAATTCGCAGATCGTTTCAGTGTTCTGATACATTTCAACGGCAACAATTTTGACCTGCCCTATCTGCTTCAGAAATGTGCCCAATATGGTTTAAATTACAATTTTGATAAATATACCGGCATCGACTTATACAAACGGATTTCTCCCTATAAATTTTTCTTAAAACTGCCCAACTGCAAGCAGAAAACCATTGAAAATTATCTGGGACTGAATAGGGATGATCCTTTTACAGGCGGTGAACTGATTGGTACTTACCATGATTACATAGAAACCCCCAGTGCTTTTTCCAGAGGTGCTCTTCTGTTGCACAACTGTGAAGACTTAACAGGTATGATTTCCATTCTGCCTATTTTAGCATATTATGATATTTTCAACGGTGAAATCAAAGCAAAAAAGGTACAGGCCAACTATTATACGGATTACAACGGTAACCGCAGGCAGGAGTTGTTAATGACGCTTTCCCTCCCCTCCGCTTTACCGGTTCCCCTTTCCTGTACAGTCAATAACTGTTATTTTAAGGGCGAAGGCGATACCGCTACCCTTCGTATCCCTCTTTACGAAGAAGAACTAAAATATTTTTATGCAAATTATAAGGATTATTACTATCTTCCTACTGAGGATGTTGCACTTCACAAATCTGTTTCCCAGTTTGTAGACAAGGAGCACCGCGTACAGGCAACCGCTGCTACCTGCTATACCCGCAAACAATCCTTGTATCTACGCCAGTGGGAACTGTTATTTAATCCATTTTTCAAAAGAGATTACAAGAGCAAGGAACTCTTCTTTGAATTAACTGATGAATTAAAAAGAGACAGGTCCGCATTTACCACCTATGCAAAGCATGTGCTGGAAATGATGGGAACCACGTATTAAGAAAAAATCCCGCCAGTGAAACTGACGGGATTTACTATTGTGCTTTAATTATTACGGTTTCAGATAAAAGAACGAATTCTTTCTCTCATACCCGATTTCTTTGTAAGTAATAATCTGCTCTGTACTTCCGATAAACAAAATGCCTCCAGGCTTTAAAGCCTTTTCGAACTTCTTGTAAATCTCTTCCTTTGCCTCTTCGGTAAAATAAATCAGCACATTACGACATACAATCAGGTGACAATCCGTGGGATAAGCATCCTTTAACAGATTGTGTTCTTTGAACTCTACCCTGCTCTTAATATCATTGGAAATCTGATAAGAAGGACCAACCTGTGTAAAATACTTTTTCTTTAAGTCTTCCGGTACACAGGCCAGACTCTTTTCACCGTATAATCCTACTTTTGCTTTTGCAATGACCTGCTTGTCTATATCTGTCGCAATTATCTTTATCTGGCTTAAGGGCAGATGTCTGGACAATGCCATAACCAAGGAATAAGGCTCATCACCGGTAGAACATGCGGCACTCCAGATTTTCAAATTGTTTCCAAACTTTTTAATCAGTTCAGGGAAAATTTCCTTGTCTAAAAGCTGCCACTGCTCCGGATTCCGATAAAATTCGGAAACATTGATGGTAAGATAATTTACAAACTCTTCAAACCTTACTTTATCCGTTTTTAAAAGCTGCACATACTTATCATATTCCTTGATACCATTTTTATTGATAAGGGTATCAATACGGCGTTTCATCTGCTTTTCCTTGTATGCACTCAAGTCGATGGTTGTTAAATCATATACTGCTTTTTTAAACCATTCATAATCATATGCCATACAAACAGACCTCACATTCCTTATTCTTCGGTTGCTTCCTCTTCATCCTGTGCAGCGATAACAGCATCGATATCAACAGATACTACTTCTGCATCTGTGTCTTCTGCTGCTTCCTCTTCCTTTGCAGGTTCAGGAGCAAACATAGCCTTAATACTTAAGCTTATTTTCTTATCTGCTTCGTTGAAATCAACAACCTTAGCAGTTACGGAATCACCAACCTTTAATACATCAGCAGGCTTTTCGATGTGTTCCTTGGAAATCTGGGATACATGCAGTAATGCATCTACACCGGATTCTAATTCTACGAATGCACCAAAGTCAGTCATTCTTGCTACAATACCGGTTACCTCGGTTCCTACTGCATATTTTACTGCAGCGTCTTTCCAAGGGTTCATATCGTCAAATTTAAGGCTTAATGCAATCTTGTTGCCACTGATTTCCTTAACCAGTACATTCAGGGTATCGCCTACCTTGAATACTTTCTTGGGATGTTCAACACGTCCCCAAGACATCTCGGAAATATGAAGCAGACCGTCTGCACCGCCTAAATCGATAAATGCACCGAAATCGGTTACGTTCTTAACAGTACCTTCTACTACATCGCCTTCTTTGATACGTGCAAAGAGTTCCTTCTGCTGTTCTGCTTTCTTTGCTACGATAAGCTGCTTTCTGTCACCGATGTATCTTCTTCTCTTAGGATTGTATTCGCTTACCACGAATTCAATTTCCTGTCCTGCATACTTGCTCAGGTCTTTTTCGTAGGTATCGGATACTAAGCTTGCAGGGATGAAGATTCTTACTTCTTCCACGATAACGCTCAAGCCACCGTCCAGTACCTGTGCAACATTTGCCTTTAATACTTCTTTGTTGTTGAAAGCTTCTTCAATTCTCTTGTTGCCTCTGTCTGCTGCGAGACGCTTGTAGGTTAAGAGAACCTGTCCTTCGCCGTCATTTACTTTGAGAACCTTTACTTCCATGGTATCTCCCACTTTCACTACAGTGGTCAAATCCACACCGGGTTCGTTGGTATACTCGTTTCTGGTCAGAATACCGTCAGACTTGTATCCGATGTTTAACACGATTTCTTCGGGCTTCACATCAATAACAGTACCTTCAACTACCTCTCCTGTGTGTATTGTCTTTAATGATTCTTCTAACATTTGTTCAAAAGTTAATTCTGACATAATTTTGAACCTCCTCAATAATATTGTTTGGGGTCGATGCCCCTGCGGTAATACCCACCAGTCGGACAGATTTAGGTAGTTCTAAATGCAAGTCATCCAGTGTCTGTATAAAATAGGTGTTCGGACACTCCTTACTGCATATTTCATACAGTTTCCTTGTATTGGAGCTGTGCCTGCCGCCTATTACTATCATTGCATCTACGGAAGCTGCAATTTCTTTCGCTTCCTTCTGTCGTTCCTCAGTTGCATTGCAGATAGTATTCGCAACAGTAACATTATAGTCTTTTTTTTGAAAAATTTCAACTATATATTGAAATTTATTGTAGTTAAATGTCGTCTGAGAGACTATACAGACTTCTTTTCCCTCTTTTGGGACAAAATTTTCGGCCTCTTCCACCGTTTCTATGACTGTTGCACCATTATTACACCAACCTACAATTCCCTCCACCTCAGGATGTCTGGGGTTACCGATTACCACAATCTGTTTCCCTTCTGCACTTTCTTTTTCCACAATTTTATGAATTCGTTTTACAAAAGGACAGGTCGCATCAATCAAAGTAAGTCCCTGTGTTTCAATCTGTTCATAAACATCTTTGGCAACACCATGGGCTCTGATAATTACCGTACCGGATACTACCGATTTCAAAGAAACTCTGTCTTCCAAGACCTTAACACCTTTTTTTTCAAGGTCAGCAACAACCATTTCATTGTGTACTACTTCTCCGTAGGTATAAATATCACCACCGGTTTTCTCAGCCTGCTCGTAAACAGTCTCTACCGCCCTTTTTACACCAAAGCAGAAACCTCTGCTTTTTGCCAGTATAACTTCCACCTTAGTTACCCCTTTTTTCTTCACATATTTTAATAATTGTCTCTACTACCTCATCGATAGTCATATATGAGGAATCGACCAAAATGGCATCTAAAGCCTGACGAAGAGGAGACTCTTCTCTTGTCATATCCCTGTGATCGCGGTCAATAATGTCTTTTTCAATTTCGTCTAAATCACAAGTAATACCTTTGGCGGTCAGTTCATCATATCTTCTCTTGGCACGCACCGCACTGTCTGCCGTCAGATAAATTTTTACATCTGCATCAGGCAGTACACAGGTGCCGATATCCCTGCCATCCATAATTACATCGGTAGTCTTTGCCAGCTCTTTTTGCAGGCTTACCAGTTTTTTACGCACATTGGGCTGGGTGGAACTAACGGAAGCCATATTCCCCACTTCTTCTGTACGAAGATAAGCATTCACGTTTTCACCGTTTAAATACACTACCTGTTCTCCATTCTCATAACGAATGGTAATATCTGCTTCTTCACAACGGGTATTCATACTTTCTAAATCATCCGTCGCAATTCCGTTTCTTATCATAAAAAGTGCCAATGCACGATACATGGCACCGGTATCCACATACACCAGTCCCATCTGTTTTGCAATTTTCTTTGCAATGGTGCTTTTACCTGCACCTGCTGGTCCATCTATTGCCACACAATAACTCATTACGTTTCCTCCGTTTACTCTATACTACTGCCTGCCAAGTGACCGGTTGACCAGGCTATTTGAAGATTAAAGCCTCCGGTAACGGCATCTAAGTCCAAGACTTCGCCTGCAAAATAAAGACCTTTTACCCGTTTGGATTCCATGGTGGACGGATTTACATCCTTTACCGCCACTCCACCCTTGGTAATGATTGCCTCATTGTAATTTCTGCAACCGGTTACGGTAATAGGCAGTTTTTTAATCAGTGTTACAAAAGCCTTACGTTCTTCCTTTGTAATTTCATGCACCTTTTTGTCAGGATTTATACCGGATAAGTTTATCATTACTGGTATCAGCTTTGTGGGAAACAATCCCCCAAGTGCATTTCTGAAGGCTTTGTTTTTATTATCTTCAAAATCGCGCAAAATCCGCTTATCAAGCTGTTCTTCGCTTAATGCAGGCTTTAGGTCAATAAAAAGCTCTGCCTGCTCTTTGTATGCCTTTTGCACGTATTTGCAACTGGCACTCAAAATAAGTGGTCCACTGACTCCGAAGTGGGTAAAAAGCATTTCCCCAAATTCCCTAAAAATTTCTTTGCCTTTATAGTTTAACGTAACCTCTACATTTTTCAAGGATAAGCCCATTAACTCTTTACAAAAGGCTTCTTTACAGTTAAGCGGCACCAAGGACGGCTTTGTTTCCACCATATTATGTCCCGTCTCCTCTGCAAAGCGGTAACCGTCACCGGTAGAACCGGTACTTTCGTAAGAAATACCGCCGGTTGCTACAATCACGGCATCTGCTTTTTCTTCTTTACCGTTATCCAGTTTTAATCCTGTAATGCGGCATTGTTTTTTTTTCTTTTTAACACTATCAGCAGTGTTTTCTTCCACCCTTGCCTCCTGCGTTTCACTTGTTTCAGACATAGTTTCTGTCAGGAGTGCCTTAACTTCAGTATTTAACACTACCGCAACTCCTAACCTTTCCATTTTCTTCTGTAAGGCTTTAATCACATCAGAAGAATGGTCCGAAACCGGAAATACCCTGTCGCCTCTTTCAATCTTTAAAGGACAGCCGGCCTCTTCAAAAAAGGTATAGGTCTGATGATTGTCAAACCCATAAACGGCACTGTATAAAAATTTGGGATTGCTCATCACGCTTGCGAAAAAATCTTCTGTATCACAGGCATTGGTCACATTACATCTGCCTTTTCCCGTAATAAAAATCTTTTTTCCCAGCTTTTCGTTTTTTTCATATAATGTTACCTGATGCCCGCACTCTGCCGCCGCTATTGCAGCCATCATGCCGGCGGCTCCGCCGCCGATAACTACTACTTTACTCATTTATATTACCCGTTTTTCCAAAGAGGATTATCAAGCATCGGTTCTTCATCTATAAAATTGATTTCGTCGTTTAAATATACCTGATAATTGTTCCATGCCTCTTCCAGCGTTTCCAGATTTTTCTTAACCTCCTGAGGACGCTTTAAGCACATCGCCACCACCAGTGCATTGATAACACTAAGAGGTGCCACAAGAGAGTCTACAATCGAAACCATGTCGCTTCTTGCAAGCAGATTACAGGAAGAATACAGACACATGGGTGAATGTATGGAGTCGGTTATACTGATAACCTTAGCATTTCTGTCATTGGCAAATTCCAATGTTTTTAAAGTACGCATGGAGTATCTGGGAAAACTGATACCGATAATCACGTCCTTTTCATCAATTCGTATCATCTGTTCAAAGGTTTCACTGACACTGGTAGTATTAAGAAGCGTTACATTGCCACGAATCATATTCAGGTAAAAATGTAAAAAGTCTGCTAAAGGAGCACAACTTCTTAATCCTGTAATATATACATGTTCAGCCTCTAAAATGGCATTCACGGCCATTTCAAAAGCATTAGGGTCTAAATTTCCAATGGTATCCTGAATCTTTTCTATATCCGCCCCCAATACAGAGGATAAAATCTCTGACTGACTGCTGTTACCGTACTTTGCACCGATTTTCTGCACGGAATTTAACTTGTTTTTAACCCACTCTTCCAGTGCCTTCTGAAATTCAGGATATCCATCATAGCCGATACCTGAAGCAAATCGGACAACGGTGGATTCACTAATCCCCAGTGTTTCCCCCAATTTAGCCGCAGTCATAAACACTGCCTGGTCATAATGATCCTTGATATAACCGGCTATGGCTTTATGCCCCTTACTCATGGTATTATATTTTTCATTAATTCTGGATATAATATCCTGCATATTATCAGCCATTTGCATACTCCTGCTCTAACATCTTTTTAGTCTCTATATCCGACAAATCATAATCTCCTGTTAAACTCATACATGCCGCACCGTGGATAAACAGCCACATACGCATAAACATTGCCTGCGGATCCTTGCAGCCTGAAGCCGCTGCTTTATTAATTTCTGTCAGTACATTTCCTTTATCACCGTTTAACACTTCATAAAGACTCTTCTTTTCTTCCACTTCCGTCAAAAACAAAAGTCTGAACAAATGCTTCTCTTCCCTGGCAAATGCAATATACGCCATTCCCAAATTTACAAAAGGTATGTTACTGGTTCTGGGAAACAAATCATAATAGTCCCAAAAAAAAGCAATTGTTTTTAAATAAACCGCCCCACATAAATCTTCCATATTCTTGTATACTCTGAAAATCGGCTGAGTGGAACAACCTGCTTTTGCCGCCACTTTTCTGGCTGTTACATTTACAAAGCCTTCCTCCCTTGTCATTTCAAACGCCGTATGCAGAATATCCTGTATGGTAATACTCTCTTTTCTTGCCATAATACACCTCATGGCAGCCTTTGACCGCTACCTAACCTTCTTTTGTATCATTTATCGTAACACTTGTTATTGTAATGCATTTTTAAGGTGTAGTCAAGTTCATAAAACAACATAACAACAAAGGGCGAAAACAGATTGTCTTCGCCCTTTACATACTCTATACAGTCATGATAAATACCATAACACTTTTTATTATACAGGATAAGCTCCGTTTTTCGCATCTGCCACGGTAGGATCAACTTTATCCTGCTGTGCCTGACGATATTTGAAGAAATCGGTTGCTACCTGAGGGAACAGTGCATAAGACAATACGTCTTCATCCTGCTGTTTCCATTCAGCCATTTCAGACTCTAATTTAGACATTTCGTTTTCAATTAAGTCTGCAGGACGGCAGGTAATTCTCTCTTCGCCGGGAATAACCTTATCAATAACTTCCTGATTCATAGGTTTAACGGTCTGACCGTATTTACCGCGAAGTACATCCTTGGTCTGGTCGGTAGCCATCTTGTATCTTTCACCCATCAATACGTTAAATACAGCCTGTGTACCAACGATCTGGGAAGAAGGAGTAACCAGAGGGGGCTCACCTAAGTCCTTACGAACCAGAGGGATTTCCTTTAATACATCGTAATACTTATCTTCTGCGTTCTGTTCTTTCAACTGGCTAACCATGTTGGAAAGCATACCGCCGGGTACCTGATATAATAAAGTCTTGATATCTACGCCCATTACCTTAGGATTTAAGAGTCCGTTAGCCAGACACTCATCTCTGTAAGGTCTGAAGTAGTCTGCGATTTCTGCAAGCAGGTTCTGGTCAAAACCGGTATCGTATTCGGTGCCCTTGAAGGTTTCTACCATAACTTCGGTTGCAGGCTGGGAAGTACCCATTGCAAAAGGAGACATAGCACAGTCGATAACGTCTACACCTGCTTCTACTGCCTTTAAGTAGGTCATACTTGCTACACCGGAAGTATAGTGGGTATGAAGCTGGATAGGAAGCTTGGTAACAGCCTTCATTTCCTTAATCAGCTCAGCTGCCTTGTAAGGAACCAGCAGGCCTGCCATATCCTTGATACAGATAGAGTCAGCACCCATTTCTTCAATCTTCTTAGCCATGTCTACCCAGTATTCCATGGTATAAGCATCGCCTAAAGTATAAGACAGCGCAATCTGTGCATGACCACGACCTTCACGAGCCTTAATCTTATTGGTTGCATCAACGGTTGCCTGTAAGTTACGCAGGTCGTTTAAGCAGTCAAAAATACGGATGATATCGATACCGTTTGCAACAGACTTCTCTACGAAGTTTTCTACAACGTCATCTGCATAAGGTCTGTAACCTAAAATGTTCTGACCTCTGAATAACATCTGTAATTTTGTATTTTTAAATCCGTCTTTTAATTTTCTCAGTCTGTCCCACGGATCTTCTTTTAAGAAACGAAGGGAAGCATCGAAAGTCGCACCGCCCCAGCACTCTACGGAATGGTATCCGACCTTATCCATTTTTTCCACGATGGGAAGCATGAATTCGGTAGGCATTCTGGTTGCAATCAGAGACTGGTGTGCATCACGTAAAATAGTTTCTGTTATTTTTATTGCCATTTCCTATTTCCTCCTAATATTTATGTTACTTAAAATACACCGTAAATGGCCATGAAAGTACCGGCTGCTACTGCTGTACCGATAACACCTGCTACGTTAGGTCCCATTGCATGCATGAGCAGGAAGTTGGTGGGATCTGCTTCCGCACCTACCTTCTGTGATACACGTGCTGCCATAGGAACTGCGGATACACCTGCAGAACCGATTAAGGGGTTTACCTTACCCTTGGTAATAATACACATTAATTTACCGAACAATACACCTGCAGCCGTACCAAATACGAATGCCGCCAGACCTAAGCCTACGATTTTGATGGTATCCCAGTTTAAAAATGCTTCTGCACTGGTAGTTGCACCTACGGAAGTACCTAAAAGGATAACTACAATGTACATCAATGCGTTAGATGCTGTTTCTGTAAGCTGTCTTACTACGCCGGATTCCTTAAACAGGTTACCTAACATCAGCATACCAACCAGAGGAGCTGTGGTAGGCAGAATCAGGCTTACTACGATAGTAACAATGATGGGGAACAGAATTCTTTCCAGTTTTGTAACAGGACGAAGCTGTGCCATCTTAATTTTTCTTTCTTTTTCAGTAGTAAGCAGTTTCATAACGGGCGGTTGGATAACAGGTACCAATGCCATGTAAGAATATGCCGCTACTGCAATCGGTCCGAGCAGACCGGTCTGTCCCAGCTTACCTGCCAGGAAAATAGAGGTAGGGCCGTCAGCACCACCGATAATGGAAATAGCTGCTGCAGCTTTACCATTAAAGCCTAATGCAATCGCGCCAAAGTATGCTGCGAAAATACCGAACTGTGCTGCTGCACCAAGAAGGAAACTCTTGGGATTTGCAATCAGCGGTCCAAAGTCCGTCATCGCACCAACGCCCATAAAAATAAGCGAAGGCAAAATTGCATATTCGTCAAGAATATAGAAATAATACAGCAAGCCGCCTACACCGTTAGCCGAATCTTCTGCATGAAGCATAATATCCGGATAGATGTTTACCAGCAGCATACCGAATGCTATCGGCAACAAAAGCAGGGGTTCAAATCCATGTCTTATCGCCAGATAAAGGAAAAAGCAGGCAACTGCAATCATCACATAGTTTCCAACCGACAGGTTGAAGAAAGCTGTCTGATGAAGCAGATTGTCCAGCGTTGTTGTTATGTAATCCATTTGATGACCTCCTGTAATTTTAGCAGTTCACAATCTATTGACTGTAAAAGTATCCGCTGATTAGTTCATGGTAGCGAGTACCTGACCTGCTTCTACTGCATCGCCAACAGATACTTCAATGCTTGCTACAGTACCGTCTTCGGGTGCAACTACGGGGATTTCCATCTTCATTGCTTCGATGGTAACAACTGCATCACCCTTCTTTACAGCAGTACCTGCTGCAGCGTCAATCTTAAACACCTTACCTGCTGCACCTGCTTCTACCTTGATGCTTCCTGCACTACCTGTTGCGGGAGCGGGTGCCGGTGCTGCGGCGGGAGCGGGTGCTGCCTTAGGAGCAGGAGCTACAGCCTTAGGTGCTACGGGTGCTGCTACAGGAGCCACGCCTGTGGATGCACCTTCTTCTACTACTACATCATATACATTGCCATTTACTGTAATGGTATAATTTTTCATTTTGATTTCCTCCACTTATCTTCTTTTTCTAATGCTTCTAACCACAAAGCCATCCGTGCTCACAGCACCCTGACTTGCTGCGATTGCTGCTGCAATAACTGCAACCAGTTCCAAATCGTCTGCTGCAACTTCCACGCTTTCTTCTTTCTTAACAATCTGTGCGATGGTGTTGTTTACAGCTTCTTCTTTGATGCTCTGCTTGGTTTCTTTTTTGTCATTATTGCTCTTTTTTCCCTGTAACTTAGGAATGAAGCCCAGTAACCAGATTAACACACTGATCAGAATGAGCACGATGAAAACAGTTGCCATACCCATCATGGTATCCATGGCTGCCTTTGTCATCAGTTCACCCATGCCCTGTTCCATGTTAATTGCACAGGACTCTACCGTCAGGAAAATATCGTTAGAAAAGATAACTTCTGCCTGTGCTGTACGCAGATTGCCGTTATCATCCTTTTCTGAGCCGGTAAGATATACCGTTACAATAATTTGGTCACCTGATATTTTACTGTCTGCTTCCCAGCGTGTAGTGGTATCAATTTCACCCAGCGAAGAATATGCACTGCTATAGGATACAATACCGTTTAATATACCATTACCTTCTACATCTATGGAAGAGACACCATAAGACATATCCGGATAACTGCTGGTAATCAGATATAAAACCGCATTGAGGTTGTCCTCTGTAATAGATTCCAGTTCATGCACATTGTAGCATTCCTGATGCAGTGCCGCAGCTTGTGCCTGTGCACTATCCCCTGCACCATAGTACTGATTTACCATATAAGGTACAATCATATCTATTGCCAGATTTTCTGCTACTGTCGCTTTGTTATTCTGAAAATCTACAGCTTCCTTGGAAGCTTCCTGTCCACATGCGGAAAGTCCTAACATACAGGTGAGCATACATAACATTGCAAGTAATTTTTTCATATTAAGTATCTCCCTTTCTAAACTGTTCCATGCTTTTTAACCGGACGTGATTCACATTTTGTGAACAACATTTCGAAAGCACCGATAACATATTTTCTGGTATCAGCCACTTCTACTATCTGGTCAACATATCCTCTCCGTGCCGCACTTGCTGCACTGGTCTGTAAAGCTGCATACTCTGCCGCTTTTTCTTTGATTACATCAGCACCCTTGCCTTCATACATAATCTTTGCAGCAAGGTTTGCATCCATGGAACCAATCTGTGCATCCGGCCATGCGATGGTAATATCTGCACCGGTTGCCTTAGAGTTCATTGCAATATATGCACTGCCGAAAGCTTTTCCAATAATTACGTTTACTTTAGGAACAGTTGCATCAGCAAAAGTATAAGTAAGATGTGCTACAGCCTTTGCAATCTTCTTTTCGCTGCATTCACATGCCTTGTAGCCGGTAACATTGGTCAAGGTAAGTACAGGAATATCGAAAGCGTCACAGAAGTTTACAAAATCTGCTGCTTTCTCGCAACCTGCGGGAGAAAGTACTGCTTCGTATTTTTCTGCTACGTTGCCTTCCTCATCCAGCTTTTCTGTTCTGTTTGCAACAGCACCCACTGTTACACCGTCCAGTCTGATAAATCCGGTAACCATGTCTTTTGCATAGTTTGCTTTTACTTCTACAAAATCATTGTTGTCGGAAAGAACAGCCAATGCCACTGCGGTATCACCCTTGCAACCGCTCAGTTCTGCAGTCAGTCTGTTCAAATCGTCTGTACACTCATCAAATGCCAGATTTTCTTCATTGTTTGCAGGTAAAATGGAAACCAGTTTTCTAATACCTGCAAGCACTTCTGTTTCATCACCTACAAAATCTACGTTACCTGCGGATTCGCTCTGGAATGCTGCGGAAGAAGTATCGCATTTTGCAGTAGTGTTACCTGCCAGTGCATTGGGAGAATTTACAAATAATTTGCCACTCTTACCCTCCATGAAAGTAAAGTCGGACATTGCTGCCATAATGGCCAGACCACCGCCACAATTACCAAATACTGCGGAAATCTGAGGAATTACGCCGGAAGCATCTGTCATCTTTCTGTAGATAGTGCCGAATGCATCCAATGCATCGGTTGCTTCCTGTAATCTTAAACCGGCAGAATCCAGCAAACCGATTACGGGTGCTCCTGTTTTCATTGCCAGATCATAAAGGTTTGCAATCTTTCTTGCATGCATTTCACCAACGGTACCGTTCAATACGGAAGCGTCCTGGCTGTACACATACACAAGGTTGCCGCCAATTACTCCGTATCCGGTAATAACACCGTCAGAAGGAGTCTCTGCCTGTTTCAGGTCAAAATCTGTTGCTCTGGCAGTTACCAGTGCACCGATTTCCACGAAACTGTTGTCATCGAGCAAAGCATTGATTCTTTGACTCGCTTTTGAAGTACTACTCATGTTTTTCAGCCCTCCATTTATAATAAAAAAATGATAACAATTTAATAGGAGGAAACGCTCTTTTTCTAAAAGTAAACGCCTTCTCCCCCATTATTCATGTTAGAAAACATTGTAGCACAAAAAAAGGAAATCTACTAGCACTATTTTTCATATTTTTATCAAATTATACTTTTTGTACAGTTTTTAACGGTTTCTTAACGCTTTATAAGACATATTTCTCCAACACTTTCATAAAACACCAGAAAAAATCTATTTCCTCAATATTATCTGCCGTAATAATTTTATCTTCCCGTAAAATATCTTCCCCTATCGTATAGCGTATATACCCTACCTGTTCTCCCGCATATACCGGTGCCTGCAATACCTTTTTTGTTTCCCAGTATACCTCTATTTCTTCTTCCATCTCCAGCAAAAGTCTGTCCACGCCTTCTCCCTGTACAATTTCCACCTCTGTATGTGTTTCGCCGTCCAAAGAATCCGTCTGTCCGTTTACTACCGGTATGGGCTGAAACGGAATCTCTCCTATTTCCACTTCTTCTATACTTTTATACTCATAATTTTCCAGTCCATAGGAAAACAAAGTTCTGGCATCTGCCCATTTCCACGTTTTGTTATTAGGCCAGCCGCATGCCAATAATGCAATGGTAAAACGCTTTCCGTCCCTCTCCAACGCACCCACATAACAATATCCTGCTTTATTGGTAAAGCCGGTCTTACCTGTCAGTGCTCCATCCATCATGGTCAGAAAGGCATTGTGGTTGGTACAGGAAAAGCTCCTGCCCTCTTCATTTGTAAAGCTGTAAGTATTGGTTCTGGTAATCTGCAAAAACAACTCCCTCTGTGGAGACTCAAAGGCACAGTATGCCATGATTTTGGCCAAATCTTCGGCCGTAGTGCCATGCTCATATACCGTAATGTTACCTGCGGCATCCGTTACACTCTCCGTGGCATCCAATCCGTTAGGGGTAATAAAATAACTGTTTGTACATCCTATTTCCGCCGCCTTTTCATTCATCATATCAGCAAACTCTTCCATACTGCCGCCTACATGCTCCGCAATTGCCACCGCGGAATCATTGTGCGACTCCAGCATCAGCGAATATAACAAATCCTCCAGCCTGTAATGTTCTCCTGACTT
Organism: Lachnospiraceae bacterium; assembly: GCA_017482205.1. Lineage (GTDB taxonomy): Bacteria > Bacillota > Clostridia > Lachnospirales > Lachnospiraceae > Acetatifactor. The sequence goes on from JAFUNK010000013.1 coordinate 253,446, forward strand.
TATGTACAGCTTTACTTTTGGCATACTCGCCGCATAAGCGGACACTTCCACCACCTCATCCAAAGAAGCATTTTCCAATGCCACAATACAGGTTAATATCTTTGTAGTGCTGGCATTTGCCATGAATACATCTCCCTCTTTACTAAATAACACCCGTCCCGTATCCGCATCCATTAAAACTGCCGCCGTAGAATATAACGATGCCGGACCTTGTGAGGATACCATGACACTTTCTCCGTTTATCGTTTCCGCACCTTCCTGTGCCAATACAGAAACCGACGCAGATAATAGTATCTGCAATAAAAAAACACCCGTTAGGAATACTCCCCAAAAAGTCTTTTTTAAATAACACATTCTTTTTTTCTCTTGACCCGTTCTTTTTTTACCCATAAAAAAATACATAGCAGCAACATCTTTCTTTTGGTTGCTACTATGTATATGTATTTTAGTAGTATATTTATGCTTTGTGCTATGCGGTCTCAGCTCCTCACATCGCTATGCTATACCTCCGTTTCAGCCTCTGTTACCACATCTGTCTGTAACATACCTGCTTCAGCTTCTGCCTGCTGTTTGAATTCCTCTACCTGCATAGTGGAAAGTTCGGGCAGTTCGTCCAGAGACTTCACCCCAAAACAACGTAAAAACTGCTCGGTAGTGCCAAAAAGCAAAGGTCTGCCCGGTGCATCCAGTCGTCCCAATTCGGTAATTAAATCATATTCCAAAAGCTTATTTAGTGCATGGTCACAACTGACACCTCTGATCCGCTCAATTTCCAATCTGGTAACCGGCTGCTTGTAAGCAATAATGGATAAGGTTTCCAATACTGTATCCGTAAGCGTCATCTTTCTGGGCGTTTTTGCAATTTTTATCAGGTATTCGTACATATCGGCTTTAGTAGAAAGCTGTACGCTGTCCTCCAGCCACAAAAGAGCAATTCCCCTCTCTTCTGCCGCATATTTTTCCTGCATACTCAAAAGTATTTCTTTTACTTCTTTATTTGTCATCTCCAATACGGAAGCCAGTCTGCTTATTTCCACGGAGTCTCCCATGGTAAAAAGTATCGCTTCCAGTATTGCTTCTGCCTTTTGTCGTTCCATTTACTACTCTTGCCTTTCCGTTGATGTGATAATAATATCCTCAAAAATATTTTCCTGCACAATATTGATTTTGCCCATTTTCATCATTTCCAGAATAACCAAAAAGGTAACTATCACTTCCATCTTGCTGTGCTGTTTTTCCAAAAGCTTACGGAAACTGAACTGCTTGTGGGTCTTTACATATTCCTCTACATATGCCGTCTTGGCATCCATATCCACTTCGTCTTTTTCAATATTTCCGTAATTACTGCGGATAGGGTCAATCTTATCTTCCTGACGCCTTACAATGGACTTAAAAATATCCTGCAGTTTTTGCAGATTCATTTCACCAATCAATTCTTCGTAATCAATGGGTTGTCTGTAACGTGCCACCTCATCCGGCAGTTTCTGCTCCCTAAACAGATACCTCTGGGCATCCACCTGCCTGTCTTTTAACTCAAAGGACATAAACTTGTACATCTTGTACTCCAACAGTCGCTGTACCAGTTCTGCTCTGGGGTCTTCCTCTTCGCCCTCTTCGTTAACTTCCTTGGGAAGTAACATCCGGCACTTAATATCCAGCAAAGTCGCAGCCATTACAAGAAATTCACTCATAACGTTCATATCCTCAGTCTGCATCTGCCGGATATAATCCAAATACTGCTCAGTAATCTCTACAATCGGAATATCATATATATCAATTTTATTCTTATCAATCAGGTGTAAAAGCAGGTCTAAGGGACCTTCAAACACCTCTAACTTTACAGGTATTGCCATCGTTCTTCTCTCCGCCTGCATGCGTCTGAGGACGCTCTGCATTTCGACTTGTAACCGCCGACCTGTCTGCCGGCTTGTATTCAAAACTTATCCGCAGTCTATTTTAACTGTTTTTAAATGGTAATGCAAGCCAAATCATTCCCTATCAGGTGAAAGTTCTATTACCACCAGCTCACCCGGATTAAACATTCTCACATTGGGACTGTGTGTGCCGATACCTCTGCCCAATACCATATGAGACTCTTTTTCGAAAAAAAGTCCACCATCATACTTAGGAAACAAACGGATTGCAGGGGAAATCACACCGCCCAAAAAAGGAAGCCTCACAATCCCACCATGCACATGACCGGACAATACCAAATCCGCTCCCCACTCCGCATATTCCGGAAAATATTCGGGATTATGGGCAAGCAGAACTCCAAAAGAATCCTTATCCTTTTCCCCGATTAAGGACTCTAAATACGCATCGGGAAAGGGTTTCGTCTTAAAACGTTGAAAATACTCATGCCCGATTTCCAGTCCGTAAACGGTAATCCCCCATTCTGGCAGGGAAACATGCGCATTGCACAAGGGCATTATCCCGGCTTCCAAAAGTGCCTTTTCATACCGCTCTCCCAAATCTCCGTATCTGTCCGTATAGAGCTTTATCTTCTGTTCATGGTTACCATAAGCATAATACAGCGGATACTTGTCCTTTATTTTTTTAAGAAACTCCACTGTCTTTTCAAACTTTTCTTTTTTTCCTGCCGTAATCATGTCTCCCGCCAAAACCACCGCATCCGGCACTTCTTTCTCAATGGCAGCCAAAAGCTGTGCATTGTCTTTACCATATTGGTAGTTGTGCAGGTCAGAAAGCATAACCAATTTGACAGGCTTTTTGATTTTTTCCGAAGAAAACGGGTATCTGCGTATCACAAAATGATGGGTGTCATAAAGAATCACCCATAACCCGATAATGATAAGTAATGCAAATACCGTACAAATTATTTTAAACATGACTTGTATCTTTCCTCCGGTATCGGACTATTGTAAATAGCTGTATATGATATTAACTGTTAAAAAGTTTTCTTACACAGACCCTTGAAAAACGTCAGCACTTGAATTTTTCAAGTTATATGCTGAAAAATTCTTAGTACTGTTACGTTTTTCACGGAGCGAAAGCGTGTCTGTGTAGAAACTTTTTACAGAAAATATTCTATTACAGTTATTTTATAATTGCATATTTTTTAGTATATCATATTTCACTTCACCTTTAAAGTAAAAAAGCCTGAAACATTTTTATCAGATAATCCTTATAAACTGCTTTTTCTACACTTTCCCCATACACAATGGGTACTCTGCCTATAATTGCACCGTTCAGCAGGTAAATGGCTTCTCCTGCGGCTTTTCCTTCCTCAATAGGGGCCTGTGCTGCCTGCGGCAGACTCAGTTCCTTTGCCACCTGCCCCAAATCACTACCCACAATATCCAGATAGCGGAATTCGCCTTCATAAACAATCGGCACTTCTTCTTTTACACCGCCTTCTACTGCCAATGGCGGCAGGGCAGCTGTATTTTCATCTACATACATCTGACTGACATTATAACCATAATTCAAAAGCGTAGCCGCGTCCTGAAAACGGTTTGCAGGGTCAGGAGCTCCCATGACTACTGCTATCAAATCAATACCATCTTTGGAAGCCGTTGCGGAAATACAATATTTGGCTTTATCGGTAGAACCGGTTTTCAATCCCGTAATCCAGTCATATTGCCTTAAAAGTTTGTTGGTACTGGACAGGGTAAACTGACTGACTCCCTGCACCGTAGAATGGGTAATATCCTCCATCCAGATAGTGGAATAGTCAAAAACTTCCGGATATTTGGTCGTCAGTTCCCTTGACATAATTGCCACATCCATCGCCGTTGTATAATGATTGTCAGAATCTGTTAAGCCGCAGCAATCCTCAAAATGGGTATCTGCCATACCCAGTTCTTCAGCTTTTTGATTCATCATTTCCACAAACGAACTTTCTGAACCTGCTATGTACTCCGCCATTGCCACCGAAGCATCATTCCCGGAGGCAACCGTAATACATTTTATCAATGTATCTACCGACTGGATTTCTCCTTCCTCCAGATATACCTGCGAACCACCCATGGATTTTGCATAGGCACTGGTCATCACCTCGTCCGTCAGTGCTATTTTTCCCTCCTCTAACTGCTCAAATATCAGCAGTAAAGTCATAATTTTGGTAATACTTGCAGGGCTTCTCCTTTCTGTTGCATTCATTTCGCAGATAACCTTCCCCGTAGATGCCTCAATCAGAATATACGACGGTGCCGATATGGTAATGTCTGCGGATGCGGATACCACTGTTACATTCTGCAACATAAAAAATACTGCCAACAGAAAAACAGCACTTTTCTTTATCATTTTTCTAAACAAAAAACGCACTTCCCATCTTTCTTTACTAAAAGATATGGAACTGCGCCTTGTTATATTCCCTATTTTACTGTAAAAAATCCACCAGCAGACTCTTGCATCTGTGGAGATTATAAAAGTTTATAAGTCAAAAAAGTCCCGAACATACCTGTCCGGAACTTTTCATGATTAGTTATATTTACGTTTTCTAGCTGCTTCAGATTTTTTCTTGCGTCTTACGCTGGGTTTCTCGTAATGCTCTCTCTTGCGGATTTCCTGCTGGATACCTGCCTTTGCACAACTTCTCTTGAAACGACGTAATGCGCTATCTAAAGTCTCGTTCTCTTTTACGATTACGTTTGACATGCTTACACCTGACCTCCCTTCAGTCCCTTCAAGCTTCTCGACTGATGTGGGTTAATAATTATGTATTGGGTAACTACCCGCATACACAATAAACATTATATCATAAAATCACGAGTCGTCAACTGTTTTTTGAAAAAGTTTTAGTATCAAAAATTTTAGTGAAATTTTAGTACCTTTGAGAAGAATTTTCCGACTTATTTTTTTGCTCTGCCTCGGCGTACTCTTCTTCGGTGTAATCCAAATCAAGAATTTCTTCCTTGGAATATCCTTTTTTAATCATCTTTTGAATTTTTTCAACATGATCCTTTTGGATTGCAATTTTTTCATATTGTTGCATCACTTCACACACGATTTGTACACCTCCGTCTGTTTCCTTTAACCTTGTAACCTCTGACGACAACTTTGGGAATTTGGGATTTTTAACCTCTTTTTTTGTAAAACAAGACATTAACTCCGCTATATCTGTGCCATCATCGATTGCAGTGTTTACAAAGATTTCATGTAAACCATCGTCTACCACTACTCCGGTTTCTCTTACTACTTTTTCCAAATGATATATCGTTTTGTTTCCTTTTAAAAAGTCAAACTCAGAAATATAAACGATATACAACTCAAGAATTTCATCAAATGTTGTACCTTGTTGTGAATCCCTCACCGTAATACTGGACGCATTAAACCTTGCACGTTTCAAATGATTGTCATTGTCAGAACGTTGCACTTCAATATTGCATTTAGTGCCATTACCTAACACGCACAATGCATCAAGTCTCACGGAGCGACCGTAGATATTTCTTTCATCAGACTGCGTCACAACACTGGCGACTACAAGGCAATCATCTTCAAGAATAGTTCTCAGCATTTCCTGACAGACATCAGTGTTTTGTGCTAACACTTCAAAAAACACATCATCAATAGGTCTAAGATTTTTAATCTTTTCTTTCTTTTGTTGTTCTGTTAATTTCATTTTTCCTCTCTTTCCGCTGTATATCCGCCTAATTTTTATTTATATCAACAGGGAAAGAGTATGGCACATTCCCTGATAGATTTTTAGGGAATGCCCCTATTCTATTGTTTGCAGATTTTTGGCAAACTATATCTCGTTTTAATCTGCCAAATTCATAATGCTATTATATTTATATTTTACTCAGTTTTTAGATTTAGTCAACTTTGTTGCGAAAGACTTTTTTATAGTTTTGATTGCCAATTTTTGATTATGAACAGTTTTAGTATTCTATTATTAGCAGGGTAGCACTGTTTTGCGAAAAAAAGCTTGTACCCTTTATAAGTACAAGCTTTTTGATTTTTATATTATTTCCTTTTACAGCATACCCTCTAACACCTTAGCAGCTTCTTCGATTGCTGCAGGAATGCCTGCGGGATTCTTACCGCCGGCCTGTGCCATATTGGGTCTGCCGCCGCCACCGCCGCCAACCAATGCTGCGATACCCTTAATCAGATTACCTGCGTGGGCACCGTTCTTTACAGCACCGTCGGTTGCCATAGCTACCATATTTACCTTGCCGTCCTGTCCGGAAAGAAGAACCACAACACCTTCACCCAGCTTTTCCTTCAAGGAATCGCCTAAGTCACGGAGGCCGTTCATATCTACACCGTCAACGTTAGCAGCCAAAAGCTTCATGCCTTTTACTTCTTTTACCTGGTCCATAACATCACCCAGAGCGTCCTTAGCCGCTTTCGCTTTTAAGGATTCGTTTTCAGAAGAAAGTGCTTTAATTTCAGCCTGCATATGCTGCACTTTATCCAGCAAAGTGGCAGGGGTTGCCTTTGCAGCCGCTACTACCTGTGCAAGGTTTTCTTCCATGGCTTTGTAATATGCCATAACATTTGCACCGGTCAGTGCTTCAATTCTTCTGACACCTGCGGAAACACCGCTCTCTGATAAAATCTTAAAGAAAGCAATATCGCCGGTGTTCTTTACATGGGTACCGCCACAAAGTTCTACAGAGAAATCTCCCATGGAAACCACTCTTACGGTTTCACCGTATTTCTCGCCAAACAGTGCCATCGCACCTTTTTTCTTGGCATCTTCAATACCCATTTCTTCGGTTACGACTGCAATATTTGCAAGAATCTTGTCGTTTACAATTTGTTCTACCTTGGCAATCTCATCTGCGGTCATTGCCTGGGAATGGCTGAAGTCAAAACGGGTTCTTGCACTATCCTGATAGGAACCCTGCTGTTCCACATGGTCACCCAGTACCACCTGTAATGCCTTCTGCAGTAAATGGGTTGCGGAGTGGTTTTTACAGGTATTGTTGCGGTTTACGGTATCTACGCTTAAAGTAGCAGCCTCACCTACTGTTACACATCCCTCGGTCACCTTACCCACATGACCGATTCTGTTGCCGGGCAGTTTCACGGTTTCCTGTACTTCAAAAGCACCTTTTTCGGTACGGATGATACCCATATCACCCTTCTGACCACCCATGGTAGCGTAGAAAGGAGTCTTTAAAGCAATAATAGTACCCACTTCACCTTCAGAAAGAGAAGTTACACTTTCTGTTTCAGATGCCATTGCTACAATATTGCTTTCACATACTAAGGAATCATATCCAACAAATTCACTGATAACTTCTGCATCCAGACCTTCAAACAAGTCTGCGCCTACGGATAATTTTGCAGAGAAATTCTGGTTATCTCTTGCCTTCTGTTTCTGCTCTTCCATTGCAGAAGCGAAACCGGCTTCATCAACCTTAAGACCTTCTTCTTCAGCCAGTTCAACAGTCAGTTCCAGAGGGAATCCAAAGGTATCATACAGATAGAATGCAGATTTACCGTCAATTGCATCTGCCTTTTCTTCTCTCTTCTGTTCCAAAATCTTATAGAACTCTTTCATGCCGTTTTCCAAAGTACTTTCAAAACGTGCAATTTCTTTCTTAAGTTCGGTAATAATGTACTCGCGGTTCTTTACCAAAAGAGGATAGCTTTCGGAGTAAATATCGTCAATGTACATCGCTGCAATCTTTAATAAATCCTCTGTCGCCAGCTTTAAAGTACGTCCATGTCTTACGGCACGACGGATCAGACGACGTAACACGTAGCCTGGACCTGCATTGGAGGGTAAAAGCTTTGCTTCATCTCCGATTAACATGACACTGGTACGGATATGGTCAGCTAAGATTCTCATAGACTTAGTCAGCTTTTCATCCTGCTCATATTTCACACCGCTTACCTTTTCAATATAAGCAATAATGGGTGCAAATAAGTCAATCTGGTAAACATCTCTGCTACCGTTTAAAAATGCAAGAATACGCTCTAAGCCCCAACCGGTATCTACATTCTTCTTGGAAAGAGGGGTCAGACTGCCGTCATGATGCTTTTCATACTGCATAAATACATCATTACCAAGCTCTGTATACTTACCACAGCTACAGCCGGGACCACAATCAGGTCCGCAATCCGGTCTGTCCGCAATATAGAACATTTCACTGTCAGGACCGCAAGGACCGTATTCTAAGCCCCACCAGTTATCCTCAGCAGGTAAATAATAAATATTTTCTTTCTTAAATCCGGATTCGATACGGTACTGTGCACCTTCTTCGTCTCTGGGTGCATTCTCGTCGCCCGCAAATACGGTAGCTGCCAAATGGTCTGCATCAAAGCCGAACACTTCTGTTAAAAGTTCATAGCTCCACTGGCAACGTTCTTTCTTGAAATAGTCACCAAGGCTCCAGCTACCCATCATTTCAAAGAAGGTAACATGGCTCTTATCGCCTACAGAATCAATATCGTTGGTACGAACGCAGCCCTGCACATTGCAGAGTCTGGTTCCCATGGGGTGCTTCTGCCCCAACAGATAAGGCATTAAAGGTTGCATACCGGCTACGTTAAACATAACACCGGTAGAACCGTCAGATACTAAAGATACTGCGCCTACATCCACATGTCCACGCTTTATATAAAATTCTTTCCAGTTTTTTCTTAACTCATCAGAGGTGAATTGTCTCATTTTACTCTGTTCTCCTTACTTAAAAAGTAAACTTATCTGCGAAGTATGCATCCAAATCTGCAATAGCTACTCTCTCCTGTTCCATGGAATCACGGAAACGTACGGTTACGCAACCGTCTTCTTCGGAGTCAAAGTCGTAGGTAATGCAGAAAGGAGTACCGATTTCGTCCTGACGACGGTATCTCTTACCGATAGCACCTCTGTCATCGAATTCGCAGTTGTATTTCTTGGAAAGTTCCATAAATACTTTTTCTGCGCCTTCATTTAATTTCTTAGAAAGAGGAAGCACACCAATCTTAACAGGTGCAAGTGCGGGATGGAAACGTAAAACGGTACGCATATCACCGCCCTCTAATTCTTCTTCGTCATAGGCTGCACAAAGGAATGCCAGAACCACACGGTCTGCACCCAGGGAAGGCTCCACAACATAAGGAATGTATTTTTCATTCTTTGTATCATCAAAGTACATCATATCCTGACCGGAAGTTTCCTGATGCTGCTTTAAGTCGTAATCGGTTCTGTCAGCAATACCCCAGAGTTCGCCCCAGCCGAAGGGGAATAAGAACTCAATATCGGTAGTACCCTTGCTGTAGAAGCAAAGTTCTTCAGGGCTGTGGTCACGGAGACGGATTTCTTCTTCTTTCATGCCGAGGGAGAGTAACCAGTCACGGCAGAATGCTCTCCAGTACTGGAACCATTCTAAATCGGTACCGGGTTCGCAGAAGAATTCCAGTTCCATCTGTTCGAACTCTCTGGTACGGAAAGTAAAGTTACCGGGAGTGATTTCGTTACGGAAGGACTTACCGATCTGGCCGATACCGAAAGGTACTTTCTTACGGGAAGTTCTCTGTACGTTTTTAAAGTTTACGAAAATACCCTGTGCAGTTTCGGGTCTTAAGTATACGGTGTTCTTTGCATCTTCGGTTACACCCTGGAAAGTCTTAAACATCAGGTTGAACTGTCTGATATCGGTAAAGTTGTGCTTACCGCAGGTAGGACAGGGAATATTGTGCTCTTCCACAAAATTCTTCATCTGTTCCTGACTCCATGCGTCAACACTTTCAGTCAGTGCAATACCCTTTTCTTCGCAGAAATCTTCAATCAGCTTATCTGCACGGAATCTTTCATGACACTCTTTACAATCCATCAGAGGGTCAGAGAAGCCGCCCAAGTGTCCGCTTGCTACCCAGGTCTGAGGGTTCATAAGGATGGCACAGTCCACACCTACGTTGTAAGGGTTTTCCTGTACAAACTTCTGCCACCATGCTCTCTTTACGTTGTTCTTTAATTCAACACCCAAGTTACCGTAGTCCCATGTATTGGCAAGGCCACCGTAAATTTCGGAGCCGGGATATACAAATCCTCTCGCTTTTGCTAATGCTACAATTTTCTCCATTGTCTTTTCCATAAACTATCTCCTCCTATTTTGTAATCACATAATAAAAACCGTTTGCCACTCCTGTACCCTCCGGCTGTTCTGTTCCCGACACAGTGTATTTGTCCAGTAGCTCAACGTTGCCTGAAGTATACAGTACCTTATAAGGTAACTCAACGGGTATATTTTCTTCCACAATCAAAATGTGCCCCGATGTGTCCAATTCTGAAAATCCGACCGTTTTGGTGGCATCTGATGCATCCGTAAACACTAAATCTTCCAGTGTATACCCTTTTTCACCGACTTCTGCCACCGTACCGAAAAACAAATCAATGTCATTAAAATCGGAATAAGCAGAAGCATCTGAAAACTGCATGGTCACAATCAGCTTATTACTTTCTGTTTCCGACATTGCCGCAGAAACAAGGGATACATTACCTGTCTGGAACTCATTGTCATAATCGGCAATTTCTTCCTGTATCATTGCCTGCAGTTCCGCCACATCATACACTGATGTATCAAAATCTTCTATCATGGTATGCGTAACCACTCCTGCTTCATCAATTTGCAGATGAGTCACATCCAGAGGTTCTTTTGTAGTACCGCAGCCTGCCATACAGGCGACGATAAAAATAGAAAGAAAGGCGGCAAGTAAGCCGGCATATCTTTTTCTCTGCATATTCCATTCTCCTTCATCGCATTTATGTGTACATAAAAACGCCATTGTTATATTATAGCGGACTTAGCTCTATTTTTCAACATGGAGTTTTTATTATTTATTATAACCGTTTTTCGTCCCACGCCACATCTTAATACGATATATCCTATTTCTCTCCATTTACCGCTTCTATAGTTTCCTGTGAAACTTCTTTCGACATATTTACAAAGATTTTTGTTTGCGGCCATCTGCGATATACAGCATATCCGTTCGGATACAGCATTATCTGTTCCTCTATTCCGTCTTCTCTCACAATAGTGATAAAATAATATATCCCTTTTTCTTCTATCCGGGCTATCTCTTCTTCCAATTCTTTTGTGTTTTCCAAAACCTCTCCCAGATATAGGGCTGTCATAAATTCATTTGCCAACTTTGCATTTAATTGTACTGTCTGCTCCATATTCTCACTGCTTTTTATCCTTATTTCAACCGACTGTTCCAGATGCAGTCTGTCCAAATAAAAATCTTCCCCGTCTTTCAACCACATATCATTCGCGCACTCAAAAACAATCATTCTATCAGCATTCATAACTTCCTGTTTATATAAAACAGCCACCCGAAATGTATCATCATAACCTTCTAACGCATATAGTTGTCCTTCTGTGGTTACCTTGTCAAGCATTTCCTCCTCCACAGACCAATAATACCCATAATTACCATATACCGTGCCGATATGGTTTTCTTCTTTTACCAGATTTCCAAAGCCTCCGTTTTCCACCGCTGAAAACTCACGGGCGGTATAAACTCGTCCATCATAATAAAGATAATATTGATAAGCATCTGTGCCCAAATAGTATGTACTGATAACTCCTGATACTTTTGAGACTTCTATTGGCGGAAAATATACACCTCCTATATTCCCCTTTAAAATTATCCACACACTGATTCCTATTATCAACAAAGTTACAATTATTAAACTTCCTATAATGTACCTTTTCTTCATATTTTTTCCCAAAACCTCCTTTTTTCGACAACTCTGTCCCTTGTCCTGCCTCGTTGGCAAACCTTAAAATAAAAGTGTACTAAATTTAAGGAGGGCTAAAAACATGAAAGCAATCAAGAAAAAACTTTTAGCAGGTATCTCTGTGTGCCTGATTGGATTATGCCTTTGTGCATGTATCCCGAAAATAACTACGCCAAACGAAGATTCCAATGTCCAGAGTAGCACCATTATCACCCGAAATGATGACGAACCCTTATTCACCATTATTGCGGTTTAAAAAATTGATTCGCTTGTTCAGTTTATCCTTATAGTTTGCTTCCCAGAATTTTTGTCTGGTGAAACGGCTAAACAGTACACAATATCCCAAGTCCCGTAGCACATTCCGTTTCTCCCAAACAGGAATGTGCTCTTTCTCTTTCTGCTCATAATTCCACAAAAGATTATATAACCCGTTTGCAATATACGTTATAACATGCGACTTTAAGCATTCCCTAATAATAATCTTACTGATGGTATCCGAACGTTCATACTCCCCCTTATTCCCCAACTGACTGTCAACCACGGACATAATTGTTGCATACATACAAATATGCACTCCTACGCAATCCTCTTCCTCCGGCTGACGATATACCTCTTCTAACGCAGCAATGCATTTTTCCAGTTCCGGATTTTCCCAATCCATAATAATTACCATATTTTGAATACAGGTAATTTCTTCATTGGTCATATACTTTTCACCGTGAGCCGTCGCCACTTTATAGGGAAGTGTATATTCCAAAACCTCCCTCATGCGTTGCATATATGCTTCTTTTGACAATTTACCGCTTTGCAGTTCATACGCCGCCATCATTCTCTCCAATGCCTGCTTGTTGGAGGGCAGTTCCATCTCTACCATTCCTTTCAATTCTTCCAGAATGGCTTGTACTTTATCATGTTCTCTTTCATTGATACGCCAACGCAATTCAGCGAAAAGCTCCTGTACAACAGGATTTTCTGTTACCAGCTCCATTCTCTGGTACTCTCTGGACATATGCAAACGTTCAAACAACTCCCTTACAATCTGCCTCTGGGTTTTTAATTGATTCCGTTCAATTCTGCCGATTGTTTTTAAAGAACAGATACCTTCACACAACTGTGCTCTGGACAATCCCAGCATCTTTCTGCGAATACGAATAACATCTCCGATACAATAAACTTCTTTTTCCACATACAAATAGCAGCTATCCGACATGGCAACCCTCACATCAAATTCTTTATGAAGATTTTCCAATGCTTTCAACAGTTTTTCACTTTCCTTTTGCAATTCCAAAAGTTGCTCTGCTTCAAGTTCTGTTTGCCTTTTCGCTTCCGCCATAGTCCTCTTGCCCAGTCTCTTTATCACACGCAGTCTTATCCGCAGCAATTCCCACAAATAACACATATAGCAGGCATCACGCAGTACCTCTATGGCATCATTACACAAATTAAGGATACGCCTGTCCGCTTCCCGATTATTTTCCTTTTCCAGTTCCAAACACAAATAATAAACGGTTTTAGGATAGGTCTTTGCCCGACTGACTGCATCAAAATCTGATTCCAAAATATACTGCATGATTTCTTCATATTTTGCCTGTTTGGAAGCAGATATACGGTAATGCTCATATTCCAATATCAAATCAATCTCCTGCATGGATAAACACATACCGATAATACTCTTTTTTTCCACGCCGGGAACAGTCTGTTTTACCGCTTCTTCAAACATGACTGCCAGTTCTGCTGCCGTAGTGCCTTCCCTTCTTTTCCATTGTGCCTCCATGGTAAGTACAAACTGCTTTTCCAACGGATTTTCCATATCACATTGTTTTCTGTATGCTGTCAGCAGTGTATCTGTCTTATCACGTTTCCAATCAACGATGCTCTCCAATATCTGCTGGCGCAATTTCCACTGGGTATACTCATCCGTATCCAGATAATTTTCATAAACGATGGGAGTTTCTCCCAGCCTTGTAAGCAGCCGGTCTCTCAATTGTTTTTCAGGCAGTCTCTCTCCCTTCTCAAATCTGCCTAACATACTGAGACTGCATAAGCCTTCGCTCAACTGCTCCATACTGACATTTCTCTTTCGCCGCAGTCTGGCTATATAAGTGCCAAATCTTTCACTTTCATACCTGTCAAACATAGTACCCCCTATTTTTTGTACACTGTTTCCGGTTCTTATTCCAAAGTCCTTAAAATCTCCAAGCTCTTAAATTCTTTATCCATAAAACGCTTACGATACCGTTTGGCTATCTGCTTTAATTCTGAAAAAACCTTGTCCTTTACCGTAAAGGTATAGAGTTTTTCTACGGTAGATGCCGCAATAAACTCCAATGCATAAATGGTGGACTCCTCCCATACAGTACCTTCCGGTGCTCCCGGAAATTCTCCGTTTACCGCTACCGCTTTAATTTCAAAAACACATCTTACAAATTCATGTGAAAAAGAGGGATGCAAAAGAGCCCGCATACTTTGATATACGAGTTTTAACATCTCCCTTTCGTCATTGTTTTCTCTGGTATAATAATCTGCCACTTCCAGAAAATACATGCCGTAGTAGGCTCCTATGTAATCTTTTCTGAGTTCTTCAAAATACTGGCTGATATTAGCTTCTGCCACCGTATAGGAATTTCTTCCCTCATACAGCTTAAACTGTCCAAAAGAAAAAGGGTTGGTCGCTGCCATAAACCGGTTTCCCGGTCTTCTTGCCCCTTTGGCAAATGCAGAAATCTTCCCTCTTTCCTTCGTCAATATACATACCCGCCTGTCATATTCACCGATAGGAATCTGGCTTATCACCATTCCCGTCACCATAATAAAATCCTGCATATGGGTATTCTCCCACAGAGCGTTCCCTCATACTGCTCTGTTCTTCTGTTTCACCGGGAACATGAAATGCCGCCGATGCTTTTTGGTTCTCTTCTACCTTTGCGGCATATGCCAGATAATCCTCCACACTGCCGCTTTTTGTAAATTGCTTCCAGTAACTTCCGTAGTTCATCCTGTGCCCCCTTTAGTGGTCTTAAAGGGTGTTGTGGGACGTTGGGTTGGCTATATCAATCGAAAAAGTTTTCTGGCACTGACCCTTGGAAGACGTCGGTGCTTAGCGAGGTAAAGGCGAAGTATTCGCCTTCGAGCTTAGCATCCGCTACGTCTTTCATGGAGCGAGAGCGTGTCTGGGAAGAAACTTTTTCGATTGATATAGCCAATTCCAGTCTCAAAACACCTCTTTGTACACTAATAGGGTCTGCAATTATTCTTTTTCTATTCGTTGCAAGTAAGCTACTTTTAATTATTCATTCATATCATTTTCATTGTAACCGAAGTTCTTTAAAAGGAAATCACTGTCCCTCCAGTCCTTCTTTACCTTAACCCAAAGCTGTAAATTAGCCTGTTTTTCCAGCATATCTTCAATTTCGGGACGTGCCTGGGAACCGATTTTTTTAAGCATGGCTCCTCCTTTTCCGATAATAATACCCTTGTGGGAATCTCTCTCGCAGATAATAGTTGCTTCAATGTCTACGATATTCTTTTTAAACTTCATGCTTTCAATGCTTACAGCCACACCATGGGGAATTTCTTCGGACAAAAGTCGTAATGCCTTTTCCCTGATTAATTCTGCCACAATCTGACGCATGGGCTGATCCGTTACAGTATCCTCATCATAAAATGCAGGTCCGTAAGGAAGATATTTCATAATGCATTTTATCAGTTCTTCAATATTGTCTGCTTTTAAGGCAGACACCGGTACAATCTCCGCAAAATCCAGTTCTTTTCTGTAAGTATCTATATACTCCAAAAGCTGATCCCTTTTTACGGTATCAATTTTGTTGATAACCAGTATAACCGGCGTATTGGTTTTCTTTAACTGCTCGATAATGTGGCGTTCTCCTGCTCCGATAAAATTGCTGGGCTCCACCAGCCAGAGAATTACATCTACCTCGTTAATGGTTCTCTGTGCCACGTTTACCATATAATCGCCCAGTTTGTTTTTGGCTTTATGAATACCGGGTGTATCCACAAACACAATCTGACCTTCCTCGGAGGTATACACGGTCTGTATACGGTTTCTGGTGGTCTGAGGCTTGTTGGATGTAATGGCAATCTTCTGCCCGATAATCCGATTCATCAAAGTAGATTTACCCACATTAGGTCTGCCGATTAAAGTAACAAACCCTGACTTAAACGCTGCATTTTCACTCATTTATCTTTTCCTCATTCTTTGTATTTGACTATGTGCGGCTATTTCTGCACATCAGCCTTTTCATTTGCTGCCGTCTGCACTCCCTGCATGGGCGGTATTGAACCTGCATTTTCTCCTGCCTGAGTCTGCATCGTTCCCACTGGCATCATGGGATACCCTGCTTTCTTATGCTTTGCATTGCCTTTTTTTACACAGAATAACACAATTCCTAAAATAAGCAATACAAAAACTGCTACAAGTATCAGATACGGAATGGCAATAATAAAGCAGATAAAGAATTCCTTAAAGCCGATACCGATATTTTTAAGACTTTCCATAAAGCCCTGACTGATACGCTGCCATGTAGTCAGTTCCACTTCTTCTACGGGTGTCAGTTCCACCACTTCGGTAATACTTAAATACACGGTACTGTACTCAATCTGATTATCATAGGTACGAAGCTGGCTTTCCATACTTTCAATCTGGTAACGGATATCCGAAAGTCTGGATTCCAACACAATAATATCCTCAATACTCTGTGCCTGCTCCATCAATGCCAGCAGTCTCTCCTGTTCTGCCTCTAAAACTGCTTTGTGACTGTCCAAATCCACATAATCCAAGGTTACATCTTTTTCCTGCTCGGAGCGGTTGGTAATATTGCTGTTATCTTCCACCACTGTTAAAAAGCTGTCCAGATTGTCCTTGGGAATACGCAGTGTCAGGCTGCCGTTTCGGTTATTGCGATACCCTGTACCGGAATAAGAATATGTATAATAGCTGCTGCCGTTATAGATGTCCATGCTTTCCACATATCCACCCAGTTCTGCGGTCTTATTCTTTACATAAGAAAGCAGTTCGTCAAAATCCATGGTTTCTACATCTAAGTGCACGGTACGGATTAGTTTCCTACCCGCACGTACACTTTCGCTACTACTTGCAGAACTGCTGCCGGCTTCACCGGGTGCACCGGGTGCCATTTCTCCTTCATAATAAATACCGTTGTCCATGGCACCTGCATCCATACCATTGCCATAATAAGACTCTGCTGAAGTCGTTTTATCAGAAGATGCCGAACCACATCCCGTCCAAACCAAGGCCAGTACCAATCCCAGTAACAATGTCTTTAGTTTCTTTCCTCTCATACACATTTCCTCCCTTAATTCACCAGATTTTCAATCTTTTCAAACATCACTTTGTTTTCTTCGATTTTCTCTGCATTTCCCACTACGCAAAAAGCATCTTCCGCCATAAATGCCCGAATATGCTCTGCGGTCTTACGTAAATCCTCTGCGGTTGTCGCAAGCAGCTCATCTCTTTCTTTCTGCAAATCTGCATCGGTCAAATCGGTCATATAGCCGCTTAAAGAAAACAGTCCTTTTGCCGCCGGTGTCATGGGCATATCCAAATCGCTGATAGCACCGATAATAAACTGGGTTATGGTTCTTTCATCAGTTTCAAAGGATGCTATATAGTCTGCTGCCTTTTCATACACTTCTACCGTATTGTCCAGATTAGGATCTCTGTAAGATACAAAGTAACTGTCACCGGAACGTCCGAAGGAGCACATACAACCGTAAGCACCGCCTTTGACACGCACCTGACTCCAAAGATAATCATATCCCATCATTACTTTTAACACTTTCAGTGTACCTGTATACGCAAGCCCTGCATGCTTATAATTACCTGCTCTGCACACATACTGTACCTGTCCCGGAGTCTTGTAGCCTTCTTTTAGCTTTTCTAATGCCGGGTCAAAACATCCCTTTTCCACCTTATCCGTATACAGTGCCTCTTTAAATGCCTTTACCGGTGCATTCAGCCCTTCCACGGCTTCGCTGCTGCCTACAAAATCTACTATCAGATTTTCGGGTCTGAAAATGACTTTTGCCAAAGCCTGTAATTTTCCTATCAGTGCATCTGCTTCTGCTTCAAAATTACCGTCCAGTTTTTCAATCAGTCTGTAGAATGCAATACCTGAAATCACCTCATTGATGGCTGCCGTCTTGGATACCCCTGCCATAGCCCTGTTCATGGCTACACTGTGTGAAGATGATGTCATCTGTGCCTGCATACGGGACTTACCCTCTGCCAGAATTTCTTTCAAACGTTTCTTGTCCGTAAAATCAGAAGTCATAATGATTTCCTGCATCAGTTTCATTGCAGCCGGTATATTTTCATATAACGCCTTTGCCTTTAACTCCAGCGTAACCCTGCACTTATCTTCCTCGATATAACTGCCGTATACATTGTTTACCGCAGCCATACCGCCGGTTACAATATTCATTTCATTAAACAAATCCGCAAAACCGTAATTGGCAGTATTTAAAAGCCCAAATGTACCGGTCAGTACCCCAATATAAGGGAATAAATCCGCAGGTACGTCATCCAGCTTGAAAATCATGCGCAGATAACCGATACCGTTTGTAAACAAATCATGGTATAGCAAATCTGTGTCCCCAGTTTTACGCATTTCATTCACAAAGGTAGCTGCTTCTTTCTTCATATCCCCTCTGGCAAGCAGGGGCAGTTTTGCCAGTTCTGCAGGGGCATTGGGTTCTTCCTGATAGGCTTTAAGTGCCGCAGTTTCAGTCACAATCTTATCAATTTCCTCTGCACTTAAAGAAGCCTTATAAGCCGCCAGCTTTTCTGCCAGTTCCTTATCCTTCTTTTCCGTCAGTCCCTTCTTGGGCAATAGGATTACCATTGCCTTGTGAGGATTTTCTATCAGATATTTTTGTACCAGTTCTTCAAAATAATTGCTATCTGCTTTTTTACGCAGTGCTTCGTAAGTAGCATTGGCTTCTACGTGGATAAACGGTGCACTGTCTTCATAAAGCCAGCTGTCCAGCATTTGCAGACCATACATCAGCCCCTTGGGGTAACGTCCGTAATCTGCTTCTCTGTACTTAAATTCGTAGTAATTTAAGGCTGCCTTTAACGCTTTTTTATCAAAACCTTTTTCTACAATCTTTGCCAATTCCTGATGAACGGTCTCCAAAAAGGCTTCTTCTTTGGACGCATCAATATTCTTGGCTACAATACTGAAAAAGGGCTGTTTGATACCGTTTTCATATCTGCCGTATACATCCGTACCAAGTCCGGCATCTAAAAGTGCCTGCTTTAAGGGGGCACCCGGTGCGGAGCAAAGTGCATAGTCCACAATCTGGAATGCCACATAAAACTCTTTGTCCAAAGTATCTGCCACAGAAATATTATAGGCAAAGTATGCGTTATCCTCTTCTTTTTCATCTGCACCGATAGGGTATTCTCTTACCACCCGGTTCATTTTATCAAAGGCCGGCTGTAAAGTAACCTCAGAATTAACTTCTCTTGTCTCAAATCTTGATAAGTATTCCTCATCAATAAAAGCAAGTTGCTCTGCCATATCCATATTGCCGTAAAGATAGATATAACTGTTGGAGGGATGATAATATTCCTTGTGAAATTCCTTGAACTCTTCATAATCCAGTTCAGGAATCACCTCAGGGTCACCGCCGGATTCATGTCCATAGGTGGTATCAGGATATAAAGAACCCAGAATTTCTCTTTCCAACACATCATCAGGGGACGAAAAAGCCCCTTTCATTTCGTTATATACTACACCGTTTAAGGTCAGGTCATCTTCCGCATTCTCCATCTCATAATGCCAGCCCTCCTGACGGAATATCTTCTCTTCATTGTGCATATTGGGATAAAATACCGCATCCAGATATACCGTCATCAGGTTTCTAAAATCCTTATCGTTACAGCTTGCAATGGGATATACAGTCTTGTCCGGATAAGTCATGGCATTTAAAAAAGTATTTAAAGAGCCCTTTACCAGTTCTACAAAAGGATCCTTTACCGGAAACTTCTCAGAGCCGCAAAGTACGGAATGCTCTAAAATATGTGCTACACCTGTACTATTGGTGGGCGTGGTACGAAATCCGATATAAAACACCTTATTATCATCGTCATTGGAAAGCAGTGCCACTCTGGCACCTGTTTTTTTGTGACGCAGAATATAACTTTCCGAATTTAAATCCTCAATCCTTCTTTTTTCTATTACCTCATAACTTGTCAGTTCTTCTACTCTCATATTTCCCCTTCCTGTCCTTTTTAGGACATACCTTATTTTCTGACTATGTTCGTTGCCTTCTTATGCAATATTTTTATACATTTGCCATCAACGCCAGCTTGGACAAACTGATTTCCTGTATCATAATACCCTGCTTTTCTTTTTCAGCAGGAGGAATCTTTACAAAATCCTGCAGCTTCATGGTCTGCGTGGCATAAACCTTCTTTACCTTACCGCTGAAGCCTTTCTTTTCCTCCAAAATACTGATTTTCACTTTGGTCTTCATTTGTAGATACGTTTGATAAGCGAATCCTTGTGGCTCCATATAAAAAAAATGGCTTTCCAAGGATAAATTTTCTCCATTCAATTCCTGTTTGATGTATCTGTTCACCAAAGATTTTATCTTAAAGGGTATTTCTTCTTCATTTGTCAGTTCCTCATAGGTATATCTGGCCCCCAGATAAATAGTGGAAACATCCTGCATTATATATTTGTAATCACGGTTCTCCATATTAGTCATTTTCCAAGTCCTCTATCTTACCGCCACTTAAGCGGATTGCTTCTTTAATGGCTTTTACAGAAAGCTTACTTTCTGCCGCCAGTTCCTCTACTGTCACCTTTCTGCCATAATCCTCTGCCAGTTCTCTTGCTGCATCTGCCACTTTATTGACTTTGTCTGCCATATGCTTATCTTTTTTGTCTGCTTCTGCATTTTCCGCAATATACTCTTCCATGGCGTCCATCATCATTTTAATCAGTGCACCTTCTGCTTCCTTGGCATCGTTAAATGCTCCTAACATCTTAACACCCATGGTCAGTGCCACATTGCCTTCACCGATTAAGTCCTCCAGATACACACCCTGTCCGGTATATAGCTTTGCCACATCTACAACCTCCGGCAAAAAGATACTAATCAGCCTTTCCTGTGCTGTCTCTTCTCCTGCCATTGCCTGTAACAAAAAGGCTTCTTTTTGACCACCGGTTACTGTTTCTAATGCGGATAGTTCTTCTAAGTACATCTGCAAATAATCTTTTTCTTCACCGGTTAAGTTTTCCTCTGCATCCACCGGCTCTCCTACACCGATATTATGCTTCTTTAGATACTCATAAACCATATCCAGTTTTTCTTTATCAAAATCAAACTCTGCAAAGGCTTCTTCTACCTGCTCCTTTGTCACGATATTTGCCTGCTTTTTGGCAGTATTCCGAAGTTCATGCAGTCTGTCCGCAAATAATATTTCTTTTTCCATAATTGCCTCTTTCCATGGTTTTCTTTAATTTCCTATGCAATACTTTTCTTCTGTAAACTACGTCATATACCGCTTACTGCACATGAGTATGGGTAAACAGATGGTCCTGACAATACTCATAATTGCCGTTGCACTTGGAGCAATATCTGAATTCCAGTTCGGGGTTGGTCTCGTCCGTTCTGCCGCAGATTGCACACTTGTGGTGTGAATTGGCTCTTACACTTTGATTGACAGTCCTCTTGTACACCACCTGACGCTTCACCTGTTTGGGACTGCGCAGTCTGGTTTTATTGGTTAGGAAAAATACAATAAAGTTTAAGAGCGATGACAAAAGTGCCGCTCTGTTAAAGATACTGCAATCCAATACTAACATACCACCCACAATCACCTGTGCCGGAGTAAAGAACTGCCATATTGCAATCACAGCATACACAATACCCATCCATTTCATCTTAACAGGTACAATAAACATTACTAATACCTGCATATCCGGCAGAGTTGCCGACATGGCAAGAAAAATTGCCAGATTTATGTGTTCCGTACTGAAAAACAGCGAACCGGCGTTAAACACTAATGATGCGATGGCCGGGTCCGCCAGTCCCCAAGCCTCTCCGTAAAACAGATATACCAGTCCCATTGCCACAAAACTGCCGATAATGGTAAAAAAGATACCGGAAAACATATATACATTGAACCGGTATGTACCCCATATATGTTCCAATGTGGTTCCCAGACTCCAATAAAAGTACAACATGATAAAGGTCAGGAAAATATTGCCCGATGCCGGCGGCACAATAATCCATGTAATCAATCGCCAAACCTGTCCATGCAGTATTGCATAAGGATTTAAGGTCAGATAATACATAAACTCACTGTTTATCAGTTGTATAATATATCCGGCCACATAGCAGATTATCAGCATGGTCGCCAGATGCGGTATTGCATACTTTCCGAACTTTTTCTCAAACTTACTCATTGGGCGCATAAAATAACTTACCTCGTTTTTCGTTTTTCTCTCATCATGCCGAAACAAACGGCTGCATATATTCTATCATTCCTGTTTTCCAAAGTAAACCAATCCACCCATTTTTCATTTAAAATTTGTGAAGATTTTAGAAAAATTTTCCAAACAGGACACAAAATCTTAACAGGTTGCCACGTTGCATTTTGTCGTTTTCTGTCGTATAATAAACTTCGTATGCACTTTAGCATGAAGTTGTATCAAACGACATAACAGACTATTTTTTATACATAGAAAAAATTTTAATGAAACAAAGAAAAAGGAATGAAACACATGCACCACACATTAGGTATTGATATCGGTTCCACAACAGTAAAAATTGCAATTCTGGATGAACAGCACAATATCCTGTTTTCTGACTATGAAAGACATTTCGCCAATATCCGCGAAACCCTTTCTGCATTGTTACAGAAAGCATATAAAAAGTTAGGCAACTTAACCGTACATCCCATGATTACCGGTTCCGGTGGTTTAACTTTGGCTAACCATTTACAGGTGCCCTTCACCCAGGAAGTAATTGCGGTTGCTACTTCTTTGAAAGAATTAGCGCCCCAGACTGATGTTGCTATCGAGCTGGGTGGTGAAGATGCCAAAATTATCTATTTTGAAGGCGGCAATGTTGAGCAGCGTATGAACGGTATCTGTGCCGGCGGTACAGGCTCCTTTATCGATCAGATGGCCTCTTTAATCCAGACTGACGCTTCCGGCTTAAATGAGTATGCCAAAAATTACAATTCCTTATACACCATTGCAGCCCGCTGCGGTGTATTCGCCAAGACGGATATTCAGCCTCTTATCAACGAAGGTGCTACCAAGGAAGACTTATCCGCTTCTATTTTCCAGGCGGTTGTAAACCAGACTATCAGTGGACTTGCCTGCGGTAAACCTATCCGCGGTCATGTTGCATTTTTAGGCGGTCCCTTACATTTCCTTTCTGAATTAAAAGCTGCGTTCATCCGTACCTTAAAGTTAGATGACGAGCATATTATAGATACGGACAACTCCCACCTTTTTGCGGCAATCGGTTCCGCATTAAATGCAAAAGAGGAAGTTTCTTACTCTATGGAAGAAATGGTAAATAAACTTTCTTCCGATATTAAGATGGAATTTGAAGTAGAACGTATGGAGCCTCTCTTTGCAGACGAGGCTGCTTATAATGCCTTTAAAGAGCGTCATGCCGCACATCATGTAGAAACAGGCAATTTGGCTGAGTACAAGGGCAATGCCTTCTTAGGAATCGATGCCGGTTCCACCACTACCAAAATCGCACTGGTTGGAGAAGACGGTTCTCTTTTATATTCTTTTTACAGCAACAACGACGGCAGCCCCTTAAAGACCGCTATCCGCTCTATCAAAGAAATCTACTCCCGGTTACCTGAGGGAGTCAAAATAGTACGCTCCTGCTCCACCGGTTATGGTGAAGCATTGATGAAAGCTGCATTCCTTTTGGATGACGGGGAAGTAGAAACCGTTGCCCACTATCAGGCTGCTGCATTCTTTAACCCTGACGTAGACTGCATCTTAGATATCGGCGGTCAGGACATGAAATGTATCAAAATCAAAAACAATACCGTAGACAGTGTGCAGCTTAATGAAGCCTGCTCCTCCGGCTGCGGTTCCTTTATTGAAACCTTTGCGAAATCCTTAAACTACTCTGTACAGGACTTTGCACAGGCTGCCCTTTTTGCAGCCCACCCTATTGATTTGGGTACGCGTTGTACCGTATTTATGAACTCCAAGGTAAAACAGGCCCAGAAAGAAGGGGCTTCCGTTGCCGATATTTCCGCCGGTCTGGCTTATTCTGTTATCAAAAATGCATTATTTAAGGTTATCAAGGTTTCCGATGCTTCCGAACTGGGTAAAAACATCGTTGTACAGGGTGGTACTTTCTACAATGATGCTGTTTTACGCGGTTTTGAAAAGATTGCAAACTGCGAAGCCATCCGTCCCGACATTGCGGGTATCATGGGTGCTTTCGGTGCTGCCTTAATCGCAAGAGAACGTTTTGAAGAAGGTTACGAAACCTCCATGCTCTCTTTTGAGAAAATCTGCGAATTACAGTTTGAAACCAGTATGGCTAAGTGCCGCGGCTGTACCAACAACTGCCGTCTTACCATCAACAAATTCTCCGGCGGACGCCAGTATATCTCCGGTAACCGTTGTGAAAGAGGTCTTGGTAAAACCAAAAACGAAAACAATGTACCCAATCTTTTTGACTATAAATTAAAAAGAATCTTTGGCTATGAACCGCTCTCTCCCGATGTGGCAGTGCGCGGTCAGGTAGGCTTGCCCAGAGTTTTAAATATGTATGAAAACTACCCGTTCTGGTTTACTTTCTTTACCAAACTGGGCTACCAGGTAGTGCTCTCTCCTGCCTCCAACCGTAAGATTTACGAACTGGGTATTGAATCTATCCCCAGTGAATCCGAGTGTTACCCGGCTAAGCTGGCCCATGGACATGTGACATGGTTAATCAAGCAGAATGTGCCCTTTATCTTCTATCCGTCCATTTTCTATGAACGCAATGAGGTAGAAGGCTCCAACAACCACTACAACTGTCCCATCGTTACCTCTTATTCCGAAAACATAAAGAACAACGTAGAAGAAATCGGACGCGGTGAAGTCATTTTCCGCAATCCTTTTATGTCCTTTAGGGACACGGATACCATCTCTTCTGCACTGGTAAAAGAATTTACAGAGATTCCTTCCGATGAAGTCAGAGCCGCTGTTTTAGCTGCTTGGGAAGAACAGGAAAAAGCCCGTGAAGATGTACGCAAAAAAGGTGAGGAAACTCTTGCATGGATGAAAGAAAACAACAAACGTGGTATTGTGCTTGCAGGTCGTCCCTATCATGTAGACCCCGAAATCAACCACGGTATTCCCGAACTGATTACCTCTTATGACATCGCGGTACTGACTGAAGATTCCATTTCACACTTAGGAGCACCTGAGCGTCCTTTGATTGTTTCCGACCAGTGGATGTATCACTCCCGTCTGTACGCGGCGGCAAGCTATGTAAAAACCGTAGACAATCTGGATTTAATCCAGTTAAACTCCTTCGGCTGTGGTCTGGATGCTGTTACTACCGATCAGGTAAACGATATCCTTACAGGCTCCGACAAGATTTATACCTGCTTAAAGATTGACGAAGTAAACAACTTAGGTGCGGCACGTATCCGTATCCGTTCCCTGCTTTCCGCACTCCGTGTCAGAGAAAAGCAGAACAAGCAGAGAACCATCCGTTCCTCTGCAATCAATAAAGTTGCCTTTACTGAAGAAATGCGTAAGGACTATACCATCCTGTGTCCTCAGATGTCTCCTATCCACTTTGACATCTTGCAGCCTGCTTTCAATGCCTGTGGCTACAATTTTGTAGTCCTTGACAACGATAATAAGCACTCCGTGGACGTAGGTCTTAAATATGTAAATAACGATGCCTGCTACCCTTCTCTTTTGGTAGTCGGTCAGATTATGGAAGCACTGCTTTCCGGCAAATATGATTTGAACAAGACCGCTATTATTATGACCCAGACAGGCGGCGGCTGTCGTGCAACCAACTATGTAGGCTTTATCCGTCGTGCACTGGCAAAGGCTGATATGGCACAGATACCTGTTATTTCTCTAAACTTAGGCGGTATTGAGAAAAACCCCGGGTTCCACATCAATGCGGAGCTGGGCTTACGTGCTGCTTTTGCTGCGGCATTCGGTGATATCTTTATGCGCTGCGTATACCGTATGCGTCCTTATGAAGTAGAAAAAGGCAGTGTAGATGCCGTACATAAAAAATGGTTAAAGGTAACACAGGATTTTGTTTCCGGTAAACATTTGAATTTCTTTAAGTTTAATAAGATTTGCCGTCAGATTATAAAAGATTTTGATGCAGTACCTATTCATGAGGATTTAAAAAAGCCCCGTGTAGGTATTGTAGGTGAGATTTTAGTTAAGTTCTCTCCTGCCGGCAACAACCACTTGGTAGAACTTTTAGAGGCTGAAGGTGCAGAAGCCGTTATGCCCGACTTAATCGACTTTATGCTCTACTGTTTCTACAACCAGATTTACAAAGCTGAAGAACTTGGCATGAGCAAGAAAACCGCCCGCACCTCTTCTCTGGGTATCTGGGCTATTGAAAAGCTACGTGGTGCTGCTGCAAAGGAATTTAAGAAGAGTAAACATTTTGACCCGCCTGCACATATCCGTGATTTGGTAGAATATGCAAAGCCTATTGTATCCATCGGCAACCAGACCGGTGAAGGATGGTTTTTAACCGGTGAAATGATTGAACTGATTCACAGCGGTGTACCAAACATTGTATGTTGCCAGCCTTTTGCCTGCCTGCCCAACCATGTAGTGGGTAAGGGTGTTATCAAGGAACTGCGTAAACAGTACCCTGCTTCCAACATTGTGGCGATTGACTACGATCCCGGTGCAAGTGAGGTAAACCAGTTGAACCGTATTAAGTTGATGTTGTCTACTGCGGTGAAGAATCTGGAGTAAAAGATTGTAATTGTAAAAGATGTATGAAGTATAATAGGGAACCAAAAGATTTTGAGACTCGCTTTCGCTCTAGGGAAACGTAGCGGTACATAAGATTGCAAAATACGCAATCTAAGTACCGACGTTTCCCAAAGGTCTCAAAACCTTTTGGTTCCCTTAATTTCTACCACATAATATTTTACAATTTAATTATCTTTTACTCCAGATTTTTCACCACTAACTTTATTGCCGGTTTGCTGCTTATAGTCTCGTTCTGTTGCGGTTGACTAAACAACAAAATTCATCTCTTATGCGGCAGCTTCCGGTGCTGCTGCTTCTGCGGCGGGTTTCTTTTTTAAAAAGAATAAAAGGATTGTGCCTGCGGTCAGGATAATGGTTACCAAGATACTGCCTTCCAGTCCGAATGCTCCTCCGCTTAACAATTCTTTGCCTTCTACAAGGCTGGTTGTAAATACTGAGTTATCCAGTGCCATACCGCTGACTCTGATACCGTAGAAATTACCCTGTACAAAGTTCCAGATAGTGTGGAATGCACCGATACCCCAGATATTGCCTCTACGGATAAAGTATACGGATGCAAATACACCAAATAAGGTCAGGTTAATAAAGGACAATACAGTAATGCCACTGTTCATCAGATGTAATGCTGCAAACACTAAAGCGTTGGCAATCACTGCTGCATACATAGGGTATTTTCTGGCATAGGATACCATGAAATATCCTCTGCAAATTACCTCTTCTGCCATTCCCTGAATCATAAAGCCTATAAAGAATGCCACCAGCATACCAATAGATGCATTGGGGTTCAAGCCTTCTATCTTAAGTGCTCCTGTTACCACACCTAAAAGAACTGCCAGCGAAAAGCAAGCAAAGCCTGCTACAAGACCGATTACATACTCTTTTATCATGCCCTTTTTGCAAAATCCCATGGTTACCATTTTTCTCTTCTGTAATAATTTGCAGAACAGACAGGTCAGTAAAATCATAATAGCATCTGCAAAAAGCATGACCACTGTATAGATTTCTGAACCGGCCAACCCCATGGACGCTTCTACTGCCGCTGCTATATCACCTGACAAAGCAGCCTGCACATAATCGTGATTCGTAAACAACATGACAAGTTCCACCGGCAACATCACAATTGCCATACCGAACTGACAGACAAAGAAAACTGCCACAAAAATCAGTATTTCCAATGCCCAGTTTAATCCCTTTTGTGCCTTTACCGCCTCTTTTACAGCCAGCGGCTTTTCAAACAAATCTTTACTCATCTTTTTCCTCTCCTTTTACCACGAAACAATTTCCCGTTTCCTTACAATACTGTATGATACCACAACAAGGAATATTGTGGCAACTGCCAGTATTGTCAGCATCACATAAGCCGGAGCGGTAAAAAATGCTACAATCCCTTCAATCACTGCCATGATCCATGCTACCTCTGCTTCAATTGCCTGTTGTATCATCCGCATGATGATTCCCAAACACATGCACACCATCCAGACAAACATAAACAATTTTGCGCGGAATTTTAAATATAATGCCCCTAAAATAATATTCAGGAAAAAGGCAATCAATACCGTCGCTCCTATGGTTCTGGCATCTAAGAAGAATGCACTTAAATCCATTTCACAGGGAAGCCCTTTGTATAACAGATTGCACAAAGCTTCATCTGCCACTGTAAGCAGTACAAATATACCGGCATATACAAAATAGGCAATAAAATTGACAATGCAATAGGAGCAAAAGAACTCTTTTCTGGTTCTGCCAAAGCCTACCATCATGTCAAAGTTTTTACCAAAATCAGTCATTCCCCATATAGGTACTGCAATCCAGAAAGCAAAATAAGACATCAAAGGAGCCATCTGAACATAGGTAATTTCAGGGTCATTTTTACAAAACACTTTCACTATAAGCACTACCAGCAATTCCGAAAAAACCGCAGCTCCCAAAATGATTGCAAACGTACTTAAAAATCTGTTTTTTGAAAACAAACATGTATTTTTCATCTGCCCAAACATACTGTTTCCTCCTACACTCTTACTTCCCATTTCTTTACAACCTTATAATAAGCTGCAATACTGATTATATCTAATGCAATGCCAATCAATATAATCGGTCCTTTGAACAATACCCTGGCTATTTCTACGGGTTTAAAAACTATCAGTCCCACAGCACCTAAAACAATCAACAGAATCAGACCCATATACGCTGCAAATCCTGCTCCACGGCCAAACCGCAGTATAATAGCAGAAATAAAGTTACCTACAGCAACAGAAAACAGCATTATTGCACCATACATAAGCAATGTAACTATAATACTGTCCCCCAAATCATTCCATCTTCCCAATACTGCATCAGCCAGTAATACAATCACAACCATTTGTAACTCCAGTAAATGCATTATAATCTGCATACCGATAAAACTGTCTTTTCTGGTGCTGCCCATGGATAGCGTAAACGGCAGATAGCTGGTTGTACCGGAAAATGCCATCATGCACATCATTAGAAAGATATACAAAACTCCCGTATCGGAAATCAGTTCCAACGTAACTATATGCAGGTTTGATATATCATTCCAGCCCGTCATTACACTAATCAAAACCAAAGTTCCCAGCATCACCAGAAACATATATTCCATGGTATATCCCCAGTAACGAAGATTCCTTTTAATCCCCTGCATATCAGCCTACCTCCTTGCCGCACATAGCTACAAACAACTGCTGTAAGCTGACAGGCTGCACTGTAATGTCGGCGTTTTTCTGCACGGACTCTCCTTCTTTTAAAAGAACCGTCACACCCTTACTGCGTCCCATTTTTTCTACACGCATAGCATTAAGTCCCGAAGTTGCTGCATCCACTTCTTCGGCCTTTCCACTGACATGTACGGCTCTATCCAATAAATCCTGAGTATTTTCTTTTACAATAATTTTACCCTTATCAATCATAATCACTTCTTCAAAAATATCTGCTGCTTCTTCAATAATGTGGGTAGAAATCACAAAGGTTCTGCCACTCTCGGTAAATTCCTCCAATAACACACGGTAAAAATATTCTCTCATTACCACGTCAAGCCCCGCTACCGGCTCATCTAAGAAGGTATAATCAGCTTTACTCGCCAGTGCTATTACAATCGTGAGCATGGATAACATACCTTTGGAAAGCTTCATAACCTTTTTCTTGGTATCTAAATTAAATTCCTTTACCAGTCTCTCAGCCATCTCTTTATCCCAGTTCGGCATATACCATGCAGCCGCACGCAGGTAATCTTTTACTCTGTAAGCATTTCCCTGTCCGGTTGTACCCATGGGATTGATTTCTCTGGAGAAACAGATGTGTTCCAGTGCTTCTCTGTTTTCCCATACGGGCATACCGTTACAGGTAACGGTTCCCTTTGTGGCAGGATTCTGTGCGGAAAGAATGGACAACAGTGTAGTCTTACCTGCGCCGTTTCTGCCAATCAAACCGTAAATCTTGCCTTTTTCCAGTTCCAAATCCACATTCTGTAATACATCTGTCTTGCCATAAGTCTTTACAATATTTTTACAAACCAGTTTTTCTTCTGTCATATTCATGTCCCTCTTTACCTCTCTCTCTCAATCATGGCTATCAGATCTTCTTTCGTAATCCCAAGGCTTTCTGCCTCCTCTAACAGCCTTTTAATATAGTTATCAAAGAATTCTTCCTGTCTTCTCTTCTTTATCATGTTCTTTGCACCTGTTGCTACAAACATACCAATACCTCTTTTCTTGTACAAAACACCCTGTTCCACCAATATATTGATACCCTTTGCCGCCGTTGCCGGATTGATGGCATACAGCTTTGCCAGTTCATTGGTACTGGGCACTCTTTCCTCTTCCAGTAAAATATCTCTCAGAATATCATTTTCTATCATCTCACTGATTTGTAGATAAATGGATTTTTCCTGCGTGAGAAATTCATTCACGGAACCGCCTCCTTTCCTTTTTGATTGTCTTTTAGGTTGATACTTTGCATACTTTATTATAACCATTTGTTGTTTGGTTCATTACTTATGTAATTAACCATACCACCAACTCACTTATGTGTCAATAGGTACTTTTATTATTTTTTAGTTATAGAGTTCTCGGATATTATTATGAATCAAAAAAACTTCCTGCGATATACTGCAAGAAGTTTTTATATTAGTCTCACATCACCGATTACTTATCTGTCCCTACCAGCCAACTATTTCCCTGCTTAAGCAATTTGATTCCGGAAAAAGATTCTAGCATCTTACTTAATTTGGAAAACTTATAAACACGACAGTCAAAATCAGGGTATCTCTTTTGCAGGATACTCCCCAATTCCCCTAAATTCATCCATTCATCATCAGTTGTCTGCTCTTCAATAATGTTCATTACTGTCTTCCGAATGGTTTTTAAACTGGTAACGGGAATAGCTTTCTGCTTTTCAACATCCTCATTCTTTTTTAATACCTTATCATCTGCCTTTTCTGTTTCTTTACTTTCATACAATACATCCAAAGTTTTGAATTGCTCACATGCCATTATAAATGGCATAGGTGTTTTACTTTCTCCCATACCGATAACCATTTTACCGTCTTCGCGAAGCCTTCGTGCCAGTGCTGTAAAATCACTGTCTGACGACGCAATAATAAACCCATCCACATGGTTTCCGTACAAAATATCCATCGCATCAATAATCATTGCGGCATCTGATGAATTTTTCCCGGAAGTATAACTATACTGTTGTATTGGGGTCAAAGAATTTTGTAACAAACACTCTTTCCATGAACTCTTGGAATTATCAGTCCAATCCCCATAAATCCGCCTCACACTGGCAATACCATAATTCACAGTTTCCGTCAGTATAATATCAATATATTTGGGTGAAATATTATCTGCGTCTATCAATAGTGCAAATTTCTTGTCGTTTTCCATGAATACCATCCCCTATTAATCCACTACCTTAATACTCTCAATCACCGGTCTGTTTTCTTCGGGTACAATACCGTTGCCATCCTGCCCTGTTGTGGTTTCACAGATAGTATCTACAATATCCATACCCTCTGTTACATAACCAAATGCTGCATATTCCCCATCCAGAAACAGGCTGTCCTCATGGACAATAAAAAACTGGGAACTTGCAGAGTTCGGTCTGCTGCTTCTTGCCATGGAAATCGCCCCTCTGGTGTGGGATAAAGGATTTTCAATGCCATTACTTGCAAATTCGCCCGTAATCGGATTGTCTGAGCCACCCATACCCGTACCTTCCGGGTCACCGCCCTGTATCATAAATCCCGCTATAATTCTGTGAAATGTCAAGCCGTCATAAAATCCTTCTTCTGCCAGCTTCACAAAATTGGTTACGGTTATGGGTGCCGCATCCGCATCCAGTTCCACATAGATTACGCCCATATCCTTTATGGTAATTTCCACATGATGTTTACCGGATAAAAGTTCTTCCGCCTGTTCGTTCTCCTGATTGTCTGCTGCTATTTGTCCTGCACTCTGTGTGCCTCCCGTCAATGTTGTACTTCCTGTGGACTGGTTTTCCGCCTGCCCTTTATCACTTGTAGTGCCAGTCTGACTGCCGCAACCGGTAAGCAAAGCCCCACCTAAGATACCTGCTAACATAAGTGCCAGTCCTTTTTTGCCAAAACCTGTTAATACTCTTTTTTTCATAAATGCTCCTCGTTCCTATTGTAGTATTTTTCACAGACTATATAATAAGTACCTGTTTTCCTTTGCTTATTATAATATATTCTTCGTAATTTTTCATCTGTATTTACCAAATTATTTTCTCTGTCTATTTTAAATATCTGCTTATCATTCTGTTCACTATTTTTTGGTTAATAGGATTTTTCTTTGTTTCATATGTAAGAACCAAATTTTCACCGGTATAAATTCCGTTTTCTTCATAAATCCTGATTTTTTGTAAAGCATTGTCCACATAATCAACATCATCCATCATACCCAAATGTTCCCAATATATTTCTTTTCGCTTTTTTACATTGAGCACAGTAAAATCCGGATAAAATTTTCCATAACCCTTTAACCGGAGAGGGCATTCATACCGATAAGGAATGCCTTCTCTATTTAAAGCGTCTGCAATGATTATTTCTGATTTTGACCGCACACGCTCTCCTTTCGCAGTGTACATTTCCGGACTCATTTCCTCAAAGCCTTTTCCGGTGAACGAGACCCCTGACCACTCTCTAACATACTCTTCTTCCGTTTGGCAAATGGGCTGAATCAGTTTTTGCCTCTCCTTATGCAAATTCTTATAAATTCCCTCTGCTGAAATCTCAGGGCTGTTTTCAAAATATTTCCTGATTGCATATAATTCTTTCTCTACATTACAAAGCACTTTCTTATCATAATCCTTTTGTGCCAGTTTTTGTGCAATCTCAATATCTTTTCTTTTAATATAAACTCCATTAAAATCTTTGGGGTCACTCCTTTTATAGTAGCGTGTTGTGTCCCCCTGAGT
Source organism: Lachnospiraceae bacterium (assembly GCA_017482205.1). Taxonomy (GTDB): domain Bacteria; phylum Bacillota; class Clostridia; order Lachnospirales; family Lachnospiraceae; genus Acetatifactor. The sequence goes on from JAFUNK010000013.1 coordinate 286,563, forward strand.
ACAAACCCTCAAACACCCCTGTGGTGCTTTTGTTAGTGCTTTTTCTTTCTCGTCTTTTAATTGCAATAAGTGGTTACGTCTCGTTTCAAGCAAATTTTTAATTGTTTCCATACTTTGTTCTCCTTTTCATAGATTATTTATCATTATTTATGATTTTCAGATAGATTTTCATTTTTCAGCACTTCTATATAATAAATTTGGGGGATAAAAATGCATTACGATGGATAGATTCTTCATTTTAGCTAAATATATATACAAAATCAGTAAATCGAATTGCGTTTTTTAAGGATTTTTCTTGGTAATACTGGATTTTTATAGGATAGGAAGACACATATTTTGAAATCTATACTACATCAGCACTATTTCAGATGAATTTTAGGTGGATAGATTTTAGATTTTTGCCATTTCTATATAATTAAGGACTACTTACATGTGATTTAGAGTAGCTACTATGGTTTCAGAATGCTTAGAATCCGCGGCGGTAATTATTGATGTAAGATTATTGATGTGGGCAGCAAAACCCACATCAATAATATAAAATACAGATTACGACGTCACCTGATAACAATGAGGAACTTCTGTTCCTTTATCAGGGACCTACTTACTTATAATTCATAGGGTGTTACCTGATATACATAATAATTTAACCAGTTGCTATACAAATTGTTGCTGTGAGAGCGCCACTGCAACAACGGTTTTTGCTCAGGGTCATCATTCGGATAATAGTTGTAAGGGATGTGAATAGGTAAGCCCTTGTTTAAATCCCTGTGATATTCATTGTTTAAGGTGTAACGGTCATATTCGGGATGGCCGTTTACAAAAATCTGCTTGCCTTCATTGGCAATGGCTAAGAATACACCAGCCTCGTCGGACTCTGCCAGTACGGTAATGTCCTTGCAGGCATGGATTTCTGCCGCCGGAGTCTCTGTGTGACGGCTGTGCGGTGCCAAGAAAATATCGTCAAAACCTCTTACCAGCGGAATCTTGCGGTTTGCCACCTTGTGCGGGTATATACCGAAAAGTTTCTCGGAAAGGTGCTTTTTCTGGATACCGAAATGATGATAAAAAGCAGCCTGTGCTCCCCAACAAATATGTAAGGTGGAGGTCACATTAGTCAGTGACCAGTCCATAATATCACAGAGTTCTTCCCAGTAGTCCACCTCTTCAAAGGTAATATCTTCTACGGGTGCTCCGGTAATAATCAGACCATCAAACTTCTTGTCCCTGATTTCATCAATGGTAGTGTAAAACTTGTTTAAGTGGTTTGCGGACGTATTCACGGAAACATGGCTCTTTACGTTCAAAAAAGTAACGTCAACCTGCAACGGAGTGTTGGAAAGTGCTCTTAAAAGCTGTAATTCCGTATCCTGTTTTACGGGCATAATGTTTAAAATACAAACCTGCAACGGACGGATATCCTGATGCATTGCACGGTTTTCATCCATTACAAATATATTTTCAATTTCCAATATTTCTTTAGCCGGTAAATCACTTTGTGTCTTAATAGGCATTACTTATTTCCTCCCAGATATTTTTGTATAAAATCTTCTTCTGTCAAAATCGGCACACCCAACTCCTTTGCCTTTTTATTTTTAGAGGAAGAAGATGTAATATCATTGTTAATCAGGCATTCTGTTTTTCCGGTCACACTACCGGTTACTTTTCCGCCCAATTTCTCAATTTCATCCTTTAACTCATTGCGGCTGGCGTAGTGATTCAAGCTACCCGTAACCACAAAGGACAAACCGTTTAAGGTCTGGCTTCCCTCTTCTATTACAGGTACTTCAATCTCCAGTTCCTTACAGAGATTTTCCAGTTTTTCCCGATTTGTTTCCTGTGCCATATATTCTACAAAGGCATTGGCTATTACCTCTCCCACACCTTCAATAGCACTGAGTTCTTCGGTCTCTGCCTGTACCAGAGCCTCTAAATTATAGTCAAAATGCCTGCACAACATCTTGGCATTCACCAGACCAATATTCGCAATCCCCAGTGCATAAATTACCTTGGGTAATGTGGTCTTACGGGCTTTTTCTATACTGTCCACAAGATTCTGATAGGACTTTTCACCAAAGCCTTCCATCTCTACAATCGCTTCTTTATAGTCTGCCAAATGGAACAAATCCGCAAATTCATGGATAAAACCCATACCGATAAACTTCTCTAAGGTTGCTTCAGACAGTCCTTCCATATTCAAGGCATCCCTGCTTACAAATAAAGTAAATGCCTTGATTTTCTTTGCCGCACACTCAGGATTTATGCAATACAGACTTTCCGTATCGTTGACACTTTTTATTTCCGTACTGCCTCCGCAAACCGGACAATGTGCCGGAATTTCCACATTACCTGAGCCTGTCAGATTATCTGCAATCTGCGGTATAATCATATTGGCTTTGTACACCGTAATCTTATCACCGATACCCAGTTTCAAAGCCCTTACGATACTGATATTATGCACCGATGCACGGCTTACGGTGGTTCCCTCCAGTTCTACCGGCTCGAAAATGGCAACCGGATTAATGAGTCCGGTTCTGCTGGGGCTCCATTCCATTTCTTTTAAAATAGTTTCTTTTATTTCATCTGCCCATTTAAAGGCAATGGCATCTCTGGGAAACTTAGCCGTTCTGCCTAAAGACTGCCCATAAGCAATATCTTCATAAGTCAAAACCAATCCGTCAGAAGGAATATCATATGCTTCAATCTTTTTCTCAAAGCCGGAAATTGCATCCTGAATGGTTTCCGGCGTTACCAATACGCTTTCCACCACTTCAAAGCCCTGTTCTTTCAAGAAATCAAACTGTGCTTTTCTGGAATTTGCAAAGTCCACCCCCTCTGCTTTTACAAGGGAGAATGCATAAAAACGCACATTTCTCTGTGCCGTTATTTCATTATTCAACTGTCGCACGGAACCGCTGCAAAGATTACGGGGATTTTTATACTTTGCGTCTGCATCAGCAATCTGTGCATTGATTTTTTCAAAATCAGAATAGGTAATAACCGCTTCTCCACGCAAAACCAGCTCTCCCTGATAGGCAATAGACACCGGTAAATTCTTGAAAGTACGGGCATTGTTGGTAATTACTTCGCCCACTTCACCGTTGCCACGGGTTACCGCTTTTGCAAGTTTTCCTGCATTGTACGTCAAAACAACCGTCAAACCGTCCAGCTTCCAACTCAAAATTGCAGGCTTTCCTTGCAGCCAGTCCTGCAATTCTTCCCTGCTTTTGGTCTTTCCCAAGGAAAGCATAGGCGTCTCGTGTTGTTCTTTGGGCAATTCCTCCACTGCTTCATAGCCTACATTCACAGTGGGGCTGTCCGAAAGCACTACCCCCAGTTCTTCTTCCAGTTTTTCCAGTTCATCATAAAGCCTGTCATACTCAAAATTGCTCATAATTTCCCTATCTTCTGCATAATAGGCTTTGGATGCTTCATTTAATTTTGAAACCAGTTCTTTCATTCTGGTCATTTTTTCTGTTTTCATATAGTTTCCCTCATTTTTATAATGAACCCTTTTATTGTACAGCCTCTCTCATACTGCTCCACATATTTGCATATCAAAATCCGGTTGCACCACGTAATCCGCACCTCTGATACAACAGCTCCAGTTCTTCACCGGACAATTCCCTGAATTTGCCGGGCACCAAACCATCTAACCTTATATTTACCACTCTGATACGCTTCAATTCTTTTACTTCGTATCCCAATTCTTTACACATTCTTCTAATCTGCCTATTGACTCCTTGGGTCAATATTATACGGAATGTAAATTTACCAATCTGCTCTATTTTACAAGGTTTTGTGGTAATTTCCAGCTCTTTTAAGTAAACACCCTGACTCATTTTTTCTAAAAAATCAGCGTTTACTTCTCTGTTTACCTTGACAATATATTCTTTTTCATGGTTGTTTGAACCCTTCATCATGTGCTGAATCAGGTCTCCGTCATTGGTTAATAAAAGCAAGCCTTCTGAATCTTTATCCAGTCTCCCCGCATATGTCACACGTACCGGATAAGAAATCATATCCATAATGATTTTCTCAGCATGTTTATCCCGCTCAGTACATACTACACCCTTGGGCTTATAAAATGCCAGAACTACTTTTTTATCACTGTTTTTTGCCTGTTTCTTTCCTACCAGCACCTTGTCGCCGGCACCTACGCGGTCTCCCGCCTGTGCAGGCTTACCGTTTATGGTAACAATCCCCTGCTCTATCAGTTTATCTGCATCCCTGCGGGAACAGATACCGCTCATAGCCAGATACTTATTAATTCGGATTTTTTCCTGACTGCTCTCTTTCATGAAAACTCCTTATGATTTTCATCATAACATTGTTTTATATTTCTTCAAAATACCATTGTTCTGCATCTGTCGCCAGACTGCTTTCCTGACTCGCACCGCTTTCCAACGGTTCTGTTGTATTGTCCACTTTTGCAATCCATACCATTAAAACTGCAAACATCAGATAAAACATAGCGAAAAACAACACAACTACCGTGGCAATCGTCTTTACGGTCATCTGTTTTGCCTCCTGTGTATTATTCCACAAAAGACATAATACAAATACCACCAGTGCTAACGGCATCACAATCCAGTTCCATGTGGTTGCCGTTACCACCATATCAGGTGTTTTCTCTATGATTGCAAAAATACCCATTACAATTAAAGTTACCAGCCAGATAACCCCTGTGATTATCACCGATTTAGAGATTTTTCTTTCTTTTGCTGTTTTGTTTGTCTGTTCCGCCATAATCCTAAATTACTCCTATATTGTATTCTAATCCGATTATCTGGAAAATCTCCAGTTTCGGCAGATAAATCCGCATAGTCTCGTCATCTATCATCTCACTCTTAATCTCTGTACCCTCCGGTAACAACACTGCTTTTTTACCGCTGCGTTTCACATCAATACAAATATCGTACATGGGTGCAACAGGTGACTCTTCCTGCTCGTTAATCACTGCCAGATAATCTTTGCCGTCCTTCTCCCAGAATAAGGTTTCCACAAACTTGGGAGCATTGGAAACAAATACCTGCTCCCTAATCAATGCCTTAATGATACGTAAGAATACCTGACGGCTCATATAGGGTTTGGACATCTCAATAGGTGCTGCAGACCAGATGATTTTGCCTTTTTCCGTATCCTTCATTACCAGACAAGGCTCATCCGTATAAATGCCGGGCGGATTGGAGTGAATTGCCGCAAAATCTGTTGTAAGCGGTGATGTGTAAGGTAACGTCCTGTTTGCGAGAATAGTTAATCCTTCCGCGTCCGTTATTTCTACCATTACCTGTGCCATAGGAATGGTAAGCGGCGCTAACGCATTGAATCCTTTTAATATCTCACTGCCTGCTTCGGTAGGGCTCATATAGGTAAAGTTATGCTCTGTTTTACCTGTTACTTTCAAGCCCAACAATTTCTGCAATCTTTCATTGCCGATAGGTCCACTGATATAAAGGTTGCCGCCTCTGTTAAGATAATCTTCTATTTCGTCCATTTCATCATCACGAATTGCCGCCACATGTGACAAAATCATGACATCTGCGGTCTCGTTCTTTATATTTTTAGTACCGATAACTTCAAATGCCACATTATTTTCCCTAAGAACAGATGCCGCCGCAACCGGACTCTGCATATAATAATCCGGCCAGAAAATCTTATCCATGATTTCACAAGGTTTCTCGTTGGGGTCATACTTTGCATGAGTACCAAACCAGATTGCCGCATTGTGATACAAATTACCACTGATATATTTTTCATATGGCTCTGTCTTTGAAAATACCCGCTTCATAATGCCATGATACACTTCCGGCACAATACTGCCATCAGGGTTAATCGCATCTACCAAAAGAAACGCCCCATTATGTACCAAAGCGGTAATCACATGTAAAAGCAGCTCCTCTTCAGTCTTTGTGGTAGTGTGGTATACCAGTTCGGGGTCACAACGCGAAGTGTGGTACACAAAAGGCAGATTAGGTGACACATTTTTATAATACTTGTTAATAAAGGTCTGCTGTAAGAATCCTCCGTAATAGTCACCTCCGCAGTAATCTATCGCTTCGGTTAGCATCTCTGAGCTTCCGTCAATCCAGCTTCCGGTAATGCGGGAAAACTGATGCTCAATAGTTACGTGAGGCTTTATTTTCTTCACACAATTTGTCGCAAAACGTGCATAGTCTGCCATCCATTCATCACGGATAGCCACAAAGGAAAGCCATTCCTTATCATTCCAGTCTATTTTACGGGGCAGTTCCTTACCTGTTTCAGCCTTATAGCGTTCCCTGCAGCTGTCACAATAACAAACCTCCGGGAAAAATGTCATATCCAGAAACATACCTTCAAAATCATACATGGTATTCATTTCGGTCAGGCAGGCTTCCACATAAGCCCTATACTCTTTGTTATTGGGGCACACAATACCGTAACGGCCGTTTTTAAAGTCTCCGCCACCACGATACTCTCTAAAATTTTTACCCCCTGCGGTAACCAGTCTCCATGAAGGATGTTCTTCATACGCCCAGTTATCAAATATCTGGGTAAAATATGCAATAACCGCAATACCGTTTTCATGGCATTTGCGAATCATTTCTCCAAAATAATCATAACCCTTAAGCCCCTTGTGCATTCTTCCCACCTTGGTAGGATAATTGCAAAGTCCGGTATGGGGCTTACCCTTTACCATTGCTGCCTGTACGCCGGCTGCCTTTAGTGCCTCTACATACTCATCCACATTGACTTTAGATAAAAATTCAGGATTCCAGTCATCAATATGCATGTCCAAAAGATTTCTTCTGTAATTACCTTCAATCCACATTTTTGTAACCTCCAAATTCTATTTTCAATACGGATAGTTTTCCTCTGTACATAAAATTCCTATTTTACCATTTTATCTATTGCTATTATAAATTACAATCACCCAAAACACAAATATAAAAATAATAAAGTGTGTTAAACATCCCTGCCAACCGGCAAACATTTTCTATGCAAAAGGCAGGTGTATACATTCACACACCTGCCTTTTCCTATCTTTTTTGCTACTAATACAATTTAGGTAGTTTATCCAGCGTTACAGCATACTCGTGGTAATACAGACGTTTCAGTGCTTCGTATTCATTGAACTCCTCCGTCAGCACAAAGCAGCCGCTCCATGTCATATACCAAAGCCACGGGGTCTTTGTCTCCATCAATGCGTCTGCATCCGGTATAATACCGGTTTCCGCTATCGCAGCCCCTTTTTGGGCTTCGGTAATCTGTATCAGTTCATCATACTTATCCCTAAAAGCATCATACGCATGCTTGGGCGGATACTGATCCCTGCTGATAATATCACAGTACTCATCTCCCACATAGCCCTCCGGCACAGGAGAATTCCACACCCAGATAAGGTTGTCCAAATGATGCTTCTCTGTATAATATCTAAACATATAGCGGTAAAGTTCTTTTGCCACTTCATGTCCCTTTACGCCCCACCAGAACCAGTCGCCTTCTGCCTCGTGAAAAGGTCTCCAAAGGATAGGAATATGTTTATCACAGAAGGGTTTAAGTAACTCTGCCATATGGTCCAAGTCACTGTTCATGGCTATATTTTCAGGTGTACCCTCTATCAATGCCCTGCTTGCGTCAAAATCCGTGTTTTTACTGTAAAAAGCCTTATCCACACCGCCAATCGGTGAATACCAGTGCCACGTAAAGGTAAGCAGGCCTCCTTTTTCTGCCCACTCCCACGCCTGTTCCAATGTGCCTCTGTTACGTTCTACCTCAGAAACACATGCTTCGTCACCGGTCTCCAGATTGATATTGGGTGAATAAGACAATAATTCAAAACCGCACAGTGCAGGCATTTTGCCTGTCACTTCGTGCACCTTATACAATTCTTCCTGCTCTCTTGTCAGGGTATGCTGGCCCGTAAGGATACCGTTCCCTTCCAGTTTTTTAAGATATTCCAATACATTTCTTACTTCTTTGATTGCGTTTTTATTACAGGGGGTTGAAATCATAACTGCCTCCTCATTCCGCCTACACTTACGGCTTAATCCGATATTATCTCAATTTTACTGGCTTACCCCTGTACTGTCAATTTGCTTTTCTTGCCTTTTGATGTAGTATCTTGCACGGTTTTATTATTAACCTAAGATTCCTAAAAAGGAAGTGATTTTACCATAAGTGTACTCACCCTCAATTAGTCCGAATTCCGGGTCATAATACTTGCCATCATATAAAAGCGTCCAATGTGAATACCCTGCATCCATATGTACCGTAAGGATAGAAAACGGATATGGCACCGGATTTTTCTTGGATATTCTTGTATTCCTTTCAGCATGGCCAATCCCGTATTTATCCAAAATATCCATTAACTGTCCGATACTTGTGGGCCCATCCGTTTTCATATCCGCAATTACCGTTTCTATGCTTTTATTTGCAATCATTGCTATACACGCCTGTCCACAGGTTGTAAAGCTGTTTTGTCTTATCAATTCCATAACAGCCTCCTAAACTTATGAAAAATTGGTAAATGCTTCCGTCTTTGATACGCTGTCTACATGAATATATACATCCATGCAAGTCATGCCATTTTGTTCATATACATATTCAAAGCAGGATAACACATCCTCAACAGGCTTTTCCTTAAATCCATTTACCTGTAAATATTCCATAATTCGTTTATAACCGTTTCTGATACGTTCATAAGCTGCTACAAACGGATTGTAAATGGTAATCACAGCATAGTCCGCTTCTATCTGACTTGCATATTCTACCCCCGGATAAGTCGTCTCAAATCCTTCCGGCAAAATGTACGCCGCTACATATCCATTCAGCCCAAAACGATTCTGCAGTTCCAATGAAACATATGGGAAGTCCCAGCCGATTCGCATTGCATCGGGCTTAATGTCCAGAAGCCCGGACTTCCGTGCCCATGTCTCCAAGTAAGCCGCCACATCAGCTTCCGGATTTGGAGTAACCATAACATATCGTGCCATTCTAAACGGTTTTACTGTTTTAATCGTAACCTCCGAATAAATCTCTTCACTTTCAGCTAAATTTCCCCGCACCAATGTGTCCAGCTTGCAGGAAAACATATCACTCAATTCTATCAGCTTACTTAATTCCGGAACTACTTCCCCTGCTTCCCACTTTGATACGGTCTGTTCTTCTGTCAAGTAAGGACTAAAAAAAATTTTATTTTTTTGATTTCTGCACAAGTCCGTATGTCAACCGCACTTGTGCATAGTTTCCAAGTCAAAGAAACCGCTGTCAAAGTTCCAACAGATTTCTATTTTA
>JAFUNK010000002.1 GCA_017482205.1 Lachnospiraceae bacterium
GAAATGACAATTTTCCTGAATCCACTGGAAAGTTCTTATCAGCGTTTTGGCAACAACAAAGCACCAAGATATATATCCTGGTCCAGCGAAAACCGTTCCCAGCTTGTAAGAGTTCCTGCTGCCGTAGGAGAATACAAACGTGCGGAACTCCGCTCTCCTGATCCGGCAGCCAATACCTATTTGGCATTTGCATTAATGATATATGCCAGCCTTTATGGAATTCAGAACAAATTGGAACTACAGGATCCTGCTGACATTAACCTTTATAAAGCAGATGCTGATACTCTTGCAAATTTTGAAAAATTGCCTGAAAATTTAAAATCTGCTTGTGCTCTGGCAAATAGCAGTGACTTTATTAAAGAACATATTCCGGATGCCATACTGGATATTTATTGCAACAGATAATATAAACCACAGAAAAGGAGGAGGTGCCATATGAGTCTCAAAGAACGTATTTATAGTATACTCATCGTGTCTGCTACAGACAGCTTCACCTCTGCCTTTGCCGACCTGCTTCCAGAAGCAAGATACAGTCCGGTTGATACCGTAACAAGTGTCAGTGTTGCCAAAAGAGTTTTAGCAGAAAAAACATATGATTTTGTCATCATCAATGCTCCATTACCGGATGATGCCGGAACCCGCTTTGCAATTGATACCTGTACTACCAAACAATCTGCTGTCCTCCTTCTGGTGAAGAACGATATCCACGCCGGTATTCATGATAGAGTTGCTGAATATGGTGTTTTCACTTTACCGAAACCCATTTCAAAAGTAACCATGACACATGCTCTTAATTGGCTGGAAAGTGCACGAGAACGGCTAAGACAATTTGAGAAAAAGTCAATATCCATTGAAGATAAAATGGCTGAGATTCGATTAGTTAACAAAGCTAAATGGCTGCTAATCAGCGAACTTAAAATGAGTGAACCGGATGCTCATCGCTATATAGAAAAACAGGCAATGGACCGCTGTGTTTCCAGAAGATGCATCGCGGAAGAAATTATCAAGACTTACACTTAATCCCCTACATAAGCAGGGTGGTAATGTTTCCCTTTCATTACTACTCTGCTATTTTATCGCCTTTTACCCTTTAATTGTCTTTACCAAACAAAAGCCTGCAAAAAAGAAAATAGGCGGCCGTTTCTCACAGCTGCCTACCCGCCAATGGAATATTTGGGTTCGGGGGTTCCTTCTATCCTCCGCATGGGTTGCATCCACTCCACCGTGGACAATCAGCTCACGCACATATCTACTCTCATTTCCGCCATCTGCATCATGGCAGGAACAGCCACATATCCGACTGCCTGCTGTCCCAGTCCACTGATAATGGTTGCCAGAATCCTTGTAACCGCATCCTGCATGATTCTCTCACTGTTTGCCTTGCTCTTTTGGGCAAAATCCCTGATAAACTCCGGCACGCTCAAGATAAGAGTAAGGCTCTCCTTTCAGTACCATCATTCCAGCGAAACGTTTTCTCCTGTACTACCTTCACCGGATGTATTGTCTCCGGTAGTTTCCTCATCAGCAGTAGTTTCACCGACACTGTTTTCATCTGTTACATTTTCAGTGGGGGCTGTTGAACTGTCTCCTTCTGTTTCGGGAACCGTGGTTTCGGTTTCTTCTACTTCGGGAGCCGGGGGCTTCGGTGCTATCCAGTCAGGGTCTATCTGGGAATGATATTCTTCCGGTAATGCCTCTTCCACATAGCGGTAAAAGTCATTATTCAAAATGCCTGCCGAATAATTGTAAAGTCCCTTTACCTGTTTCTTTATTGCTTCGTAATACTCATCATCACTCTCTGTACCGTCAAACCAGGTAACCTCTTTACTCTTCTTATAATAAGAAACTCTGTCCGTGATAAAGCTTCTGTCGGAAAAGATAACAAGGGGTGTACTGTCGGACAAAATATCCCTTCCCACATACAGGCGGGAATCATATTCAAAACCGAACAGATTTAAAAGTGTAGGTAAAATATCTAATGAACTGGCTGTTTTTTCTACCGTTACGGTTTCCATTTCACTGTTCCACAAAATCAGATTGTTACGGTAGATTTCAAGGCTACCGTCCAAGGGCTTACCTGCCAGTTCTTCCAAGTTTGCCACATCCATCGCATAAGGATAGTGGTCTGCGGAAAGACAGATAACCGTATTTTCCAGCTTACCTGCTGCATCCAGCTGCTCAATCAGATATTCCAGTGCCAAATCCAGTTCCATATTGCAGGCAATATATGCCCTTCCTTCTTCCGAATAAGGAAGAGCTGCCACATCATCCTTGTGCTTGGAGCTCATTCTGTTACCGGTAAAATTGTAATTCATGTGACCGGAAATAGTCATGTAATATACGTGGAAACGGTCCTCGTTAATATATTGGGGAATGGTAGCTTCCATCATATTCAAATCGGATGCCGGCCAGTAGCCTGCATTTTCCATTTCAAACACCTGACCGCCCCATACCTCTTCATCTAAATCTCCTAATTTACAGGCCTGGAAATTGTATCCCAAGTTAGGATGTGTATAGTTTCTCTCGTAATAAGACAAGGAGTTGTTATGGAATGCGTAACTATTTACTCCTTCAGCCGCAAAGAATGCAGGTAGCGTAAAGGGCATGGCATTGTCCTGACTTCTGCGCATACTAAACTGCTGGTCAGGAATCAGTCCTGTACAGTTTACATACTCTCCGTCACTGGTGGATGTCTGCCACAGCGGTACATAATAATTTTCAAATACAAAGCCTGAATGTATCATTTTATAAAGTGTGGGCGTCAGTTCTTCATCCACCGCATAGGGAGAAAAACCTTCCGCTGTCAGATAAATCAAATTGTATCCCTCAAACATACCTGTATATTCATTGCGGTTGGTAGGAGGAATGCTCTGCATATATTCTGCCAGTCCCACAATCTCCTCGGAATCCGCATTGGCAATCAGACTGTCAAAATCAATAGGTAAAACATTGGGTGAAGTATCCAATACCGGTTCTTCCTCCACTATGGCATCTCCTGCCGAAACATCTGCATCACCGGCAGATACATCCGGTGTCACTACAGGTGCAGGTGTAGGAGCCACATCGGTCCATACATCCAACGCTCCCTCTTTTTCAGGGAAAATATCTCCCAACAGGTCTCTGGTAACAGATGCCGTCACACCATAATCACACATTGCACCTTCCGGGTCATAAAAACCGCCATACTGCTCATAATACTCTGTTTCTGCAAAATATCCAATCATCAATATGGCAATATAGAGTACAATACTGCCACCGATTGCCGAAAGATTGATAATACGCTCTTTAGACGTATGACTCTTTAATACCAGCTTTTTGAATTTTAACAAAAGTCCTGCTGCCACCAGCGGAACGGCAAATAATAACAGATAACCGGAAGCCTGTAAAATACCATAAAGGGCTTCTCTCCAGTAATTAGTTACCGCATCCTTGGCACCGTTTGTTACCGCAGCAAGTAACATCGGCTGCTTAAATATCCTGAAATATACCAACTGGCTTGCAAACAACAAATAATATACTGCAAGGAATATCCACATAATATTGCGATTGGCTTTTTTTCGCATAAAGCCGGTTGCCAGTGTAGCTATCCCCGCAAAAAGAATCCAAACAGGAATCGCCAATAAGGGATTCGCACCTACAAATCCAAAACAACCAAAGTGATAAACAAGCTCCATCCAAATCAATGTTCCAACTAAAAAAACAAATACCAATATCATCTTTCTTTTACTCCCACGCATTTCTTATGCAAACATATCTTTTGCAAATATAACTTTTTCTCGACTAATCATAACACATTTCGACAAAAAAGGGGAAATATTACACATTTTTAAAAGAAGATTAACAATTTATTCATAAAACAATATCCACAAATCACTTTTTCATTTTAGGTTTAAAGATAAAAGCTGCCAAAAGCCCAAAGATAAGTGCCGCACTGCTGCCTACGGCGCCTGCTTTGAATCCTCCTTGGAACAATCCGATAAATCCGGCGTCCTGCACACCTTCTTTTACCCCTTTCATCAGTATATTCCCAAATCCCAATAATGGTACTGATGCGCCTGCTCCTGCAAATTCCACAAAGGGCTCATACCAGCCCAGAAAACTGATTACAGTTCCCAATACTACCAGCAATACCATAATCCGTCCCGGCAGCATTTTTGTCTTTTCCATTAAAATTTGTGCCAGTACACAAACCAGTCCACCTACCCAGAATGCATTAAAATAATCCATGATTTACTCCTCCTTAGCGGATTTTTAAAATCATGGATTATTATGTATTCTTTTCTAACTTTTATTCTTTTTTCCAACAGGAACCTGTACCAGTATCACTGCCGCGAATACAATCACACAACCGATTACCTGTCTTGCCGTTAAAGTCTGGTCTGTTTGGAGAAATCCTATCTTATATGCAAAAAATGCTGCCAGTGCCGCCACTACGGATTCCAGACTCATAATCAGTGCTGCAACAGTAGGATTGATTCCCTTCTGACCTATTATCTGTAAGGTATATGCCACACCGCAGGATAAAATACCGGAATACAGTATGGGCAATGCACCTGCCTGTAACTGTGCCCACGTAGGTCTTTCCAATATAAACGCTCCGATGGTACAAAATACACCACAGGTAAAAAGCTGCATACAAGATAAAATAACACCTTCTGTTTTAGGTGAAAACCAATCGATTATCATTATGTGTACTGCAAATAAAACCGCACAGATAAATACCAGTGTATCGCCGGGTGTCAGTGAAAAACTTTCTGTCATGCAGAGAAGATACATTCCTACTGCTGCCATGGCTGCTGCAATCCACACCGGCTTTTGTACCTTCTTTTTTAAGAAAATTCCCAGTATCGGTACAAAGATAATATACAGGGTGGTAATAAAGCCCGCTTTTCCGACCGTGGTATAAGCCACTCCATACTGTTGAAAGGTACTGGCTGCCGTATAAGCAATACCACAACAGATACCTCCCACCAGGGTCAGTTTAACAGGCAGCCTGCTGCCTGCATCGGCCTTTGCTTCTTTCTTTCTTTTGTTTATACGATAGCAGGCAATGGGAAATACCACTGCTGCTCCCAACAGAGAACGGACACCGTTAAAGGTGAGCGGTCCCACATTCTCCATGCCTTTACTCTGGGATACAAAGGAAAGTCCCCAGATACATGCTGTCAGAAACAAAAGCAGACTGTTTCGCATTGTTTTTCCGTTCATATTCTGCCTCACTGTGTTGCTTTTTGGTACTGTCCTACCTTTTCACAGACCTCTTCTACGACCTCCCGTAACTGCTTTCCTTCACAGTCTACGATAAGATCCGCATATTTTTCATAGAGCGGTTCACGCTCTTTATACAAATCGTCCAAAGTCTGTCCGGGTCTTATGGTAACGCCTCTGGCATTTAAATCCCCCAGCCGCTCTTTCAAAGAAAGATAGCCCAGCTTGAGATACACAATAACCGCCGTTTCTTTAAAATGCTCCATGGCAGTCCTACCGTAGCACGCACTGCCTCCGGTAGCAATTACCGTACATTGGGGGCACAGGGACGCATTTACCTCGTCTTCCAATGCCCAGAACCCTTCAATACCATGTTCTTCAATCAGCTCATGCAGAAGTTTTCCGTACTTTTCCTGAATAACAAGGTCTGAGTCCGTAAACCGATAGCCCAGTTTTTTTGCCACTACAACGCCTACCGTGCTTTTTCCGGCTCCCGGCATACCAATCAGTACAATATTTTTCTCTGTACTCATCTTACACATCAAAAAGAGACTCTCTTAAATATGCAATTACTTCTACTTCACAAAGAACATTCTTGGGCAGTTCCTTTACAGCTACACAGCTTCTTGCAGGCTTTTCGGTAAAATATTTTGCATATACGGTATTAAAAGGTACAAAGTCATCCATATCCGCTAAGAAGCATGTAGTCTTTACTACCTGTGTATAGTCAGTTCCTGCTGCCTTTAACACTTCACCGATATTCTGCATAACTCTTTCTGCCTGCTCTTTAATGTCTGCACCTTCAATTTCTCCGGTAGCAAGGTTAATGGGAATCTGACCTGAAGCAAACAAAAAATCTCCTGCCACAACTGCCTGTGAGTAAGGTCCGATAGCTGCGGGTGCCTTATCTGTTACTATTTTTTCCATGTTAATCCTCCTTTAATTTTACGAAGTAAAATCCGAGCCCCTCTGGGCGAGGGGAGGATTTAGCCTCCTTTAATTTTACGGCTGACTACTGTATGTATCAGTCCTTCGGCGGCGGTGCATCAAATTCGGCTGTCACGTAAAATCCTCTTTCATTTTCGATAATGTCCGTGACAACGCCCTCTCTTGCAAGCATGCGGTTGCGAAAGGGAATATTTCCCGACATGGCAAGAGACGGGTCTATGGTATAATAATAGTTACTGGGCAATACGCCCTCCGTCACTGTAATCTTCTGACCTACCGTAAGAAGCCCCTGCCGCTCCATCTTAAATTCCATCGTCCGCATAAAGCCACCTCTTTTTTGTTTTCGCTTTATTGTACTAAAATCCTTGACCGATTGCAAGTCCATTACACAGAAAGGGCATGAATTTTCTATCTGCATCGCTTCCGCTTACGCCTGCTTACTCAAGTACCAGATTAAAACAACCTTTTTTATCCATCTCTTTCGGCAAATTGATACCAAGCGTTTTAAAAGAACGCTGCAAGATACCTTCTGTTTTTCCCATGGTCTGTAAGAAGGCTTTCGAGGCTGCAACTGCTTCCGCCTCATCTGCTGCCGTCAGTTCCCTGATTTGTGCAGGTGCTTTATATAAGACCCCATAATCCTTTTTATTATATGCAAAAGTCAAGCACTGCCCGCCTTCCTTTAAAAAGCTTTCCACCGCATAATGCACCATTTCCGGGGACTCCTGCACACCACAAGCACCATTAAATGTCCTGTTTCTAACCTCTATGTAGGCATCTGTGTCACACTCCTTTATAACGCCTGCATCACCAATGTCCTCCGTAACCTGTATTCTTATCTTTTGTTCTTCAATACAGGGCTGATATCCTCTTTTTTCATAAAAGGCAGACAATTCCTTTCCGGCAGGAACCAATACACCGCACAAGCCTTTATCAGCCAGTATTTCCCTTATCTCTTGAAGCATTTGGGTACATATCCCCTGCTTACGGCAGACAGGGGCAGTTGCTACGGCGTAGATATATGCCGCTCTTGCTGTTTTTACCGAACCCTCGGCAGCATAGTGAAAATTCACCGGCAGCAGGCATAATTGTCCTGCCACCTGTGCCTCTTTTTTCATAACATACACCTGCACCTTATTGCCAAAGACTTCAAAAAAAAACTCTATTTCTTCCCGCGTATCTCCAAAACATTTTTCCCAGTTTCGGTATACCTGGGGCATATCAGCTTCACTTACTAAACAAATCATCAGCGCACTTCCCTTGCCACAAACTTTTCCAGCATGATTGGATAATAGGACTCCTTCGCCTTACGCAGTCCTTCCAGACCATCATCCTCTTCCCTGTTCACATAGGTATACCCCTGCATCACACTTTTTACATATTCTCTGTTAATCATGGGATAGGCACCGCTTACGTCCGCAAATGCCTTTTCCACATGCACCACATAGGTATCGGAATTTAAAGGCTCCCCTATGGTAAAACCCACTACCTGCCCATGCTGGTACAGCACCCCGCCGGTAAGCCCCAGTCTTTCAAAATACTCAAAAGCATTATCCACCACGCTCCTGTCCATAAGTGCTGCCGTATTTCCGCCTGCTGCATGTTCACCATACCACGTCTCACACATTTTGCGGCAGGCTTCCATATTATTTCTTCCCAGCAGTTCAAAGTGCCACTCACCGCTTTTTTCAAACTTCGCAATATGATTGCGTTTTTTGTGATACTTTCTGCCGGCCAGCAGTGCCAAATCTTCTACTTTATATAAATAGTCCCATTCTGCCCGATTACTTTCTATGTTGAAACGTTCCCCAAATGCGGCATGCAGTCTGTCTGCCTCCGCCTTTCCCAAACCTCGCAGCACAAAGTTTTCACCACGCTTTGCGGCATCTGCACGCATAGCTTCCACCGCAACCTGAAAATCTCCTTCACCTATCGGAAAAAGGTACTGCCATTGTCTGCTTCCCAATTTTTTACTCCTGACACAGAGCATACCGCTTTCTTCGGCTGCCTGATTACAGTACAAATCTTTCCAGATATACAAGTTTCCAAAACTATACTCGCACCCCCGGTAATCCGAGGCTTTCAGATACTTTTCCATCCACTCCCTGTCGCTTAACTCTATATCCCTAAATTCCATCTCCTGTGTACTCCTATCCCCATATATAGTAAACTTAAAACTTTTTCTGACTTCCTTCTTCTACCATAAACCATGGCTCCAGACTTCTGCATAAACTTTAGGGGAACCAACACCGTCAGTATAGCAGATTCACTATTAAATATCCATAGTTGATTAAAGGCTCTCCAACACAACTCCATGTGCAATTCCGGGTACAGTCTGCCCTTCATTAAAGCTGATTTTACTAAGCAGGGCACCGGTAGGTACAAATAACACCTTTTTCCAATTCTTCTCTGCAAGCCGCTTTAAAATATATGCGGACAAGGTTACCGCACAACACCCGCATCCGGAACCGCCTGCATGAGTATCCTGCTTCTTAGGGTCGTAAATTTCCATACCGCAATCCATATGCCGGTCCGCAATATCAAAACCTTTGTCCCTAAGTAAATCTAATAACACCCGTTGCCCTACACTCCCCAAATCTCCGGTGATAATTTTATCGTAATCCTTTGGCTGACTGTTGTAGTCAATAAAATGTGCTGCTATAGTTGCAGCTGCGGCAGGGGCCATACAAGCTCCCATATTCAGGGAATCCTTCAGTCCGAAATCCACAATTTTTCCCACTGTCATACCAGTGATTTTTGCCTGACAGTTTTCTCCCTTTTCATCTCCCAATACAAATGCTCCGCTGCCGGTAACCGTCCAACTGGCGGATAAAGGCCTTTGGCTGCCGTAAGCCAAAGGAAAGCGAAATTCCTTTTCTGCACTGGCAAAATGACTTGAGGTTACACAAACTACCTCTTTTGCAAATCCGCCGGATACCGCCATAGCTCCCACGGTCAAAGATTCTCCACAGGTGGAACAGGCTCCGTATACACCCAGTAGTGGTATGTTGTAATTCATTATACCAAATGATGTGGCAATGGATTGACCAAGTAAGTCACCAGCAAAAATATACCGCATGTCTTCCGGCTTTCTTTTTGCTTTGCCCAAGGCAAGATAAACTGCATCTTTTTGGAGGCTGCTTTCTGCTTCTTCCCACGTATTGCAGCCAAACATATCATCCTCTCCTACCATATCAAACAGACTCCCCAAGGGACCTTCGCCTTCCTTTTTTCCAACCACCGAGGCATTACCGTTTATATATACTTCCTTTTGCAGACGGACACTCTGGGAGCCGACTGTACATAACTGATTTGCCATTTTTACATTCCATACCTTTCTACAAGACTCTCTTTTAGATCATTGGCACATTTTCTTTTTATCCTGAATTTTTATTCTGAAAATGGTACTGAAAAGAGTTTTTCTTTTATTATGCTGTGTAATAAAAAAAATATGCACAGACGGTATATACCATCTGTGCATTCTACTTCGGCTGCCATATGAGTTTTTCTCAATCTGTTTTGTCATAGCCACCTGTTCAAGCTACTCAAATTTACCTTCTGCGACCATTCTGACCAGTTCATCCATTTCCTTTTCACTGGTTACCTGACTGCTCTTTGCCCGTAGCACATCCCGCTCTTCCTCTGTCATACTGCTGATACGATCTCTTGCATTTTCATTCATACCGAATGCTACCGGAAGATTCCAGAACATATCATCGCCAAAAGGCACACCGCCATTATTAAAGCCTTCCATATCACACATCCTTCCTTTTTTACAGATATTTCTTTTCCTAAATCAGGAAAAACAATCCTCTTACATGTGAGTATGGACAACTCTGTTTCGCTTTATACTACTATCCTTTCCGCAAACCCTTGGGATAATGATTTTTTAACATATTACCTGCCAGTTTTCCCCAGCCCGTGGAAAATCCTTCTACACAAACCAGACACCAACCACCCTGATTGTTCTCAGGCAAAACGGTAATGTCCCCCATTGCAAAGGTCTGTCCACTCAGATAAGCCGCCGCTTCCTCTGCGGAAAGCTGTGCATAAAGTGCTGCTTCTTCCTTCTTTAATGCCAATGCCAGTGCGTGGGACGGCTCAAACCTATTCTTTTTTAAAGTGCCTAAATGCAGACCGGGACGCAACACCTTCATGCCTTTTAATGCAGGCATATCCTCCGGTCCCAAATACAACTGGTCGCCAAAAAGCAAATACACGCCCTCTAAATCAACCTCTTTTAAATATTTCTTCTTAAAGTCACAAAAATCCGTATATTCCTTTTCTTTACAGCCTTTTTCCAAACCGTTTACGCTGTTTCTCTTAAAATCCGGTTCCTGCTCTCCTGCTTTTTGCAGCACTGCCAGAAAATGCCCCTCTCCCTTGATTTTATGAGGCATAAGGCGCATGGTATACGGAATATCTTCTGCGGCATCTTCCGTCCAGTCCGCCCTTCCGCTTACAAACCCTTCTGGTATGTTAACCTGCACAATCTTAAAATCGGCATATTCTTTTAAGAAACGGCTGATGGTGCCTTCATTTTCTAAAGGTGCAAAGGTACAGGTAGAATAAACCATTCTGCCCCCCGGACGCAGCATTTCTGCCGCATAGGAAAGCACCTCATCCTGCCTGCTTGCACAGAGTTCTACATTTTCAGGACTCCACTCCGCACAGGCTTCCTCATTTTTACGGAACATTCCCTCTCCTGAGCATGGTGCATCCACTAAAATCTTATCAAAATATCCCGGGAATACTTTTGCAAGGCTTTTGGGACTTTCATTGGTTACAATAGCATTGCGTATCCCCATACGCTCCACATTTTCAGATAAAATACGTGCTCTTGCCGGATGTATTTCATTACAGATTAAAATGCCTTTTCCTTCCATATATCCGGCTATCTGGGTACTTTTCCCTCCCGGTGCCGCACATAAATCCAATATTCTGTCGCCGGGCCTTGCATCCAGAAAAGTAACCGGTGCCATAGCCGACGGCTCCTGAATATAGTATACTCCCGCTTCATGGAAAGGATGCTTGCCGGGCTGGTTTTTCGTATCATAATAAAAACCATTCTCCACCCACGGTATCCTTTGCAGGGTAAATGGGTTTTTACCCAAAAACGCTTCTACGTCCGTCTTCAACATATTGATACGCAGCCCCTTATGGGGTTCCCCTTCAAAGCTTTGTACAAATGCCGAATATTCCTCCTGCAATAAATTTTCCATTCTTTCCAAAAAAGCTTCCGGTAACATTTTCCTCTTGCCTTTCTATATCTGTACTTTATTATCCGTATTTTATTTATACTTTTTACTATGGGATTTATTGTAAAACATTGACTTATGCAAGTCAATATGGGCATTTTTTCATGATTTTATCAAAAAAATTGACTTTTTCCAACATCTTACATTGCGATTTTTCTTTATTTTTAGTACAATGACATTGATGACGTAAAACACCTGTTATTATTTAAGGAGATTTTGATGAAAAAAACAGCAAAACGGCTGACAATTATATGCTTATTATGTATCATGTTTTTCTCTCCGTTTGCCTCAAATACAGCATTTGCATTGAGTGACGAGGAAACGGCATGGGTAAACGAAGCACGTGCGGAATTGGCTGAGTTACTTTCCGACCACACTGTCATGGCATTGGTTTATCTGAGTGATACCGTGTCTGTTTATGCAGATTTTACATATGACAGCCCTGTCACAATCACTATTCCCAGTGGTCAGCAGGTGCAGATTCAGGATGTCTTTCTGGATGACAATTATGAAGCATGGTCCTATGTTACTTTCTTTTCCGGAGATGTCCAGTATACCGGCTACATTCCCCGCAGATATCTGGCGTGCTCCGACGAACTGTTTTTAGAGTGGGAAATGTATTGGAACATGAACCCTGCCGCCATGGTTATGTATGCACTGGGCGGTGATACTTCTTATCCCGATATTGAGCAGTTCCCTGACAGTTATCAGGAGGCATTACTTGCTTTAAAAGAAGCACATCCCAACTGGACCTTTGTAAAAATGAACACCGGACTGGACTGGAATACCGTTCTGGCAAACGAAATGGTTACCGGACGCAGTCTTATTCCTTCCAATTTCCCGGAATATATGCAAGCCGGCAGTTATAGCAGCAGTTGGGCATTGGCTTCCGAAGACACACTGGAATATTATATGGATCCCAGAAACTGGCTAACAGAAGAATACATATTTATGTTTGAACTGCTTACTTATAACGAGTCCTACCACACGGAAGCTGCCGTACAGACCTTTTTGGCAAACACCTTTATGTCAGGTAATGTTCCCAACGATACCATGACATATAGCAAGCTCTTTACAGATACCGGTTCTAATTTGGGTGTCAGCCCCTTCCATCTGGCCTGCCGTGCTTACCAGGAACAGGGACGAGGTACTTCCTCACTTATTTCCGGTACTTATGCAGGCTATGAAGGCTACTACAATTATTTTAACATCGGTGCTTCCGGTGCCACAGACAAAGCGGTTATCGAAAGTGGTCTTTCCTACGCAAAGGAAAAAGGCTGGACAAGTCCCAAACTTGCCATTGAAGGCGGTGCCAGAGTCATTTCCGCCAATTATATCTTAAAAGGACAGGATACTTTATATTTACAAAAATTTGATGTGGATGCCAGTTCCAACGGACTTTACTGGCACCAGTACATGCAGAATATATGTGCTCCGTCCAGCGAAGGTTACAATATACGTAAGTCTTATTTAAACGCAGGCTCTTTAGACAATACTTTTGTATTTAAAATTCCTGTATTTAACAATATGCCCGCATCATGTCCCAAGCCGGTTGCTTCTCTGGATGTTGCTTTAGAAATTCCAAGCGGTTATACAGACCCACATATTTATCTGGACGGCATTGCATATGATGCGACCATAAAAGATGACAAGTATGTCGTTACAGCCCCAGATGGGACCTGTAAAACCGCAGTTATGTACAAATACAATGAAAATGACGTTCCTGTCGGAATGTATGTATGGGAGCTTTCCTACAACGGTATCTATACTGCAACTCCCGTTCCCGAACTGGAAAACCTGCTAAGTTATCACGGCTTTTCCATCCGCATTACAGGAGAAACAGGTATCCGTTTTAAAACCGGTATTTCCGCAGATTTACGTGCCGGATTATTGGCAGAGGGCATTGCAGGATATACGTTAAAAGAGTACGGCACTCTGGTTATGACGCAAACCAATTCCGAAATCTACCCTTTTATTAAAGGCGGTGCCAAAGTAGGCAGCGGACGTGCTTACGGACAGAACACAGACGGCAGCACTTTGGATGCCATTTTCGAAACCGTAGACAACAGACATCGTTACACCTCCGTACTGATTGGTCTGCCCCCTGGGCAATACAAAACCGATTTTGCTTTCAGAGGCTATATTATTCTGACAAAGGACGGCGAAGACATTATTTTATACGGTCCTCCCGTCAGCAAGAGTATTTATGAACTGGCTGAATATTTTCTACAAATGGGCTACTACCCTTCCGGCTCCACAGCTGACACCTTTTTACGTCAGTTACTGGAAGATGCAGACAGATTGGAGTAAATAGATATGAGAAATATGTCCAAAACCACAAAAAAAATTGCAGAATGTATGATAGTTGTTACCATGACCGGTATATTAGCAGGTTGTGGTATTGACCAGATGGGTGTGGCAGGAGTTGTCACCGGTAGCGGTTCATTGGACACCCAGTTTGCCCAACCGGACCTTACCGATACCCAACAGGCCATTCTTCTCTATGAAGAAATGTACGCCTCCGGCAACGCAAGTGCAGATGATTTACGCACACTTGCCGATTTATATTCCCAGGCAGGTATGCCCATGAACCAACGAAATATTTTAGAGCAGAATTACAGGCTGTTTGACGATGAAGATTCCTTAACCCAGCTTTCTTCCGTTACCGTCAATATAAAAGAAGAAAGTCTGGCAGTACAGGAAACCGCTTCCCAGCTTTTTACCAATCTTTCTACGGAAGGATATTTAAATGAAGCTGTCAGCACATTAAACAGTGACGACTGGTTTTTTACCATGATGCCTAAACTGACAACAGGCTGCCGCCGCTACTATCTGGAAACAGAAACCGGATATACGTTATGTATGGAAGTGGGTTATGATGAAAATGGTAACCGCTATTCTGCCGTATGGCTGACAGCCTCCGACGGCACAGTTATACACCTGTTGCAGACTCCCGGTTCTGTATATCTTTTACGTACAACACTGGTAGACGGCATTTACCAAGGACCTTTTGAAACCTGGCTTTGTCTGGCAACAGAAGGAAGCGTATACCATGAGCAGGGCTTTTACAATAACGGCCTCTGTTCCGGAGAATATAGCTGCGATACCTTTTTAGGTTCCGGTACTACCGATTTGTTGTCCCTGTGGTGGAGCAGAGAAGATTTTGAGTTTACTTCTTACTATGGTTTATTCGACAATTATGGAAAAACTACTTTAGCCCAGCCTGCATCCATGGCATCCGGTGAAATTGTATATGCCTATGACGGTTCCGGTGAAACTTATTTAAGTCTGCAGACTTCTGATGACCTTAGTGCCGGTGATGTACTTTTTGATTGTAATATCTGGGGATTAAAAGCCTATCCTGCTTTTTCAACTTATGAAGCACAGACAACAACAGTGCTTTCTGAGGAAGCTTCACAGGTACAAATCCGTATTTACGACTCCAATCTCCAGTGGTTCGACGGTAGTGTATGGCACACACTGGGTGCAGTATCTGATTATGCAGCTGCTGATCCTTTCGGTGGCTCCTATACAGCTTCTGTACCCGATACAACACCGTTACCTTCTGAAACTGCGAATCCAAGTGTGGATTCCGGTAGAGGCAATGGTGATACCCCTGAAGAAACAGCAACACCGGAGCCCACTGCGACACCAAATCCTACTGCAACACCGAAGCCTACCGCAACACCGAAACCTACTGCGACGCCGAAGCCTACTGCAACGCCGAAGCCTACTGCAACGCCAAAGCCTACTGCAACGCCGAAGCCTGTGGCGACTCCCGCTCCGGCTCCTGTGACAACGCCTGCTCCGGTCCCTGTAGCGACTCCCACTCCGACGCCTGTGGCAACTCCCACTCCGACGCCTGTAGTGACTCCTACTCCGACTCCCGTGGCGACTCCTACTCCAACGCCTATTCCAGCTCCCACATCTACTCCCAGTACAGGAGATGGTGAAGATATTGAATGGACTCCTGATGCTATTTAATAACATCGCCAAGCAAAATAATCAAAAGCCACATCGCAATCCCGATGTGGCTTTTATATGGCCTTTCTATTTTTAACCTTTCTCAGCTCGTCAATTTCTTACTCTACTGCCGTGTGATACGAATCACAGCCTTATATTCGCCGTTTGCATCGGGTTCTATACTTACCACTTTGATTTCATAACCAAACACACTACCGTCATCCATACGTCCTTCATAAAGGAATTCATCATAAGTCTCTGCAGTAAACACATCTCCTGCCTTAAACAAATCATCTTCTGAAAAACGGGTATCCAGATTATTTAAATCCGTAAAGGTATTATCGCCGCCGGACTGTAACACTTCAATATGATAATATCCGTATTCATCATACTTGTACTCATTTGCCACATGAACAGTACCGATGGGACAGGTAATCGGGTCAAAAATGTTATCCGATTTCTCTTCACGGTATTCCATCTCAGCATTCACATGATAGATACGCACACCGACTGCATCGTCCAGTCCGAATTCTTCTGCATCATACTGATTCGTACCCTCTGCCGTAAACAAATCTACCATCATATACTCCGCAAAGGGAGAACCGTCGTATGCACTGTCTGCAGGCGGAATCACAATGGCATCCCCTGTGACTGCCATGGAACCAATCTCTATCTCTACACTCTCCCCGCTCTTAAGATCTGTTACAATTTCGGGACTAATCCATCCGGCAGCAAACTTAGAATACGCATTCCAGTCACCGTAGCTTCCGGACTGCATATCGTACTCACCCACTGCATTGATACCGGAATATGTAACATCATAATAATCAATTAATCCTAAATTATGACCAAACTCATGAATTAATACATTCCCGCTTATCAATCCAATGTGTGCATTGGTATAGCAGTTCATACCGGGTCGTTCTATGGTTCCTGCAAGGGAATTGGTATATGTGCTTCTGAATAAGACACCACCGCCAAAGCTATCTATCAGAAAACCATCATCATTATCGGTTTCTCCGGCATTTACAAAAATGACTGCGTCAAAATATCCGTTTGCGTCTTTATCAAACCGGGTCCAGTCCGTGTCAGGATAGGTAGCATACAACCAATCCAAGGTATTATTCACAAACTCCTCTGATATATTCTGGTCTTTCATCTCTTCAAAGGTATAGGGCACCTGATACCAGTCTGTCATATAAGAATTGATAGAAAGCTTTCCATAACTTGCAATATCAAAATACTCACTTAATGAAAACCTTCCTTCATATTCGTCTGAATAATCTGTAATGTTGCCACCCATATCTGCCACTCTGCCCAGTGCACTTCTAAAGTAGGCATAATTTGTATCCGCCACTTCAGGGGAATCATCCTGCCATGCAATGGGAATTACCAAAGTATTCAAATCTCCCGTCGCTTCCGGGAACGCATAAGGAACCAAATCATGCATGGTTTGCGCTCCCACAAACCGGGGAATAACTGTCAACGCCATATCTATGGTATACTGCCCCAATGTTACTTCCAGGGTAGTACCATCATATACCTTTGCTGTTTCCTTATCCAATACGTTTCCTTCTGCATCTTTTAAATCTCCGACTCTAAAGCGGTTTCCCGTCGAACCTTCTATGGAATACGCATTGTTTATGATTGCTTCCTCTGTAGTCAACGGATATAATTCATGTTGCAAATCAGGAACCAGTGCTAACGCAAAGGGAGTAACCTTTGCATCTAAATCATACAGACCTTCCTTTTCAACCATGTATTGCTGACCTTCCATATGGGCTCCGTAATCATCAAAATAGAGTCCCATATCCCTGATGCCGGTATGATAGGAACTGTCATCATAGCAGATGGTGTATGTAGAAAGCGTAAATGCATCCTTATTCATACCGGCTCCTGCAGGATAATTAAAAGGCAACGCCCCAATTCCTACATAATTAGGCTGAAAATTCGCAAGGTCATACCACTCATATCCTGCTTCTGCAATACCCGAATTGGTATATCGTGCTAATCCGGTACTGGACATGATTTCCTCTATACCATCCGCATGCTTATTTCCGCTAAAATTATAACCACCAAAAACACAAACATTATTTTCACTATTCCCAGGCTCACTAATACCTACATACGCATTATAAATACGTCCGATAGCATCCAAAGCCATAATTCGTCCGTCTTTACCAAAGGTAATACCTGCTTCTGAAATTGTGATATCTTCTCCCCAAAACCGCATAACCTCTCCGCCGGGTCCTAATGCTTCAAACCAAACACTTCCATCCTCTTTCTTTTCCACACTGTCTAAATTTATGTTAGATACCAATTCCCACTGAGAAAGGGCTTCCCAATCCACATCATAGTTATAATATGGATTGTTGCTGCGGCTTAAAGTTACTTCTCCAAAATATTCTGTTGTTGCGTAACCTTCCATGCGGTTTTCATCCTCAAACACAGCACGTATATGCAAACAATAACCATTCGGAATCCGGGCAGAAGTTTCTGTAATGACTTCTGCTAATACCTGTAGCGGCATACCGTTATCATTCTTCACATAAAGCACTTCATAAGCAATTGCTCCTTCAATTGGATCCCAGGTTGCAAGACCATTTTCATCAACTGAAATATGCGGAATATAGGAAGAGTATACTTCATAGCCGTCTTCACCCTGTTCTTCTATAACTACATACTTTTCACCATAGTAATCTGAAATAGCGAAATTACTATAACTGCCATCCCCGTAAACTGCACGTATGTGAAGGCAAAAGCCTTCCGGAATCTGTACGGACGTATCCTGTATCACTTCAGCACCATCATTTACAGGCGTGCCGTTCACTTCATAAACGAATTCTATTTCATACCCGGTTGCACCTTCCATGGCTTCCCATGTAGCCAAACCATTTTCGTCCACCGTAACCTTCGGTTTTTTACCGCCGCACGCTGACAACAAAATCGACATTCCCAACAACAGGCTCAATACCAAATATCTTACTTTTCTTTTCTTCATATACGCTCCCCATTTCCTATGTATATAGTATTTTTATTATATCACATTACAAAAATAATCGTAAAGAGAAAACGACCGCAAGCGTCTTATCACGCCTGTGGCCGCAGTATTGTACAATCCCTGTCCATGACCTGTCATGTTCCCGTGTTTGTTCTCATCCTCCCATAAAAGTCTTCCATATCCAATATACCAGTCCCAACACCCAACTTGAAAAGATACCATACAAAATAACCGGACCTGCTATGGTAAAGATTTTACAACCCACACCAAATACCCAGCCTTCTTTTTTAAATTCTATGGCAGGTGCCGCAACAGAGTTGGCAAAACCTGTGATGGGTACTAATGCTCCCGCACCGCCCCACTTTACAATACGGGGATAAATATTAAATCCGGTCAGTATAATACTGAGCAGTATCAGACACAGGGAACAGACACTTCCTGCCGTTTCTTTGTCCAATTCCAGCACATTGGTTGCAAGATTTAAAATCCCCTGACCGATTACACAAATAATACCACCCGTAATAAATGCTTTCAGCATTTGTAACCATAGATTATGGGTAGGGGTCATTTCTTTTACATATTGCTCGTAGTTCTGTTTTTTATCTTCTACTTTATACTCCGGTTTACTCTTTTCTTTATTGCCTGCCATACATATTTCCTTTCCCGTGCCGCTTTCTTCCATATTACAATTTTTATAATATATTTTTCTTAATATGTGTCATATTCTTTTTTTTATACCTATTTCATGCTGTTATTTTACCGCATCATGGAGTCCATAGAAAAAGTAAAACAAGGAACCACACAGCTTTCCTACCGCCATAGAACAAACAGCAATTCCCAGCCCATGCCTGAATCCGGTTCTTCTTGCAAAAATAGGAATACTGTCAAGCATTTCCGCAATGGCAAGTGCCAGACACCCTACAAACATACCGGCAAACACGCCGAACAGAAGCAAAAACACCGTCCCGCCAAGCTGTATAATATTTTGGGGTATTCCTGCCTGTAAAATCATCGCGCCTACATGACAATATCGGGTAAATACACTGACCAAACCACCTACCATAGTACCGGCAATTATCATGTCTTCATATAAAAGCACTTTGTTACCTGTATGGGTTCTGCCTGCAAACCGGGGCACCAGTCCTACTGCTGCCAATACCGTAAATACACCGGCTGCCGCCAGTGCCCCAAAACTGGTGCCGCATACAATCAAAAACAGATATTTCAGACTATTCCACATCAATAATCTTCCCCTCTCTTTCTGCAGTTTCCACCAATGTATTATTTACATCTCCTTCATATATTCGCATTTCTACTTCAATAGGTGTCGGGTCTTTGGTAAGACGACGTTTTCCCACATGGTTAAAGAATACAATAATGCCCAATGCCAATCCCACCGAATAGGCTACCTCCAATGCCGATACTCCCTGTGGCTCGCTTCCCATTATGATTTCATGTATTGTAAAAAACACATCACTGATACCAATATCATTGTGATAAGCCATAATGGTAAAAGCCGTACCGCAAAAGCTGATGATTGCCACCATGGCTATTTTGAGTGCCTGCTGCCACTTTTTATGTGCCTCCGGATTTACACGTTCAATTAACACCTCTGTTTCTCCCAGACTTTCCACCACTACCCCCGGACAGTTTTCTTCTATCAGTTCAATAATTTTCAACACACTGACTACACATCTTTTTTCTTCAAAGCGCTGCTTTCCCTTGTTTACTCTTTTGTCGCCGCTGCTCTTTTTACTGCTTCCGATTTCACCACTTTCGAATGGATTACCGTTTTTTCTGAATCTGTGTACCTTTATATTTTTAACCTTTGCACTGACTGTATGGTCGGCACACCGGACACTTCCTAAATCCTTTAAATATACATCCTCCACCGTCACTTCTACATTTCTATTCAGCTTAATATAGCAAACTGTTTCTGCCATTATTTGTCGCGTACTCCTTTCTTGCAAAACAACACATAATGTAATAAACTGATATTATATTTCCACAGAAAGGACAATCTTATGTTAAAAGCAAAAAAAGTTTCTGATTCGCTGACAGAACAGATTCGTATCATAATTTCTCCCGACCTCAACAACTTCGGACGTCTTTTCGGCGGTCAGCTTTTAAAATGGATAGACGAAGTGGCAGGTGCCACTGCCAGAAGACACTGCGGACACAATGCTACCACCGCTGCAATAGACAACCTTCAATTTAAATCAGGTGCCTTTTTAAATGATGTGATCGTGATTATAGGCAGAGTTACCCATGTGGGTAATACTTCCATGGAGATCCGCGTAGATACTTATATTGAAGACACTGACGGCACCAGAACGCCTATTAACCGAGCTTATTTTGTTATGGTCTGTATGGACGAAAACGACAAGCCCACACCTGCACCACAATTAATTTTGGAAAGTCCCGAAGAAGAAATGGAATGGGAGAACGCCAAGAAACGGCGGGAACTGAGACTGATGAGAAGAAAAGAAGGGTTTTAACACAAAAAGGCTTTTACAAAATAGTTAAATAAAAATATTGGGTGTAAAAAGTTTCTTTGTAGACACGCTCTCGCTCCATGCGAAACGTAACGGATGCTAAACTCAACCTGCCCTCTGCGAGGTTGGTTTCATTAAGCACCGACGTTCCACAAGGGTCTGCACCAGAAAACTTTTTACACCCAATATTTTTATAAAGACTATTTTGTAAAAGCCTTTTTTACCACTCTCTAAAGCTGATATTCATGTCTACGTCCCCGCTTATGCCATCTACCCTGCCGGTGTCGGAATACTGCCAGATTGCGTATTCATAAGGGAAATATAATTCGGTTCCGTAATAAGCAAACCATTTTTCCACATCTTCAAACTGGGACATGTCAATCAATACACTCCACATTTCCATATTGGCATAAATCATGGGAGTATAGCCCGCTTCCTCGATGCGGTCAATAAAAATATGTGCCATCCGGGTTCTCTCTTCTACGGTAAGCTGGTTCATACGACCGTCGGAAGCACCGGTTTTTTCCACGTCATATACAATGGGATATGTTATGTCATAGCCGGAAATGGCCTCTAATACCAGATTGGCCTCTTCCAGGGATTCTTCTTCGGTAATTGCCTGAGTAAAGAAATAAACGCCAACCTCGATACCTGCTGCGGTGGCACCTTGTATGTTTTCTTCAAACTTTTCATCTAAAACCAGTTTTCCTTCCGAACCGTATCCACGTACACCCACACGGATAATAGCATATTCCACGCCATCTGCGGCTACCTTTTCCCAGTCAATATCCCCCTGATAACGGGATACATCAATCCCCTTGTGGGATACCACTTCTCCGTTTTCCAGATATTGCAGTTCTCCGTTTTCCAGTACCTGTAAATTTTCCTGCAACAGACTGTGCTGTTTTAAGTCATCCCTAATGGGTACAAAATGGAACTGTCCGTTGCTGACTACCACAATATGGTCAGGATACAGTGGACGCAGCGTTTCTACCACGGATACACCACTCTCCAGACTGCCCTGTATCTCTGAGAGAATCTCTGCAGACACCTGCGTACGAGTGGTATTCTGAGTGGAAGAAATAGCCTCTGCAATCATCAGGTTAACTTCCTCTTCTGAATAAGAAATAACTTCCACATCTGCATTTGCTTCCACACTGTCTTCCTGTGTAATTTCTCCTCTGTCTCTTATTTTGTCATAAATAAGCAGTGCCGCAACAACAACAATCGTCATTGCTACCAGACAACACACTACTGTTAAAATATAAAATGTGACTTCTTTTTTCTTTCGATTCATATGCATCCTCTTCCCTTTTCCACTGAGTGTCTATTACATTATACTCTATAAAGCCCCTGTATGGGAAGTGGAAAGTGATGGTTTTCAGAATATCTTAAGATATTTCTTCCCGCATATGCAATAATATTTTTTTCTCCATACGACTGACCTGCACCTGACTGATTCCCATGCAGGCTGCTACCTCTGACTGGGTCTTGTCCTGAAAATAGCGCATCTGTATCAGTTTTCTTTCTTTTTCCTCAAGGCCTCCCAACAATTGTCCCAAAAGCAGATGGTTTAATACGGTTTCCTTTTCGTAGTCTGCATTTAGGCTGCCTGACATCACCTGCATGCTGCCACTGCTTGCCGCCACCTTATCCACCAAAAACACCTCACTGCCGTCTGCCTGATAAACCGACTTATAGATGGACTCTACCTCAGCCCCCGCTTCTAATGCCAGTGACAACTCCTCCAACGTAAGCCCCGCTTCCTGTGCTACCTCACTTAAAAGCGGTTCTCTACCCAGTCTGTTTGTCAGCCGCTCCGTAGCCGCCTTTGCACGCATGGCATTTTCTTTTAGGGTACGACTGACCTTAAGCATACCGTCATCCCGCAAAAAACGCTTGATTTCACCCATAATCATCGGAACGGCATAGGTAGAAAATTTTACATCAAATTCCAGATTAAACTTGTCTATGGCTTTCATCAACCCAATAGCACCTATCTGAAACAAATCCTCCGCCTCGTACCCTCTGCCTATAAAACGCTTTACAATATGGTGTACCAGTCCTAAATTGTTCTCTATCAGTATATCTCTTGCTGCTTTATCTCCTGCCTGTGATTTTTCGATTAATACTGATATGTCTTCCATATTACCGGCCTATTCCTCCCTGTATATCCAGTCACCGCAGCCAAGCTTCTTCTGCATTCTGATAACAGTTCCCTGCATAGGCTTCGATTCCACCTCCAAATCGTCCATAAATGCCTCCATAAAGGCAAATCCCATACCGGAACGTTCCAGTTCGGGTTTGGTGGTATAAAGGGGCTCCATGGCCTTTTCCACGTTTTCAATACCAATTCCTTTGTCCTCTATTTCAATATGTAAAACATCTCTCTCTATGCGGCAGCGTATATATACCTTGCCTTCCTTGATTTTTAACAATACCGGTTTGGTCTCTCCGTGTTTTCCGTAACCGTATATATTTTCATATCCGTGGATAATGGCATTGGTAACCGCCTCTGATACCGCAGTTTTTATGTCTGCCATTTCCTCCACCGTGGGATTTAGGGGTGCTACAAAAGCAGCTACAGCCACTCTGGCAAAGCTCTCATTGCTGGATATGGCATCGAACTCCAGTGCCATTTCATTTTTTGCAATCCTTGTTTCCGGGTTTTTCTCAGTCTGCTTAATCTCTATCAACTTCTCTTCCTCCTATTCCATGATTTCAATGATTTTATTCAAGCCCGACATATGCAGAATTCTTTTAATCTGCCTGTCCGTGTGAATGGCAAATACTTTTCCGCCAAAACAGGCTATCTTTTTGTAACGCCCCATAATAATACCGATGCCCGATGAATCCATAAAATGCGTATCCTCAAAATCGAACACCACATTTTTCACCTGCTCCGTCAATATGTACTTGTCCGCATTTTCACTGATATATGCAGACTTGTGATGATCCACTTCCTCAGGAAGTTTCACACACAGATAATTGTCAATCACTTTAAAATCGTCCATTCTGTTCTCCTTTCTTGCTTCCTACAATATAAAGCCCCATGTCCGGTCGTTTTGCACACAAAAAGAGAACTTATAACTTTTTATAAGTTCTCTTTCGTAATTGAATCATTCTTTTGTGTCTGTCGGTTTAATCACCGTTTATTTCATCAATATAATGCTGTGCTCTTCTGGCACGTTCCGTACCGGGGAACAGCTCAAGTACCTTTTCATAAACTGCTACTGCTTCTGCATTTCTTTCACTTCTACGGTAGGCATTACCCAGCGTAAAGAGTGCATCACCATTGGTTGCATCATAATTAACTGCCTTAACAAGGTCAGCAATTGCCGTCTCATAGTCTCCGTCCTGATATGCTTCATTGCCGGAGGTGTAATAAGTAACGGAAAGCTCCGGTCCTATCTTTGCCAACAGGGAATCATACAATTGCTTGAAACCGTCGGAGGTTTCTTCCATATTGACTTCCGCCGCTATGGTATTGAGGTATTCTGCCGTTGCCATTGCATCGCCGGTTTGCAGATATTCTGCTGCCGCCTGCAACAGGCTGTCTATGGTTTCGATTGTACCATCCGGTCCCACATAGGCCGCCAATTCATCCTCAAGCTTCTTCTTATCTGCGGTCAGGCTGTCAATCTCCTGTTGCATGGTATCAATCGTCGCCGTCTTTACATCCAGCTGACTGCCGATTTCCCGTACCTCTGCCTGTGCTTTTTCTCTTTCGGAGGATACTGCTGAAGGCAGTACCAAAAAGAACATTGCCGCAATACCAAGCACCAGCCCGATAGCCACATTAAACAAGGTGCTGAGACCGTTATTCTTGGGTTCTTTTACATTTAACGGCTGGATAATGATTTCATTGTCGCTCTGGTATCTGACAGATTCTTCGTTTTTACGTTTACCGCCTTTTACGGGCTCATCAGGATTTAACATACTCTCCACTTCTTTTAAATAACGGAGGGTCTGTGTATTGTTCGCATCAATCCTGCGGCATTTTTCCAGTTCTCTCTTTGCCTTTTCCCACTGTTCAATATCAATGTACAATAATGCCAAAAGCTGGTGTGCCCTGATAAACCGCGGGTTTAAGGACAATACCTTCTTTAACTGGATAACCGCCAAATCCTTGCTATCCTGTTTGCAATATACCAATGCCTGATTATATTTCTTAATCGTCTGGTTAATGGTATCCAGACGGGCTGCATTGTTCTGAATCATATCAATGTAGTCATCTGCAATATTCTTCTGTGGACGCAGGTTCTTGCTGATAACCCACTCACTTAAAGCGGCTACCACTTCACCCATTTCAAAATACACCAATCCCAAAAGATTACGTGCTTCTACATTGTTTTTATTGAATTTTAAGCTCTGCCGCAAACTGACAATCGCACCGGTTAAATCCCTGACGCCTGCTCTCTCCAAGCCTTCATTGTAATACATATTGGAGATTTTTAAAATCTTCTTGTAGACGGAAACATCCACACCACAGCCGGTACAAAAATCATGCTCAGACAAACGGCAGCCACAATTATAACAATTCATGCTACCTTACCTCTTATTCTTCTTCCGCTTTGGTTTCCTTCAACATCTTTACAAGGATATCTGCCATATCCGTCATATCCTGATTGTAAATAGCTTCTTCTGCGTCCTCTACTTCCAGACTGGGATGAAACTTCTTCAATTCTTCTTCAAAGTTAATCATACTAACTCCTTTATCTCACCAACCAAATACAGTGACCCGGCAATATATAACCGCTCACCCTCCTGCTTCTTTGAAATCATTGCTTCAAAGGCTGCTTTTACCGTTTCATAACAAACTATATCCTGCCCTGTCTTTGAAAAAGTATCCCGCAACTGTTTCATATCGGCAGTCCGGGCACTTTTCAGTTTAACAACTGCAATATCCGTAAACAAACCGCTGTCTGCGATTTCTTCTATCATATGATGAAAATCTTTATCCTGCACTACTCCAAACAAAAGATGTCTGTTATTCACACAGCCATCCTGGGAAACCGTTTCCAAAAAGGCCCTGATACCGTCTCCATTGTGGGCTCCGTCCACAAAAACCTCCGGTCTGATTTCTTCCATGCGTCCTGCCCAGAAAGCCTTTTGTAAACCTTTTTGCATATCAGAGGGCGTGATGTTATCTTTTCCCAATAATACTTCCAATACACGCATGGCAAGGGAAGCATTTTCCATCTGATAACGGGCAATGGTATTCACACAAAGCCTGATATTATCATAATAAATGGAACGATAAGAAAAATCAATGTTTTTATTATTAAAATTTAGGAACGTATAGTCTTCTTTCGACACCGGATATGCGGAAATTTGTAATTCGCATGCCTTCTTTGCAAAAATCTGACTAACGTTGTCGCCCGTCTGCCAATATACTACCGGTGTCCTTTCCTTCATAATACCTGCTTTTTCCATGGCAATTTCTTCCAAGGTTTCTCCCAGATACTCTGTATGGTCCAGTCCGATACGGGTAATCACAGATATTTCCTTTTGGGGAATAGCATTGGTGGCATCCAGCCTGCCGCCCATGCCGGTTTCCAAAATCACATAATCCGGCTCTTTTTCTTTAAAATAAACCATTGCCATTAAAAATAAAAACTCAAAAAAGGAGGGGTGGTTATCAGCCTCTATACCTGCCAGTACCTTTTTATAAGCCCCTACAAAATCTGCTTCGGAAATCATTTCCTCACCGATACAGATACGCTCCCGCATGGTAACAAGATGGGGCGAGGTAAAAATGCCTACACGATACCCCATAGCAGTCAGTACCGACCGCAGATAGGTACAGACAGAGCCTTTTCCGTTGGTGCCTGCCACATGGATAATTTTACTCCTGCCCGGCTCCCCACTTATTTTCTTTAAAAGTTTCGCCGTATCCTCCAGGGTATGTTTTCCTGCAAACTTAGGAATGTCCAGAATATAATTTTCTGCCTCTGTATAAATGTTAGATTTGTTCATGTCTTTTCCTTCTACCGGTAGTTCAAATCTTCGCCAAAAATCTGCTTGTAGCCCCTTAAAATATCCTCTACCGTCATACCGTAATAAAATCTTCTGTCGGCATCTGCACTGTAATAGTAAAAACTTACCATTGCAATCAGATTACCGTGTCCGTCAAAAATTGCAGAGCCGGATGCTCCGTGAAAACTGGGTGCGGTAACCTGTGTTACATATTCCAGATTTCCGTGCAGTCTGTCCTCTCCATATTCCTGATAAACAAACTCTTCCTTTAATGCAACCAGTACACCATCTTTATCCTGCCATATGGTGCCATCCGTTTCCAAGGTACGGAAGCCTACATTGACACTGCCGGGATCCGTAATGGAATCCAAATATCCTGCATCAATGTGTACCGTCAAAAGCGTATCCTCCAGATAGGAAGGAATATTGTCTCTTGATACTTTTATAAAAGATACATCTACCTTATCCATACTTCCCACCAGTACACCATGTGCACTGTATCCGTCATGGAAAAATACCGTATGGTCCTGTCGGTCATCCGTGACATGCAGATTGGTACAGATAATAACATCTGTATCCGTTATTTTTACGATAAAGCCACTGCCCCTGCCCGTGCTGTTGGTAACTACCACTATAGCAGGCTCCATGGCCTCCAGCACCTGCGCAATATTGTCTTCCTCAAATACACCGCCGTCATACAGATTGTAAGCCCCCACAATATGCTGTTCAAACCGGTTAATCTCATGGCTATTGATTAACTCCTGTACCTCCATTGCCGAAAGTACATGTACGGGCACCGCAACCTCTGTTGAAAATCCGTAGTTGTCCGTTGCACTGTAAACCACTTCATAAATGCCTTCGTTATTCAAATCAATACCGCTGACATCCAGTTCCAGCTGCCCGGATAAATCTCCGTCCACCGCATCTATTGCCATAATATTTTCTGTACTGAATACCACATTATTGCCTTCTGCCACATAAAACTCTTTATAACCGGTAATTTCAGGGGGCGTATCCGCAAGTGCCTCAACCATACATGTAGTTTCATTGCCGTATATATCCCGTGCAGTTACCTTAACCAGACGTGTTCCCGCACTGCCGCAGCAGATGCGGTCACCCTTTGCCGCACCTTGAGTAAGCAGGGTAATCTTTACTTCAATTTCCCCACTCAAATCATAAGTATTTTCCACAAAAGTTTCAGGTCCGTATAGCTCTCCTACTTCCAGATAAATATCTCCCTGTTTAAATGTAATTTCAGGGGCTGTGGTATCCTGTATCACTATGGAAAACGTCTCTTCCTGAAAGCCGTGATGCACCGTTACTTCATAATTACCCACCTCATCGGCTACGACCTCCGACATATCTAACCGCGTTACCTGCATGGCAAGTGCATTCCCCGCCACATAATCTTCCAACGCGGTACTCACCTCGCTGCCCAGTTCATAGGTTACTATCAAATTTTTCACCGATACCGGCAACACGAAAGTAATAACAAACAGCACTAATAAAGTCACCGTTGCCAGCACTGCACTTATCCAGAGAAGCAGATGCTTTTTTCGTGGTTTTTTCAAATTATTGGGATTGGAATATGTGTAATTATCCAAATTATCATCTCTTTCTTTTGTAAATCCTAAAGTTTTACTTCTACAATAAATATTATACCTGTGATACATGGATAAATCAATCAGATTACGCTACATCGTTTACCTGATGTTTGTTTTCTTTTCTGAATGAATATGATATAATCTCAACAGACATTATACCGTGCTGAGCGAAGCATGTGTTCATCACCAGTTACATATATCAACACCATTTCGGGAATCTATGTATAACTTACTAACGAGGAACTGACTATGACTGAATTCGGAGAGGGCACCCTTCAAATACTTTTATATTTTATTATTTGTGTAATTGTGGTCTTTAGTATCAGACGGCTGTTTAAGGTGCCGGATGAACTGTTTCGAAAACTGTTACATTTTGTATTACTGGGCTCACTATGGGTATGGATGCATGTATTTCCCCTCTGGTGGCATGCCCTGCTGACGGTATTACTGTTTACCATTTTTGTCTATCCTGTTTTAATCGCTGCTGAACATATCAAAGGATATTCTCATTTTGTAACCGAAAGGAAAAACGGTGAATTAAAAAAGAGTCTGTTGCTGGTATTTGGTATGTTTGCCATTCTGCTTACCATTGCATGGGGCTTATTTGATGATAAAAATCTTGCGCTGGCAAGTATTTTTGCCTGGGGCATCGGCGATGCTGCCGCTGCACTTATAGGGAAACGGTTTGGCAAACATTTTCTGGAAGGGAAACATATCGAAGGCAGAAAAAGCGTGGAGGGAACTCTTTCCATGTTTGCGTTCTCCTTTCTAAGCGTCTTTTTTATTCTGCTTTCCCGTCATGACATGCCTGTGTATGCCTGCCTTTTGATTGCAGTGATTACCGCAATTGTCAGTGCTTTTGTGGAACTGTTTTCCACCGGCGGAAACGATACCGTTTTTTGCCCACTCGCGGCAATGGCAGTATTAATTCCCCTACTTTATCTGTTTGGAGGTATCAGCCTGTGACAAAAAACAAATCCGGCAGCCGGACCATGCTTATGTCCGTACTTATGAGTGCCCCCGGTCCCATTGTGGTGGGAATCGGACTTTTTATGGGAAAAAGCTCTACGCAATTGGCTGATTTTATCCGCCGCAGTGCAGAGCTAATGGCAATTATTGTCGCTTTTATTACCTATCAGTTTACCACCAAACCCTCTATGGATACTGCACAAAAACAGTTACTGGAGCGTCGTTCCAATCTTTTTGTGGGTATTGCCATGTGTGTCAGCGGTATCTCCATGCTCTTAATTGCCTTGTTTTCCAAGAACACTGAACAGGGAAATGTAATTCCGGGGTTGTGTATTGCACTTTTAGGTGTGGTTGCCAATACGATTTTCTGGTTTCGCTACAAAAAACTGGGAACTGTCCAAAACAATACCATTCTTTTGGTACAAAGCAGACTCTATCGTGCCAAATCTCTGGTGGATATCTGCGTTACCACTGCCCTTTTCGTGGTATTGTTTCTTCCCGGCTCTACCATAGCCTTTTACTTTGACCGCATCGGCTCCGCTGTGGTATCAGTATACCTGATGTGGTGCGGATGCCAAACGGTTGTGGAGCATAAAAAATAAATATTTCTATTTGGAATTGTATTTCCAATAAGGAAAAATTATTAATTAAATTAGAATTTGACGCGAAGCACCAACGAGGAAAACGCAG
The DNA here is from genome assembly GCA_017482205.1 of Lachnospiraceae bacterium. Classification (GTDB taxonomy): domain Bacteria; phylum Bacillota; class Clostridia; order Lachnospirales; family Lachnospiraceae; genus Acetatifactor. Next base: position 30,116 of record JAFUNK010000002.1, read on the forward strand.
AGCGTTTTTCGAGTCTGGGTGTGCAGATAAATAAGAATTTGACGCGAAGCGCCAACGAGGAAAACGCAGAGCGTTTTTCGAGTCTGGGTGTGTAGATAAATTAAAATTGAGCGAGCTCTTTTGTGTACGATGACAATTGAACACAGTTCGATTATATGGGTAAAAGTTGAATTTGCAAATATTTTGGTGGAGCAGAGAGAGTAGAGGCAGTTAGAGACCGAC
>JAFUNK010000014.1 GCA_017482205.1 Lachnospiraceae bacterium
ATTATCGCTTAACAAAAGTGCGAAAAGGAGGCGACTTTTTTTATGGCAACAAGTCAAGTAATGAGAATTACACTGAAAGCTTATGATCATCAGTTAGTTGATGCATCTGCCAAAAAAATCATCGAAACAGTCAAGAAGAACGGATCTCAGGTAAGTGGACCTGTACCTCTTCCTACCAAGAAGGAAGTAGTTACTATCTTAAGAGCGGTTCACAAATACAAAGATTCCCGTGAACAGTTCGAACAGAGAACTCACAAGAGACTGATCGATATCATTGCACCGACTCAGAAAACAGTTGATGCTCTGCAGAGACTGGAAATGCCTGCCGGTGTTTACATCGACATCAAAATGAAAAACAAATAATTCATTCTGATGAAGAGAAGCGTCTGAGGATGCAAAAGAAAACAAAAACATTTTATCCCCTACTAGTATGGACGGCCCGTTCGTCCCGCTGTAGAACAAACAGGAGGAAAACATGAAAAAAGCAATTTTAGCAACAAAAGTCGGAATGACTCAAATCTTCAACGAAGACGGCGTTCTTGTTCCTGTAACTGTTCTTCAGGCTGGCCCTTGTGTAGTAACCCAGGTTAAGACAGTAGAAAACGATGGTTACAGTGCAGTACAGGTTGGCTTCGTAGACAAGAAAGACAAGACAGTCAACAAAGATGCAGCTGGCAAGAAGGAAGTAATCCATGTACACGGTGTTAATAAGGCACAGCAGGGTCACTTCAAGAAAGCAGGCGTTACATCTAAGAGATATGTAAGAGAATTCAAGTTTGAAAATGCAGAAGAGTATGCACTGGGTGCAGAAATCAAAGCTGACATCTTCGCTGCTGGCGACAAGATTGATGCAACTGCTATTTCCAAAGGTAAAGGATTCCAGGGCGCTATTAAGAGATATGGACAGCACAGAGGACCTATGGCTCACGGTTCCAAGTTCCATCGTCATCAGGGTTCCAACGGTGCATGTTCTTCCCCCAGCCGTGTATTCAAGGGAAAAGGAATGCCCGGACATATGGGTTGCGTAAAAGTAACTGTTCAGAATCTTGAAGTAGTAAGAGTAGATGCTGAAAAGAACTTACTTTTAGTTAAGGGTGCAGTACCCGGACCTAAAAAAGCTTTAGTAACCATCAAAGAAACCGTTAAGGTTGAAGCTTAATTTAGGATGAAAGGAGGACCATTCAGATGGCAAAGGTATCTGTTTATAATATGAACGGCAAAGAAGTTGGCACAATTGAATTAAACGATGCTGTATTCGGTGTTGAAGTAAATGAACATCTGGTACACATGGCAGTTGTACAGCAGCTTGCAAACAATCGTCAGGGAACTCAGAAGGCAAAGACCCGTTCTGAAGTATCCGGTGGCGGAAGAAAGCCTTGGAGACAGAAGGGAACCGGTCATGCAAGACAGGGTTCAACCAGATCTCCTCAGTGGACCGGCGGCGGTGTTGTATTCGCTCCCGTACCCAGAGATTATTCTTTCAAGTTAAACAAGAAAGAAAAGAGAGCAGCATTAAAGTCTGCACTTACTAGCAAAGTAAATGACAGCAAGTTAATCGTAGTTGACGAGCTGAAATTTGATGAAATTAAAACCAAGAATTTCCAGACTGTTATGGATAACTTAAATGTAAACAAAGGACTTGTAGTTTTGGCTGAAAATGATGCAAACGTAGTTCTTTCCGCAAGAAATATCCCTACAGTACAGACCACTTTAACTAACACCTTAAACGTATATGACGTTATGAAGGCTGGTACAGTAGTTCTGACAAAGGACGCTGTTTCTAAGATTGAGGAGGTATACGCATAATGGCTGATATTAAATACTATGACGTAATCCTCAAACCGGTTATCACTGAAAAGAGCATGGCCGGTATGGGCGAAAAGAAATATACTTTCCTGGTTAATCCCGAGGCTAACAAGTCTCAGATTAAAGAAGCTGTTGAAAAGATGTTCGAAGGCACCAAGGTAGCAAAGGTTAATACCCAGAACTACGACGGTAAGAACAAGAGACGCGGTATGGTTTACGGAAAGACTGCTAAGACCAAGAAAGCAATCGTACAGTTAACCGCTGACAGCAAAGACATCGAAATCTTCGCAGGACTGTAATTTAGAAGATTTCGCACAGGTTAAGGTATGCGGCACACAGGAAGCCGCGCAAAGAATCTAACAGAAAAGGAGATACAACAATGGGAATTAAGACATACAATCCCTATACACCGTCCAGAAGAAACATGACCGGTTCTGATTTCTCTGAAATTACCAAGACAACTCCTGAAAAATCTCTTTGCGTATCTTTAGCAAAGAATGCAGGACGTAACAATCAGGGTAAAATCACCGTAAGACATCGTGGCGGCGGTTCCAGAAGAAAATACAGAATCATCGATTTCAAGAGAAATAAGGATGGCATTCCTGCTACCGTAATCGGTATCGAATACGATCCTAACAGAACAGCAAATATCGCTTTAATCTGCTACGCAGACGGCGAAAAGGCATACATCATTGCTCCCGAAGGTTTGACCGACGGTATGAAAGTAATGAATGGTGCAACCGCAGAAGTAAGAGTAGGTAACTGCTTACCCTTATCTGAGATTCCTGTTGGTACTCAGGTACACAACATTGAATTATATCCCGGCAAGGGCGGACAGCTGGTTCGTTCTGCAGGAAACAGCGCACAGCTGATGGCTAAAGAAGGTAAGTACGCAACATTAAGACTTCCTTCCGGCGAAATGAGAATGGTTCCTCTGGTATGTAGAGCAACCGTAGGTGTTGTAGGCAATGTTGACCACAGCCTGATTAATATCGGTAAAGCAGGACGTAAGCGTCACATGGGTATCCGCCCTACAGTACGTGGTTCTGTAATGAACCCCAACGACCATCCTCACGGTGGTGGTGAAGGTAAGACCGGTATCGGACGTCCGGGCCCGAGCACTCCTTGGGGCAAACCTGCACTCGGCTTGAAGACACGTAAGAAGAAAAACAAATCTAACAAGCTGATTGTAAGAAGAAGAGACGGTAAAGCTATCAAATAATAGTTTTTTATTAAAACAGGAGGAAAAACAATGGCTAGATCACTGAAAAAAGGACCTTTCGCAGACCAGAGCTTACTGAAAAAAGTAGATGCCATGAATGCATCCGGACAGAAGCAGGTTATTAAGACCTGGTCCCGTCGTTCTACAATTTTCCCTTCTTTCGTGGGACATACAATTGCAGTACATGACGGCAGAAAGCACGTTCCTGTATATGTAACAGAAGATATGGTTGGACACAAACTCGGCGAGTTCGTAGCAACCAGAACCTTCAGAGGACATGGAAAAGACGAGAAGAAATCTAAAGTAAGATAGTGAGCTGCGGGAAGGAAATCAAGCGGCCGCATAGCGGACATTTGATTTCACCCCGCTGCTCAACGAGAAAATCATAGAGCGACTATGTCGCGGCTGCGTGAAACGCAGGATTTTCGAGTTTGCTTAGTTGTTAAGTTGAAAGGAGGACAATTCTATGGCTAAAGGACATAGAAGTCAAATTAAGAGAGAAAGAAATGCGCAGAAAGATACAAGACCTTCAGCTAAGTTATCTTACGCAAGGGTTTCTGTTCAGAAAGCATGTTTCGTATTGGATGCCATCAGAGGCAAGGATGTACAGACTGCACTCGCAATTCTGGCTTACAATCCCAGATACGCATCCGGTGTTATTAAGAAGCTGTTAGAATCAGCTATCGCTAACGCTGAAAACAATAATGGCATGAATGCTGCAAACCTTTATATTGCTGAATGCTGTGCAAACAAGGGACCTACCATGAAGAGAGTAAGACCCCGTGCACAGGGTAGAGCATACAGAATTGAGAAGCAGATGAGCCACATCACCATCGTTCTGGATGAGAAGAAATAGGAAGGGAGCTAAGTAAAATGGGACAGAAAGTTAATCCTCACGGCCTTAGAGTCGGCGTTATTAAAGACTGGGATTCTAAATGGTACGCTGATGCAGAATTCTCTGACTATTTAGTAGAAGACTACAACATCAGAAAGTATCTGAAGAAGAAATTATTTGCTGCAGGTATCTCTAAGATTGAAATCGAGAGAGCATCTGACAGAGTAAAAGTTATTATCTACACTGCAAAACCCGGCGTTGTTATCGGTAAGGGCGGTGCAGAAATCGAAGTAACCAAGAATGAATTAGCAAAGATGACTGATAAGAAGGTTCTGGTTGACATTAAGGAAATCAAGAGACCTGACAAGGATGCTCAGCTGGTTGCAGAAAATATTGCACAGCAGCTTGAGAACCGTGTATCTTTCAGACGTGCAATGAAGTCCTGCATGGGCAGAACCATGAAGGCTGGTGCACTGGGTATCAAAGCTTCCTGCTCCGGACGTCTGGGTGGTGCTGATATGGCTCGTACTGAGTTCTATAGCGAAGGTACTATTCCTCTTCAGACCTTAAGAGCAGATATTGATTACGGCTTCGCTGAAGCAGACACAACTTACGGTAAAGTTGGTGTTAAGGTATGGATTTACAAAGGCGAAGTTCTTCCCACTAAAAATCAGGAAGGGAGCGATAAATAGTTATGTTAATGCCTAAAAGAGTAAAACGTCGTAAACAGTTCCGTGGCAGTATGACAGGTAAAGCTTTAAGAGGTAACACCTTAACTTTCGGTGAATACGGTCTTGTAGCTACCGAGCCTTGCTGGATCAGATCCAATCAGATCGAAGCAGCCCGTATCGCACTTACCCGTTATACCAAGCGTACCGGTAAAGTTTGGATTAAGATTTTCCCGGATAAGCCGGTAACATCTAAGCCCGCAGAAACACGTATGGGTTCCGGTAAAGGTTCTTTAGAGTACTGGGTAGCAGTTGTGAAACCTGGACGTGTAATGTTTGAAATCGCAGGAGTTTCTGAGGAAGCTGCAAAAGAAGCATTACGTCTTGCAATGCACAAACTCCCTTGTAAGTGTAAGATTGTTTCTAAAGCAGATTTGGAAGGCGGTGTGTCAAATGAATAAGTATGTAGCAGATTTAAAGAATAAATCAGAAGCAGATTTAGCAAAAGAGTTAGTAGCTGCTAAAAAAGAACTTTTCAATTTGAGATTCCAGAACGCAACCAATCAGTTGGATAACACAGCAAGAATTAAAGAAGTAAGAAAGAACATTGCTCGTATCCAGACTGTCATCACTGAGAAGGCAAACGCTTAATCTCAGCGTTCATATCAATTAAGATGCCCTAAGGAGGGCGGAATTTCAGAAAGGAGATTTAACCGTGGAAAGAAATTTAAGAAAAACACGTACTGGTAAAGTAGTAAGCAATAAAATGGATAAGACAATCGTTGTTGCTATTGAAAATCATGTAAAGCATCCTCTTTACAAGAAGATTGTAAAAGATACTTACAAATTAAAAGCACATGACGAAAACAACGAATGCAACATCGGCGATACCGTTAAGGTTATGGAAACAAGACCCCTGTCCAAGGACAAGAGATGGAGACTTGTTGAAATCGTTGAAAAAGCTAAGTAATTACAGCTAATAATGTTTACTATTTTGGAAGGAGAATTATCATGGTTCAGCAAGAGAGTAGATTGAAAGTTGCTGATAACACAGGTGCTAAAGAACTTCTTTGCATCAGAGTTATGGGCGGCTCTACAAGAAGATATGCACAGATTGGCGATATCATCGTTGCTTCTGTTAAAGATGCAACACCAGGCGGCGTTGTAAAAAAAGGTGATGTAGTTAAGGCTGTTGTCGTTCGTTCCGTAAAAGGCGCACGTCGTAAAGATGGTTCTTACATCAAATTTGATGAAAATGCTGCTGTAATTATCAAAGATGACAAGACTCCGAGAGGAACTCGTATCTTTGGACCGGTAGCTAGAGAGCTTCGTGAGAAACAGTTTATGAAGATTGTTTCCCTCGCTCCCGAAGTATTATAAGGAGGTACCGCATGGCTACGTTAAAAATCAAAAAGGGTGATACTGTTAAAGTAATCGCCGGTAAAGATAATGGTAAAGAGGGCAAGGTTATTGCCGTAGACCACAAGAACAGTAAAGTAACAGTAGAAGGCGTAAACATGATTACAAAGCATGCAAAACCTTCTCAGGCTAATCCCAACGGTGGAATCATTCAGAAGGAAGCTTCCATTGATATCTCTAACGTAATGTACGTTCATAAGGGAAAAGCTACCAGAATCGGTTTCAAGGTTGAAGGCGACAAGAAAGTTCGTATTGCAAAGTCAACCGGCGAAGTGATCGATTAATTCAGGGAAGGAGGAAAATAAACGTGAGCAGACTTAAAGATTTATACAACGACGAAATCGTTGCAGCAATGACTAAGAAGTTTGGATATAAGAATGTCATGGAAGTTCCCAAGCTGGATAAGATCGTTATCAACATGGGCGTTGGCGAAGCAAAAGAAAATGCAAAGGTTTTAGAGGGCGCTGTTAAGGATATGGAAACCATTACCGGTCAGAAGGCAGTTCTCACAAAGGCAAAAGGCTCCGTAGCAAACTTCAAGATTCGTGAAGGTATGGCAATCGGTTGCAAGACAACCTTACGTGGTGAGAAGATGTATGAGTTCCTGGATCGTCTGGTTAACCTGGCATTACCCCGTGTACGTGACTTCAGAGGCGTAAATCCTAATGCATTTGACGGAAGAGGTAACTATGCACTCGGTATTAAAGAACAGATTATCTTCCCTGAAATCGAATACGATAAGGTAGATAAAGTAAGAGGTATGGATATCATTTTCGTAACAACTGCAAAGACTGACGAAGAGGCACGTGAATTACTGAGATTATTCAATATGCCTTTCGCTAAATAATAGGAGGTTAATTCATGGCTAAGACATCTATGAAGCTGAAACAGCAGCGTAAACCTAAGTTCTCTACACAGGCTTATACACGTTGCAATATTTGTGGTCGTCCCCATTCCGTTTTAAGAAAATACGGAATTTGCAGAGTTTGCTTCCGCGAACTGGCATACAAGGGACAGATTCCCGGCGTTAAGAAAGCAAGCTGGTAGGACGATGCAAAGAGTTTCTAACGCGGCAGAATACGCCGCATAAGAAACACTATGTTGCATCGCGGAGAATGCCCCAAGGTGCATTCTCCCAGATATACAGCTTAACAAGCATGATTCAAGTCAAATGAACAAGGAGGAAACTAAATCATGACAATGAGTGATCCTATTGCAGATATGCTTACAAGAATCCGTAATGCAAACGCTGCAAAACATGACACAGTAGATGTTCCTTCTTCCAAAATGAAACTGGCTATCGCTCAGATTTTATTGGACGAAGGTTTTATTAAGAAATTCGACATCGTTGATGACGGTGCATTCAAGACCATCCGTATCGCATTAAAGTACGGTGCAGACAAGAATGAAAAGATCATCTCCGGTATCAAGAGAATCTCTAAGCCCGGTCTTCGTGTGTATGCTGGCAAGGAAGAACTTCCTAAGGTATTAGGCGGTCTCGGTATTGCTATCATTTCCACCAATCAGGGTGTTGTAACTGATAAAAAGGCTAGAGAGCTGCAGGTTGGCGGCGAAGTATTAGCCTTCGTATGGTAAAAGCGAAAAGATTTTATAAGGCAACACAATACGTTGCCTAACAAAATCTATATTTCGCTTAAGAGAATCCCCCTGCGGGGAATTCTCTCTAAGCAACTATAAATTAGCAAATATTATAGGAGGTACGGGCATGTCACGTATAGGTAGAATGCCAATCGCGGTTCCTGCAGGCGTAACTGTGGATATCGCAGAAAATAACAAAGTGACCGTTAAGGGTCCTAAAGGAACTCTGGAGAGAGTTCTCCCTCGCGAAATGGAAATCAAATTAGAGGGTGCAGAAATTGTAGTAACAAGACCGAATGATTTAAAGAAGATGAAATCTTTACACGGTTTAACCAGAACTCTGATCAATAACATGGTAGTAGGTGTTACTTCCGGTTATGAGAAGAAACTGGAAATCAACGGTGTAGGTTACAGAGCTTCCAAGGCAGGTAAGGTATTAAACTTATCCTTAGGTTTCTCTCATCCTGTAGAGATGACCGATCCTGAAGGCATCGAAACCACTGTTGAAAACAATATTATTACCGTAAAAGGTATCGATAAAGAAAAAGTTGGCCAATTCGCAGCTGAAATCAGAGATAAGAGAAGACCTGAACCTTACAAGGGCAAAGGTATTAAGTATGCTGATGAAACTATCAGACGTAAAGTTGGTAAGACTGGTAAGAAATAATAGATAAGGAGAGTATGAAGATGGTTAGTAAAGAATCTAGACAAAAAGTACGTGTTAAAAAACACATGAGAATACGTAACCGTTTCAGCGGCACTGCTGAAAGACCTCGTTTAGCCGTATTCAGAAGCAATAATCATATGTATGCTCAAATTATCGACGACACAGTTGGTAACACACTGGTTGCTGCTTCCACTCTTGAAAAAGAAGTTAAGGCAGAGCTTGAAAAAACCAATAACGTTGATGCAGCAGCATATTTAGGAACTGTCATTGCAAAGAGAGCAATGGAAAAAGGTATCACAGAAGTAGTCTTTGATAGAGGCGGCTTTATATACCAGGGTAAGATTGCAGCATTAGCTGAAGCAGCCAGAGAAGCTGGCTTACAATTCTAGGAAAGGGAGTAGACATTATGAAACATACAATCATAGATGCAAGTCAGCTTGAATTAATGGATAAGGTTGTTGTTATCAAACGTGTTTCCAAGACTGTAAAGGGTGGTCGTACCATGCGTTTTACAGCTCTGGTAGTAGTTGGTGACGGCAATGGTCATGTAGGCGCAGGACTTGGCAAGGCTGTAGAAATTCCTGAAGCAATCCGTAAGGGTAAAGAAGATGCAATCAAGCATCTGGTAAGCGTTTCTATGGATGAAAACAACTCTGTTACCCATGATTTCATCGGTAAATACGGTTCTGCTAGCGTTCTTTTAAAGAAGGCTCCTGAAGGTACCGGTATCATCGCTGGTGGTCCTGCTCGTATCGTTTGTGAACTTGCAGGTATCAAGAATATCCGTACTAAGTCTTTAGGCTCCAACAACAAGCAGAACGTAGTTCTTGCAACAATTGCAGGTTTAAGCCAGTTAAAGGCTCCTGAAGAAGTAGCTAAAAACCGTGGTAAATCCGTAGACGAGATTTTGGCTTAATGAAGTGAAGCGATTTCACTTTAAGGTTTGAAAGGAGAGAAAAGACAATGGCAGCAAAGAAAGAAAAAATGTTAAAGATCACTTTGGTTAAGTCTGTTATCGGTGCTGTTCCCAAGAACAGAGCTATCGTAGAATCCATGGGATTTAAGAAGCTGAACAGCTTTGTTATCCTGCCGGATAATGCAGCTACAAGAGGACAGATCCAGAAGATCGCTCATTTAGTTAAAGTAGAAGAAGTATAAGCAGATAAGGAGGTGTCAGAATGGAATTATCAAATTTAAGACCTGCAGAAGGTTCCAAGCATAGTGATAATTTTAGAAGAGGACGCGGACACGGTTCAGGAAACGGTAAGACTGCCGGTAAGGGTCATAAGGGACAGAAGGCTCGTTCCGGAGCACCCAGAATCGGTTTTGAAGGTGGACAGATGCCGTTATACAGACGTATTCCTAAGAGAGGTTTCACTAACAGAAACACTAAGGATATCGTCGCTATCAATGTAAGCGCTCTGGAAGCTTTTGATAATGGCAGCGTTGTTGATGTAGAAGCATTAATGAACGCAGGCATCATCAAGAATCCGAGAGACGGCGTTAAGATACTTGGAAACGGAGAGTTAACCAAGAAGCTTACTGTAAAGGTAGATGCATTCAGTGCATCTGCAAAAGAAAAGATTGAGGCTCTTGGTGGAAGTGCAGAGGTGATGTAATATGTTTACAACACTGAAGAATGCATTTAAAATCCGGGAAATCAGAAATAAAATATTATTTACATTCGGCATGTTAGTTGTGATTCGTATCGGATCACAGCTGCCTGTGCCGGGCGTATCATCAGAATTTATTCAGAGCTGGTTTGCAGCAAACTCAAGTGCGTTTAGTTTCTTTGATGCAATTACCGGTGGTTCCTTTGTACAGATGTCCATATTGGCATTGGGTATCAATCCGTACATTACATCTTCCATTATCGTACAGCTTTTGACCATTGCGATTCCGAAGCTGGAAGAAATGCAGAAGGATGGCGAAGACGGAAAGAAGAAAATTGCAGCTATCAGCAGATATGTGACTGTGGCATTGGCACTGATTCAGGCAACAGCTATGACAATCGGTTTCAAAAACCAGTTATTATTGGAGCCCAGTGCATTAAATGTAATTACAGCAATCGCAGCAATGACTGCAGGTAGTGCATTCCTGATGTGGATTGGTGAAAGAATCACTGAAAAGGGCGTAGGAAACGGTATTTCCGTTGTATTGGTAATCAATATTATTTCCCGCCTGCCGGCCGAATTAAAAGGTCTGTATGAAAAGTTTGTAACACCTCAGTTTACCAAGGGCAACTTTGCTTCAGGTATTCTGGCGCTTGTAGTTATTGTAGCAATCATCATTTTAATGGTGATACTGGTTATCATCTTAAATGGTGGTGTTCGCAAGATTCCTGTGCAGTATGCACAGAAGGTACAGGGAAGAAAACTGATGGGCGGTCAGGCTTCCAGCATTCCGCTTAAGGTAAATACCTCCGGCGTTATTCCTGTAATCTTTGCACAGTCAATTTTATCATTCCCCCTTTTAATCTGCTCTTTTGTAGGTTATGAAGGAACAGGATTCTGGGGTGAAGTGTTAAAGTGTATGAATACAGAGAACTGGTGTAATATTAAGCAGCCGATTTATTCCATTGGTCTGCTGGTATACATCCTGCTGGTAATCTTCTTTGCTTACTTCTATACATCCATAACCTTCAATCCTTTGATGGTTGCTGATAATATGAAGAAGCAGGGTGGATTTATCCCCGGCATCAGACCCGGTAAACCTACCAGTGATTACCTGACAAAGGTATTGCATTACATCATCTTTATCGGTGCAGTAGGTCTTACCATTATTGCTATCCTGCCTTTCATCTTTAATGGTGTTTTTGGTGCAAGTATCAGCTTCGGCGGAACAAGCTTAATCATTATTGTAAGCGTTGTACTGGAAACCATTAAACAGATTGAATCACAGATGCTGGTTCGTAACTACAAAGGTTTTTTAAATGATTAATTGCTTCTGGGCAAAATAATCCGGGGAAGGAAACTTTCCCGGATTTTTAATTCTATCAGTAAATTATCGGGTAGTGCAATAAAGCACAATATTTTTAATTCATGTGTTGCAAATGACAGAAATAAACGGTAAAATAATAATGTTAGGCATTTGTGCCGAAAAACAAGCTGTTTATCATGAAAAAGGGTTGGAGGACAGAATATGAAGATTATTATGTTAGGCGCACCCGGTGCGGGCAAAGGAACACAGGCAAAGATGATTGCCGACAAGTATCAGATTCCCCACATTTCTACCGGTGATATTTTCAGAGCAAATATCAAGAATGGTACAGAGCTGGGTAAGGAAGCAAAGAAGTATATGGACCAGGGACTTTTAGTACCTGATGAGCTGACTGTAAAGATTCTTCTTGACAGAGTGGCACAGGCAGATTGTGCAAACGGTTATGTACTGGACGGTTTCCCCAGAACCATTCCTCAGGCAGAAGTACTGGATAAGGCACTGACTGAGTTAAATGACAAGATTGATTATGCAATTAACGTAGATGTTCCCGATGAAAACATCATTAACAGAATGTCCGGCAGACGTGCATGCGTTGGTTGCGGCGGTACTTACCACATCGTACACATTCCGCCCAAGACAGAAGGCATCTGTGATAAATGCGGTCAGGAACTTATTCTTCGTGACGACGATAAGCCTGAAACCGTAAAGAACAGACTGAATGTATATCATGAGCAGACCCAGCCGTTAATCGATTTCTACACCGCTAAGGGTGTGCTGAAATCCGTAGACGGTACAGTTGATATGAAGGATGTATTCAATTCTATCGTAGAAATTTTAGGTTAGTATTTTTGAGCGGTTTTAATCGTTGTTTGGAGTAACGGTCTAAAAAGTTTCAACGCAGACGTGCTCTCGCTCCATGTGAAACGTAGCGGATGCTAAACTCAACCTTCCCTCTATGAGGTCGGTTTCGTTAAGCACCGACGTTTCACAAGGGTCTGCTTATGAAAGCTTTTTAGAACCGATAACCAAGCAAAGGATTAAAACTGCTTCAAAGGAATGAAAGTGGCCGCTATGGCGGCAAAGGAGAGGAAACATGGCTGTTACAATAAAATCTGCCAGAGAAATTGAACTGATGAGAGAGTCCTGCAGGCTGCTTGCCCAGGTACACAAAGAACTGGAATATGCGATTAAACCGGGAATGTCCACGCTGGACATAGATATTATGGGAGATACCCTGATTCGTAAGATGGGATGTATTCCCAACTTTAAAAATTACAATGGTTATCCCGCATCTATTTGTACTTCCGTCAATGATGAAGTGGTGCATGGTATTCCCAATAAGAAGAGAATTTTGCAGGAAGGCGATATCATCAGTTTGGACGCAGGTCTTATTTATAAAGGTTATCATTCCGATGCAGCCAGAACCCATGCGGTAGGGCAGATTAGTGCTGAGGCACAGAAATTGATTGAAGTAACCCGCCAAAGTTTCTTTGAAGGAATAAAAATGGCAAAAGCAGGAAATCATTTACATGATATTTCCAATGCGATAGATGCGTATGTGTCACAGTTTGGTTACGGTATTGTACGGGAACTGGTAGGACACGGTATCGGTACAGCTTTGCATGAAGACCCGCAGGTTCCCAATTTTGCACAAAAGCGTAAAGGAATTAAACTGCAGGCAGGTATGACATTGGCAATAGAGCCCATGATTAACATGGGTAGAGCGGATGTAGAATGGCTGGACGACGACTGGACAGTGGTAACAGAGGACGGCTCCTTGTCAGCGCATTATGAAAACACCATACTGATTACGGATGGTGAGCCGGAAATCCTGACTCTTTATTAAAAGAAAGGGCGCATGCATATTATGATAGGAAGACTGGCATTTTCCAAAGCCGGACACGATAAGGGGACGGTTTATATAATAATAGGGGAGGACGCAGAAAACGTTTACGTGTGTGACGGTGAATTAAAACCCGTAGAGCGTCCCAAAAAGAAAAACAAAAGGCATATCCAACCAATATATAAAGGTTGTGATGAAGACCTCAGGGAAAGGCTTAAAAATAAGCAGCCCGTCCGTAATGAGGAAATAAAGAGAGCAATTAAAGTGTTTATTATGCAAGGAGGTAACAGATGTCAAAAGCAGATGTAATCGAAATCGAAGGAACAGTCATTGAAAAACTGCCCAATACCATGTTTCAGGTAGAACTGGAAAACGGTCACAAAGTCCTGGCACATATCAGCGGTAAATTAAGACAGAACTTTATTCGTATCCTGCCGGGAGATAAAGTAACATTAGAACTTTCTCCCTACGACCTGTCTAAGGGACGTATTATCTGGAGAGATAAGTAAGGATAAAAATGCTGTTCACAGGGATTTTACTCCCTGTGATACATAAATAAAAAAAGTAAAAGAAAAACACAAAAAACACTTGTAAACAAAAGAACTACATGCTATAATGTAAAACGGTCTTTTTTGAAAGGAGGGTTTAACGTGAAGGTTAGATCATCAGTAAAACCGATTTGCGAAAAGTGCAAAATCATTAAAAGAAAAGGAAGTATCAGAGTAATCTGTGAGAATCCGAAACACAAACAGAGACAGGGATAATCACCAACTTGAAGTTTTAAAATCAAGTATGTGAGTTCTTGTCCCATTATTGTATGCGGCTGAAAGTATGACTTTCCGCTCTTTTTGTGTGTCCGGCGATTTTCGCAGGAAGATACGTAAAACGGGAAGTTGTAATTTATATATAATGGAAGAGCTTACGGGAGATTACTTGTTGATACCACGACAAAGAGATTTTCTGGATTTGCAAAGAACGCAAATCAACAAAATCTAGGCTTTGTCGCCAAAAACGCTTAACGCGTTTTTGAAAAGGCAAAACCTGATAATAATCAGAAACTTTTTGTCGGGGAAAGATCGGACACTTCCGGTTGGGTGAAAGCCCCAATCAACTTAGTAACCAGCAGTCTGGCAAAGCCAGGGTGCATTATGTGTACAGCCTCCGCAGAGCGGGGAGCAAAGACCAGACGTACACAAGCGTTAAAAATTCCGGGAATCGGAAACGCACAGAAAATGGAGGAAACGTAAATGGCTCGTATCGCAGGTGTTGACTTACCTAGAGAAAAACGTGTAGAGATTGGTTTGACTTATATCTATGGAATTGGTAGAGTAACTTCAAACAAAATCTTGGCAGAAGCAGGTGTAAATCCTGATACTCGTGTCAGAGAACTGACAGACGATGAAGTAAAGAAAATCAGCGAAGCAATCGAAACTCTGGATGTTACCGTAGAAGGTGATTTGAGAAGAGAAATCGCATTAAACATCAAGAGATTACAGGAAATCGGATGCTATCGTGGTGTTCGTCATCGTAAGGGTCTTCCCGTTCGTGGTCAGAAGACTAAGACAAATGCTAGAACCCGTAAAGGTCCTAAGAGAACCGTTGCTAATAAGAAAAAATAAGTAACGTAGATGGTGCATATTGTGTACCGTTGCAAAAATAAGTATTGTGTAACTGCAAACAATTTTGAGAAAGTAGGTTAGTTTAAAATGGCTAAGAAAGTAACAGCTAATAAGAAAGTCGCTAAAAGACGCGTAAAGAAAAACGTTGAACGTGGACAGGCACATATCCAGTCTTCCTTTAACAATACCATCGTTACATTAACTGATACCGAAGGTAATGCATTAAGCTGGGCAAGTGCTGGTGGTCTTGGATTTAGAGGTTCAAGGAAATCTACTCCCTATGCAGCACAGATGGCAGCAGAAACTGCAACCAAGGCTGCTTTAATCCACGGATTAAAGACTGTAGATGTATTTGTAAAGGGTCCCGGTTCAGGACGTGAAGCAGCAATTCGTGCCCTTCAGGCATGTGGTCTGGAAGTTACCAGCATCCGCGACGTAACTCCCGTACCTCACAATGGATGCCGTCCTCCTAAGAGACGTCGCGTTTAGTGTGAAACTTGAAACAAGTTGGAAGAAAGCCGCGGCGTGATGCCCGGTTGTAAACAATAGTCAGAGGCATAGGCCTCACAGAAAGGAAACATAAAAATGGCAGTAAATAGAGTACCCGTACTGAAAAGATGTAGAAGTTTAGGTTTAGAGCCTCAATACTTAGGCTACGACAAGAAGTCTAACAGAACCAGCGCAAGAGCAGGCAAGAAGATGAGCGAGTATGGTCTTCAGTTAAGAGAGAAGCAGAAAGCAAAATTCATCTATGGTGTATTAGAGAAGCCTTTCAGAAATTACTATGAAAAGGCTGACAGAATGAAAGGTATGACCGGTGAAAACCTGATGGTTATCCTGGAAAGAAGACTGGACAGCGTAATTTTTAGAATGGGCTTTGCAAGAACCAGAAGAGAAGCTAGACAGATTGTTGGTCACAAGCATGTACTTGTAAACGGCAAGAACATCAAAGTACCTTCTTACTTAATTAAGGCTGGCGATGTAATCGAAATCAGAGAAAAATCCAAATCTTTACAGAGATACAAAGATATCGTTGAAGTAACAGCAGGAAGACTTGTTCCTGAATGGATGGATGTTGATATCGAAGGTCTTAAGGGAACTGTAAAAGCACTTCCTACCAGAGAACAGATTGATGTTCCTGTAAATGAAATGCTTATCGTCGAATTATATTCTAAATAAGCCGTAATTAAAATAGTTCGTAAAGGAGGGTATTTGCAGTGTTTGATTTTGAAAGACCGAATATTGAGGTTGCTGAAATTTCTGAAGACAAAAAGTATGGCAGATTTGTAGTGGAACCTTTGGAAAGAGGTTACGGTATCACCCTTGGTAATTCTTTAAGAAGAATCATGTTGTCTTCCCTGCCCGGTGCGGCAGTAAGTCAGGTAAAGATTGAAGGCGTATTACACGAGTTCAGTTCTATTCCCGGCGTAAAAGAAGATGTAACAGAGATTATCATGAATATCAAGAGCCTTGCTATCAAGAATAGCAGCGAAACAAATGAGCCTAAGACCGCATATATTGAGTTTGAAGGCGAAGGCGTTGTAAGAGCATCTGATATTCAGGCTGACGCAGACATAGAAATCCTCAATCCGGATTTGGTAATTGCTACCTTAAGTGGCGGCAAAGAAACCAAGTTGTATATGGAACTGACCATTACAAAGGGCAGAGGTTACATCAGTGCAGATAAGAATAAAAATGACGACCTGCCTATTGGTGTAATCGCAATCGATTCCATCTATACACCGGTTGAAAGAGTAAACGTAACAGTAGAAAATACCCGTGTGGGTCAGATTACAGACTACGACAAGCTTACCTTGGATGTATATACCAATGGAACTTTAGTTCCCGATGAAGCTGTAAGTTTGGCTGCAAAAGTACTCAGCGAACACTTAAGCCTTTTCATTGATTTATCTGAAAATGCTAAAACTGCAGAAGTTATGGTAGAAAAAGAAGACGATGAAAAAGAAAAAGTTCTCGAAATGAGTATCGACGAATTAGAGTTGTCTGTTCGTTCCTACAACTGCTTGAAGAGAGCAGGTATCAATACTGTTGAAGAACTGATTAACAAGACTCCCGAAGATATGATGAAGGTTCGTAACTTAGGCCGCAAGTCTTTGGAAGAAGTTCTTGCAAAATTAAAAGAATTAGGTCTGCAGCTGAATCCCAGCGAAGACTAAAGCGAAAATAAATTCTAAGGTGCTGTAATACAGCACCTAAGAATTTATTTTCGCTTCGAAATAATGATCAGGGTCATTATTTCCAATGGGAATGGCGAAGCCATTCTTCCCAATATAGATGACTGCATCTGTGGTAAATCCAATGTGTATGCAGATGTATATCATAAATGGCTATTAACAGCATTCGGTATGTAAGTCCAAAGAGCGTGGCCGGATGTACCATGAAATGAGAAAGGAATTAAAACAATGGCAAAGTACAGAAAACTTGGCAGAACCAGCAGCCAGAGAAAAGCATTATTAAAGAATCAGGTAACCGCATTACTGTATACCGGTAAGATTGTTACCACCGAAGCAAAAGCAAAAGAAGTTCGTAAGATTGCAGAAGGCCTTATTGCAATGGCTGTAGCAGAAAAAGATAACTTCGAAACCGTAAAGGTTACCGCTAAGGTTGCTCGTAAAGACAAAGATGGCAAGAGAGTAAAGCAGATCGTTGATAAGGAGACCGGTAAGGTTCTTTCCGAAACTCATCGTGACAAAGACGGTAAGATTTTAAAAATCGAAAACGGTGTAACCGTTACCGTTTATGACGAAGTAGAAAAGGAAATCAAGAAGGATATGCCTTCCAGACTGCACGCTCGTCGTCAGATGTTAAAGGTTCTGTGCCCTGTAAAGGAAGTTCCTACTGAAAATGCAGGCAAGAAGAAAAATACCAAGGAAGTTGATATGGTTGCAAAACTGTTCGACGAAATCGCTCCTAAATATGAAAGCCGTAAGGGTGGTTACACCAGAATCATCAAGATCGGTCAGCGTAAGGGCGACGGTGCTATGGAAGTAGTACTGGAACTGGTATAATCAAAACAGTAAATAGTTTGCATGGAAAACCGGTAGTCTTAGGGCTGCCGGTTTTGTTTGTTCATTATCAATGGATGGGCGAAAATTTTTTTGTGTAAATTTTATAAAATTATATATAAATGTGGAAAAATTTTTCAAAATGGACTATAATGTAACTATGACTATATAGGTTGGAGGGTATGGCATGAAAATTAAATCCAAGATTACATTAGTAGCAATTGCACCTCTTTTATTGATGGGGATTATGATTATATTATTAAGCAAACAGAGACTGAATGATGTAGTAGAGAATGCCATTGAGAACGGTTTGCGTAGTACGGCAATTGCAGTACGTAACACAATTATATATTCAGATCCGGAAGGTAAGTTTGAGTTCAATAATCATGGTTATCTGGTAAAAGGTGAATTTAATATTTCTAAAACACCTCAAATTGTAGATGACATTAAAGAAGCAACTAACATGGATGTTAGTATCTGTTACAAGAATGTAAGATATGCGACTACGATTATTGGTCCTACCGGAAATCCCATTGTGGGTACCAGAGAAAATGATTTGGTAAAAGAAATCGTATTGGAGAATGGACAGGAATACTTCTCTGACAACATTGATGTTTACGGAGAAACCTATTATGGATATTATGTACCGATGTTTGATGCAGAGGGTAAAGCAGTAGGTATGATATTTACCGGTATGCCCAGAGCGGAAGCAATGTCCCAGATTTCCAGTATTGTAACTTTGATTATTATGTTGGTTGTAATCAGTGTATTGCTCGCAATTGTTCTTGTATATATCATAACGAGTAAACTGGTTAAAGCATTACATAAGGGGACTGGTGCTTTGGAACAGGTATCCCAGGGACAGTTGGATGTGGAACTGGAAAATAAGTTGCTTAAGAGAAAAGATGAAATCGGTACGATTTCCAGAGCCATTATGAAACTGAAAACGGAACTGGCAACTACCATCGGTGTGATTAAGGCACAGAGTGAGGAGTTAAACCTTGCAGCAGCCTATCTCCACGATAGAATGGAAGATACATCCGGTACGATTTCCAGAGTGGAAAGAGCTATTGGTGAAGTGGCAATGGGTGCAAGCAATCAGGCAGAAGAAACCCAGAATGCAACCGATCATGTTATCCATATGGGTGATATGGTAGAAGATACCGCAAAAGAAACCGAAGAGATGAATCGGAGTGCCAAGGATATGCATGTACTTGGGCAGGAAGCTTTTGAGACCTTACATGAGCTGCATCGTATCAACGAAGAGGCAAAAGAGTCGATCAATGTTATTTACGAGCAGACCAATACAACTAACCAGTCTGCACAGAAGATTAAAGAAGCAACCAGCCTGATTACCTCTATTGCAGAAGAAACCAATCTGTTATCCTTAAATGCATCAATTGAGGCGGCGAGAGCAGGTGAACAGGGACGTGGATTTGCAGTAGTAGCTTCCCAGATTCAGAAACTGGCAGAGCAGTCCAATCAGTCGGCACAGCAGATTGAAGCAATTATCTCAGACCTGATAGCAGATTCTGACAAATCTGTTGAGACCATGGATATCGTAAAAGATATTATGGACAGACAGAGTGAAAATATGGTTAGAACGGATAACCGTTTTGCAGAGGTACTGAAAGGTATTGAAGCATCTATTGAAGCCATCAGCCGTATTACAGCAAAGACGGAAGATATGGATGGTTCCAGGATCAGTGTAGTAGACACAGTACAGAATCTGACAGCGATTGCGGAAGAGAATGCAGCCAGCACACAGGAAACCTCCGCTTCCATTACCGAGATTGCAAATGCAGTTGCAGATATTTCCATGAGAGCAGAACAGTTGAAGGTTATTGCAGACAAGATGGACGAAAGCATGGCAGTGTTCAAATTATAAGCATTTGATAGTAATAAAGTAAATAGTAAAGTTATATAAAAAGTCGGCATACAGAGGTATGTCGACTTTTTTCTTTACACTGGTATAAATCCATGCAGAAATGCGGGAGGATTCTTTAATATAAAAATCTGTTTTAATCAATTACTTTTTGGAAATGCTGATAGTCCTTGCAGGAGTTCCAATTGCCACCCCAGATAAAACCATGTTCAATAAAGAGCTGGTAACAAAGGTCAGAAGAATCAATTTTGTAAGGAAAACTCTGACTGCGGTCCGCATAAGGTTCACTGCCTTCGGGAGAAACTCTCTGACCACCATCATCCGTATAAGTAATATAAGGATTGTAAAAAGGATTGATGTCAATCGCTAATCCGTAAGCGTGTTTGGAAAGGTTACCTGTCCCCTCTACGGGGCGGAAATTAAAGCAGGAGGTATTGTTGTCCAGCATGGAAGCAGTATCGTCGCCGTCATAATTTTCAATCAAAGTGACCTTTTCAATTTGGTATTCGGCCACATACAATTCATAAAAAATTTCTACAAAGTCCTGTGCAATAGCATCATTACAAATCAATTCGCCCTCCGTAGTATTACCGTCAAAATCCATATGCAAAATATGAACATAGGACAAATCCTCATAACTGATTTCTTCCGTACCCTCCGCCGGATAAGAAACGCCGGTAATATAGGCAATCAGTTCCTCGGAAAGGGGCTCGTAGTAAAAACCCTCTTTGTATGTTATCCGTTCAGGCGAAACAGGTTCAGGCGTTTTTGGCGTAAGCGTTTCTTCGATATGACCGGTTTCATCTGTGGGAGTGGTTGTACTGTCGGAGATATCGGTGTTTGTTTCGTTATCTCCTAATGCCAGTTCGGGATTTTTTTCAGCATATTCGGAAAGTGTTTCTCCGCTAAAAATCGAAGTTTTGGACAAAGCGGTAAAAATAATAATTACCAGTGCCAAAAGTCCGGTCATCTTTAGTATAGTAGATTTGGCCTGTGGAGACATATTTTGAAAAAGTTTCATAAAGGACCTTCTTTCTTTATACAAGTTGTTTTATTTAGTGTACCATTATAGAGTGATTTTGTAAAATAGTTGTATTTCCCGATAAATTCTAGTACAATAAGAAACATGCGGGGAAACAGTAGATTGATTTGGAGAAGATAGAAGAACTTCCGAAGATTTCAACGCATGAAAGGCAAGGGTGTTTATGGGAATTATCAAAACAGACAAACTGGTTTTTGAATATATCAGACGTGATGAGGACGGCAATGTAGAGGGTATTAACCGTGCGGTAGATGAAGTGACCTTAGATATTAAACAGGGAGATTTTATTGCTGTTTTGGGACACAACGGTTCCGGCAAGTCCACACTTGCAAAGCACATGAATGCGATTCTGTGTCCGACGGAAGGCACCATCTGGGTGGATGGCAGGGATACCAGAGAAGAGGACGAGGTTTGGAATATCCGCCAGACCGCAGGCATGGTATTCCAGAATCCCGACAACCAGATTATCGGACAGGTTGTAGAAGAGGACGTAGGTTTTGGCCCTGAGAATATGGGTGTGCCTACCAAGGAGATTTGGGAACGTGTGGAAGAAAGCCTCAAAGCAGTCGGCATGTATGAATTCCGTAAATATTCCCCAAACAAACTTTCCGGCGGTCAAAAGCAGAGAGTTTCTATTGCGGGAGTGTTAGCAATGCATCCTAAATGTATTGTGCTGGATGAGCCCACAGCAATGCTTGACCCCAACGGACGTAAAGACGTTATCCGTGCCATCAGGGCACTCAATGATGTAGAAAATGTAACAGTTATACTGATTACACATTATATGGAAGAGATTATTCATGCAGACAAAGTATTTGTTATGGATGAAGGAAAAATTGCCATGCAGGGTACACCTAAAGAAATCTTTTCCCAAGTGGAAGCGCTAAAAGCACTCAGGCTGGATGTACCGCAGGTTACACTGTTGGCGTATGAATTGCAGAAGAAAGGCATTGCACTGCCGGACAGTATATTAAGTATTGAAGAATTTACAAAAGAAGTGATGCACTATTATGAGCAAAAAGGCAGAAAGGCATAAATTATGGCAATTATATTAGACCATGTAAGCCATGTATACGGCGGAGACACAACCCTTTCCGTCAAGGCTTTAAATGATATCAATCTGGTAATTCCGGACGGTCAGTTTATCGGACTGATTGGACATACCGGCTCCGGGAAGTCCACACTGGTGCAGCATTTAAACGGATTGTTAAAAGCTACATCAGGCAGTATTTATTTTAACGGACAGGACATTGATGATAAAGATTACAACCGTAAAGAACTGCGAAGCAAGGTGGGACTGGTATTCCAGTACCCGGAGCACCAGCTTTTTGAGTCAGATGTATTTTCAGATGTCTGCTTCGGACCTAAAAACTTAGGCTTATCCAAAAAAGAAACGGAGCTGCGTGCTTATGATGCACTGCGCAAGGTAGGATTACCGGAAGAATGCTTTTATCAGTCACCTTTTGATTTATCCGGCGGACAGAAACGAAGAGTGGCCATTGCAGGTGTACTGGCAATGAAGCCGGAGGTGCTGATTTTGGATGAACCTACTGCGGGCTTAGATCCTAAAGGCCGGGAAGAAATTTTGGAGCAGATAGTCAAACTCAGGGAAGAAAGCGGTATTACCATTATTCTGGTTTCCCACAGCATGGAAGATGTAGCAGAATATGTGGACCGTATTCTGGTAATGAACCATGGGGAAGTGATGTATGATGATGTTCCCAGAGAGGTTTTCAAACATTACAAGGAGTTAGAGAGTGTGGGACTTGCAGCTCCGCAGGTAACGTATATTATGCATAAGTTAAAAGCAGCAGGGCTTGGTGTGGACGAAAATGCCACAACCATCAGTGAAGCTTGTGAGGAAATTTCCAAAGTGCTTTTATAAACGAGGAGTCATATGCTTAGAGATATTACTTTAGGACAATATTATCAGACGGAATCCGTCATTCACAGACTGGACCCGCGTGTAAAGCTGGCCGGTACTGTTATATTTATTATATCCCTGTTCTGCTTTGATAAAGGCTGGGGATACATTGGAGCGGCAATATTTTTGGCAATAGTTATCAAGCTGTCCAAAGTGCCTTTTAAATTTATGATAAAAGGTATGCGCTCCATTATGTTTATTTTGATGATTACCGTAGTGTTCAATTTATTTCTGACACCGGGTGAAGTGGTGGTTTCCTTCTGGAAACTGCAAATTACCAAGGAAGGTATCCGCATTGCAGCATTTATGGTAATCCGCCTTGCAATGCTTTTAATCGGTTCATCGGTTATGACCCTGACTACCACACCCAACAATCTCACAGACGGTATGGAAAAAGCAATGCGCCCTTTAAAAGTATTGCGTCTGCCGGTACATGAGATTGCCATGATGATGTCCATTGCACTGCGTTTCATTCCTATTTTAATGGAAGAAACCGATAAAATCATGAAGGCGCAGTTGGCAAGAGGTGCAGACTTTGAAAGCGGCAACATCTTTAAAAAAGCAAAAGCCATGGTACCCCTGTTAGTGCCCCTCTTTATCTCCGCATTCCGTCGCGCCAATGATTTGGCAATGGCAATGGAAGCCCGTTGTTACAGAGGCGGCAACGGACGTACCAAGATGAAACCGCTGGTATACAAAAAGCGGGACGCTATCGCCTACCTGGTGTTATTTGCCTATTTAGCAGGCAGTATAGCAGTAGATAAATTACTTTGGTAATAATCAGAAACGGTAACAATCCGGGCGACATTAGCGGCAGCGTGGAGCCGGATGTTACCGTTTCTGACTGATTACCAGCAACTATCCTCCGCGTTGCATACATACGTCGTATATTGCCTGAAAAGGCAACACGTAAGCGACGTTAGCGGTAGCGTGGAGCAGAGTGTTGCTATTTTAGACATATGCAGAGGTAAGGTATGAAACGATTCAAACTAACGGTAGCCTATGACGGAACCGCCTATTCGGGATTTCAGGTGCAGAAAAGCAGCCCGACCATAGAAGGAGAATTGAATAAGAGCCTGACTTCCCTGTTGGGAGAAGAGATACATGTTATCGGTGCCAGCAGGACGGATGCCGGAGTGCATGCACTCTGCAATGTGGCAGTATTTGATTCAGAGACCACTATTCCGGCAGAGAAACTGGCCTATGCATTAAATCAAAGGTTGCCGGAGGATATCCGTATTCAGAAGTCAGAAGAGGTGGCTTTAGATTTTCATCCCAGACACTGCGACAGCAAAAAGACCTATGAATACCGTATCACCGTAGGAGAGTTTCCTGTTCCTACCAAGAGACTGTATTCTCACTTTACCTATCACAAGCTGGATGTGGCAAAAATGCAGGAGGCTGCAAAGTATTTGGTAGGAGAGCATGATTTTCAAAGCTTTTGCGCAGCAGCTGCAGTGGTGGAAACCACAGTGCGTACTGTTTACGAGGTAAAGGTAGAAGCACAGGGCGACGATATTGTGATTGCAGTCAGTGGCAACGGCTTCTTATATAATATGGTGCGTATCATTGCAGGAACGCTTATGGAAGTAGGCAAAGGCAGATGGGAGCCTGAACAGGTAAAAAACATTCTGGAGGCAAAGAACCGTACATTGGCAGGACCTACCGCACCGGCGTGCGGACTGATGCTTGTTAAGTACGAATTTTTGGTATGACAGAAAAGCCCGATTTTACAGCGGGCAAAATCCTTCACATATAAGTGGAAACAATGCCGACAAAATGCAACATATGCAAGTTGAAATAAATGGCGTAAAAATACTGGAAAAAATGTGAATTTCCGGGCTTGACAGACCCGGTTTCATATAATATAATATATCACTGTGGCGACGTTTGAAAATGTAGCACCAAAGCCCCGGTTCTACAGGGAGAACACGCAGATAAGTAGCTGTTTTGAAGGATTTTATGAGGTGGCCGGACATCTGCCAAGTAAGATTTCTGAGAAGCAAAAGAATATTCACGAAATGACAGAGAACTGTCAGATTTTGGATTTACTATGTATGGAGGAAATATCATGAAAACATTTATGGCAAGTCCCGCTACAA
This sequence comes from Lachnospiraceae bacterium, assembly GCA_017482205.1. GTDB lineage: Bacteria > Bacillota > Clostridia > Lachnospirales > Lachnospiraceae > Acetatifactor. The sequence continues at coordinate 24,598 of JAFUNK010000014.1, forward strand.
TCGATAGAAAATGGTATGTAGTAGACGCTACAGATATGACCTTAGGCCGTCTGGCTTCTGAGGTTGCAAAAGTTTTAAGAGGCAAGAATAAGCCTATCTTCACCCCTCACATCGATACCGGTGACAACGTAATCGTTATCAACGCAGAAAAGATTAAAGTAACCGGTAAGAAAATGGATCAGAAGATTTATTACAGACACTCTGATTATGTTGGTGGTATGAAAGAAACTACTTTAAAGGAAATGTTAGCAAAGAAGCCTGAGCAGGTTATCGAACTTGCAGTTAAGGGCATGCTTCCTAAGGGACCTTTAGGCAGACAGATGTACACCAAACTGCACGTATACGCAGGACCTGAGCACAAACATGCAGCTCAGAAGCCTGAAGTATTAACATTCTAATAGGTCTGAGAGGAGGAAATAAAAATGGCTAAAGCAGCAAGATACTACGGAACAGGTAGAAGAAAAAAATCCATCGCAAGAGTATACTTAATGCCGGGTACCGGTAAAATTACCATAAATAAGAGAGACATCGACGAATATTTCGGACTGGAAACCTTAAAGGTTATCGTTCGTCAGCCTTTAGCAGCTACTGAAAACGTTGAGAAGTTCGACGTATTAGTAAACGTACACGGTGGTGGTACTACCGGTCAGGCTGGTGCAATCCGTCACGGTATTGCAAGAGCACTCTGCCAGGCAGACGCTGATTACAGACCCGTTCTGAAGAAAGAAGGATTCTTAACTCGTGATCCTCGTATGAAAGAACGTAAGAAATACGGTCTCAAGGCAGCTCGTAGAGCACCTCAGTTTAGCAAGAGATAGGAATCCCTGCGATTCAGAACATCTCTGGTCAATTCAATACGATTTGTTACTCCCCAGGATTATTGTCTTGGGGAGTTTTTTTTGTGCGGGTTTATCATGAATTATAATTTAATTAAATAGTTAAAGGAACCCGACTAAATGCACATTATCTCTTTTGAGTCGGGATAAAATTTACTTCCTATTCCGACTAAACAAGGGTTTTTACTTCTTCGGTCGGGTTTTAATCACTGCATTTGCCGACTGCAAGGGATGTTTTCGCTCTAGGGTCGGGTTTTAACCACTTTACTTGCCCGACTGCAAGGGACGTTTTCGCCCTAGGGTCGGGTTTTAACCACTTTACTTGCCCGACTGCAAGGAACGTTTTCGCTCTAGGGTCGGGTTTTAACCACTGCATTTGCCCGACTGCAAAGGATTTTTTCACGCTTCGGTCGGGCGGGGGTTCCATATGTAGGTCCTTAACTGCAAACTTGATGTAAGTTTAATATAAAAAATTTAAAATAAACACCATATAACAGTTGACAACAGATATAAACTGTTATATACTGTTTATATCAGGAGGATGATCAACCAATGGATATTATAATTAACAATTCATCTATGACACCTATCTATGAGCAGATAGTGTCGCAGATGAAAGAAAAGATAATGACCGGCAGGCTCAAGCCGGATACGATGTTACCGTCTGTGAGAACCTTGTCTAAGGATTTAAGGATTAGTGCACTTACGGTAAAAAAAGCCTATGATGCCATGGAACAGGAGGGCTACATCGTAACAGTGCATGGCAAAGGTAGCTTTGTGGCAAATATCAATCCCAATATAGCCATGGAGGAAAAGCAAAAGGAAGTCGAAAAACTTTTTGAACAGGGAATTCGGAAAGCTAAGGAATGTGGAATGTCCACAGAGGATACGCAGGAATTGTTTCTGGTTGTGTTAAGCGATTATAAGTAAGTGAACGCTGGTTTGGAGGAAAAAATATGTTATTAAAATTGGAAAATGTAAAAAAGAATTACGGAACATTTCATCTGGACTGTTCTATTGAAATAAAGAAAGGGCAGGTGACTGGGCTGGTAGGCAGCAACGGAGCCGGCAAGAGTACCACATTTAAAGCTATTTTAGGACTGATTTTTCCTGAGAGCGGTACTATCGAAATGTTTGGAAAGAAACTGGCAGATATTACGTCAGCAGACAAGGAGCAGTTAGGAGTGGTGCTGTCAGAAGCCAATATTTGCGAGTTACTTAGTGCAAAGGACATGGCACCTATTATGAATGCCATGTATAAAAAATTTTCCACCAAGGACTATTTTGAAAAATGCAGGCAATACAATATACCTCTTGATAAGCCTATTAAGGAATTTTCAACAGGTATGAAGGCAAAATTGAAACTGTTATTAGCACTTTCACATGATGCCAAATTGCTGATTTTGGATGAGCCTACGGCCGGTCTGGATGTTATCATGCGAAATGAACTGTTGGATATGCTCAGAGACTATATGGAGGACGGGGAGCGTGCCATACTTATCAGTTCACATATTGCCACAGACCTTGAAGGCTTGTGTGATGACCTTTATATGATAGCGGACGGCAAAATTATTATCCATGAAGAAACGGATGTGCTTCTTGCGGAATATGGCGTGTTAAAGTTAACAAAAGAGCAGTATGAAAGCCTTGATAAAGAATTTATTATTTCCACAAAGGAAGAAAAATTCGGCTATCTATGCCTTACTAACCGGAAAGATTATTATCAGGAAAACTATCCGCAGATTGCCATTGAAAAAGGAAATATAGATGATCTTGTTATATTGATGGGTAAAGGAGGAAAGAAATAAGATGAAAGGATTAATGATTAAAGACTTAAAATTACTTGCAAGTCAGAAAAAGATTTTTATTATAACCATTTTTGTGGCAGCGGTATTTGCATGGACTTCGGATGATGTAACATTTGCTGCAACCTATATTGTTTTATTGTTGTCAATGATGACGTTAACTACTATTAGTTATGATGATATGAACAACGGTATGTTGTTCCTGCTTTCCCTACCCGCAGGCAGAAAAACGTATGTAAAAGAAAAATATGTATTCGCATTTTTAAATTTGATATTTGCAGGTACTTTATCACTGGTTGTCTGCTATGCGTTTTCTGTTATAAAAGGAACACCTCTGAAGCTTGACGATTTGCTTTCAAATATTATAGGTATAACGTTAGGTATGGCAGTCATGCTTGCAGTTACGATACCTCTTGAACTGAAATATGGAGTGGAAAAAGGTCGTATTGCCATGCTTGTAGCCATAGTAATTGTTGCATTGGTAGGTACCGGCGGATATAAACTTTTGACAAATGTACTGCATGTGGATGTCAATGGTTTTCTGATAAGTATCTTGGAGAAGCTTCCTAAACCGGGGGAAGGACTGGAAATAATAGTGATGGGCGGATTGTTTGCCATCTTATTATTGGTGCTGTTTATTTCCTATATGATTGCAAATAAGATTATGAAAAAGAAAGAATTTTAAAACTCGAAATTCATAGCAGTATCTGAATACATCTTAAAAAAAGAGGCTGTTGAAAAAAATGAGGTAGCGTTAGTTGGAAAAAGTTTCCTTGCAGACACGCTTGCGCTCGTGCCGAACGTAACGGTACTAAACTTGCCCCCCTTCTCTGGGAGAAGCGGGCTCGCTAAGTACCGACGTTCGCCAAAGGTCTGTGGCGGAAAGCTTTTTCCAACTAACGCTACCTCAAATATTTTGCAACAACCTCTTTTTTGGTATATAATAACCGGAGACAGATTGGAGGAATGACATGCTAAAATCAAAAGATTACCCTTATTTATATGAAACCCATCTGCATACCAGCCAAGGCAGTGCCTGTGCAGTAAACAGTGGTTATGATGTGGCAAAAGCAGCCCATGAAGCCGGTTATGCGGGGATTATAGTTACAGACCACAATTGGGGTGGCAATACGGCAGTGGACAGAAGCCTGTCTTGGAAAGAATGGGTATTGCAGTTTGAAAAAGGATATCTGGATGCCAAGGCCTATGGTGATGCACATGATTTTGATGTATTCTTTGGATATGAGGCAGCTTATCACGGTACGGAATTTTTGATTTATGGAGTAGATGCAGAATGGATGATTGCCCATCCGGAAATCAGAACGGCTGCCATTGAAACACAGTATAAACTGATACACGAAGCCGGAGGTATGGTCATTCATGCGCATCCGTACAGGGAGGAATCCTATATTCCTGAAATCCGTCTGTATCCGGAACTTGTGGACGGTGTGGAGGGCATCAATGCAGCTCATTCCAATCATCTGAGTAAAAGTCATAACAATCCCCGGTATGACACTGACGCAATTGCCTATGCCAATGAGCATAAACTACCCATGACGGCAGGTTCTGACTGCCATAGTGTACAGATGTTTGGTGCAGGCGTTGCTTTTAAAAGAAGACTGAAGTCTATTCACGATTATTGTCAGGCTATTCTTTCGGAAGAGGAGTATATGCTCAGTAACGGGGATTGCCTTTATGATAAGTATGGTAAGCCCGTGGAAAAATAGAGTAGGACACCAAGTTGTCCCAAAAAGATTTCAGTAAAAAATTAAAATCCGCCACTTGACAAATGCAGAAAAAAGTAGTATCCTAGCAATTAGTTTAACAGTTTAAAGTGTCAAACTTTAAATTGTTAAAGTTTAAAGTGTTAAAGCAGGAGGAAATAGAGATGGCTCGTACAAGACAAGGTTCATTAGTGTCCTTCCGCCCTGATATCAAAGTAATGGATTGTACTTTAAGAGACGGTGGATTGGTTAATAATTTTGCATTTTCAGATGCATTTGTAAAAGATTTATATCTGGCAAATATCAAAGCCGGCGTGGATTATATGGAGTTTGGTTATAAGGCTTCCACAGAAATTTTTGACCCTGCCAATTTTGGCAAGTGGAAATTCTGTAAAGAAAAAGATATCCGCGACATCGTAGGTGACAATAAGACCGATATGAAGATTGCGGTTATGGCAGATGTGGGCAGAACCGATTTCAAGAAAGACATTGTGAATAAGAAAGACAGTGTCATTGATATGATTCGTGTAGCAACCTATATTCATACCATTCCCGCAGCCATTGAGATGATTGAAGATGCCAAAAAGAAAGGTTACGAGACCACTGTAAACATTATGGCAGTATCCAAAGTCAATGATGATGATTTGGACGGCGGTCTGGAACTTTTGGGACAGAGCGGTGTAGATGTAATTTACTTAGTAGACAGCTTTGGTGCATTCTATCCGGAACAGATTGAAAGACTTTGTGACAAATACTTAAATATCGCAGCCAAGTACAACAAGAAGATTGGTGTGCATGCTCACAACAACCAGCAGCTTGCGTTTGCAAATACCATCGAAGCACTTTCCATGGGTGTTAGTTACTTAGATGCGACAGTCAGTGGTATGGGACGCGGAGCAGGTAACTGCTACATGGAGACATTGCTGAGCTTTTTGCGTAATCCTAAGTACAACAAGATTGCGGTAATGAATTTTGTAGAAAAGCATATGGATAAGCTTAGAGAAGAAGGTGCCGTATGGGGATATGATATTCCGTACTTACTTACAGGCGTGTTAAACAGCCATCCTTCATCTGCTATTCAGTTTATCAAAGAAAAAAGAACTGATTACGCAATGTTTTATCAGGAATTGATTGATAATGCACTGTAAAGGGACAGAGATATTGCAACACATGAGTATGCAAAGAATCGTTTCCAATAATTATAAAATGTAGCCCTATAAAGAAGCAGGAAGCCACGTGCCCTGCTTCTTTTTGTTGTTGTCGGTATTGTATTTTGTGACATAAACTGGTATTATTGGTTATAAGGGATATTTTTAACAAATTTTCTGAAAGAAAAGGGTGTTGGGACAGAATATGAGGGCATATAATCACCTATTTATATCATGGCGGATATTTGAAGAGTTTTTAGATGGTATCAGAGCTGACAGAAATAAAAAGCAATTGGTAAGAGTGCATAGTAGTGTACATAATATGGAAAGTATGCAGGAACTTGCAAAGCAGATACAGGACAGACTTCCCAATGCAGTCATTATCGGGTGTAGTACACCGGGTGTTATTTGTGAGGGCAGAATTGTAAAGGGGTCCTGCCTGATTTCAGTAACAGAGTTTGAAAACTGCGAGTTGCAGTTGGGAATGTTTTCATGCAGACAGGCAGACGGTACGGATAAGACTGGGGAGGCTCTGGGAGAAGAACTTTCCGACCGGTTTGTGCAGGGGAAAAAAGGTCTGATGCTTCTTTTTATGCCGGTTACCTACTATAAGACGGCGCGTTTCGTGGCAGAGATGAATCGTCGCAATCCTGACCTTAAGATGTGCGGAGGTACTACCTATGCGGCAGATGAAAACTATGTAAATGCCGGAAATACGGCTTATGTTTTGGCAGGAACGCAGGTTTCCATGACGGATATGGCAGCAGTGCTGATTTCAGGCGAGGGACTTTCCATATACGAAAATGTTATCTGCGGAATTGAGCAGGTAGGTAGAAAATATGAAGTGACCGGTATGGAAGGTAATTATTTAACAGAAGTGGAAACCGAAGATGCCGCTAAATGGTATACAGGACTGTTAGGTGAAGAAGAACTGATACAGGACCCTTCATTGGCAGGGCTTTTCCCTTTGATAAGAGAGGTGGCAGGTCACCAGATTGCATATAATCTGGTATTTCAGCCGTACACGGAGCTGGAGTCTCCATATAAAGAGAAAGAGCAGAACCGTCTCAGTATGTTTACGGAGATTTTACCGGGCATGAAGTTTGCTATGGGGTATTTTGAGCCCCAGAAAATTGTAAACCAGTTGAGTGCGGTATATCAGGAATTAAAAGAAGAACCCGTGGAAGCCATGTTTGCCTATGACTGCTTATCCCGTATGTGGATGTTGCATGATTGTGCCACATGGGAAGTAGGACAGTTTTATACCACCAATATGAGTGGTGCACTTTTAGCGGGTGAAATCAGTAATATTGAGAACAGAAATATTTATGCCAATTCTACCTTTGTAGTGGCAGGTATTTCTGAAAATCCCGAAGCAAGACTGCTTTTGCGAAGAAAGGCACTGGCAAATGTATCGGCACTCCAACACAACAATGTGCAGATGATTAACTATTTGTTAAAGGCCGGTAACAAGCAGCTGAGCAAGGAACTGAGTGCACAACAGGAGCAAATGCGTCAGGCTATGTTCTGGTGTGAAGAACTGGGTATGCCCAATCAGACCAGATACATATATGAGTGTGACAAGCTTGGACTGGATAAGATTGCAGTCTTCAATGTGAAAAATGATAAACTTCTCAGAGTATTTATGGGACAGACAGCTTTTGTGGAGGAGTGGAAGAAAATATACAAAAAGGCATCTGTTCGTTTTATGACGAAGGGACTGCATGCGTATAGTTATGGTGATTATTCACTGATGGTTGCAGCCAGCGGTGGTGTGGAAGATGAGGAGTTTGTATCCTGTATCAGGGAAATTTATGAATATCTGAACAGTGGAGTGTACAAGGATTCTGCTTTTACATATTCCTGTGCAGTGGTGTTGCATGAAGAAGATGCACTGCAAAAGGTAGAAGAAGCTATTCAGTACGGTATTCGCCACAAAAAGAATTTCGTACAGTACCATGAGGTGCCGGCAGAGGTTATCAGTGTAAAAGAAGAAATGCGTATGCTACAGGTATTGCGTGAGGCCTTGTCGGAAGACGGAATTGTACCTTATTTCCAGGGGATTCATGATAACCGTACCGGTAAGATTAATTTATACGAAGCGTTGATGCGTATTCAGGACGCACAAGGAAAAATGTATTTTCCAATGCAGTTTTTGCCTGTTGCCAAGGATTACAATCTTTACGAGACCATGTCCATTATGATGGTAAAGAAGGTCATGACCATGTTCTTGGACAAGGACGTGAGGGTATCTATTAACCTGAATGTGCAGGATATTTATGACAGAGATTTGCTTAGGACTATTTTTGACAATCTGCAAAAAGCAAAGCATCCGGAGAATTTTATCTTCGAGTTGGTAGAAAGTGAAGAAGTGCATGACTATCAGTTTGTCAAACAGTTTGCCGACAGTGTACACAGCTATGGGGCCAAGATGGCAATTGATGACTTCGGAAGCGGTTTCTCCAATCTGCTTCATATTATCCGTCTAGACCCTGATATTGTAAAACTGGACGGTGCTATTATCAAAGAAATCGGCAATGATGAAAAGTGCCGTGAGTTCGTAGAATTGATTACAGAATGGTGCAGACGCCGTGAAAAAGAAGTAGTGGCTGAATTTGTGGAAAATGAGTGTATTCAGCAGATTATGGAGGAAATCGGTATTACCTATTCACAGGGTTACTATTATGCAAAGCCTGAGACATGGGAAAAATGCTGTGCCAAAGGAGAATAGTATGATTGCGTTAATTGTAGCATATACCAGAAACCGTGTGATAGGTAATAAAGGGCAGATTCCCTGGAGAATCAAAGGGGAACAGAGACGTTTCAAAGAACTGACCACAGGCAATGTAGTTATTATGGGACGCAAATCCTATCAAGAAATAGGTCGTCCCCTGCCCAACCGTTTTACGGTGGTTGTATCTAATACTGCCAGCTTTGAGGCTGAAAACTGTACCACCGCATCTTCCCTGCCGGAGGCAATTAAGAAGGCAAGAGAACTGCAGCCCGGCAAGCATATTTATATTTCCGGCGGAGCAGGGCTTTACAAAGAAGCCATTGATATGGTGGAAAAGATGTATATTACGGAAGTAGATGCACATATCGAAGGAGATACCTATTTTCCTGAGTTTGACGAGACACTTTTTGAGAAGACCATTGATGAGCAGATAGAGGGAGAGATCCCTTATACTTATGTGACCTATACCAGAAAAGGATAAAAGAGAGATGAGTAAGATAAAAATTTTTATAGACGGTAGTGAAGGAACCACCGGTTTACGTATTAATGAAAGATTTCAAGGCAGGGATGATATTGAACTTTTGACCATTGACCCTGAACTGAGAAAGGATACTGAAGAAAGAAAGCGTTTAATCAATGCTTCCGATATAACTTTCCTTTGTTTGCCGGATGCAGCGGCAAGAGAGGCAGTCTCTTTGATAGAAAATGATAACGTAAGAATTATTGACGCTTCAACCGCGCACAGAACCGAAAGTGGTTGGGCATATGGATTTCCTGAGCTTTCCCCTGAATTTCGCGAAGCCATTAAAAACGGCAAGCGTGTAGCCGTACCCGGTTGTTATGCTTCCGGTGTGGTTTCCTTAGTATATCCCCTTGTAAAAGCAGGTATATTACCTGCTGACTATCCGGTTACCACTTTCGGTATTTCCGGTTACAGCGGCGGCGGTAAAAAGATGATTGCAGAATATGAGGCAGAAGAAAGAATAGCAGAGTTAGATTCTCCCAGAGAATATGCATTGAGTCAGCAGCACAAGCATTTAAAAGAGATGAAGCACATTACGGGATTGGCAAGAGAGCCGTTGTTTTCTCCCATCGTATGTGACTATTACAGCGGAATGTTAGTGTCCTTACCTCTTTGCGGAGACTTATTAAGTAAAAATATGACTCCTGAAGAACTGCATGCTTTCTATACGGAATATTATGCAGGAGAAAAGTTTGTGAAGGTAGCACCTTTCGGTGCAGAAGCAGAGACCAGAAACTTTTTAGGTGCTAATGTACGCAGCGGCTGGGATGGCATGGAAATCTTTGTAACAGGCTGCGAAGGCCGTCTGTTAGTATCCTCCAGATTTGACAATCTGGGTAAAGGTGCTTCCGGTGCAGCCGTACAGTGCTTAAACATTATGCTGGGGTGTGCAGAAGATACCGGCCTGTGTTTATAATTTTAGGTAACATATTTATTCCAATGATTTGTTATACTATCAACGAATAAGTAAAACCCCTGCTATGGGAGGATGTCCGTAATGGGACAGCTCCCGTGGCAGGGGTTTTTGAAATGCCGGTATATTTCTATTCAGACAAGTCTGCATTCTGTGGTGCTGTGTCAGGAACAGCTCCTGCATCTGCGGCAGGTATTGTTTCAGTCGGTATTGTTGCATCAGGTGCTGTGTCAGCAATAGGAAGCTGCACACAGGCAATAAACATATCAGCATCCGTTTCTACATGGAAAGTGCCGTCACAGGCTTCGGTAAAACTCTGGGCGATGGAGAGACCCAGACCGCTGCCTTCCGAGGTGCGGGAGGCATCTGCACGGACAAAGCGTTCCGTAATTTCCTGTGTGTCAAAATCCAATTCCTGTTTAGAAGTGTTTTTGACTTTGACACAGGCGGTAGCATTCTCTAAGGATAGGATCACATGGACGCGGGAGTTTTCCAGAGAATATTGCAATGCATTGATAAAAAGGTTCTGGAAAACCCGGTAAAGTCTGTCACCGTCAGCATCTACCCATACAGGCATATCGGGAATGTTTGTCTTAAAGGTCAGTGTACTTTCCTGTATGCGCTCTTCCATATCAGCAAGGGTCTGCTTAAGGAGTCTGACAAGGTCTAAGGTATGTTTTTCTATCGGTAAGTTACCGCTGGTGGCTTTGGAAAGTTCAAAAACATCCTGTACCATGGTTTTTAACCGATAGGCCTTTTTTTGCAGTGCTTTTGCATATTCTGAAGCCGTAGGAGGCAGGTCCTCCTCGCAAAGTAAGTCTGCATAGTTAATAATGGAGGTTAAAGGTGTTTTTAAATCGTGAGAGACATTGGTAATCAATTCTACACGCATTTTGTTGGAACGGTTTCTTTGTTCGATAGCAGCCTCAATACCGTTTTCCAATGTGTTTAATTCTGAAGCGGTTTTGCAAAGCAGGGAACGGCGGGGAAAGGAGAGCGGTTCGGTTTCTTTACCTGCCTGCATGGCAGAAATCTTTTCAGTTACAGCCTTGGTGTCCTTTGCAAAGCGTCTGGTTCTGATATACATAATAAACAGAAACAGTCCTGCTACCAGTAATAATCCCCCCAGAGTGTACCAGATAATTTCCAGTTCATTACGCCGTATATTGCCATTGACAGAATAGGTAAGGACCACAAGATTTAGGCTAATCATATAAGCACCTGTGAGTATACACAGTATGGAGCCTGTTATAAGAGCAGTGCAAACAGTCATTGCCTTACGATACCAAGGCAGTGCCACGATATATTCTTTGATATATAAAATCACTTTTACAAGCAAAGACTGGATAAATATCTTAGTTCCATTTTGCTTACAGTCTGTATAGGCAAGGTAAAATAAGCAGCCTGTCGGAAAAAACAGTACAATGGGTGGCAGGGTATACTCGGGCAGAGCAGTGCCAAAATAAATCAGATACCCTGCGTACCGGTAAAAGTAATAACCTAAAATAATAAGGCATAGCAGCTTGCATTCAAAAAATAATTTACCTGCAAGGTGTCCATAAGAAATGCGGGCGGCCCTGCCTGCCTTGCGGGAAAACAGGCATAATATGCAAAAGAGCAGAGTACAGGTGGTGGAAACTATACATACAGGTAATATTGCCTGATTACTTTTTGCTTTATAATACAGTGTTTGTAATAAGGGATGGGTATAGGTTTCCGTATCGGTTCTGACGACAATTGCAATACGGATATTTTGTGCATTTTCACGAATGGGTTCATAGGGCATATCAATCCCTGATACAAGGAAGTCCATAAGAGGAATATCTGTTAATGGAAATGACCAATGGGCCCCACTGAGAGTATCAGCGGGACCATTCCAGTAGTAGCATAACCGGTAGCCGTCGGGAATGAGCAATTCCCCGGTTTGAGAGGAAAAAAGTGGCCGATAGGAAGTGTTGTCATGGGTTCCGGTGGGCGTTTTGATATAATAGAGAATATCATTGCCACCCTTTAACATTTCCCGATTGAAGTCCTGCCTGTATTTTAACGCAATTAAGGTCGCATTATCGTCCGTAACCGGATAGCCGTCGGCATCTCCTGCACCTGCATAGTAGATCATAGCTTTATAAAGCAGAGTGTCCATAAGTTCTTCAAATTCTGGGTATATATAAAATTTTCCGCTTAAGGCTGTTTCCAAACCATAGGTAGCAGCCATAGAGATTGTATTCCTACCGATAATAGCAGAAGCAAGAAAAAGAAACAGTGCGCCCATGAACAATACTCTGTAAATAAAAGCTCTGATTTGTTTTCCTGCTTTATAGTTTTTTTCTGTTTTTAAGATTTTATCTTTTTTCAAATTTGTATCCAATTCCCCACACCACCTTTAAGTATTCCGGTTCGCCCGGATTAATTTCAATTTTTTCACGTATCCGCCGGATATGTACCATTACGGTATTTTCGCCGTTGAACGTCATGGGCTCGTTCCAAACAAGAGTATAGATTTCCTCTGCGGAAAAAATACGTCCGGGGTGTCGCATAAGCAGTTCTATGATTTTGGTTTCTGTAGAAGTCAGTTTGACGGGCTCGTCATCAGCAGTCAGAGTATGTTCTGTAAAGTTGTAGCACAGCCTGCCGATTTTCACTTCGTCATTACCCGCATAGATGCCACCCAGTTTCATATATCGTCTTAACTGACTGCGTACGCGGGCGATAACCTCCTTTGAATTAAAGGGTTTGGTAATATAGTCGTCGGCACCGATGGAAAGTCCCAGAATTTTGTCGGAGTCCTCTGATTTGGCGGACATAACAATAATGGGAATGTTCTGTTTTTCGCGGATTTTCATAATGGCAGAAAAACCGTCCAGTCGTGGCATCATAATATCCAATAAAATCAGATGCACCTTATTACGGGTCAGCACATCCAGCGCCTCTTCGCCGTCATAGGCGCAGAGCACGGAAAAACCTTCCTTTTCTAATTGGATTTTTAAGGTAGTAACGATGTCGCGATCATCATCCACCACCAAAATGCGTTCATTTTCCATAGCCAAACCGTCCTTTATCCGTAGTACCTTTATCATACCATACATATCCTGATATTTTTATTATAAATGAATTTTCTTACAAAAAAAGAGGGGGAAATCTTACAAGATTCTTACAATTGGGAAGATTAAGGCGATTAGGTAGATTAAGGGGGTTAAGAGGATTCGAAAAAGAGTGTAGCCGGGAATAGGGTTAAATAGGAAAACTGCCGTAAGGTTCCCGATATCACTTCTTTTCCGAAGGCGGAGTTGTTTTGTTAAGAGGATGTTGATATAATGGTTGTTATGAATGGATAACAGGAGAACTAAAATTGAGCGAGATCTTTTGTGCGCGATGACAATTGAACGCAGTTCGATTATATGGGTAAAAGTTGAATTTGCAAATATTTTGGTGTAGCAGAGAGGGTAGAGGCAGTTAGAGACCGACCGGATATAGAGAAAGTTTGCGGCGGTCGGGGCACAATGTCGGTTTCAACCCGACCAGATAGGAGAAAAAGCTAATCTAGTCGGGATAAAGTAGTGTCAAAAATCCGACTGGAAAGTAGAAAAGCCTAATTTAGTCGGGATAAAGTAGTGTCAAAAATCCGACTGGAGAGTAGAAAAGCCTAATGTAGTCGGGGGGAAGTAGTGTCAAAAATCCGACCGGAAGACGAAAAAGCCTTGTTTAGTGGGGATTTTGCAATCAATGACAATTGAATGTAGTTCGATTGTATGGGCTCAAATAGAGTTGGCACGTTAGTATAAAGTGGTTTTAAAATATAGGATAGATTTCCGTTTTGTAAGACTTCTATATAACAATTATTGGCGATAAAAACGTATTTTGATGGATAGATTTCTATTTTTAGTAAAATATATACACTTAATAAGCAAATAGAATTGTATTTTTGATAGAAATTTGCAGATAATGTGTATTTTTTATAGGATAGAACGACACACATTTTGAAATCTATACTATATCAACACTATTTTGAAAGGATTTTGGGTGGATAGATTTAAGAATTTAACCAGTTCTATATAATTAAGGACGATGTGCAGGTAGTTTTGGTGGTAAATACGGTTCCCTATTGTTTGAATATTACTTAATGGATATTGTTATATTACAAATCACAATTTATCAATCTAAATATTT
>JAFUNK010000015.1 GCA_017482205.1 Lachnospiraceae bacterium
AATGTAGGTCTTTGATTGTAAACAGCGCTGTCCTAACCTTAACCTAATGGCATAAAAAAATAGGACTAAATCAGTGCAAACCCTTGATTTTGTTGGGTTTCTCTTAATTTAGTCCTATTATAACAGGTCCATGACGGCTGATTCCTAATTTTTCAGCCAGTGCTTCTTGGGATAAATTATTCTGCTTTCTTAAATTCACCAGCCTGTTTGCTATTTCAATATTCATAATCTGCCTCCTAATATCTCATATAAATATTCTTTTTATTTTTATGAGACACATCCTCAAGGTTAAATGTCACCTTAACCTTAATCTGCACGTATATTGGTTTTCCGGAAACACCGTCCATGCGGTTACAAGGCACAGTATAAAAAATCTCTTCCGGTTGCGCCATACATTCTGGTTTTCAATTCCTTATTTTCTTAGCAACTATTGGTTGCAAGTGCCGATTTTACCGTATATACGTGATAAAGCAGTTACCATTTTCAGCAAACCATTCCGTTGCGTCATTCTTTCCCATTTTTTTAACATCGCCGCTCTGCGGATTCATCAGTACCACATTGTACTCATTAAATCCCACCACCAACACGGCACTGCCATCCTGTAAAATTGCCAGTACCGGAATATCCTGATTGACGTAGTACAAAGTAGAATCCAGCGAACATCCCTCCAAATCCAACATCTGCACATCCTCCAGATTTTCCTCCAGAATGCTATAAGCCGTTTTTCCCTGTGCCAGTAAATATTCTGTATTGCGGATTATGCCTTCATATTGAAGCATGACATCCAGGCAGACCGCCAGACTGTTTTTATCTTCCGTCTCTTTTACGCCTTCAATAGCCATAATTTGATTTCTAATGGCGCGATTGCCACGCATCCAAACATAATCTCCGGTGGAATTCATGACAATTCCGGCTTCTGACTCTGCTGCTATAATAGCCCCTGCCGGCTGTCTGTAAGTACCTGCTGCTCCATACAGCCCATACACATAATACCGCTCAGGCGGATTTTCATTCTCCAATACTAATTCTCTGCCACCTTCAAATAAAACTTCTTTAGGCGTCAATATCTGAATCCCCTTAGCATCAATTTCTTTTCTTACCGCTATCTGGATATATTCTCCGTAATTTTCTGTAATTACCGTTTTTATCGTATTCTTGCCAACAACCACCTCATTACTGTTCATAATATAATCCGGTGTGGTCTCTTCATAACCGCCATCTGCCGTCTTTATAAGTCTGCTTAAATATATCTGATTGTTTTGCAAAAGGCACCCTGCAATATAAACCTCTTCCTGCCGATATGTTTTCAAAATCTGTCCACCGGTGCTTCTGATGCATACCGCATACATAGGAAAAATAATCTTACCTGTACTATCCGTTAAAACATCTTCCTTCCTTGCCATTCCATAAATAAAATCTTCTCCCATAAATTCCAGAGGCATAATATACTCTCCCTCATAAGCTTTTATGGAAATTTTATCACGGGTTGCCAAATTCATTAAAATCAATTCACCGGATTCATACAAACCTCCCCTCTGCCAAACTATCATTTGCTGACTGTCTGACACTTTAAGCCCATCATCCGTTACGCCTTCTACCAATTTGACATAATTCCGTTCCAACAAATTGATTTCATATACTACACCATCCAATGTAAGATACAAATATCCTTCCCTATTAAGATAAAGCAACTGCTCCATTTCAGTCTTCAACACCTGATAAGTTTTGTCATAAGGAACATAAAGCACCTCTTCTATGGTATTCAAGGCACTGTCATACTGATAAATCTGTATGCCCACTTCTCCCTCATGCCTTCCTCTGTTCATATATCCATATACCGCAAAACGAATATTACCGCCTTCGTCAATATCCAACACTTTAATGGTATGTTGATTATACCAAGTTCTGGCATCCGCATGTTCACTGTCATAAAATCCAAACACCACGGAAAGCTTATTGGTAGTTACATTGTAACAATACAATTTGTTCTGTACTTCAAAAGCAAATACATTACCATCTTCGCTTTCTACCAAGGGCAACGCTTCCGACTCCACACCAATCATAATCTTATCATTGACATATATGTCATCTTTTTCATCCAGCATGCTGTTCATTACTCTGTTATAATCTAACAGATACATGCGCTCGGCAGTATACCTCACTCTATAAAATTCTTCTACATAAAAATACTTGATATCCTTGCCTTCTCCGGTAGAAACCACATAATGTGATGTCAGACTTGCTGTCTGTGCCGCCAGCTCCGTCACATTAAAAACAGGTTCAGTAACAGGTGTTACAGAAAGTTTCCCCCATGAAACCTGATTCAATGTACAATGAATATCCACCTCATGCAAAGTGGAGTTGTCTCCCTCAGCACTGGTTTCCATATAAATTGCCAAATCCTGTGCCGTCTCTTTATCAAAGGTTTTTGCCGTAAATTCTTGGGCAAAAGCCAGTTTCTCCGGCAAATGATATCCTTCCGGATATATTACCCTTGTATAGTAACGTATATTATTATCTTGAGTGGTAGAGATATTAAAAATCAATTCATACTCTTGATTTTTCTCAATCAAGTCCTTTATGACAATTGTACCGGTAATGATACCGTCTTCCACCACATAATCCTTTATCTGTGTATTTTCTATCAGACGTTCTCCGTCTAAACTCCGTACTTCATAATAAATTTCCGTGATGGTTTCCCCATAGGTATCAATCGTAAACTCCGTACTGCGCCCTTCGTCCAGTGCCGTTATGGTATCACGCATAAAAGCAGTATCCATAGCCACCGCATAACCATGGAGTTCATTGTATATCATCCCCTCTGTTCCCATATAAACAACTGGGAATCCGGCATCCGGCATTTCTGCAGTCAGGTCATTATTTCCTTTATTCATTATTTTACTGATAACAACAACTGCCACAAAAAAGGTCAGTACAAAACCAATCCCTTTTATTATTGTTTTTTTCAACCCTCTGTTTCCTCCTTAAAGAGCTTTTGCAAGGTAGTTTCCACATGCAAAAAATCCGTTGCTCGGCGGATATCTCCGCCCTTAGGTCTGAAGCCTTCCTTTCGTACTGCGCGAATCAGTAAATTTTTAGGAGTATGCTCCATATCAATAAATTCTAAAATTTGTGTTTCATAGCCCAGCTCTTCCAACAAATTAGCTCTGACTGCATCCGTAATCAGCGCAGACACTCTTTCCTTTATTAAACCATACTTTAATATTTGCTTTAGTTCATCGCAAACTATCTGCTTATTTACTTCATGTTGACAGCATGGCACTGCCAATATAACCTTTGCTCCCCATTGTACGGCTTTGTACATTGCATAATCCGTAGCTGTATCACAGGCATGTAAAGTTACCACCATATCCACAGTCTGTGCACCCTCATAGGTACTGATATCGCCCTTTTCAAATTGCAGATACTCATACCCGTATTCTTTGGCAAGTCTGTTGCACAAATCAATAACGTCTTCTTTCAAATCCAGTCCCGTGACTCTGACCTCATACCCTCTAAGCTCATGCAGATAATAGTACATGGCAAAAGTCAGATAGGATTTACCGCATCCAAAATCAATGATTCTTACAGGTCGGTCCGTTGGCAGCTTTTTCAAAATATCCTCTATAAATTCCAAATAACGGTTAATCTGGCGGAACTTATCATAGCGGGCTTTCACAATTTTGCCCTCAGGGGTCTGCACACCTAATCCTACCAGAAAGTTTACCGGTTTACCTTCTTCCAGAATATATTTTTTGGAACGGTTATGTTGTAATGCTGCCAGCCTGAACTCTTCATTTTCCTTTTCTGTTCCTGCATTTTTACCGCCTGTGCACATACTTCCACTGCCATCACAACCTGCCATGTGTTTCTTTTTTACCGTTACTTTTCCTTTTTTGCTGACAAGCACCGTAGCTACACATTCTGTTGAAGTCAGTTCTGCCTGTTTAAAATTCTTTTCAATATATGATAACAGGCGTTCTTTTATTTCCTCCACCGTGCAATTACAATGAAAAACCTGTTTGCCGCGATATAAAGTTTCCTGAAAGCAAAGTTTCCCTTTTAATAATACAGGACGTACCTTTACTTTACTCCCCTGCTCTGCATCTGTGGGATTGCTCAAAATAATCCTCTCTAGCTTTTCATCGATCATCTCATTTAATAACGCCTGTATTTCTTTCATTATGTCCTCCACGCACATAAATATAGCCATAGCATCCTTTATCCATCCCTTGTGGCCGGACTATACGACACTATGACTATATTGTACTGACTTTATGCGAAAACCACAACTAAAATTTTAAGAAACCTCTTCTGTTTCCGTGTCTTCTTTTGTATATTTCATAATACAGCACCAGTTGTACCATATCTCTTATCCATTCCCACTTTTCCGGCGAGGTGCGTTCCGACTCTTCTTTTTCCATATCTTCTCTTTTCAGAATTTCCACCACGCTGTCCCCCAACCTGTACAACTGCCATTTATCCGGATATTCATCATACAGCAGGCTTCCTTCGTAATCCATTTTATCTAAAATTCCTGCGACCCGTACCTGTAACATTTTTGCCTGTTCAGGATACATCTGCTGCAAATATTCCAAATCCCTTAATACACTGTCTTCTTCTTTCATAAAATATGGAGTAGGATGCGCCATGTAGAAAGGAATTACTCTATGCTGATAGTCCATATTTTTCCTGCATTCTTTCTTTTCTATAACATATGCAGAACCACACATTTCTGCCACATTTCCATATTGAAAAGCCTGTTTCCATTTGCTATGATAAAAGCAGGAGGGTGTTGCATATGAAGAAAAAATTTTTTATATTGCTGATTTTATTATTTTTTCTATGGCTGGGTTTGCTCATTACCGATTTCATTCGCGTTAATCATTTTGAAAAACCGCTTTTTGCCCTTGCAACAGAAACCGCCGATGATGGCGGCTCCGGTAAATATATTGGTTTGGGCTATTCCTTTCACATTAAAGGAAATTTTTTACCCGAAGATGAATTCCCCGGTGTCACTTCCTTTACAGCGTATATATTTGGCATTGAAATCGCAAACGGAGTGCGGGACTAAGCGACACTGTAAGAGAACATATTATATCACACAGACACTTTTGCACTCCTGCCAACGTGAGCACTTAATGATAAAAAGCGCCGTAAGAATTTCTTACGACGCTTTTTTGATTTTAGCTTACTTTAACACGGATATTCTGGCAATGGCACGAAGCAATGCAGTTTCCGCACGAGCCATATCCGTCTCCGGTGTATGGCTTCTGATGCGTTCCTCCGCACGCTGTCTCGCAGCTTCAGCTCTCTCTGCATCAATTTCCGAAGGCCACTCTACCACTTCTGCCAGTATTACGACACCTTCCGGAAGAATTTCAGCAAAGCCTGAATGCAGAGCGGCTTCCTTAGTCCCCTCTGACTCTGTGATAGTCAGAATACCTGGTTTTATTACTACTGTCATAGGGATATGTCCGGGCAGAACACCCACTTCACCCTCAGTAGTATTAAACTCTACCATATCAATATCGCCTTCATAAAATACCCTTTCAGGGGTAATAATCCGCAATTTAAACTGTTCCATAGCTGCTCCTATTTACACTTCGCAATTACATCATCAATACTTCCCACATTCAGGAAATAGCTTTCAGGAATATCATCATGCTTACCTTCCAGAATTTCCTTAAAGCCTCTGATTGTTTCAGAAACAGGTACATACTTACCCTCCAGACCGGTAAACTGTCCTGCTACGAAGAAAGGCTGGGATAAGAATCTCTGTACTTTTCTTGCACGTGAAACTACCAGCTTATCTTCTTCGGATAATTCGTCCATACCTAAAATAGCGATAATATCCTGCAATTCCTTGTAACGCTGTAAAATTTCCTGCACTCCACGGGCTACCGCATAATGCTCTTCGCCTACGATTCTGGGATCCAGAATACGGGAAGTGGATTCCAGCGGATCTACCGCAGGGTAAATACCCAATTCTACGATAGAACGGGAAAGTACCGTCGTTGCGTCCAAGTGTGCAAAGGTTGTTGCAGGTGCCGGGTCAGTCAAGTCGTCCGCAGGCACATATACCGCCTGTACGGAAGTGATGGAACCGTTCTTTGTAGAGGTGATACGCTCCTGCAACGCACCCATTTCAGTTTGCAGTGTAGGCTGGTAACCTACTGCTGAAGGCATACGTCCCAAAAGTGCAGACACCTCGGAACCAGCCTGTGTGAAACGGAAAATGTTATCAATAAACAGCAGCACATCCTTGCCGCCTTTATCTCTGAAATATTCTGCCATAGTCAGACCGGTAAGACCTACACGCATACGTGCTCCGGGGGGCTCGTTCATCTGACCGAACACCATGGTGGTCTTGTCAATAACGCCGGATTCTGTCATTTCATGGTAAAGGTCGTTACCCTCACGGGTACGTTCCCCTACACCGGTAAATACGGAATAACCGCCGTGCTCGGTTGCAATGTTACGGATAAGCTCCTGAATTAATACAGTCTTTCCTACACCCGCACCACCGAACAGACCGATTTTACCACCCTTCTGATAAGGGCAAAGCAAGTCTACAACCTTGATACCGGTTTCCAGAATTTCAGTCTGTGTGGACTGCTCCGCAAACTCCGGTGCAGGTCTGTGAATCGGTTCATAGGATACATTTTCGGGTACGGGCTTATTATCGATAGGCTGACCCAATACATTGAAAATACGTCCCAATGTATTCTCACCAACCGGTACGGAAATAGGTGCTCCGGTTGCTTCAGCGTCCATACCACGAATCAAACCATCTGTAGGACCCATAGCAATACATCTTACAGTGTCATCACCCAAATGCTGGGCTACTTCTACTGTAAGACTGCCGCCATCCTTGGTGGGTATGATAATTGCTTCATTTATTTCGGGAAGACTGCCCTCACCAAAGCGGATATCCAAAACCGCACCGATAATCTGGGTAATCTTACCTTTATTTACTCCTGCCATCGTATTGTCCTTTCTGTTTAAGATATTGCTCCTGCACCTGCAATGATTTCTGTCAGTTCCTGCGTAATGGAGCCCTGACGTGCTCTGTTGTACATCAGGCTTAAATTACTAATCATTTCTTCTGCATTACTGGTTGCAGAATCCATTGCCTGCATTCTGGCACCGTTTTCACTTGCTACGGATTCCACAAGACCACCATAAATCAAACTGGTAATATACTTGGGAATAATCATATTCAAAGCTTCCTCATCTTCCATTTCAAAATTCATGGGTGCAATTGTTTCAGCTTTTTCTTTGCCATTATCCTCTGCAAAGCCTGTTTCCTCCGGTAATTGTACCGGTAACAACTTTAAAAGGGTAGGTATATGGCTTACCGTATTTTTAAAACGTGTGTATACCAGATAAATCTCACTGATTTCACCTTTTGCAAAAGCAGTCAACAGACGCTTGGAAAGTGCCATTGCATCAGCATATACAGGCTCTTCCACTATATCCGAAGCATCCACTGCCACCTCATATCCCTGTCTTGCCAGTGCATCACGTCCCTTTTTACCTACTGCATAAACGATAACATCTTCCTTTTCAGGAAAATTTGCCGTTACCAGTTTTGTAATATTAGAGTTGTAACCGCCTGCCAGACCTCTGTTGGAAGTCATCACTATAACTGCCTTCTTACCTTCTTTTCCTCCATCCAGATAAGGATGATGCAGACCTATTGTTCTGCCCAGAATAGAAGTAACGGTATCATACATACAGGAAAAATAAGAAGAGGATTTCTCTGCATTCTGTCTTGCTCTCTGCAGCTTAACAGTGGAAACCAGTTTCATGGCCTTGGTGATCTGCTGGGTGCTCTGTATACTGCCTTTACGGCGTTTTATATCTCGCATGGATGCCATAAAAAATCACCGCCTGTCTTTACTTAAACTCTGCCTTGAAACCTTCAAGTGCTTTCTTTAACAGTTCTTCTGTTGCCTCAGAAATTACCTTTTCCTCCGCAATTGCCTGAGGTACTTCAGGATACTTGGTATCCAGATAATCGAAGAATTCTTTTTCAAATCTGGTAATGTCCGCAACAGGTGTATCTAACAGATACTTGTTGGTAGCTGCATAAATGATGATAACCTGATACTGTACCGGCATGGGCTGATACTGGGGCTGCTTTAAGATTTCCTTAATACGTTCACCCTGTGCCAGCTTTTCCTTGGTATCTGCATCCAGTTCGGAACCGAACTGTGCAAATGCTGCCAATTCACGGTACTGTGCCAATTCCACACGGATAGGCGCTGCAATCTTCTTCATCGCCTTAATCTGTGCTGCACCACCTACTCGGGATACGGAAAGACCTGCATTAACAGCGGGTCTGAAACCTGCATTGAACATTTCGGTTTCCAGATAAATCTGACCGTCTGTAATAGAAATAACGTTGGTCGGAATATATGCGGAAACGTCACCTGCCTGTGTTTCAATAATGGGTAATGCAGTCAGGGAACCACCGCCGTATTCTTCACTCATACGCGCTGCACGCTCTAACAGTCTGGAGTGCAGGTAGAATACGTCACCGGGATATGCCTCACGTCCGGGGGGACGCTTTAACAATAAGGAAAGAGTACGGTATGCAGCCGCATGCTTACTTAAATCATCATAAACAACCAAAACATCTTCACCGTTCTCCATCCACTCCTCACCGATTGCACAACCGGAATAGGGTGCAATGTACTGTAAGGGAGCCAGTTCGCTGGCAGTCGCTGCTACTACGGTGGTGTAACCCATAGCACCATATTCTTCCAAGGTTTTCACGATAGTAGCTACCGTGGACGCCTTCTGTCCGATTGCCACGTAAATACATTTTACGTTCTGACCCTTCTGATTAATAATCGTATCAATGGCAATAGCGGTCTTACCGGTCTGTCTGTCACCGATAATCAACTCACGCTGTCCTCTTCCGATGGGCACCATGGAGTCAATTGCCTTAATACCTGTCTGTAACGGCGTATCTACAGATTTTCTGGTGATAACGCCGGAAGCTACTCTCTCAATTTTACGATACTTGTCTGTCTGCAAGGGACCCTTACCGTCAATAGGCTGTCCCAGTGCATTTACAACACGACCAAGCAACGCGTCACCAACTGGTACTTCTACCACTCTGCCGGTGGTCTTTACAACGTCGCCTTCATTTATGTTCCTCTGGCTGCCCAGAAGTACGGCACCCACATTATCCTCTTCAAGGTTCAGTACCATGCCGTATACTTCGCCGGGGAACTCTAACAATTCACCCTGCATGGCATTCTCAAGTCCGTGAACACGGGCGATACCATCGGCCACCTGAATAACAGTACCCACTTCGGATACTTCCATCTCGGCCGCATATCTCTTAATCTGCTCCTTGATTACGGAACTTATTTCTTCTGGTCTCAAATTCATGGTTCCGTTCGCACCTTTCTTTTTATTTTTACAACTTAATCTGATATAACTGTCTGCTTAAATTTTCCAGTCTGGTTTTGATGCTTGAGTCCACTACCCTGTCTCCGATACGGATAACCATACCGCCAATCAGGGAAGGCTCAACCTCAAAATGCATTTCAAACTTACGGTAAGAGGTCGTCTCCAAAAGCCGTTTCTCCACCTTAGCCTGTTGTGCCTGGGAAAGCTGTACTGCCGTCTTTACATAGGCAATACCGATTCTTTCTTTTTCACGCACCTTTTCCAAGAAATAATCCAACACCAGAGGCAATTGTCCGTAATGCTCTTTTTTGAGCAAAAGCAACATTACCCCCGTAACTTCACGGCTCACGCTCTGCCCCCAGATATTTTCAAGCACCTGTTCCTTTTCGGTTTCCGGCACTCCGGGATGCTGCATCAGCTTGGCAAGTTCCGGATTGTCTGCAAGCACCTGCTTTACTGTCATTATTTCTTCCATCAGGCTGGCAGTTTTTCCTTCTTCCACGGCCAATTCAAACAGGGCCTCGCCGTATACTTTTTCTATCAGCTTAGCCATGTGCTCTCACCCATCTCTTTCAAAGTCTCATCAATCAGACCTTCCTGCACGGACATATCAATAGCTCCTGAAACTACTTTGCCCGCCATTGCAGTCGCTACTGCAATCATTTCCTTCTTCACATCATCAGCTGCCTTCTGTTTTTCCAGTTCAGCCTCAGTACGGGCTCTTTCCATAATACGGGCAGCTTCTTCCTTTGCTTCATTGATGATCTGTGTTTCGCTCATCATGGCTTTCTTACGTGCCTGTGCCATGATTTCATCTGCTTCCTTCTGAATGTCACGCAGCTTGGCTTCATATTCTTCCTTCATAGCCTTAGCCTGTTCCATATCATTTGCAGCCTGCTCCAGCTCACCCTTGATTTTTTCCTTACGTCCATCCAACATTTTTCTTGCCGGATTAAACAGGAAAAAGGACAATGCCCAGAATAAAAACAGGATTGCTATCATTGTCAGAACGGAATCTGCAATTAACTGCATATCCAGATTGAACAATCTGCTCATACTCTCTCCGGACGTCAATAAAATCTTCACCCTTTAAGCCTCCTTTCTTTCTCCCTCATGTGCCTAAAATGCATACCGCACCTTCGGCAAAAATCTCCTTAAAGGAAACGATTAAGGTAATAAAGGTTTTACGAACATCAGAATCAGTGCGGTAACCAGACCGTACAGACCGGTGGTTTCTGCAACCGCCTGTCCTAAAAGCATGGTAGAAGTAATTTCGGATTTTGCACCGGGATTACGTCCTACTGCTGCTGCTGCATGACCTGCTGCGATACCCTGACCTACACCGGGTCCGATACCTGCGATAAGTGCTAAACCTGCACCGATTGCGGAACATCCTCTGATAAAATTTTCATTAAAATCCATTGTTGTTTCCTCCTTAAATTAAAGTTCTTCATTTTTTAATTTTGATATACAAATGTGCTTGTGCACTGTAAACCCTTTTTTACTCTGCATCTCCGATGGCATTGGTAATATATGTCATCGTCAGCATACAGAACACGTATGTCTGGATTGCTCCTGAGAAAATATCCAGATACACATGCAATGCGGCCGGCCAAATCAGTGCCAGTTGTCCAATCAATCCGTAAACCAGTGCCATCATAACCACACCGGACAGAATGTTTGCAAACAAACGCAACGACAAAGATATCGGCACCGCAATATCACCAATCAGGTTAATCGGCAGCCAGATTGGCAGCCAGGGCGGCAGGGGTGAACATTTATCTACCCATACTTCCTTGATGGAATGATGCTTAAACGTATTGAAGTGAATCAATGTAAATGTCATCAGACCCAAAGGCAATGTCACACCATAATCAGCTGTGGGAGGACGCAGTCCCAAAAGTCCCGAAAGATTGCTTATCAGAATGAATATAAAAATCGTACCGATATAATTGCGGAACTTTGCGGCATGCTTACCCATGGTTCCTTCCGCCATACCGTCAAGTTTCTCCACTATCAGTTCCACTACATTCTGAAATCCGGTGGGCACCTCACTTGCCCGTCGCATGGTAATATTGGCAGCTATTGCGAATGCCAGAATCAACAGTATGACTATCAGGGTGCATACGTGGGAAGTTGTAATCCAAACCTCATGTCCAAAAAAGGAATATTTAAACAATCCCTTAATCATAAAATCCACTTCATCGCCTGCCGACATCAATATTCCGTATCCCATGCTCTCACCTCCTTACTCCTCATCCTCAGAAACTTCTTCCGTCTCCAAAAGCGGTTCGGCAACAGGGT
The DNA here is from genome assembly GCA_017482205.1 of Lachnospiraceae bacterium. Taxonomy (GTDB): domain Bacteria; phylum Bacillota; class Clostridia; order Lachnospirales; family Lachnospiraceae; genus Acetatifactor. The sequence goes on from JAFUNK010000015.1 coordinate 11,734, forward strand.
CCGTTTCATGAAAAACAAAATTGTAAAACTTATGTGACACAGGTTGCAGATACGCTCCCGCTTTCAAGCCAAGTACGCCTAAAAAACCTGCAAGCGGATATCCTATCCCCGTGTAATATAACAATATCAAAACAACTCCCGTCAGCAGATACCGCAGAATATAACCTCCCGCCATAATACTGACCGCCCCCTTTTCATCCCTTGTAAAAGCTTTATTTAAAGAGCGCCACATATGCACTGCCGAAAACAGTGCCAGTATAATACCTGCCCAAAGACCGATGGTATACTTTAACCGGTCCATCGGAAACAAGATTCCCACAAACTGGCAGACCAGTGCAAATACCCATATACCCGTCACCAGTTCCAACAGTGCCCTGTCCACCTTTTTTAAACTATCTGTCATTTTTATCCTTACTTTCATATATCTGTTTTGCCATGATATAAATATTTCTGAATCCGGCCAACGCTCCTATAAAGAACAGGATAATCGTCCAATAAGAAGTACCCAGTTTGCCATCCAGCCAATAACCTACAAAGAAACACAGAAAAACCGGAACTATCATATTGATTCCAAACTGCGTAATCAACACCATTGACCGGTATACACTTTTGTCATATTTCCCGCGTTTAGCCACTTTTTCATCTCCTATGGGCACATCCGTTTCCAAAAAAGAAAACCTACTGTAAATTATACCCATTTTTACTGACAATGTCCAGTTACTTTCCGTTATATTTACACAATTTTTATTGAAATTACATTTGACTTCATTGCTTTACTGATGTAGTATTTTAATAATCATTAAATTTATACTAAAATACAGCTTTTCAATGCTTTTACGGAGGATTTCCCATGAATGTACAAAAGTTCTACCGCCGCAGACTCATTCCTGATGAATGCATCCTGTTAAAAGACGATATCATTGTCAAATCTACTGATGAGGTTATTGTAACCAGTTGGAAAACCTTAAATCCCAAAACCGCCTTCAGCTACGGTGCTTCCTGTTTTTTCCTGAAAGAAGGCATCAAGGTCAGCAAATTTTATCGCGCAGACGGACAGTTGTACCATTGGTACTGCGATATTGTGGACTATGATTACAACGAAGCAGAAAATACCCTTACTGCCATTGATTTATTAGCAGATGTTATTATTCACCCCGACGGTTTTGTCAAAGTAGTGGATTTGGACGAACTGGTCGAAGCATTGGACAAAAATCTGATTTCCGCAGATACCATGAAATCCGTGTTACTTCGGGTAAACAAACTGCTTACCATTATTTACGAAGGACGTTTTGCAGAACTTACCGCCGAAATGGATAACTTGAATTTGTAAAAGTAAAGGTGCTTTTCAGAGTGGTTCTTCCAATAAGGTAAATGCAAAATTTGAATTTGTTATTCCGACAACCTGAAAGTTCTTATTTTGACAAACTGAAATTTTCGCTTGCTTTGCAAAATTGGGATTTGTAGAACTAGTTCCGACCGACTAAATGTATTTTTTTACTTTATTAGTCGGACGCATTTCTCTTCACGTGTCCGACTAAATCGTGCTTTCTCACTTTTAGTCGGAGAAAATTTGCTGCCTATCCCCACTAAACAAGGCTTTTTCGCCTTCCAGTCGGCTTTTTGACACTACTTTATCCCGACTAGATTAGCTTTTTCTCCTATCTGGTCGGATTGAACCCGACACTGTGCCCCGACCGCCACGAACTTTCTCTATATCCAGTCGGTCTCTAACTGCCTCTACTCTCTCCGCTCCACTAAAACATTTGCAAATTCAACGTTTGCCCATACAATCGAACTGCGTTCAATTGTCATCGCTCGCAAAAGAACTCGCTCAATCAGAATTTTACGCATAGAAAAAATAAGTGTTGACTCTCTCGTTACGTAACCCTTTAGAATAAAATTCGAAGGAGGCGTATGTCATGAAAACAGTAAAAGAAATATCAGAATTAACAGGTATCAGTATCCGAGCATTGAGATATTATGATGAAATAGGTTTGCTTGTTCCCACAGACAGAACAGATGCAGGATATAGGCTTTATGACGATGAGGCTTTAGAGAAACTAAGGGCAATATTGTTTCTGAAGGAATTGGATATACCACTTGATACTATTAAAGAAGTGGTAAATGCTAAAAACTGTGATTATGGTGCGGTGTTGAAAAACTACCGGAAAAACATTGTGCAGAAAATTAGCAGACTGCAAGGTTTACTTGGAGTTGTAGACGGTATGGAATTAGAGGATGCTACTATTAGTTTTAAGGCATTTCAGGTGGAGGATGCAGAGAAAGTAACAGAGACGATAGTAAGCAGTCAGGATATGGACGATTCTGCAATTTCCGAAATAAGTGAGCTGGTAAAAAGCAATATGGTTAATGGAAAAGTCGGTATTGAGTTGTTACAAATATATGGCAGTCGAGAAAAATATTTAAGTGCGGTAGAGGAAAGTGAACAGCATCCGGAAGTTACCGAAAAACTTCAAGAGGAATTAAAGAATATTTATTTTTCGTTCAGGGATTCTACCGGAGGGAATAGCGAAATATTGGAACTTGTAAAACGATTGGAAGATAATACAAAGAAGATGTACCGAACTGCAAATGCAAGGTATATTTTATTAAAAATAGCAGAAGGATATTTAACAAATGATAAACCGGCACAAGTTCTGGATGGTCTTTATGGTGTTGGAGTAACTGCAACTATAGGAAAAGCTATCAATGAATATTATGGTGTATGATACTAAGTCTTAAGCAAACAACAGACTATCACAAGAACAAAGTAAAACCGATTGAAAAACTTCCTGCATGAGACACCGTGCCTCTAAAAGGAAACTTTTTTCAATCGGTTTTTAGTTATACTCTAATGGAAATCCTTCATATATTTAATCATCAGTAAAATACATGCCCACCAATATTGATACCGGTAAGTCCCGGAATCGGCGTTCTGAAATACAGGCAGCTTCCCACATTAGTTACGCCTGACATTGCCTCCTGCGCAGCCTGATAGCAGCTTGCGGTTGCACGATTCGTAGTCAAGACCAGTTCCAATCTGCCGCTTCCCACAGGTGAAAACTGTTTTCTCTGGTAAATAACCTCCACCATGGTATCCGGATATCTGGAACTTAGCATACGGTTGATAACCACTGCGCCAACCGCCAGCTGTCCTTCATAGGGTTCACCGCCTGCTTCACAGTAAATAATACTTGCCAGCAGTTTCAAATCTCCGTCTGCAAACTCTATTTCAGAAATATCCCGCCATGTGGAGTTAAGTGCCAGTTGGGACAGTCTCTTTTCTTCCTCAATCTGTTTTCGCAGTGCCTCTATATCTTCTTCCGTTTGTCTTCTCTCTGCTTCCAGCCGCTTCATTTCTTCTTCGGCTGCTGCTATTTCATCCTCATTGGCAGTAATTCTGTCTGCCGTCTGGCTAATCAGTCCGGCAATCTTGCTCTTTTCGCTTTCTGCTTCCAGCACCAGACTTTCTAATTCCAGTTTTTCCTGTTGTAAAAGAGCTTCCTTTTCTTCAATCAGCATACGGGTCTCTTCGTATGACGCAAGCATTTTCTGGTCATATTCTGCTATCGCTTCCAAATAATCCGCGGAGTTTAACAGTGCACTGAAACTACCCGCCGAAAATAAAATCTCCAAATAATCCGTTTCGCCGCTTTCATAAATATACTGAATACGTTCCACCATACAAGTATACTGCCACGCCTCGGTTGCTCTTGCTTCCTCTAAAGCGGCTTCCGTTTCCGCAATTTCCAGCTCTTTCTGTGCAATCTGTCCGTTCAGTTCCGTAAGCCTTTCACTGATTTCCGTAAGCTGTGTATTTAAGTCCTGCAAATCCTCCTTCAGACCAGCTCCCACACCCTCCAGGCCATCCAGAGTTTCCTGGTTTTCGTCTATTTTATTATCTAACTCTTCCTTTTCTTCCAAAGCTTCATCCAATTGTTCCTGAGTAGTTGCCGCATAAACAATGGAAGGCACATCACAGAACAAAATCACAGCAATCAACGCCAGTGCAATCCGCCCTTTATGCCGGTATCTGAAAATTCTTTCCGCCAACAGTCTGCCGTGTTTTTTCTTAAAACTTTTTCTTTTCATCCTATGGTGCTCCTCCTTTCTCTCAGGTTTTAACCGAATGTTACTTTGTCTAAAAATCCGGCACGTCATCACTCAATGACACAAGTGTCACTTTGTCGTCCTGCCCCGTTCTCTATACATCCAATTCCATTCTGCGACCGCTTCTCTGATACTGCTCCAGTTCCACGCCGGCTGCATTTAACATTCTCTTAGATGCAAGCGTAGAAGGTGTTGTTGCATACTTATCACTGTCATATACGATTTTCTTAATACCTGCCTGAATAATGGCTTTTGCACATTCATTACAAGGAAACAGGGATACATACAGCTTGGTTCCCTCTAAAGAACCGCCTCTGTAATTCAAAATAGCATTCATCTCCCCATGGGTCACATAGGGATACTTTGTTTCCAACTCGTCGCCTTCTCTGTCCCATGGAAACTCATCATCCGAGCAACCGATAGGAAAACCATTGTACCCTACGGACAAAATTTTATTGTCCATACTCACAATACATGCCCCCACCTGTGTATTGGGATCCTTGGAACGCATACCCGACAAGTGTGCAATCCCCATAAAATACTCATCCCAACTGATATAGTTCTCTCTTTTTCTCATCTTTGTCATTTGCATACCCCTCTTACTTTCTTTATTATTATCACAGGTCTTTTTCCTGCAAAGTTCCTTCTCCCAATATACTGTATCCTCCCCTGATACACTTTTCTTTACTCCAACAGTCCAATTCTGCGGCAGTGCTTCTCCTCCTCGGAAAAGGGTGTGTTTAAAAATGTTTCCACAATATCCAGTGCCAGATTGGGACCAACTATACCGCCCCCCAGTGCCAGCATATTGGCATTGTTGTGTAGTCTGGTCATTTTGGCAGAAAAAGTATCCTGACAAAGTGCACATCTTACCCCTGCAACTTTATTTGCTGCTATGGAAATACCGATTCCCGTAGTACAAACTACAATACCCTTTTCGCATTCGCCACTTGCCACCGCCTCTGCTGCCGCCTTTCCGAACAAAGGATAATCGCAGGAATTTTTGTCATAGCAGCCAAAATCCCTGTATGCAATGCCCTGCTCTTCCAAATACTTAATTACCACCTGCTTCAAATCATATCCGCCGTGGTCACTTCCGATTGCTATCATAAATAATGTCCTCCTCAATCAAACTATTTTTCCGTTCCGAACACTGTTTTTTTCTTTTCGGCTCAGCTTCAGACCTCTATCACATGATGTCCCGCTGCCTTTAACAGCCTGTTCATAACAGCCTGCCCAATACCTGCCTCGGCAAATGCTTCCGAATACATCAATTCCACATCTTCATCATCAAATTCTCTTAATATGGTATACAAACGTTTCGCTACTGTCAACTCGTCACTTCGCTTGCCTGCAGACTTCACTGCATCTGCCTGATAAAATGCTGCCGTTTCGTCAGTCGCAATTACACCTGTCTTTTTCCCCAGTGCCTTCGCTTCCTTAAGCTTTTCATTTACATATGTCACCACTCCGTCAACGTTTCCTGACACGATTGTCAGTTCTCCTTTTGGTGCATAATGTCTGTACTTCATGCCCGGTGCCTTAGGTGCCTGCCCACTTTTATCGCTTAAAATTGTAATATCCGTTTCCACAGTGCCCAACACTTCTGCAAGCATTTCCCGGGTAATATACCCCGGACGCAGAATTTCCGGTGGTTCCACCGTTAAATCGACGATGGTTGACTCCAGACCGATACCCACTTCGCCACCATCTACAATCATATCAATACGGCCATTCATATCCTCAGCTACATATTTTGCCAAAGTAGGACTGGGTTTTCCGGAAGTATTGGCACTGGGAGCTGCCACATAGCCGCCCGCTTCCGCAATCAATGCCTGTGCTGTCTTGTGGGACGGAAAACGCACCGCCACAGTGGAAAGCCCTCCTGTCGTTTCCGCGGGAACAATCTCCGATTTAGGTAAAATCATAGTGAGTGGTCCCGGCCAGAATACATCCGCCAGTTTTTTTGCCCTTACCAACATATCTGCATGCTCCGGTGCATCCGACACAATCCTGTAAATATCCTCCCATTTACAAATGTGCACAATAAGCGGGTTGTCCGAAGGTCTTCCCTTCGCTTCATATATTCTTTTGGAAGAAGAAGGATTCAATGCATCCCCACCCAGTCCGTACACGGTTTCTGTAGGAAAAGCCACCAGTCCACCAGCCTTTAATATCTGACCGGCTTCCTTTAAACAGGTTTTATCCTCCGACTCCATACATGTTACAAATCTTGTTTCCACTGCCAAAGCCTCTCTGCTTATTTACACAATTCTGCTACTACTTCGTTGATGACCTTACCGTCTGCTTTACCTTTCAAAGAACCCATTACAGCCTTCATAATCTGTCCTTTGTTTTTGGTTTCCAGTTCTGCTGCAAAGTGCTCTTTTAAATAAGCAGTCACTTCTTCTGCCGACATCATCTTCGGTGCATACTCCGCAATCACATCATGACGCAGTTTATATTCTTCCAACAAATCCTCTCTTCCCGCAGGGCAGGTATCAATCTGCTCTTTTACGGTCTTTAACTCTTTCAAAATCACTCTGTCTACCAGTTCTTCAGGGATATCTTCTCTACACCCTTCATCGATACCTGCTTTCTTTACCGCAGACACCAATGCAGAGATTGCATCTTTTCTGGATTTATCTCTTGCTTTCATTGCTGCCATCATATCTGTTCTTAATTGTTCTAATTGCATTTTGAGTTCCTCCATCAGACTTGTTCATTTTGGCATAGTATAACACACTTTCTCTGGGAAATCCATGGTTTAGGGGATTTTTCTGCCTGCATAAGGTTTCTGTGTGTGCTATATTGAAATCAGAAAAGGGAAAGCAGAGTTACGGCTTACCCAACCAATAAAGCAAAACCTTATAAAAGGTCAGCCGTCATTAGTGCGAGTAATGGCGGCTATTTTCGTTTTTCCTTAAAAATCTGATGACACAGATTCACAAGTGCAACAATGAGTTTTAAGTCGTGTTTCCATTGTGCAATCTGTAGAATTTTACCTCCGCTTTTTCCCAAAAGAAAGGGGGCAAACTCATTGCCTCCTATCCTAAATTGTGCTAAAATATCAAAATACAGGATATGTAAAAGCAATTACTCTATAAACATTTGCAACACCATAGTTGGATAATACTTAAATACGAAACCATTTAAGAAACGGAGACCTATTATGAATCCTAATACAAATTTAAAAACCTATTCTTTAAAAGAAGTTCCTTATTACAAACTTCACGGCAGAACAGATACCACCCAGTATCCCCTGCCTTTGTTCTGGAACGGCAGTGCCATCGAGGTCAATGTAACCGGTACAGAACTTTGGATTGATATTGATGTTGACTTTGATTTCCATGAACCTTGGGTTGGCACTTCCATTGACGGTGCTGTAATGAGCCGCCAGATGTTGATGCCCGGCAGTTATTCTATCTGCTTATTCCGCAACATGACCCAGGAACCGGTAAAGAATGTGCGCTTTTTCCGCGAACTACAGGCTATGTCTGAAGACAATGCCTGCCACGTACTGATTCGTGGTTTTCAGACGGACGGTGAATTTTCACCTGTTGCTGACAAGCCTATAAAGTTAGAATTCATCGGCGACAGCATTACCTCCGGTGAGGGTACATACGGTGCGAAAGGCGACTATCCCTGGATTACCATGTTTATGAGTTCCAGCAAACACTATGCCACCATGACCGGCGAAGCATTAAACGCTGACATCCGCTTGATTTCCCAAGGCGGATGGGGTGTTCTCTGCGGTTGGGACAACGACCCAAGACACAGCATTCCCACCCGTTACGAAGCAATCTGTGGTTTGGCAGAAGGCGAGTTCAATGAACAACTGGGTGCCCAGAAGCCCAACCCCTTCGACCAATGGCAGCCGGACGCCGTCATTGTCAATTTAGGCACCAATGATGCCAGTGCTTTTGAACAGCCCGCTTTTACAGTTCCGGAAACCGGCGAAGTTTTCAAACAGCGCAAAAACGAAGACGGCTCTTTCAACACTGAAGATGTTGCCCGTTTTGAAAAAGCCGTAGTGGATTTCCTTTATATGTTGCGCCGCAACAACCCCAACTCCCATATTGTCTGGACTTATGGTATGTTAGGCTACAATCTTTCCCTGCCGATTGCCCACGCAGTAAGCACCTATCGTGCCGAAACCGGTGATAATAAGGCATACTTTTTACAGTTACCCAACACCACCGAAGAAACCATCGGCAGCCGTTTCCATCCGGGTGTAAAATCCCACGAACGTGCTTCCAAAGTCCTGATTGAATATTTGCAGGAGTTATTACAGATTCCCCAATAAGATCTAATACGAAACCGGTGCTATTCTGCACCGGTTTCATTTAAATACTGAATAATTCCCAAATGGATTTCCCACGCCAGTTCCCTCTGATACGCGGGGTCTGTGAGTTTTTCCGCCTCTGTTGCATTGGACAAAAAACCACACTCTACTATTACAATAGGCGTGGCTGTTTTTTTCAACAGATAATAACTGTCATTGGCTTTAATCTGCCTTGTGTTCTCCGGGTCAACTCCCGCAACAAGTCTGTTCTGTATTTTTTCGGCCAGCTTCTGTCCTTCACGGCTGCCCGTATAATAAAACACCTGTGCACCATGCACATATTCTTCCGGGTAGCTGTTCTGGTGAATGCTTACGGTAACATCCGGCTGTATGTCTTCTATAATGGCAATTCGCCGCTTCATATCCTGCACCTTCTTGTTAGAAGCATTGGCATCATAAAGTCCGGCTTCCGTTTCTCTGGTCAATACCACCCGCACATCATCCATTTCCAGATACTTTTTCACCAATAATGTAATTTCCAGATTTAAATCTTTCTCCAGTGCACCGTTTATACCCACTTTTCCCGGATCGTCGCCACCATGTCCCGCGTCCAGCACTACACAGGGCCGATTATCTGCTTCTGCATTCCCCGCAGTTTCATGCACACCTGCTTTTCTGAAAATATGTAAAACTACTGCCAACATAAGGACTGCTGCCAACCCAAACATGATATATTTCTGAGATTTCATAAAAGCCCCTTGTTTTCTTCTATTATCAAAATGTATGAAGAAAACAGGGGGCTTAGACCGCAATATTCTATTTTACTGTGCTAAATATCCGCCGATCGCCTCCCACACGCCGGCAGGTTCATAACCCAATCTCCATGCCGCTACACCACCCAAATCATAGGTCTGCATAACGTTCAATTTTACACTGATGGACTGAACATCTTCCACCCAAATCTGATACCATACATCATCAATATTGACCTCTGCATAGTTCTGTCCGCTCTCGTCATCCCATTCTGCTTCCATGCCGTACTTACTCAATACATTTTCCACACTGGTCATGGGATATGCTTCACTGGAAACCTCAGTGCCCTCGGTTTTCCAAAGTCTGGTATAGAAAGGCAGTGCATTGACAATCTTTCCGGAAGGTACATACTCCAGAGTCTTCTCAATACCGTACCTTACATATCCGATACTTGCTACGGAACCCGCTTCATCAGAACCTGCCCAGTGCTCATCATAACCCATAATAATAACGTAATCTGCCACTACACCCTGTTCCGCAAGGTCATAATAAGAGTTAAAGTTGTAAGGTACATAGTTGTCCACGGAAAGCACCAGTCCTTCCGCCCTGCAACGAATGGACAGCTCTCTCAAGAACTGTACAAAATGCTCTCCCGAATTGGCATCAATATTTTCAAAGTCAATATTGATACCGTCCATACCGCAGTTTGCCGCCTCTTCCATAATCCGGTCAATGAGATTGGTTCTGGTAGTGGTGGTGGCAAGCAGTGTATAAATATCAATCGCTACATCATTATTTGCCGCATAGTTAAAATCGTCTACCACGCCCCAAACTTCCACACCTTTGTCATGTGCCTTTTCTACATAAGAAGCAGAAGCAAAGCTCTGCAAATTTCCTTCATTGTCCTTTAAGCTGAACCACGTAGGTGCAATAACCGTCAGACTGCTTGCATTGGCAAGCACTTCATTCAATGTATCATTGCCGCTCTTGGCAAAAATAGCATGCCAGCCCAGACAAATCTTGTCATCTCTGGTCAGCGAAGTGTATTCCGGCACCACATAATCCGTTACCGGCTCCTGTGCCTCTACTCTTTCATTCGTCAGATATTTATTCTCCACATACCCAATATAGGCATCATCAGTTTTCACCTTGCACCATGTTTCCATCTTTTCCAGAATAACTACGGTTTCTGCCTCTGCAAGCTGTCTGAGGATGGGGCTCTTAACACCGCCCAATACTCGTAGTGCAGTTTCACCGGAAATATCCGCCACCTGCTGTTCTCCCCACTGGGTATAAACCTGCATATGATTGGGATTTTCATACAATGCATAATAAAAATTGGTATACTGCTTCACAAAATCTGCCGCAATATAATAAGTAACCTCTTCACCCGAAGACACTGCATAACTCAATGTATAACCTGCATTCTGCACCTCGCCGCCCACCTGGTACTCCGCGGTTCCTATGGATGACCGGATAATATCAGTAGGAGTGGTATACAACAATAACTGCTCTACCTCATCCACATAGAACCTGTCGTTAAAATAAAGATGCACGGTAGCCAGGTCAAAATAGCAAAGACCGTCCTTTAAAACCGCCTTAGCCTCTATCAGTTCATTTTGCAATATAATAGAAACCTCATTCTCCCTCATAACATTAAAATGCTCATACAAATCTGCCTGTTCCTGAGAATAAGAATATTTTTCAATAATCTGGGAGCCGAAAGTAACGCCTCCTATAATAAGAATTAACACAATTGCAATCAATACGGGTATGGCTTTCTTCATAAATATAGTCCTCCAATTCTGTTCTTCATTATAACAAACTATCCCCGCTTCGTCATTAAATTTTTCGACAATTTATTTTAATTTTATCTTAAATCATTTTATTTATCGTTTCCCGCAGCCGGTCAGGACAGCGTGGCAACATACAAGAGAGGCGTTCCCCGATGTAATAACCCTGCCTGACCGTAACGGGACGTGACCTTTTGGAGGCACTGACATAAAACTATTTCCAGTGGGTCACCCTGTCATAGCGCAGTTCTTTTAAAGTTCCGGTTTCATCCATTACATAGTCGGCCATATATACCGACTCTTCACAGACGCAGCAATCCGCTATCTGCTCCGGTGTTGCCGGCTGTCCTTCCAAAAAAAGACAAACACCTGAACTGCTGATAATTTCCAGTTTTTTCTTTAAAGACCGCTCCTCAGTTTCGTGCACGATTTTCCTCCTTTTCCAAGATACATCGGTAAAAAACATAAGTCTTTTTCGTGATATACTTTCCTTTTATGTATCTCTTCAAACTTGTAAATTAAGATGCCCCGGCGTACAAAATATAAAACTACCTGTAAATTGAATTAAAACGAGCAAAGAAATTTGGAAATAATTAAATTAGACACAGACACATAAGCCTGCAAGACATCCGCATACTATTATATAACTGCTACATGCGGACAAGAATCCTAACTTTTCACAAAATTAAATGCTTGATAAAATACTTTCTAATCCGGAATACTGCTTTGAAAAATAAAGCATACTGAACAAATAAGATAATCCTGAAACTTAGAAAGAAATAAAAAGATGTACTGCCATGCCTCCCTTCCGTACAGATTGCCGGAGGCACCTTGGAATTTTATTATACGCAATTGTCCCATACTTTGCAAGATAATTATGATAATTTTTCCAAATTTATTAAAAGAGTGTGAAACTGCACCGCTACTCTTGACTAAACTCACGGAAAAGTATAATATACTTTTAATCAGATTTTTACGGGAGTTTCAGTCACCGGACAAACAAAAGTGCAGTATCTTAACAGTAAGGATGTGATAGCATGAAAATTGAAAAAGTGAATGAAAACCAGATACGATGTACGCTGACCCGCGAGGATTTAGCTGACCGCGAATTAAAAATCAGCGAGCTTGCTTACGGTACAGAAAAAGCCAAGGATTTATTCCGCGACATGATGCAGCAGGCTTCTTTTGAATGTGGCTTTGAAGCGGAGGACATTCCGCTGATGATAGAAGCAATTCCCCTCAACTCCGAATGTATTGTTTTAATCATTACCAAGGTTGAGGATCCGGAAGAGCTGGATACACGTTTTTCCAAATTTGCCCCCTCCGTCCACGATGACGATGCGGAGGATACTGTTTCCGAAAACAGTGACGGTGCGGACGAAGTGCTTGATTTATTCAAACGCCTGCACGAAAGCCGTAAGGCTGCCGCCGCAGAGACATCCGATACCACTGACACTGAAAAGAGTCTTCCCAAGGAAACACAACCTTCCGGCGAAGAAGAAAAAACTGACCTGACCCGAATTTTTGTATTTGATTCCCTGCACAACCTAATCCGTCTTGCCGGCATGCTTGCCGGAAATTATCACGGTGAAAACTCTCTGTATAAAGATGAATCTGAGGGACAATATATATTGATTATCCAGAAAGGGGAGCACTCTGCCAAAGAGTTTAACCGTCTCTGCAATATTTTGTCCGAATACGGAAGTGCTAAAAAAAGTCTTCCTGCCACCCGTGCATATCTGGAAGAACACTATACTGCAGTCATTGCGGATTGTGCTATTCAGGCGTTGGCAAAGATGTAGCCTTTTATTCAACATTATTACAATTCAATATGATTACAACACAAAAAGCACCTCACCCAACCGGGCGTGGTGCTTTTACTTGTCTGAAAAGTTCTTACGCTGAAACCGGAAAATGTCTCAACAGCCGAAAATACTATTCCTCTGCTATTTCCACATTACAGTGCTGCAATCTTTTCCATCAGCACATCGATGTCCATGCCATGTACCATAGCTGCTTCCTCAAGAGACTCTCCCTGTGCAGAAGGGCATCCTAAGCAATGCATGCCGGACTCTAATAAAATAGGTGCCACTTCGGGTGCCTTGCGTAAAATTTCACCAATTGTCATATCTTTAGTTATATTTTCCATGTTGTTTACCTCCTTTTTTGTACATGCTTAGTATAATACTTTCCCACACGGTTGGCAAGTCATTCCGACATGGTAATTTTTCTTGTATTTTTTCGAAAACATTTGCAAAATTAAGCATTTGTATAGAAAAAAGTACACTGCTTTACCTTGACGTGTATACACGTTTTTCATATAATATTTTCATAGGATTAGAAAAGTTTTAACTATACATTCACTAATTCAAATTTTATAGGAGGCATTTCAAAATGAGACCAGAATGGAATGATTTTGTAGGCGGCAAATGGGAAAGCGAAATTAACGTTCGTGACTTCATCCAGAAGAACTACACCCCTTATGACGGTGATGAGTCTTTCTTAGCCGACGCTACACAGAACACAAAAGATTTATGGCAGCAGGTACTTGAGCTGCAGAAGCAGGAAAGAGAAGCAGGCGGCGTTCTTGATATGGACACCAAGGTTATCTCTACCATCACTTCTCACGGCCCCGGATACCTTGACAAAGACAAAGAAACCATCGTAGGTTTCCAGACTGACAAGCCTTTCAAGCGTTCTTTACAGCCTTACGGCGGTATCAGAATGGCAGAAAAAGCTTGCTCTGACAACGGTTATGAAGTAGATCCTGAAATCAGCGAGTTCTTCTCTACTCACAGAAAAACTCACAACGCAGGTTGTTTCGATGCTTACAATGCAGAAATGAGAGCTTGCCGTTCTTCCCACATCATTACCGGTCTTCCTGATGCTTACGGCCGTGGTCGTATCATCGGTGACTACAGACGTATCGCTCTGTACGGTATTGACAGACTGATTGAAGACAAGATTGCACAGAAGGATTCTACCGGTCGTGTTATGACTGATGACGTAATCCGTCTTCGTGAAGAAATCTCCGAGCAGATGGTTGCTCTTAAATTAATGAAAGAAATGGCTGCTTCTTACGGCTGCGATATTTCCAAACCCGCTACCAACGTTAAAGAAGCTATCCAGGCTACTTACTTCGGTTATCTGTGTGCAGTTAAAGAGCAGAACGGTGCTGCTATGTCCTTAGGACGTACTTCTACTTTCCTTGACTGCTTCGCTCAGAGAGACTTAAAGAATGGTACATTTACCGAAGATCAGATTCAGGAATTCGTTGACCACTTCATCATGAAGTTACGTTGCGTCAAGTTTGCCCGTACTCCTGAATACAACCAGATCTTCGCCGGTGACCCTGTATGGGTAACCGAATCTTTAGGTGGTGTTGGTGTTGACGGTCGTCACATGGTTACCAAGATGTCTTTCCGTTATCTGCACACCTTAACTAACCTTGGTGCTTCTCCTGAGCCTAACCTGACCGTACTGTGGTCTACCAGACTTCCCGAGAACTTCAAGAGATACTGTGCAAAGATGTCTATCCAGACTTCTTCCATCCAGTATGAAAACGACGACTTAATGAGAGTATCCCACGGTGATGACTACGGTATCGCTTGTTGCGTATCTTCCATGGTTATCGGTAAGGAAATGCAGTTCTTCGGTGCTCGTGCTAACTTAGCTAAGTGTCTGTTATACGCATTAAACGGTGGTATTGACGAAGTTACCAAGAAGCAGGTTGGTCCTAAGTACCGTCCTGTAAGCGGTGACGTTCTTGATTATGATGACGTTATGGATAAGTTCATCGATATGATGGAATGGCAGGCAGACGTTTATGTAAACACCTTAAACGTAATCCACTACATGCATGACAAGTACTGCTATGAAAGAGCACAGATGGCTCTTCATGACAGAGATGTTAAGCGTTACTTCGCAACCGGTATGGCTGGTCTGTCCATCGTAGCAGACTCCTTATCCGCTATCAAGTACGCTAAGGTTGAAGTTGTTCGTGACGAAGACGGTATCATCGTAGACTTCAAGACTACCGGTGAATTCCCTAAATACGGTAACGACGATGACCGTGTAGACAGCATCGCTCGTGATATCGTAGCTAAGTTCATGACTGCTATCAGAAGACATCATACCTACAGAAACGGTATTCCTACCATGTCCGTTCTTACCATTACTTCTAACGTAACTTATGGTAAGGCAACCGGTAACACACCTGACGGACGTAAGAAAGGACAGCCTTTCGCACCCGGTGCTAACCCTATGCACGGACGTGATACCCACGGTGCAGTAGCTTCCCTGTCTTCCGTAGCTAAATTACCTTTCAACCACGCAGAAGACGGTATCTCCAATACCTTCACCATCATTCCCGGTGCTCTTGGTAAAGAAGATAAAGTATTCTCCGGCGACATCGAATTAGATTTAAACAAGTAATTCAAAGCAAATCGAGATGACGCTCGACATCAAATTAGATTTAAACAACTAATTTGACAGGTTGAGAATTAAACTTAAATTAACAGGTCGGGCGGCTGCGCCGCCCGGTCATAACAAGGAGGAACACCATGGACGAAAAAGCTATGATTGACGATTTGATAAAATTGTTGGACTCCGGTATGGCAAGTGGCGTAGGTCACGTAAATGTCAACTTTGATGAAAACAACAACAGTCAAAAGAACGTTCAGACAATGGGTTGTACGGATTGTTCCAGAACCCCCTTAGCATGCAGTGTTCCTACACTTCATCAAGGACTTGATGATTATAGCGGTCGCAAAGACAGCGACAAAAATTAAATTAACAGGAGGATCAAAACAATGGCAGCAGCAAATGCACAGGTTGATAACTTAGTAGCTTTACTTGATGGCTATGTTGTTAAAGGTGGTCATCACTTAAACGTAAACGTACTTAACAGAGATACCTTATTAGATGCTCAGCAGCATCCTGAGAAATATCCTCAGCTGACTATCCGTGTATCCGGATACGCAGTTAACTTCATTAAGTTAACCGCTGAACAGCAGGCAGACGTTATTTCCCGTACTTTCCATGAGGCTATCTAATCCGACCTTAAGAAAAGTCTTAAAAGACTGTCACATATGTGGCAGTCTTTTTTTGCTTTACAAAGAATTCCTGTGAAGCAAAAAGACCGCAGGCACCTTGTACTGAATTTTATCCATTGTATTTTCTTCAAAAGACTGGTGTTTTGTGTTTAGACTGTGTATACTGATATTAGATACATGATATTTTTTGTTTCTTACAGCGAAGGGAGATATTTAATATGCCCGCACTATCTATGTTTTTTGGAATTATTGTACGAATGCAAAGTGAAATGGGTGGAAAACATAACAAACCACACATCCACGCTCTGTATGGAGAGCATGAAATTGTAGTAGGAATAGATGGTGAAGTTTTAGAAGGAAGTTTCCCAAATAAGCAAATGAAATTGTTGTTAGCATGGATGGCGATTCACGAAGAAGAATTACAGGCAAATTGGAGACTATTGAGCAATGGTGATGGCTATTTCAAAATAGAACCGTTGCGTTAATGGATTGGGAGGAATTTACTATGCTAAGACCAACCGCAATTCGAGTAGATGTATTTTGTGCATATCAGATTGTAGTCACTTTTGATAATGGTGAAAAAAAATGTTTTGATGTCGAGCCCTATATAAAAGGGGACTGGTATGGACTACTACGGTCTTATGAATATTTTAAACGTGTTACTACGGATGGCTATACAGTGGTATGGCCCGACGGACAGGATATATGTCCGGATGAATTATATGATTTGGGAAAACCTATACCATAACTTAGTTGTAACGATATAATAAAAGAAAGGACTTATTATGCAAGGAAGAATTCATTCAATAGAAACCTTTGGCACTGTTGATGGTCCCGGTGTACGCTTCGTAGTATTTGTGCAGGGTTGCCCCATGCGTTGTGCTTATTGCCACAACCCGGACACCTGGGCAATGACCGGTGGCACAATGATGGAACCGGCTGATATTATAGAACAATACGAGAGAAACAAAGGTTTTTATCGTGGCGGCGGTATTACCGTAACCGGTGGCGAGCCCTTAATGCAGGTAGATTTTTTAATTGATTTGTTTACTCTGGCAAAAGAAAAAGAGATTCACACCTGTATCGACAGCTCCGGTATTGCTTTTAACCGTAGCAACACTGACTACGTAGAAAAACTGGATAAACTGATGACACTAACTGATTTGGTTATGTTGGACATCAAACATATCAACCCTGAAAAGCACAAAGAATTGACCCAACAGCCTAATGAACACATTCTGGATTTTTGTAGATATCTGGATGAAAAAGGCGTGGATATGTGGATTCGTCACGTAGTAGTTCCCGGCATTACCGATGATGACAAATATCTGGAAGAACTGGGCTACTTTATCGGCCAGTTCCATAATTTAAAGGCGTTAGATGTACTGCCCTACCACACCATGGGCGAGAAGAAATACGAATCCCTGGGTATGGAGTATAAATTAAAGGGTGTTCCCGCCATGGATAAAGAAAAGGTCGTAGACAAGAAAGCGGTTATTTTACAGGGTATCAAAAAGAGACGTGCTGACATGGCGTAAGACTATGCTTGTTCCGACACACGAATGATATAAACCACAAAACCGTCCACTCAGAAAAGTTGAGCGGACGGTTTCCTTGTTGTAAATTAGGGATTTTGCTAAATCCGTAATCTATTGTATCCAGACTTGTATATCGACACTTCAAATTTAATCTTCCAATTCTACAGTATAAATTTCTTCCACAGGAAATGTTATTTTTACTAAGCCTACGGAAACAAACTTCCCACTCATTTTTCTAAACTCACGCAAAATCAGTTCACTGGCCTTATAAAAAACCTCTTCTTCATCTTCCCCGGTAAGTGCCAATGTACAATGCGGCACCCATCTGTTAGGACAATACCATTCCCAGCCGGTTGTATCAAAATCTTGCAAGTATTCATGCAATTCTCTTTGAAATTGATACATACCGTCATTCATTACAGGCGAAGCAAAAATTGTCCTTGTATCATTGAACATTCCGACAGAGCCAATATATGCAGGCATGGATCGATGGGTTTGTGCAAACCGGTTTAATTGTTCCATACATTTTGCTTCATCCACATCATTGAAACAAGCCAATGTTAGATGTGGTCTGGTTTTCCATTTCAGAAACTTTGTACTCAATTTTTCTTCTGCTATCCGATTAGCCAAATTAAAAAGTTTTTGTTCCGTTTCCTTATCGTAATATAATTCTATTGCATATTGCATAATTCTTACCTCCTTAAACTTATATCAATTTTTCCATATACCCACAGGTAAAAGGAAAGAAATCAAATTTCTTTGTACCTGTGTGCACAAAACCCATTTCTTCATACCAGAAAGCTTTCTCTAATGACTTTTACACATTCGCTGATATCCTTTTCCTCTACTTTTCTTATCATATCAGTCTACCTCCATTTCTTTTTAATTTTAAAAAGTAAAAAAACACCCTCAAAGACACAATACCTGTATCTTTAAGGGTGCAGTATGCACGGTTCCACCTTATTTTTTCACTTCAGATTCTAACAAATCCTAATCTTTAACGCAGATATACGTCAATGCTTACCTCTACTTTCAGCATTGCAGCTCTGGAATGGTTTTCACATATCATGTGTATAAGCATCTTTCACCATATGATGCTCTCTCTGGATACGTCAAATACGCTACTTGTTTCCGTCGTCGCTTTTCTTATGTTAATTTAGGAAAGTATAACACTCTGTTTTTTTCATGTCAAGTTATTTGTTTACATTAAATCTTTTCCGTTTTACCAGGAGCCCTCTTTGCTTAGTAAATGCCCAAATCTGGAAACTTACGGAAAGGGCTTGTATTTATATATATTTTGTATTAAAATATTATTAATGATAAATTTATATCAATACATGATGTATTAAGGAGGATATTATTATGGCATTTGTTATTAATGATACTTGTGTTGGCTGCGGTGCTTGTGAATCTCAGTGCCCCGTTGGTGCTATCAGCATGGGCGATGGCAAGATGGAAATCGATCCTAACACCTGCATCAACTGCGGTTCTTGCGCAGGTTGCTGCCCTGTTGGCGCTATTGTAGAAGAATAATTATAGCAAACGTAAAACAGTCTGTAGACCGCTTGGTTTACAGACTGTTTTTTAATTACTTCTTAAACAACCTTCTCTTCTTCCTGAGAAGCTCATCTATCTTCTTGTAATGCTCTTCGTCACGTTTTATTTTCTGTGCATTACGCTCTTCTTCTTTTTCCTCCTGCATTCTAAACTGGTAATCCAATTCCTTTAATACGCTTTCTTTCATCTCCTGACAAAGGGTTGCATTATTTTCCTGCACAACCTCCCTAAACATTTGCTGCAAGAGCCACTGAAGGCGTTTTATCTTATCTTCACCGTTTTCTGTGCGGAGTGCTTGTCCCGTTGAAATCACTTGTAAAGTATCAGTATGTTCTTCTGTCTGCGGCTCTTCAAAATTACTTTCCTGCTCTTTCATTTGATTTTTTTCTTCCTTCAATATTGCTTTTTCCGTGCCTGTTCTCTCCGATGTTACCTGCGTAATATTTTTTTCCTCTTCCACCGGTGTCAGCCTGTCCAACTTACCGTTTTTCAATACCATTCTGATTGCTTTCAATTGCAGTCCCCTCTCTTTTAAATCCTTTATTTCCATAAATCTGCGGATGTCCTCTTCTGTATAGTAACGGTGTCCCAGTTCGTTTCGTTTGATAGGAAGTTTCAATTCTTCCTCCCAGTAACGAAGCACATGAGCCTCCACGCTCACCTGTTTTGCCGCATCTGAAATCAAAAATGTACTGCTCATATTCATCCTTCCTTTCTTTTTTGTTTTCCTTTCTAACTCCTTAAGAATCTCCTGTAAATCATTCCTTAATCAGAGTCAACGGTTCCCCGTTAAAATAAAAAGAGAACAAACCACAGGCTGTTCCTGTAACTGTTCTCTTTTGTATTCTTTGTATGATGTTTTAATATGTATCTGCATGTTTACTGCTGTACTGCCACGGCTTTGCCTATCGTTATCATAAATGCTTCTATTTTTCCAGATTGGCAAACTTGGTGTAATTGGGCAGCCATGCCAGTTCTACCGTACCGATAGGACCGTTTCTCTGTTTCGCAATAATAATTTCCGCAATATCCTTACGCTCTGTATCGTGGTTATAGTAGTCATCACGATAGATAAACATAACCACGTCAGCATCCTGCTCGATTGCTCCCGATTCACGAAGGTCGGAAAGCATGGGACGATGATCCGGTCTCTGTTCAACTGCACGGGACAACTGGGACAACGCCAGTACCGGTACAGACAACTCTCTCGCTACCGCCTTTAAGGAACGGGAAATATCGGAAATTTCCTGCTGTCTGGAGTCGCTTCTGCCACTACCTGACATCAACTGTAAGTAGTCGATGATAATCATGGACAAATCCTGTTCCAGCTTGTACTTTCTACATTTACTTCTAAGCTCTGCAATACTGATACCGGGAGTATCATCTATAATCAGGTTGGAACGTCCGATAACGCCTGCACTTTCAATCAGCTTCTCCCACTCCTGGTCAGAAAGCTGACCGGTTCTGATATGCTGGGAGTCTACTTTGGACTCCAGCGAGAACAAACGGTTTACCAACTGTTCCTTTGACATTTCCAAACTGAAAATGGCTACAGTTTTATTCTGTCTGAAAGCTACGTGCTCTGCAATATTAAGTACAAACGCGGTCTTACCCATGGAAGGACGTGCCGCAATCAGTACAAGGTCTGAAGGCTGCATACCGGCAGTGCGGTAATCCAAATCGATAAAGCCCGTAGGAATACCCGTTACGGCACCTTTGTTTTTGGATGCCTTTTCGATCTTGTCCATGGCGTTCATAACCACCTGACGAATGGGTACGAATTCACCGGTATTGCGCTTCTGTACTACTTCAAATATTTTCTTTTCCGTTTCTTCCAAAATAACTTCCAGATTTTCCTTACCTGCATAACAGGTATTGGCAATCTCTTCATTTAAACGAATCAGCTTACGCAGGGTTGCCTTTTCCGCCACAATATTTGCGTAATATTTGATATTAGCAGAAGTAGGCACTGCCGTAATCAAGTCCCTGACAAATTCCAGACTGCTGACCTCAGGCGGTACATCCTTTTCCTTAAGCCTGTCCTGTAAAGTCACAAGGTCTACCGGTCTACCCTCTTCGTTTAATTCCACCATAGTTTCAAACAGAATACCATACTGCTTGTTGTAAAAATCGTCGCCGGTAATAATTTCGGAGGATACTACAATAGCCTCTCTATCCATAATCATGGAACCGATAACCGACTGCTCCGCTTCTACGCTATGGGGCAATATTCTTTTTAAGACTGTTTCTTCCATTGTCGGCATGACAGTTTCCTTTCGTCTTAGCTTTCAGATACATGTACCTTTAATTTCGCGGTTACCTTGGGATGCAGTTTTACACCAACTTCATATACACCAAAACTCTTGATAGCATCCGCCATTACGATTTTCTTCTTGTCCAGTTCAATACCATGCTGCTCTTTACATGCAGCTGCAACTTCCTTCGATGAAATAGAGCCAAAAGTTCTGCCACCTTCACCGGCTTTCATCTTTACTTCTACGGTCTTGGTTTCCAAGGTTTCTGCCAGTGCCTTTGCTGCATCCAGCTGTTCCTGTGCCACCTTGTCCGCATTGGCCTTCTGGAGTTTCAAATCATTTAAGTTCTTTGGGGTTGCTTCTACACCGATTTTCTTGGGTAAAATAAAGTTTCTTGCATATCCTTCGCTGGCTTCAATAATATCGCCCTTTTTACCCAGTTTCTTTTCATCCTGTAATAAAATAATCTTCATAACGCCTCTCATTCCGCCGCCGATGCGGCTTCAAATCTATTGTAACACTTCTTTTGCTATCCTCAAATAGCACCCTCTTCTATCATAATATCAATAGTTGATTTCAGGTTACCGATGGCTTCTGCCATACTTACGCCTTCTAACTGACAACCGGCAATACTCATATGACCACCGCCGCCTAATCTTTCCATAATAATCTGTACATTGACTTCATCAATGGAGCGGGCAGATACAAATATCTTTCCCTGATACTCCGTCATCACAAAGCTGGCTTTTACACCGCGGATATTCAGAAGCTCGTTTGCTGCCTGCGCGCCTACTACGGTAGGGCTCTGGATATCCTCACTGGTACAAATAGAAATCGCATAAGACTGTCTGTAAATTTCAGCCTGACTGACTGCATCCGCTTTCGCCTTGTATTCATTGGCATCTTCCCTGAACATCTTTCTGACACGGGTCACGTCTGCACCGTTTCTACGCAGGAATGCTGCCGCCTCAAAGGTTCTGACACCGGTTTTACTCATAAAGTTATTGGTATCGATCATAATACCGGAATACATGCAATCCGCTTCTTCGATACGAATCTTAATACCGTCACTGGTATACTGTAAAATCTCAGATACCATTTCACAGGCAGAAGATGCATATGGCTCCACATAGGACAATGTCGCATTTTCAATGGTTTCTGCTCCCTGTCTGTGATGATCCAATACTACGATGGATTTACATACCTTTAACAAATCCGGGCACTCTGTAATAGTCGGCTTATTTACGTCCACCACTACCAGTACTGCATTGTTACCTGCCAATTCAATTGCCTGTGTACTTCCCACAATCATGTCTGCATCATATTCGGGATTGTTCTTAAACAAATCTACCAAGGGCTGCAGGGTATTGGAAATATCGTTTAATACGATATGGGCTTTCCTATCCAGAGTCTGGGCAATGCGGTAAATACCCACTGCGGCACCAAAACTGTCCACATCAGCCAGACGGTGTCCCATAATAATAACCTTGTCCTTGCCGGCAATGATTTCTTTTAAAGCATGTGCCTTTACACGGGCCTTTACACGGGTATTCTTTTCTACCTGCTGACTCTTACCGCCATAGTACGTAATACTGTCAGGGGTCTTAATAACCGCCTGGTCACCGCCACGTCCCAATGCCAAATCGATGGCATTACGCGCAAATTCATAGTTCTGGGCATAGGTCAATCCGTCCAGTCCCATACCGATACTGATGGTAACTGCCATCTCATTACCGATATTTACGGTTTTTACATCCTCTAGCAAGTCAAAACGGGTTTCCTGCAACTGTGTCACGGACTTTTTACGCATAATAACCAGATACTTGTCTTTCTCCAGCTTCTTAACAATACCGTCCAGTGCAGAAATATATTTATTTACCTTTCGGTCAATCAATGCAATCAGCAGGGAACGTCTGACTTCTTCAACACTTTCCAGTGCTTCCTCATAGTTGTCCAGATACAGAAGTCCTACGGTCAGGCTCTGGTCGTCCACTTCCTGTAATGCAATATGCAATGCCGTCTCATCGAATAAATAGACCGCAATCAGATAGCCGTCATAGCCCTGTGCCTGAATCATATCACTGTTTTCTGCCATTTCCTTCAGTGATATCTTCTTAAATTTCGCTATGTATTCTTTTCCGTCATAAGTCAAATCATACTGGGTTTCTTCCACACCCTTATCATCAGGAAGCTTATCTCTGGTAATGGACGGGAACACTGCCATAATAGACTTATTAAAGCCCTTGGGCTGTTTAATTACTTCTTCAAAAGCCAGGTTTGTCCAAATTACTTTACCGGTATCGTCCAACAAAGCATACGGCAGTTCCAAATCCCTTAGTAAACGCTTTTGAATCTGTCCGTACTGAGTTGCAAAGCTGACCAATTCATTGATAATAACAGGCTTATTATAAAAATATAAAGCCAAAGTTACTACAAAATAGAAAAGGGTAAAAAAGCCCAGTAACAAGCCTGCCCGCAAATCCAATGCCAACATACCGGCATTGATTACCAGCAACAGCACTCCCAGATATATGGAAAACTGCAAATATGTCTTTATGCGTCCTTTTAATCTGATTCTTTTCTTCATGTATGCCCCCATTTAATAAATGATGCATTCTTAATTAATCTAGTTCGTCCAAAGCACCCCATAGCCTCAAACAAACTTATACGGATATAGTATATCATTTTTTATCTCATCTTTCCACAGTATAATTTGTCGAATATGGAAGATTGTATAAATTTTTTTACTTTTCTGCAATAAAATGCACCTCCAAATGCCAGATTTAATCCATCTAACATTTGAGGTGCACTTCCTTTACAGTCCCTTTTGTTTACCAGTCATAAGTTGTGAAAACCAATTTTCCATTTTGCAAAGAAGCTATCAGCATGGTATCCGGATCATTGTCGTCATACCAAATATCATTACCTACATAAACCCTGTTAAAATCATATCCAAGGCTATGACATAACATGGTATCTCCCGGCTGATATCCGACTCTCTCAGATACCGGCTGCTCACCCGGTTTTGCAAAAATCCCCGGTGCAAACTCTATATATCCGTTTCCATTATCTTTTACCACTGTATACGCCCGGGAATCCTCCGTCATCCATACATCTCCACCCTGATATGTCACAGATGTATACATACCTATAATCATCTGATCTCCCACTTGGTATCCGTTTCTTTCTGATATGTACGTCGAATCCGAATTGACACTACCACTATTTGTTCCCGGTGTAGCAACATCTGTTTCCGGAACCTCTACCATATTGGGACCCAAATATGCGTCTGATACATAACCTATACCACCCTCAAACTCTATCCGATACCATCCGGTTTCGCTACTTTGCCCGGTTACAGCTACTTCCTGATTGGTTGTTAACGAACCAATCTTCTCATAATCCGCTGAATGTCCAATACGCACATTTACTGAACTTTGAGCATACATTATTGCCTCCATGGGTACAATGCCATCCTGCCACGAAGGCAACGTTTGTGCATATTGAAATAATGCTCTATCTACATCGCTGTTTTCTTCCATGTTGTACAATTCTTCAATATTTGTCTCAACATACGCTATCATATCTTCATTGGATACTCCAAAGCTACCTGCTATAATGCCTGCAAACTCAAGCAAAAAATCATACTCATATCCATCTTCAGTTCTTGTAATATAAGATTGTCTTGACTTTTCTTCTTCCACCTCCGGTGTCGGCTCAGGTGTCGGTGTCGGCTCAGGTGTCGGTTCCGGCGTTGATGTTGGCTCTACCGTTGTGACCGGCTCTACTGTTGGTTCTAAAGTCAGCTCCGCCGTTGGTTCCGGTGTATCTATCGCTATGTATTCTGAAGTTTCAACTGAATTGTTTAAGTTGGTACTCTCTTGCTTATTGAAGTACATACCCACTATTGCTACGGCAAGTATTACTATAACTACTGCCAAAATGATGTGTCCTGCGTACTTTTTCATAGCTGCTTTCTCCTTGGTTATTTTTTAGCTTTTATAATAGTTGTCTATTCATCAAGGTCAACTTTTTCATCATTGATTTTTAGATACTCAAGATTGCCAAATTTGTCAAAGTCAATGGCATAGTTTGCATCATCGGTAAATATACCCTCTCCACCCTTAATTTTTATGTATGTCAGATTAGTGAGGTTGGCTATTGCACTGATATCTGTCAGGTCATCTCCACCCTTGATAGTTAATTCAGTGAGATTTGTAAGGTTGGCTACTCCGCTGATATCTGTCAAACCATTATTACTATCAACCTTTAAATACATAAGGTTTGTCATATTTCTCAATGCATTTATATCCTCAAAATAACCGCTAATATCTAAATATGTAAGGTTAGTCATATTTTTTAATGCACCTATGTCTGTAAATTTTCCATGAATATGTAATTCTATAAGGTTAGTGAGGTTGGTTAATGCACTGATATCCGTGAAATCGTCACTAATACTTAAATAGGTAAGATTTGTTAAATTCTTTAATGCACTTATGTCTGTTAAACTGCCATTATCATCACTATCACTATTAATATCTAAGTATGTAAGATTCGTAAGGTTGGCTATTGCACTGATATCTGTTAAGTTATCACCACTAACACTTAAATATGTAAGATTTGTAAGGTTTTGCAATCCCTCCAAATTTGTTGCAGTTGTACTTACAGTCAATTTTTCAAGAGATGTAAAATACTTAAATGAATCCAACGTTGAAAAGTCATAATAGTCCCATGTAGTACTAAACTCTTTAATATTTTTAACATCTCCGTAGGTTATATCACTGGATTTACCCGTAATTTCTTGAACCCTGCTAAAGAAATCTTCATCAGTAAATGCGATTATATAATCGTCTGCCCATGTTTCCGGCCCTGATGTTTCCAACTGTTGTTCTTCGTTCCCCTTCAGTTCTGCTATCTCTTTTTCCAATCTCTCGTTTTCTTCCTGCAATTCATCTATCAGTTCTTGCATTTCCTCTACCGAAAGATTTGAACTATCTGCATGTGTTATGTCTGATGAACCACACGCCACTGCGGTTACTGATAATAATAATGTTAATACTACTAATAATTTCTTATTCATTACCTCGTCTCCTCTTTAGTTTATCTTTGTATCATTTTACTACTTTTAGTAGCATTTTGCAACCTACTGTGAGTCGCAAGCCTATACAATGAGTACACTAACATATACAAGGAGGTATTCTATGATTAACAGTCTCGGTGAAAAGTTGAAATCAGCTCGCGTCAGTCGCAACCTTACACGTAAGCAGGTTGCAGAATTAGTCGGTGTTACTGCTTCCGTTATCGGTCATTATGAAACCGGCGAACGTATGCCTTCTGTGCCCATTCTTTTAAAACTTGCCACCCAGTACAAGGTATCGCTTGACTATTTGCTCGACCATACTGTTATCAGCAATAATACCTTATCTTTAGATGGCTTAACCGATAAACAAATCAATGTGTTAAAGCAAACTGCTGACTGTTTCCGCAACCTTCCGGAAAACAACGTTCTTAAATAAATGGCTCTAAACTTTACCCCTACTCTTGACAAAGAGCCAAAAAAAGACCAACTACCCTTTCGAGTAATTGGTCAATTCTCTTAAAATCTCGTGTCAAAGTTGTGTCAACTTTGAACCTCACGTCCCGAAACCCTTGATTTTACTGGGTTTAGTCCTGAACGTAAGGCATAAGTGCTACGTGACGTGCTCTCTTGATAGCAACGGTAAGTGCTCTCTGATGTTTTGCACAGTTGCCGGTGATTCTTCTGGGAAGAATCTTGCCTCTTTCAGATACGTATCTCTTTAACTTGTTTGTATCTTTGTAATCAATTACGTTGTCCTTGCCACAAAATACACAAACTTTTTTTCTTCTACGCATGCCGCCCTTTTTTCTCATAGGCGCATCTGCTTTGTCTGCTTTATTGAATGCCATGTCAGTGCCTCCATTCTTAAAAATTAATTAGTTAAACGGTAATTCTTCATCAATACCGTCCGGGATGTTCATAAAGCCATCACCTGCACCACTGGGCTCAGGTCTTGAATAGCTGTTTCCTCCCGTGTAACCACTGTTGTCTCCATTGGAAGCATTCTTGCTTTCAGCAAACTCGATTTCATCAACCATGATACGAACACTGTAAACCATCTGGCCATCCTTATTCGTATAATTGTCATTCTGAATATTGCCGCTTACCAGAATCTTGGTGCCTTTACGCAGATAACGTTCTACGAACTCTGCCTGACGACCAAATGATGTACAATTGAAAAAGTCTGCATCAGGCTGACCCTCTCTCTTGAATCTTCTGTCTACTGCAATGGAAAATCTTGCTACTGCTGTCTGATTGCTTCCCTGAGAATATCTTACTTCAGGATCTCTGGTTAATCTGCCCATAAGAATTACTTTATTCATATTAAGTCCCTCCTCCGGTATACCTAGGATCCTCTGCTATGGTATCTGCCGATACCGGGTGTTTCTGCACCCCGGATACCCGGTATGCCTTTTACGCTTCGTCTTTAACAATTAAATATCTGATAACGTTGTCCATAATGCGGATACGGCTCTCGATTTCAGCGGGAGCTTTGGTATCAGCTTCGAACTTGATGAAATAATAGAAAGCTTCCTTCATCTTCTGAACTTCGTAAGCTAACTTCTTCTTACCCCATTCATCAACGTTGGTGATGTTTCCGCCGAATCTCTCAACCAGTGCCTTGCACTTGTCAACTACGGCTGCTCTTTCATCATCTTCGATTTTAGCACTAACAACAACTGTCATTTCATATTTGCTCATGCTTTTTACCTCCTTATGGTCTCTGGCCCCTATATATAGGAGCAAGGAATTATATATCACGGAGAATTATGATACCACATAATTCCGCTATTTTCAAGCCTTTTTGCGGATTTCTCTTACATTTTTTTCAACTAATTTACGTGCAATCATAATCTGATGACCACAACCGGCACATTTTAGTCTGAAATCCGCTCCGATACGCAACACTTCCCATTCCTGACTGCCACAGGGGTGCTGCTTTTTTAGTTTTACAATATCTCCAACCTGAATATCCATGTTACCTCCGTTACACCGCCGAAAACACCTCGCCGATACTGCCCTGTATTACCAAATCCGCCATATTATCTCTGGGCGTTGGCGCCTTATTTATCAACACCAGATATTTGCCGCTAAAGTAATCAATCAGTCCTGCCGCGGGATAAACCGCTAAAGAGGTCCCACCGATAATCAGCAAATCAGCATTGCGGATAGCCTTTACCGATTCCTTTAAGGTAGTATCGTCCAGCCCTTCCTCATACAAAACCACATCCGGCTTTACAGTGCCTCCACATTTGGCACAAATAGGAACTCCCTCTGCACCTTTTATATAATTCACATCATAAAAAGCCTTACAGTCCTCACAATAATTACGAAGTACGCTGCCATGGAGTTCCCAGACCTTCTCATTGCCGGCAGCCTGATGTAAACCGTCTATATTCTGCGTAATCACCGCTTTTAATTTTCCTTCTTTTTCCCACTCTGCCAGTTTTTTATGGGCTGCATTGGGCTCGGCATCCAGAAACAGCATCTTATTTTTATAAAAACGGTAAAATTCCTCTGTATTCCTTCTATAAAAGGTATGACTCAAAATAGTTTCCGGCGGATAATCATACTGCTGGTGGTACAAACCGTCCACACTTCTGAAATCCGGAATACCGCTTTCCGTAGAAACCCCGGCTCCGCCAAAAAATACCATATTGTTGCTTGCCGCTATCATTTCTCTTAAACGGGCTATTTTTTCTTCATAGGTTTCCATGCCAGCATTTCCTTTCTTCTTTATATCACTGTTTTCACAGGTTATAAGCATTCTCATAGCTTTTGTACTATCAGATTTTTAATTCAAATTTCCCGTAAAAAAATCCTTAAGTATACCAAAAAACTCCCGAAACATATTGTTGGGCAGATATCCCACATGTGACCTTGCAGGCAGTCCATATACTTCTGTATATCCTGCCGCCTCTGCTAAATGTGTGGCACGGAAAATGTGAAAATTATTACTTACAATACCTACACTGTTATTTTCCGCATCTAAATACTGCATACTAAAACGAATATTTTCGCTGGTATCCGTAGATTGGTCTTCCTTGATAATACGCTCAGGTGCAATGCCTCTGCCCACCAGATACTCATACATCCCCTGAGCCTCGGTATCCGGCTCATCACTGCCCTGCCCACCGGACACAATTACCAATGTATCCTCATTATCAATCAGATACTCGTAAGCTTCATCCAATCTCATCTGTAACACATAACTGGGACCACCGGGTTTTAACTGAGCACCCAAGACCACCAGATAATCCAAGTCCGCAGGTGCTTTGGCAAAAAAGCCACTGATAATCAATGCTTCCACCATAATAAAAATTACAAATCCAATGGTTACACAAGCATAAAAAGTTTTTCTTATCCACTTAGACAGGCGGAAAAGTATCTTTTTTCCCCACAACGCCCAGACAATACACACAATTCCCAGTACTGCCCAGATAAGGAAAAATTTTGTACCATAACCTCCCAACAGGAACAGTACTCCGCAATATACGATTAAAATAATTCCCAAAAGTATTAAAAATAATTTCATTCTATCCTACCGACTATCACCGCTGAAATCCATATCACGTTTGAAGCAATTATTTTTCTTATTACTCTACATGTGTCATCATTGCTTCAACGATTTCAGGATACTGCCACTTACAGCTTACTCTGTTTAAAAGTCCGAAATTCTCTCCCTTACCAATAAAGGCATTGTTGTCCCACCAGCAACAGGTCATACCGCGGGCCCGGGCTGCCTCCACATAATATGCTGCAAATTCGGTACGTGCCTCATTGTTATTGTATTTGTTTCTTGCCCCAAATTCTCCGATTACGACAGGAATCCCTTTGGTAATAAACTTGTCGTAGAGCTTATCCATAAACCCAACCATATTGTTGATATCGCTCTGATTTTCCATACTCCAAGTATCCGTTCCTGCTGCTTCCAATGCAAAATTGTACGGCGTATAGGCATGCACGGAAACAATCAGTCTGTGTTCCACCGTATCCGTAGGAAGCTTAAACCCTTCATTCAACGCTCCGTCCGACGATGCAGCATATCCGGGGCACATAAGGTAACGGTTGGCATTATTGCCGCCACTGTTTCTTATTAAGTCCACAAAAACCTGATTATAACGGTTAATACAGGCAATTGCCTCTATACAGTCCTCATTATCAGGATTAATCCACCACTCATTTTCATGTCCCACCAATCTGGGCTCATTCATTGCTTCAAATATCAAATGCTCGTCATACTCTTTATATCTTTCGGCAAGCTGAGTCCAAATCGCAGTGATATACTTAATGGACTGCTCCGCATATTCCTCCGACGGATACAGGTACTCCGTACTGTTATCATGATGAATGTTTAAAATTACATACAAATCTCTGTCAATACACCAGTCAACCACTTCATTGACTCTGTCCATCCACGCTTCACTGACAGTATAATCATCATCCGTCAAATGATTGTGCCATGAAACCGGTATACGAACCGTATTAAATCCGGCCTCCTTGACAGCATCAATCATCTCTTCCGTGGTATAACTGCCGTTCCATGCCCTTTCATACTCCAGTTCATCCGTCAAACTGTTATTATCAATAGCATCAAAGGTATTACCCAGATTCCAGCCAATTTTCAGCTCTTCCACAAATAGCATAGCTTCATTGTCCGGAATATCCTTTGCTTCTAAAGGATTTTCAGCACCGGTTCCTCGGGTATTATCAGCGGCTTTGCATGCAGTGAAATTCGTAACCAATATTATAAATGTAAGTATCAGCGCAATATATTTTTTATATCTTCTCATATAAGTTTACGTTCCGCCCATTTACTAATAAGATATTACAAAATCTGTTTTTTGATAAAGGAAACCACTTCTCCAGAAGCCTGCAAATGAGATGCATATGTAGGGTGGTAATCCACTACCACTCCATTTTCATCAGGTTGCACACTCAGTTTAAGAGAATAAATCCTCTCTTCCCCGGTTTCCTCTTTAAATCTGCTCACAGTCTGTTCTACATAATCACACAGTTCCTGCCCCATCAGTCCCAATACACAAAGGATATGTGCCTGCGGATTTTTTTCTCTCACAACACCTAAAAATTTGCAGTATTCTCTTACATATTCCTGACATCTTTCTTCATTATCTCTTGCATAAGAAGTATCATTGGTTCCCAAATTAATAACTACAATATCGGGAGTAAACTCTGAAAAGTCCCACTCAACCTCCTTAGGTGCCATCCCACCATCAAATGTACCGTAAGAATTACCCAGTTTATTGTAATAGGGTGGCACTAACTGATGCGCCACCTTTTCGCCATTATCAGTATAGCCGGAAATAATGCCGTGTCCGGAATAGGAAACCATACTGTAATCTGCATCCAACGCCTGTGCCGTCAAATATGCGTATGCTTTTGTAACATTTTCATTGTGTGTGGAATAGGTATCTTCCAATGTACCGTCTACGCCATATCCACAGGTAATGGAATCACCAATAAATTCAATTGCCAGTTTTTTCTTTTCTGTGGGAGAAATCACTGCCTCCTCATCACACACTATATCTTTAATACCCATAGTGGAATCTGAAGACTCGGATAACTTAATCAGCCGGATAATGGATTTGGTTTTTACATCACTGTCAATTGCACAGACTTCTTTTTCTTCACAATTCATCACGTCATCTGCCACCATTGTATCATTTACATAAACAGCAAATCTTGCCTGATGCATTTCTTCATTATAGATAGAGTCGCTTCTCAGCACAAAGGTACATTTTTTCCCTTCAAAATGAAACTCCACACCTGCACCGGACAAAGAAAACCACAAAGTATCCTTAATTAATTTTGTTCTTCCAATTCGCTTTACCTTATCTGTTGTCATCACTTTATCTCCTTTTCCATGCATGTTTTTCTATATACTATTTATATATTTAAATCCCTATCTAATTTTTAATTATATCATTTCTCTAAATATAAAGATACCTTATTTATTTTAAAAATCTTTAGTTTATTCTTAATTTTAATATCAAAAAACCCTCAGAGAAAATCTCTGAGGGTTTTAGAGGCGACAACCAGATTTGAACTGGTGATCAGGGTGTTGCAGACCCACGCCTTACCGCTTGGCTATGTCGCCAGACTCCCCGAGTAGGGCTCGAACCTACAACCCCACGGTTAACAGCCGTGTGCTCTACCATTGAGCTATCGAGGATGACTCCAACGGGAATCGAACCCGTGTTACCGCCGTGAAAGGGCGATGTCTTAACCGCTTGACCATGGAGCCAAATAACTACTATATAGTATATGCTCTATTCAGTTAAATATACCATACATTGAAAAATCTGTATTGTACCTTGAAAACCGAACACTGAATTACTCTCTTCATCCACCGATTCTTCCTACCTGTTCAGGATAAGCCCTCGACCGATTAGTAAATGTCAGCTGAACACATTACTGTGCTTACACCTCATTCCTATCTACCTCATACTCTCTAAGGG
>JAFUNK010000016.1 GCA_017482205.1 Lachnospiraceae bacterium
AGCCTTATCAGGTGGGGCGAATAAGTGGTTTTAAAATATAGGATAGATTTCTGTTTTGTAAGACTTCTATATAACAATTATTGGTGATAAAAACGCATTTTGATGGATAGATTTCTATTTTTAGTAAAATATATACACTTAATAAGCAAATAGAATTGTATTTTTGATAGACATTTGCAGATAATATGTATTTTTTATAGGATAGAACGACACACATTTTGAAATCTATACTATATCAACACTATTTTGAAAGGATTTTGGGTGGATAGATTTAAGAATTTAACCAGTTCTATATAATTAAGGGCGATGTGCAGGTAGTTTTGGTGGTACATACGGTTCCCGATTGTTTGCATATTACTTAATGGATATTGTTATATTACAAATCTCAATTTGTTGAGTAGAAAAAAATTGAATTTTACGAGGTGTTTAGAATGAATAAAACAATAGCAAGGATTGGTTCTATGATAGTAACAGCTTCAGTACTATTATTTGCTATCTGTATGCTAATCCCATTTGACTTTGGAAGTTATTTTGTATGCATGTTATTGTCAATAGGCTATGTAATGATGGTGGCTGGCTTTTGTTATGAAAGTGATGAGAAGTGTAGAGTAGCTGCGAATGTCGGCATGTTATTTGCTGCGATTTATGCTGTTCTGGTATTGCTTGTGTATTATGCACAGACAACTGCTGTTAGATTGGACCCTCTTGGCGAACAAGCTGTACAGATTCTTGACTATTCAAGAGGTGGTTTATTTTTTAGTTATGATTTGCTTGGATATGGTATGATGGCACTTTCAACTTTTTTTGTGGGACTTACAATTGATGCAAAAACAAAGACTGATAAGTGGTTAAAGTATCTAATGATGATTCATGGAATATTCTTTTTGGGATGTTTTATTATGCCTATGACAGGAGTATTCAGTTCTATGTCAAACGGAGAAACAAGTATTGGTGGAGTTATTGCACTTGAATTTTGGTGTGCCTATTTTACTCCTGTTGGTATTCTGTCGATTATACATTTTAGAAAATAAAACAGGAAACTCCCAATTTTGCGACCTATTTTCCCCAACAAAGAGAATACCTATTGTATAAATCATTATTTTGACATACTCTATTCCTAATTCAATATTACCTTACACATACAAGGAGGAAATTATTTTGAAAACCGTTTTGATTACAGGGGCGTCCCGCGGTATCGGTGCTGCCATTGCCGAAAGATTTGCAGAAGGGGGATATCATACTTATATTACCTGTGCCCGCGATACCCAATCTTTATATGCATTACAGGAAAAAATAAGCACCACCTACAACACTCCCTGTACCGCAATTCCCTGCGACGTCAGCGATTATACTGCTGTGGAAAAAATGTTTCAAAACCTTCCTCCGTTAGATGTGTTAATTAACAATGCGGGGATTTCTTACTTTGGACTACTGTCCGATATGAGCGTTGAAGACTGGCACAAAGTCATGGATACCAATTTAAATGCCTGCTTTTACACGGCAAAACTTGCTATTCCTGCCATGGTACGTGCCAAGAGCGGTCGTATTTTAAATATCTCCTCTGTCTGGGGCAATGCAGGTTCTTCTTTAGAAACTGCCTATTCTGCTTCCAAGGGTGGCTTAAATGCCCTGACAAAAGCGCTGGCAAAGGAACTGGCTCCCAGCAACATTCAGGTCAACGCCCTTGCCCCCGGCTTAATCGATACTGCCATGAATGCCTGTCTGTCAGAAGAGGATATGAGTGCCTTAAAAGCAGAAATACCTGCCGACAGACCCGGCTCACCGAAAGAGGTTGCTGACCTTGCATGGCAGGTAGTACATGCTCCCGCTTATATGACGGGGCAAATTATTGCAATTGACGGCGGCTGGCTGTAACCATTCGCCGAATAGGAGCTACTACAAAATAGTTATGTTAAATAACGGGTATAAAAAGTTTCTTTACAGACACGCTCTCGCTCCATGACAAACGCAGCGGTACTAGGCTCGAAACCTTCTCTACGAGAAGTCTTCTTGCCAAGTGCCGGCGTTCGCCAAGGGTCTGTGCCAGAAAGCTTTTTATACCCGTTATCCAAACATAACTATTTTGTAACAGCCCCTACACCTTTTATTCTTCCTCAGTTTCTTCCTGTTTTACTTTACTGATATAAGCCTTTTCTATTCTGCGGTCCACGATATCTTCTACATGGATATGCAGTCCCAGTCCTTCCACATCAAAAGTAACTCCGTCTTCGGGAATTGCCTGTAAAAGGCTGATAATCAGCCCTCCTACGGTATCATAATCCAAATTTTCCGTATCTAATTCTATTTCCAGTTCTTCTGCCATGGTTTCAATGGCAGTATTACCTGTCACCTTCCAGAGATTTTCTTCCAGTTTCACAATCTCCGGTTCTTCCTCCGGGTCGAACTCATCATAGATATTGCCTACGATTTCTTCCACCAAGTCTTCCATAGTTACCAGACCTTCCATAGCACCATACTCATCTACGATAATGGCAATATGTATCTTCTTCTTCTGCATGTCAGTAAACAAGCGGTCTGCGTGAATACTTTCGGGCACAAAATATGCAGAACGCAGAATGTCATTGATTTTCACATCTCCCTCTTTACCCAATGCCAGCAAAAAGTCTCTTGCATACAAAATACCTACGATATCATCCAAATCTTCCCCATAAACAGGATAACGGGAACGTCCGGACTCTTCAATTATCTGCAAAATATCTTCATTGGAGGCCTCTGCCGAAATGGCTACCACATCAGTACGGGGGGTCATAACACGACGTACATTTAAATCATCAAAATCAAAGATATTCTGAATCCACTCTTTTTCATTCTCATCAATATTACCGGTTTCCTCACTGATATCCACCATCATACGGATTTCTTCTTCCGTGACCTCTTCCTCTTCCGCTTCTGTTTTCAGACGCATCAACTTCAACACCAGATTGGTGGAAAAAGATAAAAACTTAATAATCGGCTTCATAACAAAGGAAATGCCTGAAATAATTTTATAGGAAAACTTTGCCATCTCATAAGACTTCTGCATGGCAATCCGTTTAGGAACCAGTTCACCGAATACCAGTGTAAAATATGCCAATATCAAAGTAATCACAAAAATTGCAATCACGGACATTACACTTTCCGATATTGCCGTAAACTTCAAGTCTTCATAAATCCACGTCATCAGGTAACCTGAGAAATTTTCTGCTGCCAATGCACTTCCTAAGTAACCTGCAAGCGTAATGCCCACTTGAATTGTGGACAGAAATGCCGAAGGCTCTTCCACCAGTTTCAACAATTTTGTCGCATGCTTGTCGCCATCTTCCTCCAGTCTATGTAATTTGGTGGTATTCAAAGAAACCAATGCCATCTCCGTGCCTGCAAAGAAGGCATTTATGCCAATCAATACCGCCTGCAATAATAGTTGCCAAATAATCGTACTCAAAATTTTTCTACCTTTCCGTCCTTTTTAGGACCTGCTAATCTTTCTTTGTAATTTATTTGTATAATGGTTCTATGTTATTTTTCTAAAAAACGGATACACAAAAAGGCATAACCTGTCATATTGCTATCACAGGCTATACCTACCTAATCGTCCTCTATATAATTATTGGTACAAGTATCCGCGTCACTATCCGCGTCGTCCATTTTGTTGCCTTTCCTTTCCCAACGGTTTTCTGCCGGCTATGATAGCCTCCTCTGTTATGGTTCATAAAAACCGTTTGCAATACTTACTTGTTTATATTACCACAATACTATTTATTATGCAAGTCTGACCGAATGTTCAATTCCTACGGAACTGATAACCGCGCCAGCCTCCGTTTTCAAACCATGCTTTTTATTTACCATTTCCATAATGGTCTTACGCTGTTCGCCTGACGCCACAATGGCAATGATTTCTTTTTCCGGCTGTACGGAAATACCATAAAACTGTCCGTCTTCCTCCGGCCCTGCCCATCTTGCCCTGATGATAGTGCCGCCTCTGGCACCGGCTTCTCTTGCCGTATCCATAACTGCATCCGTATGTCCCTGATTTACTGCTATTAAAATCAAGCTGTGATCTGCTTTTCTTTCCATCTCTGTTCCTCCCGTAAGCCCCTGTTGTTGAAACAATACTGCTGCCATCAGGTTATTCAATCCGGTCAGCGGCATATCGAATACCAAGCCTTTACCAAACCTTTCTCCCTGTGCCTCTGCATCCAGTTTTTTTAGCAGCCGCACAGCACTGTCTGCCGCAGCATAGCTTATCAATATATCCTTTTCAGCAGTACCCAGTCCCAGTACATCCAGCAAATCAGACGAAGCCGTTCCTCTGCCCATGCACTGATAACTACAGGTAACGCCCTGTTCTGCATAATATTTTGCCAATACATTTCCTTTGCCACGTTCCGCAAAAGTCATAATCAGTTTAATCTCTTTTTTATCTGCCATATCTTTTTTCTCCTCTGCTATTTCTTCTACGAGGAACCTTTACCATATATCATTATCTGTTTACGGAAACTACTCAAAATACAAAATGGTATCTTCTACGTCCTGCAAACTCATTGTCAGCTTACGCTTATGTACCTTTCTACGGATATGGTCTGCCAGACCCATTATCTGAATAGTCAGTAAAGGTGTCATTGCTACCATTGCCACAATGCCGAACGCATCCGTCAGTACATTACCCCCCAATGCCTCACAGGCTCCCATTGCCAGTGGCAACAGAAATGTGGTAGTCATAGGACCACTTGCCACTCCACCGGAGTCAAATGCAATACCGGTAAAAATTTGGGGTACTACAAAGGTCATTGCCAGGGAAATCAAATATCCGGGAATTAAAAACCACATAATATTGAGCCCTGTCAGAATACGCAGCATTGCCATACCCACCGCTAAGGCAATACCGATAGAAAGTGCATGCCCGATAGATTTCTGGGTAATGGAACCGCTGGTAACGTCTTCTACCTGTCTGGTCAACACCTGCACCGCAGGCTCTGCTTTTACGATAAAATAACCGATAACCATGCCAATGGGAATCAATATCCATGGAGTCCTGCTGCCGGCTATTGCCGAACCGATATACTGACCCGCAGGCATAAATCCTACATTAACACCGGTTAAAAACAATACCAGTCCCAGATAACTGTATAAGAAACCGGAAACAATCTTTATTAACTGTCTCTTGTGAAATCTTCTGAAAATACATTGGAACAAAATAAACAAAACCGCTATGGGCACCAGTGCCACCGCCACCTCCTCTATATAAGCGGGCAGGGCTCTGGCAAATTCCAAAGCTGCATCTCTGGTGGTTAAAAGCTCCGTAAGCTCTACCGGTGTATATACCGCATCCTCCGGTCTGTAACAGATACCTAAAATCAATACAGACAAAATCGGGCCGATACTGCAAATGGCAGTCAAACCAAAACTGTCACTGCTGGAATTCTTATCACTTCGCACGGAAGCCATACCAATACCTAACGCCATAATAAAGGGAACAGTAACCGGTCCCGTGGTAACACCGCCGGAGTCAAATGCCACCGGAATAAAATCAGCCGGTGCAAAGATAGTCAAAATAAATACTATGCCATAGAAAAATACCAATATGTATGAAATGGGTATTTTAAGCAGGATACGAAGCTGGGCAATTACCAGAAACGCCCCTACGCCCAGTGCCACCGTAAGAATCAGTGTCAAGTTGGGAATGGCAGGTACCTGCTCTGCCAATACCTGCAAATCCGGCTCTGCAATGGTAATGAGAATTCCCAAAACCAAACATACTATCAACGGTATTCCTATCCTGCGGGCTTTGGACAACTGCACACCGATACCTTCCCCCATGGGAATCATGGACATATCTACACCCAGTGTAAAAAAGCCCATACCAACAATTAACAACACTGCTCCGAATAAAAACAGCATCAACGTCCCCGGAGAAAGGGGCGCTGCCGTAATACTCAAGAGTAATACGATAATCGTAATCGGCAGAACCGAGGTAACGGATTCATATACTTTTTCCTGCAATAACATATTATGCCTCAAGTCATCCACTCCTTAAAAACAAAACAATGTGTGCACCTCCGCCATAGGTCCCTTTCAGTACAAGATACTGAAAAGGACACAGGGGGATGTGTACATCTCTCTGTGCCCTTGTATACTTCTATATTACTATATAAGCAGTGTTATTGTAAACCAAACTTTCTATAAAGTCTTTGTTAAGATTTCTTAACACCCGCATCTTCGCCGCTATCCGCACTTATACGCTCTTTTTATTCTTTTCCGCCATTCTCTGAATAAGCTTGGTCAGCTCCACAATAGGAATAATGGTAACAGCAATCAGAATTGCTACTGCATATTCTACAAAAGAAATGTGTGCAAATCCAAATGCTTCAGACAGGAAAGGGATATAAATAACCGCTGTGGTACATATGAAGGAAAGCAGCATTGCACCCCACAAAAACTTATTGTGATTCTTTAAAGAAAATACAGACTTCTTTAAGGAGCGCATATTGAAAGAGTGAAAAATTTCTGCCATTGACAGTGTTAAGAATGCCATGGTCATACCATGTTCACTGTCCACAAACTCCCAAACACCTGCTTCCATATAATGCCCTACCAGATAAGCTGCCAAAGTGATGACTGCTACAATCACACCCTGTAAGATTACGTTGATACCTACGCCCCCTGCAAAAATACCTTCTTTGGAGTCTCTGGGTTTTCTCTGCATAATATCGGCTTCGCTCTTCTCCATACCCAGTGCCAGTGCAGGGAAACAGTCTGTAATCAGGTTAATCCACAACAAATGCACCGGTTTCAAAATGGTAAAGCCTAACAAAGTAGCACAGAAAATTGCCACCACCTCAGAAAGGTTACTTGCCAGCAGGAACTGAATGGATTTACGGATATTATCATAAATACGTCTGCCTTCCCCAACAGCACCTACAATAGTAGCAAAGTTGTCATCCGCCAATACCATATCTGCTACATTTTTGGTAACGTCCGTACCGGTGATACCCATACCTACACCAATATCGGCATTCTTGATAGACGGAGCATCATTGACGCCGTCACCTGTCATGGCAGTAATCTTGCCTTTTGCTCTCCATGCATTGACAATACGAACCTTATGCTCAGGCTGTACGCGGGCATACACTGCATACTGTTCTACTTTATCAAGCAGCTCCGCATCGGAGAAATCATCCAGTGCAGCTCCGGTAATTGCCTGTTCTGCACTATCTATAATACCAAGCTCCATTGCAATAGCCACTGCCGTATCCTTGTGGTCACCTGTAATCATAACAGGCTTGATACCTGCCATACGACACTCCTCAATTGCAGCTTTTACTTCTGGACGTACCGGGTCAATCATACCGGTAAGTCCGATAAACACCAGTTTTTCTTCCAGAAACTTATCGTCATAAGAGGCCGGTTCTGTCTCCCACCGTCTATAAGCGGCTCCCAATACTCGTAAAGCCTGATCTGCCATTGCTTTATTTTCTGCCATTACCTGCTTGCGCAAATCCTCTGTCAGCTCGGTTTCTTCACCGTTTAAGAAAACATGGGTACAACGTTTTAAGATTTCATCAGGTGCACCCTTGGTATACTGCACAATACTGCCGTCCTTCTTACGGTGTACGGTAGACATCATCTTTCTCATGGAATCAAAAGGTGCTTCTCCAATTCTGGGATTGACCTGTTTAAGTCCGTCTTTGTGCATGCCTAAACTAAACGCATAGTTTACCAAAGCACATTCGGTAGGTTCGCCCACTGCCTCGTTATTCTCGTCCAGTTCTGCATCGGAACACAGTGCCATAGCCTCCGCCAGCAATTCTTCCGCTGTACCGGTGTGCTTTACAACCGTCATCTTGTTCTGGGTCAATGTACCTGTCTTGTCGGAACAAATTACCTGCGCACACCCCAGTGTTTCTACTGCGGTCAGTTTTCGGATAACCGCATTACGTTTGGACATATTAGTTACACCAATGGAAAGTACAATGGTAACAACTGCCGCCAGACCTTCCGGAATTGCTGCTACCGCCAGACTGACTGCTACCATAAAGGTGTCCAACATTGCTTCACCGGTGATATCGGGATATATTCTGAACAAATCGATAGCAAAAATCACCGCGCAGATTCCCAATACCAGTACACTTAAGATTTTACTTAACTGTGCCAGTTTCTGTTGTAAGGGTGTCTGATTGTCTTCTGCTTTAGAAAGAGCATCCGCAATCTTACCCATCTCTGTATTCATACCGGTATCGGTAATCACTGCACGGCCACGACCGTACACCACCGTACTACCCATGTATACCATGTTTTTACGGTCACCCAGGGGCACATCTTTGCCTTCTTTACTTTCCAGTGCTGCATCTGTCTTGGTTACGGGTACGGATTCCCCTGTCAGTGCTGCTTCCTCTACTTTCATACTGGCACATTCTATTATCCTGGCATCAGCGGGTACTGCATCACCTGCCTCCAACACAATAATATCTCCGGGAACCAGTTCTTCACTACGAATGGTAATCTGATGACCGTTACGGATAACCTTGGAGGTAGCTGCCGCTATTTCCTGCAAAGCTGCAATAGCTTTCTCTGCCTTACTTTCCTGTACCACGCCCAATACGGCATTGATAAGTACCACTACCATAATGATAATAACATCCGCAAAGGATTCACCGGAATATACTGCCGTAATACCGGAAATCACCGCTGCCACAATCAAAATGATAATCATGGGGTCAGCCAACTGTTGTAAAAAACGCTGCAAAAGAGAAATCTTTTTTCCCTCCACCAGTTTGTTGTTGCCGTACATCCGCAGCCTTTCCTCCACCTGCAAATCGGACAAACCGTTTTCCGTAGCCTGTTGCTCCGTTAAAACTTCTTCCACACTGCTCAAATACTCTTTCATTCTGCTTTTGCTCCTTTCTCTTTTCAATATTTTTCCACACCTTCAGATAAAACAATCACGTTTTCCCCAATCACAACCATTTCGTCCAAAAACATTTTGGCTTGTTACATTTTACCTGCAGAATCTTCCCTATAAAAATCAAAAAACTCATATACAATGATTGTAACCATTGTATATGAGTCTCATTCTTTATAGGCAAACCAGACGCTAGCGCCATGACTGTTGATTTACCGCACATCTGCAATCAGATGTGGAATTACTCCCTCTGATATGTAATTGTTTTAATTATCATAAGGACTTTTCCATGTTTTGTCAATGACTCTACTTTTTATTTTATGGAAATTTTCAATTCTTTATGATATTTTTACATTTTATGTTTTACAATATGTCAGTCCCTGTATTCGCCTGTCTTATTCCTCATCTTCTTCCGGATTACCACCGGGCATACGCACCCTGATACCGTTTACCTCTACCTGGTCATTCAGTTCAATCACAAGACACTTTCTGCCATCCACCACTCTGGTCTGTACCAAGTCGGTTCTGTCAGGACTTACCTTGATAACGACATCCGCAGTCTTAATCTCAAACTGTCTGGTATTGGCTACATTGGTTGCCACAAACTGGGTCTTCTCCCCTGCTGCCGCCACATACATCTCATCAAAATCCGTCAGTTTATCCTCTTCTACGCCACTGTATTCTAAAAGGCGCTTTACCTCAGCTTTATCCAAAACCACAGGGTCCGGCTCGTCCTTCTTTTCTTCAATCATTTCATTTAATTTTTCATGGATATTTTTAACCACCTCATATTCACAATCCGCTCCTAAGGTTTCCTCCACAATAGTCTGGAAGGTTTCCTTCTGACCGCCTGCGGACATGGGCACCTCACACCCCAATACCGGCTCTACAAAATCAAAGCGAAGTTCCTCCGGCTTGGAAGCATAATAAAGCAGTCCGTGGATATCTGCACTTCTGTCATTGAAGGCAGGGAATAAAAATCCAATATCCGGCATATCTACCACACGGTCACAGACACGTGTCTTAAAGCTGTTGCTTTCCTCGTCATAAGCCAGTCCGGGCTTACTTAAAGTTACCGGACAGATACAGCATAAAATGTGCTCATACACTTCATCAGACGCATCAAACATCTCTTCTCCGTCCGCCGCTTTTCCCGGTACATCATAGACTGCATGTATCAGCAGAATCAGATAATTTTCCACAGAATAATAGTTTTCAATCACCTTATCATAAAACTCTTCTAAGATATAATCATCTTTTAACGCACTGGCTCTCAAACGCATCAGAAAATGTTGTGTCCCGCCGGGTTCCTCAGTTTCTAACGGGAACTCCATATTCAAAAGATTCCTACCGATAGTGCCGGAAAGTGCCTTTCTTAAAATATTGAAATACTTAAACATTTCCTCTTCCGGCAGGGAAAGAAATGCTTCCTTAAGCTCGGTCTTTTTATTTTTTTCACCGTCCACGTAACAGCCACAAATTCGGGTAATGGCACATTTGGACTGTGTAAACTGCTTTTTAATTTCTGAAATTTCTTTTTTGTTCATAGGT
Organism: Lachnospiraceae bacterium; assembly: GCA_017482205.1. Taxonomy (GTDB): domain Bacteria; phylum Bacillota; class Clostridia; order Lachnospirales; family Lachnospiraceae; genus Acetatifactor. The sequence continues at coordinate 10,451 of JAFUNK010000016.1, forward strand.
ATCTCTCGCTCCTTATCCTCTATAGAAAGTCAAATCTTGCGTTCTTACATACTCTCTGCTCTGTATTTCTTTTTCGCTTCTCTCGGTCTTCTACATATTATTTATGTAAATAGTCCTGCAAAATCGGAATATGCGTCTCTACTATTTTAACACTTTTTAATTCTTCTTTGGTAAAAAATTTTAATTCTTTTGACTCTTCACTGCAAACAAGTTTTGGCTCTTCTGTTAATTTTACCCTATACGCAATGGTAATGGAGCGGAATATATTTCCATCGGGATAACTGATAATAATAGACGGGGCATCATACAATTTCCCCTGCCCTATCATGCTCTCATCAAGGTCAATAGACGTTTCTTCTTTTGTCTCCCGGATAGCACACTCCACAAAGCTTTCATCGTTTTTCAGGCTCCCTCCGATAATTGCCCAGCGTTCACTGTCCATTCTGTGTTCAAGCAGTAACATATCCTGATATTCAATCAATATGGTTGTCCCAACAAGATTGGGCTTGTTGGGTTTTGGAGCATTTGGATTATTATAAAAAAATTCTGCCTGCTTCATGGTATTCTCCTTATAAGGGTTCTAAATCCACCTGTAACCGGAAATATTTAGATTGATAAATTGGGATTTGTAATATAACAATATCCATTAAGTAATATGCAAACAATCGGGAACCGTATGTACCACCAAAACTACCTGCACATCGTCCTTAATTATATAGAACTGGTTAAATTCTTAAATCTATCCACCCAAAATCCTTTCAAAATAGTGTTGATATAGTATAGATTTCAAAATGTGTGTC
>JAFUNK010000017.1 GCA_017482205.1 Lachnospiraceae bacterium
CTATCTACCCACAAGAACACGTTTATAGCTTATAGGATAAAACCATTCATTACTTTTTCACATTTTCTACCCATGAGCAATATTTGGGGCGCATATGGGTAGAAATTTCGTCCCTTTATTGCAAACGTTTCTACCCAAAGAAGACATTTATGCCTGCCATGGGTAGAATAATACATTCCTTTGTCTACCCATAGCACACTATAATATGGTTCATGGGAAGAAAAATCTATCATTGCACCAAACTTTATCTGCCCATAAATACATTTAAAATGCAATATGGGCAGATAAAGACTTTCAAAGTTTCACTATTTTCTACCCATAAAGGCCTTTAAAACACTTCATGGGTAGATTTTCGGCGTCATATCCATCATTACGGTCCACAATTTTTATACTTGCCACAGGATAACAAATTGGGATTTATTCCTCCGATAGACTGAAAGGCATCTGACTTTCAAGCCGGGATTGAGCGAGCTTTTTGCGAGCGATGACAATTGAATAAAGTTCAATTGTATGGCATGCCTTATTCACAGAAAAACCTGTGAAGACAGATTCCCAATGCTACAATGTAGAGTAAACTGCATTTATGGGCATATATAGCATATTTTTTCATGGTAATGCCCAAATTTAAGGAATTTTTATGGTTCTTTTAGTGGTTTTGGGCATAGGGTGCAAAAAAGGTACGCTCCATGCCCATATTTTGGGAATTTTGTGGGCATCAGACAGGTAAATCTACTCTGTAATGCCCAAAACAGCCTTTTTTTTAGGATAAAATTCAATTTTTTGGGCATCTGAACAGAAAAAAATCCATTTATGCCCATTTCAAAAAGTGCTGTTTTCCATATGTACCGCAGTTGGCTAATGGCAAGCTCACTCAATTTTAATCTATCTACACACCCGGACTCGAAAAACGCTCTGAATTTTCCTCGTTGGCGCTTTGCGTCAACTTCAAATTTGTATGTATCAGCCATAAAATCCTGAAAAGAAAGTATTTTTGTAAAAAATCTTGACATACACGTGATTATATGATTATATATTCATATAATATATGAACAAATGAATATGTATTCATGTAATGGGTAAAAACAGTATAGGGGTGTATATACGGGAGGTACTTATGATTTATCGGATAGCGGCAATTATGATTTTGGCAACATTTTATTTGTTTTATTTTGCAAAGCTTGTGATACAGAAGCGCCAGTCAATCAAAACCAATCAAATGGGGGTGGGAAACAAACCCCGGAAGGTTTTGGTGATAGAAAGGGTCATGAGTGTAGCAACAGTATTGACTGTTGTTTTTGAGGTGTGGAGTATTATTTGGAGTAAGGGTTCCTCGAATTTGGGACTTCAGATTGCAGGTGTCGCAATAGGAATTGCAGCAGTCGTGATATTTGCACTGGCGACCATTACCATGAAAAACAGTTGGAGAGTTGGTATCCCGGAGGAAAAAACATCCTTGATTACAAACGGTATTTATGGCTGGAGCCGTAATCCTGCATTTGTGGGTTTTGATTTATTATATCTTTCCGTATGCCTTATGTTTTTCAATATACCGCTGTTACTTGTATCCATTTGGGCGGCAGTCATGCTGCATTTGCAAATTTTGCAGGAAGAAGAACATATGCAAAAGATGTTTGGAGAAGAGTATGCGGCTTATTGTAAGAATGTAAATAGATGTATCCCATGGTTTCCAAGGAAATAGAAGAGGCAATAAAAAATAACTATGATTCACAAAGGACCGTTTGAAGGACGTCGGCACTTAACGAGGTTTTTTCGAGTTTAGTGCCGATACGTTCTTCATCGAGCGAGAGCGTGTCCGTGTGAACATAGTTATTTTTATAATGACCTATACTTATTCCTTACCATTCCAACAATAGGTACATAATTTGCACTTATCAATACCTACTGCATCTAACATATCATCCAGACGGTTGAAACGCAGGGAGGTGAAATGTAATTCCTTGCGGATTTCTTCTACCATCTGTTCATATTTTTCGGAATCCGGATTTGCATATTCCTGTAAAATTTCGTCGGTAATGTTGCCGTTTTCCAGTCGGGCAATCACTCGTCTGGTAATTAAATCCATCTCGGAAGAAGAACGGGAGAAGTTCAAATACTTACAACCGTACATCAGAGGGGGACATGCAGGACGTATGTGCACTTCCTTTGCACCACTTTCGTAGAGGAATTCGGTGGTTTCTCTTAATTGTGTTCCTCTTACGATAGAGTCGTCAATCAAAAGCAGGCTCTTGTCTCTGATAAGGTCGTCCACTGCTAAAAGCTTCATCTTTGCAATCAGATTACGCTTGCTCTGTATGGTAGGCATAAAAGAGCGGGGCCAGGTGGGCGTATATTTGATAAACGGTCTGGAATAAGGAATACCGGACTCGTTGGCATAACCAATGGCATGTGCAATGCCGGAGTCGGGAACGCCGGCTACAATGTCGGGCTGCACGTTGTCACGCTGTGCCATCTTCTGACCACAGTTATAACGCATTTTTTCTACGCTGATACCTTCATAGGAGCTGGCAGGATAACCGTAGTAAACCCAGAGGAAAGTACAAATCTTCATATCAGTACCGGGATTTACCAGCGTAATACAGTTTTTGTCAGTCAGCACCACAACTTCACCGGGACCTAATTCTTTGTAGTCTTTATATCCTAAATTCTTGTATGCATAGTTTTCAAAAGTAACACAGAAAGCATTGGCTTTGTGACCGATAACAACAGGGGTTCGTCCCAGTTTGTCACGGGCAGCATAAATACCGGCTTCATTCATCAAAAGAAGGGAAAGGGAACCGTCTACCTGCTCCAGAGCATACTGGATGCCTTCAATCAGATTTTCCTTCTGGTTAATCAGGGATGCAACCAGTTCCGTAGGATTAATATCGCCGCCACTCATTTCCAGGAAGTGGGAGTGTCCGTTATCAAACAGTTTTTTGCACAATTCCTCTGTGTTGTTGATTTTGCTGACGGTAGTAATGGCATAAGTACCATGATGGGAGCGGACGATAAGGGGCTGGGGTTCGTAGTCGGAGATACATCCGATACCGTAATAGCCCTGCATCTGCTGCATATCTTTATCAAATTTTGTACGGAAAGGTGCATTTTCAATATTGTGAATGGCACGGTCAAAACCATTTTCGCCATAGACGGCCATACCGCCGCGTCTGGTTCCTAAGTGGCAATGATAGTCGATGCCAAAAAACATATCAAATACACAGTCCTGATGTGAAGCTACACCAAAAAATCCACCCATAATAATTCCTCGTTTCTACAAAAAAATTGTTTCAACTTAATTATAATAACGTGTTTTGTCATTCTTAACAAGAGGAAAATTGTGAAATAAAAGGTGATGAAAAAAACAATATAAAGTAAAAAGTAACAAATATAAAGAAAAGATGTGATTTATTGAAAAAATATGATATGATTAAGCAGATGTATCATTTATGCAGAATGATAAATAAAATGGAAAGTTGAAAGGAAAAAGCCACATGAATATTGCTGTAGCCCAATCCGGTGGACCTACTTGTGCCATCAATGCCTCATTAGTAGGTGTATACAAGGAAGCACTGAAAACCCCGCAGATAGATGCTATTTTTGGTTCCATTAATGGAATCGAAGGTATTATCAATGATGCACTGATTGACTTAAAGACTGTTATCAAGACAAATGATGATATGGAACTGTTGCGTCAGACGCCTTCTACGGTTTTAGGTTCCTGCCGTTACAAGATTCCTGACAATGACGAAGAGATATATCAGAGGATTAAAGAGTGTTTTGACAGACACAATATAGAGGCGTTTTTCTATATCGGTGGAAATGATTCCATGGACACCGTGGAAAAGTTGTCCCGTTATTTAAAAGAAATCGGTTCCGGTACTAAGGTAATCGGTATTCCCAAGACCATAGACAATGATTTGTGCATAACTGACCATACACCGGGCTTTGGCTCTGCTGCAAAATATGTAGCAACTACAGTACAGGAGATTATCCGCGACAGTTCTGTTTACAGTATTCCTTCTGTTACTGTTGTAGAAATTATGGGAAGACATGCCGGCTGGCTGGCAGCTTCTACCTGTGTACTTCGTGCAAATGATGAAATTGCACCTCACTTGATTTACCTGCCTGAATGTAACTTTACCGTAAAACAGTTTCTGGCGGATGTGAAGGCGCAGATGGCAAAGCACAAAGCAGTGATTGTAGTAGTTTCTGAAGGTGTTGAAATTCCTGAACATGAAGCGGAAGGCTCTTATCAGTCAGGCGCAGTGGACAACTTCGGACATAAATATTTGTCCGGCGTGGGTAAATTGTTAGAGCAGATTGTATCCCGTGAAATTGGTTGTAAGGTACGTTCTATTGAGCTAAACGTTATGCAGCGTTGTTCCGCACATATCTGTTCCAAAACCGATATCGATGAGTCCGAAAGCATTGGCGCAGCAGGCGTAAGAGCGGCACTTTCCGGTGAAACCGGCAAGGTCATGGTATTTAACCGTATCAGTGATGTTCCTTATGTGGTAGATATCAGTTGTGTAGCTGCCACAGAAATTGCCAACAAAGAAAAGAAATTCCCTAAAGAGTGGATTACTGCTTTGGAAAATGATGTGAATGAAAATGCATTCCGTTACTTCCTGCCGCTGATTCAGGGAGAAGTAAAAATCCGCATGAAGAACGGTATGCCGGTACATTTTAAATTAAATAAATAAAAAGAAGGGGCTGTTGCAAAACGGCAGATTCAGAATCGTTTGTAAAGAGTTTCCTTGCAGACACGCTCTCGCTCCGTGATAAACGCAGCGGTACTAGGCTCGAAACCTTCTCTGCGAGAAGGCTTCTTGCCAAGTGCCGGCGTTTACCAAGGGTCTGCGCCGGAAAGCTTTTTACAGACGATTATGAAATCTAATTGTTTTGTAACAGTTCGTTTAAACAGAGAAAGGAAAATACTTATGGAATATATTAAAATTCATGAAAACGGAATTCATATTGTATTTGGGGTGACTGAGAAGAAGCAGTTAAAGTTGTTACATTTTTCTTCCGTAGAATTTAATGAAGCGGATTTGTGTAAATTCGGGCCGGAGTGTAAAGCAGAGGACTTGGGACGTAAGGAACAGTTTCTGGATGAAGGCTTCCAGCTGGTGCAGGTTAGTTTTTCCGGGTATAACCGCCCTTATGAAAAACATGGTAACAAGCATATTGTAACGGCTCCCGGCTATCTGCTTACTTATGTAGGTATGGAAGATACCGTAAATGAAATCGGCAGAAAACTGGTGATTACCCAGGAAGATAAAGAAGTGACGCATTCCCGCGTGATTACTACCATGCAGTTTTATAAAGGTACCAGCGTGGTGCGTATGTGGAGTGAAGTGATAAATACCGGCAGTGAAATGCAGACGCTGGAATATATATCTTCCTTCTGCTACCATGGTTTGGAAAAAGAAGGACAGAGCAATTCCGATGCCAAGATGCGTGTACGCATTCCCTTTAACGGCTGGCAGAAGGAAATGAGTATCAGAGATTTCTCTTTTGCAGAACTGGGACTGGCACAGACCCAACCCGGCGTATACCAGAGAACCTCACAGGTGCTGGAAGTAACCAATACCGGTAACTGGTCTGCAAAGAAATATCTGCCCTTAGGCTATGTGGAAAATAAAGAAGTACATTCCGGTCTGTTCTGGCAGATTGAGCACAATGGCTCCTGGCACTATGAAATCAGTGACCAGAACTGCAATTTCTACCTTTGTGTCAGTGGTCCTACCGAGGTACAGTCCCACTGGTTTAAAGAATTGCAGCCCGGAGACTCCTTTACTTCTGTTCCGGTTGCAGTAGGTGTATGCAACGACAGCTTTGAAAAAGCTATGGGCGAACTGACCAAGTACCGTCGTATGATTCGCCGTCCCAACAAGGATGATGAAAACTTACCGGTAATCTTTAATGACTACATGAACTGTCTGTTTGGTGACCCTACCACCGCAAAAGAAATTCCCTTGATTGATGCTGCTGCAGAATGCGGTTGTGAATATTATGTAATTGATGCGGGCTGGTATGCACCCGGTGAATGGTGGGACAGCGTAGGCGAGTGGCAGGAATGCAGAGAACGTTTCCCTAATGGTATCAAGGAAGTAACCGATTATATCCGTAGCAAAGGCATGGTGCCCGGCGTATGGCTGGAACTGGAAGTTATGGGTATTTATTGTGAAAAAGCAAAGAGAGTACCCGATGACTGGTTCTTTATCCGCCATGGCAAGCGTGTATTTGACAGAAGCCGTTACCAGTTGGATTTCCGTAATCCTGCGGTTATCGACCATGTCAATGAAGTAATCGACAGAGTGGTAAATGAATATGGTGTAGGCTACATTAAGATGGACTACAATATTGAGCCCGGTATCGGTACGGAGCTTTATGCAGAAAGTGTCGGTCAGGGTATGCTAGAGCATGAAAAAGCATATTTGGCATGGCTGGATGATGTATTTAAGAGATACCCGGATTTGGTTATTGAAAACTGCTCCAGCGGTGGCTTGCGTATTGACTACGCACTGCTTTCCCGTTACAGCATCCAGTCTACCTCCGACCAGGAAGACTACCGCAACTATGCAACTATTGCAGCCAATGCGGCAGCAGGTGTAACGCCCGAACAGGCAGCGGTATGGTCCTATCCCATGAGAGTATCTCTGGAAGGCAAGAGCGAAGAAGAACAGAACGTACTGCGAGACAAAGCAAAAGAAGAAGTTATCTACAATATGATTAACTCCATGCTTTTACGTATCCACCAGAGCGGACATCTGGCGGAACTTTCCAAAGAACGTGTGGACTTGGTAAAAGAAGGCTTGCGTGTATACAAAGATATCCGTGGAGATATCAAGAATGCTGTTCCGTTCTGGCCCCTTGATTTGGCTGAAAACGAGGATAAGTGGGTATGTGCAGGTTTACAGACTGAAAATAAGGCTTATTTGGCAGTCTGGAAGCGTGAAATGGAAGGTAAGAAGGATAACCGTAAGTGTGCTTGCGATGACAACTGGTTTGAAATTCCTCTGGAAAGCCTCCCTTTTGCAAAAGACGGTTTAAAAGTAAGCCTCTTATATCCCGAAGCAGAGCCTGTACCTTTCGAAGTGATTGGTGACACTTTGAGTGTGGAACTGGAGAAGCCTGTGATGGCAAGACTCTTTACAATTGAAAAATAGTGGAGTATAATGAGCGCGTTTGTCGATTTGCCCTTTTTGTAAGAGGTGCAAATAATTTATATTGAAAGAGGAGAAAAGAAATGAAAAAGTTACTCACGATGATTTTGTGTGTATGCATGTGTCTGCAGTTGGCTGCATGCGGAGGCTCAAAAGAAGATGCTGCATGGGTTGCAGAAGGTGCAGCAATGCTGGATGGCGACATTCGCAGTGGTGAATTTGTATTGGCAGGAGAAGTATATTCCTTCCCTATGCCTTTGCAGACATGGTTGGACAGAGGCTGGCATATATCCAACAACTACGATAACGTAGATGAGTTCACATTGAATCCGGACGAATCCTCTACGGAGTTCGAGTTGTTCAATGAAGACGGAGAATATGTAAGAGTTTCCGTATATAATGATTCTGATGAGGAAGCAAAAGTAGAGGATTGTCTGGTATATTCTCTGTATATGTCTTTAACTGAAAAAATTAATATTGTATTTCCCGGTGGGATGTATTCTGAAAGTAAACCGGCAGAAATTTTAGAAACATACGGTGAACCTGATATAAAGGATGATTCTGAAGGTAGTTATATTGAGGCTTATTATAACTACACCAATGAGGATGGCTGGGCATGTCAGGTAAATCTGGGCGTAGTGGATAATGATTATACTATTGAACCTTTCAGTTCGATAGAATATATTATTACCGGAAGTCCTGAATGGACGACCTTTATGGAAAATGCAGGTGGTGTAGAAGGTTTTACCAACTATTTCAATGCGACTATGGATGCAAGTTTCCGCGGTATATTTGATACATATGTAAGCAACGGTTTCGATACACAGGAAAATGCAGAAATGCTGTACCTTTCCGAAATGAGCTATTATGTATCCGGTATTATGTACTATGCAGACGTCAATGAAGATTATGTGGATGACGCGACTTATTTACAGTATTATGACCTTGCAATGCAGGTTCTGGCAAAGACCAACTGGGAAGTTGTGAATGTGACCATGAATGATGACGGTTTAACCGGAACGGTAGAATTGAAGTTGTATCCTACTGACTTCCTGACTTTGATTTATGAAGATGTGGAAGGTGCAATTGAGGAATTCCAGACTAAGTATGCAAACGTAGACTTCAACAGCATGAGCGAAGAAGAATATGCCGCATGTGAACTGGATTATGCACAGATGGTACTGGCTGCAATCAGTGGCAGAGTAGAAGAAACACAGACCACAGAAGCAATTACCAAGACTTACAGCATTGATTATGATAATGGCATTATTAGTGCAGAAGACTGGGAAAATATCGACGATATTATCATGGGCGTTGCAGAATAAGGGCTGTAATGTAAAATGATAATCTGGTAAAAGGTCGAAAAACAAACCATGATATAAAATGACAGGGCTGTCGCATTTTGCGGCAGCCTTTTTCGGTACGTATCAAAACTCGGAGCAAATAAGTTTTGCATAATATAAGTGTTTTTTAAGCTTTTAGAGTGGTAATTTTTTGCACTAAGGCTTCTTTTAATACTTGTGAAAAATTAATATCTAAAGCAAGAGCTTCTTCATTTAACCATTCAGGAATGCTCAGTGTCTTTTTTACGGCTTTAGAGTTGTGCTTGCGTTTGTAATCAGCCATATTAAATTCAATAACTAAAAGTAAAGAATCTGCCGGTAAAGTAATAGCTGAGGGAGGTGTGGCTTTGGGAAGTAAAAGGTTTGACTGCTCCATATCAGAAATAAAAAGCCCCAAAGCATCCACAGCCATTTCGTAAGCCTCTTCCATAGTTTCTCCTTGGGAAAAACATTCCGGAAAGTCGGGAAAAGAAATCCAAAACCCGCCTTCTTCAGCTTTGTGAAAGATTGCCGGATAAAATAATCGGTTGTTCATATATACCTCCAGTATTCATTAACGTAGTCCTGCCTGTTTTAAAATTGCCTGTTCAAGTCCCTTTTTAAGGTCTTTACAGTGATAAGGAACAATTACTTGTTTGCCGGTTTGCGAGTGGCGTAGTTTTATATGAGAACCATTTTGACTGATAATTTCAAAACCGTTCTGCCAAAGAAGACGCACCATTTCTTTGGGTGTCATTGGCATCTTTAGTGTCTCCTTTCCTTATCAACATTATTATAATACGTAATGATACGTATTGCAAGGGTGAATAATAGTTGACAATAAAATTTGTTTGAGTGGAATAACTGACGATAACGCCTGAAATTCGAATGCATAGAGTGTGACACACTCTGATATGTATTGATAGTAACATAGTTAAGAACAGATAACAAGAAAAAACTTGCGGTAAGTCTTTTGAGTGACTCTCGCAAGTTTTTAAAGTTTGCAATAATATTACTTAGTTTACTTCAAATACGCCAGTACAAATACTGCCGGTGAGTTCCAATAAATTGTAATCTCATTTAAAGAATAGCAGCCCACATCATCGGCAAAGCATTTCATGGGAGGGGTTCCCTCGGGGATGAGGATTTTTGCGTCTGCATCAGCCGGGTGGCGGTTGGGACCGCCGGACACCATGCCGGGGATACACTCTTCGATACCATCTGCGTGAGCGGGACGTAAGTGGGGATAATTACAACAAAAAGCACCTGTTCCGGTAACGTAACTATAACCTGTGGCATTGACGCCCAATAGGTAATCGGCCTGCAGAGTAGCGTAAGGCAAATAGGTATCCGTTCCGGTTAAGTAATCTGCAATGGCGAAAATCATACCATGCTTTAACAGGCTCATATTGCTGCCCCATATATAATCCTCTTCTGCCATGGCGGCACCATAACCGCAGGAATCGGACAATTCTTTTAAACGTAACGCTTCGTCTAAGAAACATTCCTTAAAGAAATCCTTTAATTCCATAGAGGCATTTTCACGGTCGCAGAGCAGATAGGAGAGCGTACCGAAACCTCCCACGGCGGCAAAGCCAAGCCCGGTAAGGGGGAACTTCATTTTAAGAAGAGCTTTCATTCTGTCATGGTAAAATTCTTTGCCGGTAGCAATGTACAGTTCTGTATAGGCCCAGAAACGGTTATCTTTGTCATCACGTTCGCCATATTCACCGGTATTACAGCCATCCGGGTTTTTAAAACCGAGGAAATCAGGGTTTTGTTCTAACCAGTGGGCAGATTTTTCAGCGGCAGTCAGTAAGGTATCTGCAAAAACAGAATCAAACTCTCTGTAAATACCGCTTGCCATGGCACAAACTGCGGCAAAATCAGCAGTTGCCATGGAAGAAACCGGAAAGATAAGCATGGTGTTCCTGTCTTCTTCGGGCATTACAAACGGTGCATGGCGGAGTGTAGTAGCTTTGTGGTAAACACCGCCGTCTTCACGCTGCATTTTAAGGAACCATAAAAGCTCATACTTGCATTCTGCCAGAAAATCAGGGAGACGACAACTGGGGTTACCTACGGTGTCTCCGGAGAGAACCTCACATGCAGAGGCATTGCTTTCAGGTATATTTAAAGACAAATTCTTTAACTTTTTGGGATACATTTTGTAAGCAAAAAGCAAGTGCGCAAGAGCACATGCACCGGCAGTTATGTACCTGCCGTAATCCCCTGCGTCGTGCCATCCACCGGTTATGTCGTGAGAAATAGTTTGGTCTTCCCAGAGTACAGCCTTTGCAGTGTGGCAGGCAGAATGTCCAAATTTTCCTGCGTGTTTTTCTTCCAAATCCAAACCACAGCGGAGAAAATAAAAGGCTTTTATCGTATCGTGCAATACATTGTCAAAAACAGTGTCTGAAATTTGAAAGGGAAGCGAACTGACGTTAGTGTCAGTAACTAGACAATACGTGCCGCAATCCTTAAAATCAGAGAAATCTGCAATATAAACATCGTCCTGCGAATTTGTATCTAAACCGAAGTGTGTACATTGTCCTTTGTATACGGTGACACAGGTGTCAGCGTTTATAAGGGAAAAATGGGAAGCCTTTTCTTTGATAACAGCCCGCTTTATACTTTCAGGTTTATATCCTGCCTGATTGACAAATATAGGCAGGGAAAATTTTTTAACATTAGGTGTTCTTTCGTCAAAATAAGTAGTGTCCATGGTACGCTCCAAATCGTAATGATTTATTAGTTCTTAGGATAGGGACTGTCAAATTCTCTTTCTGCTTTAACTACTGCCTCTTCAAGAGTCATGCCGGTAAAGTGGGGAGCATTTAAATAACGTCCGGATTTCTTGTCGTCCACAAAAGCACCGACTACGATGCCGGGGATGGCACTTTCAGGAGCATTGGGAGCGTTGGGACCGCCTAAATCGGTTCGACACCAACCGGGGTCTGTTAAGTTAATCATCACATCGGTTCCTTCGTATTTGGAACCTAAGTCAATCGTTACCTTGTCCAAAGCAGCTTTGCTGGCAGAGTAGCCTGCCTGCTGGGGGTCTAAGGTAATACCACTGGTGGTATTTAAAATGCGTCCAAAACCACGTTCTGCCATTTTAGGTAAAAAGTGGTAACAAATCATCATAGGTGCAATCGTGTTAATCTTGAAGCTTAACTCATAATCAGAAACCGGAGTGCTCAAAAATTCATTACGATATGCAATCTGTACACCTGCATTGTTTAAAACAATTTCTACGGGAGTGCCTTTATTGTCAATAAACTGCAACATGCTTTCAACGGCAGATAAGTCGGACAACTCAGCTTCTACGATATAAGCCTCAACACCCAGAGCAAGCACTTCGCTCAAAACCTTTTCACAGTGCTCAGCCTTGCGGCTGTGCAGGATTAAATTACATCCCTGTTCTGCCATAAAAATTGCTGTTAAATATCCGATGCCTCTGCTGGCACCGGTAATCAGTGCCCATTTGTTTTTTACATTAACCATTAGCTTAAAATCTCCTTTTTCGCATTTTCCATTGCGGCAATCACAGTGTCGCACCATTGATCAAATTCAGGGTCTTCTATCTGACATTCTTTGTGGGATAAAACATATTCTACGGTCTGCTTCATGCCCATATCCAGTCTGACGGTTGCAGTAAAACCGGGAACTGCTCTCCTTACTTTAGCATTATCAAAGACAACAGAGTTGGCTTTGTCGCCGATTAATCCGCCCGCAAAATCATATTTGCCGACTGCATGTAAGAAATCGGAAGGAACATAGTAGGGTTTGAATTCCACACCCAGACAGTCTGCAATAATTTTGTAAATCTGGTTCCATGTCAGGCTCTCGTCAGAAGTAATCTGATAAGCCTCACCGATAGCATGGACATTACCCATCAGACCTACAAATGCCTTGGCAAAATCACTGTTGTGGGTCATGGTCCAAAGGGAAGTGCCGTCACCGTGAACAATAACAGGTTTGCCTTCTAACATTCTCTTTGCAACCTGCCAACTGCCCTTGTCGCCGTGTGCACCAACGGGGATAGAACGCTCATCATAGGTGTGGCTGGGACGGATAATGGTAATGGGGAAACCGGTTTCACGATACATCTTCATCAGATACTCTTCGCAGGCAATTTTATTGCGGGAATACTCCCAGTAGGGATTTGCCAGAGGTGTGCTCTCAGTGATTTTATAATCGGAGAGAGGCTTCTGATAAGCGGAAGCAGAACTGATAAACATAAATTGTTTGGTCTTACCGTTGAAAAGTCTGTAATCTCTCTCCAACTGTGCCGGAACAAAGGCAATGAAGTCACAAACAACATCAAAACTTAAGTCTTTGATTTTTTCTGCAACGGTAGCCTCATCATTGATGTCTGCGGTCAATTCGTGTGCACCTGCAGGCAGGACATTATTTCTGGTGCCTCTGTTTAAGAGATATAAGTCCCATCCTTTGCTCAATAGTTTTTTTGAAATAGCGGTACTGATAGTACCTGTTCCACCGATAAATAAAGCTTTCATATACGTTGTGCTCCTTTCTAAACCTTAGCATTTACTGCATTTAATAAAATCTGTTCAATATCGGAAGCCTTTAACCGGACAAAGCCCCATGTTTCACCGTCACCGATACCGAATTTATCAATCAGTGTGGGGATGTCTTCAGTTTTTGCTCCCAATTCTTCAAAATTGATAGGCATGCCAATTTCGTGTAAAAATTTACGGAAGCGGGAAATGCCTTCCAATGCGGTAGCTTCCGGGTTCTGGAAGTTCATTTCGCAGCCCCATACGCGGACAGCCATCTGGGCAAAGCGCATAATGTCGTGGGTATATACATGTTCCATCCATGCAGGCATTACCACTGCAAGTCCGGCACCGTGTGCACAATCGTACAGACCGGAGAGCTCGTGTTCGATACCGTGACTGTTCCAGTCCTGGCTTCTGCCTACGCCTACGATATCGTTGTGTGCAACAGTGCCCGCCCACATAATATTGGCTCTGGCATCGTAGTTGTCAGGATTTTTGATGACGCGAGGGGTTTCTTTAATCATGGTAAGAAGTACGGCTTCACAAAGCCTGTCAGTGATTTCCACTTCTTTGGTATTGGTAAAGTATCTTTCAAAAACATGAGCCATAATATCCGTTGCACCGCAGGCGGTTTGGTAAGCCGGAAGAGTCTGTGTCAGTGCCGGATTTAAAATAGAGAAGCGGGGACGTAAAAGGTCAGAACCGGCATCTCTTTTTAACATACCGTCTTCTTTGGTAACTACGGAACCACCGGAGCCTTCACTGCCTGCTGCAGCAATGGTGAGTACGGTGCCCACAGGCAATGCTTTTTGAATAACAGCTTTCTTTTCATAAAAATCCCAGAAGTCGCCGTCGTAGGGAACACCTGCGGCAATGCCCTTAGCACTGTCAATGCAGGAACCGCCACCTACGGAGAGTATAAAGTCCACGTTTTCTTTGCGGCAAAGTTCGATTCCTTCATAAATCAGAGTATCTCTGGGATTGGGTTTTACACCCCCAAGCATTACATAGGGAATGTTTTCCGCATCCAAAGAAGCGGTAACGCGGTCGAGAAGTCCCGATTTAACGGCTGAGCCGGAGCCGTAATGAATTAATACTTTACTGCCTCCGTGTTTTTTTACATATTTTCCGCATTCGTTTTCAGTATCTTTACCGAATATAAATTCAGTAGGGCTGTAAAAAGTAAAATTTTCCATAAAATCCTCCTTAAAATTTTTATATGGTATGTTTTAAAATAGGAGTCTGCCAGTGGCGGCACTTTAAGAATATTATTTACCGGCATAAAACTCTTTAATAACCTTTTCTGCAGGTTTTGCATATACCCCGTAGCGGCCGTCGGTATCTGCTTTTGCTTCGGGATATAATTTTGCACCCCAGTCCCAGAGACAGAAGCCGCCTACCCAGTCGCGGTTGCTGCATGCAGTAAACATGGCGTTGTACCAATCTGCCTGTCCGTTTAAATCCACGTCACCTTTTACGGACCAGTCATTGGGAACCTTGTTGGAGTCCTTGGTAGACATACAGCCGCATTCTGCAAAGAAGAAGGGCTTGTTAAATTTTTGAACAACCTTTTCGATGCGGTCAAGCTGGTTTTCCCAGTCATCAATAGGATAATAACCACTGGAAGATATAATATCCACGCAGTCCCACCATTTTACATTGTGCTCCTGATACTTGTCTGTGTTGTAGGAAACGGGACCGGAGTAGACTTGGCGGATATCCGCAATCAGCTTTCGCCATTCGTGTTCCCTACGTTCAGTCTGTACCATTTCACAACCTGCAATAAACATATCGCAACCTGTTTGTTCTGCGATTGCCGCATAGTGGAGCTGAAAGGCTGTATAGGACGCGAACCAGTTGCACCACTTGGGTTCACAGGGTACGTCCTCATCAAAGAAATTGATATGAGCCCTCCAAGTACCGTTTTTGCAGTTGGCAGTGGGCTTTAGGGCAACACGGACACCTTTGCTTTTGGCATACTTGATAAAAGAGGTAAGTTCTTCGTCGCTCATGGTAGCGTCAGAAGTAAAATCAATCTGCTCAGACTGAGGCGTGTCCTGTAAACCGTTGGGAACTAAAATAATAAAGTCGGCACCGGTTCCGGCAAGCATTTTTTCAAAACTGTATTTAGTCTCTTTTTTAGATAATAAGCCTTTGCATGCAAAAGGAGCAAAGGTCACACCTTTTATAAAGTTCATAGGGTTCTCCTTGTAGGTAATTTTACTGCCGTCAATGTGCGTGCAGTGGATGAAAAGTATTGCATTAGAAAAAGAAATATATATCTACAATTAAATATAGCAGTCAAAATAGAATGATGATATAATATAATAATGTAAAAATAGTAAAAATCTCTTTTTTAAAATTTGGAAGGAGACGCAAATGCATTATTTGTTTGAACAGAGCGATGTGCTTAACACGCCTGTGGAATGCTTTGTTTTTGATACTGCTAACGAAGTTTTTCCCGTTAAGCCGCACTGGCATTATTTTATAGAAATAATCTATATGATAAATGGAACTGCGGAAATGCATGCGGAAAGGGATACTTATATTATGAATGCGGGGGATATGATGCTTTTTCATCCCCGAAGTGTGCATTCTATTTATTCATTAAGCAATGATGATATTAAGTATGCGGTATTAAAGTTTGACATCAATACGCTGAGTACCACTTCGTCCTATGCTCCTAAGCTCAGGAGTATTTTTAAAAGTGCCCAGAGAAAGAAAATGCCGGTTTATTTTCCGGCAGATAAGACTGTAGACATGGATTGTGAGCGGATTTTTCTGTCCTGTACAGACGAAATGCAAAAGCAGGCGTATGGATTTGATTTAATCATTAAGGCGAAATTGTATGAACTGTTGGTGGGAATTATCCGAAGCTGGCAGGAGAAAGGTTTTGCCATTGATAATGATGCATGGGCAGATGAGACGCACTATGACATCGATTCTATCACGGAATATATTGATGCACATATGGGCGAAAATTTGCAGGTGGTTGATGTTGCAAAAGAATGCAGGTTGAGTTATTCTTGTTTTGCAAAGAAATTTCAGGCACTGTATGGTATGAGTTGTAAAGAGTATATTGAAATGATGCGGGTTTACAAAGTAGAGGAGCTGTTATTGTTTACGGACTTTAATTTAAACTACATCAGTCAGGAAACCGGCTTTTCCGATTGCAGCCATATGATAAAGAGCTTTAAAACTCATAGAGGGATTACGCCGAAACAGTTTAGGCTGAGGAATAAGGCGGTGGGATAGTATTTTTGCAAAGGAAGGTTTATTATGAAAAATATAGTAAAGTGTTTAGTGTATTTTCTGTTCTATTTTTTGTTGCAGCCGATTGTACAAATGGGTTTTATGATGGTTGGTGTAGCAAGTGGATTGCGGTCAGAAACAGAGTTGATTGATTTTACCATGGACAATATGCTTTTGATGACGATTGTATCCAATTTTCTGGCAATCGGAATATTAGTATTATTTTTTAAGTGTAGAAAGAAATCTGTAAAAGAGGAACTGCACGCATTTAAAATCCGTGCAAGAAGCTATGTGTTGCCAACTCTGACTGCATTTACCTATTCTATGTTCTGGACACTCGTTACATATGAGATTAATTTTGAAAATACGACACAAATCAGTAATAGTGTTGCCTACTATTCAGAACAGGTTCCTTGCCTTGGGGGTATTATGATGGTAGCTGCACTTTTGATTGTGGCTCCCTTAGCGGAGGAGGTTATCTGCCGGGGGATTATGGTTACGCGATTGGAAAGAAGTTTTCCAAGCTGGGTCGCAGTGATAATTAGTGCGGCTATCTTTGGTTTAATGCATATTATGGCAGGAGGCGTTGTACTTGTAGTAGGAGCCTTTCTGATGGGATTGATAGCGGGTATTGTTTTTGTAAAAACAAAGTCGTTATATGCTGCTATTGTGGCACATATGTTTGCGAACCTGCCGGATTTTGTGTTGATGGCATTGCCGGAAGTGCCTGTTGGATTACGTTATGGCATTGCAGTAGTGATGTTGTTGATTTCGGGAGTATGTTTATTTAGACTATGCAAAAAAGAGTAGTGAAAATTAAGTGGTTGTGTTCCGATGATAAAGATAGGGCGGTTGCAAGATGTTATTTTGCAACCGCCCATCGTTATTAGTACAGGTTATCTTTCGTCCCCATAAATTTCCCGTTCAATTGCCATCATGGCTTCCTGGCGTTCCATTTCGGCAGAATATTCAGGGGTGTAGATGGTTTTGTTGTAGTTATCCATGTCCTGTTCAGCAAGTTTGGGAGAAATGTTCCAGTATTCTTTGGGTGCACCGCAAATTCCCTGGGTTTGCAGATAAGCATCAATGGAAGTATAACGGTCAATAAAGCTGTCGTTGTTGCGGGCATGCTCTGCGGTCCATCCACATTCTGCCATAGCAGGCAGGCGGGGAATCATCTGGTAAAATTCTCTGTCAAGGTCTAAAACACGTTCTGACCATAAAGGACATTCCACGCCGATAATAGCATCTGTACCGGCAAGAAAGTCGGGGCAGAGCTTGAAGTTAAGAATCTTTTGCACATCCCACATGGCATAAGGGTAATCCAAATAAAAACTTTCTGTGGAGGACTGGATAATTTTTCCGCCACGCTCTGCAAATTCTGCAATTAAGTCCTTGTCCCCCATCCACATCTGTACTACGCAGTCCTCCGGTAATTTATCTCCACGCAGGGAATCATTCCATACAATGGCGGTTTTACCCTTTTCCTTTAAGTAACGTTGCACCTTGATGACAAACCACTGTTGCAGGGCATTTTCGTCCTTCAGTCCCAATTCTTTGATTTTTTTCTGACAGTCGGGGCAGGCTCTCCACTTGCGTTTACATGCTTCATCGCCACCGATGTGTATCATTTCATAAGGGAACAGTTCTATCAGTTCGTCTAAAATCTTAGTAACAAAGGCAAAGCTTTCCTCTTTTCCGGCACAAATCAGATTGTCAAAGATACCGCCCGTAGTAACAACCTCCACCGGTGCATTCTGGCAACCGATTTCAGGATAAGCCGCCAGCATGGCACTTTCGTGTCCTGGAATTTCGATTTCAGGAATAATTTCAATCATTCTTTCTTTTGCATAGGCAACAATTTCTTTGATATCTGTTTGAGTAAAATAACCGCAGTTGTTTTTATATTCATCTACCAGCCCAAAGTGTGAACGGCCTCTTACAGAGCCGATTTCGGTGAGTTTGGGAAAAGCGGAAATTTCTACCCGGAATCCCTGGTCGTCAATCAGATGCCAGTGCAATCTGTTGATTTTAAATAATGCCAACACATCAATAATGCGTAAAACATCTTCTTTGGGAAGAAAATGGCGGCTGGAATCCAACATAAAGCCGCGATGGGCAAAACGGGGAGCGTCCTGTATTTCCATGCAGGGAAGTGTATCACCGAATTGCAGCCGCAATTGCTTAAGGGTAATATGTGCATAAAAAATACCTGCTTTGTCACCCTCAATAAAAATTTCGTTTTCTGTGATTTTCAAATGATAGGACTCTTTTTTGAATGCACTGTTTTCTTTCTCAGATATTTTGGCATCCGCTGTGGCGTAACCACTTGTCACTACAAGCTGTTCGGGATAGGGCACAAGATGAAAATTCTGCATAAAAACCTCCTGATTGATTTTGTTGGTGTACTTGGTAAAGATATTGTAGCATAAAACATATTAGTTCGGTTTGATAATATAAACCAAATGGTTTTGCCAAGTGTTGTCCATATCTACCTTTACTTGGCAATCTCCAATAGTAACATAGGAGTCAGTAAAAGCAACCTCTACATAAGAGTTATTGTAGATTGCATCCTCAAGCTCACTAGGTGTAGAACTAATCAGGGAACAAAGACCAAGAAGAGCATCCCTACCATCCTCTACACTAATTTCAGAACCAACACCCATAGACATATCATAGTTGATAGTAATGGTGTAATAGCCATTAGAAGGATGACGTCTAAGTTCAAGTTCACCAGCAGCACCACCAGTTACAAAGTAAACATAAATTGTATCATTCCATACACTAAAACCTTGTTGAAAACTACAAGTATCCTTAATGTTAAGAAGGTTATCTACAACATTTTGAACACTAGGGTCGCAAGCATCAGCGTATTCATCGAAATAACCAAACCAAGAGTAGCTAGATACATACTCACTAGGAGGGTTATAAAGACCCGCATTATTAAACTTATTCAAAGTTGAAATGGTAATTCCATTGTGAGAAGTAATAGTATTTCCACTCCATGCAAGGTCGCTGCCAATCGTAGTATCCAGACCGCCGGCCTGCGGAATACCGGGTTCGGGAGTTGCAACCAGCATAGTACCTTCCTTGGTTTTGGTATCTACTGCTCCACACAGACTACACGCAGCACTTTCCGTACCATCTTTTTCATAGGTTGCATCATTGTTGTAAGTGTATTCACCGTAAGTATGACTACTCATAGGGATTGCTTCCGTATAAGTCTCACCACATTCACAAGTAAAAGTTTTCGTACCTGCCAAACTGCAAGTTGCTTCTTGCGTGATGCTTTCCGCATATGCATGCTCATGGGGAGCAGGTGTTGCGGTAGGTTCGGGAGTGGATGTTTCAGCGGGCATAGATGTTTCCGTAGGTTCAGGTGTGGTCGCCGCATCGGAAGTTTCAGCCGCTGTTTCCTCCGTTTCACCGGATGTTTCTGCTAAATCCCCTGTTTCGGAATTTTCAATACTTTCCTCCATATTGGTTTCAGCAACCGTATCGTCTGCACTGTCGGCTTTATTGCCACAAGAAGTAAGTGTCAGCACCAGTGTTAATGATAGCAGAAGCGTTAAAAGTTTTTTCTTCATTTCTTTTGTTCCTCGCATGTCAGATTTTATCTGCTACTATTATACCGCATGTAAAACAACTTGCAAAGTAAGGATATTGATAGGATATCGGACCTTTTTCCTGATTTTGTTCAAGGTGTTTTCGGTTCTTTCCTCCGACTAAATCATGTATTTCTCTGTTTTAGTCGGGTGTAAGTCTGCCTTTTTCCCCGACTAAATAAGGTGTCTGTCTTCTCTGGTCGGGGTTGGGGTACTTGTTTTTTCCGACTGTGACAAATGTTTTATATTTCCAGTCGGGTTTTTAGTGTATATTTCTCCCGACTACACCAAGCGTTTATCTTCTCCGGTCGGCTTTTCGGTGTTTTAAAGCACCCAACTCTTCTGCCTTAACCAAAAAAAGAGAACCGATTTCTCGATTCTCTTAGCTTGATACCGGCGGTATCTTCAAGCGCGAGACGGGGATCGAACCCGCGACCCCCTCCTTGGCAAGGAGGTGCTCCACCGCTGAGCCACTCGCGCATTTACTATATTTTGCAGGACAACCCTGCTTTATCGGCTTCGCCGATTGTTTGCTACGCAAACACTGTGTCTCACACAGAAGCGGGTGATGGGAATCGAACCCACGTATCCAGCTTGGAAGGCTGGTGTTCTACCATTGAACTACACCCGCATATATGAAAACGCATTCGAAACTTTCGTTTCTCCTGCGGTAATGCCCAGAACCGGAATCGAACCAGTGACACGAGGATTTTCAGTCCTCTGC
>JAFUNK010000026.1 GCA_017482205.1 Lachnospiraceae bacterium
GACACACATTTTGAAATCTATACTATATCAACACTATTTTGAAAGGATTTTGGGTGGATAGATTTAAGAATTTAACCAGTTCTATATAATTAAGGACGATGTGCAGGTAGTTTTGGTGGTACATACGGTTCCCGATTGTTTACATATTACTTAATGGATATTGTTATATTACAAATCCCAATTTATCAAAACACTCCCTATAAGAACACATTCCCTAATTGATTAAAAATCCGGGGTATAGGACAAAATCCTTTTAATCATTAAAGAAAAAGAGTGCAAAAGTATTCCGGCGCGGCTTGCGTCACGTAGTGCAGGCATGTTATGTCCGGAAACTTTTACACTCTTTTTATACTGCTAGTTTATTTTATAGTGCTATTTACAAATTTTAACTTAAAAATTTCTTTTTTACATTGCTTCCAGCTGTGTGATACGGGTCTGTACCTGTTCTAACATCTGGGTGTACTTTGCAAGTTTTTCTTTCTCTTCTGCTACTTTTGCTTCCGGTGCCTTGGATAAGAATCTTTCGTTCTTAAGCATACCGTCTGCACGGGCAATTTCACCCGCAAGCTTCTTCTCTTCTTTTTTCAGACGCTCGATTTCCTGTGCGATGTCTACCAGTTCCGCAAAAGGAATGTAGAGGGTTGCACCGGGAATCACTACGGATACTGCGTCTTCCGCAATGCCTTCTTTGTCTGCCTGAACGGATACTTCGGATGCATTTGCCAAAGAAGCAAAAAACAGTGCGCCGTCTTTGAATGCACCGCTTACATCTGCATTTTCGCTTACTACGAATACGCTTGCTTTCTTGGAAGGTGCTACATTCATCTCGGTACGGATATTACGGATACCGCGAACCGCTTCTTTGATGATTTCAATGTCTTTTTCTTCTTTGATAAAGCTGCGTGCTTCGTCGTATACAGGCCAATCAGAAACCATGATGGATTCTTCTTCGGACTGTAAGGTACAGAAGATTTCTTCGGTAATGAAAGGCATATAAGGATGCAACAGCTTTAATGCATCAATCAGTACATTCTTTAAGGTCCAAAGTGCTGCGTTCTGGCTTGCCGTATCATCGGTATTGTAAAGACGGGGCTTAACCATTTCAATGTACCAGTCACAGAATTCATCCCAGATAAAGTCATATACTTTCTGTACAGCAATACCCAGTTCGAAGTTTTCCATGTTATCGGTTACATCTTTTACCAGCGTATTTAACTTAGATAAAATCCACTTATCTACAGGCTCTAAATCTTCTGCTGCAGGTGTGTAAACCGCTTTGCCGGTCTTTTCCAGTGCCTGTTCCATGTTCATCATAATGAAACGGGACGCATTCCATACCTTGTTTGCAAAGTTACGGCTTGCTTCTACTCTTTCATAATAGAAACGCATATCGTTACCGGGCGCGTTACCGGTAATCAGCGTCAGTCTCAGTGCATCTGCACCGTACTGGTCGATAATTTCAAGAGGGTCAATACCGTTTCCTAAAGATTTGGACATCTTACGTCCCTGGCTGTCACGCACCAGACCATGGAACAATACGGTCTTGAAGGGCTTCTCACCCATCTGTTCAAAGCCGGAGAAAATCATACGGATTACCCAGAAGAAAATGATATCATAACCGGTAACCAGCACGTCCGTAGGATAGAAATATTTCAAATCCTCAGTCATTTCGGGCCAGCCTAAGGTAGAGAAGGGCCACAGTGCAGAGGAGAACCAGGTATCCAGTGTGTCAGGGTCCTGTGTAAAGTGGTTCTTACCACACTTAGGACATACGGTAGGTGCTTCTTTTGCTACTACGATTTCACCACAGTCATCACAGTAGTATGCAGGAATTCTGTGTCCCCACCAGAGCTGACGGCTGATACACCAGTCACGGATATTGTCGGTCCAGTTAAAGTAAGTCTTTTCCATACGCTCGGGAATCAACTGAATATCACCGCTCTTTACGGCTTCTACCGCAGGCTTAATCAGTTCATCCATCTTAACGAACCACTGCTCTTTTACCAAGGGCTCAATAGTAGTCTTACATCTGTCATGGGTACCTACATTGTGGGAGTAATCTTCGATTTCTACCAACAGGCCCATTTCATCCAGTTCTTTTACGATTGCTGCTCTTGCTTCGTAACGGTCCATGCCTTCAAACTTGCCACCGTTTTTGTTAATGGTAGCATCGTCGTTCATGACGTTTACGATAGGCAGGTCGTGGCGCTTACCAACTTCAAAGTCGTTAGGGTCGTGTGCAGGTGTAATCTTAACAACACCGGTACCGAATTCCATATCTACATAATTATCTGCAACGATGGGCATTTCTCTGCCGATAATAGGTAACATTACCTTTCTGCCAATCAGTGCTTTGTATCTGTCATCCTCCGGATTTACTGCAACTGCGGTATCACCCAACATGGTTTCAGGACGGGTAGTTGCAAATTCCAAAAATTCTGTAGTACTTACACTACCGTCTTCTGCAATAAGAGGATACTTAATGTGCCAGAAGTGGCCTGCCTGTTCCTGATATTCTACTTCTGCATCAGAGATGGAAGTGTTACATACCGGACACCAGTTAATGATGCGGGCACCCTTGTAAATCCAGCCTTTTTCATGCATTTTGCAGAATACTTCAGTTACTGCCTTGTTACAGCCTTCGTCCATGGTAAAGCGTTCTCTGTCCCAGTCACAGGAAGAACCTAATTTCTTTAACTGGGAAATAATCCTGCCGCCGTACTCTCTCTTCCAGTCCCATGCACGCTCTAAGAATTTTTCTCTGCCAAGATCATGCTTATCGATACCTTCTTCTTTCATCTTCTCGATAATCTTAACCTCAGTTGCAATACTTGCATGGTCGGTGCCGGGCTGCCACAGTGCGTTGTAGCCCTGCATACGTTTAAAACGGATCAGGATATCCTGCATAGTATTATCCAGTGCGTGTCCCATGTGAAGCTGTCCGGTAATATTTGGGGGCGGAATCACAATGGTAAAAGGTTTCTTTGTGTGATCTACTTCTGCATGGAAGTATTTCTTTTCAAGCCATTTTTCGTACAATCTGTCCTCTATGCCCTTAGGGTCATAGGTCTTAGCCAATTCTTTAGCCATAGTATAGTTTCTCCTTTCTTCATACAAAAAGCCCTCTGCTGACTTACATCAGCAAAGGGCGATTATGCATCACGGTACCACCTTTGTTCACAGCTTACGCTGCCTTAGCGACTTCCATTAAAGTCTCGTCCTGTAACGGGGACGAAGCGTGAGGACTTACTATGCTTACGCGTTCTGCCCTCCGGTTCCAAAACTACCTTCCATATCCCTTCCTTCAGACAACCTCGCAGCCGGTTTCCCGGGTCGTCCTCTCTGTTAAGGGGTAATATGTACTCCTTTTTGTCTCTACCTTTTGTGGTTATAAAAATAAGTATTTTTAATTACTATACGCATTTTGTGACAAACTGTCAAGTCTCAAAACTACTTTTCGCCGCGGTGGTTCGTTTATGTATCTATGTACATTATCTGCTCACTGTGTATTATTTTGCAGCAGGAGTTCCGCACTTGGTACAGAATGCTGCACCGTTTAAAGGAGCACCACAGTTTGCACAAGCATCAGCGGGAGCTGCGGGCTGTGCAGGAGCTGCAGGCTGCTGTACGGGTGCTACAGGAGCAACGGGCGGCTGTACATTAATAACAACTACCTTACCGTATGCCCAGTTTGCAAACTTATCAGCAAGAGGCACACCTGCTTCTTTGCCCTTTGCAACCTTTAAAATTGCAAGAAGACCAAACAGGAATACTACGATGTAGATACCATAGTAAACAACATCTCTGAACTTGCTCCATGCACTGTAAAGTGCGTATGTACCGGTACCGTAGCTTGCCCAGCTGGTCCAGTTAATGCAACCAAGTAAGTTGAATGCTACTGCGATGATGGAAGAAACCATCATCAGGCAGATAGCCTGAATAATCTGACGGCTAGCCCATTCATTTTTCTCTACAAAAATAACAACACCTGCCAGTAAAAACAGTCCTGTAGAGTCTCCTAATACTGCCAGGATAAATCCTAATACTGCATAAAATGCCATACTAATTCCAAATTTTCCTTTTTCCATCTTGAAAAAGCCCTCCTTAAAATTGTCTTTTCTCTTGTCTTGTGCCTAAATTACACAAGTATTATTATATACCGCTATTTTCCTTTCGTCAATTATGACTGCAAATTTTATTGTAAGTTGAATGTAGGATTACAATACATGTGTTACAACTGAATAAATAAAAATGCGAGAGCCTCTCTATGTTATACTTAAGTCACCACAACAAAAAATACAAAAAGGAGCTGCTCTCGCATGACTAGTATAACACAGGATATAAAGTATCGTCTATCGCTTATTAAATACGCCGAAAAATTTGGTGTCACCAAAACTGCCATTAAATACAAAACTAATAGACAGTATATTTATCGTTGGAAACGCCGTTATGACGGTTCCATTGAATCTCTGCGCGAACTTTCACGCAGACCTCATCATCACCCCAACCAGCATACACCAGAAGAAATCAAGCTTATCTCCGACATGCGTAGGCGTAATCCTGATGCCGGCCTTGTTGTCTTCTGGGTTAAACTCATGCAACGGGGCTATTCCCGTTCCATCCCGGGCTTGTATCGCTTTCTTCGTAAACAGGGCATTATGGCTGTTAAACCTGCCAATCCTAAATACGTTGCCAAACCTTATGAACAAATGTCTTATCCCGGACAGCGTATCCAAATCGATGTAAAGTTTGTACCTTCTGTTTGCCTTGTAAACGAAGCAAAAGGACAACATTTTTACCAGTATACTGCAATTGATGAGTATTCCAGATGGCGTTTTGTAGAGGCCTTTGAAGAGCACAGTTCTTATTCCTCGGCTCTGTTTCTTGAGCACCTTATCAAGGCATTTCCCTGTCCTATTAAATGTATCCAGACGGATAATGGACAGGAATTTACCAAACGGTTCAGCTCTTATGGTGGTTCTTAAACCTACCATTTTCCAGGTCCATCTTATGGCACATGGCATCAAGCACAAACTGATCCGCCCCTTTACTCCCAGACATAATGGCAAAGTAGAAAGAAGTCACAGAAAAGATAATGAGCGTTTCTATGCTACTCATTCATTCTATTCTTTTGAAGATTTCAGTAACCAGCTTAAACTTTACAACCGCAGGGATTACAACAACTTCCCTATGCGTCCACTGGGATGGAAGACACCAAACCAAATTCTAAGGAATTATCTCGCATCACTGTAACAAATGTTTGACAAACCTACA
>JAFUNK010000018.1 GCA_017482205.1 Lachnospiraceae bacterium
AATCGATACCGGTATCTGGGGTTCCCTGAGGGATGATGTCATCGAAGCCATCAAGGAAAGAGAAGACTTAACTGTAAAAATTACGCTTACCCATGAAAAAGAGCAGTATCTGCTGGTATTCGGACCGGACCGTGACATGTCTGTACTGGAAGAAGCAGACTGGTACGGTGTACTCTACTTAAACCAGTTCTTTGGAGTAGAGCAGGAAGCAGACGCAGAATAATGTATAGAGTTTTTCTATACATAGTCAGCTTGCTATAAATTACACAGAGGTAACAGGGGATTGAGATAAAGAAACAGACCCTTAGAACCGGTGGAGAGCCGGGGCTAAGGGTCTGTTTTTTACAGAAGGAATTGCAGTTTCGGCAAAAATAAACAAAAGTGCCAAAAGTGCAATTGACATTTGGAAATAAACGCCTTATAATAAAATTGCAGTTTCGGCAAAAATAAACAAAAATGCCAAAAGTGCAATGAAGGAAGGTGTATAGCAATGAAGATTGAAGAAGTAATTGAAAAATTGAAGCCGGATTCTATCATAAGCAGAAAAGAATATGAGGATATTGTACGACAGATAAATCCAAAGTTAAGTGACAGAACTATTTTTTGGCAACTTGCAAAATTGCAGGATATGGGTATTTTGCAGAAAATAGGTCAGAACTCATTTCATGTAAGAAATAGCGAAAACTCAAAAAGAGAGTATTTCTATGGATATTCCAAGGAAATGCAAAAAATAGTAGATATGATAAAAGCAGAATATCCATTGGTGGATTTTCAAGTTTGGGAATTTGTACAGCTAAATGAATTTGTTAATCATCAGATAGGAAAAAATGTTTTTTTTATTGAAGTAGAACATAATTTGGAGGAAAGTATTTTTAACAGATTGAGAGAGTATTGTTCCAGAATATTGCTCTGTCCAAAGGAAGATATGTTTTATAATTATTTTGAAGAAAATATGGTGGTTATTCAAAGATTGCTGTCGGAAGCACCAAAGGCAAAATCAGATATAAAAGGATGCAGTCTGGAAAAACTGTTGGTGGATTTGTTCAGTAATAAGCTTACAGGACAATTAGTAGAAAGGGCGGAATATCCGGAAATTTATGAGGAAGCTTTTCGCAAGTATTATATAGATGAAAAGAAATTATTCCGTTATGCCAGACGAAGAAATTTGGAAAAGGAAATCAGAGACTTTATAAAGAAAGAAACAAATATACAGTTATTTACGGAGGAGGGGAATGCTTGATAAGAGAAATTATGAATTAGAGTATATGAGAGAGTTACAGGAAAAATACAAAAAAGATCCTGCATTGTTGGAGAGGGTGTTATATGCGTTTGGATTGTTGGAGGCGTTGAAAATATCGGGATTGCCTTTTGTATTTAAAGGTGGTACATGTCTTATGTTGTTATTAGAGCATCCAATGAGATTGTCAACGGACATTGATATTATTGTTACACCGGGAACCGACGTGGATGAATATATCCGAAAGGCAGGAAATATATTTCCGTTTGTTACATGTGAAGAGCAAATCAGGGTAGGACATAATTCTATCGAAAAACGTCATTTCAAATTTGTTTATCAGTCACCTTTGCAGAAAAAAGAATTTTATATACTTTTGGATATTCTGTTTTCAGAAATTCCTTATGTAGAAACTATTGAAAAAGAAGTGAAGAATGAGCTTCTGATAGTTGATGGTACAAAAACAATGGTTACGGTTCCAAGTGCAGAATGTATTCTTGGCGACAAACTGACTGCATTTGCACCACATACAACAGGTGTTCCGTTGGGTGTAGGTAAATCTATGGAAATTGCTAAACAGTTATTTGATGTTGCCACACTGATTGATGCCATGGGAAATCAGGATATAGTAAGGCAGACTTATGATAAAGTAGTGTTAGAAGAATTAGGTTATAGAGGTCTTTCAATAGGTAAAGAAGACGTGTTACAAGATACGATAAATGCCTGTCTGGGTATTATTAGTCGTGGTACAATGTATAAAGAAGATTATGCAGAGTATTTGAAAGGTATTAAGGCTGTAGGGACACATATTTTGTTTTTGAACTATAGTGGCGAGATAGCAGCTCATCAGGCATGTAAAGTAATGTATTTGGCTGCTTGCCTGTTAAAAGAAAGAGAATTTGTAAAAATCGAACATTCGGAAGTTTACATAGAACAAAAAATTGATCAGAAAAAATATAAGGGGTTATCCAGTATCAAAAAGCAGAAGCTGGAAGCTTATGGATATCTGGTGGAAGCCGTCCGATTGTTAGACAAATGATTTTTCACGGAAAAAATATTGAGATAAAGAAACAGACCCTTAGAATTGGTTTAAAGCCAAGTTCTAAGGGTCTGTTTTAATGTAAAGTAAAAGGATTGTTAACGGTTTATACGATATCCAACAAATTTGCCTACCGTGGCACGAAGACAGAAGACCGCCTCGTCATTATCATGGTAAAGGGGTTCAATTACCTGATTGTTCTCTACATTCATGATACTTGCAGCACCTTTGATATGTATATGGATATCACTGTCGCGGGTATTGGCATCCACGTAGGGGTAAATCACAAAGGTATCATTATCGTATACAAATAAACTAATCATGGCATCACCGGTCAGGTAAATACCGTTTGTACTAAATTCTTTACGCATGCGGTTACGGATAACATTGGGATAATATTTTAAATCGCTGAAGGATTCCGGTATCACCAAAGTGTACATCTGACCGTCACCGTAGGTATCCAGTGCAAATATAGTGTAAGCCTCTTCTTCGGCAATACCTTTACACACAGCACCCCAGGTGGAGTTGTTGCGGAATTCCAATACCGGAATGGTTACCGGTTTTTCACCGTAAGCCCGTTCCCAACGGTTGTAGAAGCGGGAGGCTTCGGCAGCAAATTCTTTAACGGTTGCCTTACGGCCCCTGTCACGGATAGAAGTGAGTTTTGCCAGCCCCTTGTCCAAAGTGGCTTGTACAAAACCGCCGGTAACGATGGCTTTGTTGCCTGCTGCGATATATTGTTCCAATTTATTCACAATATCTGTATCATAAGCGGAAGCGGCGGTTAACAGCATAATCGGAGAATCCGCTTTGAAATGGGGCGTGGTAAGAATGGGGAAACCGTGCATACCCAGAAAATCCTGTACATTGTCTTCGCCCTGTGAAGCATTTGGAATATAACAGGGAATGCCCATGGGCGTACCCAGATGACTCAGTAAAGCATCCAATTTATCCAGCATAAAGCCCAGTGCGGGCACATTTACGGAATTTACCAGTGCCTGAAAGCAGAACATCATCATTTCCCTGGGCTTGGCAAAGGCAGTCAGGTAAGCCTGCTCCAGATAGTAGTCTAACATGCGGCAGTCAAAGGGATCAAACCATCCGCCGCCGTTTCTGCCCGGTGCCATATCTTCCATGTATCCCATGAGAGAATAAGATAAATAGCGTGGCAGATGCTGGTCGGTATTCACCGGATCGCGGGTTTCCGTGCCGGTATAAATATAGTCAAAGATATCCTTTTGGGACGCCGGGTCATAACCTGTTTCCTGATAAGATTCCATCCAGTTAGGATATTTAATGGTAATTTTACAATCAGGGTTTACTGCCTTGGCAGGTCCGATAACGTACTTTTGTGAAGCTTCATACATCAGGTGGGTACGGTATGCCTGCCAGCTGCCATCTGAGATACCATGGGCTTTATTGTAGGCATCATGTCCTTCGCGGCATGCTGCACAGGTACAATTGGTAAAATAAAAATCATCAATGATAAAGGCATCAAAAACCTTGGCATTTAATTCACATACCTGTTGCAAAGTGCTCATCATATCGGCATCATTGTAACAAAGGGTATTGAACATGCGCTGCTTTCTTTTATGTCCCTGCATATCGGGCATGGAAGTAGTGATGCCGCCTTCTGTGCGGATACCGTTGGCTTCAAAAACTTCTTTACACATGCGAAGCTGTTCTTCCGTAGCAAAAACTCCCTCCCGGAAAGGCTCCAGATAAACCTTGTCGAGGCGCATATAATGCTTAAAAAAGTCAATATCCTTTTGCAGACCGTCCCTGGTGGCATTTGCCACGCCGTCAGCAACAAAGTACACCACCAAATCAAAGTTTTTATAGTTTCCCATAGTTACCTCCTTTGCGAAAATCTTCGTATTTCAGTATACTTCCAGTATAGGGCAGGAGTATTTTGTTCACAATGGAGTATCTTGTACGAAAGCAGGAGAAAACAAAACAGATTATTTCTTTAAGGGGCTGTGTATGTAATTGGCGGGTATGCCGGCTATCAGCTATCAAGGTTTGTCACTTGACCGTTATCAGGCGAGACCGGCGGGTTTGATATGTATGTGGGCACTGAGGCAATTTTCTTTTGTTGTAGTGCCCATTTTTTTACAGTTTTGACGAAAAAAATAGCCATTTTGGGCATATAACAGAAAGAAATGGAATATAATGCCCACACTTTTATAAATTTATGGGCAGAAACAAGGAAAAAAGTGCTGTATATGCCCATAATGGCAAAAAAATGCTTAATCTGCAGGAGATTTTGGGCACCAGAGACTTGATTTTTACTTAAAATGCCCAATCCGCCCGGGAAACCCCAGCTACTTGTGCAACCCAATCCCCCAATGCCCAGTCTGACTGAGGCGCTGAACCACACGGGAAACCATCACACCCCGGTAACCCAATCCGCCCGGAAACCCCAGCTGCTTGGGCAACCCAATCCCCAAATGCCCAGTCTGACTGAGGCGCTGAACCGCCCGGGAAACTATCACCCCCCGGCAGCCCAATCCGCCCGGGAAACCATCACACCCAGACAGCCCAATCAATCTCGCCGACATCCCCTCAAAGTGTCCCCAAAACCAAATTAGTATTGTGAAGAGAAAAACTAATTGTTTAAGAAGTAATGTGAGATGATTTTTTCTATTAGTATTGTGTCTAACGGATGGTCTTTTGTCTCAAATGTAGTGATGAGCTGAATGGATGGGATGATACCGTGTGAAGAATAAAACTGTAATTTTGAAAATGCATTTTGGGCATAAACAGGGTTATCCATTAATCCAAAGTGTTCCCAATAATAGAGTTTGCCGGATATAGGGTGACGTATTGTAAAATCAGGATAGTAAGTTGTGTTGTTTAAGATTAAGGCAGCTTCATAGCGGAAAGGAATTTGGTTGATGTGCAGAAACATGTCGATAAGGGATTCAGACTTGGAACGCAAATTGTTTCCGGAAATGCTCTTGTGAATTAGTTGTTCGGGATAGTGGGGATTGCTTTCGTAGGGGGCGTGTGCCCAGTCAGACAATTCCTGTGAAAGTGGTTTGAAATGATCAGACAAAAGAGTCCGGTATTCCGAGGGATTGGTGAGTAGGGATTGTGCATTGCCAAAGGATGTAGGGTGTTGATTCAAGTATTGGTCTATGGCTGCTTTTTCAGCGACAAGTTCTTCGTACATCATAGAGAGGTATTTTTTTTCGGCAAGCTGTTCGGCAAGATGACGCTCGTGTTTGGGAATGTAATTCATATCCCCATCGTTACTTTGATACCACTTGAAGTGTGTTCCGTTGCGCGTACATATAAGCTTTCCTTCCGGCAGGTGCTCCAATTGTTTTTTTAGAGCATTGATTTGTTGAGTGAGTCTGTCAGACTCGGCTAATGCAATATGATATAACATGAAATCCTCCTTTGTTAGTAGTGTATTATGATAATAATACCGGATGAAAGAAAATGCAACTGCATTTGACGCAAATTGAATAAACTTTTACAAACTGAATAAATTTAGCACAAACTGATAAATTTGGCACAAACCGAATGAATTATGGGTGCGGACAAAAAGTTGGACACTGTCTGTGCCCTTCGCATAAACTATATTTATGGGCATAGACAACGCATTTTTTTATGATGCTGCCCAAAATCAAGAGAATTTTACAGTTGTTTTGGCGGTTTTGGGCATAGAGCGCAAAAAAAGTGCAACCTATGCCCACATTTTGGTGATTTTGTGGGCATCAGACAGGTTAATTTACTCTGTGATGCCCAAAACGGCCTTTTTAAGCGGGATAAAATACAATTTTTGGGCATTGGAGCAGGAAAAAAGCCATTTATGCCCATTTTGAATAAAAGTGCTGTTTTCCATATGCACTGCCGTTGATTAAGGACAAGTCCGAACGATTCTTGTTTCCTGATATTATATATTTTCTCTAGTGTAAACACAATATCCCAAAAAGAGAAACAAAACTTTACCGAGCAGAGAAACAAAACTTCACCAAGCAGAGAAACAAAACTTCACCAAGTAGAGAAACAAAACTTCATAAAAGAATTTAAATAAAATGGATAACAGTGTATGCCGAGTGGCAGTATCAGAAGTTTAAGAAAACAAAACAGTTTTGTTCTACAACAACAAAACAGTTCTTTTCTGCAATACAGACTTGAAATAAGGCGAAAATCAGTGTAAAATCTTGTAAGTATAAAGAGTTTGACTGTACAAGTAAACAGAAAGAGGACAAGTATGGCATTAAGTAAGAAACCGACTACCGGTATGAAAGATATTTTACCTGCAGAGATGAAAATCCGTGACTATGTCATTAGTGTAATTAAGGATACTTACGGCAAGTTCGGATTTACCTCCATAGAAACTCCCTGTGTGGAGAATATTGCAAATTTAAGCAATAAGCAGGGCGGCGAGAATGAAAAACTGATTTTCAAGATTTTGAAAAGAGGCGAAAAGTTAAATTTAGAAACAGCAGAAACAGAGAGCGATTTGGTGGATGGCGGACTGCGTTACGATTTGACCGTACCGCTGGTACGTTTCTATTCCAACAATGCGGCAAACTTACCCAGCCCTTTTAAGGCATTACAGATGGGTAATGTGTGGCGTGCGGACAGACCCCAGAGAGGCAGATACCGCCAGTTTATGCAGTGCGATATTGATATTTTAGGCGAAGCCTCCAATCTGGCAGAAATTGAACTGATTTTGGCAACCACTACCACAATCAGCCGTTTGGGATTTTCAAACTTCCAGATTCGTATCAATGACAGACGTATTTTAAAAGCAATGGCAGCATACGCAGGCTTTGCAGAAGAAAATTTTGACAGTGTATTTATTACCCTTGATAAAATGGATAAAATCGGTATTGAGGGCGTAAAGGAAGAACTGGTTGCAGACGGTTACGAAGAAGCAGTTTGTGACAAGTATCTGACTTTATTTACCGAAGTGGAAAAAGCAGAGAATGGTCCGTCTTACCTGGCGGAGACCTTAAAAGAATATTTGGATGAAGAAGTAATGGCTTCCTTTATGGAAATCATCGATAGTGTAAAGGCAACCAAGGCAGATACCTTCGAACTGGTATTTGACCCTACATTGGTACGTGGTATGAGTTATTACACCGGTACTATTTTTGAAATTGCCATGCCTGAATTCGGCGGCAGCTGCGGCGGCGGTGGCCGTTATGACAAGATGGTAGGCAAGTTTACCGGTAATGATGTGCCGGCTTGCGGTTTCTCCATCGGATTTGAAAGAATTGTTCTTCTTTTGATGGAAAAAGGATTTACCGTACCGGAAGAGCCTGAAAAAATGGCATTTCTTATCGAAAAGGGTGTATCCGGCGAAGCACTGTGCAATGTCATTGCAGAAGCACAGGCAGCCCGCAAGGAAGGTTGGCAGGTACTGGTAGCCCGCATGAACAAAAATAAAAAGTTCCAGAAGGAACAGCTTATGGCAGAGGGCTATAATGAGTTTAAGGAGTTTTACAAAAACCCGTTAAAGTAGAAGGAGAAAAGTCTGAAAGAAATACAGTTCTTTCAGAACGGAATTTGTGCTGACGCACAAAGTTCCTATAAATTTTAAAGCCGCTAAAGCGGCAGAATGAGAGGAAATTATGGCAGAATCAATGCAGGGATTAAAGCGTACCCACCGTTGCGGTGAACTTTCCGCAAAGAATATCGGCGAAACCGTTACCGTTATGGGCTGGGTGCAGAAGCAGAGAAATAAAGGTGGTATCATTTTCGTAGATATGCGTGACCGCGCAGGAATTTTACAGGTTATTTTCCAGGAAAGTGACTGCGGCGCAGAGAGCTTTGCAAAGGCAGAAAAGCTGCGGAGCGAATTTGTAATTGCAGTAGTGGGCCGTGTAGAAAAGAGAGAAGCAGCGGCGAATGAAAATCTGGCAACCGGTGAAATTGAAGTACGTGCTAAACAGGTACGTATTCTTTCCGAAGCAGAGACCCCGCCTTTCCCTATTGAAGCAGAAAGCAAGACCAAAGAAGAATTACGTTTAAAATACCGTTATCTGGATTTGAGAAGACCTGAGTTACAGCGTAACTTAATGCTTCGCAGTAAGATTACAACAACCATCAGAAGCTTTATGGCAGAGGAAGGTTTCCTTGAAATTGAAACCCCCATGCTTACCAAATCCACACCGGAAGGTGCAAGAGACTACTTGGTGCCCAGCCGTGTACATCCCGGCAATTTCTACGCACTGCCGCAGTCTCCCCAGATTTTTAAGCAGCTTTTGATGTGCTCCGGTTATGACAGATATTTCCAGATTGCAAGATGCTTTAGAGATGAAGACTTACGTGCAGACAGACAGCCCGAATTTACACAGGTTGACTTGGAAATGTCTTTTGTAGATGTGGATGATGTTATTGACGCAACCGAAAGAATGGTAGCAAGCGTATGTAAAGAAGCTATCGGTCATGAAGTAAGCTTACCTATTCAGAGAATGACCTGGAAAGAAGCCATGGACCGTTTCGGTTCCGACAAGCCGGATACCCGTTTCGGTATGGAACTGACTGATGTATCCGACGTAGTGGCAGGTTGTGGTTTCGGCGTATTTACAGGTGCACTGGAAAACGGTGGCTCCGTACGCGGTATCAATGTAAAAGGACAGGCAGAAATGCCCCGTAAAAAGATTGATGCACTGGTAGAATTTGCAAAAGGCTATGGTGCAAAGGGATTGGCTTACCTTTCCGTACAGCCCGACGGTACCTACAAGTCTTCTTTCGCAAAATTTATGACAGAAGAAGAACTGGCTAAACTGGTTGAGGCTATGGGCGGTGAAAAGGGTGACTTACTTCTTTTTGCGGCTGATAAAAACAAAATTGTTTACAGTGTGCTGGGTGCACTTCGTATTGAAGTAGCAAAGCAGCTTGATATGATTGATAATTCAAAATTCAACTTCCTTTGGGTAACTGAATTCCCTCTTCTTGAGTGGGATGAGGATGAGAACCGCTTTGTGGCAATGCATCATCCGTTTACCATGCCTATGGAAGAAGATTTGCCTTTACTGGATACAGATCCCGGCAAGGTACGCGCAAAGGCTTACGACATCGTGTTAAACGGTGTGGAGCTTGGTGGCGGTAGTGTGAGAATCTTCCAGCCCGATGTACAGGAAAAAATGTTTGCGGCATTAGGTTTCACCAAGGAAAGTGCATATGATCGTTTCGGTTTCTTAATCAATGCATTTAAGTATGGTGTACCCCCTCACGCAGGTCTGGCAATCGGTTTGGACCGTTTTGTCATGTTACTGGTCAAGGCTGACAATATCAGAGAAGTAATTGCATTCCCCAAGGTAAAGGATGCATCCTGTCTGATGAGTGAAGCACCCAATGTAGTAGATGATGTACAGTTGACTGATTTACAGATAAAACTGGATTTGCAGGAAGCTGTTTCTGAGGCAGAATAGTAACGATGCTAAGAAGAAGCATATAGAGAGTTAAGTTTCAGAAAGCGGAAGAAAGCCATGCAAATTCTTTATTTGATGAATGTAACGCCTTTCTGTGAAGAAAGTGTGTTGCAGGCGGCTCTGCCACTGGTAGAACAAAGGCGCAGAGAGCGTATTATGCAAAGTAAAGACAACAAAAACAGGGCACTAAGTCTGGCGGCTGGTGTCCTGCTTTCGTATGCCGTAAACAGGTGGAAAATAGATTCTAAAAGGGCCCTGTCGTGTATGATACAGACGGAGGTATCACAGGTATTGGCAGACTTATCGGAAGCGGCAACAAAAAAAACACTGTGCATACCGCAGACGATAATAGTTGCAAATGGCAAACCTTATTTAAAGGACTGTCCGGACATATACTTTAACTTGTCCCATTCGGGAGAGTATGCCGTGTGCGTAATTGCAGATTGTGAAATTGGTGTGGATATCCAGCAGTACCGGAAAAATATAAAAGAGGGGATTTTGAAAAAGGTATTGCATGAGAGCGAAAAAGCACTTTATGAAGCCTGTGGAGAAGAAAAGGAAGCGTTCTTTTATCATATATGGGCAGCAAAAGAGGCTTATGCTAAGTATACGGGAGAAGGACTGGCAGTTGATTTCAGATTGTTGTGCACGGATTTAACTAAAAGAGAGATAACAGATACCCGTACAGACCGAAAATATGAATTACAGATTTGGGAAGGAATACCCAATTATACGATTACGGTAGTAAAAGCCGTTGAAATAATATAAAGAATTACTATTTATTAAGATAAAAAATTATGATATAATAATTTGAATAAGCTGATTTTTATAGGACTAAAGTAAGGATTGGAAAGAAGAGAAACAAATGGAGCTGATAGCAAAGAAAAATATTCCTAATTACATAACGGTACTGCGAATAGTAGGAACAGTATGCCTGTTATTTTTGGAACCCTTGAGTCTGGAATTTTATATTATATATACCCTTTCCGGTTTCAGTGATGTGGTAGACGGATACATTGCCAGAAAGTGGAAACTGACCAGTGAGTTTGGTGCAAAATTAGATAGTATAGCGGATTTGTTGTTTTATGCAGTGATGGTTTTAAAAATCTTACCGCTTTTAATCAAAAAACTGCCTTTGGGAGTATGGATTGCCGTTGGAGTGGTATTGCTTATAAGGGCAGCAGCTTATATTGTAGCTGCTTTTAAATACAAGAGTTTTGCTTCTTTACATACTTATATGAATAAAATGACCGGTGCCGGAGTGTTTTTACTGCCGTACATG
Source organism: Lachnospiraceae bacterium (assembly GCA_017482205.1). Classification (GTDB taxonomy): domain Bacteria; phylum Bacillota; class Clostridia; order Lachnospirales; family Lachnospiraceae; genus Acetatifactor. The sequence goes on from JAFUNK010000018.1 coordinate 10,956, forward strand.
ATTCAGACTGTGGTATTTGTTCCATTTTGTATGGTACTCAGTGTTGTGGCAGCATCCGCAGCAGGACAGGAATTATTTATTCATATTCGTGGAAATGCCACTTGACGGATAAAAGCTGATTGTTGGGGAAAGGAGTGTGGGGAAATATGATAAGAATGGAAATGGCTTGTTTTTTTGTAGTTGCATTTATGGCAATTGTTTATTTTTCTGCGAAAAGAGAACGAACCAGATTGCATAAGATTTTTTCCACATTTCTGTTACTTTCCATGGTACATTTGCTGCTGGATGCAGCCACCATTTATACAGTGAACCGTCTGGAAGAAATACCGGGCTGGGTCAATGATATTTTACACAGGTTGTTTATCGGTACTATGGTGATACTATTCTGCCTTGTTTACCGGTATATTATTTTATTAGTAAAAGAGGAAGTAAACCAAACTCAAAGACTTTCAGGTTTTAGTTTTGGGATATTAGGCGTTACACTGATAGGTGCAATCTTTTTACCTATAGAGTATCAGGTGACGGAAGGGGGCAATTATGCTACCGGACCGGTTGCATATATGGCGTATGCTTCTATTGCAGTCTATCTTATCGGGGCTATTATTGTATTATCCATATACTGGAAACAGGTACATCCCAAAAAGAAGATTGCAATTACGACGGCGCTTGCAATTGAAATAGGTATTTCATTATATCAGGCAGTAAGTCCTTTAGCGTTGTTAAGCGGTATGGGTATTATGCTGATTGCATTGTCTTTCTATCTGACGATGGAGAACCCTGATATTGTTCTGGTAGAACAGATACGGGAAGAAAAAAGAAAGGCGGAAGAAGCAAATGATGCAAAGTCCGTCTTTTTGTCGAATATGTCCCATGAAATCAGAACACCTATGAATGCGATTGTAGGTATGACGGAAATCATGTTGAGAACCGAACTTGATGTGAAGCAGAAGGAGTATCTGCATAGCATAAAAAGTTCGGGAAATGCATTAATCGCCATTGTCAATGATATTTTGGATATATCAAAGATTGAAGCCGGTAAGATGGAATTGATAGATGCCACATATGACATATATGCAATTTTTAACGACCTGCAGAAGATTATTGAAAACCGTATCGGAGAAAAACCCATAGAATTACAATATGATATTGATAAAGAACTGCCCAGATATTTATACGGAGACGGGTTGCGTATTCGACAGGTAATCATTAACCTGTTAAGTAATGCAGTTAAGTTTACCGAAGAAGGATATGTAAAGCTGACAGTATATGTGGAAGACAGAACAGCAGATAAGTTAATAATGGCGATAGCGGTGGAAGATACCGGACAAGGTATCAAAGAAGAAGATATGCCTAAGCTGTTTGATGCCTTTGAACAGGTTGATGTGATGAAAAACCGTGGAAAAGGCGGTACGGGATTGGGACTTTCCATTTCCAGTCAGTTGATTGTTATGATGGGCGGTAAATTGGAAGTTTGCAGCGTATATGGTGCGGGAAGCAAGTTTTTCTTTAGCATACCACAGGGAATTGTATCCGATGCAGAGGAAAAAATGGAAGAGGAACAGGAAGAAAATCTGCATTTTATAGCTCCCGAAGCAAAAATATTGATTGCGGATGATAATATTATTAACCGTAAGGTAGCCGTACAGCTGTTAGAGCCTTTGCAGATGCAGATATCTACCGCGGATAATGGTCAAAAAGCGTTAGAGATGATACAGCAGAATGAATATCATATGGTATTGATGGACCATATGATGCCTGTTTTGGATGGTGTGGAAGCAACCAGACGTCTACGTGCTTTAGACGGCGAGTATTATCAAAAACTTCCCGTGATTGCGTTGACGGCAAATGCAATGAAGGAAGCTGAAAAACAGTTTTATGAAGTGGGCATGAACGGATTTATTGCAAAACCCATTGATTTACAGCATATGTACAGGCTGATTTATAAATGGTTGCCCGAAGAGTTGATTATCAGACAGCAATATAAAGAACCTGTAAAAGTTGCAACAGAAAAGGTTGCAATAGTGTTTGATTTTGAACCGGATGATATAGACATAGCAGAAGGAATTAAAAATACAGGAAGTCCAAAGTTTTTTGAAAGCCTGCTGGGTGATTTTTATCAGATAATTGATTCGAAATCACTTAAAATTGAAAAGTGTCTGGCAGATGATATGATTAGAGATTATACAATAGAAGTACATGCATTAAAAAATACTGCCAGAATGATAGGGGCAATGCAGTTGTCACAAGAATTTCTGCGTTTGGAAGAATTAGGAAATGCAGAGGATAGGGAAGCACTTCTTAAAGAAACACCGGATGTATTGGATCATTATAGAAAGTACAAAGAAATCCTGAAACCTTATGGTGATAGTAAGGAAAAAGATAAGAAAGAAGTGTCCAAACAGGAAATTATTTTGTATTTAAAGCGCATCCATGACAAGATAGAAGGATTTGACTTAGATGCTGCTGATGTTGCAATGGATAAGCTAGAGGAGTGCAAATTGCCGTCATCCTGCCAAAAACATATGGAAGAGTTACGGGTTTATATGGCAGATGTTGCAATGGAAGAAATTTTGGATACAACGAAAAAACTGATAGATTTGGTACAGCAGGAATTGTAGCAGATAAAGGAGATAGGATACATGGCAAATATTTTATTAGTGTCAAATACAAAAAACTTTATTGTATCTTCATTCATATCACAATTAGAGGATATGGAACATAGAGTTATACATGCAAGCAGCAGTATGAGTGAAATGGGAAGTATAAATATAGAGATAGACTTGATGCTGATTTTTGCAGAAGAACTGGCAACAGATGGTTTGGTATATTTAAAGGATAAAGCGATTGAAGACAGTATCCCTGTTTTTGTGGTGGGTGACGTGAATGAACTGGAAAGTGTACAGGCGGTTATACCCAAGCAGTTTATTAAAAGTGAAGTGTTAAGACCGGTTAATGTAAAAGAAGTAGTAGAAAGTATCAATGCATTTATAAAAGAAAATTCGTCAGAATTAAAGAAAAAGATTTTGGTGGTAGACGACTCCGGCACCGTACTTCGAAGTGTAAAAGCATGGCTTGAGAACAAGTATCAGGTTATCCTGGCAAATTCCGGTGCAATGGCAATCAAATACCTTGCAATGAACCGCCCGGATTTGGTTTTGTTAGATTATGAGATGCCCATATGTGACGGAAAGCAGGTTTTGGAGATGATTCGTTCCGAAATAGAATTTTCCAACATACCGGTTATTTTCCTGACCAGCAAAAATGACAGGGAAAGTGTTATGAGTGTATCAGCCTTGAAGCCCCAGGGATACCTGTTAAAAACAATGGAACCCCAGCAGATTATTCAGTTTATTGATGACTTCTTTGAAAAAAGCAAAGCGCTGGATATATAAGGGACAAATGAGCCGCCTGCTGCATAGAATATTCTAAAGAAATCAGTGAGTAGTATAAATGGCAGTAGTAATGTTGGATGCCGGTCATGGCGGCTGGCATAACGGTGCTTCTTATGAGGGGCGACTGGAAAAGGATGATGTATTGAACTTAACACTTGCAATTGGACAGATATTGGAAGAAAACGGTGTGGATGTACGTTATACCAGAACGGAGGATGTGTATTCCTCGCCCAGGTCACGGGCAGATGTAGCAAATGCACAGGGGGTGGATTATTTTGTATCCATTCACAGAAATTCCAGTCCTATCCCGGATCAGTATTCGGGGGTGGAAACCTTGGTATACAATCGTTATGGAAGGGCAGCAGAACTGGCAGAAAATATCAATGAAAATCTGGAGAGTGTAGGATTTATCAATCAGGGGGTCAATGAACGGCCCGGACTGGTGGTTTTAAACAGTACATCGATGCCGGCAGTATTGGTAGAGGTAGGTTTTATCAATACACCTGCGGATAATTATCTGTTCGATACCCAGTTTAATGCAATAGCACAGGCAATAGCCGATGGTGTTTTGGAAACAGTACAGTGAAAAATACAGGAATTAAACCAAAAAAGAAGTGTTTTACTCTTAGGGGGTAGAAACACTTCTTTTTTGTGCTATATAGGAAAATGACTTTACGTATAACTTACATACTTCTTACTCTACTGTGATATTATCTTACATTTTGAAGTGATACATTTTAAGTGTAAGAAAAAAGCAGATATAAAGAAAATGACAAGAAACAGTGCAAAGCAGAATGTTTCGGAATGAAGACAGCATATGTTAATAAAAGGACGATTTTTGTCCGAAACAGGCGGCAAATGAGAGGAGAAGAATTATGAAAAAAACGAGTAGTAAATTAGTAGCCATTTTGGGAGCCACCGTTTTGATGGTGGGCATGCTTGCGGGATGCGGCAGCAGTGAGTCCGGTGATAACGTAAACTCACAGAACAATGAAAATCAGGCGGCAGAAGGAGAGAAAGAACTCTCCGGAACCATTACACTTTCCGGCTCCACTTCCATGGAGAAGTTAGCAAATGCATTGTGTGAAGGGTTTATGGAAAAATATCCTGATGTAACGGCAACTACTGAATTTACCGGTTCCGGCGCAGGTATCGAGGCAGTAATTGCAGGAACCGTAGATATCGGTAACTCTTCCAGAAACTTAAAAGAAGAGGAGAAGACAAACGGTGCAGTAGAAAATATTGTGGCAATCGATGGTATAGCAGTAGTAACAGATCCGGCTAATACAGTAAAAGGTCTCACAAAGGAACAGTTAATCAGTATTTATACCGGCGCAGTAACCAACTGGAGTGAGGTTGGCGGTGCGGATGCTCCCATCGTAGTTATCGGTCGAGAAGCCGGTTCCGGTACGAGAGGAGCTTTTGAAGAAATTCTTGGTGTAGAAGATGCGTGTGCGTATGCAAACGAACTGGATTCTACCGGTGCAGTAATGGCAAAGGTAGCAAGTACACCCGGTGCTATCGGATATGTATCCTTAGATGTAGTGGATGACAGCGTAGTGGCTCTGGCTTTAGACGGTGTAGAAGCAACGCCTGAAAATATTAAGGCAGGAAATTACTTCTTAAGCAGACCTTTTGTAATGGCGACCAAGGGTGAAATTTCCGCACAGAGTGAACTGGTGCAGGCATGGTTTGAATATGTGTACAGCGAAGAAGGACAGGCAATTGCAGCACAGGTAGGTCTTATTACAGTAGAATAAGTTGGAAAATAGGTAAGGAGCCTTCCCGGGGCGTTTGCGGCTCGGGAAGAGCTTCTATCATTCGGAGAAAAGGATGCAGAATCAAAGAAATTATACGATTATCAGTAATAAAAAGCATAGAACCGTCGCAGAGCAGGCAGCACATATCATTTTTACGATATGCGCTTTCTTTGCCATTCTTGCAGTTGTTTCCATTACGGCATACATGATTATAAATGGTGTGCCGGCACTTGTTACCGTAGGGATTAAGGAAATTTTGTTTTCCAGCGTATGGGCACCTTCGGCAGCAGAACCGCAGTACGGTATTCTAAATGTTATATTGACTTCCGTAGTGGGTACGGGGCTGGCAGTTTTAATAGGAGTCCCTATTGGGGTGTTTACAGCCATATTCCTTGCGGAGGTAGCACCTAAGAAGGTAGCAGTTATTATGCAGTCGGCAGTGGAACTTTTAGCAGGAATCCCTTCGGTGGTATATGGTCTTTTGGGAATCTACCTTTTGGGTCCTCTTATGTACAAACTGGAACTGGCAGTTTTTAAAGGCAGTACCACGCATCAGTTTACGGGCGGAGCCAATCTGCTGGCAGCGGTTGTGGTACTGGCGATTATGATACTGCCCACGGTCATCAATATCAGTACCTCTGCATTAAAAGCAGTTCCGGTACATATAAAGTCAGCATCTCTGGCAGTGGGAGCAACCCATATACAGACAATTTTTAAGGTCATGCTTCCGGCAGCTAAATCAGGTGTGATTTCAGCAGTGATATTGGGTGTAGGAAGAGCCATCGGAGAAGCAATGGCAATTACCTTGGTATCCGGCAGTAGTGTGAACCTGCCACTGCCTTTTAATTCCGTTCGTTTCCTGACTACCGCTATTGTAGCAGAAATGGGCTATGCAGGTGGTGTTCACAGGCAGGTACTTTTTACAATCGGACTTGTGTTGTTTGCTTTTGTTATGTTGATTAACGTTACTATGACAAAACTCCTGAAAAACAAGGAGGTGGCAGACTGATGCATACGCTGATACGAAAAAAAAGAAGAGTAAGTGATGTGATACTGACAGGCTTTATTTATCTGTCAGCCGGACTGGCAATCGCTTTACTGGTAGGAATTATTACTTATGTTTTTTATAAAGGCATAAGAACCATAAACTGGACCTTTTTAACCTCTGTAACCAGTGTGTTAAAAGGTACGGTGGGTATTGCCGGAAATATTGTAAATACCTTGTATTTAATAGGACTTACCCTGCTGATTGCCACACCTATCGGAGTGGGGAGTGCGATTTACTTAAATGAGTATGCCAAGCCGGGCAAATTGGTTTCGGCAATAGAATTTACCACAGAGACGCTTGCGGGGATTCCGTCCATTATATTTGGTCTGTTCGGTATGGTATTTTTCGGTACTACATTGGGCTTAAAAACCTCTATCCTGACAGGTGCATTTACTTTAACCATTATGATTCTGCCTCTAATTACCAGAAATACCCAGGAAGCATTAAAAACAGTACCCGACAGTTATAGAAGCGGAGCGTTGGGAATGGGGGCAACCAAGTGGTACATGATAAGAACTGTGTTGTTACCATCAGCGTTACCGGGGATTCTTACCGGTATCCTTTTGGCAATCGGACGTATTGTAGGTGAGTCTGCGGCATTGTTATTCACGGCAGGAAGTGGCAGAGGGCTGCCGAAAGCAGGTCTGGAAGGCTTCTTTAGAAAGTTTACGGAATCCAGCGGTACGTTGACTATTGAGTTGTATTTGCAGATGCAGAATGGTAAATATGAGACGGCGTTCGGTATCGCCTGTGTATTGTTAATCATCGTATTGGTAATCAATCTGCTGGCAAAGTGGATTACTAAGAGATTGGAGAAAAAGTATGGCAGATAAAATCATTGTAGAGCATTTGAACCTGCATTACGGAGATAATCATGCATTAAAAGATGTAAATATGAAGATAAGGGAAAAAGCGATAACTGCTTTTATAGGACCGTCAGGGTGTGGTAAATCCACATTTTTAAAATGTATCAACCGCATGAATGATTTGGTGGACTGTGCACGGATAGAAGGGGCAATTTATCTGGATGGCGAAAATATTTATGAACCCAAGGTAGACCCTACCCTGTTGCGTAAAAAGGTAGGCATGGTATTCCAGCAGCCCAATCCGTTCCCCATGAGTATTTATGATAATATTGCTTACGGTCCCAGAATTCACGGCATCAAAAATAAGGCTGTATTGGATGAAATCGTAGAAAATTCTTTAAGAGATGCGGCAATTTTTGATGAAGTAAAAGACAGGTTAAAAAAATCAGCACTAGGCTTGTCCGGCGGACAGCAGCAAAGACTCTGTATAGCAAGAGCACTGGCAGTAGAGCCTCAGGTGCTTTTAATGGATGAACCAACTTCTGCACTGGACCCGATCTCTACGTTAAAGGTAGAAGAACTGATGGAAGAACTGAAAAAGAAATATACAGTTGTAGTAGTTACCCACAATATGCAGCAGGCAGCCAGAGTGTCCGATGATACGGCTTTCTTTTTAGTGGGGGAAGTGGTGGAAATGAATTCTACCGCAAATATCTTTTCCAGACCTGCGGATAAGCGGACGGAGGACTATATTACGGGACGTTTTGGTTGATGTTTTATACATTGGTAAAGAACATCAGCCGGCATGTTGCCAAACAGGAGTAAAAAGCATAAAAAGGAGAAAAATAAAATGGCACCCAGAGTTTCTTTTGAACATGAACTGGAAGAACTGAAAAATAATGTGTCCCATATGGGGGAACAGATAGAACTTTTATATTGTAAGCTTTTTATGGAACTGAAAGAAAAAGATATGGCAGGCATGGAAGCTATTATTGAAAATGACAGGCAAATCAATGATATGCAGCACAGCATTGAAGCTAAATGCCTGACACTTTTAACCAGACAGCAGCCGGTAGCAAGAGATTTGAGAGTGGTATCTGCCGCACTGAAAGTAGTAACGGATATAGAACGTATCGGCGACCATATATCCGACATTGCGGAACTGCTTCTTAGAATGAACCTGCCAATGCTTGAGGAATTTTCCGAAAGTCTGCCGGAAATGATAGAAGCGGCCAGAAAGATTGTATGTGAAGCGGTAGTGGCTTTTGTGGAAGGTAATCTGGAGGAAGCAAAAAAAGTCATAGCTTATGATGATGTGATTGACGATTATTTTAATAAAGTAAAGGAAGATTTGATTGCAGATTTGAAGTCGGGAAAGAAACATCCCGATGATTGTATCGATGTACTGATGATTGCAAAATATCTGGAAAGAGTGGGAGACCATGCGGTCAATATCGGTGAATGGGCTATTTTCAGGCAGACAGGGGATATTGATGACGTAAGGCTTTTGTAATAGCAGATTGTCAAAGAAAAAGATGAAAAAAGTGTCATAACAGTACAAATTCCCGTAAAATTTTACATAGATTTTACATATAACATTGCTATTTTTTACTTACATGTAGTAAAATGCTATTTGCGAGAAAATTTATTTAAGAAGTAGATTACTATGTAAAGTAAGTGAGGATGAAACAATGACTATTTTTAATGTACTTAGCATGATTGGCGGACTGGCACTCTTTTTGTATGGTATGCATATGTTGGGTGACGGTTTGGCTAAGGCATCCGGTGGACGTCTGGAAAGCATTTTGGAAAAGCTGACAAGCAATCCAATAAAAGCGGTACTGGTAGGTGCCGGTGTGACGGCGATTATCCAGTCGTCTTCAGCCACAACGGTTATGGTGGTTGGTTTTGTAAACTCTGCCATTATGAAGCTGGAGCAGGCGGTTAATGTTATTATTGGTGCCAATGTGGGTACAACAATTACGGCATGGATTTTGAGTCTGGATGGTATTGAAAGTACCAGTTTTGTTTTGAAACTGTTTAAGCCGTCTTCCTTTGCCCCTGTTTTAGCAATTATCGGTGTATGTCTGATTTCCTTTTCCAAGAGGGAGAAGAAAAAGGATATTGGTACTATTTTAGCAGGTTTTGCAATCTTAATGATTGGTATGGATACCATGAGTGGTGCAGTAAAGCCTTTGGCGGACGTACCAGAGTTTGGACAGATTCTGACCATGTTCTCTAATCCTATTTTAGGTATGCTGGCAGGTCTGATTATTACTGCGGTTATTCAAAGTTCTTCAGCATCCGTAGGTATTTTGCAGGCACTTTGTAAGACCGGTGCGGTAAGCTATGCGACTGCAATTCCCGTTATTATGGGACAGAATATCGGTACATGCGTAACCGCTTTGATTTCCAGTATCGGTGCAAGTAAAGATGCCAGAAGAGCAGCACTTTTGCATTTGTACTATAATATTTTAAAAACTTCTTCCTTTATGATTATCTTTTATGCGATTGATCATTTTGTGGATTTTTCCTTTATGGAAAGTTCTGTTTCCGCATTAGGCGTAGCAGTAGTACACTCCCTGTTTAATATTGCAGCATGTATTGTATTGCTGCCGTTTTCAAAGTTACTTGTAAAGATGGTATACATTACTGTACCGGATAAGGAACTGGAAACAGAACTGAGTCCTGAGGAACAGGAATTACGTGCACTGGATGCCCGTTTCTTAGATACCCCTGGTCTTGCTATTGAACAGAGTAAGAATGTGGCGGTTACCATGGCATATTATGCACAGAAGTCCATTGAAATGGCGATGGATTTATTAAAGAATTATGATAAAGAAAAAGCGGAAGCCGTTGTAAAACTGGAAAGCCGGGTGGATAAATTTGAAGACGAATTGGGAACCTATCTGGTAAAGCTCAGCAGTCGTGATTTGTCTGAAAAAGAAAGCCGTATGTTATCCCTGCTGTTACATTGTATCGGTGATTTTGAAAGAATTTCCGATCATGCGTTGAATATTAAAGAAGCAGCAGATGAAATGGCAGATAAGGGAGCGGTATTCTCTGATAAGGCAACAGAAGAATTACAAATTTTCTCGGAGGCAGTAAGAGAGATTTTAAATCTTGCGATTGTTTCCTTTGAAACGGAGGATTTGGAGAAGGCAGAGCTGGTAGAGCCTTTGGAAGAAGTTATTGACCAGTTAAATATTGAAGTGAAGAAGAGACATATCAAACGTTTGCGTAAAGGAAAATGTACCATTGAACTGGGCTTTGTATTATCTGATATCACAACCAACTTTGAAAGGGTTTCCGACCATTGTTCCAATATTGCCGTAAGTCTGTTGCAGTTACAGGATGACAATCTGGAATCACATGAGTATCTGGATACCTTAAAGGTAAGTGATAATCTGAACTTTAAAGGCAAAGTTTTAGCCTATAGAGAGAAATACACTTTGCCCTAAGGCTGGAAAGGATGAAAAATGCCGACGATCTATGTTGTAGAGGATGATAAGAATATCAGGGAAATAGAAACCTTTGCATTGAGTAATGTGGGATATCAGGTAGAGGATTTTGAATGTGCCGGAAATTTTTATGCACGCATTACAGAGAAATGTCCTGATTTAGTGTTATTAGATGTAATGTTACCGGATGAAGATGGTTTGGAAATCGTAAAGAAGCTGCGTTCCAAGCCGGATACCAGACAGATTCCCATTATTCTGGTGACAGCCAAGACCACAGAATTGGATAAGGTTAAAGGCCTGGATATCGGGGCAGATGATTATATGACGAAGCCTTTTGGTATCATGGAACTGATTTCCAGAGTAAAAGCATTGTTGCGAAGAACCGGTACACAGGGAAATGAAGACAAAATTCTGCGCATAGGGAAGGTGGAACTGGACAGAGAAAGACATACAGTGTCTGTAGACGGTGTTCCTTGTGAACTGACTTACAAGGAATATGAACTGTTAAAGCTTTTGATGAAACATGCAGGAATTGTCACTACCCGTGAGGTGATTTTGGAAAGAGTCTGGGGTACCGATTTTGAAGGTGAATCCAGAACTCTGGATATGCATATCAAGACATTGCGGCAAAAACTGAAAGAATCCGGCGGCCTGATAAAAACCGTGCGTAATGTAGGATATATTATGTCTGATTCGGAGGCGTAAATGAAAAAAAGAATAAACCTTCAGCTAATGGCCATTGCAACAGTGGCCATTTTTGCAACTATGTTATTGATAAGTTGTGTTTTTTATGAGTTGTATAAAAGCCAGATTATTGAAGATTTAAAGACATATAGTGAATTGGTGGTAGAAGCGGAACTTTTAGAGGAAGTAGTGAATCACGAGTATCATTTTTCTGATGAGTATATCCGTATGACTGTTATCAGAACTGACGGAACTGTAGAATATGATAATGCAGCAGATGAGTTGGTGATGGATAACCATGGCAGCAGACCGGAGGTTATCGCGGCACTTACAAATGGTGAGGGTACTGCGGTAAGAAAGTCTGAAACGATGGAAAGAAGTACCTTTTACTATGCCAGAAGACTGGCTGATGGAAGAGTATTACGACTAGCGAGAGAAGCCAGCAGTATTTGGAATCTGCTCTACAGTGCACTGCCTGTAATCGGTGGTATGGTACTGTTACTTTTGGGTATTAGTGCAGTAGTATCCCATTATTTGACAAAACGCTTAGTGGAGCCCATAGAGCAACTGGCAGAAAATCTGGACCATGCGGAAGAAGTTTCTTCATACGAAGAGTTGCAGCCTTTTATCAGCATGATTCAGACACAGCATGAAAACATTTTGAAAAATGCCATGATACGACAAGAGTTTACTGCGAATGTTTCCCATGAATTAAAGACGCCGCTAACGTCTATTTCGGGATATGCGGAGTTAATCGAAAACGGTATGGCTTCTGAAGAGGATGTGGTACATTTTGCCAGAGGAATCCATAAAAACTCTAATCGTCTGTTGACTTTAATCAATGATATTATCCGGCTTTCGGAATTGGATGGTACGGAAAAAGAAGTAGAGTTTGAAAAAGTGAATTTGTATATGATTGCCCAGACCAGTCTGGATATGTTACAGTTTATGGCACAAAAGCATGAAGTGAATTTATTCTTGGAGGGTGAGGAGTGTACTGTTTGGGGAAACCGCCAGATGTTGGAGGAACTGGTATACAACCTTTGTGACAATGCTATCCGTTACAATAATGAAGGTGGAAAAGTAATGGTACAGATTACAGATAACGGAGATAGTACAGTTATGACCATTTCCGATACCGGAATCGGTATTCCCAAAGAAGCACAGGAAAGAGTCTTTGAGCGTTTTTACAGAGTGGATAAAAGCCGTTCCAAATCAACCGGCGGTACAGGATTGGGGCTTGCCATTGTAAAGCATATTATAGCGAAACTTCAGGCAGAGATTAGTGTGGAGAGCGAAGTGGGAAAAGGTACCAAAATCAGCGTTGTCTTTAAAAAAGACATAGCATAAAACGTGGGGTAAAACGAATTGTACAATGGATAAAAGAAGGGGCTGTTGCAAAATAGAAGTTTCCAAACGGTTCGGAAACCAGCCTGTTTTGCAATAGCCCCTTTTGTCGTAGAAAGGTTTTGTGATTTGAAATCAAAGCATTGAAAAGGTACTTAAAGTCAGTCCGCTTCTTCCACAGCCGCAGGATTGTCTTCCTCAGATTTTTCTTCGGGTAAAATTAACTGAACCTGTACAATACGGTTTTGGTCGATTTCCTTGACCTGTAAGGTAGTACCGTCTTCTAAGGAAACGGTTTCTTCATTTTCGGGCAAACGGTCTAACTGACCGATAATGATACCGCCGATAGAGTCGTAATCCTCGGAATCCAGTTTGGTGCCGATGGCATCATTGATATCAGAAAGGCTCATACTTCCCTCAATCAGATAAGTGCGTTCGTTGATTTTCTGAATCAGTTCTTTTTCGTCTTCATCATATTCATCGCGGATTTCACCAACCAGTTCTTCCAGTAAGTCTTCCAAAGTAATCATACCCACGGTAGAACCGTATTCATTTAATACAAAAGCAACGTTCATGGACTTTTCGCGCATTTCAAAAAGCAGGTCTGCCGTCTTTTTGTATTCGTAGGTGTAGTAGGCCTCTCTGATAAGAGAATCCAGAGTGAAGTTTTCAGCAGAAAGAGAGCCGTTGCTTTCTGCAAGGAAGAAGTCTTTAATATTGATAAAGCCCACCATACTGTCCTTGTCTTCATTGTAAACAGGGATACGGGTGTACATATATTCGCTAAAGATTTCAACTAGTTCCTCATAAGTACCGTTGGTACTGATGGTTATCATATTGACACGGGGAATCATAATATCCCTTGCACTGGTATCGGAAAACTCAAATATATTATATATCATTTCACGTTCTTCAGATTCAATTTCGCCGTCTTCATGGCTGACATCGACATAAGTTTTCAATTCACTTTCGGTAATGGTATCGTTCTTTTTGTCAGGGTCAATATGTAACAGGCGTAAGATACCGTTGGAAATCTTGTCAATGATAAAGATAACCGGAGTCAGAATCTTAATAAGCCCATAGATCATGGGAGCATAAGCCAGAGATATTTTCTCTGAGTTGAAGTTAGCCCATGTCTTAGGAACGATTTCGCCTGCTAACAGGACTACAATAGTCAGAATACCGGTGGCTACACCTACATATGCACTGTAGCCAAGGCGGATTACAAACGTAGTAGCAAGTGAAGAAGCACTTAAGTTTACAATGTTGTTACCTATCAGGATGGCAGATAACATTTTACTGTAATGTTCCAGAATCTTGTTAACGGTTTTGGCACGTTTGCTGCCTTCTTCTTCCAAAGCACGCATTTTTACACGGTTCACGGTAGAAAGTGCTGTTTCTGCGGAAGAGAAGAATGCAGATAAAATAATAAGAATAACTAAAACAACAAGTTGTATGACACCAGAGGTATCCAAAAAAAACCACTCCTTTGTATTTAAAATATAGTTATAGCAAATATTACAATAAGTATCAGTATATTGTCAAGTTAAGGAGCAGAGAAACATATAATTTCACAGGAACGTAATATTTTATGGAACAAAGAGTCTGTCGCGGACTATCTTGCCTGCAGCAAACTGAAAATTTGAAAGGAGACTAAATATGGAAAGAGGAAGAAGTGCAATAAAGGATACGGAGGGTGGACTGCCCATATTGTTTTTACTAAAGTGTCTGTTGTTTTCATACATACTGACAGGAGCGTTACTGTTATTGTTGGCGTTACTTGTCTACCGATTTAGCTTTTCGGAAAAAGTAGTATCCATCATCATTATAGGCATATACATAGGAGCTACCTTTTTTGCAGGCTTTGTCACCGGCAAAAAACTGAAGACGAAAAAGTTTTTGTGGGGACTAATTATAGGAGCAGCATATTTTATTATACTTGTAATATTATCACTGGCAGTAAACCACTCCTTCAAAGATGTAGCAACAAACTTTTTCTCTGTATTAGTCATGTGCGCCGGTAGTGGCATGCTGGGCGGTATGGTGAGTTAGGAAAAGTGGGAACTTTGCCTCGTACAGAACAATTTCCTAACCGGACCGTGATAAAACGCCGGTACTTAGATACCGTATTTGGGTATCTTATGTACCGCTGCGTTTTATGTCGAGCGAGAGCGCGTCCGGGTGGAAATCGTTCTGTACGAGGCTGTGGAGCACACTTTTTGAACGAATTTTGAAAAAAGCCTTTTACAAATAGGAAATTTATGTTATACTACACAAGAATTAGTATTAAGGTTCTTATAACTTAAGGAGGCTACTGTATTATGAAGCATATTAAGACACTGAATACCAGAGATTTTAAGGAATCTATGAAGAAGGGCGGCTGTGGTGAATGCCAGACATCTTGCCAGTCAGCTTGCAAGACATCCTGTACCGTAGGCAACCAGAGTTGCGAAAAGATTAAATAATCTTTTACAAACAAGATGTAATAACCCCAAAAGCAGCGATTTGCATCGCTGCTTCATTTATGTATATGAAAATGTAAAATGCGTGTACAGTATAAACGGGCAGAACGCCCTAAAATAAGGAGAGAAGAAAAGTGATACACCAGTATAAAAACAATGGTTATAATATTGTATTGGACGTAAACAGCGGTTCCGTGCATGTTGTGGATGATATGGTTTATGATATGATATCCCTGATTGAGCCGTTGGTAGAAGAAGGCATTACCGATTTGGACTTAATTAAGGCAGCGGTGATTAACTGCGTAAACCAGTCCTATCCCCAGGAAGAAGTGGCAGAAGCGGTAGAGGAAGTAATGGAACTGCACAAACAGGGACAGTTATTTGCACCGGATATCTATGAAAATTATATTTTTGATTTCAAGAACAGACAGACCGTAGTAAAAGCTCTTTGTTTACATATTGCCCATGACTGCAATCTGGCATGTCAGTACTGCTTTGCAGAAGAAGGCGAATACCATGGCAGACGTGCCCTAATGAGTTTTGAAGTGGGTAAAAAGGCACTGGATTTCTTAGTAGCCAATTCCGGCAACAGAATCAATCTGGAAGTAGATTTCTTTGGCGGTGAGCCTACTATGAACTGGCAGGTGGTAAAAGACCTTGTAGAGTACGGCAGAAGCTTGGAAGAGCCTCACAATAAGAAGTTTCGTTTTACCCTGACCACCAACGGTGTATTATTAAATGATGATATCTTAGAATTTGCAAATAAAGAGATGTCCAATATTGTTTTAAGTATTGACGGCCGTAAGGAGGTCAATGACAAGATGCGTCCTTTCCGTGGCGGACAGGGCAGCTACGATATGATTGTACCCAAATTCCAGAAGGTGGCAGAGAGCAGAGACCAGATGAATTATTATGTACGTGGCACCTTTACCCACAACAATCTGGATTTTGCAGAAGATGTACTGCATCTGGCTGATTTAGGCTTTAAGCAGATTTCCGTAGAGCCGGTTGTGGCAAAGCCGGAAGACTGGTATTCCATTAAGGAAGAGGACTTACCTGTATTAAAAGAAGAATACGATAAGCTGGCGGCTGAGATGATTAAACGTAGAAAAGAAGGCAACGGCTTTAATTTCTTCCACTTTATGA
Source organism: Lachnospiraceae bacterium (assembly GCA_017482205.1). Classification (GTDB taxonomy): domain Bacteria; phylum Bacillota; class Clostridia; order Lachnospirales; family Lachnospiraceae; genus Acetatifactor. The sequence goes on from JAFUNK010000018.1 coordinate 27,062, forward strand.
TTGATTTGGAGGGTGGTCCCTGTGTAGCAAAACGCCTTTCCGGTTGTGGTTCAGGTACGGAGTATCTGGCAGTGACTCCTTGGGGAGATTTGTATCCCTGCCATCAGTTCGTAGGTCAGGAAGATTTCCTGATGGGTAATGTGGATGATGGTATTGTAAAAACAGAACTCAGAGATGAGTTCAAGTGTTGTAATGTTTATGCAAAAGAAAAGTGTAAAAAATGTTTTGCAAAATTCTATTGTAGCGGCGGTTGTGCGGCAAATTCCTACAACTTCCACGGAAATATCAATGATGCCTATGATGTGGGATGTGAATTACAGCGTAAACGTATTGAATGTGCCATTATGATGAAGGCGGCTTTGGCTGAGGCGGAGGAAGCATAAGAATGAGTAAAAGCAAGGCAATTGCAGTTCTGTTGGCATTTTTCGTTCTGCTGGCAGGAACTACCTTTGTAGATATTAAAGGTATTGACGGAAAAGGAGCTGTATCGGCTTCGGATATTACGCTGGGACTGGATTTGGCAGGCGGTGTGAGCATTACCTATGAGGTAGTGGGCGAGGAAACACCGGATGCTACGGATATGGCGGATACCATCAGCAAATTGCAGCAGAGAGTTTATAATTACAGCGATGAAGCACTGGTGTATCAGGAAGGTGAAAACCGTATCAATGTTGAAATTCCGGGTGTAAATGATGCCAATACCATTCTGGAAGAACTGGGCAGACCGGGTACTCTGTATTTTATTTACGAAATGGGTGCTGATGGTACGCCAAACTATTCCCAGAATTACGGAATGGATGCAGAAGGTAATTATTACGTTTATTATACGTTAAACAAATCCATCGAAGAGCTGGAAACCGATGGTTCCATTGCACTGTACGGTACGGATATTCTGGATGCTAATCCGGGTACTTTTCCGGACGCCATGAGTAACAGTGTGTATGGTGTAGAACTGCGTATGACACCGGAAGGTACGGAAAAGTTTGCTACGGCTACCACCAGAGCGGCACAGACAAGGGAGACCATAGCTATTTATTATGACGGTACTTTTTTAAGTGTGCCGAGTGTAGAGAATCCGTTAACCGAGGGCATAGCCCAGATTACCGGCAACTTTACCTATGAGTCGGCAGACAAGCTGGCTTCCCAGATTCGTATCGGTGGATTGAAGCTGGAACTGCATGAATTACATTCTAAAGTAGTAGGGGCACAGTTGGGCTCCGAAGCAATAAAAACCAGTCTGACAGCGGGTGCAATCGGACTGGCAGTGATTGCAGTATTTATGATTGTCGTGTACCTGATACCCGGTCTTGCAGCCAGTCTGGCGCTGCTTTTATATACGGCACTGACTGTACTTTTGTTAAACGGTTTCGGGATGACGCTGACCCTGCCGGGTATTGCAGGTATTATTTTGTCCATTGGTATGGCAGTAGATGCCAATGTAATTATTTTTGCCCGTATCAGAGAAGAACTGGCAACCGGTAAAACGGTGGCATCAGCCATAAAAATAGGGTTTGATAAAGCTCTTTCTGCCATTGTAGACGGCAATGTGACGACCCTGATTGCAGCAATTGTACTGTGGTGGCTGGGTTCAGGTTCCGTAAGAGGCTTTGCACAGACTTTGGTATTGGGAATTGCACTTTCCATGTTTACAGCACTTTTTGTAACCAGATGGTTATTGCAGGCATTTTATGCACTGGGATTTCAGAACGAAAAGTGCTATGGCGTGGCAAAAGAGGCAAAAGCCTTTGATTATATCGGAAAGAAGCATGTATTTGCGGCAGTTTCCGCGATACTTATTCTGGTTGGTGTAGTATTTATGGGTATCAATAAAGCTAATACCGGCACCACACTGAATTACAGTCTGGATTTTGTAGGAGGCACATCTACTTCCGTTGTATTTAATGAAGAGATGAGTCTGGCAGATATTGAGTCCGTGGTAATTCCCGAACTGGAAGCAATCAGCGGCAGTGCGGTGCAGCCACAGCCTGTAAAAGGCATAAATGAGAACCTCTTTACAGAGGTTGTATTCAAGAGCAATGCACTGGAACAGGAACAGAGAGAGGCCATAGAAACAATGCTTCTTAATAAGTTTGGTGTACCAAAAGAACAGATAACCATGGAAACCATCAGTTCTACCATTTCCGGTGAAATGAAGAGAGATACTATTTTGGCAGTTTGCGTGGCTATTGTGGGTATGTTAATCTACATCCGTGTTCGCTTTAAGGATATCCGCTTCGGAGCGGGCGGTGTACTTGCCCTTTTACATGACGTATTGGTAGTTGTGGCATTTTATGCAGTGGCAAAGGTATCCGTGGGAAGCACCTTTATTGCATGTATGTTAACGATTGTGGGCTATTCCATCAATGCGACCATCGTTATCTTTGACCGTATCAGAGAGAATATTAATCCGCCGGCGGGAAAGGATGAAACCGATAAAGAGCGGATAGAAAGACTTAAGAAAGCGAAAGAGGCAAAGGCAAATCTGAAGGGAGTTATTAACCTCAGTATTTCTCAGACACTTTCCAGAAGTATTTTTACTTCTCTTACCACCTTTATTATGGTAGCAGCATTATATGTGCTGGGTGTAACCGCAATCAGAGAATTTGCACTGCCCTTGATGGTAGGTATTGCATGCGGTACTTACTCCTCCGTTTTCCTTGCAGGAAGCATTTATTATATGCTGAGTAAGAAATTTCCCCCGAAAGAGGAAGAATAGTGTGAAAATAAATTTTTACACGAGACTTTGTCCCTTTGGATCAAAGTTTGCATGTTGAAGAAAGGCTATCATAAGATGGAAAAATGGTTTGTTGCGGCGAAAAAGGCAGACTTTGACGCATGGAGCAAAAAATTTAATATTACCCCTGTTACGGCAAGAATTATCCGTAACAGGGATATTTTTTCCGAAGAAGACGTGGAAAAATATTTAAACGGTACATTCCTTGACATGTATCCTCCGGAAGTGATGCTTGATATGGAGGATGCGGCGGCGATTATCGAAGAACAACTTCGTAGTGGCAAAAAAATGCGTGTTATCGGCGACTATGATGTGGACGGTATTACCGCCTCTCACATCTTAACAAAGGGCTTGCGTGCCCTGTCAGCAGATGTGGATACGGTCATTCCTCACCGCATGCAGGACGGTTACGGCTTAAATGACCGATTGATAGAACAGGCATACGAGGACGGCATCCGTACTATTGTGACCTGCGACAATGGCATTGCGGCCGCACCCCAGATTGCACTTGCGGCAGAGAAAAAAATCACGGTGGTGGTAACGGACCACCACGAGGTGCCCTACACGGAAGAAGACGGTGTGCGTACGGAAATCTTACCCCCTGCGGCGGCAGTGGTGGATCCCAAAAGGGCAGACTGCACCTATCCCTTTAAAAATATCTGTGGAGCAGTGGTGGCATATAAGCTGATAGAACTGCTTTTGCGACGTTCAGAGTTGGAACCGGCAGAAAAGCAGGGATTATTGGATGAGTTTTTACAACTGGCGGCAGTGGCAACGGTATGTGATGTTATGGATTTACTGGACGAAAACCGTATCATCGTAAAAGAAGGATTAAAGAGGATTCATACAAAGCCCTGTATGGGCTTAAAAGCATTGATAGAGGTAAACGGTATCGAACCGGGTAAATTGTCGGCGTATCATCTGGGATTTGTAATAGGACCCTGTTTAAACGCCACAGGCAGACTGGATACCGCAACCCGTGCCCTGGAGCTTTTAGCGGCGCATGATACCCGAACCGCAGTCACCATTGCAGGCGAGTTAAAGGAAATGAATGACAGCCGTAAGACCATGACCCTCATGGGACTGGAACAGGCTTCTAAATATGTGGAAGAAAACCATATGGCTGATGATAAGGTATTGGTGATTTATCTGCCTGACTGCCACGAGAGCCTGGCAGGCATCATCGCCGGACGTATCCGTGAAAAATACGGCAAGCCTGCATTCGTGCTTACCAAAGGCGAAGAAGGTGTCAAAGGCAGCGGACGCTCCATCGAAAGCTACCATATGTATGAAGCCATGACAGCCTGCAAGGAGCTCTTTACCAAATACGGCGGTCACAAAATGGCTGCGGGACTTTCCATGGAAGAGGAAAATGTTCCCATTTTACGTCGCAGGCTGAATGATGAATGCAGCCTGACCGAAGAAGACTTTATCCCTAAGATACACATTGATGTGCCCATGCCTCTTGCGTATGCTGACAGGAGACTGGCAGAAGAACTGAGTATTTTGGAGCCTTTCGGTACGGCAAACCCGAAACCCTTATTTGCCTGTAAAAATGTAAGCCTTTTGTCCGGTAAGAAGTTGGGAGCAAAAGGCAATTTCGCCAAGTACCGCGTGTTACATGAGGGTAGGGAATACGAAGTAGTGTATTTCGGCGGCGTGGATAAATTCCATGCATTTCTGGAAGAGAAGTTTGGTGTGGGAGCGGCTGAGAAGCTGTATCAGTACGGAAGCAGATGTGGGTATGAATTGTCTATTACTTACCAGTTGGGAATGAATAGCTATATGGGCAGGACCGAGGTGCAGGTTGTGATGCAGAATTATTGTTAGCAGTACTTCTCAAATCTTTCATTTTCATTTTATAGTTTTCTCATAATTTGGACACAGAATGAACACAATTTCTTTGTAATATAAATTCAGATAGTTGATGAACTCACTATCTCCCCCCCCTCATAAGAAAATTCAGGAAAGTCCGGCGTAAAAACCGGGCTTTTCTGATGTGTAAGTATAGGCATTTTGAAGGTGATAAATTCTTAAATCATAGAAGTTAAAAGCAGATTAATAAAAATAACCAAGATGGAGGAATTAGTTATTTTTGCGAAAAATATAAAAATCAACAGCGAGGGAACAGCAGAGGTAGTCTATAATGTAACGGAGATATTTAGAAAAATAAATTTTTATGGTGCACTAAAGTATACTATACTAATGATATAGTGCGATTATTGATATTTATTATATTGGGAAAGTGTTATATAATTAAAACGTAACAACTAAATAAGGCAAAGTATTAAAAGGGCAAAGGAGGAATTTAGTATGGCAAGAATTAACGATTCATTAAGTTGGACAATTCAGGGGCATGCACGAAATTATAACGGCTCGGAGCATGAACCGCATGTTCATATTTCTTGTAGCGATGGCTCATCTATGAGCGTTGCTATTGGTAGTGGACATATTTTGGCGGGTGGATTGTATAACAGAAAGAAACAAGAAGAGGCATTGGAATGGGTGAGTTGTAATTATAGTATGTTAATGGACGTGTGGAATAACAGTGTTGTAGACAATTAAGAGGAGTATTTTAGTGTGAGAGGCATCTGTAAGGATGCCTCTCACACTAATTATACAAGCTGCGAAAGGAGAACATAATGAAAAATGTAATGGAAAATGAATTTGATATACTAAATCGAAGAATGGAAAAGAATCACGAGATGCGTCGTACATATTTAATGTTTGCTTTTACGACTTCTATAGCAGCAATTGCAGCATTGTTTATTGTTGATTTTAGTAATGTTGTTTCATGGGGATGTATTGTACCATTTGCTATTATTATTCCGTTTCAAGCAAGAATAAGTTATGCACGGTTGTCACATGCGAAAATGGAAGCATATATATGTGTTTTTTATCCTAAAAAGTTTAAATTCTTAAAAAGACAGGTAAGTGATTTAAGAGGAAAAATAGGAAAATTTATATCTATAATAGTGAATTATGAACTGTTTTTGTTATCTGTTGTAATAAATTTATTGTATATAATAATTAATAGTAAAATAGAATTGTGCATACTTGTTTTTAAATTGGAAAGTATTATTATAATTATTGCAACATTAATTGTTTTTAGTCTTGCCACATATTCATTCCCGTATGTTAAATTTCTGGAAAAGTATATGAATGAATATAAAATTCTTCGAAAAGGATAGTATTTTGCGTTAAATTTTGTATGACTAAATAACAAAAACAATAGGATTTATCACTGTTAGGAGAAATACAAAGCTATTTCATGTGATGAGACTGTGAAAGTTTCTGCGTAAATAAGTTCTTCTATGCTAAAAGCATAGGAGAACTTTTATTATAGGAAGAGAAAAGATATTGTTGAAAAATATGTCAAATTACTATTTTTTTCAGTGCCTTTTTCAATAATTAAGGGGTGGCAAATATCCTTAAAATAGAGTAAAATAAAAATAATATGTTAATATAGCCGTATTATGAGAAACGGCTGGAAAAGAGGCATGCTATGGAATTACGGTCATTGCTTGAAAAGTTAGAATATACGGTAGAAAACGGCACTTTGGATAAAGAAGTAAGTGCAGTAGTATACGATTCCAGAAAAGTAGAAAAGAACTGCCTGTTTATCTGTATTAAGGGCATGAACTTTGACGGACATGATTATGTAACAGAAGTGATAAATAAAGGTGCAGCGGTTTTGGTGGTAGAACAGGAAATTGTGTTACCCCAGACAACGGACGTGACCGTGATTAAGGTGGCAGATACCCGCTATGCTATGGCGTTTATTTCCGCAGCGTGGTTTGGCAACCCCGCAGAAAAATTAAAAGTCATCGGTATTACCGGCACCAAAGGCAAAACCACCACCACATACTTAGTGAAATCCATGCTGGAAAATGCAGGCAGGAAAGTGGGGCTTGTGGGCACTATTGAAACTATAATAGGTGACACCCATATTCATGCCAACAATACCACGCCTGAGTCTTATTTATTGCAGGAATATTTTAAGCAGATGGTGGATGCAGGCTGTGATACCGTTGTAATGGAAGTATCCTCACAGGGCTTAAAACTCCACCGCACACAGGGCTTTGTCTTTGATTACGGTATCTTTACCAATTTGGAGCCCGACCATATCGGCGTGGGCGAGCATGCGGATTTTGAGGAATATCTGGCATGTAAGGGACTCTTGTTTAAGCAGTGTAAGGTGGGACTGGTAAACGGCGATGATGCTCATTGCGACGCAGTGATTGCAGGTCACACCTGTACCATAGAGAAATTCGGTTTAAACAGTGGCAATGATTTAGTGGCAACCAATTTGCAGTTAGTGAAAAAGCCCGGTGAACTGGGTGTATCTTTTACTACAAACGGCTTGCTTTCCATGGACGTGGAAGTTACTACACCGGGACGTTTCAGTGTATACAATGCACTGACCGCCATTGCCATTTGCAGACATTTTGGCGTATCAGAAGAGGACATTAAAAAAGCGTTACTGGCAGCAAAGGTAAAGGGCAGAATTGAAATGGTAAAGGTATCTGACGATTTTACCTTACTGATTGACTATGCCCACAACGCTATGAGTTTGGAGAGCCTGTTAAAATCCTTAAAGGAATACGAGCCCAACAGACTGGTTTGCTTATTCGGCTGCGGAGGAAACCGCTCTAAGATACGCAGATACGAGATGGGAGAGGTTAGTGGCAACCTTGCGGATTTGACCATCATTACTTCCGACAATCCCCGTTTTGAAGAACCGCAGGACATTATCGACGATATTAAAACCGGTATCGCTAAGACCAACGGCAAATACGTAGAAATCTGTGACCGAAAAGAAGCCATCGCCTACGCTATCGACCACGGCGAGCCCGGAGACATCATCGTCCTTGCAGGCAAAGGTCACGAAGACTATCAGGAAATCAAAGGTATCAAATATCCCATGGACGAGAGGAATTTGATAGCCGACATTTTAACAGAAAGAAATTAGCCCAAGTACATCATTATAAAACGAAAAAGAGTTTTTTCTACCCACGAATACATTTTAAATGCTATATGGGTAGAAATATTTATGCAGAATACTGGCTTTTTCTACCCATGGACGATGTTATAGTACTGTTTGGGGAGAAGCTGAATGCATGTTTTCTGCCCATAATAGTCATAAAAGTATTGTTTGGGTAGAAAAGGCGGCAACAAATGGAAGAATTGTCTACCCATATGTGCCAAATGTATGGCTAATGGGTAGAAAGGAGACCAAAGATTAGGGGGATTTTCTGCCCACAAGCTATAAAAGTATGCTTTATGGGTAGAGGGATTGAGCAATTTTTTGGGGGCAGACAGACTTATTGTTGCATTAAACATGGATTTTTGAAAGGAGGTCCCACATGGAAAAAATATACGCCGACGTGATAGTGGATATCGCCCATGAAAAAGTGGACCGTCCTTTTCAGTATCGTATCCCCGTAGACATGCGGGCAATCATCACCGAGGGTATGTGCGTACATGTACCTTTTGGCGCAGGAAACAAGTTGTTAAAAGGCTATGTGACCGCCATTAAAGATACCCCGGATTTTGACCCGGAGCGTATCAAGGAAATAAAAGAGATAATTACCGGTGGTGTATCCGTGGAAGAAAAACAGATGCATCTGGCGGCGTTTTTAAAGCGCAATTACGGCTCCACCATGATACAGGCATTAAAGACCGTCTTACCGGCAAAGCAATCTGTAAAAGCCTTGGAAAAAAAGACGGTGAAGCTTTTAGTATCGGACAAAAGGGCAGAAGAATTTTTGTGGTTCTTTGAAAAGAAGCACCAGACTGCCAGAGCGAGACTACTAAAGGAACTGATGCAAAATAAAGAGTTACCCTATCTGTTGGTGACCGGCAAATTAAATATCAGCACACCTACCATCAAGGCATTGGAAGAGCAGGGTATTCTTTCCATAGAAGTGGAAAACATGTTTCGCAACCCGGTTCGCATCAATGACAGTACGGATGAGAGGAAACAATTAAGCACCTCTCAACAGGCAATCGTGGACGAAGTACTTACGGATTTTGATAATGATAAGAAAGGCACTTACCTGATACACGGCATTACCGGCAGCGGTAAAACCGAAGTGTATATGAACCTGATTGAGGGCATACTGTTACGGGGCAGACAGGCGATTGTACTGATACCGGAAATTGCCCTGACATATCAGACTCTGATGCGGTTTTACAAGAGGTTCGGCAATCGGGTTTCCGTGATGAATTCTACGTTGTCTGCCGGAGAAAAGTTTGACCAGTGTGAAAGGGCAAAGAGGGGCGAAATTGATGTGATTATCGGTCCCCGTTCCGCACTTTTTACGCCTTTTCCCAATATCGGACTTATCATTATGGATGAGGAACACGAACCCAGCTACAAAAGCGAGGGTACGCCCAAATACCATGCCAGGGAGACCGCCGAAGAGGTGGCACGCATGCATGGTGCAAGTTTAGTGTTGGGTTCGGCAACCCCTTCCCTGGAGGCCTATTATCGGGCAAAGAAGGGCGAATACAAGCTGTTTACTTTAACGGAACGTTTAACAGGCGGTAGCCTCCCTTTGGTACATACCGTGGATTTGCGGGAGGAATTAAAATCAGGTAACCGTTCCATTTTCAGTATAAAGTTACAGGAACTGATGACTGACCGCCTTAATAAGAAACAGCAGATTATGTTGTTTTTAAACCGAAGAGGATATGCGGGATTTATTTCCTGCCGTTCCTGCGGGCATGTAATGAAATGTCCCCACTGCGATGTATCTTTATCGGAGCATTGGGGCGGCAGACTGGTATGTCATTACTGTGGGTACGAAGAACCTGCCGTGAAGCTATGTCCTTCCTGTGGTTCCAAATATATTTCAGGTTTTAAGGCAGGTACACAGCAGATTGAGGAAAAGGTAAAGGCGTTGTATCCACAGGCCCGTGTCCTTCGTATGGATGCGGACACTACCAGACAGAAAGAGAGCTATGAAAAGATTTTAGCGGCTTTTGCAAATAGGGAAGCCGATATTCTGATTGGTACACAGATGATTGTAAAAGGACACGATTTTCCCAATGTCACACTGGTAGGTGTACTGGCGGCAGATTTGTCCTTATCCGTAGGGGATTACAGGGCAGGAGAGAGAACCTTCCAGTTATTGACCCAGGCAGCCGGCAGAGCAGGCAGAGGCGAATTGCCCGGAGAGGTAGTCATTCAGACCTATCAGCCGGAAAATCCCTGCGTGGTACATGCGGCAAATCAGGCATATGAAGATTTTTATGAGGAAGAAATTCTTTACAGGGAGCTGCTTCGGTATCCGCCGGTATGCAATATGATGGCGGTACAGATTTTTGCAAAGGATGAGGAAAGCGGAGCAAGGCTTTCGGAAGAACTGGCGGAACTGGCTAAATCCTTTAAAGACCCCACCGAGAGAGCTGACAAGGGACTTTTGGTTATCGGACCTGCACCGGCGGCAATCGGAAAGGTTAATGATATTTTTAGATTTGTATTCTATGTAAAATACGAAAAATATGATACACTGGTTGAGGTGAAGGATAAGCTGGAAGAGAAAGCAAGTTTCTTGCAATTAAAAAATGAAATCGTGCAGATTGATTTCAACCCGGTAAATCTGTTTTAACAGACAGGATGTATAAGCAGTAGAAACTATACAGCTACATTAAAAAGAATATTCGTATAAATAAATTTGCAGAGAAGAGAGGATAAAAATTATGGCACTGAGAAATATCAGAGAAATGGGAGATGAGGTTTTAAACAAGCCTTGTAAAGAAATAAAGGAGATGACCCCCAGACTGCGTGAGCTGATTGAAGACATGATAGATACCATGTATGAAGCAAACGGCGTAGGTTTGGCAGCACCGCAGGTAGGTGTTTTAAAAAGAGTGGTGGTTATTGACGTAACCGGCGAAGACCTTTTTGTAATGATTAACCCTGAGATTTTAGAAACCGATGGTGAACAGACCGGACATGAGGGTTGCCTTAGTGTACCCGGCAAATCAGGTATTGTAACCAGACCTAACTATGTAAAGGCAAGAGCATTGGATATCGATATGCAGCCCTATGAGGTGGAAGCAGAAGAACTCTTTGCACGTGCCATCTGCCATGAATTGGATCACTTGGACGGTCATTTATATGTAGAAAAAGTAGAAGGCAGTCTGGTAGATGTAACTGCTGATGAAGAAGAGGATGAAGAAGAATGAGTTTAAAAATTGTTTTTATGGGAACGCCCGATTTTGCAGTAGGAGCACTTCAGGCGTTGATAGAAGCGGGACATGAAATTGTGGCTGTAGTTACCCAGCCCGATAAGGCAAAGGGCAGAAGCGGTAAGCTTTCTTTTTCACCGGTAAAAGAATGTGCACTGGAAAACGGTCTTCCTGTTTTTCAACCGGAGCGCATTAAAAGACCGGAAGCAGTGGCTGAACTTAAAAAGTATGAAGCAGATATTTTTGTGGTAGCTGCATTTGGACAGATTTTATCCAAAGAGATTTTAGATATGCCTCGTTTAGGCTGTATCAATATTCATGCCTCCCTGTTGCCCAAGTACCGTGGTTCCAGTCCTATTCAGTGGTCGGTAATTAACGGAGAGGAAAAGACCGGCGTTACCATTCAGCAGATGAATGAGGGCGTAGATACGGGAGATATTTTATATCAGAAAGAAATTGTATTGGATAAAAAAGAAACCGGAGAGTCCTTGTTTGACAGACTTGCAGTGTTAGGTGCAGAGGCAGTGGTGGAAGTGCTTCCTCTTATAGAAGAAGGAAAAGTAACACCTGTGCCTCAAAATCACGAAGAAGCTACCCATACCGTTATGCTGGATAAGGCGATGGGACATATGGATTTTACAAAAAATGCCATCGAACTGGAACGTCTTGTAAGAGGATTAAATTCTTGGCCCAGTGCGTATACTTATTTTGATGGCAAACAGTTAAAAATCTGGGAAAGTGATTTGTGTGAGGAAGAGGAACTTTCAGACGAGGAACAGGTATATGTGAAGAATGCCAAGCCCGGCGAGGTGGTAAAGGTAGAAAAGAACCGTTTTGCTGTAGCCTGCGGAAACGGTGCACTCTGGATTACTTCTTTGCAGTTAGAAGGCAAAAAACGTATGTCCACCCATGATTTTTTACTGGGTAATGCCATGGAAAAAGGCATGGTTTTAGGCTAAAAGGAGGAATTTTATGCCCTATTATTACTATTATTATGACCCAACATATATATTGGTACTTATAGGTGCCATTCTTTGTATTCTTGCAAGTGTGTGGGTAAACAGCTCCATGAAAAAATATCACGGAGTACGAAACAGCAGAGGCATTACCGGTGCACAGGCTGCGGAGCGTATTTTGCAGCAGGCAGGTATTTATGATGTAAGAATAGAGTGTCTGGGCAAGGGAAGCGGTGACCATTATGACCCCAGAAGTAAGACTGTCAGACTTTCCTATGAAAACTTTAATTATGCTACGGTAACGGCAGTGGCGGTGGCAGCCCATGAATGCGGACATGCAAAGCAACACAATGAAGGCTATGCATTTCTCAAGTTTCGTTCCACACTGGTGCCGGTGGTAAATATTGCCAGTAAATTAGGTATTCCGCTGGTTTTGCTGGGAATTCTTTTAAGTTTTAATCAGGTGCTGATTCAGATTGGTATATGGGCGTTTGCCTTGGCGGTATTGTTTCAGTTGATTACTTTACCGGTAGAATTTAATGCATCAAGCAGAGCATTGCAGTCTGCAGAAAGCCTGGGACTTTTGGGAGAAACCGAACATGCGGGAGCAAAGAAGGTGCTGACAGCAGCGGCAATGACTTATGTGGCAGCAGCGGCTTCTTCGATTTTGCAGCTTTTACGTATTGTATTGTTATCCGGTGGAAACAGAAGGCGGGATTAGGATATGGAAAATACCAGAGAAATTGTACTGGACATGCTTTTGGCAGTGGACAGGGAGGAAGCCTATTCCCATCAGATTATCAGGGATGTGCTTTTAAAATATGATTATTTGTCGGGTCAGGAAAAGGCCTTTATGAAAAGACTTTTTGAAGGCACCATCGAGAGAAGAATGGAACTGGATTATGTGTTAAACGCTATATCCAGTGTGCCTGTAAAGAAAATGAAGCCACTTATCCGTAATCTTTTGCGTATGAGTGCGTATCAGATTTTATACATGGACAGCGTACCCAATGCGGCAGCAGTCAGTGAAGCGGTAAAACTGGCGGCAAAGAGAAAATTTATCAATTTAAAAGGCTTTGTAAACGGTATATTACGTCGTCTGGCAGCAGGGACGGAGATACCCATGCCTTCGGAGGAAAAAGAACCAATAAACTTTTTATCAGTTACTTATTCCATGCCGGAATGGATTGTAGAGCATTTTTTAGAAAGCTATTCTTATGAAGACACTAAAAAATTATTGGGCAAAATGCTGGCAGTCAGACCGGTAACCATCCGGTTTACAGCCGTGTCCGATGTAGAAAAAGAAGCCTTGATAAAAGAGATGGAAGCAACGGATGTGGAAGTAGTGGCACATCCCTACATCCCACAGGCATATTACCTGCATAATTGTGAAAACATTGCAGATTTGCCGGGCTTTTTGCAGGGAAAGTTTACCGTACAGGATGCCAGCTCCATGTTGGCAGTGGCAGCGGCGGGAATTAAGCAGGGGGACAAAGTGCTGGATATGTGTGCAGCTCCCGGCGGTAAAACCATGCTGGCAGCAGAGTATGCAGGAGCAGGCGGTTTCGTGGAAGCCAGGGATGTTTCTGATTACAAGGTAGAATTGATTGAAGAAAATCTGCAAAGAATGGGACTTACCAATATAAATGTGAGAGTACAGGATGCTACGCTGGCAGATAAGACTATGACGGAATGGGCTGATGTGGTATTGGCAGATGTGCCCTGTTCCGGATTAGGCGTTATGGGTAAAAAGCGTGACATTAAGTACCGCCAGAAAGAAGAGGCACTTACGGAAATTGTAACGCTTCAAAAGGAGATTCTTAAAAATGCAGTTTCTTATATAAAGCTGGGAGGGGTATTGTTGTACAGCACATGTACCATTAACCCTGCGGAAAATGAAGAGATGGTTGCTTTTGCCAAAAAGGAACTGGGGCTTACCTGTGAGTCCGTAGAAGAATATGTAAAGGGGCTGCCGGGCATAGAAACCGCATCGGAAGGTTACATACAGCTTTTGCCCCATGTGCACGATACGGACGGTTTCTTTTTTGCGAGGTTTAGAAAGGTATAATAACCATGACAAAAAAAGATATAAAATCCATGACACTGGATGAGCTGATTTTAGAAATGGAAACTTTGGGTGAAAAAAAGTTCCGTGCAAAGCAGTGTTATGAATGGATGCATAAAAGACAAGCCCGCAGTTTTTCTGAGATGAGCAATCTTTCAAAGGATTTCAGGGAAAAATGTGGGAATACTTATGAGTATACGGCTTTGGAAGCCGTTGACGTACAGGAATCCAAACTGGATGGCACCAAGAAGTTTTTGTTCAGACTTTCTGATGACAATGTGGTGGAAAGCGTATTTATGCGGTACAAGCATGGCAACTCCGTGTGTATTTCTTCTCAGGTGGGCTGCAGGATGGGATGTAAGTTCTGTGCCTCCACATTGGACGGTCTGGAGAGAAATTTAACGGCAGCAGAAATGCTGGACCAAATTTATGCCATTACCTTGTTGACCGGTGAGAGAGTTTCCAATGTAGTGGTGATGGGAACGGGAGAGCCCCTTGATAATTATGACAATCTGCTTCGTTTTATCCGTATTCTGACGGATGAAAACGGACTCAATATCAGCCAGCGTAATGTGACAGTATCTACTTGCGGACTGGTGCCCAAAATGTATGAATTGGCAGAAGAAAATTTACAGATTACCTTAGCTTTATCCCTGCATGCATCTACGGACGAAAAGCGTAAGGAACTGATGCCCATAGCCAATAAGTACAGTATTGCAGAGCTGATGGCTGCATGTAAAAACTATTTTGAAAAAACAGGCCGCCGTATTACCTTTGAATACAGTCTGGTTGGCGGAGTGAATGATACGGACGAGGATGCAAGGCGTTTGGTGCAGTTGGCGTCACCGCTTTGCTGCCATATCAATCTGATTCCGGTGAATCCCATAAAAGAGAGGGATTTTGTTCAGTCAGAGACACGAAGAATAGAAGCATTTAAAAATAAACTTGAAAAAAACAAAATAAACGTTACAATAAGAAGAGAAATGGGGCGGGACATTGACGGTGCCTGCGGCCAGCTTCGAAGAAGACATATACTTGCAAATAAGGAGACCGACGGTGTTAAAGACGTTTTCCATAACTGACATAGGAAAGAGACGAAAACTGAATCAGGATTATGTTTATACTTCTGAAAGACCTGTAGGAAATCTGCCCAATGTATTTATTGTGGCAGATGGCATGGGTGGACATAATGCGGGGGATTATGCTTCCAAATATACAGTAGAGACAATAGTCAGGGAGATTGCAGCTTCCTTTGAGGTAAATCCGGAGAAGATACTTGCAAAGGCAATAGAGGTTGCCAATGAAGATATTATCCGGCTAGCCAGAGAGAATGTAGAAATGGAAGGTATGGGTACTACCGTGGTGGCTGCCACCTGCATGGGTAAGTATTTAAGAGTTGCCAATGTAGGAGATTCCAGACTATATGTCGTAGGGGAGAAAATTACACAGATAACCAGGGATCATTCCCTTGTAGAGGAAATGGTCAGGATGGGAGGAATTGACAGGGAAACAGCTCGCAATCATCCTGATAAAAATATCATTACAAGGGCCATCGGTGCTACTGAAAAAGTAGAGGTTGACTTTTTTGATGTGGAATTAAAACCGGGGGAAATTGTTTTAATGTGTTCTGACGGTTTGACCAATATGCTGGAAGATGAAGAAATCCGTATGATTTTAAACGGACAGAGAGATATTGTGGAAAAAGCAGAAGAACTGGTCAAAGCCGCAAACAACAACGGCGGTAAGGATAATATTGCAGTTGTATTGATTGAGCCGTTTGCAGAATAGTTAAGGAGTTTGTAATGATTAAAATCGGAATGATGCTAGGAGACCGCTACGAGATTTTGGAAAAAATCGGAACCGGCGGTATGTCAGATGTATATAAAGCCAGATGTCATAAATTAAACAGATTTGTGGCAGTAAAAGTATTAAAACAGGAATTTTCGGAGAATGCCAATTTTGTGTCCAAGTTTCGTGTAGAGGCACAGGCAGCAGCCGGCCTTATGCATCCCAACATTGTAAATGTATATGATGTAGGAGAGGAAAACGGTATTCATTATATCGTAATGGAACTGGTAGAAGGCATTACCTTAAAGAAATATATCGAGAAAAAGGCAAGACTTTCATATAAAGAAGCCGTCAGCATTGCCATTCAGGTTTCTTTAGGTATCGAAGCAGCACACAATAACCATATTATTCACAGGGATATCAAACCCCAGAATATTATTATTTCTAAAGAAGGTAAAGTAAAGGTAACAGACTTTGGTATTGCCAAGGCTGCGACCAGTAATACCATTACCTCCAATGTGATGGGTTCGGTGCATTATACTTCACCGGAACAGGCACGTGGGGGGTATAGTGATGAAAAGAGTGATATCTATTCCTTAGGTATTACCATGTTTGAAATGCTTACAGGCAGGTTGCCTTTTAATGGGGAAACCACGGTTGCCATTGCCATTAAGCATATTCAGGAGGAAATGCCTTCACCCCAGGAATTTGTACCGGAAATTCCTTATGGTGTGGAGCAGATAGTATTAAAGTGTTGTCAAAAGAGTCCTGACAGAAGATATCAGTCCATGGCCGTGTTGATTGATGATTTGAAGCAGTCTCTTTTAAATCCGGAAGAGGCCTTTGTGGTAATGAGCGACCCGGAGGAGGAGGGAGCTACCAAGTTTATTACCGATACGGAAATGGCACAGATAAAAAAGCAGTCCGAGCGCAGGGACCATATGGAGGATACGCTCAGACTGAAAACAGAAACCGAGCCTGTTATGCAGGAGCAGGAACAGGATGACGAATATGAAGAGGACTATGACCCCAAGGTGGAAAGAATTACCACCATACTCACAATTGTGGCAGGTCTGATTATTTGTGGTGTTATTATTTTCTTTGTAGGAAAGATAACAGGTATGTTCGGTTTTGGTGGCGGCAATACGGAAAGCACTGTGGAGAGCACTGTTACGGAAAGTACCACCGATATGTTTTCTATGATTTCCGTGGAAGGAATGTCCATGGCAGAAGCACAAAAGAAACTAACAGACATGGGGCTGTTGGTAGCTATTGTATATGAAGAGTCGGATGTTTATGAGAAAAATGAGGTTATCCGTGCAGACATTGAGGAAGGCACCCAAATTTCCGCAGGAACTACGGTTACGTTGACGGTAAGCGGAAAAGAGGGAAGAGAAGTGCCGGATGTAGAAGGATATTCCTATACAGAAGCAGTAAATTTGTTGACGGAAAGAGGATTTAAGTACAAAAAAATAGAGAGTTATTCTGCTACGGTGGAAAGTGGTCTGGTTATTTCGCAGAGTCCGGCCGGCGGACAAAATGCTTCTATAGAGTCAGAAGTGATTTTAGAGGTTAGTCTTGGACCGGAAGAGGATAAAGTACGTGTACCCAATCTGATTGGTATACCGGAAGATGAGGCAATAGCCAAAATTATAGAAGCGGGACTGCAGGTGGGTCTGGTAGGTGAGATGAATTCCGAAGAATATGAGGAAGGCGTAGTATGCTACCAGAGTTATACAGAGGGCTCTTTTGTAGCACAGAACACGGAGGTGGACTTTAAGGTAAGTCTGGGTTCTGAAACGGCAACCTACAAATATAATGCAAGTATTGAAGGCCCTACCATTGAAGAAGCCCCTGATTATGTGGCAGGTACATCCGTCAGTGTAACGGTTGTGGCAGATAACGGTAAGATTTTGATGGATACCACCACTACCACATTCCCTTTGGCAGGTAATTTTTACGGAATTGCTTCACCCAGAGGTACGATTACCTTTACCTATACGGTAACAACAGAGAGTACGACTACCACCAATGAAGCGGGAGAAGTGATTACCATTCCGGGTGGTACGGAGACAAAGTCCTTTATTCGTACAGTTGAGTTTGTAGAGGAATAGGCGCAGAGTGTGCAGATGATGATTTTGCATATAAGTAACAGATGTTGGAAGGATAAATATGCAGGGAAAGATAGTAAAAGGCATAGCAGGATTTTATTATGTGCATATAGAAAACGCCGGCATTTATGAGTGTAAGGCCAGAGGCGTATTCCGAAAAGACAATCGCAAACCGTTGGTGGGCGATGATGTAGAGATGGAAGTTCTGGAGGAAACGGAAAAGAAAGGCAATATTACAGAACTGCTTACAAGAAAAAGCGAATTGATACGTCCGGCAGTAGCCAATGTAGATCAGGCACTGATTATTTTCTCCATTACCAAGCCGGCACCCAGTTTAAATTTACTGGACCGTTTTCTGGTAATGATGCAACGTCAGGAACTTCCCTGTGTGGTCTGCTTTAACAAGCAGGATATTGCTACCGAAGAAGAAAAGGCAGAACTGAGGGATACTTATGAAAAGTGCGGCTGCAAAGTATTGTTTGTAAGTGCACGTAGAAAAGAGGGGCTGGAGGATTTATGGGAAGTGTTGCACGGAAAGACCACTACCGTAGCCGGACCAAGCGGCGTGGGTAAATCTTCCCTCATAAATGAATTGCAGGGCGGTACTGTGATGGAAACAGGCAGTATCAGCGAAAAGATAGAGCGTGGTAAACATACCACCAGACATTCCGAACTTCTCTTTTTGGGAGAGGGTACGTATATTATGGATACCCCCGGGTTCAGCTCCCTGTCTTTATTTGACATGGAAAAAGAAGACCTTTCGGAGTGTTATCCTGAATTTGCAGAATATATTGATAATTGCCGTTTCAGAGGTTGTGCCCACATCAGCGAACCGGTATGCGGCGTAAAACAGGCTTTGGAAGCCGGCAAAATCAGTAAAATAAGATATGAAAACTATACGCTTTTGTATGAAGAGTTAAAGAGTAAAAAGAAGTGGTAAAGGAGATATACATACTATGAAATTAGGAATCGTGGGATTACCCAACGTAGGAAAAAGTACATTGTTCAATTCACTGACAAAGGCAGGAGCGGAATCTGCAAACTATCCGTTCTGTACCATTGACCCCAATGTGGGTATTGTGGCAGTGCCGGATGAGAGATTAAAGCTTTTGGGAGATATGTATCACTCAAAAAAAGTGACTCCCGCAGTGATTGAATTCGTAGATATCGCAGGTCTGGTAAAGGGTGCTTCCAAGGGTGAAGGATTGGGAAACCAGTTCTTAAGCAATATCCGTGAAGTAGATGCCATTGTACACGTAGTACGTTGCTTTGAAGACCCTAATGTTGTACATGTAGACGGTAGTGTAAATCCTTTGCGTGACATTGAAACTATTAATTTAGAATTGATTTTTTCTGATTTGGAAATTTTGGAAAGAAGACTTTCCAAAGTGGCAAAGGCTGCCAGAATGGACAAGACCCTTGCAAAAGAATTGGATTTATTAGAGCGTATCAAAGCACACTTAGAGGCAGGCAAGATGGCTAAGAGCCTAGAAGTGGATGATGAGGACGAAATCGAACTGTTCAAGTCCTACAACCTTTTGACCTACAAGCCGGTTATCTACGCTGCAAACGTGGCAGAAGACGATTTGGCTAATGATGGTGCGGACAATGCAGGTGTAGCCACTGTCAGAGAATTTGCAAAAGGTGAAGGTAGTGAAGTATTTGTTATTTGTGCCCAGATTGAGCAGGAAATTGCAGAACTGGAAGATGATGAAAAAGCAATGTTCTTGGAAGACTTGGGGATTTCCGAATCCGGTCTGGAAAAACTGATTAAAGCAAGCTATCAGCTTCTTGGGCTTATGAGTTATCTGACTGCAGGGGAAGATGAAACCAGAGCATGGACCATCAAGATTGGAACAAAAGCACCTCAGGCGGCAGGAAAGATTCACTCTGATTTTGAGAGAGGCTTTATCAAAGCAGAAGTTGTCAACTACAAAGACCTGTTGGAAAACGGCTCCCTTGCGGCTGCCAGAGAAAAAGGTCTGGTAGGCATGGAAGGCAAGGACTATGTAGTCAAAGACGGCGACGTTATTTTATTCCGCTTTAACGTTTAGATAATGTAATGGAAAGATGCATATTGTGAAAGAAACAATAAAGCAGTTGAAAAATATGATGAAAAAAGAAGGACGGATTACTTATGGATGAAACAAAAAAGAAAGCTTCACTCCTGCTGTGGATAGGACTTGGAATTGGAGCGGTAATTTTTGTGGCAGTTATTGTGCTGGTATTTATGCTGGTTGGTAGCAAGGAGGAAACTGCGCAGGGAAATATAGCAGACGGAGAGGATTCAGTATCAGGCAGACTGGCAGAGATTGCAGATATGGATTATGAAGATGCCAAGTGGTATGTGGGCAATAGTGACGAGGAATTTTTAGAACTGATAATGCCGGAAACTACATTGAATGCACAGGAGTTATATGACAGTATAACTTATATACCGGAAATGTTCTACGGAAGATATGTGCTGGAGTACGAAGAGGAAAATCTGGATGCATACAGACAGGAAATGGATTATTGGGGAGAAGCAAATTTTGGATTGAAAGGATATAATGCAGAGTTTTCTTACACCAAAATTCCTTATGCAATATATGCAGGACCTGCCAATATGTATTGGCAGGCAACCGGTTTCTGGTCGATGCAAAACAGAATGACTTTGTATGTGCAGAGTGAAGAGGGAAATCTTAAGTATGTAGAAGGTGTTTACTCTGTATCGGGTAATACGCTTTCTTTCCGTCCTTTTGTAAATTACAGATATGAAAATGGCGGATATACATATGATGGTCTTATGGATACCACTATTGACTATGAATTTTCTTTTAACGGACCTTATATGACGCTTTCCCTTGACGGAAAGAGTGTAACACTGTGTTCTCAAAATATGACAGAAGACTATGAATACTGTAGTTTTGAAACATATTGTGCAACCGGAACCGAAATGCTGGATGGCATTGAGTATATCAATGTTTATCAGAACGACGGCTATGAGAGATTTATGGTGCAGTTAGAGGGCGAAAGTAATGTTTATTATGCTACGGGCGTTTTTGGAGAAGACGGTTTGTTTACGTTCTCATGGACTGACAAAGAAGGAAACGTGCATGCATATCAGTATCTGTATTTCAGTTGTGATAAAGACGGTATTATTCTGACAGATGGTGAAAATACGTATCTTTATACTGAAGACTGGTTTGTAAGGCAAAGCGGACGTTTTGGCAGTAATATCAGTGAAGAAGATGCCGGTAAGGTGGAAACCATGACTGATGAGGAAGTTAAAGAAATAGCAGAAAAACGTCAGGATTTATTAACAGAACTTACAGAAGCTTTTGCACAGGCAGGGATTGCTGTAGAGGTCGATGCAGAAACCGGCGAAATGGTGTTAGATTCAGCAATTTTGTTTGGCTTTGATGAAGCAGCATTGTCAGAAGAAGGTGATGAACTGCTGAAACAGTTCTGGGAAATCTTTGTTACTATCGTTTGTGATGAAAAATATGATAACTTTATTTCTCAGATAGCAATAGAAGGTTATACGGACAGTCAGGGAACTTATGCGTACAATCTGGAGCTTTCACAGGCCAGAGCACAGTCTGTAATGGATAGGTGTGCAGAAATGCTGAATGATGGTACAGGCGGCGAAAAAGGAAGTCAGTTGCAAAATATAATGATAGCATCCGGTCATTCCTTTGAAGCTCTTATTTATGATGAAGAAGGAAATGAAGACGCAGAAGCATCTAGACGAGTAGTATTTAAATTCATGGTGAATATTGATTACGCAGAATAATTATAAAAATAGTCAAAGGATGTTTGTGAGAAATCCATATAATGTGGCTTAAAAAAAGCCGGTACAACATATTGTACCGGCTTTTTTGGTGTGCAAAATTTCTTAAGAAATATTAAAGTTTTTTATTGATTTTGCTTGCTAAATGGGCTATTTTATTATAAAATCATAGTAAAAGTGGTGAAAAGTGGTGCTAAGTGGCACAAAGTGGTAGATTTTTGAGAAGAAAACACTTTTCGTGGCAGACCACTTTCGAAGGCGGTGATTGATTTATGTTCATGGGTGAATACAATCATACGATAGACGCAAAAAGCAGGTTGATTATTCCTTCAAAGTTTCGCGAGATTCTGGGAGATGAATTCGTAGTTACAAAAGGATTGGATGGCTGCTTATTTGTATTTGATAACACCGAATGGACCGCTTTTGAAGAAAAGTTAAAACAATTACCTTCTTTGACAAATCCCAATGTTCGTAAATTTATCCGTTTTTTCATGGCAGGTGCTTCCACTGTGGAAGTGGACAAGCAGGGACGAATTTTAATTCCTGCCAGCTTAAAAGACCATGCGGCATTGGAAAAAGATGTAGTACTTATCGGTGTAGGAAGCCGAATGGAAATCTGGAGTAAAGAAAGATACGAAGGAACCGTTACTTACGACGATATGGAAGAAATTGCAATGCATATGTCCGAATTGGGACTGGGTATTTAATGGAGTGTAAACAAAATGTCATTCAATCATTATTCGGTACTCCTTGAGGAGACCATTGAAAATCTGAATATCAGACCGGATGGCATCTATGTGGACGGTACATTAGGCGGTGGCGGACATGCATTAGAGGTTGTAAAGAAACTTGCCGATAAAGGCAGGTTTTATGGCATCGACCAGGATGATGCAGCGATTTCAGCGGCAGGTGAGAGACTTGCAGCCTATCAGGACAAAATTACTCTTATCCGCAGCAATTATTGCCATATGCAGGCAGTGCTTAAAGAACGTAGCGTAGAAAAGGTAGACGGTATTGTTTTAGATTTGGGCGTATCTTCTTATCAGTTAGACACAGAAGAAAGAGGTTTTTCTTATCGTTTTGACACAGAACTGGACATGCGTATGGACAGAAGACAGAGCCTGACTGCAAAAGATATTGTAAACGGATATGCAGAAATGGAACTGTTTCGGATTATCAGAGATTACGGCGAAGACCAGTTTGCAAAGAATATAGCCAAGCATATTGTAAAGGCAAGAGAAGAAAAAGCAATAGAAACCACAGGGGAGTTGAATGAAATCATAAAGGCGGCTATTCCCGCAAAAATGAGACAGAACGGACACCCTTCCAAAAAGACCTTTCAGGCAATCAGAATTGAATGCAACAGAGAACTGGAAGTGCTTAGGGATTCATTAGATACCATGATGGAGATGTTAAATCCGGGTGGACGGCTTTGTATCATTACCTTTCATTCATTAGAAGACAGAATAGTAAAATCCGCATTTAAAAAGCAGGAAAATCCCTGTACATGTCCACCGGAGTTTCCGGTATGTGTATGCGGCAAGCAACCGTTAGGAAAAGTAATCACCAAAAAGCCGATATTGCCTTCGGCGGAAGAACTGGAAGAAAACAGTCGTTCCAAAAGTGCAAAATTAAGGGTATTTGAAAAGAAATGAGGAAGTTATTATGGCAGTTCAGGGAAGAAGAACATCATACTATATAGAGGGCAACACAGCAAGGAAGCTGGACGTAAGACGTGCCATCGAAGAGCAGCCTAAGAAAAAGTTAAGCAACGAAACCAGAAAGAACAGAGATAAGGCATATCACATGAATTTGGGATATGTAGTATTTTTAATGGCGGCATTACTGGTTGCAGGATATGTATTAATTGGTTATATTCAAATGCAGGCAGATATTACGACGCAGATGAAAGAAATTGCAAAATTGGAGAGTCAGTTGTATAATTTAGAATTGGCAAATGATGAAGAACTGACCCGCATCAATAGTAGCATCGATTTAGAAGAGATTAAGAGAATTGCAATCGGTGAGCTGGGAATGGTATATGCAACTGAAGGACAGATTGTGCATTATACCAATGAGGGAAGTGATTACGTCAGACAGTTGTGTGATATTCCCGAATAAGGAAAGGTGTTAAGGATGCAAAACAATAAAAAACGTCCGGCAGAGGATACAAAAGGCCAGAAAACGGCAAAAAAGTTTACCATATTCATGCAGAAGAAATTACTGGTACTTTTTGGCTTGGTTTTGCTGGCTTTTGTCGGGTTAAGCGTCAGGTTAATGTGGATAAACAATGAAAAGGGAGAAAAATACAGTAAACAGGTACTGGAACAACAGGCATATGACAGTATTACGCTTCCCTTCCGCAGAGGGGATATTGTGGACTGTAACGGCACCAGTCTGGCAGTCAGTGAAAAGGTTTACAATCTGGTAATTGATTCTTATCAGATATTGGATAAGGAAAGTTATTTGGAGCCCACATTACAGGCCCTGGGAGATTGTTTCCCGCAGTTGGATATGGCAGCAATCAGAGAATATATTACCACACATCCCGAGAGCCGGTACTATGTACCGTTAAAAAAGCTTACCTATGCGGAAATTAGTGCTTTCGTGGAAAGACAGAACGATACCGGTGAGGATGAAAACGGAGAATTAAAGCCGGGCAATTATATCAAAGGTATCTGGTTTGAAGAAGAGTATAGGAGAACTTATCCAAATGGCAGTCTGGCCTGTGATGTTATCGGTTTTACAACCTCTGACGGTATGGGCATGTACGGATTGGAAGAGTATTATGATGATATTTTAAGAGGGACTACCGGCAGGGAGTTTGGTTATCTGAATGATGATTCCAATCTGGAACGTACCACAAAGCCGGCTGTAGACGGATATACACTGGTAAGTACATTAGATGTAAATATTCAGAGTATTGTAGAAAGATACATAAAAGAATTCAGTGATGAATATGCGAATAACTATACGGAAGGACCGGCAGCCAATAATGTAGGTTGTATCATTATGGAAGTGGATACCGGCAATATTCTGGCTATGGCAAGCTATCCCGTATATGATTTGAATTCTCCTTATGATTTAAGTGCGTATTATACAGAAGAAGAAATAGCGGCAATGAAGGAAAATGACACCTATTATTCTACATTGAATGAATTGTGGCGTAATTTCTGCATTTCCGATACTTATGAGCCCGGCTCTACCTTTAAGCCCTTTACTGTGGCAATGGGACTGGAAACCGGCGTTTTAACCGGTAATGAGACCTATGAGTGTGACGGCGGATTGGTAGTGGTTGAAGGAGAAAGCCCCATTCGATGCCACAACCGCTGGGGTGATGGTACGGTTTCTGTGAAACATGCCATTGCAAGTTCCTGTAATGTGGCATTGATGAAGATGTCTTTTGCTATCGGTACAGATACCTTTTTAGAATATCAGAAGAATTTTAACTTTGGTTTAAAGACCAATATTGATTTGGCAGGTGAGTCCAGAACGGCAGAATTGGTACATAATGCGGATACCATGCGCAGAGTGGAATTGGCAACAGGTTCTTTCGGACAGGGCTTTAATGTCAGCATGATTCAGATGATTACCGGTTATTCTGCGTTGATTAATGGTGGCTATTATTATGAGCCCCATATGGTACAGCAGATTCAGACCACCAACGGTGCAGTGGTGGAAAATATTGAACCCCGTGTGTTGAAGCAGGTTATTTCGGAATCTACTTCCGCACAAATCAGGGAGTATTGTATTGCAGTGTGTGACCCCAATTACACAGGAAACACCGGTAAGACGGCAAGACCGGCAGGTTATATGATTGGCGGTAAGACCGGTACGGCACAGACCCTTCCCAGAGGAAACGGGGAGTATGTGGTGTCCTTTATCGGTTTTGCACCGGCAGATGATCCGCAGATTGCGATTTATGTAGTAATAGACCGTCCTAACATGGAAGACCAGACAAGTGGAACTAGATGTGCTACAGGCATTGCAAGGAATGTATTGACGGAAGTGCTTCCCTATATGGGCATTTATATGACCGAAGAACTTTCAGAAGCGGAAAGGGAAGAACTGGAAGCAAAGAAGTTGGAAGAAACCATAAAATATGCACCCACCGTAAGCGGAGGGGATGCAGGAGGAGAGGATACCCCGTCGGATAATGGAAACGGTACTAATGGTAACCGGCCTGTATGGATGGATTTTGAAAAAGATCCGGTGACTGGATATTTGATTGACCCTGAAACAGGAGCCTTTTTAGACCCTGAGACCGGGGATGCCATAGAAGGGGATTATCCTGCTATTATCGAATAGATACCACAGATAAAATCATAACCTCATAAAAAAGGGAATAGAGTATATCAACACCTTTTTTATGAGGTTATCATGTTAGAAAGAGGAAACAGAACTTTTCATAGAAAGAAGATAACCATCAGTTTCTTTTTGTGCACATTAGTGCTGGTGCTTTTGTTCTTCAGGCTGGTTTATCTGATGGTGGCAAAAGCAGATTACTATGCAGCAAAGGCAATAGAACTTCACGAAAGAGAGAGAAGCATCAAGGCAGCCAGAGGACGGATATTGGATTGTAACGGAACCGTTATTGCAGATAATAAGACAGTTTGTACGATTTCCGTGATATATAACCAGATTGAGGATAAAGAAGCTGTTATTGATATGCTTTGTCGGGAATTGGGGCTTTCAGAGGAATATGTGCGGGCAAGAGTGGAGAAGTATTCCGCCATAGAGCGCATTAAAAGTAATGTGGATAAAGAAACCGGAGACCGTATCAGGGAGTACGATATGGCAGGGGTCAAGGTAGATGAGGACTATAAAAGGTATTACCCCTACGGCAGCCTTGCCTCCAAGGTACTCGGATTTACCGGTAGCGACAATCAGGGTATTATAGGATTGGAAGTTATTTATGATGAGTATCTGGAGGGAGAAGCCGGTACGATACTGACGGTCACGGATGCAAGAGGTATTGAAGTGGAGGCGGCAGGTGAGAGCAGAATTGAGCCCATAAATGGCAATGACCTACATATCAGTATCGATATGAATATCCAGAGTTATGCCACACAGCTTGCTAATCAGGCCATGGAAACCAAACAGGCGGACAGTGTATCCATTATTGTGATGGACCCTAACGACGGAGAACTCCTGGCCATGGTAAATGTGCCGGAATTTGACTTGAATAATCCCTATGAAATTTCCGAAGAAATGCTTTTGGCGGCGGATATTTCCGGTGGGGACGCTGAAAATTTGAGTACGGAGCAGACGCAGAATTTATTAAATGCCATGTGGAGAAACGGCTGTATCAATGATACCTATGAGCCGGGGTCCACTTTCAAGATTATTACGGCAGCTGCAGGACTGGAATCCGGTGTGGTTACACCTCAGTCACAGTTTTCCTGTCCCGGTTATATAGTGGTGGAGGATAGAAAAATACGTTGCCACAAGGTTGGCGGACATGGTGCAGAGGATTTTGTGCATGCCACCATGAACTCCTGTAACCCGGTATTTATCAGTGTGGGACTGCGTATGGGAGCAGAGACCTTTTATAATTACTTTGAGCAGTTTGGGCTTTTGCAAAAAACCGGTGTAGATTTACCGGGGGAAGCCGGAACCATTATGCACAAGGTAGAAAACATGGGAGAAGTGGAGCTGGCAACGGTTTCCTTCGGACAGTCTTTTCAGATTACACCCATACAGCTTTTAACCACGGCAGCGTCTATAGTCAATGGCGGAAACCGTGTGACACCGCATTTTGGTGTGGAAATCACCGATTCCGACGGTAATGTGGTGGAAACACTGGAGTATCCCATTGAAGAAGGCATTGTATCCAAAGAAACCTCTGAGACCATGAGAGAAATGCTGGAAATGGTAGTATCAGAAGGCGGCGGAAAAAATGCATACATTGAAGGGGTCAGAATTGGCGGTAAAACAGCTACCAGCCAGACTCTTCCCAGAGGCAGCGGACGTTACATTGCATCATTTGTAGGCTTTGCACCGGCAGATGACCCGCAGGTAATTGCCATAGCCATCATCAATAATCCCCAGGGACAGTATTACGGAGGTATGATAGCAGCGCCTGTTGTCAGACAGCTTTTTGAAAATATTCTTCCTTATTTGGGAATTATGGATTATAATGAAGAAGATATTGCAGGAATATCCCTTTCAGGAGAGACCGGCAATGAAGAATGAGACAGTGTGAAAGAGGCCGGTTTAATGCCGGATTTGAATTAGAAAACGAGGGTGAAAGATATGGAATTACAAAACAAAAAGGTTTTGATAGTAGGTTCCGGGAAAAGCGGTATAGCAGCGGCAGGCTTGTTGGTAAAAGCCGGTGCATTGCCGGTATTGTTTGACAGTAATGAAAAGCTGACTATAAAAGAAATGGAAGAAAAATTGGGAAACATTCAAATTCCCTGTTATGCAGGAGACTTGCCTGAAGACATAAAAAAGGAAACAGAGGTTTTGGTGTTAAGTCCCGGTGTGCCTGTGGATTTGCCCTTTGTAGAAGCGTTTAAGGCATTGGGTGTGCCTGTTATCGGAGAAATCGAACTGGCATACCTTTTGGAAAAAGGGCGTGTGATTGCCATTACAGGTACAAACGGTAAGACTACCACCACCACCTTGGTGGGAGATATTATGAAAGCCCACTTTGCAGATGTATTCGTGGTAGGCAATATTGGAAATCCCTATACCCTTGAGGTAACAAAAACAGATGAAAATTCCGTGACGGTAGCAGAAATCAGTAGTTTCCAGTTAGAAACAACGGATACCTTTCATCCGGTAGTTTCTGCAATTTTAAATATTACGCCGGATCATTTAAACCGTCATCATACCATGGAAAATTATGTGGCAGCCAAAGAAGCGGTAGCTGTTAAACAGACAGGAGATGAGGTCTGTGTGTTAAATTATGAGGACGCTTACCTTCTTGATTTTGCAAAACGTTGTCCTGCAAGGGTTATATTCTTCTCTTCCAAGCACAAACTGGAGGACGGTTACTTCTATAAAGAGGGATACATTTACAGAGCCCAAGGCGGCAGTAGTGAACAGATTTTAAATGTTCATACGGATATGAATCTGGTAGGTATCTGTAATGTGGAAAATGTTATGGCGGCACTTGCCATCGCAGAAAGCATGAATGTACCCAAAGAAACGGTTCTGCGGGTAATTAAAGAGTTTAAGGCAGTAGAACACCGTATTGAATATGTGGCAGAAAAAGGCGGTGTTTTGTATTACAATGATTCTAAGGGAACTAATCCTGATGCAGCCATTCAAGGAATTCGTGCCATGGATAGACCCACCGTACTCATTGGCGGCGGATATGACAAGGGCAGTACCTATGATGAGTGGATAGAGGCCTTTGATGGTAAAGTAAAGTGTCTGGTGTTGTTGGGACAGACGAAAGAGAAGATTGCAGAATGTGCAAGGGCACATGGATTTTCAGATATTAAAATGGCAGAAACTTTTAAAGAAGCTTTTGATATCTGTGTGGAGGCTGCAGAGAGCGGAGATGCGGTATTGCTTTCCCCTGCCTGTGCAAGCTGGGGAATGTTTCCCAATTATGAAGAACGGGGCAGAATATTCAAGGAATATGTAAATGCCTTAAAGGAGTAGTGACAAGGTGACGAGAAAAAAGAAAAAGCAAGGACAATCCGAATATTTCTTTGATTACAGCCTGTTGTTTATTGTGTTATTTTTACTGGGCTTTGGTCTGGTAATGCTGTATTCTACCAGTTCTTATGAAGCGGCACAGAAGTACGGCAGTTCCACCTATTATCTGGAAAAACAGATAAAGGCAACTATTTTGGGACTGATTGGTATGATTGCAATTGCCAATATTCCCTATCATTTCTGGGAAAAGTTTTATGCACTGGGGTATGCAGTGTCAGCACTTTTGCTTTTGCTGATTATTCCCTTCGGGCATGAGTCCGGTGGTGCAAAGAGATGGTTCCGTATCGGCGGTTTGTCCATACAGCCTTCGGAAATAGCCAAAATCTGTATGATTTTGTTTTTGGCGGTGATGATTTGCAAAATGGGTAAGAGCATACGAACGTGGAAGGGATTTATTGCACTGGTATTGATGCCCGTACCTATTGTGCTTATGGTATGGAAGATTACCTCAAACTTAAGTACGGCGATTATTATTATGGGTATTGCGGTACTTATGGTATTTGTAGCCAGCCCTGACTACAAGAAATTTATTGTGATGGGACTTGGCGGTGTGGCGGCTGTGGCGTTAGTGGTCTTTTACATAGTAAATGCTGCAAGTGCAGACAGTCTGGACTATCGTGGTAACCGTGTACTTGCATGGTTAAATCCCGAAGCCTATGTCAGTGATACCGGATATCAGACCTTACAGGCGTTGTATGCCATTGGTTCCGGCGGTGTCTGGGGAAAAGGTCTGGGGCAGAGTATGCAGAAGCTGGGCTTTATTCCCGAAGCACAGAACGATATGATTTTTTCCATTATTTGTGAAGAGTTGGGCTTGTTTGGTGCGATTGCCATTATTCTGATGTTTATTATGTTAATATGGAGACTGATGGTAATTGCCAATAATGCACCGGATTTGTTTGGTGCACTGTTGGTAGTGGGCGTTATGGGACATATGGCCATTCAGGTTATTTTAAATATTGCCGTTGTAACAAACACCATTCCCAACACTGGTATTTCCCTGCCGTTTATCAGCTACGGTGGTACGGCGGTATTGTTCCAGCTTGCTGAAATCGGGCTGGTATTAAACGTAGCAAAACGGATTCAGTTAAAAGAAGGATAATCAGCCCGTGAACCCTTTTCGGGGCATATGAATATGATAACATATATCGGTCTTATCAGTGGAGGAGCAGAGTGGAGTCTATTTATATCCATGGCGGAGTTGCACTGCAGGGACAGGTCAGAATACAGGGCTCCAAGAACGCAGTGTTACCGGTTCTGGCAGCAACTGTACTGATAGAAGGGACCAGTATTATTGAAAATTGTCCCAGACTTCTGGATGTGTATCATATGCAGGCTTTGTTAAAAAGTCTGGGGTGTGTATGCCTTTGGGACGGTGAAAAACTAAAGGTTAATGCGGCGGGCGTGGATCTTGTGCATGCATTGGGCGGTATGCCGCAGGATGCTGCGAAAGGGATGCGGTCCTCCATTATTTTGTTAGGAGCATTGCTTGGCAGAACGGGAGAAGTGAGGATAGAGTACCCCGGCGGGTGCGTGATTGGGGAACGCCCTGTGGATATACACATAGAGGCTTTGAAAAAGCTGAATGTACAATTTGAAGAAACAATACAGGGGTTGTATGCCTATACGGATAGACTTAGAGGGGCAGAGATTGACCTGCCGGTTCCCAGTGTGGGAGCCACGGAAAACAGTATTCTGGCGGCGGTACTGGCAGAAGGAATCACGATAATCAGAGGGGCAGCCAGAGAGCCGGAGGTGGTAACGCTTTGCGAGTTCCTTTCTGCCTGCGGAGCAGATATTACAGGCGGTGGCAGCTCTACGATTATTATCAAAGGGGTAGAGAAACTGAGTGGTGCACAGTTTAGGATACCCGGTGACCGAATTGTGGCAGGAACCTATTTGTGTGCCTGTATGGCGGCAGGTGGGGAAGTTCTTTTAAAAGAAGCACCGGTAGAACAAATGCAGGCTGTATTGCATGTGGCAGAACAGATGGGAGCATGCTGCCAGCAGGCAAAGGAAGGGCTTTATGTGCAGATGCACGAAAGACCATTGACATTAGAAAAGCTGGTTACACAACCCTATCCGGGATTTCCCACGGATATGCAGTCACCATTTTTATCGGTACTGACGTTGGCAAAGGGAACCTGTATCATTGAAGAAAATATATTTGAAAACAGATTTCATACCGTGCCTTATTTACAGGCTATGGGGGCAGCGGTTCAACAGACAGATGCCCATCATGTTAAGGTAAGCGGTGTAGAGGAACTGCATGGATTTACGGTATCCGCAAAGGAACTTAGAGGCGGAGCTGCACTGGTAATAGCAGGAACGGCGGCGAAAGGAGAAACCGTAGTGGACGGCTGCAGATTTATAGAGCGCGGCTATGAGAATATATGCAGGGATTTAAGAGAGTTAGGAGTGCGTATTTACGGTGTATAAAAGCAGAAAAACCAAAAGGAGAAAAAGAACAGGTATCAAAATACTGGTAATGCTGGCAGTAGTGGCATTGCTTCTGGGTGGTCTTTATTATTTTCTGCTGACGCGGACTGTAAAAACCGTCTATGTAGAGGGCAATGTCCACTACACTAAAGAAGAAATAGAGGCAATGGTAATGAAAGGACCGCTGGGAAACAATTCCCTGTATCTCTCGTTGGAATATGCCAATAAAGAGATAACGGATATCCCGTTCATTGCGTCCCTCAAAGTAGAAGTATTGGCACCGGATACCATAAGAATTAAAGTACTTGAAAAAACACTGGCAGGCTATGTCTGTTATTTGGACAGGTATCTGTACTTTGATAATGACGGCATCGTGGTAGAAATATCCAAGGTTAAAACAGAAGGTGTTCCGGAGATAACCGGTCTGGATTTTGAATTTGCGGTGTTGGGAGAACCCTTACCTGTGGCGGACAAAGATATTTTCTACAAAATATTATCCATGACAAAGACCTTAACAAAATATGAGTTGTCATCCGACAGGATTTATTTTGGTTCATTAGATAACATGGTATTGTATTTCGGTGATATCAAGGTAGAATTCGGCGCAGAAGATTTATTGGATGAAAAAATCATGGTACTGCAAAGTCTGCTTCCCCAATTAGCCGGAAAGAAAGGTACGCTGAACTTGCAGAATTATGATGAAAATACCCAGTCAATCCCCTTTATGCCGGAGGAATAAAGATTTTATGCCGGAGGAATAAAGATTTTATGCCAAAGGAATGGAAGACTTTATGTTAGTGGATGAAAGTTTCACTTGTCTGAAAAAAGTGAAAAAGTGAAAAAACCTTTGAATTATTAAAAAAAGATGTTGCTAATTTGTAAAAATAATTATATGATAAAATATATGGACTTTATTAGGGAATAAGGAGGATGCACCCTTGTTAGAGATTAAGACGAATGACGCTGAATCTGCTGCAAAAATCATCGTAGTCGGTGTAGGTGGAGCAGGTAACAACGCTGTAAATAGAATGGTTGATGAAAATATTGACGGAGTGGAATTTATCGGTGTCAATACCGATAAGCAGGCTTTACAGCTCTGTAAAGCGCCCAAACTGTTGCAGATTGGTGAGAAACTTACCAAAGGACTGGGTGCAGGTGCAAAGCCTGAAATCGGTGAAAAAGCAGCAGAAGAAAGCACTGAAGAAATCGAAGCAGCATTAAAAGGTGCGGATATGGTATTTGTTACCTGTGGTATGGGTGGCGGTACCGGTACAGGTGCGGCACCGGTAGTTGCAAAGATTGCAAAAGATATGGGTATTCTGACCGTAGGTGTTGTCACAAAGCCTTTCCGCTTTGAAGCAAAGGCACGTATGACCAATGCACTTATGGGTATTGAAAATATTAAGGGTAATGTAGATACTTTGATTGTCATTCCCAATGACAAACTGCTTGAAATTGTGGACAAGCGTACTACTATGCCTGAAGCACTTAAGAAAGCTGACGAAGTATTACAGCAGGCAGTACAGGGTATCACTGACCTGATTAATGTACCTGCAGTTATCAACTTAGACTTTGCGGATGTACAGACTGTTATGAAGGACAAGGGTGTGGCACATATCGGTATCGGTGTGGGCAAGGGTGACGACAAGGCACTTGACGCAGTTAAGATGGCAGTAGAAAGCCCTCTGTTAGAGACCACCATTACAGGTGCAAGCCATGTTATTATTAACGTATCCGGTGACATTACTTTAAATGATGCTTCCGAAGCATCCGATTATGTAAGAGAACTGACCGGAGATGATGTAAATGTTATCTTTGGTGCGATGTATGATGCATCCCAGCCTGATATCTGTACCATTACAGTTATTGCAACAGGATTGGAAGCACCTGCAGCAAAGGGTGTAAAGCCCGGTGCATTTGGTACATATCCCGGTGCAAACAGATTTATCCAGCCTACTTCTTACCAGAGTACGATGACGGAAAGTCCCTTAAAGCGCAATCCGGAAGATGTACAGAAGCCTTTTGTAAAACCTGTGTTAAACGGTATCAGCAAGCCGGCTGATCTTCGTTCTTCCGTAGAAGAGAAATCCTTAAAAATTCCTGATTTCTTACAACGCAACAAATAAGCATATACTATATAAATGCACAAAAAAAGAAACCGATACATTCGGTTTCTTTTTTTGTGGTGCGGAATGTACCGTGGCACATTCTTTTTACTGTATAGGAAAGTTCTCCTGTATTTTTTTGCCTGTCGAAATCCGTAGGAAAAAACAGACAGTCCATAGAAGAAATGCGACAAATTCTTTAAGGAAGTCCTTTTATAATGATTATCAGGTGTTACATAATCCCTGCAAGCGGGAAGGAGAGGAGGATATGTATTATGAAATTTATGCAGACAGCCTGTTTTTGCTTAATTTCACATTGAATCTCTATCTGTTGTTGCTGGTGAACAAGAGTCTGCACCGCACTGCCACGCGGTTTAGGCTTTTCTTGGGAGCAGTATGGGGGGGAGCCGGATATTGTCTGGTGTTTTTTCTGCCCATGCCAATGCTTGTAAAGATTATATTTGCAGCCATATGTGTAAACGTCGGGAGTCTTGTGTTTGTGTTTCGACCGCCCTCTCTTAAAGGGGTTATGAAGCTGGCGGAAAGTATGTTTTTATATGCATTTCTGTTGGGCGGTGCGTTTCTGATGTTGATGAATCATGTGAAGGTGTTCAGAAACAATATGATGTCCTTCATAACGGTTATTGCCTGCGGAGGTATTTTTGTACTTATATTTTACGGCAGAATAGGAAAAGCCGAAGAGCAGAAACTGAAGCCCTGTATGGTGGAATTGTGTAAAGGGGAGGAAAAAATACAGATACATGGTCTGATTGATACCGGAAATTCCCTAATAGAGCCTATTAGCGGCAAACCGGTATCAGTGGTAGACAAAGAAATTTTTGAAAAACTCGTGAAAGAGCAGGAAAAGGTGGATTTGGGGTTCAGAGTGATACCATATCGCAGTGTAGGCTGTGAGAGGGGAATTATGAAAGGCTATGAAATACCTGAGATTATAATTGAACAGGATGGCATGAAAAAAACGTGTTACAACATTTATGTTGGAGTCAGTGAGGGAAAGGTTTCTTCCAAAGGAAGCTACCAGATATTAGTACATCCCAAACTGTTACAGGGATAGACATGATAAAAGAAGAAATACGAAAACGGAGGGATATATTATGATAGTAAAGGTCGCATTGCCGGGAAACACATTTCCCAAAAGAATACAATTTAAAGTATTAAAAAAAGAAAATGCATGGGTTCGGATTTGTCAGAGTATTACCAACAGACAGGAGAGTGGTGATATTCATTACATAGGCGGCGCAGAAGTGCTGCCACCGCCATTAGAGGCTGAAAAAGAAAGTGAAATTATAAATGATTTGGGAACGGAATATGAGGAGGAAGCAAAATCCATTCTGATAGAGCATAATTTGCGTTTGGTAGTATACATTGCCAAGAAATTTGACAATACGGGGGTTGGTGTGGAGGATTTGATTTCTATTGGTACTATTGGTCTGATAAAATCCATCAATACCTTTAACCCACAAAAAAATATAAAACTGGCAACTTACGCATCCAGATGTATAGAAAACGAAATTTTGATGTATTTAAGAAGAAATAACAAGACCCGTTTAGAGGTGTCCATAGATGAACCTTTAAATGTGGATTGGGACGGCAATGAACTGCTTTTGTCGGATATTCTGGGAACGGATGAAGACATCATTTATCGTGATATAGAGTCGGAAGTAGAAAAGAAACTGCTTATGAAAGCAATCGGTAAGCTGTCGGAACGTGAGAGGACAATTATCAATCTGCGTTTCGGGCTGAATACACCGGATGGAGAAGAAATGACCCAGAAGGAGGTTGCCTCCCTGTTAGGTATATCCCAGTCCTATATTTCCAGACTGGAAAAAAAGATTATGAAACAGTTAAAAAAGGAAATTGAAAGGCAGTAGGCGGTGTGCTATACTTTTCTTGAAATATAGTGAGATACAGGCAGGTAGGACATATGATAAAGCGAGATGATGTTTTATATCTGGAATATTTAAAAAAGTCTGAATATACAGGCAGTCATCAAGGCATGCGTTATCGGCTGGAGGGCGTGATGGTCGGAGAAGAAAAGAAGCTCAGGGCGATTGTATGGCCGGAGCCTCTTAATTTCTTTAAGACCAAAGAAGAACTGAAACAAAGTGAGGACTTTTCTTTTTCGGAAGACGGCATCACCGATGCAGTCGCATGGATGAATGACAGGTTATTCGATATGCGGAAATAGCCGTGCCGGAGGTTACCGCCTCAGGTCATAGCGATGAGGTCAGGCGGTCAGGTAGCTGCGCATACACTTCAAGGCATTTTTTTCCAACCGGGAAACCTGTGCCTGGGAAATACCAATCATATCGGCAACCTCCATTTGGGTTTTGCCGCAAAAGAAGCGGAGAGAGATGATTTCATGCTCACGCTCGTTTAAATGCTTCATGGCTTCGCTAAGGGAGAGATGTTCCACCCACGTCTCTTCCTTATTTTTTTTGTCACTAATCTGATCCATGACATAAAGTGTATCTCCACCGTCCGTAAAAATTGGTTCATAGAGACTCATGGGATTCTGGATAGCATCCAATGCGTAGGTGATATCCTCTGCGGAAATACCGATTTCTGTTGCAATTTCTTCTAAAGAAGGTTCCTTTAAGTTCTTTCTGGTAAGGTTTTCCTTGGCATAAATTGCTTTATAAGCAGTGTCCTTTAGGGAACGGGATACACGAATGGAATTGTTGTCCCTAAGGAAACGGCGGATTTCTCCGATAATCATGGGAACCGCATAGGTGGAAAATTTCACGTTTAAAGAAGTATCGAAATTATCAATGGCTTTAATCAGCCCGATACAGCCGATTTGAAAAAGGTCGTCCACATTTTCATTGCTGGAAGAAAAACGTTTGATAACGCTTAAAACCAGACGTAGATTTCCTTCAATATATTTTTCACGTGCTTCCATGTCACCCTCGGCGATTTTTGAGAAAAGTGCTTCCTTTTCAGCCTGTTTTAACAGCGGGAGTCTGGATGTATTGACGCCGCAGATTTCTACCTTACCTTGTGCCATAAATAAGATGCCTCCGTTTACTAAGATTGTTCTGCGTTTAGCCACGGAAAAGTAAATCCGTTTTCTCTTTTGCGTCTGTGTTAGTATGCACGCCGGAAATTTGTTTTATGCAAAGGCAGAGGGACATTTTTGTAAAAGTAGCATATATTGTAAAAAAGCATATGTGAGGACGGTACATGCTTTTTTCAGAATTAAAATGTAAGGAAGTTATCAACATAAAAGATTGCAGGTCACTTGGGAAAGTGTGTGACATGGAATTTGACGAAAGAACCGGATGTATACACAAAATCATAGTTCCCCGCGGCAACAAATGGGAAAACTTCTTCAAATGCAGAGAAGATATTGTTATTTGCTTTCGCGACATCAAACAGATAGGACCGGATATTATCTTGGTAGATATCTGCGTAGATTAAAGGGCTTTTCGGAACTAAGAGGCACTATTATTATCCATCGGGAACTCGCGTTCCCTTAGAGCGAAAGCGAGTTCCCGATGGATAATAATAGTGCCGATACTTCCTGCAAATCCCTTTAAACACTGGATTTCTAAAGGGAAAAAGTTGACATAATTCCGCATATGCCTTATAATAAAAATAATAAAATCCGGTGGCATGTCCACCATTACCACAGGGGGTAATAATATGAAATGTCCTTTTTGCGGCCATGAAAATACCAGAGTAATTGATTCCAGACCGGCGGAAGATAACAATTCCATCCGTAGAAGACGTGTCTGCGATGAATGTGACAAGCGATTTACCACATATGAGAAGATTGAAACCATTCCTTTGATTATCATTAAAAAGGACAACAACAGGGAGACCTATGACCGTGCTAAGATTGAAGCAGGTGTATTACGTGCATGTCACAAGCGTCCGGTCAGTGCCAGCCAGATTACCCAGCTTGTGGATGAAGTGGAAACCGAAGTTTTCAATATGGAGGAAAAAGAAATCCCCAGTGAAACCATCGGCGAACTGGTAATGAATAAATTAAAGGATTTGGATGCGGTTGCTTATGTACGTTTTGCGTCCGTATACAGAGAATTTAAGGATATCAATACCTTTATGGACGAATTAAAGAGTGTCTTAAAAGAAAAATAAAAAGAGACTAAGGATTTTTGCGTGTATTGACGATATACGTATTGCAAGAGATAAAAATTGTAGCTTAAGTACACAAATAAGATATAAAGATAAAATCAACAGATAAAATACAAAGGAGGTGATGTCATGAGAATCGGCAGCATATCAGATTACAGCAGTATGTTCAGTAATTACAAAGTTCCGCAAATTCCTTCCGTAGATATAGAGCAGCTTACACGTGCGGAGGAGTTGGCAAACAGTCAGGTTTCAAAAGCACAGGAAGCAGCCGGACAGGTAAACGGCATACAGAGTAACCGGATATCACAAGCAGACGCACAGACCAAGCCTGTAAATGACATCGACCTTTCCATTGAAGAAAATATACCGGTCAGAAAACCCAATGCAGATGTGAGGGAAATTTCCCTTACTTTCAATGCAAAAGAGGATTTTGGATACATAGGGCAGGACAGTGATATTGAAAATCTGGATATGCAGAAAGCAATTTCGGATATGAAAAAAGACGGAATATTGCGGCAGTATCAGTATTTTGTAGGAAGTGCAGAAAATCTTCTGCCCAAGAATATTACCGAAGACGGTGCCGTATTTTTAAAATTTTAGATTTTTGACAGCATGTGTTTGTTTACACATGCTGTTTTTTGCGTTAAAATAGGAAAGGATAAAATGATATAGGAAAAAGATATGATATGGGAAAATGATAATAGGGATAATAGGATGGAAGAAATATGTTAGAAAGATTTTACCCACACCATGAGGTGGATTCTTCTTATGAAATTGATTATGAGGGCTTGTATGAAGCGGGATACAGAGGCGTTGTTTTTGATGTGGACAATACGCTGGTGCCCCACGGTGCCCCGGCTGACGAAAGAGCCGTAGCCTTGTTTGAACGCTTAAGAAACATAGGGTTTCAGAGTATGCTGTTATCCAATAATAAAGAGCCGCGTGTAAAGATGTTTAATGATGCAGTAAAATCTGCTTATATATATAAGGCGGGAAAACCTAAAGTAGCAGGATATCAAAAGGCAATGGAGCGGATGCATACCACACCGGAAACCACGCTTTTTGTAGGGGACCAGTTGTTTACTGATATCTGGGGAGCAAAAAAAGCCGGTATGGAAACCTATCTGGTAAAACCCATACATCCAAAAGAAGAGATACAGATTGTATTAAAGCGGTATCTGGAGAAAATTGTATTGCATTTTTATCATAAAAGAAAAGCATAAGCGGTTTGGCAGAATGAGAGGCAATCATGCAGATTAACGGACGGACAAAGACCTGTGGTCTGATAGGCAATCCGGTGGAGCATACCTTATCACCGGTAATTCACAACAATTTGGCAGAGCTGACAGGCATCAATATGGTATATGTACCTTTTAAGGTGGAAAATGAGGTGCTTTCAGAAGCAATAAAAGGAGCACAGGCATTGGAAATCGGTGGTTTGAATGTAACCGTTCCACACAAGGAACGGGTGATGCCTTACTTAAAAGAAATAGATGCACTGGCAGGAAAAATCGGTGCAGTCAACACTTTAGTGCCCTGTGAAGGGGGATATAAGGGATACAACACAGACATGCCGGGATTGTACCGTGCCATGTTAAGTGACGGTATCCGCGTGGACGGAGAAAATGTAATTCTCTTGGGGGCCGGCGGTGTGGCAAGAGCAGTTGCGGTGATGCTGGCAGAAAAGGTGGAAAAAATATATATATTAAACCGTACTGTAGAAAAGGCAGAAGCCATTGCTCAAGAAGTAAACGGGTATGCAGACAGGGAAGTGGCAGTAGCTATGGCCCTTTCTGAGTATGACAAGCTGCCGGCAGGAAAATATCTGGCTGTGCAGGCAACCAATATCGGTATGTATCCCAAAACGGAAGAGGCAGTTGTTGAGGATAAGGCATTTTATGAAAAAATACATACAGCGTATGATTTGATTTATAATCCGGCTGATACCAGATTTATGCAACTTGTAAAAGAAGCAGGCGGTAGTGCTTTTAACGGGCTTAAAATGCTTTTGTATCAAGGAATTATTGCTTATGAACTCTGGAATAATATCAGTATTTCAGAAGTACAGGCAGAAGAAATTTACACAAGACTAAAGGAAAAACTATGAGTAATGTTATTTTAATCGGATTTATGGGGTGTGGTAAGTCTACGGTAGGCATCCGTTTGTCCTACAAGTTAAGAAGAGTGGTAGAAGATACGGACAAGCTGATTGAAAAGAAGGCAGATGTGCTTATTAAAGAAATCTTTGCCACAAAAGGGGAATCTGCTTTCAGAGAGATGGAGACGGAGATTTTAAAGGATTTACAGTTATCCAAGGAAGAAAAAATTATCTCTACAGGTGGCGGTCTGCCTATGAGAAAAGAAAACCATACACTGTTAAAGAAATTGGGAACTGTGGTATATTTGCGTATCAGTCCCGAAAATGTATGGGAGAGACTGAAAAATGATACCACACGCCCTTTATTGCAGTGTGAAGACCCTCTTTCCAAAATTAAGGAGCTTTTGGCTATGCGGGCTCCGGTCTATGAAGAAGCCGCGGACATTATATTTGATGTAGACGGAAAAGATATGGAAGAGGTACTTTCCGGTCTTTTAATAAAGCTGGAAGAAAGCGGATGTATAACGGGAGGAAAAGAAGATGAAAATACTGGTAATTAACGGTCCTAATCTGAATTTTTTAGGTATCCGGGAAAAAAGTATATACGGTAATCAGGACTATGACTATCTTTTAAATATGATTGCCGAAAAAGGGGCGCAGACAGGCAGTACCATAGAGGTATTCCAGTCCAATCACGAGGGTGCCATTATTGACAGGATTCAGGATGCGTACTTTGACGGAACGGAAGGAATTGTAATCAATCCCGGTGCGTATACCCATTACAGTTATGCCATCCATGATGCATTAGCAAGTGTGCATATGCCAAAAATAGAAATTCATATTTCGGATATCACAAAAAGAGAAGAGTTTCGTAAGGTTTCGGTAACCAGACCTGCCTGTGACGGTCAGATTTATGGCAAGGGGCTGGAAGGGTATCTGTTAGCCATTGATGAAGTGATAAAATTGGCTTCAAAATAGTGGCAATTTTACCAAAAATGGGAATACACACGAAAGATTTGAAAAAAACAGTTGAAAAATAGTATTTCTTAGTATACACTATAAAATGAATTAAAACGTGACAATTTTAGGAGGAATATTTTATGATTTCTGCAGGTGATTTCAGAAATGGTATGACTATTGAATTAGATAGCAATATTTTCCAGATCATTGAGTTCCAGCATGTAAAGCCCGGTAAAGGTGCAGCCTTCGTTAGAACCAAACTGAAAAATATTAAGAGTGGCGGTGTGGTTGAAAAGACTTTCAGACCTACTGAAAAATGCCCTCAGGCACGTATTGACAGAAAAGATATGCAGTATTTATATTCTGACGGCGATCTGTTCAACTTCATGGATGTTGAAACCTATGAGCAGATTGCATTAAACAGTGACGCTATCGGCGATGCACTGAAGTTCGTAAAAGAAAACGAAATGTGTAAGGTATGTTCCCACAATGGTAACGTATTTGCAGTAGAACCCCCTCTGTTCGTAGAATTAGAGATTACTGAAACCGAACCCGGCTTCAAGGGTGATACCGCTACAGGTGCTACCAAGCCTGCTACCGTAGAAACCGGTGCACTGGTATATGTACCTCTGTTCGTAAACCAGGGAGATACTATCAAGATTGACACCAGAACCGGTGAATATCTGTCCAGAGTATAATTTATCTTTTCTATATTGGATAAGCCATCAAGACAACAGATTTTTCTGTTGTCTTTTTGTGTTTATAAAAAAGATTTAGTCTGTCTAAGATAACAGGAACCCATAAGACAGAGTCCGTAAGGGACACTTAGTTATCAAAAATATACACAAGGAAGGACAGCATATGGAATTTAAAGAATTTATAGTAAAAATTGAAAACAGTATCAAAGAATTTTACGGAGAAAACGTAAAAGTAGAAGTAAAGAAAATTACAAAAAACAACGGTGTTATATTAAACGGAGTGGTAATTACCAAAGAGGATGAAAATATTTCACCCACCATTTATCTGGAAGGTTTTTTCGGTGATTATCTGAAGGGAAAAGCTTTTGGCAGAATTGTGCAGGAGATTATACAGATATATGAAGAGCACAAAATAAAAGTGCCTATCAACATGGACTTTTTTCTGGATTATCAGGCAGTCAGAGGAAGACTTTTTTTGAAGGTCATCAATTATGAAAAAAATGAAGAAAGACTTGTAGATATACCTCACAAACGTTTTTTGGATTTGGCAGTGGTGGTGTATTATGCCTATATGAATGATTATCTGGGCAGAGGCTCTATTCAGGTAAACGTATCCCATCTGGACAGTTGGGGAGTATCGCAGGAGGAAGTTTTTGGGGAAGCTGAAAAGAATACCAGAGAAAAGCTGGGAGTAGAAATTCTGGGAATGAAGGATATGCTTTGGGAACTGATGGGCGACAGAGAGAGCCCGGAGTTTGAACAGATAAGGGAAAATATATCTTGTATGGAAAAGGAGATAACCATGCATGTACTGACCTTGAGGGGACGTTATTATGGTGCCGCCAGTATTTGTTTTCCTGATATGTTACGGGAATTTGCTCGCAAGTGTAAACGTAATTTCTATATTTTGCCCAGTTCTATCCATGAATTGATAGTAATTCCGGATACCGGCAGGGAAAATCCGGAAAATCTGCGGAACATGGTGCGGGAAGTAAATGATGATCATGTGGATGCAGAAGAGCAATTATCGGATAATATCTACTACTTCAATTTAGAATCAGAAAGTGTCATTTTAATCTGAAAATCCTTATAAAATTACCACAAAAAACCATAAATCATGGCTTTACATAATGTTCCTTTTATGATATTATAGTCAGAGTGATGTAACAAATTTGTAATATTTGCAGCCGTAGTCTAATGGATAGAACGGAGGCCTCCGACGCCTTTAATGCAGGTTCGATTCCTGTCGGCTGCATTTGCATCACTCTGACAACTGGTCTGGGGCTGTGCAGGAAACAACCACAGACCATATTCATTAAAAAGGAAAGGTGACAGTGTGAAAGAAACAATCAAAGAAAAAGTATTGCGTGTGCGGGACTTTATACTGGCACAGGGCAAAATCGTATTCCCCATATTGTTAATAGCGGCAGTTGCTGTTACTGTAATATTTGCATTGAATGCGGGTTCGGATAAAGTGGAAACAACAGGTACTCCTGATACCGAAGTAGCAGTAGTATCAGATGGTAATGCCATAGAGGATACTGTGCTGACTGTACCCAATACTCCTTTAGTGGGACCGGACACTGTTTTGCCGGAAGAAGAAAAGAAGATATATGATGCAATGCAAAGCCTGTTGGTTACTTATTATCAGGCAGTGGCGGAGGGTGATGTAGATACTATTTCTGCCATTCAGAGTAGTATGGAGGATATGGAGCGTATCCGTATCGTGGAACTGGGAAAATACATTGAAAGTTATCCTGTGATAGAAGTGTATTACAAGCCGGGACCGGAGACAAATTCTTATGTTGTAATTGCGTATACCCATGCAATTATGTCATATTATCCGGAAGATTATTTTCCCGGATTTACGGGATTTTATGTGTGTAGCAGAGAGGATGGTACTCTGTATATTAATCAGGAAACTGTAGAACCTGAGATTGCTGAGTATATCCGACAGATATACCTGCAGGATGATGTAGTAGAGCTTTGTAACAAAATTGAAGTAGAATACAAAGAAATCTGTTTGAACAAACCGGAACTGTTTAACTATATTGCAGAAGTAGAACAACAGATAAAACAGGCAGTAGGTGAAATATTAGCAAGTGAAATGAATGGAGATGTCAGTGGCGGAGATGCAACTGTAAGTGGTGGTGACAGTACTGTCAGTGATGGTGACGCAACCAACGAAGAACCGGAAGTGGTTGTACCGGCAGGTCCTGTGTATGCTACGGCTACGACTACCGTCAATGTCAGAAGTTCCGATAGTGAAGAGGCAGATAAACTTGGAAAGGTTTCCCGTGGTACGAAGGTAGAGGTACTGGAACAGAGACCTAACGGCTGGACTAAGATTGTCTATGAAGGTGGCGAAGGTTATATTAAATCCGAGTTCTTAGAGGTTGCAGAAAGTGCAGCAGGTGTAGAAGTTATCGGTACGGTAACCACAACAGCCAATGTCAATGTACGTGCATCAGCAAGCCAGAGTTCTGATAAACTGGGTGTGGCAGTCGGTGGAAGTACCTTGGATTTGATTGCTATTGAAGGT
Source organism: Lachnospiraceae bacterium (assembly GCA_017482205.1). Classification (GTDB taxonomy): domain Bacteria; phylum Bacillota; class Clostridia; order Lachnospirales; family Lachnospiraceae; genus Acetatifactor. The sequence goes on from JAFUNK010000018.1 coordinate 71,322, forward strand.
GACTGGTGCAAGGTTGTTTATGAAGGTCAGATTGGTTATGTAAAGGCTGAATTTGTGCAGCAGTAAATAAAAATTATGTGGTCATTACAAAAAGACGGTATTTAATATCGGTTGTAAAAAGTTTCTTTACAGACACGCTCTCGCTCCATGCGAAACGTAGCGGTACTAAGCTCGAACACTTTCCTTTGGAAAGTATTCTTGCTAAGTGCCGACGCTTCGCAAGGGTCTGTGTCAGAAAGCTTTTTACAATCGATATCTTTGTATAGTGATTTTGTAACAACCTCAAAATTTTTGATATTAATCCGGAAGGAGAAAAGGTATGGGTAAGGTGTTAAATTTAGGAATTATGGGGGCAGGCGGAATTGCCGGTACAATGGCCGGAACTGTCAATAAAATGGAGAATGTGAAGTGTTATGCGGTGGCTTCCCGAACACAGGAAAAAGCAGATGCGTTCGGACAAAAATTTGATGTGGAAAAGTGCTATGGCTCTTATGAGGAAATGCTGGCAGATGAAAAAGTGGATTTGGTCTATGTTGCTACGCCCCATTCAGAGCATTATGAAAATATGAAGCTGTGTATCCGTTATAAGAAGCCTATATTGTGCGAAAAAGCCTTTACAGCAAATGCAGCACAAGCCAAAGAGGTTCTTGCACTTGCAAAGGAAGCAGGTGTATTGGTGGCAGAAGCTATGTGGATTCGTTATATGCCTATGTATAAAACCATTAAAGAAGTATTGGAAAGTGGCATTATCGGAGAAGTAAAGATGGTGAACGCCAATCTGGGCTACAATATTTCCCATGTGGAAAGATTGATGAATCCGGCTTTGGCAGGTGGTGCTTTGCTTGACTTAGGTGTATACACCATTCATTTTGCCTCTATGATTTTGGGAACTGACGTAGAGAAGATAGAATCGTCCTGTGATTTGACGGATACCGGTGTGGATAAACAGGAAAGTATTACGATTCATTATAAAAATGGTTCCATGGCAGTGCTGAATGCGTCCATGTGTCTAATGAGTGACCGCATCGGCGGGATATTTGGTACAAAAGGCTATGCGGTAGTAGAAAATATCAATAATTTTGAAACGCTGACCGTTTATAATAACCAGTATCAAAAGGTAGCATATTATGAAGCTCCTAAGCAGATAAGCGGTTATGAGTATGAGGTAGAAGCCTGTGCAAAGGCGCTCGAAAAAGGATTGACCGAATGCCCTGAAATGCCCCATGCAGAAACCCTGCGTATTATGCAGATAATGGACGGTCTCAGAGAAGACTGGGGCGTAAAATATCCTTTTGAGGCATAGAAGAAATACAAAAGCGACAGATAGCGAGCTAATTGTAAAGAAAAGTCTGTTTTTTAAATGAATAATTCAATCCGGCGGTGCCATACTGATAAGGAATCATGTACGTAAACACAATGCGTTAAGTGAGTGTACAGCACGAAGCGTCGTCCCATATGCAGGACATATGGGATAATAAGGAGGTATCAGTATGAAGCCGGAAGAAATAAACATATACAGAGAAATTCAAAAAAATACGGAGATGGCAGTAAAGGCAATAGAAACACTGGGGGATAAAGTATATGACGAAGAATTCGGAAGGCAGATATCCCGCCAGTCCTTAAAATACGCAGATATCCGTAATAAAGCAGTAAACAGACTTTTGGAAGCAAAGGCAGAACCGGTGCATCCCAATCATCTGTCAGATATGATGCTGAAAGGCAGTATTCATGCCAATACGCTTTTGAATACCAGTACAGGACATCTGGCAGAGTTGATGATTCAGGGCAGTAACAGAGGAATTACAGAAATGTATAAAGTCCTCAATCATAGTCCGCAGCTGCAAAAGAACGGTGGTTCCCATGCCTTGGAACTGGCAAAGGAACTGATGGATTTTGAAGAAAAGTGTATAGGCGTATTAAAGAAATATTTGTAATTTTAAATTGTACATTTTGCACAAAAAATCAAACAAAACTTTTATGATTTAGTGGAATAAAGTGCTTTGCAATTTTTTTTGGCTATTATATAATAAATCGTGGAACAAAAATGTGCTTGAAATAGGTGCATTTCTGTTATATACAGGACATATTTAATTTAAAGGAGGATATATTATGTCATACGTTGACGAGGTATATGAGCTTGTAGTTGCGAAGAATCCTGCACAGCCGGAATTCCATCAGGCAGTAAAAGAGGTATTAGAATCTTTACGTGTGGTAATCGAGGCAAATGAAGAAGCATACAGAAGAGATGCTTTACTTGAAAGAATTGTAACACCGGAAAGACAGATTCTGTTCCGTGTTCCCTGGGTGGATGATAAAGGACAGGTACAGGTAAACAACGGTTTCCGCGTACAGTTCAACAGTGCAATCGGACCTTACAAGGGAGGCTTAAGACTTCATCCTTCTGTAAACTTGGGTATTATTAAGTTCTTAGGTTTTGAGCAGATTTTTAAGAACTCCTTAACCGGTCTGCCTATCGGCGGTGGTAAGGGTGGTTCCGACTTCGACCCTAAGGGCAAATCTGATAGAGAAGTTATGGCATTCTGCCAGAGCTTCATTACCGAACTTTACAAATACATTGGGGCAGATACTGACGTTCCTGCAGGTGATATCGGTACCGGCGCAAGAGAAATCGGTTACATGTACGGACAGTACAAGAGACTGACCGGTCTTTATGAAGGTGTACTTACCGGTAAGGGCTTATCCTACGGTGGTTCCTTAGCAAGAACCCAGGCTACCGGATACGGTCTGTTATACTTAACAGCAGAAATGTTAAAGTGCAACGGTACAAGCATTGAAGGCAAGACCATTGCAGTTTCCGGTTCCGGTAACGTAGCAATCTACGCAATCGAGAAGGCACAGCAGTTAGGCGGTAAGCCTGTTACCTGTTCCGACTCTACCGGTTGGATTTATGATCCCGAAGGTATTGATGTAGCACTTTTAAAAGAAGTAAAAGAAGTGAAGCGTGCAAGACTGACTGAGTACGCAGCAGCAAGACCCAGTGCACAGTACCATGACAAAGCAACCGAAGGCACCAACCAGTGGTCTGTTAAGGTTGACATTGCACTTCCTTGTGCAACCCAGAACGAATTAAACTTAGATGATGCTAAGGCGTTAGTTGCAAACGGTGTTATGGCAGTAGCAGAAGGTGCAAACATGCCTACCACTTTGGAAGCTACCGAATACTTCCAGGCAAACAAAGTATTGTTCTGCCCCGGTAAGGCTGCAAACGCAGGTGGTGTAGCTACCTCCGCTCTGGAAATGAGCCAGAACAGCGAACGTTTAAGCTGGACTTTCGAAGAAGTAGACTCTAAGCTTAAGACCATCATGGTAAACATCTTCCACAACCTGGATGATGCAGCTAAGAAGTACGGCATGGAAGGCAACTACGTTGCAGGTGCAAACATTGCAGGCTTCTTAAAGGTAGCTGAAGCTATGACCGCACAGGGTATTGTATAATACACAATATTTGTAAATTATTATTTATAGTTATAAGAACCTCGGAGACGGCTGTTTCCGGGGTTTTTATATCTTCTGCGGTGTTGTAGGTATTGCCCATTTTCAATTCACAATATAAAAAAGTCAATTTATACAACAGACTATTGAAATGAAGTAAATTTGTCGATATATATAACAAGTATGTATAAGTAATACATAAATAAAATGAAACGGATTTCAAATATGCAATTCAAGGAGGAGCGATTATGGTTACAACAAATAGTATAACATCAGCTGCTGGTTATTATGAGAATACGGTTCAGCAGAAAAAGGACGGTACGGTTAAGACAAAAAATAATAAAATTTCTGAGCAGGCAGTAAAGTCCGGCGAGGATAAATTGTCGGGCAAGGCTAAAAGCTACTTGGATAATCTCAGAAAAACTTATGGAGACTATGATTTTATTGTTGCAGATGCCGGAGATGACAGAAGGGCATTGCTTGATAAAAGTAATAAGGAGTTTTCTGTTATATTTTCAAGTTCTGAGTTAGAGAGAATGGCTACTGACGAGAAATATGCCAGTGAAAAAATGCGTCATGTTGAAACCATAGTAGATATGTCCAATAGAATATGTGAGCAGTTTGGATATGAAAGAACATGGGGCAAAGGTGGCGGAAATGATACAATTATAAACAAGCTGGCAGTTTCTATCAATGATGATGGCAGTATGTCAATCTTTGCTGAATTAGAAAAGATGTCTGATAAACAAAAAGATTACATAGAAAAACTTCAGGAAAAACGAGCTGAGGAGAAGAAAACAGCAGAAAAGTCAGAAGAAAAGAAAGTAAATTCCTATAAGAAGGACGATACATCTTCTGTGAAAAAGGTGGTTGTGGAGGCTTCATCAGAGGAAGAATTGGTAGAAAAAATTAACAATGTGGATTGGAATAAGGTATCCGGTGAAAAAGTTGGAGCCAGATTTGATTTTTCCGTATAAAACGTTAGCTATGGAAAAATGGAGGTGTCAAACATGGCAGTTCATCTGTATGGAAATGTGAACGGTACTTATCAGAAGCCCAATATAGATTTATTTGAAATGACTGGAAAGCAGAATAATCGGCCTGTAAAATTTTGTGATACAGAAGCAGGTAAAAATGTTCCTGTTATAAAGGTTAATATTTCAGAGGAGGGCTTGCGTGCTTTACATGGTAGCAAGATAAAAGGTAGTGTGGATATACAAAAGCAAACGGAAGAGCTGCAGTATATCTCAGAACATCAGCCTGTGGAGAGTTTTACAAACAGATTATCAAGGGTAATGAAAAATAGTTATGTACAGCTCTCTGAAAGTAATTCAGATGAAAAGCTGACAATACAGAAAAAGGCAGATATATTGTTAGATGAGTTTAGAGAAATCTGTGATGAAATTACTTCCGGATATGAGGAAGGTAACAGAGTAAGATTTATAGAAGACTCTACAACAGAAGATGGATATAGAAAGCTGTCTAAAGAGGATGAGTTGTCTATTCTGTTAAGCGAATTTGGTGATTTTGTTGAAGGCCGTTTTGGAAAAGAACATCAAGAACAAAGTATAAAAGTTGCAAAGGCTGTTAACGACATTCAGAAGGTAAAGCAGGAATTAGGATATGGAGACATACAGTATTATGAACCGGAGTATATACCGGACAATTTTGTAGAAGATTTGCTAAAAGTAGCCAATCAGTATGCTAACCAGAAATTATAGTATAATACACGCAAACATTAAAATCAGCAGTTATAGTAGCAAGTTCCATAACTAAAAAATGATGAAAAATGACGAAAGAGAGAGACTGTATGAAGAGACAAGTGCTTACACAACAACAGTATAAACGTGCAAACAGGGTTATGTTTTTTATTTTGGCAATATGCTATGTGTTTTTTACAGGGATTGAAATCAGCAATGTGATAAAACACGGACAAAGCACTATGGCATATGTCAGATGTGGTCTGTATGTAGCGGCGATTTTGCTGACTGGTGTTATAGTAAAATCTTTAGGTGAGAAAAAAGCCGGTACGATGGCGATGGCAGTTCTTTATATAGTTGTCTATGCAGTGCTTGTTTTTGGTAACGGAGCAGGAACTCTTGTGATGGCATTCCCTGCGATTATAGGTTTTATGATATTTTTGAATGAACCGCTGATTGTGATAGGCAGTGTTGTAACCTTTTTGATTTCGATAGTAAAATGTTTATTATTAAATAAAGCCGGGGATTCCCAAGCACTTGGTTTTGCCAGCGTTGTAATACTGGGAAGTTTTGTTACCATTTGGTGTTCCAGGATGGCAGTCAGACTGTTGATTGATTTCAGCCAGGAGAATCAGGCCGAGATACAGAAAGCGGCTGAACACAGAGAAGAGGTTGCAAAGACAGTAGCCGGCATTGTGGAAAAATTGGATGAAGATTTTAATGAAGTGCTTACTGAATTAAATACAATCAAGGGAGCTATGAATACTGCACAAGATTCTATGGATGAAATTGCAAAAAATTCCGAGAATACAGCAGAAGCCATTAACAATCAGGCAGATATGACCGGACAGATTCAGGACAGACTGGAGAGCACAAATGCAACGGCTTCCGATGCAAAAGATATTACGGATAAGTTAAAGAGTGTTATTTTAGACGGTAAAAAGCAGGCGGATGAACTAAAAGAGAAATCCGTATTAGTTGACCGGAATACGGTAAGGATTTCTGAAACAGTGGATTTACTGGTTGAGAATGTGGAGAAGGTATCCGGTATCGTAGCCTCTATTTTAAAGATTTCCTCCCAAACCAATTTACTGGCATTAAATGCAAGTATTGAGGCAGCAAGAGCCGGTGAGGCCGGGAAGGGATTTGCGGTTGTAGCAGACCAGATTCGTAATCTTGCAGAAGAGACTAAAGTCTCTACAGAGCAGATTACAGCGATTATTGATGAGTTGAATGCTGTTACCGGTGAAACACAGGAGGCTTTACAGAAATCAGTAGAAAGTATTGATATTCAGCGTCAGAAAGTGGAAGAAGTAAATGCAAGCTTTACAGAAGTGGAAACCGGTATGTTAGAATTGGAATCCGGAGTGGAAAGTATGAGTGCCGAACTGGAAAATGTTATGGTAGCAAATAAAGGAATTGTGGCAAGTATTTCCACGTTGTCGGCAGCCTCCGAAGAAGTACTGGCAGGTACACAATTAAGCAAAGAAACCATTGACAGCACCTTTGACAGTATGAAAGTATTCTCAGACACGGTTGACGGAACTTTTGAGCAGTTGCAGATTTTAAAAGAAACAGCAGTAGTAGAATAGTATTAGTTCAAATATCGGAAGTTTGTTCATATAAAAATCATTGAAACAGTAACACCGCAGGCAGTGAAGTATTGTCTGCGGTGTATTTTTTATCTTCAATATCCATACTTTTCAAATTTTTGCATAATCCCCACTAAGATGAAGAAACTATAAAAAAGAAAATTTAAATTCATATGATACAAAAGTCTGCTATAAGCATGTAGCAAAGTAAGGAGGAGAGACTAATTACCGGTGATATAAAATATATTGGTGTAAATGACCATGAAATTGATTTATTTGAAGGAATGTATAGGGTGCCCAATGGTATGTCTTACAATTCGTATGTGATTGTGGACGAAAAGATTGCGGTAATGGACACCGTAGAAGTTGATTTTGCAAGACAATGGTTTCAGAATTTGCAGAATGTGTTGGGAAATCGAAAGCCCGATTATTTGATTGTGCAGCACATGGAGCCGGATCATTCGGCGAATATATCCAATTTTATGAAAAAATATCCGCAGGCAATGATTGTAGCATCAGCAAAAGCCTTTGAGATGATAAAGAATTTTTTCGGAACAGAGTTTGTTAAAAATCGGATTGTGGTGTCTGATGGGGATATGCTTTCGTTGGGAAAGCATAAACTATTATTTGTGACGGCACCCATGGTACACTGGCCGGAGGTGATTTTCACCTATGACAGCACAGAGAAAACTTTGTTTTCGGCAGATGCATTTGGTAAGTTTGGTGCATTGGATATACAAGAGGAATGGGTAGGAGAGGCAAGGCGGTATTACTTCGGGATTGTGGGCAAATATGGCCTCTGGGTACAAAAAGTCTTTAAGAAGCTGGAAAATTGGAACATTCAGAGAATCTGTCCTCTGCACGGTCCAATTCTGTCCAAAAATATCAAATACTATATGGATTTATACAACACATGGTCATGTTATCAGCCCGAAGAAGACGGAGTTTTGATTGCCTATACCTCTATTTACGGAAATACAAAACAGGCGGTTATGCTGCTTGAAAAAAAGCTAAAGGAAAAGGGCTGTCCCGGTGTTTGTATAAAAGACCTTGCAAGGTGCGATATGACAGAAGCGGTGGCAGAAGCCTTTCGATACAGCAAACTGGTATTGGCGACCACCACCTATAATGCAGAACTTTTTCCGGCGATGCGGGAATTTATTACATGGTTGACGGAACGCAATTTCTGCAACAGAATAGTGGGATTTATCGGAAATGGAAGCTGGGGACCGATAGCAGCCATGTTGATGAAAGAGAAATTGGAAAAAAGTAAGGTAAAATTTACAGAGGCAGATGTAAAAATAATATCTGCATTAAACGAAGAAAGTATTGCACAATTGGAAATGCTGGCAGAGGAATTGTGCAGTAGTAGTTAATTTGGAATTGCCGGTTGAGGAATTGTGCAGTAGTTAATTTAGAAATGGATATTCGATGACAAAAAGGTAATAACAAGGAGGAATGGCAATGAAATATGTATGTGATGTGTGTGGATGGATTTATGACGAGGAAGCAGGAGCACCGGATATGGGGATTGCACCGGGAACAAAGTTTGAAGACCTGCCGGAAGACTTTTTATGTCCTTTATGCTCTGTGGGAAAAGAATTTTTCAGCGAAGTGGCAGAGTAGAAGCAGAAAAGTTTTGGTAAAGGTTAATGTCTGATATTCTTGTAACCAGTATATAAAGAAGGGAGGAAAAATAGTGCAAGTGAAAGATAACAAAGAAGCTGCAGTTAAGGCAGAAACAGAAGGGTTAAGGCAAAAACTGGAATCAGGAAAAGAATATTATGAAATCCGTCTGGAAAGCATCGGAGGACTGGGAGCCAACCTGTGCGGCAAAATGTTGGGGGAACTGGGCTTAAAGTATCTGGATGTAAACAGTAGCAGTTTTTCCAGCTACGGTTCTGAAAAAACAGGTACACCGGTAAAAGGCTTTATCAGATATTGTAAAAAAGAAAAAGAAATCCGCGTACATTCGCCCGTAGTGGAGCCGGATTTGTTAGTGATATTTCATCAGGCACTTTTAAAGGATAAAACAGTTTTAAAGGGGTGTGGCAAAGATACGGCGGTGATTATTGCTTTGGAGCCGGGACAGGAATGGCCGGACAATTATCCGTTTGATAACTGTTATGGACTGGAGGCCCAGAGGATTGCCATGGAAACCCATTCCAGAATTAACGTAGTTATGTTGGGGGCTGCTTTAAAAGTTATGGGTATAGAAAATCTGAAAGCAGGCGAGCAAATCTGCAAAGACACCCTTGGAAAAAAATATCCGGATGCCCTGAAAAACAATCTGGAAGGCATGCGAAGAGGGTATGAGGAAGTCAAAAGAATTAAGCAGGCAGTAGGAGAGGCAAGAACACAGTCATCAGAATCGGCGGTACACGCAAAGTGTATGAAGCACAGCAATGAAAAGAAACAGGAATGGGGCTATGAAACAGCACCCATTGGCGGCATTAATCCCCGTGCAGGCAGTTCGGTAGTGGCAGATTTATCTCCCTCCAGACAGGGATATATTCCTCTTTTTATCAAGGAAAGGTGTATTAATTGCGGTTTGTGTCACTCTACCTGCCCCGATATGGTATTTCAGTTTGCAAAGGGCGAGTACAAAGGCAGGGAAATGATGGTCAATCAGGGGTTGGACTATTATCATTGCAAAGGCTGTCTTCGCTGTGTGGATGTCTGTCCGGTGAATGCACTGGTAAGAGGTGTGGAAGCAGAACATGCTGATAAAGAGTACTTTTTGCCAAATCAGGAGCTTTTACGGATGCCTGCATATTACGAAGAAGCGGGACCTGACGGTTATATCACATCGGAGTCTTATTTGACAGAAAAGAGAATGGAAGGAGGAGAAGTATAATGAAAAAGCAGGTCATGGAATATGCATCAGGAAATGAAATGGCGGCTATTGCCATCAAGCAGATTGGATATGATTTGATGGGCTATTATCCCATTACTCCTTCTACCCAGATTGCAGAAAATCTGGATATTATGCGTGCAAACGGCGAAACAGATTTAGTCATGGTAGCGGCAGAAGGGGAGCATAGTGCGGCAGGTATCTGTTATGGTGCGTCGGTAGCCGGTGGGCGTGTTATCAATGCCACCAGTGCCAACGGACTTTTGTATGCTATTGAACAGTTTCCGGTGCAGTCCGGTACGAGGTATCCTATGGTTATGAATGTGGTGTGCAGAACGGTTTCAGGACCGTTATCTATTAAAGGCGACCACAGTGATATTATGTATATTTTAAATGCAGGCTGGCCGATTTTGTTTGCAAGTACGGTACAGCAGGTATACGATTTTAACATTATTGCATTAAAACTGGCAGAAGCAGTGCGACTTCCGGTGGTGGTGGCATATGACGGATTTTTTACCAGTCATCAAAAAAGCCGATGCAATAGATTTGAAGAAGATGAGACGGTAAAAGAATTTATAGGTGAAAAACAGGAAAAATATCCCTTTCTGGATTTAGAGCATCCCATAACGGTTGGTTCGTATATGAATGAGCCGGATATTATTAACAACAGATACCAGTTGCACTTAGCAATGGAAGAGGCCAGCCGTCTGTTGCCTCAGTTGTTTGCTGCCTACAAGGAGATTTCGGGAAGAGAATATGGTAAAGTAGAAGGAATCCATTGTAAAGATGCCAAAAATCTGTTGGTTCTGTTAGGTTCTTCCTATGATACTGCTATGGAAGCGGTAGAAGAAATGCGGCAGCAGGGAGAAAAGGTAGGAGCGGCTACTTTGCACGTACTGCGTCCGTTTCCGGCAAAAGAACTGGCAGAGTTAATCGGTAATGCTACAAATATTCTGGTGGCTGACCGCCAGGACAGCTATGGGGCAGGCGGCGGTAATTTGTCCTTGGAAGTACGTGCCGCCATGCAGAAAAACGCAAGTCGGGTAAAAATAAAAAGTCTTGTCTATGGGCTTGGCGGTAAGGATTTCTTTAAAGAAGATGCCAAAGCAATGCTTGCATGGGCAGAAGATGATTCTAAGCCGGATTTTGCCTATTATGGAGTGACACCGGGAGAAACTGCGGGGGCAGAGGAACAGCCACTGTTTGCGCCTGTCACGGGCGAGATGACCCGTATAGGGGCAACGAAGGTAGAGTGCGCAGAAGTAACACAGGGCACAAGCGGAGAGCATCAAAGCGGGCAGGCAGTAGCACAAGATGCGGCAGAGCAGGGAATGGCACAGGAAGCAAGCACGCAGGTGAGCCCACTCAAGGTCACCGGTGGCACTCTGAATGCAGTTACAGCCATGCCGGGACGTATTGCACCCGGACACGGAGCATGCCCCGGCTGCGGCATACCGGTCAACTTAAATCTGCTTCTTAGAGGAATCGAAGACCCGGTGGTGTTTTTATTCCAGACCGGTTGTGGCATGATTGTAACAACAGCTTATCCCAGAACAAGTTTTAAAGTGCCGTACCTTCACAATCTGTTTCAGAACGGAGCAGCAACCTTAAGCGGTGTGGCTGAAATCTGTTACCGCAAGCAGCAAAAAGGAGAAATACCGCCGGGAGACATTATTTTTGTGATGGTGAGCGGTGACGGCGGCATGGATATCGGAATGGGCTCTGCCATAGGCACGGCACTTCGCGGACACAGACTGCTTATTTTTGAATATGATAACGGCGGTTACATGAACACCGGTTATCAGCTCTCTTATTCCACACCGTTAGGGGCCAGGAGCTCCACTTCCCATGTAGGAAAAGCACAGTACGGCAAGACCTTTTTCCACAAGGATATGCCTAAAATCATGGCAGCCACGGGCATTCCCTATGTGGCTACCGTGGCAGAGTCCAATCCTACGGATTTTATCAAAAAAGCAGCTAAGGCAGCCTATTATGCCAAGACTACGGGAACGGCTTATGTAAAAGCCATTTCCGCCTGTCCCTTAAACTGGAACGACAAACCTGCTACAGAGCGAAGGGTAATCGAAGCCGCCGTAAATAGTTGTTACTTCCCATTATATGAAGTGGAACAGGGCGTAACCAGACTGTCCTATGACCCGGAAAAAACAGGTAAAAAAATTCCTGTTCTTGACTGGCTCTCCATGATGGGACGAACCAAGCATTTGCAAAAGGAAGAATACCGGGATGTGGTAGAACGGATGCAGCAGGAAATAGATAATAGATTTTATGAATTGAAAAAGAGGACAGAATAGATAAACACCGCAGATGTTAATATAATGCGTCTGCGGTGTGTTCTTGATTTGAATGTACGAAGTTTTAAGCCTGTTATTTTTAGGCGGTTCGTTTCTGATTGCACTGCTTGCCTACATAGATAGGAACAACAAGCGAAAATAAATAAGCCCACCTTTGTACTTGGCCGGTAGAAGGTGAGCTTAAATACTTAACTTCGAGGCTAACCACTTTGTGGGCGGTTACTCTTTTTTATGTCTACACTATATCATGTATCCCAATTTTTTTCAACTCTATTTCTACGTTTTTATATCAATCAACATATTCTAAGATGATAAATCTCCAAAACCACCTCCCCAACCTCAACAATTCTTGAACTTTGGTTGAAACAGAATTGAATAAGTACTGGTAAATTTTATGAAATAGGCTTATTATCAGTAGTAGGATTGTTAACGGAAGTGGAGGCAATGAATGTTTAAGATTTTAATCGCCGAGGATGATAGAGAGTTAAGGCAGTTGTTTCAGCATGTACTGGGAAAGAACGGATATATGGTAAAAGGGGTGTCCGATGGTAAGGAAGCACTGGAAGCCATGGACAATGACTATTTTGACCTGATTATATCCGATATTATGATGCCAAATGTGGATGGATATGAGTTGGTACGTTCATTGAGGGATGCGGGGAATATGATACCGGTTCTGATGATTACGGCAAGGGATGCCTTTGATGACATGCGGCTGGGCTTTTTGTCGGGAACGGATGACTTTATGGTAAAGCCTGTTAATATCAATGAGATGGTGTTGCGTGTCAGTGCCCTGTTGAGGCGGGCGCAGATGATAAATGAGCGCAGGCAGACCATAGGAAATACGGTTTTGGAGTGTGACTCCCTGACGGTGACTACTGATAAAGAGAATATGGTTTTGCCCCAGAAAGAGTTTATGCTGCTATACAAGATGGTATCTTTTCCGGGCAAGATTTTTACCAGACAGCAGTTGATGGATGATATCTGGGGATATGAGTCGGAGAGTGATACCCATACGGTGGACGTACATATCGGCAGACTGCGTGAGCGGTTCAGAGACAATGAGGACTTTAAGATTGTGACCATACGTGGGGTTGGATACAAGGTGATAAAAGCATGAAAAAAGTAAACAAGAAGTTTCTTAATCTGGGGATGACCATGAGCGTACGCTTTACGCTTTTAGTAATGGCGGAACTGGTTGTGGTCTGCCTTATTTCATGGATTTTTGCGGAGTTATTAAATTTTCAGGTGGAAATGCCGCTGGCGGTATGGCTGGTACTGTTGAGTGTTATTATAGGCGGAGCCATTAACAGCTTTTTAAGTAAAAGCTTTTTTGACCCGATTACAAGGCTGGGAGAGGCTATGCAGCAGGTGGCGGAAGGGGACTTCGATGTCAGACTGGAGTCCAAGCATGGATTAAAAGAAATCCGTGATATTTACGCCAATTTTAACTTAATGGCAAAGGAACTGGGAGCAACAGAGATTTTGCAGACTGATTTTGTGTCCAATGTATCCCATGAGTTTAAAACGCCTATCAGTGCGGTAGAGGGGTACGCTACCCTGCTCCAGGGAAGTGAGCAATTAAGTTCGGAAGAACAGGAAATTTATGTAGAGAAAATCCTGTTAAATACCAGAAGATTGTCCCATTTAGTAGGTAATATTTTACTGTTGTCCAAAATTGACAATCAGGCAATACAGAACCGACAGACCAAATTCAGACTGGATGAGCAGATTAGGCAGTCCATTGTTATATTGGAGCCGCAATGGGCAGGAAAGGATATTGAATTTGATGTAGATTTGGAAGATGTAGAATATGTAGGAGCAGAAAGTCTATTGCACCATGTATGGGACAACCTGATAGGGAACGCTGTTAAATTCAGTCCCCAGGGCGGAACTATACGCATCAGAATGGAAAAGAAAAATAAGCAGATTATTTTTTCCATAGAGGATAGCGGACCGGGTATCAGTGAAGATGCCAAGAAGCACATATTTGATAAGTTTTATCAGGAGGACAGTTCCCACAAAGAAGAGGGAAACGGACTGGGACTGGCACTGGTAAAACAGATTCTGCATATATGCGGGGGAAGCGTTACGGCGGAAAATATTCCCGGCGGAGGCTGCAAATTCAGTGTTATTTTAAAATAGTATAAGTATATGGCGACTGGGGATAGCGTTATTTCCGGCTATTTTACAGAGGCAGAAATAGGAAAGATGAGGATAGAAAATTGTCCTCATCTTTTTTCAACAATTGTTGAAAAAAAGTTGATGTTGAGTTGTGAATTTATTTATATAGTGTATTTTGGTAAGGTAAAGGAGTAAAATACATAACATGTAGTTGACGACGGCTCTACATGTAGTTATAATAACTATGTGACGAAGAGCGTAAAAGTGTAGTACATATGTAGGAAAGAAAAAGTATAGTTGTTATGGAAAAACAAATAATCTATTACAAAGATGAATTGAATGATGAGTTTTCCACAGCAGTGATTGAACCCAAAAGGATTGAAAGAGATTATGTGTACATACATAAGAGTCTGTGGAAGAAGTTTACACACTTTTTCTGGTACAGAATTGTGGCAAATCCTTTGGCATATGCATACCTGAAGTTATATTTCGGACACAGGATAATTAATAAAAAGGTATTGAAAAAAGCCAAGGGAACGGGGTATTTTCAGTATGCTAACCATACCCATTTTATGGCGGATGCCCTGATACCTACCATGGTCAGTAATCCCAGAGATACTTATGTGATCGTGCATCCAAACAACGTGTCCATGCCTTATTTGGGAAGAATAACGCCAAGCCTTGGGGCATTGCCACTGCCGGATGATGCAGAAGCGGCAAAGAAGTTTGTCACTGCCATAGAAACCCGCATAGAAGAGAAGCAGGTAGTACATATTTATCCGGAAGCCCATATATGGCCTTATTACACAAAAATACGGCCTTTTAAGGATACTTCTTTCAGGTATCCCATAAAGTGTAACGTACCGGTGTTTTGTTTTACCAATACCTATCAAAAGAGGAAGTGGCGCAAGACGCCCAGGATAGTCACGTATGTGGACGGTCCTTTCTATGCGGATAAAAATTTAAAGGGAAAAGCACAGCGGGAAGATTTACGGAACCGGGTTTATGAGACCATGGTAAAGCGGGCAGAGAACAATTCCGTAGAGGTGGTAAAGTACGTGAAAGCAGGAGAAGCATAAATTACTTTTAGATTTTGCAAATGCACAGGTTTACATCGGTAATAGTATCACTAAAGCAGATGAGGGAAAAAGATGATTAACATTTTATTTTCGGGGAATGGAAAGGTATTGGACGGTGTTATTACCTGTATGCTGTCCATTTTCAAACGAAGTGAGACAAAAGAACCTTTCCGGTTTTTTATCTATACTATGGATATTACCAGAATTAAGCCGGAATATACGGCTATCAGTGAAAAAGAAGTAGCTTATCTGGAGGGGATTGCCAAATCCTATAACAGCGAAAATCAGGTAATAAGGGTAGATGTTTCGGATATTTATGAGAAGGAATTTGCCCATTGCCCCAACGAAATGGCGTATTGTTCCCCTTACACACTGCTCAGGTTGTTTGCAGATCTTGTACCGGATATGCCGGATAAGATATTGTATCTGGATATAGATATTTTATTTAACAGGGACATTACATTGTTGTACGATATTGATGTAGAAGGATATGAATATGCCGCGGCAAGAGACCATTACGGTAAATATTTAATTAACCCCAACTATATCAATGCAGGTGTGCTGTTATTTAATTTAAAAGAAATGAAGCAGACAGGGCTTCTTAAAAAGGCAAGAGAGTTGATTAAGACCAAGAAGTTAATGTTTGCAGACCAGAGTGCCATTTATCGTTCCTCTACCAAAAAGAAGATGCTGCCACAGCGTTTCAACGACCAGAAGTTTTTACATAAACATACGGTAATAAGACATTTTTCAAAAAGATTGTTTTGGCTGCCCTATCCCCATACGGATAATATAAAGCAGTGGATGGTTGGCAAGGTACATAAGGTGTTTGGTTATTACGAGTTCGATGATATTTTGTTTGAATACATATATTTGAAGAAAAAGTTTGAAAGGGGTTAGTGTGAAAAATAAATTTTTCACACAGAAATTTGTGCTTGTGCCCAAGTTTCCGGGGTGCGGCAAGAATGGAGAGTAATTATGAATCAAAAGAAAAGTATTCCGGTATTTTTTGCATGTGACAATGCATTTGTGAAGTATACAGTGGTTTCCCTGCATTCCATTATGAGCAATGCTTCTAAAGAATACCACTACAAAATTCATATTCTGCACAATGACATTACAGAGGAATTGCAGAATAAAATCAAAACTATGGGGAATGAGAACTTTGAGATTTGTTTTGAAAATGTAATGCCTTATCTGGAGTCTGTGAATAAAAGACTGCCTATCAGGGATTATTATTCTAACACCACTTATTACAGAATGTTTATTGCAGAAATGTTCCCGGAATATGATAAGGCAATCTATATTGATAGTGATACTATTGTGTTGGGAGATATTTCTGAACTGTATCATAAAGAATTGGGTGATAACTATGTAGGTGCAGCCCATGAACAGGCAATGGTACAGGTAGATGCCTATGGTACATATGTAGAAAAAGTCATGGGTATTGACAGAAACAATTATTTCAATGCAGGACTTTTACTGATAAATTGTAAGGCATTCAGGGAAAACAAGATACTGGAGAAATTTATTGCATTACTGGATGTATACAATTTTGTGGTAACACAGGACGAAGATTATTTAAATGTGTTATGCCACAATAAGGTATTATGGATAGAACAGCAGTGGAACACAGAAGTATTTGGCGAGATTGCTTATGAGGAAAGTACCTTCAAAGTGCTGCATTATATTATGGTATCCAAGCCGTGGCACTATGAGGACTGCCGCTTTGGAGAATATTTCTGGAAATATGCAAAGGAAACTTTTGTGTATGAGGAAATTAAGCAGGTGTTAGCTGACTATACGGATGAGGAGCGGGAGAGAGACCGTATTTCCTGTGACCGTCTGATGCAGACTGCCATTTATGAAGCAAACAAGGAAGAAAACTATTTGAACATTATCACAAAGGGAACTACAAAGTCTAAAGAGAGATTGCAGATAGTGGATAAGATTGCCAAGTTTGAGAGAGAAGGCCGATTTGATGAGGATGTGGAGGAAGACCCGCCCAGCAAGGAACTGTTACCGGATAAAGTGGATTATCTGCAAAAAAAATTAAGCAGCCGCATAAAGAGTAAATTTGCCTATGCCATTGCCAGAAAATATGTATATAACCTGATGGATGAGAAGAAATTTATTATCAAGGAAATCAAGGGAATTGAGCACTATAAAAATTTAAAGTCCGGTGCCATTATCACTTGTAATCATTTTAATGCCATGGACAGCTTTGCCATGCAGCTGACATATGAAGCATCGGGGCAGAAGAAGAGAAAGTTTTACAGAGTAATCAGAGAGGGCAATTATACCAGTTTTCCGGGCTTTTACGGTATACTGATGAGAAACTGCCATACCTTCCCGTTAAGTTCCAACAAAGAGACTATGAAGAAGTTTTTAAAGTCCATGGACCAGGTGTTGCAGGAAGGTCATTTTATGCTGATTTATCCTGAGCAGAGCATGTGGTGGAATTACAGAAAGCCGAAGCCCTTAAAGAAGGGTGGATATACCTTTGCGGTAAAGAACAATGTGCCGGTTCTGCCCTGCTTTATTACCATGCAGGACAGCGATGTATTGGATGATGACGGTTTTTATGTGCAGGAGTACACGATTCATATTGCGGAACCTATCTATCCCGATAAAAATAAGAGCAGGGAAGCAAATATCCGTGATATGATGCAGAAGAATTTTGATGTCTGGAAAGAAATTTATGAGACTACTTATCACATGCCCCTGGAGTATGGTGAAAAGATAGTGTAAGGAAAAGAATAAAAAGGCTTGTGGAAAAACGTTTACGACTGTGTTGTAAACGTTTTTGCTTTTGGAGGAAAAGAGAAGCGTTTCCTTCATAAAGAGGTTTTGACAATTGTCACTATTTGTCGTAAAATGTCAAGTTAGTGGGATATTATTGATGTGAGTATTCACATTATAACTTATGAGGGCATTAAGATGAAAATTCTAATTACGACAGATTTGTTTACAACATCAACAAATGGTGTTGTGACCTCCGTGCGGAATTTGTGTGATGAGTTAAAAGCAAAAGGGCACGAAGTCCGTATTCTTACTTTGTCAGAGACCAAAAAGAGTTACAAAGAAGATAATGTTTATTACATAAAATCAGTATCTATTGAATTTGTATACCCTGATGTGCGTATGCCATTATCTTATCGCAACGCTATGATTAAAGAGTTAATTGACTGGAAACCGGATGTGATTCACAGTCAGTGTGAATTTTTTACTTTCCAGTATGCCAAGCGTATTGCGAAGCGGACGGGGGCACCACTGGTACATACTTATCATACCATGTATGAACAGTATGTAACCTATGTAATTCCCAGTGAGCGTATAGGCAAAAAGTTTGTAAGAAAGTTTATCCGTAGTAGGATGAAAAAGGTAAATACCATTATTGCACCTACCAGTAAGGTAGAAGGCTCCTTACAGTCTTATGGATTAAAGAACGATATTCAGATAGTACCCAGTGGTATTTCCTTAAAGCAGCACAATCATCGTTTAAACGATGAGGAACGGAAACAGAAAAGGCAGGCGTTGGGGATTCCTGATGAACACATGATTTTATTGAATCTGGGACGGCTGGGCACAGAGAAGAATCTGGGAGAATTGCTGGATTTATATGCTGAGGCATTGAAGTACAATGATAAGCTGACATTTATGATTGTAGGTGACGGACCGGACAAGGCGCATTTGGAGAAAAAGGCGGCAGGGCTGGGCATTGGTGATAAGGTGATTTTTACCGGTATGGTAAAACCTACTCAGGTGCAGGAATATTATCAGCTGGCGGACATTTTTGTCAGTGCTTCCACCAGTGAAACACAGGGACTTACCTATATTGAAGCGGCGGCTAACGGTTTGCCTCTTCTTTGTAGAAAAGATGACTGTTTGTGTGATGTACTGAAAGAGGGTATAAACGGTTATGCATACGAGCAGGCGGAAGAGTTTCACAACAAACTCCGCATAATTACAGGCGATACGGAGTGGCGTGTCAGTGCGGGGGAGCAGAGTAAAAAGATTGCACAAACCTTTGATAAAAGTCATTTCGGTAATACGGTGGAAAATATATATAAAGAACTTATCATAAATAATATATAATATAAAGGCATTCTTTACACTTTCTTAACAAGAAAAATGTTATAATTAAATGGTATGGGCAAATGCTTTCCGCCTGAGTAAAGATAAAAGGAATGGTATTTTATGGATTCTATTTTAGATTTTTGGTATCAAATGACGGCGAACCCGCTGTTGTTTATTGCAGTAACACTAACCCTTGGCGTAATTTTGGTAAATGGCTGGACGGATGCCCCGAATGCTATTGCGACATGCGTTGTAACCAGGTGTATGCCTCCTAAAGCAGCAATACTTATGGCAGCAGTGTTTAACTTCCTAGGCGTTTTTATAATGACGCTTATCAATGCAACGGTTGCTGAAACTATCACGAAGATGGTTGACTTTGGGGCAGACCCCGATAAGGCCATCATTGCTTTAAGTGCGGCATTGTTTGCGATTGTTCTTTGGGCAACGCTTGCATGGGTGTTTGGTATTCCCACAAGTGAAAGCCATGCACTTATTGCAGGTCTTACAGGTAGTGCCATTGCACTTCACGGTAGCTTTGACGGTGTTAACGGTGCTGAGTGGATAAAGGTTGTTTACGGTATCGGCATTTCAGTGACTCTTGGTTTTGGTTTAGGGTGGATAGTGTGTAAACTTGTTACCAAACTTTTTTATAAAGCAAACAGACCTAAAACAGAGCCGTTTTTCAGGGGAGCACAAATTGCCGGTGCGGCATCAATGGCATTTATGCACGGAGCGCAGGACGGACAAAAATTTATGGGCGTTATACTTCTTTGCGTATATATGTCCAAAGGACAATCATTACCGTCGGATATAAGTATTCCTATATGGCTGATGGTAGTCTGCTCTGTGGTAATGGCGGCAGGAACGGCAATGGGTGGCAAAAAGATTATTAAATCTGTTGGAATGGATATGGTAAAGCTTGAAAAATATCAGGGATTTTCAGCGGATATAGCTGCGGCGTTGTCCCTTTTATTCTGTTCGGTTTTCAGTTTGCCGGTATCAACTACGCATGCCAAGACAACATCCATTATGGGTGTGGGAGCAGTAAAGAGAGTATCTGCCATTAACTTTGGAGTAGTTAAGGAAATGGTTCTGACTTGGGTTCTGACGTTCCCCGGGTGCGGGCTTGTAGGATTTTTAATGACCAAATTGTTTATGATGATATTTACTTGATAGAAAGGAATTTAAAAAATGGCTAAAGGTGACAAATTTTATTATGAAAACTTTGCAGCGAGCACTGCACTTTCCAAATCGGCAGCAACTTATCTTGTGAAATGTCTTGAAAATTACAATCCTGATAATATTCAGCAGATGCTTGCGGAAATGCATGAAATTGAGCATAATGCGGATATAAAGAAACATGAAATGAGTGAAGCACTTGCAAAAGCCTTCGTAACACCTGTTGATCGTGAAGATTTGGATATGTTAAGTAACAATCTTGATGACGTGACGGATAAGATTGAGGAAATATTGCAGAAATTCTATATTTACAATATCCAATCAATAGATACTGCTGTTATTGAGTTTGCAAAGAAGATTGTCAGGTCCTGTGAACTTCTTTGTGAGCTTATGAATGAGTTTGAAAATTTCAAGAAATCTAAAAAAATGCATGCTCTTATTATTGAACTTAACGATGTTGAAGAGGAATGTGACAAGCTTTATCTCTTATCGATGCATGAACTTACAAAGAAATCAACCGATGTATTGGAAACCATTTCCTGGCGTGAGATATATGATTGCCTTGAAGCATGTGCTGATGCCTGTGAGCACGTAAGTGAATGCGTGGGCTCGGTTATTATGAAAAATACGTAAGTTATCCGGTACATAAGGAGCAAACTAAAAAAGTCTGATAAAAGGTGTTTTTGCCAAAAGCAAAAGCACCTTTTATATATATAATAAACTCTGTATATTTCTTACAAGGCGTAAAAAAATTTCGTAAGTATCTTATCATCTGATTTTTGCAACTTATAATTCCTTTGATGCAACTTACAAAGAACCCCATTGTGTTCCTTTTTAAATCCCCTTATACTACAAAAAAACAAAGGTGTGGAGGTAACAATGGAAGAGATTATTAAAGTCAGTCATTTGAAAAAATATTTTAAGGATATAAAAGCAGTGGACGATATCAGTTTTTCAGTCAAGAAGGGAGAGTTGTTCGGCTTTTTAGGGGAAAACGGTGCAGGAAAAACAACCACCATCAGTATGCTGTGCACCCTGCTTGCTCCCACGGAGGGAGAGGTTCTAATTGATGGGTTCAGGTTAGGAAAGGAAGACCATGAAATAAAGAGACATATTGGTGTGGTGTATCAGGACAATTGTCTGGATGATATTCTGACGGTAAAAGAAAATCTCATGTTAAGGGGCAGTCTGTATGAAGCGGACAGGGCAATAGTAAAAGCCAATTTGGAAAGACTCTGCGAAATCCTTGATTTGAAAGAAATCCTAAACCGCAGGTTTGGAAAGCTTTCAGGCGGGCAGAAAAGAAGATGTGAAATTGCGAGAGCACTTATGCATACTCCTAATATTTTGTTTTTAGATGAACCCACCACAGGTTTGGACCCGGCTTCCCGAAAGGGTGTGTGGAGCACCATACATAAGTTGCAAAAAGAGATGGGGATGACGGTGTTTTTGACAACACATTACATGGAGGAGGCAGCCAAAGCCAATCATATCGGTATTATGCAAAAGGGGCATTTGACACAGTACGGTACACCTTTTGAGCTAAAAGAAGCCTTTGCAAAGGACAAATTGATGTTGGTGCCACTGACGGAAAAAAAGGAAATGTTGATTGCGGCATTAGAAAAGAGAGCGTTATTGTACAGGATAAAGGAAAACAGTATTCAGGTAGAAATCGGTTCCACTTTAGAGGCATTACCGGTTTTAGAAGAAGTGAAAGAATGGTTAAGCGGATTTGAAGTGGTACAGGGGACCATGGATGATGTATTTTTAAATGTAACAAAGGAGGCGTAACATGAGTAAACTGTTTGCAATGACAAAGCGAAATTGTCTGGTATTTTTAAAGGATACGGGAGCCGTATTTTTCTCTCTGTTGTCCATGATTATCGTATTGGTTTTAATGGGTGTATTTTTAGGGGAAATGAATGTAGAAGCAGTTGTAGATTTGTTAGGGGAGTACGGTGGAGTCAGAAACACGGCACTGGATAGAGAAAACGCAACCCATTTAGGACAGTATTGGACACTGGCGGGGCTGGTGGTAGTTAATTCCCTGACAGTAACCATGATGGTAATCGGAACACTGGTAACGGATAAGGTAAGTGATAAATTAAAAAGCTTTCAAACGGCACCGGTCAGCAGATTTCTGGTGGCGGTATCCTACATTGTAGCAGCAGTGCTGATTGGTTTTTTCTTCTGTGTGCTGACGCTTACAGGATATATGGTCTATATATGTGCAAATGGCGGAGCAATGCTTTCAGTGGTGGCTATAATAAAGGTGTTAGGGTACACCTTGGTAGATGTGATAATATTTGCGATTATAATGTATTTGGTGGCAACATTGGTAAAAAGCAACGGCGCATGGGGTGGCATTGCCACTGTGGTGGGTACACTGGTAGGTTTTCTGGGAGCAATTTATGTACCCGTGGGCAGTCTGGCGGAAGGGATTGTGAACGTTTTAAAATGCCTGCCCGTCTTACACGGTACGTCACTTATGCGTAAGGTAATGTGTGAAGAGATATTGGAAGAAACCTTTGCAGGGCTGCGTCCTGAAGTGTTGTCAGGGTACAGGGAAGCAATGGGCATTGATGTGTTATTGGACGGTAAGGCAGTCGGCAATGAATTTCAACTGTTTTTCTTAGGAATATGTGGTATGATAGCATTAGTGGTAATTGCCGCCATGGCAGGAAAAAAGGGGAATGGAAGATAAGGTTGTATTTCATAAGACCCCGATAAAAGAATGAAAGAGTATACTGCTTGATATAGAATTGGAGGATATATGAAAATTACGATAATGGACCCGATTCCCGGCGAGGAAGAGGAAATCATCATCAAATGCAAAGATTTAAGTCCGAAAATCGCAGAACTGATAGCGGAACTGAAACGTAGCGAAGAAGCAGAAAAGGTAAAATATGTACATAAACTACATGTATATCTGGATGGAGAAATACACCTGATTGAGCCTATGGAAGTTTTCTACTTTGAGTATGTGGATACAAAGGTGTTTGTGTATTGTCGGTCACAGGTATATGAAATCAAAAAGAAACTGTATGAACTGGAAGAAATGTTACCTGCACAGGATTTTATCCGCATAAATAAAGCGACGATTTTGAACTTAAACAAAATAAGCAGTTTGTCGCCAACCTTGGGCGGACGATTTGAAGCCAGCTTAAAGAACGGTGAAAAAATCATTATTTCCAGACAGTATGTAAATGCATTGAAAGAAGCATTGGGATTGTAGAGGTACAGAGTATGAAAAAGATTTTGGAATGTTTAAAATTGATACTACATTATTTTCCGGTTATTACAGTGGTTGTCATGATAGTCAGTGCGGGTTATGTGACGTTTTTCTGGGGGGCAGATGAAAATGTGAGTATTGCACTGTTATGGCAGATTTTACTGGTTTCCCTGATATGTTCGGGCAGTCCGCTGTTTTTTTGTCAGAGAAAGCCTAAAGAGATGGGAAAAGGAGAGTTCTGGCTCAGATGGGTATTTTGCTATGTATATGTAAATGTAGTAGTATTGGGCTTTGGCACAGGCTTTAAATGGTTTGAACCCTCTAAACTGCCGATGGTAATCGGTATGCTGTTGGCAATTGCCATTGCATTTATTATAATAGCCGGATTTGTATTTCTGGTGGATATGAAAACCGCAGATGCCATGAACCAAAAGCTGAAAGAGAGAAATAAAGAATCATAAAATATTGACAGAAAATAAAAGAGTGCTATAATAAAACAAATGTTATATAACGTCGTTTTGTAACATTGGTTTTATTATTATGATTCCATGATGAGGAGTGTTCTGAACCTATATAAAGGAAAGGTGGGTAAGATATGCCGCCAAAATCAAAGTATACAAGAGATGAAATACTGGCTGTTGCTTATCAGATGACAAAAGAGCAGGGGCTGGAAAGTGTTGTGGCAAGAGAACTGGGTAGACGGCTTGGTACATCCTCTTCACCGATTTTTACAGCATTTAAAAACATGGAAGAATTGCAGGGTGAAATCTGCAAAATGGCAATGAAAGAATTTGAAAGCTATGTGCACGATGCGGTAAATTATAAACCGCCTTTTAAATGGGTCGGTACAAAAATGATTGAGTTTGCCATGAACGAGCCGAAACTGTTTCGTGTTTTGTATATGAGAGAGCATGGGGACAGGCAGACATACAAAGATTTGATAGGCGAGTTGGGGGAAACGGTAGAGGTATGTCTTGCATTTATAGAAAAGGACTATGGATTAAACCGTGCGGAAGCAGAACTGTTGTTTAAACAGGTATGGCTTCATACTTTCGGTATATGTGTGCTGGAAGCTGGAAAGGTTTGTCACTTCTCCGCGGAGGAGATATCAGAAATGCTAAGCGTTGAATTTCAAGGAACGCTTGCACTCATTAAATCAGGACGGATTCCGATAGTACCCATCGAACATAAGAATAACTAAGAGCCGGACGCTTAGACGCAGAGCCAGAGAACCTATTTACAATAGTTCTTTGGCTTTTTTTGATTTATGTGTAAGGGTCTGTCGCAGGGGGAGGCCTGTAAGAGGGAGCTTTGCTGGCAGGAGGAAATGACATGAAGCGTATATTGATAGTTTGTGGAAAAGTGATATTGGTAATTAGTTTGGTTTACATACTGATGGTAATGGTTATATACAGGGATTTATTAAGTACCGTTTTAAGTACTATACAAATTAGTGAAGCACCTGCGTACAGGGCTGTTATATACGGTGATTTTGGACTGGAAGAATATTATAAAACAGGCTCTGCAAGCTATGAGGAACTACAGGATTATTGTTTTGAGGCATTGGGGCTGGCTTTTTTTAATCAAAATCAGGCGGATAATTTTGAACATGGCTGCTCCGGCTTTTTTGCCAGAACGCCGGAAGGGGATTATATACTGTGCCAAAACTATGATACTTATCCTGACCAACAGTTACCGGTGGTAATAGAGACACATGCTCCAAGCAGTGATAAAAAGGTACTGGGGCTGGCAAACTGCGGATATTTTGTAAGAGAAAAGGGTTTTCATAGTCTGGTAGACAGAATATCCGTAGCTGCTTCACCATATCTGTGTATGGACGGAATGAATGAGCACGGATTGGCAATTATGATAGCAACGGCATCGGGAAGCAGCGGCTATAAAGAGCAGGATAACAGGGTGGTAATGGTGGACCAGACCATTCCAACAGCATTGCTAAATAAAGCGGAAAATGTAGAAGAGGCAATTGCATGGTTATCCGGCATTACAATCAATGAATCTTCACATCCCAGTCATTTCCTGTTGGGAGACGCCTACGGTAACAGTGTAGTGGTGGAGTGGATTGATGGAGAAATGCAGGTTATCCGAACCGATAAAGACTATCAGATATTCAGTAATTTTGTCCTATATGATAATGAGGAACTTATCGGTAACGGGTCTAACCGATACAGGGAATATGAAAAGGTACTGGAGGAAAACGGTGGTGTGATTACGGAAGAAGAGGCTTTGGAGCTGTTAAAAGACAATACATTGGGTAATCATGCCTGCTTTAGCGTGGTATATAATCTGACAGATAAAACCATGAAAGTAACCTTTCATAACGATTATGAAAACGTATATGAGTTTGCCATCATAAAATAGGGTTATTAGCAAAATATTTAAAAGAAGAGAGGATAAAAATATGTGTACATCTATATTTAGAGATACAATGGTTACGGATAATTGGAAAGATGTAGAGGCAGCAGGAAAGAAAAAAATGCCTGTACTTTTCCCGTTGGGCGTAATAGAAGAACATGGACCGCATCTGCCGCTTGGCTCGGATATTTATTGGAGTATAAGCATGTGCAGAATGGTAAAGGAAAAATTACATCGTGACGGTAAGGAATGTGTCATTGCACCCCCTTATTACTGGGGAGTTAACCATTGTACGGGAGGATTTCCGGGAAGCTTTTCGTTAAGACCGGATACCATGCAGCAGGTACTGTTTGAAATTTTTGAAAATTTGAAAGCATTCGGGTTTGAGGAAGTTTATTGCTTCAGCTACCACGGAGATGCCAGCCATGTAAAAACCATTGCCGAAGCTGTAAAAAAAGCAAATGCAGAACTGGGTATGCAGATTAAACTGGTACTGGAGTCCATGGATTTACAGCTTTATGATTGGGAGGGAAATGAAAACTTTTTACTGGTTTCTGCACCGGATTATCCCATGGAATGGTTTGAGGAACAGGAGCCGTCTGAAAAAGGAAAGTTTGATATTCATGCAGGAGCCTTTGAAACAGCAGTAATGCATTATTTTTATCCGCAATTGACAGATGTGGAAAAAGCAAAGACATTAAAATCTACATCCTTGGATTATGACGGCTTGAAAAAGTGGATGCAGGGCGGCGAAAGCACCAAAGAAGTAGTGCCGTTAGGATATGCGGGCAACCCGGCAGGATATGAAACGGTAAGCAGACATGTAGAAGAAATGATAGATTTGCAGGTAACAGATATTGTAAGGAGAATTATTTTATGATTGAAGAAGGAATCCAAACAGTTGACAAGATATTGGGCAGAACCGAATTGGAGAGATAAGTATGCAGAATATATGGGAGAAAATCAGTAATCAATTATATAAAAGCTATGGATTGCATGCTGACGAAATAATACGAATGACCACAGGTGTGGGCGGAGACACCTTTTTGGTACAGGCAAGTGAAGGGAAATATATTTACAAAATTGCAGACGTAAATACGATGAATCACCCTGAGACAGAGCCGGAAATCTGTGATTTTCTTAGAAAGCAGGACGTACCGGTATCCATATTTATAAAGAACAAAGAAGACAAATGGGTAACGGACTGTGAGGATAACAGAGTCAGCCATGTACAGGAATTTGTGGAGGGAAAAACCTTTGCCATGAATATGGCTCCGGAATGGTTTATGAAGGAAGCACCTGTCCTACTGGGAAAAGTACATAATAAATTGCAGGAGTATAAAGAATTGCCCGCCGGAATAGGAGAAGGCTTCTTTATGTATATGACACCAGAGAATGCAAAAGTCTCTTATCAGCGTTCTTATGAAAACGCAAAGCAGGTTGGCGAGGAAGATATTCTTTCTGAATTGGAATACAGATTGAAGGTTGTCTCAAAATTTGCAGGGAAAAAGTTTGATTTGGATAAACTGACCTTTCGCAATACCCATGGAGATTATACGGTTAATCAGATTATTTGCGGGGAGGATAAAATTCATGCAGTTATTGACTGGACATGTGCCTGCAAACACCCGGTTATCTGGGAAATTACCCGTTCTTTCTTTTTAGCGTCCCCTGCATGTGCAAATGGTTTTTCAGAAGAAAAATTTAGGGATTATGTGGAAGGATATTTAAGTGTTGCTCCGCTGACCCGGTATGATAAAGACAATCTTTTGCAATTGTATCTGTATCAATTGGCAGTGTGTGACTATTATGCCCAGTATTTAGAGGCGGAAGAATACAAAAAAGAAGAGTATTTGTCACAGGCAAGATTTGCTACAAATGTATTGCGGACAATGCTCTAAAATCAGGCATCGGGAATAAACACGGTATCCTTTTTAGTAATACAGTGTTTTCGGTATTGGCTGGGAGTCATACCTGTTTTTTTCTTAAATTGTGCAGATAAGTATTCACCATGACAATAGCCTGTTTCGTGGGCAATATCCATTATAGACATATCGGTGGTGGATAACAGAATCTGTACATGACGAATTTGGATATTGTTCATATACGTGTTGAAAGGCATACCCAATTGAGCATGAAATATGCGTGAAAAATATCCGGTTGAAAATCCGGCATACTGTGCAACTTCTTCCAAAGAAGGCTGTTCTTTGTAGTGATTTTCCATGTAAACGATAGCATTGATAATCTGTTCTGAAAGGGGCATGGGGTTCACGATGGGAGATACCGGAATATGTTCTTCCAAAACAGTCATAAAAAGGCGGAACAACATACCTTGGAGGATAAACTCCTTGTAAGTAGTATCTTTTTCATATTCGCCAAGAATATCAAAGAACATGCCTTTGAGCTTTTCCTGCGAGGCTTTGGAAAAATGATAAACAAAGGTATCGTAGAGACTGTCAAATACAGGCTGTCCCATTTGTTTGATAAAAGGTTCCACAAATTCTTTGGAAAACTTAATCATAATACGCTCATAGGGCTCATCGTATTCTGCAAGGGTACGGTGAAATACAAAAGGGGGCATCAGGGCAACGTCACCTGCCTGATAGGAGTAAGAACAGGTGGGAGTAATGGTTCTGCGGCGCCCCTGTAAAGTAATGCCGATATTGTAGTGGTCGGTAGCCATCTGCATGGAATCCATATGGTAACGGCCTTTAAAATGAATGTGAGTAACAACAATCTGTTGTCCCTGTGGTAATGGTGTAGGCATAAGCAATCTCCTTATAATATATCAGTATGTCATAAAATCTCAAAAACAACAAGGGATATATGATAAAAGCAAATGAAAAACTACGTTTTTATTACTATAATAAAATAGACAGAGTGTACCGGTGCGAAATGTAAAATCGCAGGGACATTATATGCAAAGAATGTCACATGGAAATATTTTCGTATCAAAAGAAGAGGGTAAAAAGATGATAAATACAGAGTGGGTAATATGTCCCATATGCAAAAATAAAACAAGAAACAAGATAAGACAAGACACCATATTGAAAAATTATCCCCTTTTTTGTCCCAAATGTAAAAATGAAACATTGATAGACATAGAGGACATGAAGGTAAATATTGTAAAAGAGTAAAAGGTATTGTGTGGAGAAGCTTGTTTAGTCGGGTTAGAAAGCAGAGAATCCCCGGTTGTCTGACGGCAGAAGAATTAGAGGCAATCAGGTGTAACGGTTTGCGATGAAAGAGGAGATTACATATGAGAAAAAACAAATATACAATACGTGAAGAAAGAATAACAGCCAAGGAATATATAAATTTTTTGAAAAATACTGATTTAGGTTCGCAATACCCAAAAGAAAGGTTTGAAGAAAGAATAAATACCTTGGTAAACAAAGTTTCCATTAGTTTGGTTGCAAGGAATGAATGTAACGAAATCATTGGAGTGTGCTTTGGTATAACAGATTTTGCATACTGGCTTTTTATAACAGATTTAGGAGTTGTTCGTGAATATACAGGACAGGGAATAGGAAAAGCATTGGTAACCAGGTTACATGAACTGGCAGGAGGAACAGAAAATATAATCATGTATACCTGCGTTAATGAAAATGCTGTGCCTTTTTATGAAAAAATCGGAATGAAAAAGCCTGATGATGTCATGGTGTACAATCATATTGAATGGACCGACTTTGTAGTAGAGTAATATAAAACTTACTTTAGAGATACAAGAAGTATTATGGAGAAAATAAGGAGAAAAAAGCATGCTGGAATATTGTAAACTGCAGATAGGCTGTATACTTGTTATTTTATATACGGTATTTATCTATTATAAAGAGTTAAGGCGCTTCAGACAAAAGCATAAGCCGTCCTTGTTTGACGGATTGTTAATGCTGGGCCTGGTATGTGTTTTGTTTGACGGATTGACTGCATATACCGTAAACCATCTGGATGTAGTGGATAAACTGGTGAATCAGGTATTGCACCTGTTCTTTTTGGTAAGCCTGGACTCTTTTATTTTTTTACTGTTTTTGTATATGCTGTCTATTACGGCGGGATTTCCAAAGAAGCAGGGAATAACATTTCTTTTGAATCTGCCGTTTATTGTTAATATTATCATAGTGGTGGTAAATATACCTAACCTGCAATATCATGAGGGAGAAATCAGCAATTATTCCATGGGAATGTCAGCATATACCTGTTTTGCCATGGCTGCCATATATATTGTCTTCAGCATGGTGATATTTTTAAAGCGGTGGCGGTATACAGAAAAGCATAAGAGAGTCAGTGTTTTTACATATTTGTTGATATTGGCATGTGTTACAGGATATCAGATGTTTCATCCCCAGGCACTTTTAAGCAGCATTTGCGTAACGGTTATTGTGCTTGGCGTATATATGAATCAGGAAAATCCCGCAGTAAATGAATTGTCTATATATCATCATGAAATGATAATGGGTTTTGCGACACTTGTGGAAAACAAGGACGGCAGCACCGGCGGGCATGTAAGAAGAACTACATTGTATGTAAAATTGCTGGCAGAAGAATTGCGTGAGAGAGGTTACTATAAAGATGTGCTCACCAAGGATTATATGAAAAATCTTTTAAGGGCAGCTCCTATGCATGACGTGGGTAAGATAGCAATACCGGATGCTATTTTACAAAAGCCGGGCAGACTGACTTCGGAAGAGTTTGAAATTATGAAACAACATACAACAAGCGGAGCTAAAATCATCAGGGAAACTTTTGGGCATCTGGAACGCAAAGAATATACGGAAATGGCGTATCAGGTTGCATTCTGCCACCATGAAAAATGGAACGGAAAAGGATATCCGCAGGGGCTTAAACGCAAAGAAATTCCTTTGTGTGCAAGAATTATGGCAATTGCGGATGTGTTTGATGCAGTGTCCGAAAAAAGATGTTACAGGGATGCAATGCCTTTGGAACAATGTTTTGAAATTATTCAGGAAGGCAGTGGGCAGGATTTTGACCCGTTGCTTGTAGAAATTTTTATGGATATCAGGGATAAAGTCGAAGACATACATCACAGAATGAATGATAATGTGCAAGATGCTTAAGCGGATATTCCTGATAGGAAAGATACGAGGTAAAAAAAGTGAATTATATATACACAACAAATGTAAAAGATAATGATACTTTACGTGCTTCATTTAATGAACTCACCCGTCAGGTGTTCGGGTTTGATTTTGTAAACTGGTACGAAACAGGACATTGGGGAAATATGTATATCCCCCATGTTCTGTTAGATGGAGACAAGGTAATTGCCAATGTGTCCGTCAATCTGATGCAGTTTGCTATTGGAGATGTAAAGAAAAATTATATTCAGCTTGGAACCGTAATGACACATCCCGATTACCGTAATCAGGGCTTGGGCCGTGAAATTATGGAGCGTATTATGGAAGAGTATACAGGAAAAGTGGACGGCATGTACTTGTTTGGTAATGACAGTGTTTTGGAGTATTATCCTAAGTTTGGGTTTAAGCCGGCGAAAGAGTATGAGTATTATATGCCCTGTGAAAAACAGGAGGGTGTAGCAGCATATCAGCTGGAAAAGGTGGATATGAGTAACTCTGCAAACAGTGAAAAGCTGTATGATAAAATCCGGGCGTGCATGGATGACAATAAAGAGCTTACAGAAAACAGTCTGCTGCAAGATTCTGTTTCAGGAAAGGCGAATAGTGCAATCGTTAATCAAAATGACGGTCTGTATATGAACGAAAATATCGGCTTGTACCAGTTCTGGATAGCGGCTGAGTATGGAGAACAGATATATTATCTGCCCGAGACAGGTAACTATGTGATAGCAGCAGTAGAAGAAAATACTTTGCACATTTATCAGATTTTTGGAAAACAGAAGGCAGATATGAAACGTTTGGCTAAGGCATTTGGTGAAAATGTCAAAGAGGTGGAGCTACATTATACACCGGCATGTAAAGAAGAGTATGCTGTCAGAGAACACAAAGAAGAGGACTGCACTCTGTTCATTATGGGCGAAGATTTGGAGCGGATTGAAAAAGATATGATGATGTTTCCTGAATTATCCCATGCGTAATGGTATACAGAGTGTTTTTTGAATGATTGGTGGGGCGTGAATGGACATGGATATGTAAATACGGATTCACAATATTATAACAGGGAATTCTCAGAAGAGGATTTTGAAGCAATGCTGGATACGGGCATTTATTGGGAGAATGCATATATCGTGTTTGAACAGGAATAGATTTTCAAATTGTTGTGAGACGAATTGATGAATATGTATTGAAAAAGCATAAGCTAGCCAACTGCGGTACATATGTAAAAACAACACTTTTTTGAAATGGGCATAAATGGCTTTTTTTCTGTTCCAATGCCAAAAAAAATGGATTTTATCCTTAAAAAAAGGCTGTTTTGGGCATTACAGAGTAGATTTACCTGTCTACTGCCCACAAAATTTTCAAAATGTGGGCATGGGTTGAGCCTTTTTTGCACTCTATGCCCAAAACCACTAAAATAACCGTAAAAATCCCTTAAATTTGGGCATTACCATGAAAAAATATGCTATATATGCCCATAAATGCAGTTTGCTCTGCGTTGTAGCATTGGGAAGCTGTCTTCACAGAAACGCTTGTGAAGACAAATTCCAATTTAGCGAACACTTGAAAAATTCAGTCTTTTGGTGAGTCTAAAAGCATCTTATGGATTTGAATTTGACAAAGAGTTAAATTACATTTTTTGAAAGGAGGTGTTCGGCATGAGAACTATGAGCCGAGATAAAAGAAAAATGATGACAGAGGTGATTATCAAATATTAACAGGCAGGCATGAGGTGCCTGCAGAAAGGGTACTATGCTAAAATTAAAATATTTATTTGAGAATTTTGAACTGGCAAGGAAATGTATGGAGTTTTATGAATGTGACATGGTTTCGGTGGATGAAATGTTACGGTATTTTAGAATTTCATCAAATGCCATTTATCCGTTTTGGTCGAAAACAGGCAAAAGAATCTGTTTTTTAAGATTGTCTCCGATAGAGGAAAAAGAGCTGTCAGATGTTGAAACGGAAATTTGTCTGATAGAATGGCTGATTGAAAGGGGATTTCCTGCCATGCGGCCAGTATCAATGAAAGACGGAAAACTTTTTGGTCAAATCAATACGGAGTGGGGAACTTACAATGTTTCCTGCTTTGAAAAGGTCTCCGGAAATAGTTTGGAAGACACTAAAGGAACATTTCAAATTGTCAAGGGATACGGAAAGACGTTGGGAGAATTACATGCGCTGATGAAGCAATATCCATATTCTGAAGAAAGGCGTAACCACAAAATGCTTCTATGCGAAATAGAAGAGAGAATGCAGAAATATGGTGCTTCGGAAATTGTAAGGAAAGAGTTTGCGGATGTGTGTAAGGAATTAGAGGGTCTTCCCTTATCGCCATCTGATTATGGTGTTATCCATTATGACTTCGAACCGGATAATGTATTTTATGATGAAAAAGACGGCACTTTCAGCGTGATTGATTTTGACGATGCAATATGTTGTTGGTATGCATTGGATGTTGTTAGAGCATTAGATGCACTTGACGAGGTTATAGAAGATGTCTCTATGGAAGAAGCAATCGCGAGTTTTCTTGAAGGATACCGCAGTGCCACGTCTTTCACAGAGGAGCAACAACGGTCAATGATGTTAATGAGAAGGTTTGTACGTTTACAGGAATACACAACTCTTTTACATGTAGTAAGTGAAGATGTGGAAGATATGCCGGATTGGATGAGCAACCTAAGCCAAAAATTGAAGTGTAAGCTCAGACGACTGGAAGAATCTATGAATGCAGGAGAAAGAAATGTCAATAATCATTTTTACTAAATTATCAGAAGAAAACCTCCATACTGACTCATTGGATGAATTTGTACGACATCAGGAAGTTAAGGAATGTTGGAGAAAGATTGGTAACGAATTTATATTAGTCCCGAATGAGTTTGTAGAGGATTGGGATGCGGAAAAGTGCAGAGAGATTGCACAGATAATGGTAGATGGAATAAAAGAAAACGGGTTTGCATATGGAGCATTTTTTGAAGATAAATTAGTGGGATACATTTATGTGTCTAAAAAATTCTTTGGAAGTGCCAATCAATATATAGAACTGCAATTGTTTCATGTATCAGAACCTTTTCGAAGAAAGGGATTGGGCAAAGAGCTTTTTAGACTTGCGTGTGGTGAGGCTAAGATGCTTGGAGCGAAAAAAATATATATTTCGGCACATTCATCAAAGGAAAGCCAAGAAGCATATCGCAGATTGGGCTGTGTTGAAGCGCAGGAGGTAAATATGGAAATTGCACAAAATGAACCATTTGATATTCAAATGGAATACCAGTTGTAATTAAGAGACTGCAAAAGGATATCCGGATATTTCCTTATTATGATGGAAAAGAAAATGCTTATGAGGATATAGAGGAGAGAAGACAATTAGAAGCGGCTGCGAAGAGGTTATTTGGATGAGTTAAAGAAAGGAGGCGGTCGGCATGAAAACTACACGCCGTGATAAAGGAAAAATGATTAGAATTATGGAGCAGATTGACCTGGAAAAATGTGGTATGATTTATGCAGAAGCATTCCCGATGGAACATTGGGGAATAGACTGGACACCGGAAAATGCAACAGAATATCTTAAAGATTTTTTTGAACAGAAAAGATTTGTTGGGTATGTATATGAAGAAAATGATGAAGTGTTAGGGTGTATATTCGCACTTTGTAAGCTTTCCGGAAGCAAAGAAGAGATTTACATTAATGAGATGGCAGTACTTCCTGAACGACAAGGTCATGGAATAGGGAAGCAACTGTTAAATGCTGTTAAAGATTACAGTAAGGATAAAGGACTTGCAGGCATTGTTCTTTATACAAGTGAGTATGCACCGGCAGCTAAGTTTTACGAAAAAAACGGATTTAAGTTATCAAAGGGAACTATATGTATGTATTGCGAATGATTGAAAGCCGGTGAATAAATATATGTATTATAATGCACAAATTTGGTGGAGGCAGTTTAAATGAATGAGCAAGTAAAAGAGTATATAGATAAATATCCAAGCGAGATTGTTGATATGTACAATAATTTAAGACAGATGATTTTTGATAGTGCTTCATGTGAACTGGAGGAAACATTGTGGGCGAAATTACCAAGCTATTGCGTCGGTGAAACTTTCGTGAGACTTATTCCATTCAAAGACCATATTAACATTGAGGCAAAGGCAGTAATGCAGCATAAGGAGGAGTTGGCAGGTTATAAAATTACTCCCAAGGGAATGGTCCAGATTTATTTAAAACAGGATATACCATACGAAGTTTTGGGGCAGATATTTGCAGAAACTTTAGGGTGACAAAATAAGAATTGAGCGAGCTCTTTTGCGAGCGATGACAATTGAACGCAGTTCAATTGTATGGGAATATTAAATAGATTAAAATTGAGTGAGCTTGCTATTAGCCAACTGCGGTACATATGGAAAAACAGCACTTTTTTTGAAATGGGCATAAATGACTTTTTTTCTGTTCCAATGCCCAAAAAACTGGATTTTATACTTAAAAAAAGTCTGTTTTGGGCATTATAGAGTAGAGTTACCTGTCTACTGCCCACAAAATTTCCAAAATGTGGGCATGGGTTGTGCCTTTTTTGCACTCTATGCCCAAAACCACTAAAATAACCGTAAAAATCCCTTAAATTTGGGCATTGCCATGAAAAAATATGCTATATATGCCCATAAATGCAGTTTGATCTGCGTTGTAGCATTGGGAATCTGTCTTCACAGGTTTTTCTATGAATGGGGCATGCCATACAATTGAACTTTGTTCAATTGTCATCGTTCGCAAAAAGCTCGCTCAATTCCGGCTTGAAAGTCAGATGGCTTTCGGTTTATCGGATGGATTCCAATCCGTTGAGGTAATGAACTATGAATAAAGAATGGGCAGAATTAAACAAAACAATGCAATTGCAGATAAAGAAAAAGGATACTTTTTCTTTAGGGATAGCTACACTTATTGAACTTCGGAAAAAACTGATGGAACAGATTATGCAGTTTAGAAATGAATTGTCGAATGATGATTTTAGTGCTATGCCGTACATGAATGCAAAAGGATACCACAGTAAGACAATTGCTTATTCACTTTGGCATATTTTTCGTATTGAAGATATTGTTGCACATTCACTTATTGCAGATAATGAGCAGATTTTCTTTGCAGGAGACTATCAAAGACGCATAAATTCGCCAATTATAACAACTGCAAATGAACTTGTAAAAGAAGAAATCAGAGATTTTTCAAAGCAACTTTGTATTGATGAATTATACAAATACATAACTGAGGTAGATAAAGCCACAACAGAAATTTTCAAATCACTTTCATATAGTGATTTGAAAGTAAAAATGACAGATGAAAAAAAGCAATATTTAGAAAAGCTTAATGTTGTCAGTGAAGATGAGAATGCGTATTGGCTGATTGATTATTGGTGTGGAAAGGATATAAGGGGCTTGATACAGATGCCGTTTTCAAGACATTGGATTATGCACATTGAGGCTTGTCTGAGAATAGAAGGTAAAAATAGTTTTAAAGTTTGATGATGATAATAGTATGTAACACGAAACAATGAGTGCATATTAAAAGTGTAAAATGACAATTTACATTTTTTAGAAAATATGCACTTTTTGTATGGTGGTATGGGGGTTCTTTAAATGCTAGAATCTTATCGTATAAAGAAAATCCATGGATGCGTTGTATACAGATAGGGAGAATAGTAGAAAAATGAGTTTGGGAAAAAATATACAATTTTTAAGAAAACAACAAAAGGTTACACAGGAAAGACTGGCAGAGAGAATGGCAGTATCCCGACATGGACCTGTTATAATAGGACTAAATTAAGAGAAACCCAACAAAATCAAGGGTTTGCACTGATTTAGTCCTATTTTTTTATGCCATTAGGTTAAGGTTAGGACAGCGCTGTTTACAATCAAAGACCTACATTTCAAAA
>JAFUNK010000019.1 GCA_017482205.1 Lachnospiraceae bacterium
CAGTATGGTGGCTGTACTCAGGGTGTCTTTTGCTCTTCCCTCATACCCGCTTACCGTATCATCACTGTCTTCACGGAACGGTTTTAATTTTTCTTCTATATATTCTTTTTCCCACAGAATGTTACTGCTTATTCCCTGCAGGGCTTCTGCTTCTATGATGTCTTTTACTGCATCGCTCATGTATGGTTTCCTCTGCTTTTTCAGTTTCTTTTACCTTATCAGAGTAGCATTCCTTTTTTTCTTGCACCATAGCGTTTCACGAAAATTTGGGGGTTTTCTATTTTTGGTTATACAAAAAACCCGACCGACAGTTTCCTGCCGGCCGGGTACTCTTCGCTTACAGGGTTCCGGAAGTAAAAAGGCTCTTTACATGAGCAATTTCTTCGCTGGTTGCCTGCGCTGCAGGTACATAATAGGATTTCTCCCTTGCAATCTGGTACAATTCTTCCTGTGACTGTTCACAGCTTGTACGGAACTGCTTTAATACAGTTTTTAATTCTTTGTTTTCAGTCTGGGGAATCATTTCCGCAAAGCGGACCAATTCTCCGTTGATACCGGCTAAGGTATCTGATACCATTACTTTTTCCTGCATTTCCATATCTTTCCCTCTCATTCTGCCACATACGGCGTTTCACTGTCAGTTTTTGTACTACTTATGCAATGCTGATGTTCGCTGTCAGCTTTTATATTGTCTATGCAATACTGATGTTCGCTGCCAGTTTTTGTGTTGTCTGCCCTGCATTACTGCAAAAACTTCATCAGCTGCTGCTTGTTTTCCATAGCGGATTTCGCACCCTTTTCAAAAAACTGCTTTACCTTTGTATCGGTTGCACATTTTGCATACTCCTGCAATTTGCAATGAGTGGTATCATAACCGCCAATCAGGTGTCTTAAATTTTGTAATTCCAGTTCTGAAATATTTGCCATCTTTCTGCCTCCTTTTTTCATGATGCAGGATTAGTATTTGGAATTGTTTATAGTTCTATCCTCGCAATTTTTGTCAAAATTTTAGAATGGTTATGTAATTTTTATCTTATAGGCTTAGGATTCCAAAAGACACACTAACCCTTATAGAGAATTTCACGAAATTTCCTATAACTTAAAAATAAGTGGGGAGGAATTTCCTCACCCACTTACTGAGGGCAGATTGCCCAGATTATTGTTTTCGCTTCCGTCAGGCAATGATTTTAAATATTCGGAGTCCTTTCTGTGGGCAACTCCCACGCCCTGAATTTCCCCAGCCTTTGCCATGGCAACGCCTTCCTCTTTAGAAACGGTCTCTCCATCTGAAAGCTGATAGCCTGTGATACGGCCACTTGTTTTTACCAGTCCTACAATTTCTTTGGCATCCGCTTTCGGTGTGGGCACTTCATCCAGTGCCGCATACGCAAGCTGTGCACCTAATTCTTTTTTATCTGTATTCATATTCCTGCTCCTTTTTCATATAAACTCTCTTTTCCAATTTGTATGTTGCCGTAACAAACCTGCACCCCGTAACCACGACTTTGGGTATATAGAAAATTTTTGTCCACGTATACCCAGAAAATCCGCAAAAGCTGGGTATTGGAGCCACTTTTTTCTCTATATACCCAAAAACGGCTCTTCTAGGCCAAAATCCCCTCTATTTTGGGTATATAACATAAAAAATTTCGTATATACCCAATTTCATCATATATAGCCAAGCAACATATACTTCTCCGAAAAGTGAAATCAATTTCTCTTTCCGTTACGGTTATAGTATTTGGAGGAATAAAAAAAATATACGCATTTCGAACAAACGTTCTTGACTGTGGGTTTATATGAGAGTATAATGAAAGAAATTTCCATGTATCGGATGGCGGTAAAAACCTTTGGTGAAGGTTCAGTACCGGATGTGTTTCGGTTTGAGGGATAGCCATTGATTTACAACAAACCCAGTTACAAACTCACATTACAATCGGAGGAAACTTATGAACACCTTTGAACAAATCAGCCACGAAACTATGATATTCATGCGTGGCAAATATCGGCTGGACGAAATCGGCGACGGAAAAAATGAATTAAAATTTAAACAAGGTCAAAAAACTATTCTTACCGTTTATATTCATGAGGATAAATATACGTTTTTGATTATCTTTGGGAAAAAAGAACGTGAATGTTTTGAATTGCAGAGAAACGAGTTTTCACAATACATACTTGACCACTATGATAATTCTAAAACCTACCATGATGGAAAATGGATGTTTATTGATGTTACCACTTTAGAGCAGTTGGAAGACATCAAAAAACTGGTTCTTATAAAAAAGAAACCGAACCGTAAACCCTTTTCCAAAACAAATGCTTTGTATTCAAAATGTGGACAACGTTGCGACTTGTGCATTCATTATACACAAGTTGATGACTCATTGCGTGCCATTATGGAACCGGCGCTCATTAAGATGTGGGATATCACCGATTGGAGTATGCGTTGCGAGGGATGTTACAGTGATAATTGCTATTGCAAGGATGACCTATGCAATGCAAAAGACTGTGCACAAAAAATGGGCTTGGCAGAATGTAAAAATTGCGCAGAATTTCCTTGTATTAAGGCAACCTCTGCGGATTATCGCTCTATGATACACACAGAAGTCCACTATGCCGACGAAATCACATGGGGTATACTGCCGTATGTTCCCATTCAATATGAAAACATATAACTTACAAAACCATGTTCCAAAAAACCATAAAATCACATCAAAAGGAGACTCACCATGGGAGAAATCATCAGAAAAAATCTGGACAACCAATTTGCCGATGCTTGTGCTTATTCGGAAGTCGTTGCAGCCGGAGATTGGGTATACCTGAACTTTTGTGTAGGTAATGTAGGCGAAAGTGTGGAAGCACAGGTGCACGGAGCTTTAGACAATATGGAAGCCCGTCTTGCATTGGTAGGGCTCACTTTGGAATCTGTCGTAAAGGTGGATGTACTGATGAAGGACCCTTGGAATATTCCTACCATGGAAAAAGTTTTTGCTGAACGCTTTAAGGGCAAATATCCCGCAAGAAAAACTATCGCCACGGAATTTGCACATAAAGGCGGCGAAAACGGTTTACAGGTGCAGATAGATGCCATAGCATACAGAGGCTAAATCTATCTATTGTGCAGTCAGTGTCAATAGGTTAAGCAAATTGACATCAATTTTGCAACAGTTCTCTTTTATATAAACTTTGCAAAAACAGAAACCGACAGCACTGTCACAATACCGGTCACTACAATAGCAAGACTACTCATAGCACCTTCTATTTCTCCGATTTCCATAGCTTTGGCTGTGCCCAGTGCATGGGCGGAAGTCCCGATTGCCAGTCCTTTTGCAATAGGTTCTGTTATCTTGAATAATTTTAAAATGGCCTCACACAATACATTTCCACTGATACCTGTAATGCTGATTGCCACCACTGTAAGTGTTACAATACCGCCCATTTTGTCCGAAATACCCATGCCGATAGCGGTAGTAATAGACTTCGGCAGAAGTGTCACATATTGCTCATGGTTCAAACCAAAGCCCAAGGATAACAGCCAGATAGAAACCATTGCCGTCAACACCCCTGCTATAATGCCGCCGAAAATTGCCAAGGGATATTTTTTCAAAATCGATAACTGGCGGTATAAAGGAATCGCCAGACTTACCGTTGCAGGCGTCAAAAAGAAACTGATATACCCGGCCCCTTTGTTATACTCTTCGTAGGGAACGTCCAATAATACCAGCACACCAATAATCAGAATTGCCGCAATCAAGAGCGGATTCATCAATGCTGTTTTAAACTTTTTTTGCAGTAACAGTCCGATTTCATAGCCGATAAAGGTGATTACCACGCCAAAGTAAACAGACTGTGTAATAAATTCTTTCATGTCGTCACTCCTTTGCAGCTTTTCGCCTGATAATAAACTGACTCACTTTACCGGTTACCACCATTATCAATATTGTAGTGACAAAACTGATTACCAGAAGCGGTATCACCATCTGCTTTAATTCCTCCACACATGCCATAATGCCTACTGTAGACGGGATAAATAAAATCGAAATATTCTGCACCAAAAAATCTGCTGCACCCTCTACCTTTTCTAACGGAATGATATGTGTTATCAATCCCACCAGCATAAGCACCAGTCCATAAACACTGGCCGCCACAGGCAACGGAATGATATATTCTAAAATTTCCGCAAGCAGGGAAACCAATAATATAATCGCAAGTTGTTTTAAGTATTTCATATTTTTCTCCACCTCTACATCTGATGCCGCACTACCGCATACTCATCATTGGAAGAAAAATAAGGACATTCCTTACAGCTACCGGTCAGAAAACGATA
Organism: Lachnospiraceae bacterium; assembly: GCA_017482205.1. Taxonomy (GTDB): domain Bacteria; phylum Bacillota; class Clostridia; order Lachnospirales; family Lachnospiraceae; genus Acetatifactor. Next base: position 4,328 of record JAFUNK010000019.1, read on the forward strand.
CATTTCATCCTCGTCCAGATTGGCCGCACAGGTATAATATTCTTCATCCTCATCATATTCGTAATTTGCACACATATCACAATTACTCTGTGCCATGGGAGTCCTCCATTCTTCCAGTATACTGCACCGGTTCAGTCATCTTGTTTCCAAACAAATCCCCTGCTTTCAATCTGTGAGATTTGCTTTATTCTCCCAGATTGGGCTCACCTGCAAGCCAAATACTGTCTGCTGCTTTTCCTTCGGTTTCAAACAAAATAATAGTGTTTGTGCCTTTTTTCAAAAGCGGTGCCGGAAGGTAGAGTCTCTTCTGGGGTCCGATTTCCCAGTATCTTCCCAAATTAAAACCGTTAATAAAAGCACAGCCCTTGCCAAAACCTTCAAAATCAAGGAAAGTATCTGCAGGCTCTTCTACCTCAAAGACAAATTCATAAAAAGCGGGCACGTCCTGCACATAACCTGCTGAAAAATCTACCTTTACAATCTGTTCTTCCTCAAAGGACAACGTATAAATATCGTATCCGAAATGGCGGTGGTCATTCACACGCACACTCTTAGTAATACCCTTTCGCTGGTCTTCCAGACCTGTTCCAAAGTTTACGCGACCGGTATTTTCCACAAGAATATCCAGCACGGCACCTGCTGCCGCATCAGATATATCAAACTTCTCACCCAAGTTTTCCCCAAAAGCTGTAAACTGATACTTACCGTTCACAAAGCCCTGTGCTCTGTCGGCTGCACCTTCCAGACGGATTTCGTCGATAACCTCTGACTCCTTCATCCGGATACGGTAAAGAATATAGCCTGTATTCTGGTCTGCTTCCTCCATGGACAATGGATAAAGAGAATGCTGTGGTGTTACCAGCTTGTCTAAAGTAGCAAATAAATCTACTTTTCTGTTAACGTTAATTCTGCCAAATTCTTTTCTCTTAATTTCTGTAGTAAGCGGAATATTTGGCAATTCCCTATACCGGCCGATGATTTCCTGAAAAGCAAGATACTTTTTCGTAATCTGACCATCTTCTGTCAAAATACCATCATAATCATAGGACGTCACATCCGCAGTAGGTGCACCCCAATTGGAACCGTTCATAAAGCCAAAATTGGTTCCTCCCTGATACATATAAAAATTCACATTACCAAGCTGCATCAGGTCATCCAAATCTTTTTTATTCTGCTCTAAGTCAGAGCCTTTATGCTCTTTCTGTCCCCATGCATCAAACCAGCCTACCCAGAACTCCATGCACATGAGAGGCCCCTGCATCTGCATCCTGGGCTTCATGCTCTTAAACTGCTCCCTTACACCGGAGCCAAAGTTTCCGGTTGCCAGAGCACCTTCCACCTGTCCTGCCTCAAAAGATTTACCCCAAGGACCGTCAGATGTCACAAACGGCACTGTTATCCCCATCTCTCTCATGGTGTCCCGCAAAAATTCCAGATATGCGGTATCGTCACCATAATATCCGTATTCATTTTCTATCTGTACCAAAATAATCTTGCCGCCTCTGTCAATCTGATAAGGTACAAGCTTGGGAATCAGTACACTGTAATAATCTTTCACTGCCTCCAGATAAGGTTTATAACTGCAACGAAGCCTCATACCGTGCTCCTTCAAAAGCCACGCAGGCAGACCACCAAACTCCCACTCCGCACAAATATAGGGTGACGGACGTACAATGATATACAAACCAAGCTCCTGTGCCAGTTCAATAAAATGGCACACATCCCGCATACCATCCCATAAAAACTCACCCTTTTTCGGCTCATGAAAATTCCAGGGAATATAGGTTTCTACCGTATTACAACCCATGTTTTTCAGTTTTTCCAGACGGTCTCTCCAATATTCCGGCACCGTGCGGAAATAGTGAAAAGCTCCTGAAACAATCTGAAAAGGTTCTCCGTTTAAATAAAACTTGTCTTTGATTTCAAACATCCTACTACCTCCAATGTAGTTTTTTATAAAAAGTAGTTTTCTGATTTAGGAAGGGGAGGGGTTGGAAAATTGGGGCAAATTACCCAATACTATTTACAAATGCTACTATTTCCATAGCTGTTTCCTTAACCGTTTTATCAGTGTTATCTATGTAGAACTGGAAGTTATTTGTGTACATAATTTCCAATCATTATCTTAACTACAACCTACACATATAATCACATATCATCTTTTATACTAAAATATAAAATTCTCTGCCTTTGTGTGTAATAATGCAGAAACACCCTTACTCAGCATTTCTTTATGATTATGTTTATGACCATAAATAATTTGTTCTACCGCCCAATACGCATCATTGAGTTCCGCTTTTCTTTCTGCCACTTCAGGATTATTATGTTGATAATACTTCAATACTTTCCTGCCAAATTCTTTCCCGAAATCATCTGTACTACAATCTAGCAAACACAAAAAGTCATTGTCAGGGTCACCAACAATAAAATCGCCAAAATCAATAACTCCAAATAATCTGTTTTCTCTGAAAATCATATTATTTGCACTAAAATCATTATGTACAAGACAAGGAGTATATCTAAATAAAACATCATTGCTTAATATATTTTCATATATCGTCTCAATGTGTTTCAACATCTTCGGAGTCAATAACCGTTCTTTTTCCAAAATACTGATAAGATTTTTTTTATCCCGCATATAATCATCGGTTTTATTTACCTGAGCTTCGGAAAATAAATCAAGAGAATAATCAACATTTACAGAATGTAATTCTTTCAAAAAAGTTGCTTCATCATATGCAAGGGCATCTTTTTCCTTTTCACCTAACTTATGATACTGCTCATAAGTAATACGCTCCCCCTTAATATATTTCATAATATTGAAATGTTCACATTGATAAATCACTTTAGGTATCTGATAAGAAAATTTAACTGTTTCTAAAAAGCGATACAAATCAAACTCTTTTTTCTGAGCAATTCTGACAGAATCCCTATTGGGAATCTTAACAACACATTGTTCATTAAGCAAAAAAGCATCACTGTCATCACCAGATGATAAATAGCGAAGATCCTGTATCTTTATCTGTTTATTCAATAGTTCGTATATCTCTGTATCCAAATCAATCATTCATGTCTCCTATAGTTAATATACTCGTAATTATATAAAACTAATGCGTCCGCCAAATTATAGTCTCCGAAAATTGGAATTTTTCTTTCTTGCAAACACCAAATACTCCTGTACTTTTCAGACATTGCAAGACTAAACGTTGCCACTAAGTAAATAGTATAGGAATGGTAAAAATCTAAAATCTATCCACTCAAATGTAGTTTTATTCCCTATAATTGTTATATAGATGTCTTGGAAAACAGAAATCTATCCTATATTTTAAAGGCACATCATACTAACATACCATTTTTGTAAAACACGCTCTTTCACATATCCATAGTAAGCCCAGGTCATGAGATCAATAGGTGTATCAATCTCTTTTTCCCTTTCAAGTCGCTCTTCCAATATGGTAAACCTTATCCGCATTCTTACGTTCCCCGTGCTCTGGCAGGTCAAAGCTGATTGTCTGATATCCTCTTTGCTCTGCAATTTTTGCAATTCCTTCAGCAGATTCTTTAGAAGACATTTTTCCGTGCACACATAAATAAACTTTATCCGATTTTTCACCCCACACGAGTGCAGGAATATGGTTAATTTAGATTTTGATCTTTCTCATAAATTACTCTCTTCATAACAAAAAAATTTCTCAACATCCGTCACCTCTATACCTTTTCTATCTACTCTACGTTTACCGGAATCCCTAAAACGCTATCACAAACCCGGTCTTTAGCTGTTCCACTCCATCACCAGTCCTGTTTTTAGCTGCTCCACTCTATCACCCAGTTCTTCTTTCAGAATTTGGTAGCCTTCTTCACCGGTACAATGACCGGTATACAACTTCTCAATGCCGGTTTCCTTCACCCGTTTTGCAAAGGCGCGCACCTCTTCTTCCGAAGACCTGAACAGATGAAAGCCGCCTATCAGTGCACAAATCTTTTTGCCGGGATAACTCGCCGCTGTTTCTTTGATAATGTTGTCTGCTCCGGCATGGGAACAACTGTTAAAAATGACCAGTCCCTTTTCTGTTTCGAAAATTAAGTTCTGCTCATGGGAAAAGTCGTCGGGAATCATTCTACTTCCCTTTTTTACGTACATGCTGTTGCAACGACCAATCTCCGCAAGATTTTGCGTGGTATGCGGAGTCAGTTCAATTCCTTCAGAAAGAACTACCTTTCCTTCTGCAAACACAATTCTGTCTTTATATGTTTCCAAGATACCTTTCTTGATTCCGATATACTTATCACCCTCCGGCAATTTATGATAGCAGTTTTCTCCCGCTCCTGCCCGTAAATAAAATTTTGCCTTATCATTTGCTGCAAAGAAAGCATCCATGCCGTCCGCATGGTCATAGTGTGCATGGGACAGTACGCCAAAATCCACTTCTGCCAAATCCACTCCCAATGTTTTCGCATTCTGCACAAACATCTCCGAGGAACCGGTATCTAAAAGCACTTTTTTATCACCATATTCTATGTAAATGCTAAGACCCCATTCGGAGTTTAAATTTACTTCCGCAATGTTATCTATCAAAACCGTCGCTTTCATTTCTTCTCTTCCTTCCGCTCCACATTTTTTCTGCGTAAAATTTGCTCTGTAATTCCTGATGAAAAGTATCACACACTGCCTATGCAAAGCGTTTCTCTTTTTGGGCACCTCATCACTTCTTATGTAAATACTCGTAAATCTCTCTTTTTCCTACGCCGCGGTCTTTTGCCACTTTCTTCATGGCTTCCTTGGAATCGAGACCTTCTTTTTCATAAAGTGCCATATGCTCTTCAATACTCATGCTCTCCCAGCTTGCAATGGCTTCCTGCTTCTTTTCTTCCCTGCTTTTACCTTCCAGTACCAGCACATATTCTCCTCTGGGATCTTCTTCCTCGTACTTTGCAAGTGCTGCGGATAAGGTAGTGAGCAAAATTGTCTCAAACTTCTTCGTCAGTTCCCTACAAAGAGTAATTTTGCGGTCACCCAAACTTTCTGACAGGTCTGTCAGTGTCTTCACCAGATGATGGGGGGCCTCATAAAGTATGATAGTTCTGGTTTCGTTCTTTAATTCTTCCAGAATCTCTTTTCTTTCTTTTTTGTCAGCCGGCAAAAAGCCCTCAAAACAAAATCTTCTGGTGGAAAGCCCCGACAAAGTCAGCGCCACGATACATGCTGCCGGTCCCGGCAAACTGGTTACGGTAATCCCTGCCTCCTGACACATACGCACCAACACCTCACCGGGGTCGGAAATCGCCGGTGTTCCCGCATCTGTAATCAGTGCAATATTTTTGCCGTTCTGCATCTGTCCGATTAACTGCTCTGCTTTTTCCACCTTATTGTACTCGTGGTAACTAGTCATGGGGGTGTGAATATCAAACGCCGACAACAGCTTTCTGCTGTTACGGGTATCCTCCGCTGCGATTACATCCACCTGTTTTAACGTATCAATCACACGGGGTGTCATATCCTGCAAATTTCCTATGGGTGTCGCACACAAATACAACATACCTGCCATGGTTAATCTCTCCTATTTTATATCCATACATCATAACAATTGTTTCAAAAGTAATTATATCATAAACCACCAAATAAAACAGTAAACTTTCTAACTCTATTATAAAATATTGAGTTTCTAATATCCCATAAAAATAATTGCGTTAAACAGTTTTTCATGTTACAATACCTCTACGGAAAGCACCCATGACAGGTGGCAGCCTCCCGGTTTATAAGATCGGTCCGCCGATACTACATAGAAGGGAGGTGACGCAAATGACGGCTTATGAAATCATTTCGATTTTCCTTGGGATATTGGCTTTGTTAATGTCCTTCGGCAGTTTAGTTGTTGCGTTGCTTGCCTTTCTCGAAAAGAAAAGCAAGCACAAATAAAAATGCCTATCCTGTCCGCCAACAGGATAGGCGTTGCCTTTAAAGGCAAATAACCCTAAACTCGGAGCATCCATCTTTGGAATGGGTGCTTTCTTTGTACTTAAATAATAACATCTCTTTACAAATAACGCAAGTATTTCACATATCAATATCCGTAAATATCATAAATCTCCGGCATATACACACCGGGTTCCTTGTAAATAATCAAGGGTTTTTCCACTGTCATACGGGGTCTGCCGCCGCGTACACCTTCAATCAGCACCATATTGGGTTCCTTATCTACAAAGGGGTAAACAAGCTGCATCCTTTTGGGCTCCAGCTTATGCTGTATCATCACATTGATAATTTCTGCCAGACGAAAGGGCCTGTGCACCATAAAAAAGTGACCGCCGGGTTTTAACAACTTGGCTGCCTGTCCTACCACATCCTCCAACGTGCAAAGTACTTCATGCCGGGCTATGGCTTTAGGAGCATCCGGGTTTTGCAGACCGTGCTCTCCTATCATATAGGGCGGATTGCTGGTTATTACATCAAAAGAAGCAGACGCAAATAATTTGTCTGCTTCCTTAATATCTCCTGTTACAATGTCGATTTTGGCAGAAAGGTCATTGAGCTTTACACTACGTCTTGCCATATCTGCACTCTCTTCTTGTATTTCCAGTCCGATTAAATGGGAAGCTTCAGTTTTTGCCTCTAAAAGAATGGGTATAATCCCAGTGCCGGTTCCTAAATCCAACACCGTTCCTCCCGGTTTTACCTTTGCAAAGCCCGACAACAGCACGGCATCCATACCAAAGCAGAACTTTTCAGGGTTCTGTATGATTTGGTAGCCGTTTCGCTGCAAATCATCAAGGCGTTCCTTTTCCTTCAGACTGATTTCCTTCAAAATTAGACTTTCCTTCCTGTTTGTTGCGGTTATAATAACGGTTTCTGCCACGGTTATGACGATTACCACGGTTCTCGCCCTGTGCATTGTTCTCTCCGTTATTGTTGCCATTCTGACCATCATGTGAACGGTTTTCCTGCCTGTCGTTCTGACGATTGTCATGTCGGTTCCGGTTGTAGCGGTTGTTACGTCTGTTATCGTAATGCTGTTTCTGACCTTCGGTGCTCTCTGCCTTTTCTTCTGCAATTACACCTTCGTTTTTGTCCTGCTTAAACAGTTTATCTCTGTGTCCGCCTCTTTCCTGACGGTTATTGTCACGATGATTTTTCCAGTCATCCCTTGTTGCAGGCTTATCCTCTACACCGTCTAACTGCTCCTCCGCTTCCAGCTTCTCCAGTTCTTTCAGTTCTTCCGCAGAAAGCTCTACACGTTCTTTCTTGCCGTGTCTGTGCTTGAAACGCAGGTCCTCTACCTTATATTCGTGAATTTCCTTTTCATCATTTACATCTACAATAACCTTCACCAACTGGCGCAGTACATTCACGCTCTGCACTTCACCCTGCAAGCCGTCCCCGGTGGTTACGGTATCTCCTACATTAGGAAGATTGCGGTTCAATTCTTCATAGGTTTCCTCTTCATGCTTTAAGCAACACATCAGTCTGCCGCAAACGCCGGAAATCTTGGTAGGATTTAAGGACAAATTCTGCTCCTTCGCCATCTTAATGGATACCGGTATAAACTCGGAAAGGTGGGTATGGCAACAAAGAGGTCTGCCACAAATACCGATACCTCCCACAATCTTAGTCTCGTCCCTGACACCAATCTGGCGCAGCTCAATACGGGTCTTGAAAACACCTGCCAAATCCTTTACCAGCTCACGGAAGTCAATACGTCCGTCCGCCGTAAAATAAAACAATACTTTATTGTTGTCAAAAGTATATTCCGCATCAATCAGCTTCATTTCCAACTCATGCTTGCGGATTTTTTCCAGACAAATTTTAAATGCTTCTTTTTCTTTCAGCTTGTTTTCTGCTTCCTGCTCAATATCTTTTTCAGTAGCAATCCTAAGCACCGGCTTTAAGGGCTGAATTACTTTGTCATCCTCTACTTCTCTGGGTGCACTGACTACCGTACCAAATTCAATACCACGGGCAGTTTCTACGATAACATGTCCGCCTCTCTCTACTTCAAAATCCAACGGGTCAAAGAAATAAATCTTTCCTGCCGTACGAAATCTTACTCCAATTACTTTAATCATCTATAAACCTCCAAATTCTCCCGGAAACCTCGGTTTCCTGTTATTCGGGCACCTGCCCGTAAATACATCTGCCGGCATTTACCGGACAAACTCCGGCTTTTAGCCATTCTCTTTCATTGTAAGGAGCAAAAGCTCCATCGTCAAATCAAAATTGACATTTGCATTTAAGCGGCTCTTTGCCTTGGAAAGCGCCTGCAGCACTTCTTCAATCCCTTCATAAGAAGTACGTCCCGCCACTCTGCGGATATTCTGAATTTCTTCTCTGAATACCAGATGGTTGGCATCATTTGTTGCCTTAAACAACAATACATCCCTGTACCAAATGGATAAAATATCCAAATAGTCGTCAATGTCCAATTTGTATTCATTGATTTTTTTAATAGCGGCAATCATTTCCGTAATATCCATTTCATGGACATACTTCAAGAGTGCCAGTGCTTCTTCTTTAACCTTTTCAAAATCTTCACTGGCCGCCAAATGCTTTGCTTTGCCAATATTACCTCTGGCAAATGCCACACACACCTCTGCCTTGTAATCCGGCACCTGCATCTGTGTCATCAAGAAATCTTTTACCAGTTCGTCTGCAACAGGCTTCATATGTAAGATAACACATCTGCTCAAAATTGTCTGTAGTAAAGAATTGACATTTGTGGTAAGTAATATGATAACCGCATACGCAGGCGGTTCTTCCAATGTTTTAAGCAGGGCATTTTGTGCCTGCGGTGTCATCTTTTCCGCTTCGTTTATAATATATATCTTGTACGGGCTACTGTAAGGCTTAATAGCAATATCACCGTTTACCTGTGCTCTGATATCGTCAACACCGATAGTTCCCGGCTTTTCATGGGATACATAAATAATATCAGGCTGGTTATTTGACAATGCCTGCTTACAGGAGTGGCATATCTGACAAGGCTCTCCATCTTCTTTTTCACACTGTAACGCCATGGCAAAGACCCGGGCAATATATTCTTTTCCCGAAAATCTTTCTCCGTTTATAATATAAGCATGAGACACCTTGCCGGTCTTCATTGCTCCCTGCAAATGCTCTTTTATCTGTTCCTGTCCCACAATGTCTTTAAATGAAGCCATAACAGCACCTCCTTCTTAAGTAAAAATATCCAACAACAGCCCTCTGATTTCCCCGATTTTATTCAGAATACTGAGATTGTCCTGCTCGTCTTTTACCAGTTCCTTCGCCAGTTCATCCAGATTCTCATCAATCAGACGGATAATACCGTATACCCTGTGGCGACCTCTCTTGTCCAAAAAGTTTTCTCTGGAAAAGGCGTGGGAACGGCTGACTACCTCATTCATAAATTCTTTAATCAGACTGCGGTACTTTTTCATATCCCGCACATCCCTGCGCTTGTACAAACGGTCACCCTGCATGGTAATTTCTTCCATCAATCCCTGCAAACGTGCCTGTAATTCCGCCTCCTGCACATGGCTGGCAAGCGTAAACTTAAAGCTTCCGTCCGCGGGTGCTGTTTCGTGAGTTTGCTGTATCTGTTGTGTCTGTTGCACATTGTCAACCTTAATCTCCATACGCTTGCCTCCTTTTGCATGATTTTTTAACGCCTGTAACAGGGTTTTGTTTCGCCTTACCGGAAATTTCAACTCTCTCTTTATGTATCGGCAACTCCCAGTTCTTTCGCTATATAAGTGTCAATTTCCTTTAAACACTGCTCCAGATTTTCATTGTAAAAACGTCTGGTAATGCCTGCCTGCACTATCTTTTCTTCTGCAAAGTCCTCACTGTCCGCCAGAAAACGTCTACACATTTCCTCATATTTGGGTTCAGACTGCTTGCGTTCCCTGTCCAATGCCCGCTGCAATCGAGCACCATCGTCCAGTTCAATCAGCACGGGCACCATATTTTCTGCCCCAAAATATGCTTTTGTACTCTCATAGGATTCCAGTGTACCGATACAGATATAATTTTTTGCATCTAAATCAATCTGCCCATCATCAACCGTAAAATACCGCCACAGTCCGTGATAGGTATTGTAGGTGCGATGCTCAATCACACGACCACTGTCCAACAGCTCCTTGTATCCCGCTTCATCCGTAAAGAAATACTGCACACCATTACTTTCCTTAATGCGAATCGGTCTGGTGGTATAGGGAATGATTTTCTGCAAATCAAACCTGTTTTCCGCCAGCAGATTTCTGTATATCGTATCCTTTCCCGTGGAGCTTTTCCCCATCAGATAAACTATCTTCCCCATTTTTTCTATTCTACCTCAACTACACGTATCATATTGGTTCTGCCGGCAATTCTCAAAGGCACTCCGGCAGTTATGACAACAGTGTCACCAGATTTTACAAATCCTGCCTGCTTACTCATTTCTACTGCATCCTCAAACAGTTCCTCTGCATCCTCTTCTTCCTTCAGCGATATAGGATTTACGCCCCAAAGAAGGTTCAACTGTCTGCATACCTGTTCGTCTACGGCACAACCAATAATCTTACAACCGGGCTTGTATCTGGCAATCATATTAGCTGTAAAGCCGGACATGGTAACCGTAATAATTGCTGCAGCATTCAAATCCGTTGCAACACTACAGGTCGCATAAGAAATTGCAGTAGTAATATCCGATGGATCCCCATGTCCTCTTTCCATACGGGAACGATAATCAATATCCTGCTCTGCTCGCTCTGCAATACGTGCCATGGTCTTTACCGCTTCTACCGGATACAGACCTGCCGCACTTTCACCGGAAAGCATAATTGCAGTTGTACCGTCATAGATTGCGTTTGCAATATCCGTAGCCTCCGCTCTGGTAGGACGGGGATTCTTAATCATGGACTCTAACATCTGGGTCGCGGTAATAACATGCTTACCCTTTGCCACTGCCATCTTAATCATCTTTTTCTGCAAAACAGGTACTTCCTCCATGGCAACCTCTACACCCATATCACCACGGGCTACCATAATACCGTCAGAAACCTCCAAGATTTCTTCCAGATTGTTGATACCCTGCATATTTTCAATTTTTGCAATAATCTGCATCTTACTATTATGTTCATCCAAAATCTGACGAACCTCTAAAATATCTTCCTTGGTACGGGCAAAGGATGCTGCCAGAAAATCAAAGCCCTGCTCAATACCAAAAAGAATATCTGCTCTGTCTACATCACTGATATAAGGCATGGATAAAATTGCACCCGGCACATTTACACCCTTGTGATTGGATACAAAACCACCGTTAATCACACGACAGATAATATTATTGCCGGTCATTTCCTCTACAACCATCTCTATCAGACCGTCATCAATCAAAATTGTAGTACCGACACAAATATCATTAATTAAATTTTTGTAAGTAATGGACGCTTTCTGGGCATTTCCCATCACTTCATCCGTTGTCAGCACAAAAAGCTGTCCTGCCTGCAATTCTACTTTTCCACCTTCAAAGTCCCGTAAACGGATTTCAGGACCCTTTGTATCAAGGAGCGTTGCTACCGGCAATCCGACTTCTTCTCTCACTTTTAAAACCTTATTGTACTTTACAAGCTGCTCCTCATGAGTGCCATGAGAAAAGTTGAAACGGGCTACATTCATGCCTGCCAACATCAGCTCTTTTAATTTTTCCTCACTTTCACTTGCCGGTCCGATTGTACAAATAATTTTTGTCTTTCTCATAATTCCTCTCATTCCGCCACCTATGGCTACGATTTTGTCAAATAACCCCGCTGTCTTTTGCCAATCCTCTCTTTTTTCATTTGTACTTTTATTATGATGAACGGATTTCTTATGTATTCATACATTTGTATTCATACACTGATTTTTCAGTACGAAATATCTGTTACTCTTTAGCAATACAACTCACAAAAATCGCGCTATCACGTTCTGTAATGCCTTGCACATTTAACCCCTTACTCATACAATCCTGCAAATACCCGCAAAGTTCTTCTGTAAATATTTCTCCCGGTACAATAAGGGGAATTCCCGGAGGATACAGGTTTATAAACTCTCCTGCTATATAACCTACAGCTTCTTTTAACAGCATTTCTTTGGTATCCTTTCCCCAGCTTTCACAAAGCTTATATTTTACCTGCGGTAAGGTTTGCATATTTTCATTGGTTTGTCCGGGTATCTGCTCTCTGCCACACTCTTCATCAATCTGCAGCAAAGCTTCTGTCAGTCGCTCATACCCTTCCTTCGTATCTCCGATGGTAAACATTGCCAGCACATATCCACCTGTCGCCATTTCCATCTGTAAATGATACTTTTCCAGTAAGATATCATATAACTGCTGTCCCGGAAAAGTATGGCTCTTATCTCTTATCACCAGCTTACCGATATCCATTCCCGATTCTTTTAAAAAGTGAATATACCGGCAATTCTGTAGTTTATCACACATTTCTGTCCAATTTGCTAAAAAACTGCCGAACAGCTCTGTGGCTCTGCTATTTGTAATTTCTATTGCTTCCTCCATAGCTGCCATAAGCAGATAAGAAGGACTGCTGCTTTGATATATTCTCAAAAACTTTTTTAATTCCCTGCGGTCTATCAGACTGCCGTTTACATGTAAAATTGCAGTCTGTGTAGGTGCCGGTAATGTCTTATGCAGACTCTGTATCACAATGTCAGCCCCCAGCTGTACACTACTTTTAGGCCACGCCGGATGAAACCCCAGATGTGCACCATGGGCTTCGTCCACAATAAGGGGAATCCCTCTTTTGTGTACTACTTTGGCAATCTCTTCCACATCAGCCACCAGCCCTTCGTAGGTAGGAGACACAATGCATACCGCCTGAATGTCACTGTCCTCTTTAAGAGCCTGCTCTACCTGTGAAGCTGTTACTGCTAGATTGCAGCCAAACACTTCATGCTGCCCCGGATATAAATACTTTATTTCCAGATTGCGCAGATACGCCGCATGATATACAGCCTTATGACACCCCCTGGTCATCAGAAGCTTTCCACCCTGCTTTACTGTGGCTGAAACAGCACTTAAAATACCTGCGGTACTGCCGTTTACCAGAAAAAAGCTCTCTTTAGCACCATAAATTGCTGCCGCCTTTTCCTGTACACTTTTTAGTATACCCTCCGGTGCATGCAAATTATCAAAACCATCTATCTCCGTAATGTCCCAGCGGGCAGTTTGTGCTAATACATTTCCACACAAATGCCTTTTATGCCCCGGCATATGGTACGGATAATAGTCCGTATGTGCATATTCTTCTAATTTCTGATATAAATCTGCCATTACATATCTCGCTTCGTACACTTTGTACTATATTTTGGGTAGGTACATCACATCTTTTTTACGCCTTCAAACTCCCCATAGGATAGAAAACGCCTATTGTGACATTTTATTATATCATTTATTTGTAAAAAAAAATAGCAGAAGTTTATCACTTCCGCTATTTTTACTACTTTTTCTTCCAATAAGTACCCTTTACTGCCGGTTTGTATCCGATTGCTTTGTAAAAATCGTGGGTCCCGTCGGTCATATTATGCAAACTCCACCGTTTCTGTGGCAATTGCCTCCCGGAACCTTACATCATGTTCCACTATAAGCATAGTGGGATGGTATGTAAGAATTAACTGCTCTATCTGCATTCTGGAGAACACGTCAATGTAGTTTAGAGGTTCATCCCAAATATACAAATGCGCCGGTGTCATCAGACTGGCTGCAATCAGCACTTTCTTTTTCTGACCCTCGGAAAAGTCCTCCATATTCTTTGCAAACTGTACCCGTTCCATGTCAAGCTGCCGCAAAATCGCGCAGAACAGACTCTCATCCAGACCTTTCTCTTTACAAAAATCCTTGATGTTTCCCCTTAAATAAGAGGTGTCCTGATTGATGTAAGATACCACCAAATTGGGGGCGATGGTGAGGGTACCGGTTTCTATGACAGAATTTTGGGTTTCTCTGCTCTCTGAAGGGTTACCTCCTGACACGCCACTCTCCGGCACAGTACTTCCGACATTGCTTCTTCCCATTGTAATCCCTTCGTTTTCGGAAAGACGGCACAAAATCGCTTTTATCAGACTTGATTTTCCACAACCGTTTTTACCGTTTAGAAACAGTCTGTCTCCCTGCTTTATTGCGAATTCCAAATTTTCAAATACCGGTGCCTGTGCATCCTCGTAACGGATGCTGTAATCTTTCACAGTAAGCAATGTTTCCTTATAGTGTTCTAAAGGATTCAGTTTAAGGACTGCCGGATTTTCTATATCCTGAAGCAGGCCCTCTTTTTCTTCGATTTCCCTTTCAATCCGTTGCTCCATCTGTTTCACACGACTCTGCATTTTTTTGGTTTTTGCACCAATATAAGAACGAGTATTCAGAAAACGGTCATGCTCCTTTATCGGATCAAAACCGATTTTAGTACTTTCGTTTTTCTCTGCCCAGCGCCCCAATCTGTCAGATGCTTTTTGCAACTTAACGATTTCCTTTTTATGCTTCTCATTTTCCGCTTCCGCAAAAGCATCTTTACGGCTTTTATTTTCCCACCAGCAGGAGAAATTACCGGTCTGTACCTCAATTGTACTACGGTTTAACACCAGTACATGATCAATACAGGCATCCAGCAAATCCCTGTCATGGGATACCAGAATAAAACCCTGCTTACCGGATAAATACTGCTTCACGATTTCCCTGGAATTTTGGTCTAAATGGTTGGTGGGTTCGTCAATCAGCAAAAACTCATTTTCACCGGAAAATAAAATTGCCAGCATCACCTTGGTCCGTTCTCCATGACTTAAGGTAGTAAATGGGCGATACAAAATTTCCGCATCCGCATTAAGCTTGTCCAACTCACATAAAACTCTCCAGAATTCACATCCCGGTTTCAATTCTTCATAGAAATCCACAGCACACGCTTCAGCCTGTGTGGATGAAATCTGATACGGAAAATAGTCGAAGGTAACAGAAGTTGTTATTGCCCCTTCATATTCATACTTACCCAATAATAAGTTTAAAAAGGTTGTTTTGCCTTTGCCGTTTCTTCCTATAAATCCTAATTTCCAATTAGAATCTATGGAAAAAGAGACTTTTTCAAATATATTGTCAAAGCTTCCGTCATAATAAAATGTTAAATTAGATACATTTATTTGTGCCATATAATCCTCCTAAAATAAAAAAGAACCATCTGTTGCCAAATGATTCCGAATCATGTACCTAACCTCAATATTTTGCAATACAGAAACACAACTATCCTAAGATAGCCGCTTCCAATTTTTTACATCAAAAAAGAGAGGTTATGAGAACATAATCCACTTTTGGCAACACGAAAAACGATGTGACTGCATATTGCAATTCACACTAACTACAAACGTTTCATGTTTTCAAAAGTAAACTATCTCCTCATCTTTTCACCTCTCTCTTAAAATATACATTTATTATAGAGCTTCCTGTTAGAGTTGTCAATTGCGTAACCATAAATCATATTCATAACTGTCGCCCTGATAAGACTCTGACTTTCTGGCAATCACTTTTGTAAAACCATACTTTTGATAAATATATTTTGCCCGCAGATTATCGTCCTCTACCCCTACGGTAAACTCCGTGCAACCCTCTGTCTTTAATGTATCCAAAACTTTTTCTAACAGGTACTTGCCGATTCCCTGATTTTGATACTCCTCATGGACACGGAACGCAAACAGGTACGCACGCTTGTCTCTCTCTGCAAAATTTTTATCTTCTTTCTCGTAGACAACATGCAGTTCACCCACCAATTGTTTATTCAGGTATACTACAAAAATATCAATGCTTTTATTTTCTATTTCACGCGTATTTTCAGCAATCATTTCTTCTACGTCATTGTAGTCGAATAATTGCGTTAAGGTGTGGAGCTCTGAAATGGGAAGTTTTTTGACTTCGTATGTTATACCATTCATTTCATTCACCAAATCGGTACTTTTTACAGTCATCTCAACCCATGCAGGGCGAAATCCGCTCTTAATTGCGTTGCGGACAGATTTAATATTAGACCATGCCGCACAATAAAAAGGAACTTTCCCTCTATTTAAAATCTCAATAGCCAATCGACTTGTAAGAGCAGATGCTACGCCTTGTCTGCGGTATTCCGAAAGCACATCTACCCCAATTTGCCACATGGTTTCACAATCAGCCGAACACCCTGCAAGACCGATTAACCTATCGCCATCATACGCACCAACACCTAAAACATCCAGTTCTTTGCGCTTTTCACACAATGCATTGCTCCACTCCTCTGTATATAAAGAGGCAAAGTCTTCTTGCTGCAAAACTCTTAGTTCATATGTGCAATCTAAAACCTTTAAGCAAGTTAAATCCGGTAGAAAGTACTCTGCCATAAAACAAACTCTTAAGTTATCCTTTTGCATAGCGTCATTCAACACATGCATATTGGGTGTTTCAAAACAATGTTCTACAGGATAACGATTCACATATGCTGACACAATATCCCGATACTTTTCATTTATCGTAGCAACAATATTATTTCCATAGGAAATCAAATTGCAATCGAGTGGAAGCTTTAAATACTTTCTTGCACCGGGATTTGACTTAGATGTCACAATTATATTATCCTTACGCAAAAAATCTTCTTTACTACAATTTGCATCCACGGCAGATTGCTGCATTGCCATCTCTAATATGTCTTTATTAGTAAATTTCATGGTAAAACCTCCATTCTTTTTTTGCAAAGTAACATGTGACTATTCTTATATCAATCCTAACTTATATCTCCTAAAAAAGCATAAACTGACAACTTACGATGTTCTGACTACTTCTTGACTACTTCTATTTTAGTACCTTTTCACATCGTTTTACAACTTCATTTTGTGCGACGTCGCACAACGTAAATGCCCGAAAATATTGGTTTTTCCAAAAAAATAAGACCTTACGGTCTTAGTGAAGCACGGGGGATTCGAACCCCCGACAACCTGATTAAAAGTCAGGTGCTCTACCGACTGAGCTAGTGCTCCAAATTTTTTACATGCTAAATGCCCAGAACCGGAATCGAACCAGTGACACGAGGATTTTCAGTCCTC
>JAFUNK010000020.1 GCA_017482205.1 Lachnospiraceae bacterium
ATATGCTATATATGCCCATAAATGCAGTTTGCTCTGCGTTGTAGCATTGGGAATCTGTCTTCACAGGTTTTTCTGTGAATGGCTTATACTTGATTTTTCGTTTGCCGAAAAGTCAAAACCAGGCTTTTCAGAGTAACAAATTCCAATTTAGCGTACACAAGAAACTTCCTGGTTGTCAGAGCGACAACTTCCGGCTTGAAAGTCATATGAATGGGAAACGTAGCGGATGCTAAACTCAACCTGCCCATGTAAGGGTAGGTTGAGTTTAGCACCGACGTTTCCCATGGGTCTGCGTTGAAAAGTACCGGTTATGCAGACCGTTTGAACAGTTTGGGTAGCAATAAGATTTCATGTGCCAGCAAGGGCAGTGCGGACAGCAGTAACAAAAACTTCCAATCGGAGGCTGTCAGGATGCAGGTGCCGAATGCATTGGTAAAATAGGGAATGGTAGTAACGGCAAGCTGTAAGCAGATGCCGATGGCAAAAGCCGCCATCATCAGCTTGTTGGAAAAATGCTTCATCTTAAAGAAAGAGCATTCTACATCACGCATACCGATTGCATGGAAAAGCTGGGACATGCCCAGAGCGGTAAAGGCGTATGTCTGGGAATGTGTCAGGATTTCCGGCACGGATAAAAGTGACTGGATGGCTTCTATGCTGAGTGGAATACCATTCTCAAGTAAGAGCTTTACCGGAAGCTGCAAAAAGGCCGCCATACTGATGGTTGCAATCAAAAAGCCGTACAAAAGCGTACAGGACAGTCCTCCCTCTGCAAAAAGGTTTTCTTCTTTGGAGCGGGGAGGTTTTTTCATAAAGTGGGAGGTATCACTGATGTCGATACCCAGTGCCAATGCAGGCAGGGAATCGGTAATCAGGTTAATCCACAAAATATGGCTGGGCTTTAGCGGAGAGCAAAGTCCTAAGAGGATGGCGGTAAGCATGGTAATGATTTCCCCGAAATTGGAGGAAAGCAAAAAGAGTACCGCTTTTTTTATATTGGCATAAATACTGCGCCCCTGCTCGATAGCTTTTACAATAGTAGAGAAATTGTCATCGGTAAGAATAATGTCGGCGGCATTTTTGGCAACATCCGTACCGGTAATGCCCATGGCGATACCTACATCGGCTGATTTAAGAGAAGGGGCATCATTCACACCGTCTCCGGTCATGGCTACAATGTGACCATCGCTTTTCAAAGTGTTGACAATTTTAGTTTTGTGTTCGGGAGAAACCTGTGCAAAGACGCGGGTTTGCCGCAGAGCCTCCGTCAACTCCTGACCGGTGAGGGTATCCAAGGTGCTTCCGGTCATGCATTGAGACATATTCTCCGCAATGGAAAGTTCCTTGGCGATGGCACAGGCGGTATCAATGCGGTCACCCGTAATCATAACGGTGCGGACACCGGCACTGTGACAGGCACTGACTGCTTCTAAGGCTTCCGGGCGAATTGGGTCCTTCATACCGGCAAGCCCGATAAAAGTCAACTCTTTTTCCGTTGGGGCAGTATCGCCGGTGCGCATACCCAGAGCCAGAATGCGCAGGGCTTTTGCGGACATTTCCCGGATGGCTTCATAAATCACTTTTTTGTGTTTTGGGGTCAGTAATACGGTCTGGCCGTTTTCGCGGATATAGCGGCAACGGTTTAAGATTTCATCGGGGGAGCCTTTGGTAAAGGAAAGGCAGATTGTGCCCTGTCTGTGCAGGGTAGTCATCATCTTTCTGGCGGAATCAAAGGCGATTTCATTTATGCGCGGCAGGCGTTTTTCCAATACAGGACGGTAGATACCAAAAGCTGCTGCCATATCAAGGAGAGCCAGCTCCGTAGGGTCACCGATACGGGAGGCAGCTTCTGCAGCGTGCAAATCTGCATTGGTTGCAGACTCCTGTAAGCGGGCAGCATCGGTGGCAGGCGAAGAAATGTCAGGCATATGTGACTCGCCTGCAAGGGAAGCGTCATTGCAGAGTGTAAAGCCTTCTAAAAAGTATCTGTCCTGTTCTCTGTGCAGCTTTTGTACGGGGAACAGTGCACCGTTTGTAAAACATTCGGCTACGGACATTTTATTCTGGGTAAGTGTGCCTGTTTTGTCAGAGCATACTACGCTGACACAACCGAGAGTTTCCACACTGGGCAGTTTTTTCACAATGGTATTGACTTTTACCATGCGGGAAACACTCAATGCAAGCACCATGGTTACAATGGCGGGCAGTCCTTCGGGAACTGCGGCTACGGCGAGGGAAATAGCGGTAATCAGCATTTCCGGTATGTTACGGTTTTGTAATAGTGCAATTACAAAAAGTAAGGCGCAGAGTATCAGGGATATGATACTTAAAACCTTACCTAAGTCCGCCAGCCGCTTTTGTAAAGGCGTAGTTTCGGCAGGTGCCTCATTGATAAGTTTTGCAATTTTGCCGATTTCAGTATCCATACCGATGGATTCTACTACGCCCATGCCTCTGCCGTATGTTACATTGGTGGACATATATGCCCGGTTGTGAGTGTGGATATCCTTTTCTACGGGAAGGGATTCTCCCGTCAGGGCTGATTCTTCAATTTTTAAACTGAGGGATTCCGTCAGAAGTAAATCAGCGGGCACCTGTCTGCCGGCATCCAAGAGCACCGTATCACCGGGAAGTAAATCGGCGGCAGGAATTTCTGTAGGAGTACCATTTTCTAAAATCAGAGCCTTGGGACTGGTCATTTCTTTTAAAGAATCCAGTGCACGTTGGGCTTTGCCTTCTTGGATAACACCTACTATGGCATTTACTAAAATGACGGCAAGGATGATAGCGGCATCACTAAATTCCCTTAATAGCAGGGAGATGGCAGCCGCAATAAAGAGAATAAAGATAAGCGGGTCATTTAATTGTTCCAGAAATCGTTGAAGACCGGTTTTTCGATGGGCTTCTTCTAAAATGTTTTGCCCACGTTTGATATTGTCCGGTGTATATGTGCTATTCATAAAAAACCCCCTGTGACATAGGTGTACTGGACAGTTGACTGTCTAATGCAACATATGACCGGGGGGGACAAAATATACTTGTCTTTTGGACGGAATATTTATTTGGTAAGAGGAATACCTTTAAAAATTCTACGATAGAATTTCCAAATAATAACGGCAATCAGACTAATTACCAGATAAATGGTAGACAGACCACCGAGAGCACCACCGATAATGGCAATAATAAGCATAACAGGATTCATAACAAGTCACTCCTTTATTAATATTAATTATGTAAATAATTTTATTGTAAAAGCTAAGAATTTGCGGTATTGCAAATTTTCGACGTATACATCATAGCAGTGAAAAGTTGTGGGGAAAACAGATGTTAAGGGATTTTAACGACAAGACGCATTATCTTAACGGGAACTTAACAAACAATTTTGGTTGCGTAATGTGGCGGATACCGCTATACTATAATGAGGAAAAGGGTGCAATTCTGCACGGACGGAGGTAAATATATGACATATGCAGTAGCAAAAGAAAAACTTGGAAAGTATGGACAGGAGCATGTTTTACAATATTTTGAAGAGCTGAATGAAGTTGAACAGGCGGAGCTTCTTAAGCAGGTTGAGGCTACAGATTTTTCTGTGGTAGAGGCAATCGGTAATGAGGAACTGGTAAAGAAAGGTAAAATTACGCCTTTGAAAGCTATGGAGCTTGCTGAGATAGAGACAAATCGTGATAAATATTATCAGACAGGTATGGAAGCCATACGTGCAGGTAGGGTAGGAGCTGTGCTTTTGGCAGGCGGAATGGGAACCCGTCTGGGTTCTGATGACCCCAAGGGCATGTACAATATCGGTCTGACTAAGGATATGTATATTTTTGAAAGACTGTTTGTGAATTTAATGGATGTAACGGTACAGGCAGGTTGTCCCATTCATCTTTTTGTAATGACCAGTGACAAAAACCACGAAGCTACCGTAAAGTTTATGACAGAGCATGCATTCTTCGGCTATGATGCAGAATATGTGCATTTCTTCAAACAGGAAATGGCACCTGCGGCGGATTACAGCGGAAAAATCTATATGGAAAGCAAGAGCAAAATGTCCACTTCACCCAACGGTAACGGTGGCTGGTATATTTCCATGAAAAATACCGGAATTCTTGATATTGTAAAAAAAGCGGGTATCGAATGGCTTAATGTATTTGCAGTAGATAATGTGTTACAGCGGATTGCAGACCCTGTATTTGTGGGAGCTGTGCTTGAAAATAACTGTGTAGTCGGATCTAAGGTGGTAAAGAAGAATGCACCTGATGAAAAAGTAGGTGTTATGTGCTTAGAGGATGGTCGTCCTTCTATTGTAGAATATTACGAACTGACCGAAGAGTTAATGAATGCCAAGGATGAAAAGGGTGATCCTGCGTACAACTTCGGCGTTATCTTAAATTACCTGTTTAAAGAAAGTGCACTGGCAGAACTCTTGGAAAAGAAGCTTCCTTTGCATGTGGTAGAAAAGAAAATTCCTTATATGGATAAAGAAGGCAACTTTATCAAACCGGAAGAACCCAATGGTTACAAGTTTGAAAGTCTGGTGTTAGATATGATTCATGAAATGGACAGCTGCCTGCCCTTTGAGGTAGTACGCAACAAGGAATTTGCACCTATTAAAAATAAAACGGGTGTTGACTCTGTGGAAAGTGCAAGAGCATTGCTTAAAGAAAACGGAGTAGAGTTATAAAATAGCAGATTTAACATTTTGACAGATATGCATAACATAAAAATATTGTTCTTTTTTAGGGTAAAAGAGTACACTTAAAGTAAAGAAAGAACAAAGGGAGGTTATAAAAATGGCTATTTTAGTAACAGGCGGCGCCGGTTATATCGGCAGCCATACAGTAGTGGAATTACAGAATGCAGGCTATGATGTAGTGGTTATGGACAACTTAAGTAATGCAAGTAAAGAATCCCTTGTAAGAGTGGAAAAGATAACAGGTAAGCCGGTAACTTTTTATCAGGCGGATATTTTGGACAGGGAAGCCACAGAAGAAATTTTTACAAAAGAGAAGATAGAAGCCGTTATTCATTTTGCAGGATTGAAAGCGGTAGGCGAGTCCGTAAAGAAACCGTGGGAATATTATAACAACAATATTGCAGGTACGTTAGTATTACTGGATGTGATGAAGAAGCACAATGTAAAGAATATTATTTTCTCTTCTTCATCAACCGTTTACGGTACACCGGCACAGATTCCTGTTACGGAGGAAACACCTAAGGGTGAATGCACCAATCCTTACGGCTGGACCAAGTCCATGCTGGAGCAGATATTGTCCGATATTCAGAAAGCAGATAATGAATGGAACGTGATTTTATTGCGTTATTTCAATCCTATCGGAGCCCACAAGAGCGGAACCATCGGAGAAAATCCCAACGGTATTCCCAACAATTTGATGCCTTATATTACCCAGGTGGCAGTAGGCAAGTTAAAAGAATTGGGTGTATTTGGCGACGATTATCCGACTCCGGACGGTACCTGTATCAGGGATTACATTCATGTATTGGATTTGGCAGCCGGACATGTAAAGGCACTGAAAAAGATTGAAGAAAAGGCAGGACTCTGTATTTACAATCTGGGAACAGGCAACGGTTACAGTGTACTGGATGTTATCAAAAACTTCGAAGCTGCAACCGGCAAAAAAGTACCTTACAGCATTAAACCCCGCAGAGAAGGGGACATTGCAGTCAACTACGCAGATGCCACCAAGGCATATGAAGAACTGGGCTGGAAAGCACAGTACGGTATTTTGGAAATGTGTGCCGATTCATGGAAGTGGCAGAGCCAGAATCCGAATGGCTACGAAGCATAAGAAATACGAAGCATAAGCAAATAAAACAAAAAGAGACCGGTGTAAAATAGTCATGCACGCATAGGATTGTAAAAAGTTTCTTTACAGACACGCTCTCGCTCCATGCGAAACGTAGCGGTACTAAGCGCGAAAACTTCTCTGCGAGAAGTCTTCTTGCTAAGTGCCGACATTACGCAAGGGTCTGTGCCAGAAAGCTTTTTACAATCCTATGCGGACATAGATATCTTACACCGGTCTCTTTTTGTTTTATTGCTTATGCGACGTAGTTGTACATAAAGATAAAGTGGCAGACGCTGCCTACCATGCAAAAGATGTGGAAGACTTCGTGGGAGCCGAAAAATTTATATTTTGCATTGAAGATAGGGAGTTTCAGCGCATAAATAATACCACCGATTGTGTAGATAATACCGCCGGCTAACAGCCAGAGGAAAGCTGCGGGGGGAAGAGCGGCAAGCAGGTCCCCGAATACCAGTACACAGACCCACCCCATTGAGATATAAATCAGGGAGGAAAACCATTTTGGACAGGTAATCCAAAATGCATTAATCAGCATACCGGCAAGGGCAATGCCCCAGACAAGGCCGAGTAGGGTATATCCTCTTTCCCCACCCAATACAATCAGGCATACAGGGGTATAAGAGCCTGCAATCAACACAAAAATCATCATATGGTCTATTTTGCGGAAAATACGTAGAAACTTTCCGCTGACATTTACGGAATGATACATGGTACTGGCAGCATATAAAAGTATCATGCTGAGCATGAAAATACACATGGCTGCAAAATTTCTTGGACCGGAGGTAATAGCGGCTTTCACTAACAACGGTACGGCAGCAAATACTGCAAGCATCATACCAATAAAGTGTGTAAGGGCACTGCCGGGTTCTCTTATTGTAATTTGCATAGTAAAACCTCCTTTAAACACATCACGTAGTTTTAAAAACTATGTGTCAATGAAATGATATTACACCTTGTAGAAATGCATGTCAATAGAATTCCCTGAAAAAGAAAAAAGTATGTATCATATATCTTATAGGGAGAATTTTCAATTTGTAGAAAGAGAACAGAAAAGTTTTATAAATTAAAAAGAGGACTTCATTCAGTCCTCTTCGATAACATGTATTTCCAGATAGTCAAAATCAATAGGTTCCATAAAATTGTCCTGCGTAAAACGTGTGCGGTCATGCAACTTAAAATCTTTTATGGTAGCATCCAGCCAGATGGGTTTTCCTAAATCAAACTGATAACAGCTTTCCTCTAATGCCCGGAGAATTTTGTGGGTACGGGTATCATTGCCGGAGTCTTCAATAACAGTGTCCCTTAGCATGCGATTGTCTTTAAAAATTTTTACCCATAAACGAAACATTTCGGACTCCTTTGTGTGGTGTGATTGGCTATAATACCCTTATCATAGCAGAAAAAATGTAGCTTGTCATGGTTCAAAGAGTAGAAAAATCAACATAAAATCTTAAAAAAATGTTAAATTGTTGTATAAATTACACAAACCTTATATTCTGTGGTATAATAACAATAAAAGTATAATAAACATAAAAAGATAGGAGCAAAAATGTGCATAGGGGGCATGGTTTTTTGTTTTTACAGTATTTGGGGAATTTAGAACGTAAGGAGCAGTAAAATGGATGTGAGTGGTTACAAAGACAATGGAATAGGGAGCTGGAATGAGGTAAACCTGATATATAAAGCAGCACTCAAACAGGTACAGACCAAGATGGAAGTGTTAAATGATGAATTCCAGCATGTACATAGGTACAATCCGATAGAGCATATTAAGGCGCGTATTAAGACACCGGAAAGCATTGTAAAGAAACTGAAACGTGGCGGTTATGAGTCAACTATTGAAAATATGGTAAACTATGTAAATGACATTGCGGGTATCCGTATTATCTGTTCTTTTACTTCCGATATTTACCGGATTGCAGAAATGATTAGAGAACAGAAGGATTTAAAGATACTTTCGGTCAAGGATTACATTACATATCCTAAGGCAAGCGGTTATAAAAGTTATCATATGCTGGTATCGGTGCCTGTTTACCTTTCGGACAGGATGGTGGATGCCAAGGTGGAAATCCAGATTCGTACGGTAGCAATGGATTTCTGGGCAAGTCTGGAGCACAAGATGCATTACAAATTTGAAGGGGATGCACCGGAGCATATCCGGAATGAATTGGTGGAATGTGCCAAGATGGTAGCTGATTTGGATGCCAGAATGCTTGCTATCAACGAAGAAATTTCGGAATTGGGAAGCGAGTTCGATTAAGCAGCATTGCTTATGGTGGGATTTTTTTGAAGCTAATTATATGTAAATAGCAGAGACTGTTGCCGGTTATATTTAAAAATAGTATCAGGCAACAGTTTCTGTTGTTTTTGCAAGTAATTTAAATTAAAAATCCCCCAAAAATGAGGAGTGCCCTGTTACGTTTCCGCAACAGGGCTATTATGAAAAAATTTATTTGTGTGTAATGAAAACATTACATTGGTGACTTCTTTAATGTAAATTTAGTATAACAATTATTTATGAACAAACTATGAACAAGTTGTGAAGAAAAGGTAAAAATTACTAAAAAGTAGAAATGAAGAGCTTAAAAATGTGCAAAGTGCACAAAAAATGAACTTTTGATGGGAGGTTGTTTTTTGAGTTAGAAAATGGTAAAATAAAACATGTTATAAAGTGTATAAGAGGTTGTTAAAGGGTGACTGTGTTGTGTATACCTGATAACAAGTATGAAAAGGACATAACAGGTATCTTTTAAGTGATGAGAAAGTGGTAGGGATATGTTTGGAGGAAAATTTATGGATACGTTTATGGACAAGCTGGCGCAGAAATTAAATGCCCAGGAAATGATTAAGGCGAATGCAGCAGCGGAGGCAGCAGAAACTGCACGTTTAAAGGAGCAGAATGCAGTCTATGAAGAGATGTTGCATAAATTACAGACAAGCAGTGAACAGAATGAAGCAAGTGCACAAAAGCTGGAAGCAGGTGTTGTAAAAGCGGAACAGAATGCCCAAAAGGTAGAGCAGGGAGCAGTAAAGGTAGAACAGAATGCCGCTAAAATAGAAGAACTGGCTGCCGCAGCAATTGCCAAGATAGAAGAAATGCAGGCGAGTGCACAGAATACCGAAGAATTGACGGCACTGTTAGAAGAGTTAAAGAAGTATCAGGAAGAAAAATTTGAGCAGCTTACGGACCATGTACACAAGGAAAACGTAAAGGTTTACCGCAATGTGCAGGCTGTGGTAATAGATGAGGTGGCAAAGGGAAATGAAACGGCTGTAAAGCAGCAGGCAGCGTTTTCCCGTAAACTGGGTGCGGTATTGGGCATTTCCATAGTTGCACTTTTGGTAGGTGCTGCAAATCTGGCATTCCAGATACTGGTTTATTTACATATTATTTAAGAAAATTAAAAGGATTGATGCTAAAAGGTATTTTGGCAGAATGTGAGGAAACATGGGTAAGCAATTATGGAAACCCGGAAATATGTTGTATCCCCTTCCGGTGGTAATGGTAAGCGTAGCGGGTACACACGGAGAAAAAAATATACTTACAATTGCATGGGCAGGGACTATTTGCAGTGATCCGCCCATGGTATCCATTTCAGTGCGTCCGGAAAGATATTCCTACAATATGATTAAAGAAACAGGTGAATTTGTCATTAATCTGACGACTAAGGAATTGGCATTTGCTACTGATTACTGTGGCGTAAAGAGCGGACGGGATGTGGACAAGTTTGCAGAGATGAAACTGACTCCTCTTCCGGGCGAAGTGGTAAAAGCACCTCTGATTGCGGAGAGTCCTGTTAATATCGAGTGCCGTGTTACCGAAGTAAAACATTTAGGTACGCACGATATGTTTTTGGCGGAAGTGGTTGCCGTACATGCAGACGAGCGTTACATGGATGAGAACCACAAATTTCACCTGGAAAAGGCTGAACCGATTGTGTATTCCCATGGTGCATATCTGGCGACAGGCGAGCAGTTGGGGACTTTCGGATACAGCGTAAAAAAGAAATAATGACAGATTCAGTGCTTATTCTCAGGATTATGGGGTGAGGAGAGCAGACTACCTCTGACAACGGAGCTGGAACCGTATTTGGAACGAATTGTGTCCAAGGCGGCATCCAGCTTTTTCTGTTTTTCATTGACGGGTGTTTCGTTCACCATGTCAAAGAGGGATAATTGTACAGGCTCGTCTTCAGAAACCAGTCTGGAGGTGCGTACCCCTAAAAGGCGAATTGGGGAATGGTCCCAGAGTGCATCAAAAAGAGACAGAGCCGTGCGGTATATTACCTCTGTGGAAGCGGAAGGCGTATCCAAAGTGGTCTGATGGGAAACAGATTGAAAAGAGCTGTATTTAATTTCCGTACATACCAAACCGGCAGCCTCGTGGGAAGCACGGAGACTGGCACTGACACTTTCTGCAAGGGTGAGTAGAATGCGGGCAACTTCGCCCCTGTCGGTTACATCTTTACTTAACGTGGTAGAAGTGCCAACCCCTTTTCTTTTAACAGGTTCCGACATAACAACGGAATCATCAATGCCGTTGGCGTATTGCCACAAAAGCTGACCATGGCTTTTTAAATGGGCGGTAATGATTTCAGGATCCGCTTTTGCAAGGTCTCCGATAGTCAGAATTTCCAGCTTTCGCAAGGTGTCTACGCTGGAATGTCCGCACATAAATAAAGAAGAAATGGGCAGGGGCCAGAGTTTTTGCCGGATTTCACTTGTATATAGGGTGTGCACCAGATTGGGCTTTTTAAAATCAGAAGCCATTTTTGCCAGCACCTTTTTGTCAGAAATACCGATGTTTACGGTAAAACCAAAACGTCTATAAATTTCGTCCTTAATCTGCACCGCAGCCTCCATGGGCGAAGAATATAAATGGGCAATGGAAGTGAAATCCATATAGCATTCATCAATACTTGCCTGTTCCAAATCGGGGCATACTGTATAGAGGTACTGCATGAGGGCAGCACTTCTTTTGTCATACATTTGGTGGTCGGGAGAAGCCATGGTAAGCTGGGGACATTTCCGCACGGCATTTACCACCGGTTCACCGGTTACAATGCCATAGGCTTTTGCGGGAATGGACTTGGCGAGCACAACACCGTGACGGCGGCTGATATCGCCTCCTATAATAGAGGGAATCAGACGTAAATCCACAGTGTCTCCGTGAGAGAGACGTTCCAAAGCTGTCCAGCTTAAATAGGCAGAATTGACATCAATGTGAAAGATAATCTGTTCCACGGGACCCCTCCTTTACCATAATGTTGAAAATTTACAAAAATTACTTTCATTATATATTATATCCTTTTTAATAATGGCTTTACAACTAAAAAAAATATTGATAGAATGGAGATGTTAATTGTTACAAAAATGTGAACTAAACAGTTTAGAAATATAGAAAAAACAGGAAAAAACGGTTGTTGCCGGAGAGCAACAATATAGAAGAAACAGGAAAAGCTGATGTTGAAATTTATTACCAAACACCATAAGAGATTGAGATATACATATATGAAACTTGCAGGGGGCATACTTTTTGTAGCAGCTCTCTTTTTACCGTCTTATATAAAGTGGGAGGAACCCACTCAAAATACCTTTACCGTTTTTGTAAACGGAGAAAATGTAGGTACGGTCAGTGATGTGGCCAGAGCGGAAGAATTGCTGCAACAGGCAAGAAGAGAGTTGGTATCGGGGTATGATGACCTGGTGTTTATTGAGGTAGAGATGACCACGGCGGGAGAAGTTGTTTTGTGGGGGAAAGTAGACCCGGAGGAAACCGTAAAAGAACGGATGCAGATGGTGCTGCAAAACAACATTCAGGAAACCGTACAGCGTTCCTATGTTTTAAAAGTAAACAACTATATGGTTAATCTGGATACCATAGAAGAAGTGCAGCAGTTATTACAGACAGCTGTGGACAAGTATGATACAGAGGATAAGTTTGAGGTACAGTTAGTACATGAAGAAGGCAGAGAATTTAATGTATTGACTGCACAGATTGTAGATACTACGGCAGATGTTACACCGGAAGAAACACTGACTGCGATTCCCGAATGCAAGGGTGGTTTTGAAGCAGTTGCAGCAAGCATGGTGTATGATGTGGAACCGGTCGGAGAAAAGGATTTTGAAGATTATGAATTAGGCTTGGTTTCCATGAACTTTTCTGAAGATGTAGAGATTGTAGAGGCATATGTGGAATCCTCACAGCTTACACCGCTTGCACAGGCTACGGAGGAAGTAATTAAGGAACAGGAAGTAAATTCTATTTATGAGGTAGTATCGGGAGATACGCTTTCTGAGATTGCCATCAAAGTAAACATTCCTATGGATGAATTGGTGGCAATGAATGACTCTTTGGAAAGTGTAAATTCCACCATTCGGGTAGGACAGGAATTGATTATTACCATACCGGAGCCGGAACTTTCCGTAGAACGGCAGGAAGAAGTGTATTATGAAGAAATTTATGATGCACCCATAATTTATGTAGACAATGATGATTGGTATACCACACAGACGAGAACCTTACAGGAGCCTTCCGCAGGGTTCAGAAGGGTAGTGGCGATTGTTTCTTATTGTAATGATACGGAAACAGGCCGTGTGATTATCAAAGAAGAAGTCGTTATGGAAGCAGTACCCAAGATTGTAGAGCGCGGCACCAAGATTCCGCCCACCTATATCAAACCGATTTCCGGTGGACGTAAGAGCTCAGGCTTCGGCAGAAGATCCAGACCTACGGCAGGAGCAAGTACTTACCATAAGGGACTTGACTGGGCAACACCTACCGGAACCACGGTTGTGGCTTCCTGCGGAGGTACGGTTGTCAGAGCCGGCTGGGGTAGCGGTTATGGTTATGTTGTTTACATTGACCATGCAGATGGCAGACAGACCAGATATGCTCACTTGAGTAAGATATTGGTATCCGTGGGACAACATGTAGACCAGGGACAAAAGATTGCACTGAGTGGTAATACAGGTGTAAGTTCAGGACCTCATCTGCACTTTGAAATTTTAATAAACGGCAAACAGGTGGATCCTGAAAAGTATTTAAGTTACTGATTTTTACAGTGTTTTTGACACGAACAAGTATTCGTGTTTACAAAATGCGATAATAGTTATATAATGGTAAAAATGAGAATTGTATCAGTATGTCTTTCAGGGGTGAAAAGTTTTTAAGGATGAGAAGATTATGTTCTTAAAAACGGGGGAAATAAAGAGAGAAAGTGGCCGGAAGGCCTTGACGTGCATAAGGCACGGATAGAGGTGTAAAAGATGGAACAATACGCAATCAAAGGCGGAAATCCATTAGTCGGTGAAGTTGAAATAGGAGGTGCTAAAAACGCGGCGCTTCCTATTATTGCGGCTTCCGTTATGACAGACGAGACAGTACACATTGATAATATGCCTGATGTGAGAGACACCAATGTTTTACTGGATGCAATGCAGGAAATCGGTGTGCTGGTTAAGCGAGAAGGACGACATAAAGCAACCATCAATGCTGCACAGATTAACAGTCTGGTAGTAGATGGGGACAATATACGAAAAATCAGAGCTTCTTACTATTTTATAGGAGCTTTGCTTGCGAAATATAAGAATGTGGAGGTAGCACTGCCCGGCGGATGTGATATCGGCTGTCGTGCTATCGACCAGCATATTAAAGGATTCCGTGCATTGGGTGCGGAAGTGAAAATTGAATATGGATTGATTAAAGCCCATGCAACACAGTTAAAGGGCAGTCATATATATATGGATGTGGTTTCCGTAGGGGCAACCATCAATGTTATGATGGCAGCTTCCATGGCGGAAGGAAAGACCATTATTGAAAATGCGGCAAAAGAACCCCATGTAGTAGATTTGGCAAACTTTTTAAACAGTATGGGTGCCAATATTAAGGGTGCAGGTACGGACGTAATCCGTATTAAGGGTGTACCGACCCTGCATGGTACGGATTATGCCATTATTCCCGATCAGATTGAAGCCGGTACTTTTATGTTTGCGGCAGCAGTAACCAAAGGCGATGTTACGGTAAAAAATGTAATTCCCAAGCACTTGGAATCTATTACCGCAAAGCTTTTGGAAATCGGTTGTGAAATCGAAGAATCTGATGATGCGGTACGTGTGGTAGCGGCAAAGCCCTTAAAATCCACACAGGTAAAGACATTGCCTTATCCCGGTTTCCCGACGGATATGCAGCCTCAGATTACGGTAGCACTGGCATTATCCGGCGGTACCAGTATTGTAACAGAAAGTATTTTTGAAAACCGTTTCAGATATGTAGACGAATTGACCCGTATGGGTGCCAATATCAAGGTAGAAGGCAATACTGCTATTGTAGATGGTGTGGAGAAGTATACAGGTGCCAGAATCAATGCACCGGATTTGCGCGCAGGAGCAGCACTGGTGATGGCAGCACTGGCAGCAGAAGGAACATCTCTGATTGAAAGCATTCACTATATTGAACGTGGATATGAAGATTTCCACTTGAAATTGCAAAGTCTCGGTGCCCAGATTGAAAAAGTCGATTCCGAAAGAGACTATAAAAAATTTAAGTTAAAAACCGGTTGACAAAATGCTATACTAATAGTATTGTGTTTACAGATAAGAAACTTCATATTGTTTTGTCCAAGTGTTTACACATGGGCATCGTATTTCTCTTATTCAGAGTGGTGGAGATACATAGGATCTGTGAAGCCACGGCAACCCCGCATAGCGGAAGGTGCCTCCCTGAGCGAAATTTTATCGAACAATAAGAGGATTTGATTATCAAAAGAGTCGGGTCCGCTTATATTGCGGACCTTTTTTAATGCTTGCGTGGCGTATCGCAGATATGTCGGGACAAGCAGACGTTTAACATTATTATTCAAAGGAGAGAAAATCATGGAAAAAGAAAAACTATTATTTACATCCGAGTCCGTTACAGAAGGACATCCTGACAAAATCTGTGATGCAGTATCCGATGCGATTCTGGATGCGCTGGTAGCACAGGACCCTATGAGCCGTGTGGCTTGTGAAACTGCTACTTGTACAGGATTTGTATTGATTACCGGTGAAATCACCAGTGCAGCTCATATTGACTATCAGAAAATTGTTAGAGAAACCGTAAAAGAAATCGGTTACGATAAGTCTGAATATGGTTTTGATGCAAATACCTGTGCGGTGTTTGTGGCAATTGATGAACAGTCCGCAGATATTGCTATGGGCGTGGACAAGGCTTTGGAAGCAAAAGAAAATAAGATGACTGACGAAGAACTGGAAGCAATCGGTGCAGGTGATCAGGGTATGATGTTTGGTTATGCAACTGATGAAACCGACGAATATATGCCTTATCCCATTGCACTGGCACATAAGTTGACCAAGCAGTTAACCGAAGTTCGTAAGAACGGTACATTACCTTATTTAAGACCCGATGGAAAGAGCCAGGTTTCCGTACAGTACGATGAAGCAGGCAAGCCCATTCGTCTGGAAGCAGTTGTACTTTCCACCCAGCATGATGCAGAAGTATCCCAGGAGCAGATTCATGCAGATATCAAGAAGTATGTATTTGACCCTGTGCTTCCTGCAGAACTTCTGGATGAAGAAACCAAGTACTTTATCAATCCTACCGGTCGTTTCGTAATCGGTGGACCTCACGGGGATGCAGGTCTGACCGGACGTAAGATTATTGTAGATACCTACGGCGGATATGCTCGTCACGGTGGCGGTGCTTTTTCCGGTAAGGACTGTACCAAGGTAGACCGTTCCGCAGCTTATGCAGCAAGATACGTTGCAAAGAATATCGTGGCAGCAGGTCTGGCAAGCAAGTGTGAAATCCAGTTATCCTATGCAATCGGTGTTGCACAGCCCACTTCCGTACGTGTAGATACCTTCGGAACCGGTAAGCTTTCCGAGCTGGAACTGGTTAAGGTTGTTCGTGAAAACTTCGACCTTCGTCCCGCAGGTATCATCAAGATGTTGGATTTACGTCGTCCCATTTACAAGCAGACCGCAGCGTACGGTCACTTCGGACGTAATGATTTGGATTTACCCTGGGAGAAGCTTGACAAGGTAGAGGTTTTGAAGAAATATTTATAAAAAGAGACTGTTACTAAAAACGGATGAACATTATTGTTGTAAAAAGTTTCCTTACAGACGCGCTTTCGCTCCATGAGAAACGCAGCGGTACTAAGCTCAAATGCTCTCTTCGAGATATTTTCGCTAAGTGCCGGCGTCAATGTCATTTAGTTAAGAGGTTTATATATTAAGTTAAGTCGTCCATTCAACATGAATGGACGGCTCTTTTTTGATAGTATAAACTTTTGAGCATCAGTCATGTACAGTAAAGCACGAAAGGTGGATTTACATTAAAGCCGAAGGACGGATTTCGAATGCTGGCGGACGAAGTAAATTGTATTTATGGGCAAATACAACGTATTTTCCATGGGGATGCCCAAAAACAATGAATTTTTACGGTTATTTTGGCGGTTTTGGGCATAGAAAGCGAAAAAAGCGGTGCCAGTGCCCACATTTTGTCTTTTTTGTGGGCATCAGATAGCTAAATTATTCCGTAATGCCCAAAAAGGCCTCTTTTTAAGGATAAAATGCGGCTTTTTGGGCATGGGAGTAGAAAAAAGTCCATTTATGCCCATTTTGAATAGAGTGTTGTTCTTCCCCTAACTTATGGTAGAAAAATCCGCTAAAATAATAAGGCTTGTAGATAATTGTAATCGTATGTTTAAATAGGCATAGATATAAGTATAGTCTCATGAAGAGCCTGTGGAAGCACATTTTCAAGGTGCTATATCTGTATCTATAGATACATCGGTATAATATTTCTAAAAATATCTTTGTGAACCTTAACCACATGAAAGGCAAACTGCCTATTTAGAGCAATTTGCCTTTCGTAATCAATAAAAATATAAGGTTAGCAGTATGTGTATAACTTATTTTACAGTTACGGTAACCACAGAGCAGGGAGGCAGTGTTACAGAAAGTGCGCCGTCTACCAGTGTAGCAGTGTATTCCTCAATTTTTACAGTTTCAGGAGTGTCGAAATCGTTGTATGCATGCACATCGCCTGTAAGGATACGTGCACTAACTTCGGTGCCTGCAAAGTGGCAGATATCACAATTGATTTCTGCTTCGTCTGTAAGGGAGCAGTTAGCAAGGGTGATTGTCATCACACCGTCCTTTACGGAAGCGGAGCTGGAAATCATGGGAACGTCTTTGCCTTCGCATAAATTTTCGTTTTCAGTGTAACAGTAAACTGCTTCTCCGTCCTGATGCTCTTTATACAAATCAAATACATGATAGGTAGGTGTCTTTAACATTTGTTCACCGCTTGTCAGTACCAGAGCCTGTAATACGTTGACTACCTGTGCCAGATTAGCCATCACCACACGTTTGCTGTGACGGTTAAACATATTTAAGGAAAGTGCAGCTACGATGGCATCGCGCATGGTATTTTGCTGATAAAGGAAGCCGGGATTGGTACCGGGTTCTACTTCGTACCAGCAACCCCACTCATCCACAACAAGACCGATTTCGTTATTAGGGTCATAACGGTTCATGATTTCCGTATGGCGGGTAAGCAGAGTGTCCATGCGGTTTGCAGTAGAAAGAATGGTTAGGTAGTCCTCTTCATTAAACTGTGTGGCACTGCCTTTATCAGACCAATCCGGTACATAATAAAAATGTAAGGAAATACCTTTTGTCTGGTCTTTGTTTAAGTTCTTCATCATGACTTCTGTCCAGTTGTAATCATCACCGCTGGGACCACAGGCAATCTTAAACAGGTTATTTCCGGAATAATTCTTACAAAAGCTCTGATAGCGTCTGTATTCATCTGCATAGTATTCAGGGCGCATATTGCCGCCGCATCCCCAGTTTTCGTTTCCGATACCCAGGTATTTTAACTTCCAGGGCTTTTCTCTTCCGTTTTCTTTTCTAAGCTCCGCCATAGGGGATACACCGTCAAAGGTCATATATTCTACCCATTCTGCCAGTTCCTGTATGGTACCGCTTCCTACATTACCTGCAATATAAGGTTCGCATCCTACCTGTTCGCAGAGTTCAAAAAACTCGTGGGTACCAAAGGAATTGTCTTCTACAACGCCACCCCAGTTGGTGTTAATCATTTTTTTTCGGTTTTTCTTGTCGCCGATACCGTCTTTCCAGTGGTATTCATCTGCAAAGCACCCACCGGGCCAGCGTAAAATAGGGAGTTTAATATTTTTGAATGCTTCTACGATATCGGTACGGATACCGTTTACATTGGGGATAGGAGAATCTTCTCCTACATAAATGCCTTCATAAATGCATCTGCCCAGATGTTCGGAAAAGTGTCCGTAGATTTCGGGATTGATGTGAGCAATTTTGTCTTTTGCATTGATTAACATGGAAAACTTTTTCATGGAAATACTCCTTTCGGGTTGTAAAAATAAGTATATATTTAGAACGCATTGCAGTGCTTATAATTGCTACTGATTTTGTTATACCATCTTGGCAAAATTCTTCCAATGATATATTATTTTGTTATACTGACAAATCCTATGATTTTGAAAGGGGTACTAAAATGAGAGCATTACATGCCATGGGCTTGAATGTGCGACATACAGGGGATTTTTGTATTGACAGACCAAAAGGGAGCGGAGATAACCTTTTGATTGTTTTTAAAACGAATGCATTACTGAGGAATCAGGGGAAAGAAATCATTGTGCCACCCAACAGTGCCATTGTATACAGAAAGAACACTGCGCAGTACTATCGATGCATCTGTGATAATTATGTGAATCATTACTTACATTTTGAAGGATGTGAAGAAGATATTTTTTACAAAGAGGCGGGCTTTTCTTTTGATACACTTTTGTATTTACAAAATATTGATGTGGTAGAAGATATTCTACGGATGATAAGTAGGGAACAGGTGTCTCTTTCACAAAATAAAGAGTTGTGCATCGATATGCTGATTAAAACGCTGATGTTGAAGCTGGCAGATGCAAATGTGGAGGAAAATCAGGTATTGCAAAATCATCATGGAGCGGAATTGGAGGCTTTGCGGGCTGAAATATACAGCAATGCCGGGCAGTTCTTTTCAGTAGAGCAGTTGGCGGATAAAATGAGTCTGAGCAGCTCTCATTTTCAACAACTATACCGCAAGCACTTCGGAGTAAGCTGTTACGAAGATTTGTTGTGTGCAAAAACGAAAGCTGCCCAATATTATCTTTCCACAACGATTCTGTCTGTCAGGGAAATAGCCTCCCTTTGCGGATATGAAAATGATGTGTGTTTTATGAGGCAGTTTAAAAAAAGGACAGGATTTACACCTACGGAGTATAGGAACAGGGTGTGCCCGCTTTGTTCGGTATAAAAGTGAAGCTAAATCGGTAATGTCATTTAGTTAATTTCAAAAGGAGAAAATAAAGGACCATGAGAAAAAGTCGCGTCAACCATTGTAATTTTAGCAATCAGTTTGCTGAAGTAGATAAATAAGAATTTGACGCGAAGCGTCAACGAGGAAAACGCAGAGCATTTTTCGAGTCTGGGTGTGTAGATAGATTAAAATTGAGCGAGCTCTTTTGTGCGCGATGACAATTGAACGTAGTTCGATTATATGGGTAAAAGTTGAATTTGCAAATATTTTGGTGGAGCAGAGAGAGTAGATGCAGTTAGAGACCGACCGGATATAGAGAAAGTTTGCGGCGGTTGGGGCACAACGTCACTTTCAATCCGACCGGATAGGAGAAAAAACTAATCTAGTCGGGATAAAGTAGTGTCAAAAAGCCGACTGAAAAGTAGAAAAGCCTAATCTAGTCGGGGGAAAGTAGTGTCAAAAAGCCGACTGGAGAACGGAAAAGCCTTATTTAGTCG
>JAFUNK010000021.1 GCA_017482205.1 Lachnospiraceae bacterium
GGTTTCCTCTGCTTTTTCAGTTTCTTTTACCTTATCAGAGTAGCATTCCTTTTTTTCTTGCACCATAGCGTTTCACGAAAATTTGGGGGATTTTCTATTTTTTTGTTATATAAAAACAGCCCACTTTAGAATTTCCTAAAATGGACTGCTCTTAATATTTGAATTCAACTTATTTTTCAAGATTAGTTGTTGATTAACTTATCTTCTTCGTTGTTCCAGCTGTACAGCTTACGGATGTCTGCACCAACTTTTTCTGAAGGATGCTCTGCTGCAAGCTTTCTTAATGCACGGAAGTGTGCCTGACCGCCTGCTGCGGACATATCCAGAAGGAAGTCTTTTGCAAAAGTACCGTCCTGAATGTCGGATAATACTTTCTTCATAGCCTTCTTGGTATCTTCAGTAATAATCTTAGGTCCGGTAATGTAGTCACCGTATTCAGCAGTGTTGGAGATGGAGTATCTCATACCTGCGAAACCGCTCTGGTAAATCAGGTCAACAATCAGCTTCATTTCATGGATACATTCAAAGTATGCATTTCTTTCATCGTAACCTGCTTCTACTAAGGTTTCAAAGCCAGCCTGCATCAGTGCACAAACACCGCCGCAAAGAACTGCCTGCTCACCGAAGAGGTCAGTTTCGGTTTCGGTTCTGAAAGTAGTTTCCAAAACGCCTGCTCTTGCACCACCGATAGCCTGTGCATAAGCCAGTGCCTTATCCTGTGCCTTGCCGGTAGCATCCTGATGAACAGCGATCAGACAAGGAACACCCTTTCCAGCCTGGTATTCGCTTCTTACGGTATGTCCGGGTCCCTTAGGAGCGATCATGGTAACGTCAACATCTGCGGGAGGTACAATCTGTCCGTAGTGAATGTTGAAGCCATGAGCGAACATTAACATGTTGCCTGCCTCTAAGTTAGGCTCGATGTCTTTCTTGTAAAGAGAAGCCTGTAATTCATCATTGATAAGAATCATGATGATGTCTGCCTTCTTTGCTGCTTCTGCTGCGGTATATACTTCAAAGCCCTGTGCCTCAGCCTTTGCCCAAGACTTGGAGCCTTCATACAAACCAATGATTACGTGGCATCCGGATTCCTTTGCGTTTAATGCGTGTGCATGTCCCTGGCTGCCGTAGCCGATAACTGCGATTGTCTTACCTTCTAATAATGCAAGATTACAATCTTCCTGGTAAAAAATTTTTGCCATTTTTCTTTTCCTCCGTTTTATTGCATATATGCATATTTTAACTTTTTATAACTGTCAGGAGGTCACCCTCCGGGTTATCAAAACTTATTCTGTAATATGTATTACATTCTCAGAACCTCTGCAAAGTCCCGCAATACCGGTTCTCGCCAGTTCTAAAATCTCATATCCTTCCAAAAGGCTTAAGAATGCATCAATTTTTGACTGGTCACCTGTCATTTCTACTATCAGACTGTCAGATGCCACATCAATAATGTTTGCACGGAAAATACCTGCAAGGGAAATCACACCCTGTCTTTCGCTTGCAGCAGCCTTTACCTTAATCAATGCAAGTTCTCTGTATACGCTCTCATCAGGCTTTAATTCCCTGATATCACGAATATCCACCAGCTTGGCTACCTGCTTCTCAATCTGCTCTAAAATCTGGTCATCCCCGGTTGCCACAATGGTAATACGATGAAATCTGGGGTCTGCCGTCACACCTGCGGTAATGCTTTCAATGTTATAACCACGTCTGGAAAACAATCCTGAAATCCGGCTTAAAACACCGGAGGTATTGTCTACCAGAAGCTGAAATACTTTCTTTTGCAAATCTTCATCCTCCAAAAATTTGTATCCCTTAGTTTCTAATGATAACAATACTTTTTGCTATTGTCAACGTATGAACTTTCGGAATATATTATATAACCAGAAGTTATCGTCTGCTTTGTCTGGCAGGTTTTTTATTCCTCTGAGTTATCTCTTAAAATTTCTGCCATGAAATCTTCAAAAGCTTTCCAACTCTTGTTTTAATTATCACTCTCAGAACATTTAGAGAGTGCCAAGGTTCCTGTTCGTGCCACTTCTACAATACTGATGGATGCCAACATCTGTAAAAAGATTTTGGTTCTTTCCGGTATGTCACAGACCTGAATCATCATCATATTCTTGGACATATCCACAATATCTGCTTTCATCATTTCGCAGATTTCCATGATTTCCCGTCTGGTGCTCTTATTGTATTTTACTTTTACAAGCATAAGCTCCCTGCTGATACTCTTGGGTTCTGTAAATGTTTTTACTTTAATGACATCCAGTTTCTTGTTTAACTGCTTTTCTATCTGCTCAATAGTACGTTCGTCACCGCTTGATACGATAGTCATACGGGATACATCGGGGTCGTCGGTTTCTCCAACTACCAGACTATCAATATTGAAGCATCTTCTAGAGAAAAGTCCCGCCACCTTACAAAGTACACCGGAACGGTTTTCTACCAAAACGGAATATATCTTTTTCATCTTAATTCACATGCCTTTCCGTAACCTGCACACTCGTGTTGTACAGGTACAATATTCGCAAAAAGATTTGCTTTCCTTTGATTTTTTTGACACTACACCAAATCCATAGGGTCAATCAAACATTCAAGGAGTACGCTTTCATCTTCTTTTAAGAATGCATCCAGCACTTCTTCCATGTTGTTCATATCATTAAGTCTAAAGAAAGGCAAATCATAAGCAGATGCCAGTTTCTCCAAATCGGGACTGCCGGATAAATCCACTACGGAATAGTTGTCCTTGTAGGTAAAATGCTGATACTGTCTTACCATTCCCAGATAATTGTTCTTAAGCACAATAATTTTAACCGGAATATTGTGCTGACGAATGGTTGCGAGTTCCATCATGGACATCTGGAAGGAACCATCACCGCAGACTGCAATAACCTGACGGGACATATCTCCTAATTTTGCCCCCATTGCTGCGGGAATGGAGTAACCCATGGTTCCCATACCGCCGGAGGTTAAAAACTTACCATCTTTTACAAT
This sequence comes from Lachnospiraceae bacterium, assembly GCA_017482205.1. Lineage (GTDB taxonomy): Bacteria > Bacillota > Clostridia > Lachnospirales > Lachnospiraceae > Acetatifactor. The sequence goes on from JAFUNK010000021.1 coordinate 3,001, forward strand.
ATGATAACCGCAGGACCAAATCTGGTTCTGTCCCACGTCTGCAACATATACGCCGTTATCCTGCATCTTTTCAGACAATCTGGTGATAAATGCCGCAGGGTCTACGTATGCCGGATTGGGAGTACGTTTCTTTTCCATGGATATTCTGTATTCATCCAAAGTCTTAATCCAGTCTTCGTGTTCACATTCACAATCCTGTGCGGATAATAAGTCTTCAAAAATATGCTTTGCATCGCCAACCAAAGGAATGGTAGGGCCTGCATTCTTACCGATTTCTGCGGGATCTACATCAATATGTACCAGTACCTTATTCTGGGTAATCAAATCGGGCTGACTGATAGCTCTGTCTGCCACACGGGCACCTACCATAATCAGTAAATCTGATTCATTCATAGCCCTGTTTGCATATGCCTTTCCGTTGTTACCTACCATACCGTAATAAAGAGGGTGCTTGGTAGGCATAACACCGATACCCATCATGGTGGATACCACAGGAATCTTGTGTGCTTCTGCAAAAGCACGCAGTTCTTTTTCTGCTTCACTTAAAAGGACACCGCCACCTGCACAGATAATGGGACGCTTTGCTTTTTCAAGCTCTTTTACCACCTTCTTAATCTGCACCATATTGCCCTTGACAGTAGGCTTGTAGGTACGAAGTGATACTTCTTCAGGATAATGGAAATTATTGATTGTGGCATTCTGGATATCAATGGGAATGTCGATTAATACAGGCCCCTTTCTGCCGGAATTGGCAATATAAAAGGCCTCTTTAAATATCTTAGGAATATCCTGTACCTTCTTTACCAAATAACTGTATTTAACAAAGGATTCCACTGCTCCGGTAATATCTGCTTCCTGAAATACGTCACTGCCTAAAAGCTCGCTGTTTACCTGTCCTGTAATACATACAAGCGGAATACTGTCTGCAAAAGCTGTTGCAATTCCGGTAATTACATTAGTGGCACCTGGACCGGAAGTTACCGCACATACACCGGGCTTGCCGGTAAGTCTTGCCATACCACTTGCTGCATGTGCCGCATTCTGCTCAGTACGGATTAAAACTGTTTTGATATCTGACTCTAAAATACTATTATAAAAAGGACAGATTGCAACGCCCGGATACCCGAAGACCACTTCTACACCTTCTGCCTCCAGACATTTAATAATGGCATCTGCTCCTATCATATGATTTCCTCCCTTTGCTGTACAAATGTATTTAAATATTTTAACACAGTAAAGTGTGACAATTCAACAGTAATTTTCATATATCTGCAAACTGCCAATTTTTAACTGTTAAAAAGACTGCCGCAAGTTACTACTCCTGTAACTGCTTTAATAACCTGCCTGCCAGCTTTACTGCATCCGCGGCATCCTTGGAATAACCGTCCGCACCGATTTCGTCCGCATATTCCTGCGTAATAACCGCACCGCCTACCATAATCTTTGCCTTTACGCCCTGTTCCTGTGCATAGACAATTACTTCTTTCATCTGCTTCATGGTAGTAGTCATCAGTGCTGAAAGTGCAATGATTGAGGCATTATATTCCCTTGCTGCTTCTATAATGGTTTCCTTGGATACATCTTTTCCTAAATCCACCACCTTAAAGCCGTAATTTTTAAGCATAAGTGCTACAAGGTTTTTTCCAATATCATGGATATCCCCCTCTACGGTAGCAATAACTACAGCAGGCATATCCTGACCGCTCTGTTCACTCAGCATCAAAGGCTCCAATACTTCAATGGAAAGCTTCATAGCCTCTGCACCGGCAATTAACTGGGGTAAGAAATATTTACCACTGTCAAAATAATCTCCTACGGTATTGATGGCAGGCAACAATATGTTATCCAACAGTGCTTTAGGCTCATTTCCTTCTGCAAGTGCATCTTTCGTAATCTGCACGATACCGCTTTTATTACCTTTTAATACGGCATCACGGAGTTTTTGACAAATAGGCGAAAGTCCGTTTTGAGCCGCTGCATCTGCCGTTCCTTCCGTCTGCGTTGCTATTTCTGTACCGGATTTCTGCGTTCCCACAGCCAGTTCTTTGGCTTCTCTCTTTTCTTTAATTACCTCTGCATAGGAAATATAACGCATATCAGACCCTTCTTTATTTAAGAGTAAGTCCGAGGCAAACGCACAGCCCATTAAAAGCTCCTGGGAAGGATTAGCAATTGCCATAGTCAGTCCGGACTGGATTGCCATAGTTAAAAATGCCGTATTCACATAGCTTCTTTCCGGCATACCAAAAGAAATATTGGACAATCCACAAACTGTTGCCAATCCGTTTTCTTTACAATAGCGGATGGTTTCCAAGGTTTCCAGTGCTGCCATTTTGTTAGCACCTACGGTGGTTACCAGACCGTCTACTACAATATCTTCTTTGGTAAAGCCAAGTTCGGCTGCTCTTTCTAATATTTTGTTGATGATACCCTTCTTTTCTTCCAAGTCCGCAGGCAGACCCGCATCGGAAAGAGGCAGTAAGATAAACATAGCACCGTATTTTTTGACAATGGGTAAAAGTTTTTCAAACTTCTCCGTTTCATAAGAAACCGAATTGACCAATGCCCTGCCGGGATATCTGCGGAGTGCTGCTTCCAATACATCAATATGACTGGAATCCAAAGAAAGTGGCAAATTGGTAACGGTGCTGATTTCCTCAAGAGCACGTAACATCATCTCTTTTTCATCAATACCGCCCATACCCATATTCACATCCAACACACAGGCACCACACTCTTCCTGCTCCTCTGCAAAGTCCTTTACCATATCTAAAGAACCTTCCCTTAAAGCCGCCTGTAATTTCTTCTTACCGGTAGGATTGATACGCTCTCCCACCACAAAGAAATTGTCATCCAAAGAAAAGGCTTTGGTTTGTCTTTCAGAAGAAAGATAGCGGATACCTTTCTTTGTCAGTTCTTTTTTCTCCCTTTTATTTCCAAAGGTATTTACCAGTGCCTCTATGTATGAAGGATCTGTACCGCAACATCCGCCTAAAACCGATGCACCTGCCTCTACCAGACACTTCATTTCTTCTGCAAATTCTAAAGCCCCCATATCATAACAGCTATTACCTGCTTCATCTACAAAGGGCAGCCCTGCATTAGGTTTTGCTATAATTGGAAGTCCGGTTACTTCTGCCATTGTACGGATAATCTCCGTCATGGCGGCCGGACCGGTAGAACAGTTGGCACCGATAGCATCTGCTCCCAATGTAGAAAGCACCACTGCCATAGTAAGGGCATCCGTACCGTAAAGAGTACGTCCGTCCTTTTCAAATGTCAAAGTTACCATAACCGGTAAATCGCAGGTTTCTTTTGCTGCAATCAGTGCTGCTCTGGATTCCTGTAAACTCATCATGGTTTCCACTACCAGTAAGTCCACACCTGCTTCTGTCAGTGCTGTAATCTGCTCCTTATAGACCTCCACCAGTTCTTCAAAGTCCATTCTGCCCATAGGGGATAACTGTTCACCCGTCATGGTAATATCCCCGGCTACCAGTGCCTTTCCTCCTGCTGCACACTTAGAAAGTGCCACCAGCTTCTTTGTCAATGCGCAAACGTCCTTTTCCAGACCATATTCCTTTAACTTTACCCTGTTTGCAGTGAATGTTGGTGCATATAAAATATTACTGCCTGCATTTACATACGCTTCCTGTAAGGCAATAAATACATCCTCGTGCTCCAAAATCCACTTCTCCGGACACACTCCCGCAGGCATTCCCGCCTTCATCAGATTAGAGCCGGTTGCTCCATCCAGATATATGATATTTTCTTTAGCCCATACTGCAAATTCTTGTTTAGTCATATTAAACCTCTTTTACTCTTCTTTCATTATCCTAACAGAACAAACTTCTTTCCTATTTTACATTACCACATCTTGCCCCGGTATTCCATATTGATTTCAAAATAAAAATGTGATAAATTTTATTTATTGGAAAAACACCCCCATTCTTGTATCAAATACATATGCATACAAGAATGGGAAGATTTGTTAGGAGGCTATTCCTTTGAAAAATAAGATTATTTTATTTTTATATGTTTTGGCATTATCCGTTTTATTGACCGGTTGTGGCGAAGACCCCGAACTTGCTAAATTTGAGAAAGATATACAATCCTTCTGTGATGAGATTGCCGCTATTGATGCCAATATCAACAATATTGATGCCACCTCAGCAAATGCCACCGACGAGCTCTTAGAATATTTAGACCAATTAGACCAAAGTTTTCAGGTGCTTGCCCAGATGTCCATTCCTGAGGAATATGCTTATCTGGAAGAATTGACAACGGATGCCAGCAATTATATGACTACCGCAGTTGCCTCTTATCACGATGCATTTGAGGGGGAAACCTATAATGCTGCCGTAGCAGAATACGCCAAAGAAAATTATGAGCGTGCTTACAAGCGAGTCACTGTTATGTTAAAATTATTACGGGGAGAAGATATTACCGAAGACGGTGTTATTATAGAACAGGGAAACCAGTAATTTTACCGGTTTCCCTGTTCTGTTTCAATTTCATTCTTCTGTTTTTTGTACTATCATTCCGTCAATTCCGACAACGGACACACTTCATAGCCCATTTCTTCCCATTTAGTCAAAAGTTCATCCATAATTTCTCCATTGGTCTGGGAGGTACTGTGAAGCAATACAATTGCACCCGGATGAATTCTACCGGTCAGTTTTTCAAATGCTTCCTCATGTGTCGGCTGGTCATCCTGATACCAGTCCACATATGCCAAGCTCCAGAAAAAGGTCTGATACCCCATTTCCTTTGCCATTTCCAGATTTGCCGTACTGTATTTACCTTGTGGCGGGCGGTAATATTTTATCATTTCCTCTCCCGTAATCTCAAAATACAGTTTTTCCACATCCTCCATTTCTGTCTTAAAGGATGCCATATCGGAAATCTTAGACATATCAGGATGATTATAAGTATGGTTTCCTACCGTATGTCCCTCTTCCACCATTCTCTTTACCAAATCAGGTGCTGTTTCCAGAAAATGACCTACCACAAAAAAGGTAGCCTGCACATTATGTTTTTTCAAAGCGTCCAATATGGGCTCCGTATTCCCGTTTTCATACCCGCAGTCAAAAGTCAGATAAATGACTTTTTCGTCTCCCGCTCCTACATAATAGGCTCCATACGCTGCCAGTTGTTCTGCTGACACATTTCCCGTAGGTTTCGTACCTTCCGCACCAAATCCCAATCCCCAATTCTCTGTTTCCTCCAAAAGTATATTCTCTGCTGTAATTTCCGCCGCAGTTTCTTTTTCTGCACGAGTGTTTTCTATGTAGTGCACTACATATCCGATGGTTCTTCCTACAAAAAACATGGCTACCAAAAATACTATTGTCATCATTTTTTTCATATAAAAAAGCCCTTAATACCTCGTTAATAGAGTATATTAAGAGCTCTTTTCTTTCATGCATTTGTTTTAACCCAGAAGATACGTGCCGTTTATAAATATTACTGCATTTTTTACAATCCATTGTATCAAAAGAATAGCAATCAGAATGTAAAAATATATCGGCCTGAACAACATAGCCTTTACTTTTCCCTTCGTAAAAATATTCAACGTATGAGAAAGTACATAGCATGTTACCAATACCGCAGTATAGGGGACCACAGGATGATAAAGAAAACTCTTTATAAAATCACCCTGCATGAAGTACGCTATCGATCTGGTTCCTCCACAACCCGGACAATACAGTCCGACCATGGAATATATGGAACACGGACGTGGATTAACCTCTGTAATAGGAATATCCAATATCCACAGTATCAAATACGCAATCCCCAAAACTGCTATTACACCTAAACAGACATAATAGCAGTTTCTGGATAAACGTCGATTGTATGTATCATCCATGATTTACACTAAGGACTGTAACCAAGACAATGCAGAAGCACCAGCGATCATTGTAATTACATACAATACAACGGTGATAATGCTGCAAACCAGACCAGCGATAGCCATACCTTTACCGGGCATCTTCTTAGCGATAGCAACACCACCTAAGATAAGACCAACGAGACCTAAGATAAGGGGTACCCAAGGTACGAAACAACACAGTACTAAAGATACAATACCCAGTACCATGGAAGCGATACCTAAACCTTTGCTACCCTGAGGTGCTGCAGGCTGTACATATGCAGGCTGCTGATTCATTCCGTTCATATCCATTTTTATTTCCTCCTAATTTAGTAAAATTTATTTATACAAAGAAAGCATCAAAAAAGTACATGCACCTTTTTACTACTCTCCAGTATACAGTTTGGGATGGGTGCAGACATTTTCTTAAGATATACTGCATCCACGATTGAGAAAACAGTTTACTAATATAATTCTCTCATTAATTCACGCTGAAGTTCATCCATAAATGCATTGGTAGTCTGCTGTGCCCAAAGTCCGATTACCCAGCTTACACCACCAAATACCAGTGAGAGCACAGATAAAACAATACCTGCAACGGCAATACCGTTCTTGCTCTTCTTATTACCCATAACAGAAAGTATTAAACCTACAACACCACAAATAACACCTACAAGTCCCCAACAGCATCCTAATACAATACCTACAATACCCAATACCATGCCGGCAATTGACATACCATTAGATTTGGAAGTCTGCTGAACCGGTACAGGGTTTCCATACATGGGCTGACCATACATAGGCTGCTGGTACTGATTTTGATATACAGGCTGCTGATACTGGTTCTGGTATACAGGCTGCTGATACTGGTTCTGATATACAGACTGTTCCTGAGTCTGCTGACCGGGCTGCTGTTCATATCCGTTATTAAAGTTCTGACCGTCCATAAATAAAATCCTCCACCTCAAAAATTATATATAATCCTATCAACATGCTCCTGATTTTAAACACGCGACAGTCATTATAATCTTATATATCTAAATAAGCCATAATAGTAAATAAAACAAATAATACAATTCCTACCATACTGCAAACCGCTCCGGCAATAGCCATGCCTTTTCCTTTAGAATTTCTGACTAATGCGGCAATACTTAAAATCAAACCCACAATAGCAATGATTAGTGCAAATATCCATGTGCAACAAAATACATCCGATACAATACCACAGACCATACCGGCAATGGCAAGTCCCATACCGTCTGAAGGTACAGGTACCGGTGTCGCACCGGGTGCCGGTACATAATATCCTGTACTATTGTTATTCATCCAACCGGAAGTATATGTATACGGATTGGTTACCGGCGGTTGATTATTGTTTGTATATGGGTTATTTGCCGCATAGGGGTTATTACCTGTATATTGATTGTTCTCTGCGTACGGATTGTTACCTGTATATTGGTTGTTCTCTGCGTACGGGTTGTTACCTGTATATTGGTTGTTCTCTGCGTACGGGTTGTTACCTGTATATTGGTTGTTCTCTGCGTACGGGTTGTTTACTGATACTTCCTGCATCTGTGCATAGGGATTCTGCGAAAGTGATTCCTGATGCACCTCATATGGATTGCCAGGCTGCGTATATGAACTTGTTTCCGAACCATTGAACTGATTGCTATCCATCTTATTCCTTTTCAAAAATACTTTTGATATCAAACTAATTAAGCAATCTTAATTATGCATTATATAGCGTCTTTTGTCAACATTTGTTGAGTATCTTGTTTATTCTTTTTTTATATTTTTTTAATAATTTCACGAAAAAGATTTTTTCCTTTTTTGATTGCCATTCCTTATGTTCCCCCACATCGGTTCCTTGCCCTTAATCATATAGCTATGGTTAAATTACAAAATCTATCCACTAAAATTTTACTCAAAACAGTATTGATATAGGATAGATTTTAAAATATGTGTCTTTCTATCCTATAAAAATCCCGCATTACCAAGAAAAATCCCTTAAAAACGCTATTTTATTCACTAATTTTGTGTATATATTTAGCTAAAAAGAGAAATCTATCCATTGTAATGCATTTTTATCCCTCAAAATTGTTATATAGATGTCTTAGAAACAGGAAATCTATCCTATATTTTAAAGGTACATTATACTAATGTACCAATTCTGTAAAACATGCCGCCAATAAATGACTTTCTCTTTTGGTGACTTTCTCTTATCTTTGCCATATCCTCTATATTTATCATTCCTATGACTTTCAATTGTAAGAAGCAGCAACTTTCTATTAAGCGAATTCACATAAAAAAAGCACCCATTTACTTTTAAGTAATGAACCACCTCAAGAAATTAGACTTTTGGGGGATTACGTTATAAGTGGATGCTTTTTTAATTTAAATTAAATGACCTTGTTTGAAACGTGTTGCCTTTTCATTAAGCTTTACTTGCTTTTATCTATTGCCGTATGTAGTTTTTCAAATAAATCGCGGTATTTCAGTGTACCCTCACCAAACTTAACCACTGTTGCATACATAGTCATGGGAATCTGTCTGTCCTCATACGCAAAGGACTGTCCGTTGTAGCTTTTAATCCGCTCACAGATTCCCTCTGCATAGGATATATCCTCGCTATCGGTCAAAATCACGAACTCATCCCCACCGATTCTGAATACCACATCCTCATCTCCGGCTTCCCTCTCCATTCGGTTCATTGCCTCCAGGATAGCCAAATCTCCTGCCTTGCGGGATATTTCATTAATGGGAATCAGGCTCTTAATATCTCCACATACAAAATAACAATTCTTTCTGTTTTTAAACAGCTCATACAATTCACTGATATCTACATTCTTTTTCATCCAAGCACCTCCGCTCTGCACAGGGGGATACTTTCGCGGATACAACTCCGTAAACCGGCTGTTGCTTCTGAACTCGGACGGATTGCAGTTCCAAACACTTTTAAAAGCTCTGGAAAAAGATTCATTGGTACTGTATCCGAAATTCAATGCAATTTCCATAAGTCCGGTTTCCGGTTGGGAAATAATAGCCTTTGCCGCCAACATCATCCTACGTCTAATCAGATAATCCCTTACGGAAATATTGTTTACACAACGGAATATCTTTTCCAAGGTGGATTTTGAGCAATAACAATGCATCGCCACATCCTCAGTACGGATATCACTTCGCATATTTTCCTCAATATATGTAAGTGCATTTGCCAGTATTTCAATTTTATCCACTGTCCGCTCCCCTTTGTTTTCAGGTTTCTTTGCCTCGCTATATATTCCTTATACCGAAAGCTAAAACGATGTCTGTGCACCGACATCTCAGAAGTACTTCCTGTTATATATACTATATCAGAACTTTTAATAACCCGCTTGACTTTTTGAGTAAAAATAAAGGACAAACCACACCTTACTTTTGTATGGTTTGTCCTCAAAACTCAAGGTTTTTACTTTTTTGAATTTACCGGAGTAAATTATTGGAACTTACCGGTTAATTCTTAGAACTTACCCTGTTCAGCAGCTTCCTGGATAGAAACTGCAACTGCAACAGTCATACCAACCATAGGGTTGTTACCTGCACCGATAAGACCCATCATCTCTACGTGAGCGGGTACGGAAGAAGAACCTGCGAACTGTGCATCGGAGTGCATACGTCCCATGGTATCGGTCATACCGTAGGAAGCAGGACCTGCAGCCATGTTGTCGGGATGTAAGGTACGTCCTGTACCACCACCGGAAGCTACGGAGAAGTATTTCTTGCCCTGTTCTAAGCATTCTTTCTTGTAAGTACCTGCAACAGGATGCTGGAATCTGGTAGGGTTGGTAGAGTTACCGGTAATGGAAACGTCTACTTTTTCCTTGTGCATGATTGCAACACCTTCGCAAACATCGTTAGAACCGTAGCAGTTAACCTTTGCACGAAGTCCTTCGGAATAGGACTTACGATATACTTCCTTAACAGTATTGGTGTAAGGATCGTATTCGGTTTCTACGAAAGTAAAGCCGTTGATACGAGCGATAATCTGTGCTGCGTCTTTTCCAAGACCGTTTAAGATAACTCTTAAGGGTTTCTGACGAACCTTGTTAGCCTTTTCTGCGATACCGATAGCACCTTCAGCAGCTGCGAAGGATTCATGACCTGCTAAGAAGCAGAAACATTCGGTTTCTTCTTCCAGAAGCATCTTACCTAAGTTACCGTGACCTAAACCTACCTTACGGGTATCTGCAACGGAACCGGGAATACAGAATGCCTGAAGACCTTCACCGATTGCTGCAGCAGCATCTGCTGCTCTCTTACAGCCTTTCTTAATTGCGATTGCTGCACCTACGATGTATGCCCAGCAAGCATTTTCAAAACAGATAGGCTGGATGCCTTTAATCTGATTATAAACATCAAGACCAGCGTCTTTGGTAATCTTTTCTGCTTCTTCTAAGGAAGCGATACCATAGCTGTTTAATACGGAATTGATTTTGTCAATTCGTCTTTCATATGATTCAAATAATGCCATCTTTATGTCCTCCTAATGAATTTTAAATTCTATATTATTCATGTCTGGGGTCGATAATCTTCACTGCATCAGCAACACGACCATACTGGCCTTTTGCCTTTTCCCATGCGGTGTTAGGATCATCACCCTTCTTGATGAAATCAGTCATCTTGCCAAGGCTTACGAACTGGTAACCGATAATCTGGTCTTCTGCATCCAGTGCAATACCGGTTACATAACCTTCAGCCATTTCAAGGTAACGAGGACCTTTTGCCAAAGTACCGTACATAGTACCAACCTGGCTTCTTAAACCTTTACCAAGGTCTTCCAGACCTGCACCTACGGGCAGACCATCTTCAGAGAATGCACTCTGGGTACGACCGTAAACGATCTGTAAGAACAGTTCTCTCATTGCAGTATTGATAGCATCACAAACAAGGTCTGTATTTAATGCTTCCATAACGGTTCTGCCGGGTAAAATTTCGGAAGCCATTGCTGCGGAGTGAGTCATACCGGAACATCCGATAGTCTCAACCAGTGCTTCCTGAATGATACCTTCTTTTACATTCAGAGTCAGCTTACATGCACCCTGCTGAGGAGCACACCAGCCCACACCATGTGTTAAACCGGAAATATCTTTTACATCTTTTGCTTTTACCCATTTTGCTTCTTCTGGGATAGGCGCACAGCCGTGATTCACGCCCTGCGCTACGGGACACATTTCTTCAACTTCTTTTGAATAGATCATGTGAAATCTCCTTTCAACTCTTTAATATCTAAAATGACAAAACAATTTGATATTATTTTATCATTTATCATCTTGTACATTCTCTCACATTTAGGCTGAAAAATCCAGTCCTTTTTCCAAAAAACGACGGCTAAGTTTTCCAAAATACAACACTTAGGTCAAAATTGCCCTGTCATTTGCAAATTCACTGCCGCTTACTTCCTCAAATTTCTTCAATAAATCCGCTACGGTCAGCTTCTGCTTTTCTTCTCCGGCCACATCATAAATTACATTACCTTCATACATCATAATCAGTCTGTTACCGTGGGCAATGGCATCCTTCATATTGTGGGTAATCATAATTGTAGTCAGGTTATCCTTTGCCACAATCTTGTCCGTAGCTTCCAAAACCTTCGCTGCTGTTTTCGGGTCTAAGGCTGCGGTATGCTCGTCTAAAAGCAATAACTTCGGTTTCTGCAGGGTAGCCATCAGAAGCGTCAATGCCTGTCTCTGTCCGCCGGAAAGAAGACCAACCTTTGCGGTCATACGGTTTTCCAAGCCTAAATCCAGAATCTTTAACTGCTCTTTATAATATTCTCTCTCTTTTGCAGTAATGCCGCTTTTTAAGGTTCTCTTTTTTCCTCTGCGGTCTGCAAGTGCCAGATTTTCCTCTATCTGCATACTTGCCGCAGTGCCGGTCATAGGGTCCTGAAATACACGGCCGAGATATTTAGCTCTTTTATGCTCGGAAAGCTTTGTTACATCTACACCATCAATCAAAATACTGCCTTCATCCACAAGCCATGTTCCTGCAATCGCATTTAACATGGTTGATTTACCGGCACCGTTACCACCGATAACGGTAACAAAGTCACCTTCCTTTAAATGTAAGTTTAATCCGTTTAACGCTGTCTTTTCATTTACCGTACCTGCATTAAAAGTCTTTTTTATTCCCTTGATACTAAGCATGCTTTGCACCGCCTTTCTTTGTAGATGTTGCAAAATACTTCTGCTTCATATAAGGCACTGCCAAAAAGATTGCTACTACCACTGCGGAAAGCAGCTTTAAGTCATTGGAATTTAAGCCTAACCACATAACAATCTGTAATACCAGATAATAGATGATGGCACCCAATGCAACGGAAATCAGCTTAAATGCAAAATTGAGGCTGATCTTTCCGAAAATAACTTCACCGATAATAACTGCCGCCAGACCGATGACAATGGCACCACGGCCTGCATTGATATCCGCAAAGCCCTGATACTGTGCGTACAAACCACTTGCCAGTGCCACGATACCGTTGGAAATCATAAGTCCCAAAATCTTGGTAAAGTCCGTATTGATACCCTGTGCCCTGGACATATTGGGGTTGGCACCGGTAGAGCGGATGGACGCGCCTAATTCCGTACCGAAAAACCAGTATAAAACCGCAACCAATACCACAATGATAATTGCTACAATCAGAATGGTATTTTTGTAAATGGGTACATTCTTTATGTAACGTAAAGAAACCAATAAGTCATACTTGTCCACATTGATTGCCTGATTTGCTTTACTGTCCATTATACGCAGGTTGATGGAATACAGACCTAACTGGGTCAGAATACCTGCCAAAATCGCGGGAATTCCCAGCTTAGTATGCAAAATACCCGTTACAAAGCCTGCCAGCATACCTACCAGAAAAGCAATGATTAATGCTGCCCATACAGGCCATCCCTTTAACATTAACATAATGCAGACCGCACCACCGGTACACATAGTACCGTCCACGGTTAAATCTGCCAAATCCAGAATCTTATATGTAATATAGACTCCGATTGCCATGATGCCCCAGATAAGACCCTGTGCACAGGCTCCGGGCATGGCATTAAAAAGTGATACAATATTCACGTTTCAATCCTCCTAGATAAATGTAATCTATAATGCAACAAACAGCGGCAAAAAAGAAAGCTCTCTTTTGCCGCTACTTTATTTATTTTTGTTACAGTAAACGAAAACCGTAAGATAATTATTCAATCACTACATAATTATCAGGTACTGTAATACCCAGTGTATCGCAGTTGGTTGCATTGTATTTTTTTGTGGTAGTTTCAGCAAATTCAACCGGCATGGTAGTGATATCAGCACCGTTTACTAAAATTTCATATGCCATTTCACCAGCCTTGTAACCGATGTCATAGTAATCAATAGATAAGGTTGCAACACCGCATCCGGAACAAATACCTTCTTCACCTGCAATAACAGGTACTCCTGCGGGAAGGCATACATTGTTGATAACTTCGGTTGCACTCGCTGCAGTATTGTCGGTAGGAATGTAAATCACATCACTCTCTGCCGCTGCATTGGTTGCTACTGTTGCAATATCATTGGTATCTGCAAAGGTATAATCTGTGCAGGCATATCCTAAATTTGTCAGTTCTGTTCTTACCACTTCTGCCTGATATGCGGAATTAGGTTCAGCAGAACAATATAATATGCCAACATTGGTTGCATCCGGGAACAGCTCATTTAACATAGCTGCCTGCTCTGCCAAAGGTGCCAAATCAGAAGTACCGGAAATGTTAGTGCCGGTGGTTCCTGTCCAGTTGTCAATTTCCAGAGCAGTTGCATAGTCGGTAATGGATGTTCCTAAAATCGGAATGGTATCGGTTGCTGCTGCAGATGCCTGTAAAGATGCAGTTGCATTTGCTAAAATCAAATCCACATCATTGGATACAAACTGGTTTGCAATAGTCGCACAGGTTGCAGAATCACCGGAAGCATTCTGTACATCAAAGGTAACCTTATCTCCCAGCTTCTCGGTCAGAGCATCCTGAAATCCCTGAGTTGCAGCATCCAGTGCAGGGTGCTGCACCAGCTGACAGATACCGATTTTGTATGTACCGTCCTCTTTACCGCCACATCCTGTGAGTAAGGTTGTCATCATAACGGTGGTTAAAATTAAAGCTAATAACTTTTTCATATATTCATCCTCCTTGTCCGTAGCACTTTGTCACTTTAAAGCGTTTAAGCGTTACTGTACAAAAATGAATATACACCTCTTATTCCGGTTAGTCAAGTTTTTTTTCAGTTATATTCTCAAAATTTTCATTGCCTACATTTTCTGTCTGTGCATTTTCCTCTATAGCCTTTTCTTCATTAACAGGCTCTTTATGCTCCGGTAATGTATCCACTCTGTCAAAGTCAAAGTGGATGCCTTCTTCCGTATATTTCAAATGCGCATCAAATACATTGCCCGCTTTAGAAGTAAAACCAATTACTTTTTCCCTGGTCTGTCCGGTAGTCAATAATGCTTCCATGACCTCTTCGGAAAGCTCCACTTTGGCAACAGTGTGAAATACTCTAAATCCACAATCACATTCATACTGCCACTGGCTCTTAAAAAGCATTTTTTCGCACTTAGGACATTTTACCCTGGTCTCTATGGGCTTGGGCTTTTCAGGGAAATCAAATACTACCTTGTTTTCTTCGTCCAGCTTTAATGCTGCATTAAACATCATGCCTGTTTTGGCAATAAAACCTTCTATAATACCCGTCTTTCTATTTTGTAACAGTTCTTTTAGGGATGCTTCTTTGATTTTGACACCGGCTATTTTACCTACGGAGAAACGACAGCTTTCTGCATTCTCTCTGTCATAATTGGCACAGCCGAAACCGAACTTGGTCTGCACAATGTCACCGCCACAAACAGGACATACCACATCTTTTACCTTTTTGGCTTCTACATTGTCAAAATCAAACTCTACATTGACATTACCGTCTTCTGTTTTCTTAAGCACCAGACAGGCATCAAACCTGCTCCCCTTCTTAGACTTAAATCCGCGGATGGTAGAGGTCTGTCCTTTAGTTAAAAGCTCCCTGACCTGCGTTTCGTTTAAATCTTTTTCTGCAATCTTGCCGATAACAAAATCACAACTGCCTTCTACGTTCCGGTCACGTTTCGCACAGACATATCCAAAAGAAGTAACCAGAATATCCCCGCCACATTTAGGACATACCGCATCCTTGACTTTTTTGGCTTCCACATTTTCAAAGTCAAATTTCAAGCTGACCTTACCCTCTTCGTCCTTTGCTAACATTAGGCAGGCATCAAACTTCTTTCCTGTTTTCGATTTAAAGCCACGCAAAGTCTGGGTACGGTTATTCGTTACCAGTTCCGTAATATCATCCACGCTTAATGCCTTACCTGCCAGTTTGCCGATAGAGAAATAACAGCCGTCCCCTTCTCTGGTGTGTTTTTCACAAGCGTATCCGTAGGGTACAATTTCAATGGCTCCTCCACACGCCGGGCAAGCCAACCCCTCTATTTTCTTAGGCTCATTTTGGGAAAAGTCAAAGTTTACATTTACCTGACCTTCCTCATTCTTTTCCAATACCAGACAGGCATCAAATTTTTTCCTGCTCTTGGATACAAAACCGCTTAATACAGGGGTTCTTCCATTTGTAAGCAGTTCCTTCACTTCTTCTTCATTTAAATCTTTGCCTGCAACTGAACCTACCGAGAAGCGGCAGCCTGTGCCGTCCTTTTTGTAATTGCTGCAACCATAGCCAAAGGGTGTGGTCTCCATTTCACCACCGCAGACGGGACAGGGCACACCTATTTTTTTCTTCGCCGCAATCCCCCTTGCTCCCTTACCTGCCAAGGGCTGTATCTTGGAAAGCAGTTGTCCCCGTAAATCCTTTTCTACCATGGAAAGGGTTTCTTTTCGGATAAAATCCTCCAGTTTTTCCCTGTATTCTTCCATGACAACCGTTCCCTTTGTAATACCGTCCAGCCCTTTTTCCCATGATGCCGTCATTCTGGGATTTAAAAGTTCCGGTACCGTCATATTGACCGTTTCATAAATCATTTCGCCCAAAGCCATGGGAGTGAGTATCTGTGTCTTCTGGTTTAAGTGCAGATACCCGATACGGATCAGCTTCTTTATAATTTCCGCTCTGGTTGCGGAAGTACCGATACCGGAACCCTTTATCTGGGCACGCAGTTCTTCATCTTCGATCAGCTGTCCTGCATTTTCCATGGCAAGCACCATGGAACCGGATGTATACCGCTTAGGGGGTGAAGTTTTTCCTTCCTTGATTTCAAATCCTTTTACAAGGATTTCGTCCCCTTCCTTTAAGGTATCAATTACCTTTAACAAAGCAGCAGAATTGTCTTCTTTTTCTTCTTCCTCATTATCATCCTGCACCTTACCCATGATTTCCAGATAACCGGGGCTCTTTAATACCTTGGCACCGCAGGAAAACTCTTCTTTTTCAATATCTACTACAAGCTTTAAGGTCTGATATTCCGCAGGAGGATAAAATATACTTAAAAATCTGCGCACTATCAAGTCAAACACCTGTCGTTGTAAACCTGTCAGACTGCCGAGCTCCGTCAGCTGACCGGTGGGAATAATCGCATAGTGATCCGTTATTTTGCTGTCATCGGTATAAGCCGTTTTGGCAATATTCCGGTACAGCCCCTCTTTCATTATCCGCTCTACATAGGCTGCCGTAGGCTCATAGCCTTTTAAGCGGCTTACATTTTTACTGATTTCCTTTGCCACAGCCGTAGAAAGCACTCTGGCATCGGTTCTGGGATAAGTAGTCAGCTTCTTTTCATACAAATCCTGCACCACCTGCAAGGTCTGGTCAGGACTGATTTTAAAGCGTTTGGAG
Source organism: Lachnospiraceae bacterium (assembly GCA_017482205.1). Taxonomy (GTDB): domain Bacteria; phylum Bacillota; class Clostridia; order Lachnospirales; family Lachnospiraceae; genus Acetatifactor. The sequence goes on from JAFUNK010000021.1 coordinate 19,751, forward strand.
CACTCCGCCTGTAACTCAGCCAAGTTAAAAAGTAAAGGGGCTTTTTTTCTGGAAGTACCTTTTTCTACCGTTTTTATCAGAGCTGTTTTACCTGTCAGTTCTTCTATCAGTGTTGCTGCGCTTTCTTCCTTCTTGAAGCCGTTTTCTTTATAAAGCAGTGGAGACTCAAAATATTTTGAACCCTCTACTGCCTTCCATTCTGCTTCGATTTCTGCATCGGAAAATTTTCCGGACACACGGAAAAAAGGGGTCTCCACAAAATTACGGATTTCCCTCTCTCTAATAACTACCATACCCAGTACGCAGGTCATCACCCTGCCTACCGCTATGGCTGTATAACTCTGTGTTCCTGCTGCATCATTAAGCAGATTTCCGTACTTTACAGACATGGCACGGGAAAAATTGATACCCATGGCATAGTCTTCAATAGTACGCATAATACCGGACTTACCTAAATTAGCATAGTCGGACATAGGCTTCGCTTCTTTGATGCCTCTTATAATTTCTTCTTCGGTCTGGGAGTCAATCCAGACACGCAACTCCCTCATGCCCTCTCTGACACCACCGAAGTTTCTGATATTTTCTTCAATGGTCTGTCCTTCTTTTCCGGCGTCCCCTGCCCAGTATACGGTATCAATATCCTCTCTGTGTAGCATGCCGTGTACAATATCATATTGCTTCTTTACCGCAGGAATCACATTGTATTTGTAATCTTTTGGCAGAAACGGCAAATCCTCCAGTTTCCACTTTTTGTATTTTTCATCATATTCCTCAGGATATACCATCTCAACCAAATGACCCACACACCAGGTAATCACATAGGAATCGTTTTCCAAGAAACCATCCTGTCTGCCCGACACATGCAAAATCTTTGCAAATTCATGGGCAACGGAAGGTTTCTCCGTAATAATCAGACTCTTTCCCACACTCTCTCCTACAATTCCTCTAAAGTTACTAAGGTCAAGTTCTTTTTGACCTTCGCCTCCAGATTCAGTTTTTCATCAAAACGGCCTACAGAATATAAATAAATATATCCGGCATCTATTTTTGCTTTTTTTGCACAATAAAGCAGTTGTTCATAGTCTTCGTAAGGCATAACCGGCTTATCATAATTACACTGTGCAAGTAAGGTATTTGCCTCTTCATCCTGCACAATCATATGGATATTACCAACCTTACCGACCCATTCCCCTGCTCGGTCATACACAAAGGGAAGTTCACCCTTTTCATTTAAGGTTTCCAAATGCTCCCTACAGACATCTTTAAAATATTCTGCCACATATTCTTTTAATCCGTGTGCAACATATTCTGCATAAAATGCATCCGGTATATTTACCCAAAGACTGCTCATATGGGGATAAATAAACTTATAATAAAAATGTACAAATCTGTTACAGATACGATAAATGCCCTTTTGCACATTGTCATAGCCTTCTGTATCGTAAGAAAATACCTTTTCTACAATTTCCAGTTCCATCAGGTTCTTTAAATACACACTGATTTTGGCTCTGGAAAAACCGGTATGCAGATGTAAATCGTTTAATTTGTGTCTGCCTTCTGCAATAGATGCCAAAATGGTATTGTAAACAGACGGCTCACGCAATTCCTCTGTCAACATCCGTGCACCTTCATATCGCAAAAGTGAAGTCGGATTTAAAATATTCCTGATAATATTTTCTTTCACGGATAATGTAGAATCAAAGCAATCCCACAATCCGGGCAACCCACCAAGAATAGCATATACTTCTATACACTGCTCCTTGGTATAATCTGCAAAAAATTTTCTACAATCCTTAAACCGTAATTCTTTTATTTTTAAAAGTCCCGATAAAGAATAGGCTGCTTCACCGATTTTTTTAATCATACTGTTTTCTACAAAACCTACCGATGAAGTGCAAAGAAGTACCAGTACTTCTCTGTTCTCCCATTCTCTGTTTATGAAAGTAACCAGTTCCTTCATAAAAGAAGAACCGGCTTTCACCATATTCTGGAATTCTTCCACAACTATGATTTTCTTACCGGTCATCTCTTTGGTAAGCGCCATAAAGATAGCATCATAAGAAGCATACTTATCTGTATGCTCCCCCTTAAGCTCCTGACTCCACTGATAAACCTGTTCCTTTTCAGAGCATGCTCTGGATACATAAAAGCTTGCAGGTTTATCCTTGACAAATTCCTTTATAAGCGCAGTTTTTCCTATATACTTTTGTCCATATACTACTACAATCTGACTGCCTTCTCTGTCATAGTAGTGATTCAGTTGTTCTAATTCCGCACCGCGTCCCAACAACATTTTCATTCCCCCATACTATAACAATTTAACCAGCAACTGTTCCATTTCTTCCGGCGGCATGGGTTTACCTAACAAATAACCCTGAATAACATTGCAGCCGATTTTCTGCATATATTCAAGCTGTTCCTTCGTTTCTACCCCTTCCGCCACAGACTCATAGCCCAGTCTGCTTACCATGGATACAATGGATTCTGTAATAATTCTGGTGGATTCATCCGTATTTACCCTGTCCACAAAGCTCTTGTCAATCTTAAGGGTATCAATAGGCAGACCGTTTAAGTATGCCAACGAGGAAAATCCCGTACCAAAATCATCTAAGGAAATACGGATACCGTAATCCCTCAACATCATCAGTTTTTCTTTTACTTCTGCAAAATCTTCTATCAGAATACTTTCTGTAATTTCCAATTCAATCTCAGAGGGCTCTACCTGATATCTCTGCATAATATCCAGTAACTGGGGCACAAAATCCTTGCGCTTGTACTGAATGGCAGAAATATTGATGGACATAATAAGCGGGTAATCATACTTACGCTTCCACTCTGCATAATAACGGATACTTTCTTCCATTACCCAGTTACCGATAGGAATAATGGCACCGTTTTTCTCCGCAATCGGAATAAATACTGCGGGGCTTATCATCTTATTTTCTTCGTCTCTCCAACGAATCAGCGCTTCCACACCACGCAGTTTTTGATTGTCGGTACAATACTGGGGCTGGAAATGGAGACAGAAGTTCTTGTTAAATACTGCCTCTTTTAATTTGTTTTCAATCGCAACTGTATCTAAGAAATCTCTTAAAATCGGAGCATCAAAATACTGAATGGAATCTTTTCCTGCTGACTTTGCCTTAAACATAACGATTTCGGCACAGTTAATCAATTCCAGTGCAGACTTGGAAGCCTCAGGGTATTCTGCCACACCAATGCTCACTGTCAAATGCAGTTCTAAACCATTGGTCAACACAAAGCCCTTTTGAATGCGTTCCTGTATCTTTTTATGGATAGCCTCAACTGTACGACTGCCGCAGGGGTCATAGATTGCCATACAGAACACATCACTGTTCATGTGACATACAATTACGTTCTCACTTAAAAAGCTGCACAAGAACTGTCCATACTGTTGTACAACTTCATCACCTACAACGAGACCCATACCGTCATTGATTTTTCTGAAATCGTCAATATCAATAAACAATACGCTTACAACGCACTGTTCTTCTTCTGCTTTTCTGACAAACTCTCCCAGTCTCATAACAAAATAGTTACGGTTATACAGACCTGTCAAACTGTCATAATAAGCCATATACTTCAATTCATCATTCTGGTTTTTAAACTTGGTTATATCCCTGATACAGATAATTTTATCCGTGGGAACACCTGCTTCATCATAAGAAACCCTCGTTTCAAATTCCAGCCATTTGCGTCCGTTTTTGATATGACACTCCACCGTGCTTCTCTCTAAACCGCTCTTTTCCAGATAAAGCACGTCTTTTAACATCTGTGCGTTGTTTTCCTCAAACTCTTCGCAGATTCTCACAAATTCCCTGCTGTCTTTTACTCGGAAAGAAAAATGGTCATCCCAGTTTCCCAAAGTCACTACTTCACTTTTTTCAAAGCTGTAATACAGAAAGGCGTTGTTTGTGGTATCACAAACAAGACGAAACATTTTATCCCGTCCACTCAATTTCTGATTCATTGCTTTTAACAAATTCACTTGATAATGCAATTCGTCCATTTTTCTCTACGCCTCCCTGTGTCTACACCCTTATCTTCGGAAAACGTCTCCCCCATTTTCCGAAATATATTCTCCCGTAATAGTTCTCTTTATTTCTTAGTAATATAACCCTGTGCTTTTAATAATTCTGCACAAAGTACCGCACCACCGGCTGCACCACGTACGGTATTGTGGGAAAGACCCACGAACTTCCAGTCATATACGGAGTCTTCACGGATACGTCCTACGCTGACACCCATACCGTTCTCGTAATTTACATCTAAGTTTACCTGCGGACGGTTGTCCTCTTCCAGATACTGGATAAACTGCTTAGGAGCGGAAGGAAGTTGTAATTCCTGAGGTACACCCTTGAAGTTTACAAGCTTTTCGATTAACTGTTCTTTGGTTGCTTTCTTTCTAAACTTAACAAATACAGCTGCAGTATGTCCGTTTAATACGGGAACACGGATACACTGGCAGGTAATAACAGGTGATGTTGCAGGCTCAATTACGCCATCCTTGATTTCACCCCAGATACGAAGAGGTTCTTTTTCAGACTTCTCTTCTTCACCGCCGATGTAAGGAATGATATTTTCAACCATTTCAGGCCAATCCTTAAAGGTCTTGCCTGCACCGGAAATTGCCTGATAGGTAGTTGCTACTACTTCATAGGGTTCAAACTCTTTCCATGCAGTCAGTACAGGCGCATAGCTCTGAATAGAACAGTTGGGCTTAACTGCCACGAAACCTCTGGTGGTTCCTAAACGCTTCTTCTGGAACTCGATAACCTTCATGTGGTCCGGGTTGATTTCCGGTACTACCATGGGAACATCGGGAGTCCATCTGTGTGCGCTGTTGTTGGAAACTACGGGAGTTTCAGTCTTTGCATATGCTTCTTCGATTGCCTTGATTTCGTCCTTTGTCATGTCAACCGCACTGAATACGAAATCTACTTCTGCTGCAACCTTTTCTACTTCGTTTACATTCATAACAACAATATTTTTTACAGCTTCAGGCATGGGTGTAGTCATTTTCCATCTGTCGCCTACTGCTTCTGCATAGGTCTTACCTGCAGAACGGGGACTTGCTGCAATTGTAGTCACCTCAAACCAAGGATGATTCTCAAGCAGAGAAATAAATCTCTGACCTACCATACCTGTACCGCCTAAAATACCAACTTTTAATTTGTCACTCATAATATTCTCCTCGTTTCTTTTGATTTCCTGTTCATGCTTTTGTAACATAAACGACTTGTGATTAAAATTTATATTTCAAATAAATTTCTTACTGGTTTGTCGTACCGATACCGGTATTGCCGGAAAGATACTCTTTGTTGATGCGGATAACTTCTTTCATCATCTCAGACCCCGGTGCTCCCAATGTGAGACGTTTTTCCACACAGGTCTTTAAGCTGACGGCATCATAGATATCCGGCTCAAACTTATCACTGACTTCTTTTAACTCTTCTATGCTTAATGCGTCAATACTGGTATCCTTGTCGATACAGTAAAGCACCAGTCTGCCGATAATGCCATGGGCATCCCTGAACGGCACTCCTTTGTTTACCAGATAATCTGCCGCATCAGTAGCATTGGTAAATCCGTTCATGGCACTCTTTGCCATTACATCCTTGCGGAATTTCATGGTAGCAATCATGCCGGTAAAAAGTTCCAGACAGTCTGCTGCTGTTTTCATGGCATCAAAGCTTAATTCTTTATCTTCCTGCATATCCTTATTGTAAGCAAGGGGAATACCTTTCATGGTAGTAAGCAGTGCCATCAGTGCACCGTACACACGACCGGTCTTGCCTCTTACAAGTTCTGCAATATCCGGGTTCTTCTTCTGGGGCATAATACTGCTTCCCGTTGAAAAAGCATCATCCAGTTCGATAAAACGGTATTCATTGGAATTCCAGATAATAATTTCCTCTGAAAACCGGGATAAATGCATCATAATAATGGACAGGGCTGATAAAAATTCAATCAGATAATCTCTGTCAGATACAGAATCCATACTGTTTAAAGTAGGTCCTTCAAACCCAAGCAGGGATGCCGTATAGTTTCTATCCAAAGGATATGTGGTACCGGCAAGTGCACCCGCTCCCAAAGGACAATAATTCATTCTGTAATAAATATCTGTCAAACGCTGTCGATCCCGTTTAAACATCTCAAAATATGCCCCGAAATGATGGGCTACCGTAGTGGGCTGTGCCTTCTGTAAGTGGGTAAAGCCCGGCATATAGGTGTCGAGATTTTCTTCCATAATATGTAAAATCTCTTCCAGCAACCCCTTTACAAGCTCGTCCGTCTTTAACACCTGTGCTCTGGTATAAAGTCTCATATCCAGTGCCACCTGGTCATTTCTGCTTCGTCCCGTATGCAGTTTCTTCCCTGCATCACCGATTCTGTCTATTAAGGTAGCTTCTACAAAGCTGTGGATATCCTCCTGGGTTTCATCAATTAAGAGAGTCCCCTTTTCCACATCTTCTCTGATGCCTGCCAGTCCTTTTACAATGGCATCCTTTTCCTCTGCGGTAATAATTCCCTGTTTGCCCAACATAACGGCATGTGCAATACTGCCCTCTACATCCTGGGTAAATAAGTTTTTATCAAAACCAATAGAAGCATTAAAATCAAATACTTTCTGGTCTGTGGCTTTCGTAAAACGTCCGCCCCATAATTGTGCCATAATTCACCAAGCCTTTCTGCTTTTCTTATAAAAGAAAAAACGTTTTTCCACTTGTAGATTCAAAAAAGTTAAATCCAAACTTGATAGTAGCATAAATTTTACTTTAATGCAATACAGTGAAAGAAATATCTTTACACAATTCCCTACCATTTTCATAGAATATACTAAAACCGGAAAAGGATATTTTTATGCCGAAACCCCTGCTGGAATTAAAAGACATCTCTTATTCTTATCACAGCCTCTTAGCGGAAACCCCGGCTCTTTCACATGTATCCTTTCACATTAATCCCGGAGAATTTGTAGCCATCGTAGGACCCAGCGGTTGCGGTAAGTCCACATTATTGTCCATTGTGGCAGGACTTCTTGCCCCGGAAGAAGGAACTATTTCCTTTCAAAATCCCGACGGCTCCCTCCATTACCCCAAAATCGGATATATGTTGCAAAGAGACCACTTGTTTGAATGGCGCACCGTATACCAGAATGCTGTTCTGGGACTGGAAATAAAAAAACAACTGACTCCTGAAAACATTGAAAATGTGCTGAAACTGATGAAAGATTATGACCTGTACAAATTTAAGGATAAAAAACCAAGCGAACTTTCCGGCGGTATGAAGCAGAGAGCTGCCTTAATCCGCACATTGGCACTTAATCCCACTCTTCTACTTTTGGATGAACCCTTCAGTGCACTGGACTATCAGACCAGACTTACCGTTTCAGCCGATATTTGCCAGATTATCCGTAAATCCGGCAAAACCGCACTTTTAATCACCCACGATTTGTCGGAGGCTATCAGTCTGGCTGACCGCGTCATTATCTTAAGCCACAGACCCGCTACCGTAAAGTTTGAAGTTCCCATTCATTTGTCTTTACCTGAGGATTCTTCCCTTGCACCCAGAAACGCACCGGAATTCCAATACTACTTTAACTTGTTATGGGAGGCGTTATCTGATGAAAAAAAATAATTCTTCTACCAAAGAACTGACCAAACAGGAAGCCTTTGTCAAAGCACATCGTCATTATCACCACAGGATTTCTTTCTACCGGATTTTTATTTTTGCCCTGTTTTTGACTATATGGGAGGTATGTGCCAATACCGGTATCATTGATACCTTTTTCTTTTCCAGCCCTTCCAGAGTCGTCCTTTGCTTTATTGAACTGGTAACGGAAAAAGCCCTGTTTATGCATATAGGTATAACCCTGTTCGAAACCTTTTTAAGTTTCTTTCTGGTGTTTATTATCGGTCTGGGTGCTGCCACCATGCTATGGTACTCAGCGGGTATCTCAGAAATTGCGGAACCTTATCTTGTTGTCTTAAACAGTCTGCCGAAATCCGCACTGGCACCACTTTTTATTGTATGGCTGGGAACAGGTACTCCCACGATTATTGTGGCAGGTATCTCCGTTGCCCTATTCGGTTCCATCATAAGCCTTTATACCGGATTTAAACAGGTGGACCCGGAAAAAATCACTTTAATCTATACTTTAGGCGGCACAAAAAAAGATGCTTTCCGCAAGGTAGTACTGCCGGGCAGTATTCCGACTCTCCTAAGTACCATGAAAGTCAATATCGGTCTGGCACTGGTAGGTGTTATCATCGGTGAGTTTTTAGCTGCCAGAAGAGGGTTGGGGTATTTGATTATCTATGGCTCCCAGGTCTTCCAAATGCACATGGTAATTACCTCCATCATATTACTTTGCATTATTGCCATGGGCTTATACCAACTGATACAATGGACGGAGCATTATTACAAAAAGAAGGTCTGATGCACCACACAAAGCCCTCAAACTTTCTTATAACAGACCGTATTATTTCACAAAGGCATCAAAAAAACCGGACTCACATACATGAGCCCGGCTACATAACTTTTTTATTTTTCAAAAATTCCCGTAAGTCTTTATTTTGTAAATTCTTTTCTGCAGCCTCTGTGCTTATTCAGCCCAGCCCTGCCATTCTACCCAGCCTTCATCATAGGTAAAGTGTTCCAGTGAAATACCGATTACTTCGCCCCACTCATCAATGTTTACTGCAAAAACAACAACTTCTTCATAATCATCCAGATAAGCGTCACAGAACCATGTATCCATTACTTCCCAGTCTTCCAACTGTCTCCACTCACCGTCTTCCTTGCAGTATCCGATATCCAGCCATGCATTATTATAATCATAATACATCTCAGCAGGATCCTCTCCTTCTTCATAAGCTAAAAAGCTGGTATATTCATTTTCACTACCGCTGTACAACTCCCATGCCGCATAACCTTCTTCTACATTGTAAAGAGCCACATAGTCATCCAAAGTCATACCCAGTTCCAGACCTCTTGCAGTCATATATTCTTCTGCATACTCGTCATAGTTAGCGGTTGCATATTCGGTATAATAAGTTACATCTGAATATACGATAATGGAATGATCCAGTTCTACCGGTTGATTATCAGAAGAACCAATAAATACTAAATCTGCATCGCTAAATTCACTGCCTGCTGCTACCATCTGGGTTGTCATAGCATCTTCGATTTCAGCAATGGCTTCTTTAATAGCCTTTCTCTTTGCCTGACTGTCTGCTTCCTCTAACACCGCCAATGCACCTTCATAATCACCATTAGCCACATAATCATCTGCCCATGCAATATAATTTGCGGTCAGACCGTCAATTGCTTCTACATTATCGGCCTGCATTTCAAGCACTTCCAGATATGCTTCTTCCGCATCCTGATAAGAACCGTCTTCAGCCAGTTCCTGTGCTGATTGCAATGCTTCGTTAATTTTCTTGGTTTCTGCATTCTTGCTGATAAAAACAAATGCTACTACACCGATACCCACCAGAATAAGCAGAATCAGTAAAATAATAACTACCTTTGCTGCTCCACCCTTTTTCTGAGGCGGATTTGCAGGAGGTACTGCCCCCATCACATAAGGACTTCCCATGGGATTTCCCACCGGTCTGCCTACAGGAATACCACCATTAGGGTTACCCATAGGAATGCCGCCCTGCATGGGTGCTCCCATAGGTCTCTGCATAGGATTGCCCATAGGGATTCCTCCCTGCATAGGTGCTCCATTCGGCATAGGTGCTCCTCCGGGCATCATGTTGTTCTGCATGGGTGCCCCGTTCATAGGTGCCCCTCCGGGCATCATGTTGTTCTGCATGGGTGCCCCGTTCATAGGTGCTCCTCCGGGCATCATGTTATTCTGCATGGGTGCTCCGTTCATAGGTGCTCCTCCGAGCATCATGTTATTCTGCATGGGTGCTCCGTTCATGGGTGCTCCTCCGGGCATTGCATTGTTCTGTGCAGGTGTACTTTCAGGCACTGCATTTTCCTGTACAGGTGTTTCTGCTACCTGAGTTTCTGCTACGGGTGCAGCTTCGGCTAAAGGCTGACCGCAGAATATGCAAAACTTTGTACCTGTGACATTTTCATTTCCACATTTGCTACAAACCATGTTCTTCCTCCTCTTTTGAAAGTATGTATTCTTTTGTTTTTCACTTTATATTTCCATGTGTATAAAATCCCCGAACACCTTATTACGGCTTCGGGGACCTATACTAAAAGCTGAAAAAGGGACTTGAACCCTCGACCCCTTCATTACGAGTGAAGTGCTCTACCGACTGAGCTATTTCAGCACGTGACTGTATTACAGTCACAACATTAGTTATTATACAAGGTAGCCCTCGAAAATGCAACTAAAATTTAAAAAGTGTGCACATCCAGTTGCGGAAAAGGAATCTCTATGCCGGCCTTGTCCAAGGTATACTTGGTTTCCTCCGTCAGACGCCACTTGGTTTCCCAATAATCTTCTTTTTTCACAAAGCAACGAATCCCTAAATTGATACTTGAATCTGCCAATGCATCCACAAACACCAGCATATCCTGATTTTTCAGCGTCGCTTCGTCAGCTTTTAACATCTCTGTCAAAACTTCCTTTGCCTTCTTAATATCAGAATTATAAGCAATACCTACCGTAATATCCAGTCTTCTGGTTGCTGCTTCCGTCACATTTGTCATACTGGTATTTGCCAGTGTACCGTTCGGCAGAATAATAATGCGGTTGTCCGCGGTTGCCAGCTTAGTATAAAAAAGCTGAATTTCAATAACCGTACCCTCGTTGCCTTTGTTGTCTTCCTTGATGTAGTCCCCTACTTTAAAAGGCTTTAACAATAAAATCAGTACTCCACCGGCAAAGTTCGAAAGACTTCCCTGCAAAGCAAGACCGATTGCCACACCTGCGGAACCAACCAGTGCCACAATGCTTGCTGCATCTACACCAAAACCGGTTGCTATGGTAAATATCAGCATCACATACAAGACCATTTTTACCAGAGAATCCAAAAACTGCACTACACCTATATCCGCTTTTGCACGCTGTAACGACTTTTTCAATATCCGTCGTATCAGCTTTATAAGTTGTACTCCCACTACAAAAACAAGTACGGAAAGCAAAATCCTTACGCCCAGATTCAGTGCCTTTTCAGGCAGTGTTTCTAAAAATTTCTGTACAGGAGCCGGAATATTAAAATTTATCCCTTTCGCCGTAGTCCCTGTTAATATTACATTTGTCATGTTATCCAAAATCCTTCCTTACGGTTTATATACTAACATACTGACAGACAAAGGTGCCAGCTTTAGATTGATGGAATAGGGTCTGTCATCCCATTCCTTTTGAACAGCTTTTTTCATGCGTCCGTTTACCATACCACTGCCGCCATAAGCCTTAGCATCAGTATTCAGCACTTCTTTATAACTGCCCGCAAAAGGTACACCTATGTCTAAATCCAGTTCTGTACCGGAAAAATTAGCTGCTACCAGTACAATATCCTCTGCATTTTTGCCTTTTCGCAAAAAGGTCAGGTAATTTTTTTCTGCCGCAATACTGTTAATCCACTCAAACCCTTCTAAATTGTTGTCTAGTTCATGCAATGCAGGAAGGGTCCGATACAAGGCATTTAAGTTTTTAATAAGCTCCGCCATTCCTTTGTGTCCGGGATATTTTAAAAGTTCCCATTCTACCTGACGGGTCTCGTTCCACTCTTCAAACTCACCGATATCCTGTCCCATAAATAAAAGTTTCTTGCCGGGATGCGCCATCATATACGCATAAGTCATACGTAAGCCTGCAAACTTCCTGTCCCTTTCACCGGGCATCTTGCCAATCATGGAAGATTTACAGTGTACTGCTTCTGCATGTGAAAATGCCAGCATAAATTTTTCACTGTACGTATAAATCATACTGAAAGTAAGTTCGCTATGGTGTGCCGACCTGAAGTAAGGGTCAAAACGTACATAACGCAGGTAATCGTCCGTAAATCCATTGTTCCATTTTAAGTCAAAGCCCAGGCCACCTTCAGCCAAATCCGCAGTCAGCATGGGCCATGCCGTACTTTCTTCCGCAATGCTTAACACACCGGGATTTCGTTTCTTTAATATAGAGTTTACATGCTTAATAAACTCAATGGCTTCCAGATTTTCATTACCGCCATACATATTGGCTACCCACTCGCCATCCTCTTTGCCGTAATCTAAATACAGCATGGAAGAAAGAGAGGTCATACGCAAACCGTCCACATGGAACTTCTCCACCCAGAAAAGAGCATTTGCAATCAGATAATTGCTGACTTCCTTTCGCCCGTAATTATATAACAGGGTATCCCATTGCGGCTGTACACCCTGTCTTGCATCATAATGTTCATAGAGGCAGGTGCCGTCAAAACCTGCCAACCCATGGATATCTCTGGGGAAATAAGCAGGTACCCAGTCTAAAATCACACCTATGCCCGCCTTATGCAACGTATTTACAAAATACATAAAATCCTGCGGTGTTCCATAGCGGGAAGTAGGTGCATAGTAGCCTATGGTCTGATAACCCCATGAAGCATCGAAAGGATGCTCCATAACCGGCATCAGTTCCACATGGGTATAACCCATTTTTTTCACATACTCTGCCAGCTTGTCCGCAATTACCCTGTAATTAGCATATTCTTCCTCTTTTTTAGGTGCTGCAAAACTACCCAGATACAATTCATAGACACTGATGGGTGCCTCCGGAGACTGTATATTTTTTCTGTTATCAATCCAGTCTTCATCTTCCCATGTAAAACCTTTTAAGTCAGTTATGACAGAAGCAGTTTCAGGACGAAGCTGTGCCGCATTGCCGTAAGGGTCCGCTTTTAAATAAGTCAGACCGGTTTTTAATTTCAACTCAAATTTATAATTGTCCCCTTCCTTTGCACCGGGCACAAAGATTTCAAAAACGCCGGACTCCAGTTTCTTCATCTGGTGGATACGTCCGTCCCAATCATTAAAATCTCCCACTGCACTGACACGTACCGCATTAGGTGCCCACACTGCAAAATATACACCTTCTTCGCCATCCAGTGTCATAGGGTGTGCTCCTAATTTTTCATAGACAGTGTAATGGATACCATAAGAAAATGCCTCTTCATCTGCCCTTGTAAAAAGAGATTTGTGGCGGTACGCATCCTGACGGGTTTCTACATTACCGTCCGGATAGGTAATGATGTATTGGTATGCACCGATTTTCTTTTTAGGAAGCCAGATTGCAAAAAAGCCGTCCTCGTCCGCCATCTCCATATCCTTTTCGGACATATCCGCCAAAAACTGTACCTGTACCCGCTCTGCACCGGGCACAAAGGTCTGTAAAAGTGTACCTGTGCCGGATGCATGAGGTCCTAATATGGCATGAGGGTCACAAGTTTCCGAATAAATCACCTCTTCAATCGCCGGCCAATTCATCAGTTTATATAATTTGTTTGTCATACCGTTACCTGCCTTTCCGCAACCTGTCGCTTATATGCTTTTCAGGTGCAAAGTTTCCAGTACCGTTTACAGTTACTGTAAGCTGTGAATAAAAAGTCCGCTTCTGAGTTTAGGCTCAAACCATGTGGATTTAGGCGGCATTAACAGCCCCGCATCCGCTACTGCAAACAATTCTCCGATAGAGGTAGGGTACATGGAAAATGCTACCTGCATATCAGTATGTACTCTTCTCTCCAATTCTAAAAGGCCTCTGATACCGCCTACAAAATCAATGCGCTTATCCGTCTTAGGGTCTGCAATCCCTAACATGGGCTCTAACACATAATCCTGTAAAAGGGATACATCCAACCCTTTAACAGGGTCTGTGGTTTTAACAGTATCCTTTATGGTAAGCAGATACCATGTATCGTTTAAATACATACCTATCTGTCCTTTTTTATCAGGACGAACCGGGGCTTTGCCTTTTTCTTCTACCACAGCAAAGTCTTTTGCAAGTGCCGCAAGGAACGCTTCCTCTGTCAGACCGTTTAAATCTTTTACCACACGGTTATAGTCCATAATCATCAGTTCACTGTCCGCAAAAAGTACGGATAAAAAGTAATTGAACTCTTCTTCGCCGGTATAATCGGGATGTTCTTCTCTGCGCTTTAAACCAACCTTTACTGCAGAAGCACAACGATGATGTCCGTCCGCAATATACACATTGCCCATTTCTTCAAAAGCTTTTGCAATGGCAGCCATATCCTGCTCATCCTCAATCACAAAAACTCTGTGGCTGATTCCATCGTCAGAAGTAAAATCATAAACGGCACTACCGCTCTTATATTTCTGAATCAGTTCTTTTAACTCTGCCCTGTCACGATAAGCAAGGAAAATAGGTCCTGTCTGGGCATCTAAGGTATCCACATGACGGATACGGTCTTCTTCTTTATCAGCTCTGGTATTTTCATGCTTTTTAATAATACCGTTTACATAGTCATCAATGGACGCACAGCCTACAATACCGGTCTGGCTTCTGCCGTCCATAATCAGTTCGTATAAATAAAAACAGGGCTTTTCTTCCGTAATAAACTCGCCTTTTTCAATCTGCTCCAAAAGAAGCTCTTTTGCCTTCTGATATACGCGGGCATCATAGGTATCCACATCATCAGAAAACTGTGTTTCCGCTCTGTCAATACGCAAAAATGTATGATTATCTCCCGCTACTACCTCTTTTGCTTCCTGTCTGTTGTATACATCATAGGGAAGTGCCGCAATTTTATCTGCCAGCTCTTCCGTCGGTCTGATTGCCTTAAAAGGTCTTATCTTTGCCATAGTTCCTCTCTTCCTGCCGCTTTTGTTTTTTACGTTGCGTGCCTTGTCATTTTCTTACTATTTATTTTATCAAAAATTACTATACATCACAAGTAAATGGTGCTAAAATATCGAAGAAGTAATTTTTTTAATTCAAAGTAAAGGATGTGACATTTTGACAGCAGAAGACAGAAAATTTTTATCCCGTATCAATAAATATGCAGAGGAAGCCATGGCTGACATCGATCCCACAAAGGTACAGGTAGGTGCACAGCTTGACAAGCTTCGTCCTGTTTTACAGGAAATCGCTGAGGAACAGGGTGTACCCTTAGAAGATATTTTTATCCGTTATATGGATTTGCAGAGCGAAGCAGCCTGCCTTACCGATGCAAAAATGCGTGCTGAATTTGCCGATGAAATCAATTCCGGTAACGGTAATCCTATTCTTTACCGCTAATTTCCGCACGAAACGATTTAAAACTTTATACTTTCTTACAACACAAAACGCACCTCGGAAATATCCTAAGAAATTTAACTTTCCTAAAACAATACCCTGCATCCTCAAAAAAGGTTGCAGGGTATTTGAAATTTTTTTGATTTTTTTAAATTATTTTACTACTCTTACGCGGAATACTCCATCAATAGAGCTTAACTTTTCTACAATGTCAGGAGTTGCGGGGCTTTCAACATCCAACATGGTGTAAGCCACTTCTCCTCTGGACTTATTGGTCATATCGCTGATATTGATGCCTAAATCACCGAAGCATGCGGTAAATTTAGTAATCATATTCGCAATGTTCTTGTGGAATACTGCAATACGTCCGGCCTTGGTGCATACACCCATATCACATGCAGGATAGTTTACACTGTTCTTGATATTACCGTTTTCTAAGTAATCCATCATTTCCTTTACTGCCATCATAGCACAGTTATCTTCGGATTCTTCGGTGGAAGCTCCTAAGTGAGGAATTACGATACATCCCTTCTTACCTGCTGTGGTAGCGTTAGGGAAATCGGTAACATACTTATGTACTTTGCCACTTTCTAATGCTGCTAATACATCTGCTTCATTTGCCAGAAGGTCACGTGCGAAGTTAAGAATAACCACACCGTCCTTCATCATATCGATGGCATCTTTGTTAATCATGCCCTTAGTAGAATCTAACAGAGGCACATGAATGGTAATGTAATCACAGGTCTTGTAGATATCTTCTACATTCAATACATGCTTAACATCTCTGCTTAAGTTCCATGCAGCATCTACGGAAACATAAGGGTCGTAACCGTAAACTTCCATACCAAAATGTCTTGCGGTATTTGCCACCTTAACACCGATGGCACCTAAGCCGATGATACCCAGTTTCTTGCCGGTAAGTTCTCTTCCGGAAAAGCTGCTCTTTGCTTTTTCAGCAGTTTTTGCAATGTTCTCATCGTTCTGGTTTTCTTTAACCCATTCGATACCGCCCACTACGTCTCTGGCTGCAAGTAACATACCTGCGATAACCAGTTCCTTTACGCCGTTTGCGTTTGCACCGGGTGTATTGAATACTACAATACCCTTTTCAGCACATTTATCCAGAGGAATATTGTTTACACCGGCTCCCGCTCTTGCTACTGCAAGTAAATTTGCAGGTAATTCCATTTCATGCATGGATGCACTTCTTACCAGTACACCTTCTGCTTCTTCGATATTGTCAGTTTTATTATAGTTGTCTGTGAATTTTTCCAATCCTACATTGGAAATGGGATTCAGGCAATAGTATTGAAACATGTTTCTTCTCTCCTATGCGTTATTTTTTTCGAATTCTCTCATGAATTCTACCAGTTTTTCTACACCTTCGATAGGCATTGCGTTGTAGATACTAGCACGCATACCGCCTACGCTTCTGTGACCCTTTAAGTTTACGAAACCTGCTGCAGCAGCTTCTTTTACAAACTTAGCATCCAGTTCATCGTTACCGGTTACGAAAGGAACGTTCATTAAAGAACGGTCTTCTTTTCTAACGGTACCCTTGAACATCTTGCTTTCATCTAAGAAATCATACAATACTTTTGCTTTCTTTTCGTTGTATTCTTTCATTGCTGCAAGACCGCCCTGCTTCTTAATCCACTTAAATACCTTACCGCAGATATAAATACCGTATGCGGGCGGAGTATTGTATAAGGATTCGTTGTCAGCATGAATCTTGTATTTGAACATGGTAGGTGTACCGGGAAGTACATCTTCGGTAACCAGATCTTCTCTGATAATTACGATTACCACACCTGCAGGACCGATGTTCTTCTGTACGCCACCGTAAATCAGTGCATACTTGCTTACATCCATAGGCTCGGATAAGAAGCAGGAAGATACGTCGGATACTAAATCTTTACCCTTGGTGTTAGGTAAAGTTTTGAACTTGGTACCGTAAATGGTGTTGTTTTCGCAGATATATACATAGTCTGCATCTTCGCTGATAGGAAGATCGGAGCAGTCAGGAATATAAGAGAAGGTCTCATCTTCACTGGACGCAATCTTATTTGCTTTACCGTAAATCTGAGCTTCCTGATAAGCCTTCTTTGCCCACTGACCGGTTACGATGTAATCAGCCACTTTATTCTTCATCAGGTTCATGGGAATCATGGCAAACTGGCTGCTTGCACCACCCTGTAAGAATAATACTTTGTAGTTGTCGGGAATATTCATTAAATCTCTTAAGTCTGCTTCTGCATCCTTAATAATCTTGTCATACACTTTGGAACGATGACTCATCTCCATAACGGACATACCGCTACCCTGATAGTCAAACATTTCATCTGCTGCTTCCTGTAATACTTCTTCGGGCAATACTGCCGGACCTGCTGAAAAATTGTAAACTCGCACGTCAATTACCTCCTCATTTCTTATGGATTGTATTTTTATATTACACGTTTTTTCTTAACGTGTTACTTTTAACGATGCTACCAATATGTATATTCATAACATTGTTAATGATAAACATTGCTATTATTGTAAACTCAAGTTTTACTTTAGTCAACTAAATTGATAAATAATTTTCAATTTTTGTCAAATTTTTATCAAATCCATACTTTGTACTTTAATAAAACATCACCACCGGTACACCTATTTCCAACATATCATATAACTCTCCCATCGCATCGGAGGGTACATTGATACAACCGTGAGAGCCGCCTGTCTCATAGATGTCACCGCCAAACTCTTTTCTCCATGAAGCATCATGGATACCGATATTTCCCACAACGGGCACCCAGTATTTTACAAAAGAGGCATAGGTTTCTCCCCTAAGTGTCCGGTTTCTCTGCATGGCATAAACATAATTTACTCCGGCAGGGGTATCCCATCCCCGCCGCATATTACCGGTAACGATATCCGTTTCAAAGAGCAGGTCACCCTCTTCATAATAATACAGTTTCTGCTCGGTCATATCCACTTCCACATAGGTATCTCCGATATCGTTAATGCCTCTGTGATAAGCCTCAGTTTCATATATCGGTACATGCACGCCACTTTCTTTATTTTGGAATGCTTCTTTCAGATAAGCAATCTCCGCTTCTCTGTCAATTACATTGCCGTAAGTTCCGCCCTCGATGGTAATGATGTCACCTCTGGTAGACAAAAAAGTGCGGGTACTTTCGTAGGTATTATAGGTTGCACACAATTCGTCCACAAAGGCTTCAACAGCCTCTTCGTTTAAAATCAGACTGCCTGTTTCATCCAATACAAACTCTCCGTTTTCATCCAGCATAATAAAACCACTTGTAATTTCCGGAGTCAATATAATCTGCGTATCTCCCATATCATATACGATACCGCAACGTTGGAATTTATCTACTTTTTCCCAAAGTAAAATCGTATTCTGCATCTCTTCGGTATAGGAAAGGTCTGCATAACACACCGATATATCAGCGAAAGCATTGCCCTGCAATAACGCCTCCTTCACTGTACCCACCACCATATCCATGTCCAGTACATGAAGTCTTCCGTCAAAGAGGGTATATCCTCCTTCTCTTCTGATTTCTACCTGGGATGCCTCCAGCGAATCCGTATGACGGTTATTCTCTCTAAGTCCGCACTGTGAAAGAACCTCTGACAACATAGCTTCATCAAAACTGATTTGTGGAAAAACCGTATAATTCGCAGCACCCCAAAGTCCTTTTATCCACAAAAACGGATTCTGGGCATTTTTCAGTTCTTCTAATTGACTGTAATAGTCAATACTGAATTGAATGTCTGAAAGTAATATTTCATACTGCCTGCCATATGCATCCTGCACTTTTAAAATTCCTTCTGCAAAATACATATCCTGATATAAGGTTTGCAATTCTGCATTGATTTCCGCTGTCGTCTTTCCCGTACAATATACACCATTCACATATGTACCCGGATAATAGTTTTCCCTGTAATAAAAACCGATTACCAGATACAAGGAAAGCGGTATCATTACAACTGCCGCCAAAACAAGCCACAGTAACGGCTTCCTGCTCTTTTTCATCTTTTGTCATTATGCCTTCTTTGCTAAATCATCCTCATCAAACGCATCACTGATAGGTGCGCCTGCCGGCACCATAGGGAATACTTTATCATCTTCCTGAATAATACATTCAATCATAACCGGTGCATTTAAAGCAATAGCCTTTTCAATTGCCGGTGCCACTTCTTCTTTAGATGTAACACGGATTGCCGTACAGCCCAAGCCTTCTGCAACCTTACAGAAATCCACTTTATCATTTAATACGGTCTGTGAATATCTGTGGTCATAAAATAAGGTCTGCCACTGACGTACCATACCCAGTACATGGTTATTGATAACCACCTGAATAATAGGAATATTGTAACGACTTGCTGTTGCTAATTCGTTCATGTTCATACGGAAACAACCGTCACCTGCAATATTGATACAAACCTTGTCAGGCTGACCTACTTTTGCACCAATACAGGCACCCAGACCGTAACCCATGGTTCCCAATCCACCGGAAGAAAGGAATGTGCGGGGCTCAGTATACTTATAATATTGTGCTGCCCACATCTGGTGCTGTCCTACGTCGGTACTGATAACAGCTTCACCTTTGGTTACACGATCAATTTCTTCAATAATAAAAGGACCTGATAACTGGTTACCATTGTATTTCAAAGGATATGTTTCCTTTAATTCTTTAATATGAGCCATCCACTCACTGTGTTCCTGCTTTTCAAGACGGGCATTCAGTTCGGTCAGAACACTCTTCAAATCCCCTACAACGCTTGCATAAACAGGTATATTCTTACCGATTTCTGCTGCATCGATATCGATATGTAATACTTTTGCATTTTTTGCAAAGGTCTTGGGATTACCGATAACACGGTCAGAGAAACGTGCACCCAGTGCAATCAGTAAGTCGCATTCGCTGACACCAAAGTTGGAGGTCTTGGTTCCGTGCATACCAATCATACCGGTATATCTCTCAGATGTACCGTCAAATGCACCTTTCCCCATCAAGGTATCACAAACCGGTGCATCAATCACTTCTGCAAACTCTCTTACTTCTTTTGCCGCATCAGCGATAATCGCACCACCACCTAAGTAAATATAAGGTTTCTTTGCCTGTGCAATCAATTCTGCCGCTTTTTCCAAATCGCTCTCGGTATATTTGTTTACACTCTTAATTTCTTCCGGCACCATCGGTGTATATTCACATACATTTGCCGTTACATCCTTGGTAATATCTACCAGCACGGGACCGGGACGTCCTGATTTTGCAATCTTAAATGCCTTTCTGATAGTATCTGCCAGCACATTTACATCTTTTACTATGTAACCGTGCTTGGTAATCGGCATGGTCACACCTGCTATATCAATTTCTTGGAAAGTATCCTTTCCTAATAACGGCAGATTCACGTTTGCGGTAATGGCTACCATGGGTACACTATCCATATAAGCGGTTGCAATACCGGTTACCAGATTGGTTGCACCGGGACCACTGGTTGCCATGCACACGCCTACCTTACCAGTTGCTCTGGCATAGCCGTCTGCCGCATGGGCAGCTCCCTGCTCATGGGAAGTAAGAACGTGATTAATTTCATCACTGTGTTTATAAAGTGCATCATAAATATTTAAAATAGTACCTCCGGGATAGCCGAAAACGGTATCTACTCCCTGCTCTTTTAAACATTCTATTACGATTTCAGCACCTGTAAGCTGCATGTTTATTTCCTCCTAAATATGTATGTTTTGAAATTCCGCAAAATTGGTATTCCGTCCTTTTGGCAAAATTACATCCGTAAGGAACCGTTAAAAGACGCCGGCACTTAGCCTGCGTTTTGTGCAGGCTTATGTACCGTTGCGTCTTTTGTCGAGTGGAAACGTGTTCCGGCGGAACAATTTTTGCCAAAAAGGACAGAAATTAATTTTTAGGAATTTCCAAAATAGCACCTCTGTTGCCGCTGGTTACCAGTTCACGGTAACGTGCAAGGTAACCGGTAGTTACCTTCGGTTCTCTGGGCTGCCAGTTTGCTCTTCTTCTAGCCATTTCTTCATCAGATACCTTTACATTTAAGGTGTTTTCCGGAATATTGATGCTGATGATATCGCCTTCTTCTACCAGTGCAATAGGTCCGCCAACTGCTGCTTCGGGAGATACATGACCGATGGATGCCCCACGGGAAGCGCCGGAGAAACGACCGTCTGTAATCAGTGCTACGGAGGAACCAAGTCCCATACCTGCAATGGCTGAGGTGGGATTTAACATTTCTCTCATACCGGGACCACCCTTAGGACCTTCGTAACGGATAACGACTACATCACCTGCTACGATTTTGCCACCCTTGATTGCTTCAATAGCATCTTCTTCGCAATCGAATACTCTTGCAGGACCTTCATGTACCATCATCTCTTCCACTACTGCGGAACGTTTTACAACACCGGAATCGGGTGCTAAGTTACCTGTAAGCACTGCAATACCGCCGGTCTTGGAATAAGGATTTTCTACAGGTCTGATAACAGTTTCATCTTTATTGTAAGCATCTTTGATATTTTCACCTACTGTCTTACCTGTTGCGGTAATCAAATCTAAGTTTAACAGATTTAACTTGGACAGTTCCTTCATAACGGCGTATACACCGCCTGCTTCGTTTAAATCTTCCATATAGGTATGACCCGCAGGTGCTAAATGGCACAGGTTAGGAGTAATCTCAGACAGTTCATTTGCCATCTGTAAATTCAGTTCTACACCTGCTTCATGTGCAATAGCAGGTAAATGTAACATGGTATTGGTAGAGCAACCCAGTGCCATATCTACGATTAAGGCGTTTCTGAATGCTTCTGCAGTCATAATATCACGTGGTCTGATATCCTTTTCTATTAACTCCATAATCTTCATGCCGGCATGCTTTGCCAGACGGATTCTTTCGGAATAAACTGCGGGAATCGTACCGTTTCCTCTAAGGCCCATACCGATTGCTTCGGTTAAGCAGTTCATGGAGTTTGCTGTATACATACCGGAACAGGAACCACAGGTAGGGCAGGCTTTTTCTTCAAATTCATTTAATTCATCCATGGTCATGGTGCCGGCAGCTACACTACCTACTGCCTCGAACATGGAAGATAAACTGGTCTTACAGCCCTTTACACGGCCTGCAAGCATGGGTCCACCGGATACAAATACGGTAGGGATATTTAATCTTGCCGCAGCCATCAACAGACCGGGCACATTCTTATCACAGTTAGGGATGCACACCAGACCGTCAAAGCCATGTGCCATTGCCATACATTCGGTACTGTCTGCAATCAAATCTCTGGTTACCAGACTGTACTTCATACCGATATGACCCATTGCAATACCGTCACAAACCGCAATTGCAGGGAACATAACCGGTGTACCTCCTGCCATGGCAACACCCATTTTTACAGCTTCCGTAATTTTATCCAGATTCATATGTCCGGGAACAATTTCATTATAAGAACTTACAATACCGATAAGAGGTCTTCTTCTTTCTTCCTCGGTATAACCTAATGCATTAAATAAACTTCTGTGAGGTGCCTGACTGGTACCGTTTTTAACAGAATCACTTCTCATATTTTTATCTCCTATCCGGTCTATTGACCTCTTTTATCAAATGTTTGCCCTGCGTATGTATACATAACTATATTTATCTACAGGATTTTCTAATTAAATTCTCTCTGCAATTAAGCTACCCATATCAGAACAACTAACCTTTTGGCAACCCTCAGACATAATGTCGCCGGTGCGGTAACCGTCTGCTAAAACCTTTTTCACAGCTTCTTCAATTGCATCAGCAGTTTCATCCAAATCAAAGCTGTAGCGAAGCATCATTGCGGCACTTAAAATAGTGGCAATGGGGTTTGCAATATTCTTACCTGCGATGTCAGGTGCAGAACCGTGGCTGGGCTCATACAAACCAAACTTGGTATCGTTTAAAGACGCACTTGCCAGCATACCGATGGAACCGGTTACCATACTTGCTTCGTCGGATAAGATATCACCAAACATGTTCTCAGTAAGGATAACATCGAACTGTGCAGGGTCTTTTACGAGCTGCATGGCACAGTTGTCAACCAACATATGCTCTAATTTAACTTCAGGATAATCCTTTGCCACTTCCTCTACCACTGCACGCCACAGTCTGGAGGAATCCAGTACGTTAGCCTTGTCTACGCTGGTGACCTTTTTGTTTCGCTTCATTGCAATTTCAAAGCCTTTGATTGCAATGCGACGGATTTCATTCTCGTCGTATGTAAGAGTGTCAATTGCCTTTCGTACACCATTTTCTTCAATGGTTTTACGTTCCCCAAAATAAAGACCACCGGTTAACTCTCTCATAATCATAATGTCAAAGCCCGCTGCACTGATTTCTTCTTTCAAAGGGCAGGCTGCAGCCAGTTCCTTGTAAAGAAGTGCAGGTCTTAAGTTTGCAAACAGATTCAACGCCTTACGAATCTTTAAAAGACCTGCTTCGGGACGGTTCTGGGGAGGCAGTTTGTACCAAGGGGAGGTAGTAGTATCACCACCGATGGAACCCATCAGTACTGCATCTGCTGCTTTTGCCGTTTCAATCGCTTCGTCCGTTAAGGGTACGCCGTGCACATCAATAGATGCACCACCCATTAAAATATCTGTAAAGTCAGGGGTAAATCCGAATTTTTCTCCGGCCTTAACCACAACCTTTTTCGCTTCTGCTACGATTTCGGGCCCTATTCCATCGCCCGGAATACAGGTAATCTTTAAGTTCATTCTAAAAATCCTCTTTTCCTGTTTAGTTTTCCTGTTGTTCCCATACTGTAACATGGTAAAGTATGAAACTACTTCTTTTTATCATACCAAAGCATTCTAAAAAATTCAATATGAAAAAGTACTTTTACTCTATGTAAAAACTGCTTTAAATCATCTATTCTCAAATTTAATTAAAAATAAAGAAAAACCTTGAAACCGCTAAGGATTTCAAGGTAGATTTCTTTCATCAATTTCCATTTATGCTTCGCCGGCTTTTTCAACACGGCTGATAGCAGATTTTTCCATCGGAATACGGCAATTTTTGTTGTTACCGAATTCTACGATAACAGTATCATCGTTGATATCAATTACAATACCGATAAAACCGGATGTAGTCAGTACGCAATCTCCTGTTTCCAGACTTGCAATCATGGCAGCAATTTTCTTCTGCTCCTTCTTCTGGGGTCTGAAAAGGAAAAAGTACATAGCACCGATAATAACCGCATAAATTACAATTGTTAAAATGGTACCGCTGATACCGCCTGCCTGCATTGCCGCATCAGTAGTTGCAGCCGCATCTCCACTCAGTAAAATGTTCATGTTCTGTCCTCCTGTAACCTTGCCCTGCTTTTAGGGCTCTATTGCTAATGATACACAACTTATCCCTTTAGGGCAAGCACTTTATAAAATTTTTATGTGTTCTATTTTCAATTATTGTTATGTGCGGCTCATTCCACTCCGCCTGCCGCCATAGAATCCAGCTTATGTTTTTTGTATGCTGCAAATTCTCCTTTATCCAGTGCATCCCTGATTTCTTCCATCATAGTGTTGTAGAAATACAGATTGTGCAATACGCAAAGACGCATGCCTAACATTTCTTTTGCTTTTAACAAATGGCGGATATAAGCTCTGGAATAACGCCTGCATGCCGGGCAGTTACAACCTTCTTCAATAGGTCTGCTGTCCAGTTCATACTTGGCATTGAACAAATTGATTTTGCCATGATTGGTATACAAATGACCATGTCTGCCGTTACGTGTAGGGTATACACAGTCAAAGAAATCCACACCGCGGTCTACTGCCTCTAAAATATTGGCGGGCGTCCCCACACCCATCAGATAGGTTGGCTTTTCTAATGGGAGATACGGTACTACTTCATCCAATATGTAGTACATTTCCTCATGACTCTCACCTACCGCAAGACCACCTACCGCATAACCATCCAAATCCATTTCTGCAATCCGCTTTGCATGTTCAATGCGGATATCCGCAAAAATGGCACCTTGATTGATGCCAAAAAGTAACTGGTTCTTATTGATGGTATCCTCTAAGCTGTTTAAACGTGCCATTTCTTTTTTACAACGCTCTAACCATCTGGTAGTCCTGTCCACGGAATTCTGCACATAAATCCTGTCCGCTTTGGAACTTGGGCATTCATCAAAGGCCATTGCTATGGTGGACGCCAGATTGGACTGTATCTGCATACTCTCTTCCGGTCCCATAAAAATCTTGCGGCCATCAATATGGGAATTAAAATATACACCCTCTTCTTTGATTTTGCGTAAGCCTGCCAGAGAAAAAACCTGAAATCCGCCGGAGTCCGTCAGAATTGGTTTGTCCCATGACATAAATTTGTGCAAACCGCCCATCTGCTTGATAATCTTATCACCGGGGCGTACATGCAGATGATAAGTATTGGACAGTTCCACCTGTGTCTTAATACCTTCCAAATCCTCGGTAGACACTGCACCCTTTATCGCTGCCACTGTTCCCACGTTCATAAATACCGGTGTCTGTATCACACCATGAACAGTGGTAAACTCTCCTCTTTTTGCTCTGCCTTCCTGCTTAAGCAATTTATACATATATTATAAATCCTCCCAGAACTCCTCTAATGTAATGCCTCTTTCTGTAATCACTGTAGCTGCCTCTACGCCTACATATCTGAAGTGCCATGGCTCATATATAATGCCCGTGATATATTCTTTTCCTTCCGGATAACGAAGGATAAAACCATATTCATAGCTATGTGCCGCAAGCCATTTACCGGCTTCCGTATTTTCAAATCCTTCATCCAGCCTCATATAAGAACTGCTGTAGAAATCTATTGCAAGCCCAATCTGATGTTCACTGGCATTAGGTGCCGTAACGGTTACTGATGCTGTTTTGTATGCATCCATATAAGACATTCCCGCATTCATGTAACGGGTAATTTTTTTCTTAAATAAATAAGTCTGTCTGTTGTAATCTCTGTACGGAGAACAGATAATCAAATCTACCCCGTCATCCTTTGCTGCCTGCATCATTGCCAGCAAATCTTCCAAAATACGCTCATCACACTGCAAACTGCTGGTAATATTACCCAACGGGAACTCATAGTCTTCCGGTATGGAGTGTTGTTTATTTACTAAAATCAGTCTCCAGTCTTCCGGGTCAAATTCATAGGCTGAAAAATCCGTCTCAGTATTTTCAACGTCCACAGCTGTATCTGCGGGTGCACTTTCTACCATTTCCCTGTATGTGGAGTTATTTTCCAAAATTTCCTCCAAAGTATAAGTATCTATTTCTTCCTCTGAGAGCAGTTCCACATCATCCATACTTTCCAGTACATCTTCATCTGCTTCAATGACTGCCACCTCCGCAGTATCCACTTCCTGTTCAGCTGCAAGCTGGGCACCATCCTCCGTGGGTGCAACACCCTGTCCGGTCAAACTCTCCGTAGTAGAGAAACTACTGCTAACCATCATAAAAAGGAACACTAAAAGAGCACAGGAATATCTCTTACCGTTAGCGGCAATCTTTAATCCTGCGTAATACACTGCAAGCAACACTGTCATCAGAAGCATCAGAGGTGCTTTCAGCCATTTGTGTTTTTTTGCTGTTTTGGTAAAAGAAAACAGCACCTTTTCACGAAATGTTTTTTTCATCTTTATCCTGTCCGTATCACTATAAATACTTATATTCTGTTATATCATAACACACTTTTTTTAAGATTGCATTACTTTTTTATTGCAAGGTACTTTCTTTTTATTGTATAGTTGTTTATGTAGTAAATCAGGTTTCTGATTATATTATAAAAATGTACAAGAGTCCGTGCATGAACTCTTGTACAAAACCAGTATAAAACTAAGGATTTCGGAGGCTATTATGGCAGGTTCTACATACGGTACTATATTCAAAATCACAACATGGGGCGAATCCCACGGCAAGGCATTGGGCGTTGTCATTGACGGCTGTCCTGCCGGTCTGTCTCTATCAGAGGCAGATATCCAGATTTATTTAAACAGAAGAAAGCCCGGTCAGAGCAATATATCCACCCCCCGCAAAGAAGATGATGCGGTAGAAATTCTCTCCGGCGTTTTTAAAGGCGTTACCACCGGTACTCCTATTTCTTTGATTGTCCACAATACTTCCCAGCGTTCCGGCGATTATGGTGATATTGCAACCTATTACAGGCCCGGTCATGCCGACTATACTTTTGATGAAAAATATGGTTTCCGCGATTACAGAGGCGGCGGACGTTCCTCCGGTCGTGAAACTATCGGACGTGTGGCTGCCGGTGCCATTGCTGCCAAACTGCTTTTACAGATGGGTATTACCGTAACCGCTTATACCCGTTCCATCGGTCCTATAGAAGCGGATATGAACGCCTTTGACAAAGCTGCCATTTTATCTACCCCCACTGCCATGCCTGACAAAAATGCTTCTGCTCTTGCAGAAGACTACTTAAAACAGACGATGCAGGAACTGGACTCCTGCGGTGGTGTAATGGAATGTATCGTAGAAGGTATGCCTGCCGGTATCGGTGACCCTGTTTTTGAAAAGCTGGATGCCAATTTAAGCAAGTCAATTATGTCCATCGGTGCCGTAAAAGCTGTGGAAATCGGTGATGGCATTATGGTTTCCAAGTCAAAGGGAAGCGAAAACAACGATGCTTTCTGCATGAATAACAATACCGTTTCAAAAAAAACAAATCATGCCGGCGGTATTTTAGGTGGTATGAGTGACGGCTCTCCCATTTTGGTACGTGCCCATGTAAAACCCACCCCCTCTATTTTCCGCTCTCAGGAAACGGTAAATAAAAATGGCGAAGAAATCTCTATCCAGATTAAGGGACGTCACGACCCTATTATTGTTCCCAGAGCCGTTGTGGTTATGGAATCCATGGTTGCAATCACTATATTGGATGCACTGCTTCTTAACATGAGTGCCAGAACAGACAGAATTTTAGAATTTTATGACAGGGTTTAAGCCCTATGATTTTTACAATATAAGAGGCTGTGGTATTGATATGTTCCTGTCAAACAGACAAGGGCCTATCATGTTTACCACAGCCTCTTATGCTTCAAAGCTTGCATTTAATCCGGATAACAACTTACCGGAGATATATTGTACTTTTTTACACAGTTTTTGTTATTCATCCCAGTTACTGCCTATAGGTGATACCACCGGTTTACCGTCTCTATCCAGCAAAGGGGTTAAACCGCCTGAATAACCCGATGCATGATACAAATAATTTACACCGGTCTGCTTATCTACCCACACTTCAGTCACATTCATGGAACCTTGGGAATATACCTTTTTAAATCTCTTATCTGACATAATAGTTTCCTCCTAAATATATTTATGATCTTCTTTTTATTTTAAACCAGTTTCTTCCACATGGCAACACTGCTTTGCCATAATTACTTACGGCGTATGGTTGCACCGAAAGGCATCAATGCCAGTTTCGCCAATTTAAACTGTTGCAAACCAAAGGGAATGCCTACTATAGTTATGCAAAGTGCCAGACCAAACATCAAATGTTCCAGTGCCAGCGGAATCCCCGACAACACTATCCAAAGTACATTTAAAATAAAACTTCCCAATCCACCACCGTAGTCAACCTCTTTACCAAACGGGAAAAAGGTCAGACCTGCAATTTTAAAGCACTGTACTCCTATCGGTATTCCCACAATGGTAATACACCAGAGACATCCTATTAAGAGCCAGCTTAATCCATTGATAAATCCACCCAAGATAAACCATACAATATTTCCTAATAGACTCATACAGTTTCCTCCCTTTCTACTACAATATAATCCTCTATTTAAAGAGAAATGATTTTCTCTACATATTTATATTATAAATTCTTATCCTTATCCGTACCAGTAAAAAAACTGCACATTATCCCTCCATAATATGCAAAAACCGCCACAAACCTGTTCTTTTCTAAGTTTGTGGCGGTTAAACTCTTGTTACTCTGCTATTTAAAACATATACAGAAATCCTTATGCTTCTACACCCATTGCTGCATAATATTCTTCAAACTTCTTGTTTACAGCATCCTGAGTTTCATAAGAAATATCGGGCAATTTGCCTCCCCATGTTTCTTCTGCCTGCTTAAAACCTTTTTCAAAAGCTGCCTGCATTTCCTTCATCTTATCTACATCATCACCTGCAAGTGCACATGCGAAGTCAAAAATTCTTTCAGAAGTCTGTTTTACACCATAATATCCGTCTTCTGCAATATCGGCCTGTGCCTGTGCCTGAGTAGCAGGGTCTACGGTATAATTACCGCTTGCCAAAAATTCCCAGATATTATTTGCCTGTCCGTAAGCATTTGTCTGCTGGTTCATCATCTGCTGAACCAAACTAATTAGCTGATTCTGTCTTGCTTCTGCATCTGCCTTTAACTGGTCTACCAGTGCAGCTCTTTCTTCTGCACTCATCTTATTTACAGAATAGGTTGCTTTTTTCTCAGCACCTTCGGATGCCTCATAAACAGCGCCGGTTTCTTCCGCGATTTCGGAAGTATTTACATTTTCGTTGGTCTTAGGTGCGTTATAATCACAGGTATAAGCTGTTGCAACAGCACCACTATTTACTGCATTTACACTCATCTTTTTTTCCTCCTTGATTTTCATTGGGCAAATCCGTTTGCCATCAGTTTATAGTTTCGTAATATATATCGGCTATACGCCTATATCTCTTAACCCTCAATTTTATGGAAAGTAATACAGTTGGGTCTGTCTACTTTTATTTCTTTTGCACACATCATCATAACCTTCTTTTCCAAATCCAATTCAAAGAATGTCATGGTATTGGATGCATGATTTAAGGATACCACATGCTTAAGGTCGGGATAAATAGCCGCATCCTTGGGATATTCCCCACTAATGGGCAGACAGAACAATTTCTCCAACATACCGGTGTCATGGTTTGCCTTATATATTGCTACCGTATTCTCTCCTGCGGTAGAGGCAATCAGATAATCGTAATCATCAGAAAATGTTAACGCACTGGCTGAACAGCCATAGTCCCTTTCGTCGGACTCTGTGGTGGCAATAGTCTGGATTCTTTCAAAGTAAGGATTCCCCTTCTTTTCTTCATATGCATAAACCGTAATATTACATGCCAGTTCATGCACAATATAAATATATTTGCCACTTCTGGACATCTTAATATGTCTGGGGGCGGATTCAATATCCCCACGCAGTACATCTGCCAGTCTCAATGTACCTCTCTGATGATCCAGCTTGTACACATTAACATGATCCATTCCCTGGTCTGCAACCAACAGATATTTATTATCATGGGTCATACGGGCACAGTTGATATGGGGTCTGAAATTTCTCTCAGCCACACTACCCAGACCCTTATGGTAAATCTCATCTGTAATTTCTCCCACTGAACCGTCCTCACGCAGACGTAACACAGTGAGTTTCCCGTCATGATAGCCTGCCACAAAAAGAAATTCATCCTTGTAATCGGTAGATAAATAACATCCTCTCATACCATTGATAGGTGCATAATTTATCAGTTCCAAACTGCCGTCCTTCATAATGGTATAGGCTTCCACACCAAAATCAGTAATGGAATACAGATATTTTTTATTTTTAGAAATCGTCACATAAGAAGAGTTGGTAATCTCTACCTGATCCTTCTCCGTAAACTTGCCGTTTTTCATATCCACATCATAGATTTTAATGCCGTGGTTATCTCCCATTGTATAAGTAGAAACATATGCCACGTATTTGTCCTTTTTGGCTGCCATGATGATTCCTCCGTTTCTGTTGTCCTTAAAAATAATATACCACAATATTCACTTTTTGTTAATTAAAAAGTTCTCTTTTTTGCATATTTTTATTTTTTTACAAACTTTTACATAACTATTAAAAATATGCGTTGCTTTTTCTGACATTTCATTATAAAATTAACCGTGAATGTATACTGTTTTTACAGGGATTTTATTATACTACCGGAGGTTTACAGACCATGAAAAATGTATTGGTAAATTTGGAGCATATTTCCAAATCTTATGACGGTCAGATGATTCTGGACGATTTAAACCTTTATATAAGGGAAAATGAATTTTTAACCCTGCTGGGTCCCAGTGGATGCGGTAAAACTACTACTCTGCGCATTTTAGGCGGTTTTGAGCAGCCTGATACAGGTCGCGTTGTGTTTGAAGACAAGGATATTACCAATCTGCCTGCCAACAAACGTCAACTCAATACAGTATTCCAGAAATATGCCCTTTTTACACATATGAATATTGCTGAAAACATTGCCTTCGGTTTAAAAATTAAAAATAAAAGCAAAGCATATATAGATGATAAGATTAAATATGCGTTGAAGCTGGTAAACCTTGACGGTTATGAGAAACGAATGCCCGATTCTCTCTCCGGCGGTCAGCAGCAGCGTATTGCTATTGCAAGAGCTATCGTAAATGAGCCTAAACTGCTCCTTTTAGACGAACCTTTAGGTGCTCTTGATTTAAAATTACGCCAGGACATGCAGTATGAACTGATCCGTTTAAAGAATGAACTGGGCATTACCTTTATTTATGTTACCCATGATCAGGAAGAAGCCCTTACCATGTCCGATACTATTGTCGTTATGAATCAGGGTTATATCCAGCAGATCGGTTCTCCCGAACGCATTTATAATGAGCCCGAAAATGCTTTCGTTGCGGACTTTATCGGAGAAAGTAACATTATCGGTGCCACCATGATTACAGACCGTCTGGTTGAAATCTTGGGTGCCCGTTTTGCCTGCGTGGATGAAGGTTTTGGTGAGAACAAACCCGTTGACGTGGTTATCCGTCCCGAGGATGTAGAACTGGTTAAGCCTGAAGAAGGTACTATTTCGGGGGTGGTTTCCCATATTATCTTTAAAGGTGTCCACTACGAAATGGAGGTACAGGCCAATGGTTTCGAATGGCTGGTACACTCTACCCGCATGTTCCCTGTTGGAACTTCCGTAGGCATCAAAGTAGATCCTTTTAACATCCAGATTATGAACAAACCGGAATCCGAGGATGAGGAGGCAACCAAATTAGATGAATAAGAAAATGTTATCACTCCCCTATTTATTTTGGTGTGTTGCTTTCATTATCATACCTTTAATCATGGTATTTTACTACGGTCTCACCGACAAAACAGGTGCTTTTACGCTTGAAAATATTGCAGCAATTGCCACTCCTGAGCACTCCAAGGCTCTGTGGTTTTCTTTGTTGCTTTCTTTAATCAGCACTGTAATATGCCTGCTTTTGGCATATCCGCTGGCAATGATTTTATCCAAAATGCAGGTAAACCAGCACTCTTTTATTGTACTGATTTTTATTCTGCCCATGTGGATGAACTTTTTGCTTCGTACCATTGCATGGCAGACCCTTTTGGAAAAAAGCGGTGTAATCAATACACTTCTTGATTTTTTACATCTGCCTGCATTAGAAATTATCAATACCCCTTATGCCATTGTTTTGGGTATGGTATACAACTTTTTACCTTTTATGGTATTACCTATCTACAATTCTCTGACCAAAATTGACAACAACGTTATCAATGCTGCCAGAGATTTAGGTGCGGATTCTTTTAAAACTTTTACCAGAATCATATTACCGCTAAGTCTGCCCGGTGTTATCAGCGGCATTACCATGGTCTTTGTTCCGGCACTGACTACTTTCGTAATCTCCACACTCTTAGGGGGCAGCAAGATTCTCTTAATAGGTAATGTAATTGAACAGGAATTTACTGTTACCAACAACTGGCATTTAGGAAGCGGTCTTTCTATCGTACTTATGATTTTCATTATCGTAAATATGGTATTGTCACTTGTATTTGATAAAGAAGGGGAGGGAAATGCTTTATGAGAAATTTCGCAAGACGCATTTACATCGCCCTTATCATCATATTTTTATATGCCCCCATCGGCACATTGATGGTGCTTTCTTTTAACGCAAGTAAATCCCGTGCAAAATGGGGCGGATTTACCTTTAAATGGTATGCAGAACTTTTTCAGAACGATGCCATCTTACAGGCACTGTGGAATACACTGGCTATTGCCCTGCTCTCTTCCCTGATTGCTACCCTTATCGGCACCGTTGCCTGTATTGCATTGCAAAACATGAAAAAACGCAACCGCGCCATTGTATTAGGCATCACCAATATTCCTATGTTAAACGCAGAAATTGTTACCGGTATTTCCCTGATGCTGTTATTTATCGTTCTGGGAATACAGTTTGGCTTTTTCACCATACTGTTGGCGCATATCACTTTCAACATTCCTTACGTCATTTTAAGTGTTATGCCCCGCATGAAGCAATTGAACCCCAGCACCTATGAGGCTGCTTTGGATTTAGGTGCTTCTCCTTTACAGGCCTTTTTCAAAGTGACTTTTCCGGATTTATTACCCGGAATTTTGTCCGGTTTCCTAATGGCATTTACCATGTCATTGGATGATTTTATCATTACCCACTTTACAAAAGGCCCCGGAATTGATACATTATCTACGAAGATCTATACGGAAGTGAAAAAAGGAATCAAGCCTGAAATGTATGCTTTATCCACTCTCATTTTCGTAACAGTTCTTATTCTTCTTCTTTTGGTAAACAAAACACCAAAGGAAAAGAAAAATTAATCCTGCAGCAAAGCTGCACCATTATTTTAAAGTCCGTGATAACGGCAGAAGGAGAAAAAACATGAAAAAATTTATTGCACTGGGGCTTTGTCTCGTAACAATTGTCTCCACACTTACCGGTTGTGGATCCTCCGGTAAGTATCCTAACGGAAAGGTGTACGTTTACAACTGGGGCGAATACATAGACCCGGCTACTATCGAAATGTTTGAAGAAGAAACAGGCATTCAGGTTATTTATGACGAATACGAAACCAATGAAACCATGTATCCCAAGGTAGAAGCAGGCGCATCCAACTACGATGTGGTTTGTCCTTCCGATTACATGATTCAGAAAATGGTTGATAATGACATGCTGGCAGAATTAAACTGGGATAATTTACCCAACGCTACTGCTAACATTGGTGCAAGTTATTATGAACAATCCAGAGCATTTGACCCTGAAAACAAATACAGCGTACCTTACTGCTGGGGAACCGTAGGTATTCTTTATAATACCACAATGGTAGAAGAACCCGTTACCAGCTGGTCCATCCTTTGGGATGAAAAATATGCTGACAGCATCCTGATGCAGGACTCCGTTCGTGACTTATTTATGGTTGCTTTAAAAGAGCTTGGTTACTCCATGAACAGTACCGACGAAGCCGAACTGCAGGAAGCAAAAGAACTCTTAATTGCCCAAAAACCTTTGGTACAGGCTTATGTAGTTGACCAGGTTAGAGATAAAATGATTGGTAATGAAGCTGCTTTAGGTGTTATTTATTCCGGTGAAGCAATTTATACCCAGCGTGAAAACCCTAATCTCGCATATGTAATTCCTGAAGAAGGTACTAATATGTGGATTGACTCCTGGGTAATCCTTAAAGACGCAGAAAATAAAGAGAACGCAGAGAAATTTATCGACTTTATGTGTCGTCCTGACATTGCTCTGCTGAACTTTGAATATATTACTTACTCTACTCCTAATGATGCAGCAAGAGAACTGATTGAGGATGAAGACATCAGAAACTCAACCATCGCGTTCCCTGATTTATCACAATATGACAATCTGGAAACCTTCTCTTACTTAGGTGAAGAAGCTGATACTCTTTACAATGAACTTTGGAAAGAAATCAAGTCCTACACCTCATACTAAAATTGATTTAGTAGTGCATTTATAAAAACTGAATATGGAATGTAAGAACCCCACCGGATATTCCGGTGGGGTCTTTTAAACACTTTATTTTAATACTTCTTTTACTGCATTGATAACCTGTTCAGGTTCATAAGGCTTGCAGATAAATTCTTTTGCACCAGCCTTTAAAGCATCCATTAATTTTGCGGACTGTCCTGCTGCGGTTACCATAATAACATTTGCATTTGCATCAAATTCTTTGATTGCCTTTAAACAGTTAATACCATCCATCTCCGGCATGGTAATATCCATGGTAACAATATCCGGCTGTGTCTCTTTATAAAGCTTTACGCCTTCTTCACCGTTGGAACCCTCTCCTACGATTTCATGTCCGATGCCCTCAATAATTGTTTTTAACATACGTCTGGACATCTTAGAATCATCTACAATTAAAACTTTTGCCATTTCTTTCTTCCTCCTACTTTAATCCCATAATTACAAAAACAGCTTTCTTTCCGCCTGCATATACAGGAAGGCTGCATACCTGCTCTGCACGTAAGGTAGATGAACCTTCAAAGTAGATAGGAGGAATCAGTTCTGAATCAATACCTGCTCTGCTTAAAGAAGTTGCATATAAACCGTTTACACAGTTTAAGAACTCTCCTGCAGCATCTAACATATCTTCTTTTTCTAAAGTACCTTCTTCTTTACAGAATGCAGTTGCAATCAGTTCCAAACCACCTTCTGCCTCTGCAAGACCTGTCTCAATACCCGTACAGCCTGCAACAGGTGCTGAGAAACCTACAATCTTCTGAAATGCAGATTCTTTTACGGAAATTTCATCGGTAAGTGCCGCTTTTCCAATGTATACATGTCTGTCTACACATCTGATTAAAGTACGCACCAACACTCCCACAATTTCTTTGTATCCCATTGCTTCCGGCGGTAAGAAAAGAGGTACAATTCTTTCCGGTTCGTCACTGCGCAAGTCTTCCATTTCGGACTTTGTAAATCCATTTTTCTCTTGGAAGCTGTCCATTACCTCTTCTAATTCCTGTAACTGCAACAGTTCTTCGTTTACAAGTGCCTGTGCAAATGCCAAATATGTATTTCCCTGCTTTTTTAACAGATTACTAATCTGTTCTTCTGTCAGGTAGCCTTTTTCTACTGCAATATCACCAAAACGCTTATCCATGGTTGCCTGCAAACGGTTTACCTCATCTGCCTGCTCAATAGTCATGATACCCTCTGCCACAGCCAGTAAGCCCATTTTTACTCTGACCTGGTCAAGTTTTGCAATTACCTGTTCTAACTGACCCCCGGTTATCTTGCCTGTCTCTACAAGATAATTGCCTAATATGTATTCTACCATACCGTTCTCCTTTCCATACGAATACAAAACCTTCTTCCTGTATTCGCTATATAAAACCATTATAAACAATTTTTTTAGATTTTTCTACCCATATTATGCAAATTATTAGAAAAAATTAAAAAAAGACCGGCACTGCCATGCCGGTCTTCTCCACTTAAGCTACTTTTCTTCACAACCACAGGTTTCCCTGCCCAATCCGCTGTTTCTGTTCCATGAAGGGGTCTGGTCACAATCGCAATCACGGTTTCTTTCACGATTCCAGTCACAGTCCCTATTTCTGTCACGCTCCCAGTCATGGTCATGATGCCAATCGCAATCCCTGTCGTGTTCACAGCCTCTGCTATTGTCTCTATCGCAACCACAGTTTCTGTCATCGTTCCTGTTGTTACTTTCATCACATCTCGGCTGTATACAACCGTTTCCTACGGTACAACCGCAGTTGTTATTGCATCCCGAGCCATTGTTATTGCAGAATAAAAGGAAAAGAATAATCCAACAACACATTCTGTTTTCTCATTTCTGAGTTCTTTACCTTATCATATTCCTGTTTTTAAGAAATGTGAAATATATAAAGTAACTTATTTTCAAAATCACATTTTTTTAATATTTTTCAAAAAACGCTTTTTAATATAGCAAAATGTTTTCTTCTCACCTTTTTCTGCCAGCATAGTCAAAAGATGCTCCAGATTACTGCGGGTAAACTCATGCATGGGAACCTCCTCTCGTCCTCTCTGATAATATTCAAGAGGCGAGCGGTCTGTATAATCCGCCCCCAGATATACCTTACTTGCCGCAATTCTGTCCATTATCATTTCTGCAATGTATTTCTTCGGCATAGGCACCCCCACCATGGCTCCCCGCGAAGAATAATCCACCCAGTATTCATAGTGGTGCTTATTACGGCCTTTATGATGCAGCCATGCGGCCGAATAGCCTTTTTCCTCTCTTTCCGCATTGTTGGGGCTTCTGTCACCCTGATAGTATTTTGCACCTACCAGAAATTCCGTAGGACTGTATTTGGACATATCATGTAAAAGTCCCTGTTTATAAAGCCCTACTGCAAAGCATCCCTTTAATACCAACCACTTATGATATGTTATTGTCTTAAAATGCTGTACGGCTTTCATACAAAACCTGTTTCCTTTCTCCTATGCTTTTATATACACCAATGGTTCTGCCCGGCAGTTTTACACTCTTTTTACCTTTCCGGACTGCTTTGGGCAACTTTATATTCTCCGTACTCTGCACCTCTCCCTCATTCTCTGACTCTTTCATACTTTCATCAGAAGTCAGTATCAATTCCCAACATAGTCCTTTAGGCAGTTTAGGCAGTGCAAACGCTTTTGTTTCCCAGTGCATATTGTATGCCACATAAAAATAATCATCCGGTGCTTTTTCCGCCTTCTTTGCATATTCTCCGCAATACAATACACCAAACTGTCTGCTTTCTGAAGAGGTATCCGGCTTAAAAGCCTCCTCACCATGGTAGGAAATATCGGGACATCCCACAGCTTTATAATCCGACAACCGAAGTTCCTTCTCCTGACAAAACACCGGATGCTGTTTCCGCAGGGCAATTACCTCTTTTGTAAAGGCAAATATCTCTTTCCCGGCTGTTTTCTCTTTATCTTTCCAATTTAACCACGCCACCTCATTATCCTGACAATAGGGATTGTTATTTCCCTGTTGGGAATTACCGAATTCGTCTCCCATAAAAATAAGGGGCGTTGCCTGGGATAAAAACAACAGCATAAGTGCATTCTTTATCTGCTTTTTCCGAAGTAAACGTACTGCTTTTTTACGGCTTTCTCCTTCTTCACCGCAATTCCAACTGGCATTATAATCTGCTCCGTCACGATTTTCCTCCCCGTTGGCTTCATTGTGCTTTTGATTGTAAGCTACCATATCCGCCAATGTAAAGCCGTCATAGTTAGTCAAAAAATGAATTTGCCCACACTCTTCGGGATTGTACCGTAAATGATACATGGCAGCACTTACCATCCCCTCATCACTTTTCAAAAAGCGCCGCATATCATATCGATATGTCTCCGTATAGGCAGCCAGTCTTTTTTCCCCGCTACATATCATATCCGTCGCTTGCAACGGAAAACTGTAATACCACAGTTTTGTATGTGCCAGTGCAGGCTCTCCCATCAACATTTTTGCATCAATATTGGCTCCCTTCAAATGAAAGCCGTCCACATGATATTCTGCTATCCAATAGGTCAAAATATCCGTAATTTCATGCTTGGATATCTCATCGGTAAAATAAAACTGCATAATCACTTCCAAATTATTTTTATGCAATGCCTTTACCATATCCTTAAACTCTGTTACCGGATTGTTTTTGCAGTAGCCCGTCTTGGGCACATAGTAATATCCTCTTTTGTATCCCCAGTAATTAACTTTTTCCTCTTCCTTTTCCTCAAATTCATATACCGGCTGTAATTCTAACGTAGTAATCCCCAACTCTTTAAAATAAGGGATTTTTTCAACAATACCTCCATAGGTCCCTTTAGCTTTCACTTTTGAAGATCCATGTACGGTAAAGCCCTTTACATGCATACAATATACAATACTCTGTGTATAGGAAAGACATGGGCATTTGTCCTCTTCCCAGTCATAGTCTTCTGTCACAAATCCTGCCAGCCTTATTTGTTTGTCACCACACAAAACCTCACCTGCAAAAACTCTTGCCCGCACATCTGTAACCAGTGTATCTTTTTCATAAAAGCAATAAATGGCTTCTGTGGGCAAAATCCCCGCAAGATACATAGTGTGAACCTCTCCTGTATGATAGGATTTGGGGAATGCCACACGTTCTGCTTCCTTCATGGTTTTTCTGTCAAAAAAAACCACGCCGCAGTCCGCTTCTTTACTTACATATGCAAAACCGATACCGTCTTTATATACCGTTGCCCCCAACGGATACGGGGTTCCCTGCGAAATCTTCATATTGCCTTTCCTTTTCTTTCTCTAGTGATTCATCTTAGTTTTTATTATAGCATAACTCAAAACCTTTTTGTATAAGCAATGTAATCTCTTGTTTATTCAAATTTCCCACAAAATAATTTGCATGTTTGTCCATATATGGATATAATAAGAAAAAAAACATATTCAAAGGAGGCTATTATGGCTGAGAATAATTTTGCAGAAGAAGAAATGACAGTAGACCTTGAACTGGATGACGGTACTAATGTCACATGTGCGGTTATCACCATTCTGACAGTAAATGAAAAGGATTATATTGTCTTACTTCCCTTAGATGAAAACGGTGAAAATCAGGACGGCGAAGTATGGTTCTACGGCTACAAGGAAGACGAAAGCGATCCCAATGCCGAACCTGAACTGATTTATATTGAAGATGATGACGAATACGAGGCAGTTTCCGATGCATTTGATGAATTCCTTGACAATCAGGAATTTGACGAGTTAGTAGAGGAATAAGCACTCAATGCTTTGCAGATACATTGCTATCTGTGTCCTGTAACAACGGATTTAAAAATGCTGAAGTCAGCTTTGGACACTCCCCTGTTCCGGTAAGGTAGAGGATGTCCAAAGCTGTTTTTGCACGTGTCATGCCCACATAAAAAAGCCGCCGTTCCTCTTCCATGTTTTCCTGAGAAAGCATTCTGCCATGAGGTATACATCCCTGATTTACATTAGGTATGCATACATAAGAAAATTCCAGCCCTTTGACGCCATGCATAGTCATCAGTTTTATGCCCTTATCGCCCAGCTGCTCCTCTTTCTTACTCTGCTCTCTCTCCGCATATAAAAGCCAATCTTCTATCCTTTCAAACTGCTTTGCTTCTCCATGGATAAAGTCCCCTATCCTTTTCCACTCCTCATATTTATCACTGTCTCCGTTTGCTTTTTGCAGCAACCATTTATCATAACCGATTACCTTCCGTATATAGCTGATAGCCGCCCACGGCGACATTGTCCCGATACGGCACAATTGCCTGTACATCTGCAAACAGTTTTTTTCGAATTCTCCATCTGCCACAGGGCTTACCAATTCTATACTTTCTTCATGCAACCATTCCCACATAATTCCCCTGTCCGGTTTATTGGCTATGACTAAAGCCAGTTTTCTGGAAATGGTGGTATTCCCACACCGTACAATTTGAGAGGCTTTTAAATATGCCGCCATATCACGTGCGAAAAAATGTGCATATTTGCTTTTTCTGTATCCTTTTAAGATATAAGGAATACGCATTTCTTCCAACCCATAAGAAAAAAGCTCTGCTTCCCTGTTTGTCCTGAAAATCACTGCCATGTCCTCATAGGAGATTTTTTCCGCTAATTGACGTACTCTGGAAAAAATATACTCTTCCTGTGCTTTTTTATCCGTAAATGCCAACACCTGCACCGGAGAAATTATTTTTTCTCCCTTTTCACCTGCGGCATACATATTTTTTGAAAAGCGCTTTTTGTTTTCTGCAATAACCATATTTGACGCTTTTACAATCTCCGCCCTGCTTCTGTAATTGGCCTCTAAACGGATTTTAACCGCTTGTGGGTAATCTTCTGCAAACTGCCGCATAATGTCCGGATTTGCTCCTCTGAAGCCGTATATTGACTGATCGTCATCCCCTACTACAAATAAATTGGCACTTTCTCCTGCCAACAATTTCAAAATAGCAAATTGCAAATCATTGCAATCCTGAAATTCGTCCACCAGAATATAAGGAAAATGCTTCTGCCATTTTAACAAAACATCTTCCCGCTCCCGAAGCAGCAAAAAGCACTTTAAAAGAATATCGTCAAAATCTAATTTTCCAAGCTGCTCACACTTCCTTTTATAGTCCTGATACATTAATTCAAAAAGTGCCTTATCCGTATTTTCTTCTCCGTTCAGGTCTTCCTGCATTTTTGTCTCCGAAATCCTCTGACAATTGCCTTTTTTTAAACCGTTCTCTTCTTTTGGGTTCAGCGAATTTTT
The DNA here is from genome assembly GCA_017482205.1 of Lachnospiraceae bacterium. Taxonomy (GTDB): domain Bacteria; phylum Bacillota; class Clostridia; order Lachnospirales; family Lachnospiraceae; genus Acetatifactor. Next base: position 61,055 of record JAFUNK010000021.1, read on the forward strand.
CCGTATACTGATAAAACCCAAGAGCCATTCTGCCTCTTCTGTATCTGCTTTTTGTTTATATTGCTTTAATAGGGATTTGATAATTTGAAGTTTTTCCTGCTCTGACAATAAGCAATCATGTTTCAGATGATACTGTTCTTTTAAGATTTGATAACAGACTGCGTGAAAGGTTCCAAACACTACCGGACATATCTTTCCCGCTGTTTCCCTGATAAACCGCTCCTGCATGGAACATGCCGCGGCTTTTGTATAAGTAAGTACCAATATGGAGGATGGTGATATATGCAGATGCTCCGTCAAGTACCTTACACGCCCCGTAAGTACCGTGGTTTTCCCACTGCCGGGTCCCGCCAATATCATAGCGGGACCCTTGTGGTGGCATAGCGCTTCTTTTTGCGCCTCATTTAACTTTTCTGCATATGCCGGGAGTTTTTCCTTAAGCATTCAGCTTTTCAATTCCTTTGCGGATTCTCTTTAAGGATTCTTCCTTACCCAGAATTTCCATGATTTCCGTAGCACCGGCAGGTGTCATCTGCTTGCCTGAAACTGCGGTACGGATAGGCCACATTACATAACCATTCTTGCAGCCCTTCTTTTCCACGTAGGTCAGTAAGGTCTGGTACAGGGCGTCGTTGGAATAATCCTCCTGTGCCTCTAACACAGGCAAAATTTCAGTGAGCACTTCCAAAGAAGATGCTGCATCTGTCTTCATCTTTTTGTGGGTATACATTTCAATATCGTACTCAGGCAGCTCCTTAAAGAAGTCAACCTGTGCGGCAATATCGGGGAATACTTCGATACGGGTCTTTACCATAGCAGCAATCTTCTTTAAGTCAAAGCCTTCTCCTAATGTTTCCTTTAAGTAAGGCTCTGCCATTTCATAGAACTTATCTAAATCCATGGCTTTTAAATATTCACCGTTCATCCATCTAAGCTTTACAATATCAAAAACTGCAGGTGATTTGCTGATTCTCTTATAGTCAAAGTCTGCAATCAGTTCTTCCAAAGTGAAGATTTCTCTGTTGTCTTCGGGACTCCAGCCAAGCAATGCGATATAATTTACTATTGCTTCGGTCAAAAAGCCCTGCTCAATTAAATCTTCAAAAGAGGAATGTCCGCTTCTCTTGGAAAGTTTCTTGTGGTTTTCATCGGTAATCAGAGGTAAATGTACATATACCGGCACTTCCCAGCCAAAAGCATCATAGAGTCTCACATACTTGGGTGAAGAAGACAAATATTCGTTACCACGTACCACATGGGTAATATTCATGGTATGGTCATCCACTACATTTGCAAAATTGTAGGTAGGATAACCGTCGGACTTAATCAAAATCATATCATCTAATTCAGAGTTATTTACGGTAATGTCTCCGTAAAGTTCATCATGGAAGGTGGTAGTTCCCTCGGTAGGATTGTTCTGGCGGATAACGAAAGGCTTTCCCTCAGCCAGATTCTTTTCTACTTCTTCCTTGGATAAATGCAGGCAGTGCTTATCATAAATCATGATTTCCTTGCCTTCTACGATTTCGGTCTTTAAAGAAGCCAGTCTCTCTTTATCGCAGAAGCAATAATATGCTTCTCCTTTTTCTACCAGTTCCTTTGCATATTTCATATAGATACCGGTCTTCATACGTTCACTCTGCACATAAGGGCCGAAACCACCATCTTTGTCAGGACCTTCATCATGAATCAGTCCTGTTTTTTCCATGGTTCGGTAAATAATCTCTGTAGCACCTTCTACAAAACGCTCCTGATCAGTATCCTCAATACGAAGCATAAAGTCTCCGCCTGCATGCTTCGCAATTAAAAACTCATATAAAGCAGAACGCAGATTACCTACGTGCATTTTTCCGGTAGGGCTGGGTGCGTATCTTGTTCTGATTTTCATTTGAAATTCCTCCTTGGGATATTCTATGTTTTCGCTATACATATCAAAACTTATGATATTCTATTGTACGATTTTCAAAAGAAAATCGCAATATCTATTTCCCTATTGTTCGGGGATTTTTTTAATGGCATCGTTTTTAAACTTAGCTACTTCTTTCTGTGCCTGTGGAATTGCGATGTTCGTACCGGCACCGGCTACACAACCGCCGGGACATGCCATACCTTCTATCAGACAACCGTTTTTACGCCCTGCCTTTGCTAAAAGCAGCATCTTTTTACATTCGTCCAGTCCTTCTGCATGTTCAATGTGTACCGCAGTTCCGGGATAATAAGTCTTGATACATTCTTCGATGGCACTGGCTACACCGCCTGCCACACCATAACCACGTCCTAAAGCTGTAGCATCCATCATCTCATCCATTGCTTTGATTTCTTCTAAGAGAATGCCTTTTGCCTCAAACATGCCGGTCAGCTCTTCAAAAGTAATTACAAAGTCTACGTCAGAACGCACCGTTCTACGGGATGCTTCCAGTTTTTTAGAGGCGCAGGGACCGATAAATACAACACTGGCATCGGGATGTTCCTGTTTGATGATACGTGCTGTGGCTACCATAGGGGTCAGCTCGTTACTGATTTTATCAATGGTTTCGGGGAACAAATTCTTTGCCATCACAGACCATGAAGGACAACAGGAAGTCAGTGCAAATGCCTGCTTCCCGCTTGCCACTTCTTTTACATAGTGCTCCGCTTCCGCAATACAACCCTCGTCGGCACCGATTGCCGTTTCATATACATCTGCAAAGCCCAGTTCCTTAAGTGCTGTTTTAAACATATCCGGTGTTACCTTAGGTCCGAACTGTCCCACAAAAGCAGGCGCTACCTGTGCAATAATGGTTCTGCCGGACTGCATGGCACGAATGAGCTGGAAAATCTGGGATTTGTCAGCAATTGCACCGAAGGGACAACTTACCATACACTGTCCGCAGGATACGCAGGTTTCATTGTCAATCACAGCTCTGCCGTACTTGTCGCTCTTAATGGCATTTACACCACAGGCTGCTTTACAAGGTCTCTCCTTATGAGAAATAGCATCATAAGGACAAATAGCCTTACATTTTCCGCACTTAATACACTTTTCCTGATCTATGAAAGATTTACCGTTTACCATTGTCATGGCGCCCACCGGACACACCTCCCTACAAGGATGTGCCGTGCACCCCATGCAGGTATTGGTGACTTCATAATGGTTTTCCGGACAGGCGTTACATGCCGAAGGAATAACCTGCATCAATGGCGGCTCATAATATTTTTCATCAATATTACTCTCTTCAATACCCTCTGTCAGGTGTCCGGGACGCTCTCTGTTTTCAGGGCGTAAGGACATACCCATGGCAAGACGGATACGCTCTCTGATAATCGCCCTGTCACGATATACGGTATTTAGGCAGTCCATCTCATCAGAATCTACAATTGCATATGGCAAAGCCTCCATATCATCCTTTAAATTGGTAGATGTGTAAGCTAAATTCGCAACTTCCTTAAACACTCTTCTCCTGGTCTGTCTGACCGGTGTATCAATGCCTCGCATGCTGCTCATACGATTTCCTCCCAGTAAAACTTTATGTGTTTTTTTCAAAAAATAATATCATACTACTAATAAGTAAACCATAAACCCACATTGAAATCAAGTATATTGTTAAAAAAATATCATGCTGTAACAGCCCTATTACTAAAACATATAATAATATAAACAAACAACAATTATTATGAAAGGAATTTTATGCAGGACTATAATTTTGACGAACACTTTGACCGTTTTCCTGTTGCCATGGCGTATGTTCCCTGGCAGCATCTTTCCCAAATTTATGAAAATCTGGAAACTGCATACCGTACCGGTACTATCTTTCCGGAACTTGATAAACCTTTTGTGGGAAGGAGAGTTGTAAGATGAATAACACCTCTTGTGAACAGAACCGCATGTTAATGGATATTGGTATCATTGACTTTACTTTAGTAGAGTTAACTCTCTATTTGGATACCCATCCCCACGACAAGCAGGCAATGGAATACTTTAACCACTATGCCCGCATTAAACACCAGATGGTAAAAGATTTCTCAGCACGCTACTATCCGCTCACAAAAGATGCCTCTACCGAAACCCGCGAGTGGAAATGGGCTCTTGCTCCCATGCCATGGGAAAATGCGGCAAATCCAGTTATGGAAGGAGGATGTAAATAATGTGGAGTTATGAAAAACGATTACAGTTCCCGGTAAACATCAAAGAACCCAACGCAAAACTGGCACAGGTTATTATGTCCCAGTACGGTGGTCCTGATGGTGAATTAGCGGCCAGCCAAAGATATCTTTCCCAGCGATATGCTACCCCCTATCGTGAAGTTGCAGGTATTCTTACCGATATCGGTACAGAAGAACTTGCCCATATGGAGATGGTATCTGCCATTGTTTATCAGTTGACTAAAGACCTTTCCATGGAAGAAATCGAGGCCAGCGGTTTTGATAAATATTATGTGGACCATACTGTCGGTCTCTGGCCTCAGGCAGCCGGCGGCGTTCCCTTCAACGCTTGTGTTTTCCAGTCAAAGGGAGACGTTATTACGGATTTGTTTGAGGATATGGCGGCAGATGTGATACCTTTATAAAGACAACATAAATACTATTTCATATTTCTAATAATTTATCATATTCTTCTACAAATTAAAACCGCCAATGTATCACTACCGGTACCTTATATTCCCGGTAATGTCCTTCTCTTTTTCCTACTTCGATAAACTCTATTAACGTGTTTACTATATCATAATTCAATTCTCGGATATTGGCACATTGCTCCAATATTTCCCTTTTTGAAAGTTCTTCATCCTTTTGAGCCTGCAATAGCTCTATCTTTTGTTGTACTTCTTCCGCTCTCTTCTCACACTCTCTTTTATCTGCCTTAAAGCCATCAGAAAGCATTGAAAACTCCTCCGGTGTAATCACACCTTGCACCCTATCCAAATAAAGCGTTTTAATCGTTTTATCTACGCCAGCAAGTTTATTCTTATAGTTTTTTAATTCTTTCTTTAAAGTGGCTATTTTTTCTTTTTGCTCATCACGTAGTATCATCTGCTCCTCTGCAGCATCCATATCCAGATACTCTATTACCATCTTCCTTAATTCCGTCAGAATTGTTTCCTCAAGTTCCTTTACGCTGATGAACCCTCCCACACAGACTGTTTTCTGCATCATATGTGTGCTGCATCTCAGATATTTTCTGCCATCTGCAAGTTTTTTTGACCTCATGGCGTAACCGCAATACATACACCTTGTTTTTCTTGCAAATAGTCCCACCTCTCCGTTCCATCCCGGTTTTGTCCGTTCTCCTCTGATATTTTGTACCTTATCCCATAATTCCTTTTCAATAATCGGAGCGTGCGTATACAATACACGAATCCACTCTTCCTTAGGACGAGGCTTATTTTGGTGAGTTTTATATGAAACACTTCCGTACTTTCCTTGTACCATATGTCCGATATATACTTCATTAGCTAAAATGTCTGTTATTACATAATAGTGCCATAATGAAGACCGCATGTTCTTCGGTGCATTCTTCCTGATCCCCTTTAACAATTTATATGCTGTCGGATTCGGAACCCCCTCTTCGTTGAGTTTTCGTGCTATACTTGTCTTTCCCATGCCACCGGCGTACATTTCAAAAATCCAATGTACTACTGCTGCAGCTTCCGGATCAGGAATCAGATGCCCTTTTTTCTCCGGATCTTTTTGGTATCCATAGACAGCAAAAGCCCCAATGTGAAATCCCTTCTTTCTACGATCAGTAAGAACCCCTTTAATATTCTCTGACAAATCCTCCAAATACCATTCGTTTACCAAACCGTTAATCTGTCGTGATTTTTTATTACCTTTATTCTCTGTATCTGCATTATCAACAAGTCCGATAAATCGGATGCCCCAGAGAGGAAACAAGTCATGCAAATATTTTTCAACCAGTTCCAATTCTCTGGTAAACCTGGATTGTGATTTACAAAGTACAATCTGGAATTTTTTAGACTCGGCATCTTGCAATAACTCATTAAACGCCGGGCGTGAACGGTCTGCTCCCGTATAATCATCATCCACATATACTTTATACACTTTCCATCCATTTGCTTCTGCATAGGAAATAAGCATACTTTTTTGATTCTGTATGCTTACACTATCGTCTATCTCATGTTCTTTATTTCTGTCCTCCTGCGATAAGCGGCAATATATTGCACATTTAATTTCTACGCATTTCAGTTCACTAAATTGCATTTCCTACCTGCTCTCTTATCAGATTTTTCTATTTTCCACTAATTTTCCGCGGTTGTCTAACCATTTGCTGTGCCGCAACAGTCGCCAGCCCTGCAAAAAGTCTGGTAAAATCCTCCCTACGCTGCTTTTTCTCTTCGCTCTTAAATACGTTCTGACACATACACTTTTCCTCCGTAAACTGTTTTTTTACAATGTATTCGTTCCCTGCTTCTGCCATTCTTCCAACAGCTTGTATATTATTTCTTCTATTTGTTTCCCTGTGTAGGTTTCCGGAAAGAACTTCCTGATTTCCCTGCCTTTCAAGGAAACCTTGCTCAAATCTTCCTTCTGTTCCATGAGAAGCTCCATGACAATTGCTGTCAATTCTCCGGATTTGCTATATTCATGCAGTTTCTTTGCCTGTGCACCGTTAGGCATACATTTCCTGCTTTGTATGATATGTAATAGCATTCGCTGCTCTTTCTCTTTCAAGAAAGACAAATCATACCCTACCGTCTCCGGTAACGCATTTTGGTCCACCATTTCCAGCAGTTCCGGGATAAGGTAAGTAAGTCTGATATACCGCTGTATAGTATTCCGGCTCTTTCCGAACTCATTGGCCAGAACCGTATCGTTGCGGGTACCGCTCTCTGATACACCCATTCTTTTCAATGCTTCGTACTTCATGCGATATGCCCACGCACGTTCTGAGGGTAATAAGTCTTCACGCTGGATATTGGAATCCACCATAATAACCGTAGCTTCATCATCAGATAAATTCTTTACAATCACCGGCATATCCGAAAGCCCGGCAAGCTGCGATGCTCTGCATCTGCGGTGTCCCGCTACAATTTCATAGGTTCCCGGTGCATCTGCATCCGGGCGTACAATGCCCGGCATTAAGACTCCATACTTTTCAATGCTCTCTACGGTTTCTGCCATTTTGGCATCATCCAGCACCCGGAACGGATGCCCTTTAAATTTATGCATTACCGATAAAGGCAACCGTACAACCTTATCCTCTCCCACGCTTTCCACCGGAGCTGTTACCGGTAACGTGCCGACTCCTAACAATTCATCCAGTGAAGGCATATGAATTTTTGATGCACTATTGCTTTTCACTCTCTAAAACCCCCTTAACCAGGCTCTCATAAGCCTTTGCTGCTTTCCCTTCTGCATCATGTAAATAAATACTCTTTCCCTCAGCTGCAGTCTCCGCCATACGTACAGACTGCGGAATGCTCTCATATATTTTTAAAGGACCTCCATAAGCCTCTGTAAGCAGATTTACCACGTCCTTTGCATAATTGGTTCTGCAGTCTACCATGTTGGGAACAACACCCTCTATTGCCAGATTAGGGTTCATGTTCTTGCGTACCTTTCCAATGGTCCTTAAAAGCTGCTGTAAGCCCCGTATAGAGGGTTTTTCCGCCTTAACCGGGATAATTACGCTGTCCGCTGCTGCAAGCACGTTTACAGTCAAAATACCAAGAGAAGGCATGCAGTCAATAAGTATGTAGTCATAAAGCGGCTTAATCCGCTCCAGATAATTTTTCAACACCAGTTCCCGACACATCACATTTACCAGGGTTACTTCCAGTCCGGACAATTCGATGTTACTGGGAAGAACGTCCACGCCTTCAGGATGGGTAAGAATACCATATGAAATATCTGTCTGCACATCATTGATACTGTTCATCAGCACCTTTGCCACCGTTATTTCCATCTGATCTGGCTCCGGGAATCCCAGACAGTCAGTAAGACTTCCCTGCGGGTCAAAATCAATCATTAAGACCTTTTTTCCGGCACGTGCCAGACCGATACCCAAATTCATTGTTATAGTGGTCTTTCCGACCCCACCCTTTTGATTTACACTTGCAATAACTCTTGCCATGCTATGCCCTCCATTCCAAAGTATAAAAATATGACTATTAAAAAGCCTCTGAATATCCATTCCAGCAATCCGCCGGTTTTGATTTTTGCTATCACAATTCTTTTCGTTGTAAAAGGCATAAACAGCGGTGCCCCGCCTGCCAGCATATCAAAAAGAATGTGGCTAAGTATCCCTGCAGCAATGCCTACTGCTCCATATATCCCTGCGTTCAGGTATCCCGATGCACGTCCCAAAAGGATAACCGGCACCGGCAACAAACATACCGCCATGAACGAATGGGTAATCCCTCTGTGCCCTATCATGCTGTTTATGTACCCTGTCTGCTTTCGCGGAAGCAGTTTTGAAAACAGGCGTATTATTCCCTGCCCCAGCGTTATAAAAAAGCTGGTAAGCTGCCATCTGCGGCTTATACTGCTATGGGGATTATCAATATCCGGCAAAAGACTTCCCAGAATAGCTCCGGCTACTACAATACCGGTTTCATACAAGTCCGCCTGCAACAGACCTGCCATTGCCACCCCTGCTGCCAGTCCGCCCAGTCTATGAGTCGCTGCCATCATCGACTTTCACTCCTTCCGTTTTAAAGCAGTGATATGAGCATATATATTCTATTTTCCCTGCCTTTTTCCGCTTGTATACCCATTGTGTCTTCCCGCCGCCTTTTGACTGAAACGGCACCAGAAAAAGTTTCTGACAAACCGGGCATATGTAGCTTTTGCTGACCCCACCAAAACGTGCATATGTCTTCATCTTTTACCGCCTTTTATTCATATAAAATGTTATATAGCCCCATGATGCGGGCTTTCATTCCCTCAATCATTGTTCTGGCTTTTTCCGGATTTCTCATGGTGGAAGTCGTTTGTACAAGCTGTATCATTTTTAACTGTCCTATCTGCCTGCATATATCCTCTTTTATCTGGGCTTCTGTCATGTCTTCTTCAATATGACTGTTCTGCCACAGGGCCTCCAGTTCTTCATTGGTAAATGACTGCTCCAGAACGATCCGATAATCTTCAAAGCCATTACAGTCATTCAGATAATGTTTCCACGAAGGATATTCCGGTGCGAAATATCCGGTGTGTAGGTCTGTCACATCCTGCACGATTTCCGCATAAGTCGCCGCCTCTATTACCTTTCTGATTTCCGACAGAATTTTGGCAGCCGCCTCTTTGTCCTCGGTATCTGTTTTGATTTCTCCGGTACTTACTTTTACCAGCAGTTCATCCAGTAGTGATAATTTGTCCATGGTAGTTCCCCCTTTTTGTTTCTCTTCATGTTTAATAATGGATATTTAAAATGGATATTGTAAATGTGATTTAGATATGCTATATTGAAAATACAAGAGGGAAACCCGAAGCGGCTTACCGAAATAATAACATTAGCGTGTTACAAAATAACAGCCGTCACTATTGCAGTAGTGGCGGCTAATTTCTTTTGTCCTTGAAAATCTTATAACAAAGACTAACAAGAGCAACAATGAAGATACCTATTTGGATTAAATCCGCATATGTAACCATTGGCAACCCTCCTTTCTTTCGTCCGGAGGGTTGTAGAACCCTCCGAAGAAGGTAAGCCGCCTCGCTTTTGGTTTCCCTGCCGACATTATAGCAATATCCGACAGGGTTTACAATATTTCTTTATTTAATTTAACTTTCTATTTTAATGTAAATATAAAAACCAATTATGCCTTTTTCCAAATCTTTAAGAGACTGCCCTGTGCCGACAACTTCAAGCTTCATATATTCTTCCGGGATATCCTTTAACCAGCCGTCCCATAAGCCAACTGAAACAGGGTCATATTTATCCTTTTTTTCTTTGGTTAAATGGATATAGATAGTATCTTTTTCTTCCTGGTTTTGTTCAAATACGTCCTTTACTGTTATCATAGTTAGCCCTCTCTCAAACTTCTTCCTCAAACCGAAACGCCGCGTTGGGTGTCATTCCTCTTGCTAGTCTGCCTCGCACAATTTTTTCTTTATCTTCCAGTCCCAGTTTTCGCAATGCAGCCGCTATGGAATTGTAAAGAATACCATTTACCACAATTGGAATACCTTGTCTCGATATCTTCTTGGGCTTATTGAGGGCATCATGCAGCGAATAGCCATAATGCAGGCGGTTTCTGATTAAATCATCGTTTTTATCTTGTTCCTTGCAGATTTGCACTATGGATTTTTCAACATTTCCGACACAGTGATATGAACACCTTAAATCTGTTTTTTTGCAGGCTTCCTCTAGGGACATGCCTTTTCGCAACCGTGCCGTTAAAGTCTTTTCGTGAATGCCGGTATGTTGTGCCAAAGCTTTTATTGAACTAAATTCTTGGTCCTCATATGTATAAATTGTCTTTGCCATGCTCCAACCTCAAAATATCGCTTGTACTTTTAAACCTAAGTGCTATAATAATCTCATGCAGATATGGTTCATCGGTAGAACGCTAGCTTCCCAAGCTGGAAAGGCGGGTTCGATTCCCGTTATCTGCTTTTTTTGTTGAGTGAATTTCATTTTTAATCACACACGAATCTCCAACTCCGCCAGCCCATCCATCAGTGCAGCTTCTATTCTTTCGTAAACGTCATACGCTGTTGACAGTTCATTAAAGCTGGCTATGCACTCTGCATATACTGCATCTTTCCCGGTAAAGAACCCTAAAAGGCAAATACAGGCTTTTTCTTTGTCAATGGCTTCCATGTGCACCTTGACTGCAATCATATTTTCATATTCTATCCGGTATACGGATGTCTCTACTTTCAGTAACATGTCTACCTCCCGGTAAAATAAAAAGAACATACCTTTCAGTTCAATAAAACATTGTCTGCCTTCTGAAATAACAGATAGTTTTACGTTTTATTCGGTTATACTTAGGAAAAATATCAACAAATCGGCTTATTTATTTTCTGGTATCAGTGAAAACACCACACTATCTATTCCTTTTCCGTAGAGATTCCGAAGGACCCCTTCTTTTTTGAACCCAAGTGCAGTACATAATTTTTCACAACATTTCAAAGAACTTATATTTGTTGTTTCTGTCTCAATACCAATCCGTATTATTCCTTGCGTAAAAAGAGCATCACATAAATCCGAAATAATTTTCTTTGATAATCCTTTACCTCTGTATTCGTAGGATAATCCTATTGCAATATTGCAACGCTTGTATTTTGGATGATATTCATATACATAAAATAAACCGATTGGCTGACCAAATTGTTTTTGAATAACGTAATATTTATGTCTACCATCTCTTTCTTTATTTAACAGTCTTTGGATTTCAGTAATCGCCTCGTCTTCGCTAGGGCATCCGCCAATTCCAAGATAATTTTCAAAAGATTTATCCATATTTTGAAAAAATGATACGATTGCCTTTGTTTGTTCTGGTGTCGACATGGGAAAACTCAGACATGAGGAAAATGGTTGAAGATAGTATTGATGGTCGTTATGAACGACCTCAAATACTTCCCCTGCACCTGTTGTAGTATTCTCAAGAGTAACAATATTATTGTATTTCAAAAGGTTAAATTTATTTGTCCATTCTATATCATCTTTATATGTATCCATATCTACGTCCTCCTAATCAATAAAACTACTAATATGATACGCAGCAATACCACGTTCTCCCGCTTTTCTAATCTGCCCAGATAATAACTCCGTCCGTGCAAACATCAATAAATCCGTTTTTCATCGCATGCTCAATTTCTTCCAAAGAAAAAAATTCTTCTCCAAACGCTTGGCAAATAGCATTGTAAATTCCCTTCACCGTGCTTGCTTTGGTCTTAATCTCCGCAAGTTTTTTATAGCTGCCACCGGTTGTTTCCGCCATGCTCAGCATACCGTATTCCTCCGTTACCACTTTCTTCTAAAACTTTTATAAAACCTCTTGACAAGGTTTGTGGATTCATCTATTATCTTGTTCCATAATAAAGAAGGTATAGATCCCCCTATTCTATTCTTCTAGCCTAAAGGCTTGTATTCAGGTTGGTCGCGTGTATACAAGCCTTTACTTTTTATCTAACTCTTTCTTCATATTTCTCTCGACTACTTTTCTCGTATATACCATTGCTTTAATTACATCTAATACTTTTTCCTGACACTCCAACGGTATTTTTTCTGCATTCCTAACAATTTCACTACTTAAATCTTTTTTCATTTGATTACCCCCTGTTTTAATAGTACATATTTTCTTTATGTTTTTGTATTGTTAATACATTGTCGCACATTTTAAAAGTCTTGTCAATACATTTATTATATATAAATTCTTTTTTTGGTTGTGTTGACAATACATTTTTGTAATGATAAAATTATATCCAACACATTTATGAGAGGAGGTCATAATTTTGAGTATTGGTATGCGATTAAAAACTGCTCGCAAGGCAAGAAAATGTTCCCAAGATACTTTAGCCGATATGATTGGAGTATCACGCGGCGTTATTACTAACATCGAAGGGGATAAAGTTTCCGAACCCCAACCATTGGTTATAAATGCGATATGTAACACTTTAAATATCAGTCGCGATTGGTTAATAGACGGAACTGGTTCCATGACTTTAGACGAACCCGTAAACAGGCAAGGGCAAATCCTCAAAGAAATATATATGTATTCTCAAGAACTATCTGAAGAAGAACAAAAATATATCTTAGATTTAATTAAGACATATAAACAACATAGACCACTTGAATAAATATTCTCAAAAACATAGGGGGAAACTTATGAAAAGAAAACTTTTACTTTTAACATGCACATTATTTTTATTATCCGGTTGCGGTGCTGATGACGATACTACTACTGCATCTTCTACCAGCGAACCGCAACCTACTGAAACTTCACCGGAGTACGATGAGGAATATTATTTGAAACTTATACCGGAAGTTAAAGTTGAAGTAGCTGGCATATGGAAGAACGGATGGGAAGAACAATTTTGTCTCTATCTTACAGCTCCTACTATAACAGAATTTTCAGAAGACTATTTGATTGCCGAAGGCGTATTATCCAATGAGGTACATGCTACCGAAGAAGCTGCTTCCGTAAAATACTATATTTCAGATGGAACCATTTTCTCCTGTGAACCGGTTCCTGACGAAGTTCTGCTTCTTACACCTGCCATTCCTTTTTCCACTGATTTGCTTTACGATTTATATGATGAAGCATTTTATTCTGATGCTACTGGTACTAGGATACATGTTGACTTTACGCCGGAGAATTTTCCCAGCATAGAAATGGATAATGCCGGATGGCATGATAATTATGGCTACTTAGGCACAATTACCATTACTGATATTGACGGTAATGTTTATCAGACTTCCGAAAATCATATGTGTACTTTTATCATATATGACAGACTCAGTAACGACAGCGAAGAACGCTACTGGGAGGCAGAACACCACTGGGAAGCAGGACTCGAAAATATATTCGTTCATAAGGTGGAATAAAGGTCGTGTCCCAAATTGGGACACGGGCTGCATAAACACATTTTTTCAGCATATACTTGAAATTGTCTACTGCTTATGCTATATTGTTAGTAGGCAAAATGATAAGAGGTGTCCGAACGGTCACACTACAAAACCCCAGAGAGCGGCAACTCTCTGGGGTTTCTTGTCATTTACAGCTGACCAAACTGAGGCTAGTTACCGGCTACTCTTCACCGTCTAACCATTTGCAAATATAATAGGTGATTACACTTGCCATGACGGAGATTATAAATGATAAGAGATATTCCAAACGGTTCACCCCCTTCCTGTTGCCAGTATCGGGGCGGTAACGTTGTTATTATAACATATACCCTACTTTAATACAATTTATAAAGCCGTGTCCCAAATTGGGACACGCATTGTATTATCCATATAAGACAACGCCACAAAGATTACAATAGTCTTAATTAAATCTACTTTTTTAATGCCCCGTGTCTAAAGTTAAGACACGAGGTACTCTTGTTGTCATAATATATCATTCTGTTTTATCTACTATATTTGAGTTGTTATACTTCAACATACCCTTGCATCATGCATTTTCTCAGTTCCATCTCCAATTCTCGGATTTCTAACCAAAACCCTCTTTTATTTTTTCCCCTTCCAAACTGCTCTACAATATTTAACAGTTCCTCTATATGCATATTTTTAATCAATTCAAGCATATTTTCATTTCCTGAATATCTTCTCATATTTGATATCAGAAACCGACAGTATCGAAGTAGTTCCTTTCCAATCCTGTCATCTTCTAAGTATAAATCTTGTTTCCTTTCGCTGATCCGATTTTGTATACGCTCTATGTATTCCACCGGAAGCAAGTTTTCAGGATTTGCCAATATACTATTCTGTTTTCTTAACAACTGCAAAATTTCTTCTATCGGTGAACTTTCATTTTGTTCAGAAATATTACTATTTTCTTTCTTCTTATTTTTAATTGTAAATTCTTCAATAACGCCATTGATTTCCTCAATCAAATGTGGCCACATTGCATCAAAAGCATTTTTTAAAACTTTATCCTCTCGCGGTTCATCCAATGTTTTATTAATAGATTCAATAAGTTGATAAAAATCATCCTTTTCCAGTTTTGTTGCCTGATACAATGATAATGGTCCACGTATATCAGACGGCTTTATGTTGATCATCAATGCAGCCACTTTGGAATCCAACGTTTTTGCTATCGCACCAGCTTCAAAATTAAGCCATGGTGCGTTTGTGTTTTCAGACGTTAAACATATAATGCCAAATTTGCATTCTGCTAATTCAGATGAAAGTATTTTTTCCCAATTATTGCCTTTCTCAATATCTTCTGGTGAAAAAAACACGTCTACCGACTGTACAATACAAGGTATCCATTTTTTTAATGTCTCTGCAATCTTCCGACTAAAGTCTCCTGACCAACTCACAAACACTTTCATCTGCACATACCTCACAATTTATCTTTAGAATATTTATATAATTATAAATTACCTATCACAAGCTTCCCATAACAAATCTGGCACACTCTGCATTTTTCCTACCCTCTTTCCTTCACCGACTGCGGCCTTTTTATCTCTCTCCGCTTCTTATCCCTCTGCTGCTCTACCCGGCTATCGGATACTTCCCTAAAGGATGCCACCGGTATCTCTGTCTGTCTTACGTTTCTTGCCGGAACTACCGTGACCGCCGACGTTGGCTGAACTGTTCCGGTACTATGAGAATGTGCTGCCGCCTGCCGACTTTCCTGCCTCCTCTCCTGTGTAGGTTCGGTGTATACCTCATGTCCCCAGTCAACAGTCCACTCTTGCTGCACAGCTTCCGTAAAAAAGGCATCCATTCTGGGTCTTTGTACCGTGCTTTCCTGCCCATAGGTTTCACTGCCCGTGCCATTGTAGTTACCGGTGGCTCTGCCATATGTGCCTGTGGCTGCGCCAGAGGGCTCAAATTCGAATTTTACCTGTCTCTCCGTAAAAGTTACCGTCTTCGGTCTTAAAGGCTCTCTATGAGCCCCAGAGGATGTTGCATGACCAGCTCCGCCTGCTGTACGGTTCATTACCGGCACTACTGCCACTGCCTTTTGATTAGCATTTGCCATAACCGGTCTTTCCGGCTGTTTCTTCCTTTTTCTCGTCGTTTTTGCTTTATTTTCTATTTGTTTACTACTGGCAGCTTTTGCTCCTGCTTTGGCTGCAGACCTCTGCCGTCTGTCTGCTATCTCTCTTACCACTGCCATCTTCGCCGCTCTGGCATCATGCAATCGGGCATTCACCGCAGCTCCGGGATTGGATATCCCCAGCTTACTCATGGCACCGAAAATCTCATTCCGCTTAAATATCACGCCCAGATACAACACTACCTGCACAATCAGAACCGTCATCCAGCCCCATGTCGCCGACAGGTTATCAAACAACAATCTGTCTATTTTTAACAGTATCCCTACGATAAAGTACATGATTAAAATGCTCAGTTGGGACTCCAACAGCTTTTTTAACCATTTTCCCAGAATCCCTTCGTATTCCGGTATCAGTGCCAATATAAGCACCAACGGTGCCAGAAAAACGTACAGCACCGCCATCAGCTGCAGTATCAATAACAGTCCGCCCATTACCAGAAACAAAACACTTTTGATAAAAAAGGGAATCATGTAAAAAAGCATAAAGCCCGCCCTTTCATAGCACCTGCTTCCGCTGAAGGCATCACCATGTTCCCATGTATTTATAATATCGACACGTGCAGAATCTGTCGGCACATTACCTAAAATTTGATACACGTCCCATTCCGAATATTCATTATCCCCAAACTCCAGATGCAGCCATGGTCTGTGCACCAGATTTACCCAAATTTCACCTGCAGCCTCTGTCGCATAGTCAGCAGTTGTTTCTCCGTTTGTACCGGAGAGTATCTGTGCCCCTATGGAGGCAGTCAGATGGGTGGCTTCCCGCATCACCGTGCCGGACTGGCTCACTACCAGATAAGAAAGTACCACGATACCTATTACCTTTAAAATCTGTGTAAAAGACCCTACCATGTCTCTTTTAGCAAACCGCTTTAACAGGATGATTGCACTTCCCGCAAAGCCTATCAGAAAAAGCGGTTCAAATACACTGTCCCGCAGGGCATCCTGAATCGTGCCAATCTCGCTCTGGAACATGTCCGCCAGATTAAAATCCAGTGCATAGTAAAAAATCGTACAAACCACAAGCCCCAGCAGTTTAATGACGTCAAACTCCATGTTTGCCATTTGATTTACCATATCATTACCGATTTCCGCCAGTCCGCCGGGGATATAATCCAGAAAATAGTTATTGAACTGTTTAATAAAATTATGTTCAGAATTCTCACCCATATTTTCAAATTCCGGAATAATCTGCACCGGTGGCATTGCCTGTGTAGGTATCACCGTCACAAACACCAATGCCACGCACAAAAGCAATATTCCCACTGCCATTTTTATATAATACTTTCTCTTTTTCATACGCTCTCCTTATTCCCCCGAAAAACTAAATCTGGGCCTTCTGAAATACCTGAAACGGCAAGCCGGCATCATAGGCTCAAAGCTACTGCCGTCCACCGGATTATAACTGTTGGTAACGGAAGGCAACGATATACCCACGCGCCCACTGGGGGACGCTGTTGTGCCGTACCTTCTGCCCGCACAATGAATCCAGTAGTTATTTCCATTACTGTCTGTCCCTATATAAATTCCCACATGATTAACCTGCCCACTGCTCATTGTCGCCGGATCATACAGAAAACCCAAATCGCCTACCTTCAGTTCATCTTCCGTTATTGCTTCTGAAGCATACCATTGCATGGCGGTTCCCGACACTGCCACGCCTTGGGGAAGCTGCCCGCTGCTTACCACGCTGCCAAAACATTGTACGTACACCCAATCTACATATCCGCTGCAGTCCAGGGGTCCCGTAGGTGGTCCTGTCTGACCGGATTTTCCGCCCATCAGATAGGGGTGTCCGATTAAAGACGTTGCCACCAGTGCCAGCTCATGCCTTGTCACATCTCCCTGGACAATGTCCGGCAATTCAATATAAGAGTAGTCAACTACATATCCGTACATTTCCGCCAGATAATGAGTGTGAAATACCTCCATGGCAAAGGTTGTGTTTTCTTCGCTCAGCCCGATAAAATCCCGAAGCACATTTTCATAGTCCGGATTTACCAGCAGGGTTGCCTCATATTTCAGCTCCTCCGTGCTTTTTTCTTCCGCAACGGCATTGATGGCGGTTATCACGCCCGCAGCCTCCCGATAGGTCAGCTCATCCGCCGTGATACCCATATATTCCAGTATCTTTTCCCGGCCCACGTAATAGACCATTGTCTGTGTTTCCCAGCTTTCTCCTGCATCTCCACCGGAAACAGTTTCTTCGCCCGGTACTTTTTCTTCCTCCATCAGGATACAGAACTGCAGTGAGGTCATCATGGGATTGTACCCCGCCAGATTTTCGGCTTCGTTTTCATAGGCATGCATACCGTCTGCCAGCAGAATAATGTCCCACGGCACTCCCAACTCTGAGCCGATATACTGATAGCCGTAAGCCTCTTCTTCCGTGGCAAACACCACCAGCGGGCTGGCTATACTGCCGATACCACCGCCACCAATACCGGCAATCATGACACCCATTATCATCACCACAAAAGCAAATATGCATAGTCCGATTCCTAATAATTTTTTCATCAGAATTCCTCTTTCCGATACAGCTCTTCTTCCGTAAATTCATAGGTGAAATCTATGGCTTTTTCGGTATCATCTGCCGGATGCAGGCCTTCCGGCTCTGACACCAGTATCGTAGCCGGTTCCGAATCAGTTTCTACATTCTGCTCCGGTACGTCCTCCGGCATATCATTTGCAGCCTGTTTCTCTATCATTTTCTGTTCCGCCTCCTGTGTAGGTTTTCCCATCGGCGCCGGTACCGACTCTGCATCCGGCACTTCAATGGTTTTTGCCTCCTTGGTTTTGGGTGTAGTAGAAAAGACATCAATTAAATCCTGGAATACAGCATCAAACCTCAAAATACCTACATGTCCATCCAAATCCTGAAATACGCACTCTCCGTTCTCTAAGCTCTTTAATGTCTCTTTATTTGCCACAGTAGGCTCAAGCCCCATGTACGCACACATTCTGGCCGCTTCTGCATCGTTATTGGTGTGGAAGCAGAACTTGTAGCTGATAGTGTTTTTAATGGCTTCTGTGGGCAAATCCAGCACGGAATGCCCGTTAAAAATACATCCTGAAAACAAAGAACGTCCCATTCTAGTTAAAAAATCATAGAGTTTTACACCTTCCTCGGTTTTTCTAAGCGCCCACGACTCATCAAAAAGAATCATTTTAAAGACCGGTCTTTTTGTCATGGCAAATTTCTTTGCAAAATTACTGATTACCGCCATGAGCACCGTGGACAGTCTTTCCTCCGTTGTATATTTATCCTTCGGCGTTTCCGGACTGGGGAGCTTTAAGTTATCAATCTGTAAGATATTTAACCGGTTATCAAGGGATATTGCTTCCTCCGTTCCATCACCAAATAAAAGCTGTGACATACCGTTATCTGCCTGCAACGCCAAACGCCTTGCCAGAAATTTTCCTTGTTTGCACAATTCATCTGTTTCCGGAAAAGAACCCAGCGTTTCAACCAGTTTTCTCATGGATGGCAGCTCTGATTTTGCCATAAGCCTCTGTGCTTCCAGAATAGCCGTATATTCCAAACTTGTAGGAGCTATTTCAAGCAGTTCTGCCAGGACATTGATTGCCAGCTCATCCGCAGCCTTTAAATCATCCCGATACAGGTTATAAGGGTCTAATTTCCCCTTATTTTCCGGCTTCCCCGATAATGTCACCGTCGTAATCATGCCAGAAAGTATAGTCAATTCTTTTTCCCAGTGGCTTCGCTCTGCTTTCGGGTCAAAAATCAGCCCATAACCGCCATACAAAACATTTAACACTATCAGTATATTGGCATTAAAGGACTTTCCATATCCCAAATCTCCGTAAAAGGTAGCGGATGCGGATTTGTTACGCAGACATGCTGTTCCAATATGCAAAAACACCTGCTTTTCTTCGCTTCCGGTAGTTCCTATGTATGGTCCTTCTTTGTCCCCCAGTTCATGGGTTGCGCCTATTACGCCGCTTGCCAGTGCTAACGGTGTCAGTTGCATCTTATATTCTTTCACAATACATCCCACACTGGGAATACATTGCATAAACAGCTTAATCTGGTCTGCAAGGGGTCTTTCCACGATAAAATTCATGTCCTCATATTTGTTTTTAACCGTCACTACCCGCTGTTCCAGTTCCTCTTCGTTATCTGCCGCAAGACATATGGTAACATTGGTTTCCAAAAGCGGCTCACTGAGCTCCTTCAGCTCTGCTTCCAATGCCTCTGCATACTCTTTTCCCAACAGTAAATCTTCCGGAATATCCGCTTTGGAGCTTTCGATATGCTCCATCTGACTGTCGATTTCCAGCTTTTTACCGTCCAGTTTCTTTTTAGCCGCCCGATATTCGATAGAATGGATATGGATACAGACCTCTGCCTGCATATTGTATTGCTGCAGCATATATATCCACTCCATCCCCGGATAATCGAAGCTGTCCGGGATATTCGTAATTGCTAAAAAGCTTTGGTAAGATACCGTGTTTTTGTCATGGACTATCCGTATCCTGCGGTTCTCCGGGTGTATACTACCAGAAAAGAGATTTACCACATCTTTGCCATAGGGCTTTATAATCCGCTCTTTTCCGATATCCTGCACTTCAGACTTCGGTTTCCATTCTTTAACACCCTTTTGATCCTCTCTGAAAAGCTTTACTTTTTTATTGGTACCGCGAAATGCCATACGTCTGAATAACCACTGGGTTTCTGTACTGGTAAGTTCTATTAAACGCATCTTCTGATTCTGGGAATACAGCCAGTCTTCAGCCTTTTTTATACATTTGTTCAGTTTGCTCATCATAATGTCTTTTGTGTCCATGTTCATCCATACATTCAGCGCATTTACAGGATTTTTGACAAAGAACTGATAGCCTTCCTTTAATCCTGCAATCGTTTCATTTTCTCCGGCATCCGCCAATTTCACCAGAATATAACTGCGGTAATCATTAGCATCACCCACAATGGTTTTCTTCTGCTCCAGATAATTTTCTGTCTGAAGAACATGGTATTTTGCCTGCTCGTACAACGGATCCTCTTCATCCAGATTCTTTACCAGCTTTTTAAACTGGTCCTTGCTGTCCTGCTCGATGGGCACTATTAAAACCTGTGCATCACTCATAATGCCGGTCAGAAACTTAGCCATTTTATAAAGCATGGATATTTTTAAATCATCATCTAAAAAATCATAGTCGTAGCCGGCCATCTTATAGGCCGCCCAGCAGCTTTTGTCTGCGTTAAAAATCAAATTGTCGGTAAAATAATTGATTGGACATTGATACATATTTGCCTCCTCTATAACATAGGGGAAGTGTTTTCACTTCCCCGCCCGCTTTACTGTCTGATTCCCATACTGCAATTCCACTTCAGGGACATGTTTTCCTTCTTGTCTGCATATTTTTTAAACTGCTGCAGATAACTTCCCCGGACGGTAAAAAAGTACACAATGCATCCAAAAAAGTATCTGAGCGGATTTTTCCCATCCAGTTTCTTTTTCATCAGGTAATTTACGATACCGTAGGGAATTGCCACGAACCGGATAACATCCGGTAGCTGAGTTATGAGCGGAATGATTTTTCCTAATAGCAGCATCCCTAGTGCCACGCCGATAAACGCCACCAAATCAAAGGGATTTATGGGTCTTGGCAGGGTAATATTGGAAAAGGAATACATCTTTTTTTCTACCTTCCACACCTTTGTGTAGGAAAAGATTGTGACTTTGTTTTTTTCCATATCATTCTCCAGTTCCGGTACCGTTGGTAACAATATTCCATAAGTTCAGCCCTATGTTATATAACTGCTCCGGTGCCTTAATAATTACTAAAATAATTGCGCCCCCTATAAATATTATAACAGCTGCTACCCATGCTTTTTTAGCCAGACAGCCTACGAATAGAAATCCCAGAATACAAAGTGCTACCCAAAACAACTGATCCAAAAACCAGTTACCGATATTTTCACCAAAGTTGGTTGAGGCATAAACATAGCAGCCATTACACATAAAACATGTAAAAAAGGTTGCCAGTGCTACTAATACCTTTTTCGCTCTCATATTTAATTTTTTTGTTTGTTTTTCCATTGTTTTCCTCCATTGCAATTATTGAATATTTAAGTTTCCCGTACGTGTATCCATTGAATTTATGTAAAACTTTCCACCGCTCTCCTGCATGAAAAGGTTGATTTTCTGAAGCATTTCCACGTTGTTTTCCGTGTCCTTTATTTTGAAAGTTACCAGACAAATAATATCGCCGCCTTCTTCCTGATAGCAGTTAATGGTTTCGATTTCCACGAATGAAAACCGTCCGTCCAGTCCGCTAAAGTCCTCTTTGTCTGCACTGCCGGATAAATAATAGTTGATAACTGAGTCGTCCTGCTCAAAATATGCCTTCAGGAAGTTTTTAACCGATATAGTGACTTTATCTGTCTTATCCTCGCTCAAAGCCGTTCCAGTGTATTCTGCCACCTTATAACCGGCCAAAAGCTGCGAATCCGTTACCATTAGCGGTAAACTCTCCACGATGTAAAGATTATCCTGCATATATACCGGCACCTTTAACACTATCTGACTTGTAGAAATCTCCGTTGTGTAGGTTTTTCCGTCTTCACCCAAAATCCGGCTCTCGTATTCCATTTCCGCCAGCACGTACACATCCACCTGGTTCTCTGAGTATTCTTCAATTCTGTATGCTTCCACATAGGTCGCCCTGGCCGTTGCCTTACAATCATTGATTTCATTGTTCAAAAATGCTGCCGTAACATAGGGCGTTAAACGCTGCTTGTATTCTGCTTCTCCCCTAATCTGATAAGTCAGATACTCTTTTGCAAAGCTTTGTGCAAAAGCCATCACCTCTGCATTCTGGTTGGAAAACTCACTATAATCGGCTTTAAAATCCTGAATCATCTGCGCCACTACATCTTCCTTATCCGTTTGAAAACAACTCGCCACCCCACGGATAAATATAAATATTAACATGCCCCAGAATACTATTCTGGCCACCTTCATGCCGCCATTCTGCCGGAGCACGTACACAGGCTCCTCGTTTTTCTTTGCCTTTACTATCGGTTCCTGCATTGCTCCTTTCTTCTCATACTTTTCCTGTGCTGCTTTTCGTTTTGCAGTCTCTTTTTCTTTGCGTTTATTCAATTTCCGTTTCCTCCTCTTCCCAGAAATTTAGATTTAAACCAAATTCATCAACTTCGCTTTTTGCCCCCTGCATTGCCTCCAATATTACGCTCTCATCGACTTCTATTTCACTGCCATCCAAAGGGAATGATTGGTTTGCCGATGTTATATGGATTGTTTTAGCCGGCTTAGGTTCTTCTTTTTTCTTGCTGAATACTGATTTTGCTGTTTTCGCCTGCGAAATGTCTTTGGTTTTTGGTTGCTTTATAGGGTACTTGTCCTTTTTTCCCTCTTTAGCGGTCATTTGCCTAACCGGTGACGAAGCTGGTACCGCCCCCGCACCTCCCGGTACTGTCAGCATATCTCCTACCTGCACGTCCACGTCATGGAGCATTTTGTCATCTTCAAATAAAAATGCTTGAAATTCTATAATCTCATTACCGACTCTATACAAAAATCGCCCTTTTATATTAGGCAGATTTACCGCATCCGTATTTCCCAATACAATTTCTGATGCCGGTTTATCTGCAAACCGCCCTGATATTCGCACCGGCGTATTGTTTTTAATCTGTCCCGGCAAAATATTTGCATCCGGTCGTTGCACACCTAAAAACAGGTGGATTCCTGTTGCTCTGGACAAACGAGCCAAGGTTGACATCTTACCTTCCAGTGCTTCATATATTTTCTTTTCTTCTCTGGACACCCCTTTCTTATCCAGCATTTCTGCAACTTCGTCCGTAAAAACACCTATTCTACATAAATTTTGCCCTGTTTTACGATTGTACTCTGCTAGATCCTTTACATCTAATTCTCTAAACAATGCCAATCTAGCAGCATTCTCCTGCACTAACAGCTCAAGAATCTCCAGTGCATGCTCTCTTTCAGTTACCACTTCTCCGTATTTATCATACTTCTTACTAAATTCAACACCACCTTTAAAATCAATCATATACACTCTACTTCCTTGCATTACCATCTGCCAAAGAATCGTATGTAAAATTACACTTTTTCCGGAGCCGGTTTCTCCGGCAATCAATGCATGTGGTGTTTTATTCAAATTAAACGAAACATTCTCCAGCGCACTTTGTCCGACTGTTATAATTCCTTCTTGACTGCTGCAGAAGGAATCATTCCACATTATCAATTCAGGAATTTTAAAATCTGACGGTAATGCTGTAAGTTTTACTACCTTTTTACTTCTTCCGTTTTCCAGTTTCAGAACGGTGCAATCCATAGATGTTTCCAAACTGTCTTTAGCACGCTTCCACTCTGTCAATGGTATATTTGACTTAAAAGTTAAAATTTTCTTAGCTTTTTTCTTTTTATCTGTTGTACTTCCGCAAAAATACGGTACTTTTCCGTCTTTACCAACAAATCCTATATCCCGGAATATCTTTTCATACTTCTTCTGTCCGTTACCGCCACCAAGGATCAGCAGGTATATAACCGGCATGGATAAAAGCATTATGTATAGCAGCCATTGTACATACACTGGTGCTTCGATACTCATAACTAAGCTTTTACACTTAACAGCACCTATTGTTATCAATACTGCCAATCCTAAGCCAATCCATGCTCCCCACTTATTCAGTTTTCTAATTCCTCTAAACAGACCTTTAAAAAATGTCGCTATCATTCGTCCTATAAATCTGAATAAACTGCCAACAGCTGCTTCTAACTGCCTGTCCATGTTACTGTTTGATGCCATTTTTCTACCCTTCCCAATTTTTGCAACAAAAAAAGGACTCCATTTCTGGAATCCTTAGCAGACACCCGGATTTGCACCGGGACCATGTCCATCAACTCGTTCTCCTTGTCTTAAACTATCGCCTGCTAAGGTGATTATACCATATTGGTTCTACTTTTCAATCTTTATTTCCATACAAAAAGACCATATATCAACTAAGATATATGGCCTTAAGTAAATCTTGACTTTTCGGATGTTTATTCTTCTTCCGGTGCTACGTCCTTGAACTCTTCCTGAATCATGTTCTCCAACCAGTTAAAAAAGCCGGCGTCTGTTTCACTTTCTGGAATCTGGATTCCAAGAGCCTCCAGTTCTTCATCCGTTCGTTTACTTCTCTCAATTTTACCCATGTCTGCCCTCCTTATTTCTGTGTTCTGTATATGTATCCATATTGTTCAGCTACTTCTCTGTAATATGAATTTAACAGTCCCACAGACTTTTGTCTAGCGATATGGAGTGCATGGCCATAATCCTTATAATTTTGTTTATTTTTTTTATAATCCAGTTTTACCTGGTTAGCCACATCATGCATCTTTTCTCGTAACCAGGGAATATCCTCTGCTATTCTCCTGTTAAATGCCATTGGCTTTGCCTTTTTTGTTGCTTTTAAAATATAATTTTTTTCACCTTGTCCGCTGCCGACAGCTCTATGCGAACCAAATTCATGTACCGTTGCATTCCGCATATCCTGAAAGGAAAAAGTTCCACCAAATCCTCCCCAGTTCTTTGGGTGATTATGTGTAACCGTAAATCCCTTCCACTTTTCTGCCTCTTCAGCCGGAAACGATACTGATGTTTCATCCCCTTGATATGCTTTAATCGCTATCCCATTCTTATCAAAAACGACTAATACTTCCCTTTTTTTCTTTCGTATATGATTTTCTGTTTCATCTAACGTACCAAAACCACTTGCATCCAGTTCCTTAAATTCTCCTATCTCATCACTAATTCCTAAAACCTCATCAATTGTCTTTCCTAACCCACTGAACGAACCTCTACCGCCCATTACAATCCACCTCCCCAAACTTTTCCTGGAATGAGTTAATGCGGACGATATTGCCTGTACATTCTTCCGGAACAGGACCATAAAAAATAATCGTCTCCGGATGCAGCCGATGTATCATTTCCTGATACCCTTCTATGAACAACTTTTTTGCCTGCTTATTCATCTGAGTACCAATAGCTGACACACTCACCACTCCGTGTGTAAGTTCTCCGTCAAAGCACCATTTATAGCTTTTTTCATCACTCCATGAAATCGTAGGAATTACCCTTACCCCTTTCTCCTGAAGATAAGCTCCTATCCAATGTTTCCGGTAGTGATTGTAAATCTGCAACGCCAATGGAAAATCCGCGTAGGTACTAAAATCCGGAGTCATCACATATTTAAACGTCTGCAACATTGGCAAGTAACGATCAATCATATTCCACAATCGTATAAACTGGTAATCATCCAGATAAAAATGTATTCCCTTTTCTTCTCTGTTTTTCTTGCAGGATGATGCATAATTGAAGCCAATAAATTGGCAACCATCAAACTGCTCCGGCTTGATGATGGGAATATCATACTCGCCAGTTCCGGCATAACGCCTTTTATTTACATTTTCATAATTTCTGTTCTCACTTGTTTTTCTCATCTTTACATTTCAGGCAATAAAAAAGCCACTATCCAAATTGGATAATGGCATTGTATTCTTACCAAATAATACCTTGGCAGCCGTAGCCTTCTGCTGCATCTCTCGGGTTGCCCCTGTCCATACCATCGGCGTGTGGTCGCTACGCATTCTACCACCTCAAGATACTATTTGGTATAATTATTATATGCCATTTATTCCTTTTTGTAAATTATTTTGTTTTCTCTGGTACATTTATTAAGATATTGCTTAAAACGCTTTCTTCCCATTCCAATCATTGTAATAATTGAATTTTTATATTCAGGATTATCTCCCCGAACTGCTAACCGCACTACTATATTTACAACTTTATCATCCTCCATTATTTGCTTTGTAACTAATACCGTGTTAGGCTCTTTATCCTCAAATATGTAATCTGGAGTATCTATTATTTCTTTTATATGAGACGAATACCGATTATAAAAATCATGACCTCTCCCTTGTATAATGTGTTGCACTCTTTCTGTCATCAAAATCACTTCATCCGTAAGCATCTCATTTCCATACTTTCCAAACTTTTTCTTATCAAGATTTGTTATCTCTTTATATGAACTCTTAATATTCCACACTATGCTATTTTCATTCTTCTCTGTTTCCTTGCCTTCATGACCTGTGGACTTTTGTTTTTCTTCCGCCTCATCCGTTTCTTCATACTCAAACTTCAGCTTCCGGTTAAACAAATACCTTTTTGTTGTAGAAAACCTAGCATGTCGCAGCCGTTGTTGTACAATCTCATTGGCAACGGCCACAGGCATTTCTTTTTTCAGTTCTTCTCTGGTTGTTTGTGCAAAAATACGGCGCAGGTCGTGACATTCAATACCTAACTCATCTGCTTTTTCCCGCATATAACATTCAGTGTAAAAAACTTTACCTTCCGGATACTTTTTCAAGAACTCCGGTAGCCGCTCATACAAATAAGCATCTTCCCGGCACTCTACCAGTCCGCCATGCCCGCCTTTGCCATTTTTTACCCGGACCAAAATCTTGCCATCATTAAAAGTAATGTCATCAGCTTCCAAATCCGCCAACTCACTTACCCGCAATCCCGATACAAGAGCAAGCCTATAGGCATATCGTAGTCTGTCATTACTAATCTGATTTATCTTCCGTTGTGTAGGTTTCAGATAAATAACCTTCTTTGGTTTCCTGCTAAAATTTCGTTTTCTGATGCTCACAGCACAAAATTCTTTTTCAGATGGCAATGCTAAATCAGGATTATATTTCTTTAACCACTTTAATCCGTTCTTTACCGCACTGTATTCATTCCTTGTTGTAAATCTTTTTGCCGTCTCCTGTAACGTCCACTCTTTATCAATCTGTTTCAAAGAATCAAACTGTGAATCTCTAAACAGCTTCACTACTGCTGCATAATATGTCTTTGCCGTATTTGGTCTTAGGTTCTCTTTCAGGTACTCTTTGAAGGGTTCCAGTATATCGTACTTCACTACTACTGCTCTCCTCCCCTCTTTGCTCCCCTTTGATCGTGATGGGAGTTTCCAATCCCGTCACGACAGACTATATTTCACAGAAACGCCGCCGGGGTGCCGTAGTACATAAGCCTGCCACCCACCTTCCGGCGGTTCACAGCCTTATGTACTTACGGCACCCGGCTATATTTCTATGAAATATAGCCTATTATAGTGGTGTACATAAATTCCTATTAAAACTGATATATTCAACACTTTTACACTGTACATTTTTTCAATATTATTTTTTCAAATATGTACACTCCGATTTCTGCCCTCAATTTGCATTTAACAACACCTGAAGCTGTTCCAAAATTGCCATGTTTATCTTCACAAACGGCTTGTAGGTCTTTTGTTCTCCCTCACAAACATAAATACGCTTGGTCAGTCGCCCATCCGCATCCGTATCAATCCATTTGAGTACCTTCCAAATGTGCAGCTTATTTGCAGCCGTATCATATCGATTTTTGTCAAGCAATCCTTCCAGCTTCTTTTTTTCAACCAATACATAACCTTTATGTATTCTTTCTTTTTTCTGCAGGTATTTACCTATGGCGACATATTCTTTTGCATAAATTTCCAGCACTACAATACACCTTCCAGAACCTCTTTTCCGGCGGCAGCCTCCAAATATATTTTGGAAATGTAATAGACTGTAATCTTACCGGAAGCATAGGTACATTTCTTGTTTTCTTCTGCTTTAAGGATTGCAAGCGTCACTCCATAATTTAAAAATGTTTTAATATCCTGTGTAGCATGTTCCTCAATATAATCCTCAAAAACATTCTTCTCAATCTTGTAAAAACACTCAGAATTTTGAGTGGCATAACTGTACGGAATATAACTTTTTTCTTCAAAAATTCTTTTTGCAATTATACAAAAATCCCGCATAAACACTAGCATTTCGCTCTTTTCAATGTCCTCAAAAGTTATCGTTTTTGCTCCCAGGGACTTTTCCCTGTAATTCAACAATTTTATTTCCTCTTCCAAAGACTGGCGGAGTGCTTTTCTTTCAGAAATGTCCCTGCTCAGCTTCTCAATTTCGTCTATCAGCCGGTTAATTTTTTCTTTTACTACCGCTTCGCTCACACTAATCCTCCTGTATATCCAGTTCAATTTCTTCCCTGATTACTTTTTTGAACTGATAATTTCCTACAGTGATATAAATATCTTCTTCCTCGTTCTTCTTGACAAATCTTTCATCAAAAGTCAATGTAATCTTCTCACCGCATTTATTTTGCAGTCTCTTGGAAACATTGACTGCATAACTGTTATTTCTTTTTCCGATATAAGCAGCTCCTACTACCTGTCCGGTTTGGGTATCTACCACCTTGCACTTTCTGAAGAACCAGAAAAATACCACCCATACCATCCCACCGGTTGCCGTGGAGGTTCCGGCCGCCACAGCTGCCACCTGCGAAAATGCCACCGTAGGGGTATCTTCTTCTTCAATTTCAACCAGGCTCTCCACTCCCGGACTTTCTGTTGCCACCGGCTCCTGTGTAGGTTTCTCTGTAGGCATAGGTGTTGGAGTCGTTGCAATTGTTTCCAGCATCGCCGGTATATCTTCCGTTTCAGGTATTTCCGTAGGCTCCGGCGTATCTTCTGTCTTCGGTTTTTCTGTAGGTTTCGGCGTATTTCTAGTTTCCAGTGTTGCCGTAGATACAGGCGTTGCAGTCGGAACTGGTGTTGGAGTCGGTACCGGTGTAGGTGTTGATTCCGGAATCGTACAAATCAAAGTTCTGACTCCTGCTGATTCAGCCTGTCCGCAACCTAATGAATAGCCTTCAATCGTTGACTCGGTTTTGCCGCAGCCAATTGCATATCCTTCTAATATATCTTCAGTTTTTCCGCAACCAATCTCATAATACTCAACTGCACCTTCTTCAAACCCACAATCCATCTCATAAGTCTTATGCGTACAAATACCTGCCGAAGAATATGAAATCCCACACGTCGGGCAACTATATCCATAACTTGTAGATATAATCTTTGTACATTGTCCTGCACTTCCGTAAGGTGCATATACCGCTCTTTGTGTAGCCCCACACCTATCACAGCTATAATTCCATATTACATATCCCTGTTCATTCGTATATGCATATGAAACCGGATTCCAAAATCCGTGACAATAATTATCGGTTGTATATACATTCAGATTCTGACCGCATATAACCTCTGTTCCATAGCAACCGCCTCCATCTGTTTCATTTCCGGTGTGAGTATGATATACCGGTGTCGTATAACATCCGCCTCCGGCAACCGCATCTCCGGTATGGCTGTGATATGTAGGGATTGTATAACATCCACCACCTGATGAAGACGAACCGCTATGGCTATGATAAATCGGTGTTGTATAGCATCCGCCTCCGGAGGAAGACGAACCACTATGACTATGGCCGCCTACCATGGCATAACAGCTCTCATCATGGGTATGTGCTGCATGTACCTGCAACATAGATGTATTAAAACTTAAAATCATTACTAAAATAGCGACACAAATTTTTATTCTCTTCATTTTTTCTACCTTACACATTCCTTTAAAAGCTCGATTAACATGTTTCTCAAATTTGGATCCAAAAGGATAGTTGCCAGGAGCGAAAGAATTCCCATTGCTACCAACATACCCAGAAATTTGATAAGCCTGGCAACATAATCCCTTGCCAGTTGTTTTGCTTTTTCTTTTACGGAAATTTTTCTGACCTCTTCCCTCTGTTCCGGTACGTCTACCCTTTCACTGAGTTCATTTAGTTTTTGCAAAATTTGATTGTAAGAAGATACAAATTGCTCCTGGGACACTCTTGTGTCCCCGCTTTCCCCCTCTTTATGTATACCGCTTTCTGCTCCCCGCACAGCATTTTCCAGCCGCGCCAATATGGACGCTTTCTCTTCCTCCAGCACTTGGATTTCAATATTTATTTCTTCCAGTTCCTTCTTATTTTGGAGAGCCTTATCAATAAGTGCATTGCATTTCGCTTTTAAATAATTTGCCTCTCCCACACCTTCATCCTCCTTCATAAAAATTTGGTCGCTTTTTTGGTGGCAACAGAATGGTTGAATCCGTGAACTTTGTCAAGTCTTTTTTTATTTTTCTTTAAAATTTTTTCAAAATTTTGTCTCCAAATTTACTTGCAGACTTTTTCAGTTCCCCTTTCTCCTTGTTGTGCTTTTCTTCATTTTCCAGCGGTCAAGCCCTAGAATTTCTTATGTGCGCCGGCTTTTGAGCACATTAGATATTCTCAGGCTTGAGAAAACTCCCATGTTTTCAGCGGTAGCTACATGCAAAGAAAAGGGATGACATCTACCTGCAAATTGCAAAATGCTCTTGATGAATGTAATAACTATATAAATTGGCTACTGAAACATTTTAATCGATCGGTTTCTAAAAACCAGAATGAATATTTCCAACATGAAACTCATAGAAAGAATATAAAAGAGGAAATATGCTCCACACTAAAATTGTTCTAAAACCCGGTAAAATCAACCTTTTTCAGTTCAATACAATGCACAAAATCTGAATGTGCTTC
This sequence comes from Lachnospiraceae bacterium, assembly GCA_017482205.1. GTDB lineage: Bacteria > Bacillota > Clostridia > Lachnospirales > Lachnospiraceae > Acetatifactor. Next base: position 92,254 of record JAFUNK010000021.1, read on the forward strand.
TATCCTTTCTACCGTGAAATCTGAATATCTTTTTTAGGCATGTCGCAAAATCTGAACAAAAAATTTTTTTCTACTGCAAAATCTGAATATAGCTGCAATAAAAAAAGACCGTTTCCGGTCCGCCACACTCATTTTTTTAATTCTTGTACTATGCTTTCTTCCAATTTCAGGTAGTTCCCGCATTATTTCGCTGTTTTTTCCGTTCTTACGGTACACGAATAAACCTATTTAACATAGGTCTATAATTCATTCCTGATAAGTTTATGTACAAATTTAGGATTGAGCTCCCTGTTCCACTTCCTCTTATCCGGAATATCTTTATTTCCCTTTTCAAAACTTCCTGATACGGCGTGCAGAAATACTTGAGCAGTCTTACTCTTCAATTCCTGGACATATTGCTTTACCAGCTGCATCATATCCTGCTTCCCACGTCCTGAATAGATTGCCTTATTTCTTCTGCAGGCTACATCAACCAAATGCTCCGCATAATTATCCATATCTGTTGGTGCATTATCCTTAAACACCAATACCAGAGGTGTGATCCAGTACATTTTATCCTTTATTCCTATGGAAAAGAATTCACGTAATCTACCCAGATATACCTGTATCGTCCTCTTAGTTACCGATAATAGTGCTGCATATTTTTCATACAACAAATTTACGCCGATATGATAGCGTTTTCCAGCACCGCCTATTTTCAAAAACTGCATTGCCAGTAATTTCTCATTCGCCTTTAACGTTTTAAAATCCTCATTGTAAAAAATATCATGTCCGGTGCTGATATAACCCTCTTTAAGGGCCTCAGGATAGCTGAAATCATTATCAACGATAATTATGTCCCAATCTCCGCGAAAGTCCTTCTGGAGCTTTATAAGGCCTTTATCAGCCAGACTCCTGATTGTTACATAAAATGTTTCATAAGAAATCCCTATTGTCTCGCATACGTCCTTGTAGTATACTCCATATATCTTCCCGGATTCGTCCTGGTAATGAGATATCTCCAGGATAATGTCCACTTCTGCTTTTGTCAGATGTGCCTGCATCATCTTGTCCAATACTCTGTTTTTCAGTTTTTGCACTGGTTCTCACCTCCCTCCGACTATGTTGTCTTTATAAAGGTGCCGCAGAACAAAAAGCAAGAACCACCTATGACAACATTCTCCGCCTGATTAAGGACCCTGATGTGTGTGAGCCCATTAAATTCCTTCGTCAGCGTGAAATTGTGCACTTCCAGCGTTTTGGTGAAGCACTGCGTATCACTCAGGACAAATTGAACAGCAAGAACTTCTATGCAATCAATCCCGGCTTTGATACCACTGCCTGCTCCATGGATGGAAACAAAAACATCAACTGTCTTGGCTAACGGCCATTTACAAGAGTCCGTAAATTTTCTATAAAACAGGAGCTTCCAAACAGTGATATTTCTCTCTGTAAACGAAGCTCCTTTTCTTTTTATTCTATTGGGATGTCACAACGTTCTGCTATTGCATAGGTTTTAAAATAAGTTTCCTCCATGGGAATCCACTTTTGAAAAAATACCTCTGCCATCTCTTTATTTCTTTCCTTAATCCGCTCTTTCTGTAAACATTCTTCTATTGTCATAAAAATTCGTAAGTCATAATAGTCCCACAGTTTGGGATGACAACTGTATGAGCCTTCTATAATCGTAATATTGTTGGGTTTTACCTGTATGGGTTCTTTCAAACTCCCTGTTCTACAATCATAGGGTTTGTAAGCAAACTCTCTGTTTGCTTTTAAGGGAAGTATCACTTCCTCCAAAAGTCTCTCATAGTCCACATTGCCTCCCGGTGTGGTAAGCCTCTCAGCCGTTCTCTGTGAGGGTCTTAAAAAAAATTCATCCGCATGAATCACGTTACAGTCTAATCTTTCTTTTAACTGCGATGCCAGTGTAGTTTTACCGGAAGCACATCTGCCGTCTATGGCAACAAGTATAAATTCCTTTTTCCTTAATAACGCCTGTATCCGTATAACAATTTCCTCAATCATATGTTCCGTTTTCTTTAGCTGAGGCATATAACTTATCTCCAGTCCTGTTCTAAATCTAATCCTTTTTTATTATAATATAAAAATCGCAGTTACACCACTGCCTTTTGTGAGTCTTTCATGCAATCTTTTATTATTTCCTTAATGAATAAATACGGCTATGCCGGTATCTTCTTTCTCATTACCATAGAAAACCTGTTTCCGCCCATTCCGTCGGAAGTAATACTAACCATGGGCGGTTTTCTTACCACCTGTACTACTATGTCCGTTCCCGGCGTTATAGCCTTTTCTACGCTCGGTTCCCTTTTGGGTGCCATTATTCTCTATTATCTGGGAAAATGCCTGAAAAAAGAACGGTTATTACGTTTGGTCAATAGTAAAGCAGGCAGATTTTTAAGATTAAAGTCATCGGATATTGAGCACTCCGTGGATCGGTTCGCCCAAAGGGGAAATAAAGCCGTTTTTTTATGCCGGCTGGTGCCCATTTTACGAAGTCTCATCTCCATTCCCGCCGGTATCTGTGAAATGCACCAGGGTAAATTCTTATTATACACTACCTTAGGAAGCCTTTTATGGAACACGATATTGGTAACATTGGGGCATTTTCTGGGAGAATCCTGGCATGTTGTTTCAGATATTCTGTCTCAATATTCCTTTGTAACAAAAATCATCCTATGGAGTGGATTATTCCTTTTCCTTTTGCGTTTTTATCTCAACCGAAAGAAAACAAAATGCGCCGCTTCTGAATAAACCTTTTTTAATCCTGCGCACAGTGAATTTCCTGCATGTCAAAATTTACTCTTTACAACCTCTTTTAAAATGCTATAATAAAGTAAATTTTTAAGACGACTTGCAGGAGGCACTTAATATGGATTCCATGAATAAAAGCATCTGGCACAACATGAATGTAAAACGCGTGAAGCCTACTGACTTTATCTGCGTTATTGAAATTCCTAAAGGAAGCAAAAACAAATACGAATTAGACAAAGAAACCGGTTATATTATGCTTGACCGTATTCTCTATACCTCTACCCACTATCCCGCAAATTACGGATTTATTCCCCGTACCTACGGCGATGACGGTGACCCGTTAGATGTGCTTTTGCTCTGTTCTGAGCCGGTAGCACCCCTTACTTTGGTAAGAGCCTACCCAATCGGCGTTATTTCCATGTTAGACGGTGGTAAAAAGGATGAAAAAATCATTGCAGTTCCTTTTAATGATCCCACTTACAATAATTATCAGGATATTTCCGAACTGCCTTCCCATGTTATTGAAGAAATGGAACATTTCTTCACCGTATACAAGGCACTGGAAAACAAGACTACTGACGTAAATGAAAAGGGTAACCGTGAAGAAGCCATCCGTGTTATCGAAGAATGTTTAGACAACTACATTGATAAATTTATCCGTAGCTGGTAAGAAATCTAAAAAACGAAAGAGGGTGCCCTTAAGTCATAAAAGACTTCTGGACTACCCTCTTTTTTTTTACTTATCTTACATCACCCATAAAGAACAATGCAATTGTACCCGGACCTGAATGCGCTCCAATAGTCGGTCCTACCCGGTTAATAATAAACTTCTCGATACCAAATCTTCTCTTTACTTCATCTCTTACGAATTCAGCATCTTCTAAAGCATCTCCATGACTAATGAATACTATATCGTTTTTGCCGGTGTATGAACCCATCTGCTTCTCCATATTATCTACCAGTTTTAACAGAGACTTCTTACGTCCCCTGACATTTGACTGTGGAACCAGATGTCCTTCCTCGTCTACATGCAGAACCGGCTTGATGCCAGCCAGTGTACCGATAATAGCAACTGCTTTACTGACTCTGCCACCTCTGTGCAGATGATTTAAATCATCTACGGTAAATACATGTACAAAGTTCTGTACATGCTCTTCCACCCATTTTGCCACCTCTTCAAAGCTCTTTCCTTCATTCTGCATTTTTACTGCATAATAAACTAAAAGTCCTTCTCCCAAAGATGCACATAATGTGTCAATTACAATAATTTGACAATCCGGATATTCTTCCATTATCTCTTCTGCCGCAATCCGTACACTGTTGTAGGTACCGCTTAAACCGGAAGAAAATGCCAGATATAAAATCTTTTTACTTCCTGCTTCTATGCTCTTTTTAAACTGCTCCTTTGCCTCTTCGGGATTTACCTGTGCAGTAGTCGGCATCTCTCCGTTACGCATCAGTGCATAAAATTCTTTCCAAGGCAGTTCTTTACCGGTTTCTCCACCGTAAGTTTCTCCACCTATCATATAACACAGATTCATGCAGTCAATATCGTGTTCCTTTAAATACTCCTCCGGCAAATCAGCCGTAGAGTCAGTTATAATCTTAAATTCTGCCATTGAAAAGCCTCCGTTTCATTTGCACCACAACATGTAGTTTTTCATACTACTACATATTACCACTATTCACTTAACTTTTCAATGCTTTCACATCATATAGTTTATATATTTATAAAAATTTTGTTTCGTTATTATTACTTTTTGGCATCCGGTAATCTTAAACGAATCAGTCTTGCCTTTATCTTCTTCCAGTTAAAGGGTATCAAAGGATAGATATAACTCTGATGGGAAACTGTTCTGTTAGTTACAATAGCTAAAAGACAGATAGCAACACCGGCAATATAGCCCCACAAATCAAAAATTGCCGTCAAAATCAGTGTCAGAATACGCATAAATTTCAATGCATAACCCAGTTCGTAATTTTGTTGGGTATAGCTTGCCAACGCCACAAATGCCATATATAAAACTACTTCCCCGTTAAACCAGCCGCTGGTAATTGCCTGTTCTCCCAAAATAATTGCCGCCATAACAGACAGTGGTGTACTTAACATATTGGGCGTATTGACCGCAGCCAGCCGCAGTCCGTCAATAGCCAATTCTAATATCAGAAACTGCCAGATTAGGGGAATATTTTCCGCCTCCTGTAATGTGATAAAGGAAAAGGAACCCGGAATATAATGTCTGTTATTCATCAATAACAAAAAAGTAGGTGTCACAAAATAAGTCAATATCGCTATCAGAAAACGCGACAGTCTGAGATACGTGCCTGTAATCGGCGGAAAATAGTAATCATCTGCCTCTTCTACCACATCAAAAATGGATGTAGGCATAATCATGGCGGAAGGAGAATTATCCACCAGTATAACAATATTTCCCTCCAAAACCTGTGCTGCGGCAGTATCCGGTCTTTCTGTATACTTAAACTTGGGGAAAGGATTATACCACTTTCTTTTATACAAGCATTCCGCCAGACTTTCCTGGTTCATGGTAAGGGCATCCACCTGAATATTCTGAATGCGTTCTTTAATTTGTGCCAGAAATTTTTTATCCACCCTGCTGTCCATATAGCAGATAGCAATATCCGTCCGGGAGGTTTTACCGGCACTCATCATCTCCATACGTAAATCCGTACTACGGATACGTCTTCTGATAAGTGCAGTATTGAATACAATGGTTTCTACAAAGCCGTCCTTGGAGCCTCTCAAAACCTTATCCTTATCCGGTTCTGTCACACTACGGGCAGGATAGGTTCTGGAATCTATCAGAATCGCCTGTGTATATCCGTCAATCAAAATTACAAAAACCCCTGATAGCAGGAAATTGATTATATCCTCCCAGTCAGATTTTAAATCCACCTCTACATATGGCATACTTCTTTTGCTCATTTCATGAGCATCCGCAGGCATATCCTCTTTTGTAATTGCCATAAGTGCCTGCAATATTTTCTGCATCAATTCATCCTTACAAAATCCGTCTATAAAATAAATACAAGCCTCTCTTCCGCCAATATGAATCACACGGTATACCAGATCAAAACTGACTCCCAAAGCCAGCTTTCCCTTCAGATATGCCATATCCTCTCTTAAAGAGCCTGTCATTTTTCCACTACCATTTTCTTTACCGTTCAATATATCACTCATAAAAAACTCCTTTCCCGGACTTTCTATGGTTAGTATTCCGAAAAAGGAGTTCAATATGCATATTTATACCATATGTAATTGTAATTTATTGTTTTGTGGTACTGCCAAAACCACCATTGCGGATACCTTCCGCCTCATCATCCACAGTGATACCATACTCAATAAAGATACCCTGCATAAATCCTGCACCAGCACCGATTTCCAAGGTTTTTCCTTCATTGGAGTCATTGGTAATCTTAGCAAAAATATGGCCTTCATTGTCTGAGTAGTAATAGTCACTGTCAATGATACCTACCGTATTGTTTAACTGTAATCTGTACTTAAAGCCCAGACCGCTTCTGGGATAGAGTTTCAATACCCAGTCCTCATCCATCTTTACACGGATACCGGTGGGAATCTTCATGGTACTTCCGGGCGGCAGGGAAAAAGCAAAAGGTGCATAAAAATCATAACCGGCACTGCCCTTTGTGGCACGTTTCGGAAGTTCTATGGACTCATACATATCCACAATATCTTCCTGGGTATATTCCGGAAAATCATCTTTCATTGCTTCTAAAAAATTCTCTTTACTTACTTTAAAAAACTGTGCTACTCGTTTCATTTGTCCTCACATTCTACCGCAAATGGTCTGGTCGTCCGGTATACGGGTGCTTATTATATCCTATCCACCATACTTACACATAATCTCCACAGTGTAAAACCGGCACTGTCGGATCTGTGTTTTCAGGAGAAAGAGTTTTCTTTACATTGATAACCCTCTGGTTTTTACTGCCCTTCCATAATAGCTTCTGATCCAGTTCCGCAATGTGAAACTCCCCGTCCACTACTACATCCACATACTTCATCATAGGATAATATAAAATGTTTTCCCATGAATCACCGGTATACAACCATATGGTCTTGTCCGGATATTTTTCCTTGATTTCTGCCATCAGATTTCTCACATCCAGTCTGTTTGCGGGATGTAAAGGATCACCACCGGAAAAAGTAATGCCGGAAATATAGCTTTTGTCAAGCTGTTCAAAAATTTCCTGCTTTGCCGCTTCATCAAAAGGAAGACCACCGTTAGGGTCCCATGTAATCGGGTTCTGACATTTTTCACAGCAATGGGAACAACCTGCCACCCAAAGCACAACCCTGAGTCCGTCCCCATTTAACATATCATCTTTGGTTATATTATGATACCTCATTTATATATACATGCATGGGAGAATCGCTCCTGCGATTCTCCGGTGTGAAACATAGCATTTCTTAGGTTGTGTCCAAAGCGCCCTGTGCTTTACAACCTTAGAAATCCTTTTCACACTTTACATGCTTTTCCTTTCCGCAATTTCCGCCATTTTGGCTTCATTTAATCTGGTGTCCCCATGCACACGGGAATAGGACAGATAGCCGTTCATACGGTCAATCTTAGTCAAATTCCGGCTACCGCATTTAGGACAGACATCCATTTCCAGTTCCTGATGTCCGCAATCATCACAATACGCCAGAGAAAGGTTTACGCCTTCGTAAAAGCCCATATCCATTGCTCTTCTGACAAGGGTTTTTACCGCTTCTAAATTGTAATCGATAGGATATTTTACATACTGGATTTTACCACCGTTGCAAAGATTCCAGAAACGGTCTTCCAAATCCTGCTTTTCAATAGGGGTAATATCCTCTGTTACGTGGCAGTGGAAAGAATTGCTTACATATTCTCTGTCCGAAACACCTTCCACAATACCGTATTTATTTCTGAACTGCTTAATCTGTAATCCGCATAAATTTTCTGCGGGAGTACCGTAAATCGCATACAGATTGCCGTCTTCTTCTTTAAATTCATTTACCTTGGCATTGATGTGCTCCATAACTTCCAGTGCAAACTGACCGTCTTCTACCAGCGACTTGCCGTTATAAAGCTCCTGCAATTCGTTTAATGCAGTAATACCAAAGCTTGCGGTTGCCGCCTTTAATAACGGCTTAATCTTGTCAGTCAGCTTCAAATGTCCACCCAAGAACCCACCTTCACAATATGCCAGCGGATTGGTAGACGCACGCATTTCACCCAGATATGCATAAGTACGAATATGCAACTGACGAATCAACTGTAAATAATAATCCAGTACTTCATAGAAATCTCTGCTTTCCTGTCTGGACTTTGCCAAAATCATGGGCAAATGCAGGGATACTGCACCGATATTAAAACGTCCTACAAAGATAGGAGAATCCTTTTCATCTGCCGGATGCATACCACCTTTTTCATACCAAGGGGAAAGGAATGCACGACATCCCATGGGAGAAATTACCTTGCCGTACTGCTTATAAATGCTTGCCACATACCCCTTACCGGTTAAGGATAACCAGTCAGGATACATGGTCTTTGCGGAACATTTTACACCTGCTTCAAATACATCCTCTAAAGGTTTGCCGGGACCATGCAGATTTTCATCATATAAAAATACAATCTTCGGGAATAATACAGGCTTCTTACACTCTTTTTTACCCTGTCCGCGTCTTCTTACATTTAACATGGAAATGGTTGCAAGCTTCGCAAAACGACCTGTACCCGTACCTGCGGTCACCGTAATAAAAGGATAATCTCCACGGCTGCTGGCTACGGTATTAAACTTGTACTCCCAGCCCTGGAAGCCCTGCTCAAATTCTCTTACCACATCTGCATAAGCCTCTGCTTCTGCAGTGTCATTATCAATACCCAGACGTTTATATTTTTCAATATACTTCTTGTATGATTTTTCTGCGTAAGGCTCTAAAATATTGTCTACACTGGGCACAGTAAAACCACCATACTGCTGGCTTGCCGCACTCAAAACAATATCTCCGATAACGTCAAATGCCACGTCCAGACTCTTGGGCTCGTTGTACCAGATGTTACCCATTTCAAAACCGCCGGACAATACATTCTCCACATCGAAAAGACAACAGTTCATGGTGTCTCTTCTGGCGGACATATCATGTACATAAATGTAGCCGTCACGGCATGCCTGAATTTCCTCAGTAGTCATAAAGAACTTCTGATACAGTTCCTTATTTAACTGGTTAAAAATCAAACTTCTCTTAGTAGAAACCAGCGCGGAGTCAGTATTGGCATTTTCCTTATCTCCAATGTACATAATGGACTGACTCTTTTTGTATACATCGTCCAACATACGCACAAAGTCCTGCTTGTAGTTACGATAGTCTCTGTAACTCTTTGCTACAATAGGCTTAACCTGCTCCAATGCACTTTCTACAATGTTATGCATAATAGGAATGGGAATTTCATCCTGCTCTAACTCGTCCACCTTTTCTACTACAAATTGACAAATATGTCTCTTTTCCTCTTCAGTAAACTTAGTAAGGGCACGGTATGCACTTTTACCTACGGCATCTACAACCTTCTGTACATTGAAAATTTCCTTACTGCCGTCTTTTTTGATTACTTTGACATTTCTCTTGGTTTTGTACTCAGCACCGTAATCTAGGTTGTCTGCTCCCGCCTGTTCTACTGCAATGCTCATCTCATTTCCTCCTGAAAATTCCGGTAATTCCTTTACCTCATAGGGTTTACACCACACCAATTATCTATGCGTTTCAAATATTTATGCCTACGACACAAGTGTCGTTTCTATACAATATATGGTGTTTGTTTATTTTCACCCACAATATTTAGCGTGTATTACCAGTATAAAAAAAGTCAGAAGAATTGTCAACGTAAGTTGCGGATAATTATATACAAAAATGACTGGTAAATTTTGTAGCATTTTTCAAATATACTTAACTGTTTCTTTTTTTAATTATTTTTTAGCTAAAATACCACTTTCTGCAATGGCTTTTACCGCTGCTTCAATTGTTTCAACAGGAAGAGTCAGTGCAAATCTTACATAACCTTTTCCCTTTTCTCCGAAGCTGCTTCCCGGGGTACAAAGCACTCCGGTTTCCTTTAAAAGCTCCATAACAAATTCCATGTCATCGCTAAAACCTTCCGGAATCTTTGCCCATGCAAACATGGTTCCTTCGCTTCTGGGAACTTTCCAGCCGATTGCGGTAAGTCCGTCACAAAGTGCATTTCTTCTTTCTTCATACTTTTTACACTGTTCTTTTACCATATCATCCGGTCCTGTCAGTGCTGCAATAGCACCATACTGTACCGGCAGGAATGTACCGTAATCAATCTGGGAACGCAGTTTCTTAAAGTTTGCTACCACTTCTTTATTTCCCACCATAAAGCCCATTCTGGCACCGGTGTAATTAAAGGACTTGGATAAAGAATAGAACTCCACACAGACCTCTTTTGCTCCGGGAATGGATAAAATAGAGATACCTTCCCTGCCGTCATAAATAATATCCGAGTATGCATTATCGTGGATAATCAGAATATCATTTTTCTTCGCCCATGGAATCAATTCTTCATAAAAAGATTTTGGTGCACATTTACAAATGGGATTGAGGGGATAGGATACAATCATGCATTTTGCCTTGTTTCCGTATTTTTCTTCAATCTCTTTTAAATCCGGTAAATAATCCTTTTCAGGTACTAAATCATAGGTCGCAGTCTTAGCACCGGCTAAAAAAGGTCCGATTGCAAAAATAGGATAGCCGGGGTCCGGCACCAGTACAATATCTCCCTCATCAAACATGGACAGTCCTACATGGGAAATCCCCTCCTGTGAACCGTATACACTCATAATCTCGTCTTTTTCAAGAGTCACACCGTAGCGATACTTAAAACGGCTCTGCACCGCTTCTGTCAACTCTGGCAAATCTGCCAATGCATATTTATAATTCTCCGGTTTCTTTGCTGCTTCCACCAATGCCTCTATAATGTGGGGTGCCGGTTCAAAATCGGGCGTTCCCACAGAGAGGTTGTATACCTTCTTTCCCTGTTTTTCCACTTCATTCTTTTTGTCGTTTAACATCTGGAAAATACCGCTTTCCAGTGCTTTCATTCTCTTTGCTGCCTGCATGTCAGTTCCTTCTTTCCATATGTTTATTTGTTGTTATTGTCTATATAGTTATAAATAACAGGTTATTTATAATTCACAATCATCATTATAATTTATTATTTGTATGTATAATTTGATTTAACCAGTCTATATACTGCTCACGGACTATAACGGGAGATACTATGGTCGCACCGCTGCCTAAGCCTGCCAGCCACCCGAAAAACTGACGGCTGACTGCCGCCCTTATCCGCACGTGAAAGCTTCCGTCCTCTTGTTTGCGGATATCGGTTTCACGCCCGAAACGGTCTATGATAACCCCTATCAAATCACTGTCAATCCGAAGGGTTACTATCTCTTCTTCTCCGCCGTACATTCCGAAGGTCTGCTTGGTATATTCCGCAGGGTTCCTTTTTTCAAATACATCCTTACCTTCTCGTGCCTTTTTCGTCAGCAAAACCTCTCCCATCTTGTCCACGCGGTAATGCTTAATAATACCGGCTTTGCTGTCATAAGCCGCAAGATAATAGTTTTCGTCTTCCCATATCAGTGCCCACGGACTCACTTCATATTTACTGCCGCCTTTACGGGGCTTTAATTCCTTATTGCCGTTCCATTCCAGATATGTGAACGAAATGCGTACATTATTGTCTATGGCATTGTAAATGCTGTCCACATTATAATAAATTCTTTCGTTTTCCGTTTTGACACGGCCTGCCACATAAACCTGACGTTGTAATTGTCCCGCCTGATATTTGCTGACCATTTTTTCCAGTTTCTTAATCAGCTCTCTGGATTTTTTAACTGTCATAAAGCGGGATGCCTGTACTGCATCTACCAAGAGCTTTAATTCCGCCAGTTCAAAATCCCTGCTTGCCAGATAATAACCGCCATTTTTACCTCTTTTCAGTACAATATCATACCCGTAATAAATCAAACATTCTATATCATCATAGATACTTTTTCTTTCTGCACCAATATCGTTTTCTGCCAGCCTGTCTATAATTTCCTGTGTGCTCAACATATGATTTTCATCCGTATGTTCTTCCAGCATCCGTACAATATGAAACAATTTCAGTTTCTGATTTACCGACTTTGCCATTTACCCCTCCACAATCCGTATTACATCCTTCAAATCATAGATGACATAATCCGTTATCACACCCAGTTCGTTTATTTCGCCTTTAGGATTGTACCAGCAGGTATCAATTCCGGCATTGTTACCGCCTCTGATATCACTGCTTAAAGAATCGCCTACAATCAGTATCCGCTCTCTTTCCACTTCAGGCATTTTCTCAAATACCCTGTCAAAAAACGCTTTCTGGGGCTTCGGTGCTCCCAACTGCTCTGAAATAAAAATATCCTCCATAATATCAAAAAAACCGGCTCTTTTAAGCTTGGACATCTGTGGTGCAGTCACACCATTTGTCACCACAAACTGCCTTACACGTCCCTTTAATGTCTTACATATTTCTATGGAATTGTCCATATATTTAAAAATTTCACCCAGATAAGTCTCGTACCGGTTTCGGAATGCATCTACGTCCTCATATCCGATTTCATACTTAGCAAACAAATCTGTAAATCTTCCGGTTAACAGTTCTGCTTTTGTAACTTCTCCTTTTTCCAGACGTTTCCACCAGCCCTCATTGATAGCCGAATAACTTTCTATCATTTCCTCCGTAGCTATTACACCGATTTCTTCCAGACACTTTGATATGGACAATCTCTGTGAATAAGTGAAATCCAACAGAGTACCATCCACATCCCATAGTATAACATCGTACCGCATAATGACTCCTTTTACCCATATTCTTTAACCGGATATACCGCATGTTTCCTATACGCATGCTCTTTACAAATGATAAAAGGTGCCGTATGCACGACACCTGCTGAGAATCTTTATTGTTGTGGTTCTTCAGTTTCCTGTTCTGCCGCCTGTGAAAGATTTTTCTTTTTGCGCATCACAATCCCTACAAAAATGCCGGTTCCCGCAATTGCTGCCATAATCACAAACAAAAGCAGGTAAGATAAAATCGAATTTACAAAAGCTATCATAGCTAAGCCACCTTTCTTTACTTATCTTTCACTACCTGATAAAAATCCAATCACTAAATATTATTATACCAGTGCCCCGCCGTCATCGTCAAGCAATATGTCGCCATCTGCTGCCGCAGTTGCCAGTTTATCGCATCTTTCATTTTCAGGATGTCCGTCATGTCCTTTCACCCATGAAAAAGTAACCTCGTGGGGCTTCATGGCTTCCAATAATCTCTGCCATAGTTCTACATTTTTAACCGGCTTTTTGGTGCTGGTCTTCCAATTGTTTTTTAGCCATGAGTCCATCCAATGCTGGTTAAACGCATCTGTTACATATTTGGAGTCAGACACCACAAGCACTTCACAGGGCTTTGTCAATGCCTCCAAGCCTACAATGACCGCCATCAGTTCCATACGGTTATTGGTAGTCTTTTTATACCCTGCCGAGAACTCTCTTTCGTGCAGGGTCCCTTTAGCGTCTATAAACTGTAATACGGCACCGTAACCGCCCGGTCCTTCCGGATTTCCTCTTGCCGCACCATCCGTAAACAAAGTTACTTTCATTCCTATGCCTCCCACTGTCCGGTTTTCATAAATTTTTCTGCCCTATCGTTTGCATTATCAATAATTTTATCTTCATATCCCATTACGGAAAGCAACTTAATCGCATTTCGCGTAGTTGCCTTACCGGAAAGCAGACGATAATTGAAGCAGACATCACCATCTTTAATTTCTTCTTCAAAATGATAATTTTCGTACTCGCTTGCAAGCAACTGGGTAAGCTCCACATCATGGGTTGCTGCAAAGCATATTACTTCTTTGCCTGTAAGACTACGCAATATCTCTGTGGAGGCGGCAATTCTTTCCACTGTATTAGTTCCCCTTAATACTTCATCCACAAAGCAGAGTACTTTATTTTTACCTTCCGCAACAATATCCAGAATTCGCTTAATAGCACGTATTTCCACGATGTAGTAGCTTTCGCCGCCACTTAAATCATCCCGCAATGCCATAGAAGAACAAATATGGAAATAACTGCCTTCGTAGAAATCTGCCAATACGGTATGAATGGTCTGTGCAAAAACGGCATTCAATGCCACCGTTTTTAAGAATGTGGATTTACCGGAGGCATTGGAACCTGTAAGCAACACCCCTCTCTTGGTAGAAATACTGTTTTTAACAGGATTTTCAATCAAAGGATGATACAATTCTTCTGCTTTCAGTATAGCTTCTTTTTTTGCATGCAATACAGGTACACAATACTCTCCTGCAACAGATTGTCTGTATGCACCAATAGATATTGCCGCATCAAAATATCCGATTATGGAAAACAGCATGTCCACATCATGGGCGTGTTCTCTTACCTGTGCCAGCATGGAATTAAATTTGATTAAATCCAGATGAAAAACCATACGGAAATAATCCAAAATAATATCCAGAGGATTACCGGAACCCGACATTCTGCCGGAAGACATCAGCCAGAAAGAACCACTTTTGAAACGGTTCAATCCCTGCTTATGTTTTTTAATAAGCTCTGCTTCCTCTTTAAATAATTCCTCTTTGGCGGGTAGTACCTGACCTGCTGTTTCTATCAGCTTCATAGCATACACAAAACTGGTAATATAGGTATCTATTTCATTCTTTTCTTTGAAATAATTGATAATGTTAAATAACATTAGTCCTACCAGACATAAAATACCCATGGAAGGCTCTATAACACAAAATATTATTGCCGGAATAAATAATATATTAAGCAACCAGTGCTTTAAATTGCTACGCTGTCCCAACATATCCAGATGTTCCAGATAATCATACATGGAAAATCGTCCGGTACGCCCCAGTTTATGAAGGACAAGCTGCACCTGTATCCGTTCTTCCGTATGCGTGGTAAAATAGGTAATCACATCCTCTAAATGCTGTAATTTCTCCTCCTCAAAAATAGGGGTACGCAACATATAATACAGCATTTCCTCGCCTGCCGAGGAAAATGTAGAATCTATTCTTTTATATACATCATCCATCCCTAAGTCGTTCCATGTAATATCATCTACCTGTTCTTCTTTAGGATGTTTTTCATAATATCTGGGAATAGACGCATACTGTTCGGGCCAGTATTTTTTTTCTTTCCACTCCCCATAATGATGACGCAGCCTATAAATCAGCTCTTTCTTTTCCTTATGCTCATCATAAAGCCCTTTAATCAAAAGCAGTGCAACAAAACCTGCCATTGCTACCGCAAATACTAAATATTCCATCTATCTTTCCTTACTGCATATATACAGTTTAACCCTTTCTTTTTGCAGAATTGTTTTTCTAGTGCATGAGTCTTTTTACAATCTTATCGGTTTCTTTATATATGCCCGCCGGCTCTTCTCCTACATAATACTTGCCCTCCATATACAGTATCCGTCCGCCAATCATTGTCATCTTTACATTCTGTTTACTGCCACTGTATACAATATTTTTACCGATATTGTGAAGGGGCCGCATATTAGGCTGTTTTAAATCAATCATAATAATATCAGCAAACTTCCCTTCTGCCAGTACATCAGCATCTTTCAGCCGCATTGCCCGTGCCCCGTTTACCGTTGCCATCTTTAATACTTCCATGGCATCCACACAGGCTGCATCCTTTTCTCTGAGTTTTGCAAGTCCCGTTACCAAGAACATTTCCCTGAACATGTCCAGACAATTGTTGCTGGCCGCACCATCCGTACCGATGGCAACCGGAATGTTTTTATCCAGATAAGAGGCTATAGGTGCAATTCCACTTGCCAGCTTGGTATTGGAGCCGGGATTGGTAATCACATACATCCTTCTCTTTGCCAGTACATTCTTATCATCTTCTGTCATATGTACGCAGTGATAGCCTCCGCCCCCATACCGGAACATCCCTAGAGAATCTAAAAACATAATCGGTGTCATACCATAACGTTTCTTACACTCCGCCACTTCCGCAGCCGTTTCATTCATATGGGCATAGACCGGTGCTTTTAATTTCTGTGCAAGAGAAGCCACCTGTGTCAAAAGCTGTTTCGAACATGTATATTCCGCATGAAAGCCCAATTGATAGGAAATCAATGGGGATGTATGGTTCCATTCATCATACTCTTCAGCCATTTGCTTCACGGAAGATGTAAAATTATTAAGCCCGCTTGTCAATACGCAACGCATCCCCATGTCCATACATGCCTGTGCCGTTGCCGCAGGCTTTATATACATATCAAATATCGATGTAACTCCGCCTGACAGATACTCTAAAATTGCCAGTTTTACAAAATGATAAATATCCTCTGATGTAAGTTTCTCTTCCATGGGAAAAATCTTTTCTTCCAGCCACTGTTTCAGGGGCAAATCGTCCGCATAGGAACGGAACGCCGTCATACCGGAATGGGTATGGGCATTCTTAAATCCCGGCATAAGGAGATTGCCCTCGCAGTCGATTTCCTTATCCCAAGTAACATTATCCTTTTCAACCGTTTCCTTTTCTTCCCGGTGTTCTTCCCCGGCTGGCATGTTCTCTTTACAGTCCTCTGTCGTGCTGCCATATTCTCCCACATAGATAATCCGGTCACCCTGAATGTGTATTTCCCCTTCAAAGATTTCTCTGTCCTCTTCCATAGTCAGAATCTTTGCATTGTATAATCTTATATTCATGTAAGATTGTCACCTCCAAAACCATGCGGTAATAGCTCCATTAACGTATGCTCTTCAAATTCCCCGTTTGTTTTTACTACAAATATTTTAAACTCTTTCTCGCAAAACTCCTGCATTACCTGTCGGCAGATACCGCAGGGATATGCATATTCCTGCGTCTCCTCACCTGCTTTTCCACCCGCTATGGCAATTGCTGTAAATTCTCTTTCTCCTTCACTTACCGCTTTAAAAAAAGCCGTGCGCTCTGCACAGTTAGTAGCACCAAAAGAAGCATTTTCAATATTACAGCCCAAATAAACTTTTCCTGCTTTGGTAAGCAGTGCCGCCCCTACCGCATAGCCGGAATAAGGGGTATAAGCTGCCTTTCTGGCTTCTAAAGCCTTATTTATCAATTCTGTTCTTATGGTGTCGTTCACTTTCATGTATCCTCACATTCTGCCTTGCCGTTGGCACATTAACAGTAATTTTTTGCGTTTCTACACAAATATTTATTGACTAATCTCTCTTAAAAGCTTTTCTGTTTTATATTTCATTAGTATTGCAATTCCCCAAACCAATCCACCGCTGACTATTGTTGTAAGATGTTCTGTAATGGTGGTTGCAAATAATTTTGTCATTGTCAACGTAATAAGTATCCCACATGCGAGCAGCACATTGCTCAGCATATACAACCAATCCAGTTCTTTTTTAGTCACCGCAATTGACAGTACATTTTTCTCGTTTTGCTCTATTATTTTCTCCTGTTCCAATCTCTCTCCCGCTATCAATTCGCTTATTGTAATACCAAGACAATCGCACAGCGGCTCAAACAGGGACACATCCGGCATAGTCCGACCATTTTCCCATCTGGAAACAGACTTATTGCTTACTCCCAGAACCTCTGCCACTTCTTCTTGGGTCATATTTTTTTCTCTTCTGCAGCAGGAGATAAATTTTCCTATTTTTTCCTGATTCATATCCCACACTCCTTCCGGAAAAAATATAGCAATATTGGGCAACAACGAACAGGACAGATACTGAGAATTCTGTTTTAATGATGATATTATCGCTGATATATATCCCTAAAAATAATATGGACAATATTATTCCATCATCTCAATCGTAACATGGTTCCAGCGGTATTTCTCCAAATCTACCCGATTTCCGTTTACCTTAACGCCCTCGTTTTGCAGTAGTTTAATCTGCTCATTTTCACCGCCGAAGGCAAACGCCTCCGATACCTCTCCCATACGGTTTACCACTCTATGACAGGGAGTATGCTCCGGGTCGGGATTGGCATGCAGTGCATACCCTACCACCCTTGCCCACCTGCGGTTACCTGCAAGTGACGCAACCTGTCCATAGGTTGCCACCTTTCCTTTGGGAATCTGCTTTACCACATCATAAATCAATTGGAATACGGATTTTTCCATGTACTGTCTCCATAGATTTCATCTGTTGCAAAATCTGCATATGTTTTTAGTTCTGCCTAAAACTTAGCGATACTCTCTTTTACCAGTTTTGCAAATAAAGGGGCTGCCTTTGCTGCCGCTTCCTGCACCTCATCATGAGTAAGAGGATTTTCGGTCATGCCTGCTGCCAGATTGCAGACACAGGAAATACCACATACGCGCATACCCATATGTCTGGCTGCAATGGCCTCTACTGCGGTACTCATACCCACTGCATCACCGCCCAATATACGAACCATGCGGACCTCTGCCGCAGATTCAAAGGAAGGTCCTGTCAATTGTAAATAAACACCCTCTTTTAACTCGATGCTATTCTCTTTCGCTGTATTTTTAATAGTGTCTCTTAATTTTTTATCATAAATGGTTGTCATATCCGGAAAACGGGTGCCCAGTTCATCTATGTTGGGACCAATCAACGGATTTCTGACAAAACAGGATATCTGGTCTGTAATCAACATCAAATCCCCTGCCTTAAAGGCGGCATTTACACCCCCGGAAGCATTGGTTAAAAATAAAATCTCTGCTCCCAAAAGCTTCATCAGACGTATCGGTAATACCACATCCGAAATATCATACCCTTCGTAATAATGCACTCTGCCCTTCATGCAAACTACCGGCACATTATCTAAATATCCAAAAATGAACTTACCTGCATGTCCCGGTACAGTAGATATGGGAAATCCTTCGATTTCTTCATAAGACAACTCTGCCTCTATGCGGATATTGTTTGCAAAATCTCCCAGTCCTGACCCCAAAACCAGTGCTACCCTGGGAACAAAATCTATTTTCTTTCTGACACATTCGTAGCAATGCTGTAATTTCTCATATACCTCGTTCATATAATTCCCTCCTTACAAAATATTAGATAATGTCGCCAGACATTATCTGCACCGCACGAAGTGCGTGTGCATCGCGAAGCGCCATACCATATATAAAAATATGGTATACTACACCCATGAATGTAGTATACCATATTTTAGGTTAAAACACAGTGGTTTCATGAAAATTTTATATCTGCTTCGCAATTAAATAATAATACAAACCATCCCACCGTTCATATCATTTACCACTTTTTGCATGGTTTCTTGCAATTTTTCCTGACTTTCATCCCCAATCATGGCAATTTTGCTGGTAATTCCGTCACTTACAAGCTGTTCTACCGTTTTTCCGAAGATATTTGTCTCCCAAATACCGTTTTCATCATTTCCGGCTTCTGAGATGTAACGTATCAAATCCTGTGCCTGTTGTTCCGTACCTACGATAGGCGCAATTTCTGTTTCGATATTGGCACGGATCATATGAATGGACGGACTTTCAGCCTTAATTTTTACACCGAATTTGTTTCCGTGTCTGATGAGTTCCGGCTTGGCAAGAGAAATTTCACTGCGTTCCGGTGTTACCACACCATAACCTCTTCCCCGCACACAACGTACCGCCTCCAGTACCTTTTCATATTCTTTTTTCATGGCAGACAATTCTTTCAGTTTGGAAATCAACTGATATTCACCGTCGATTTCATCCCCTACCAGTTCACTGAGCATTTCATAATAATAAGCATTATCTACCTCTAATTGTATTTTTGTACTACCGTCCGCCAAATTAACTCCATCTATCTTACAACGCTTTATGTATTCACTGTTTACCGGTATCTGGCCGTCTGTCTGTATTTTACGTAAATCTTTTACGGTATTGATCTGTTTCATCAATTCCCTGACACTCATTACCATATCCTGCTTCATACGGTTATCAAACGGAAGCATTTCCACCCACTTCGGCATAAAAAACTCCATGCGGGATATGGGAAATTCATACAATACCTGCTCCATAATGTTATGAATATCTTCTTTTTTCAATTGTTCGCAGTTAACAGGCAATACCTCTACCTGATATTTATCCGCAATTTCTGTTGCCAAATGTTTTGTTTCTTCTGCAAGGGGCCTTTCTGAGTTTAACAATACCAAAAAAGGCTTATGCAGTTTCTTTAATGCATTGATAGTCTTTTGCTCTGCTTCCAGATAATTGTTTCTGGGCAATTCTCCGAAGCTGCCGTCTGTCAATACTACAATACCGATAGTAGAATGGTCGTGGATTACCTTATCGGTTCCGATACCGGCTGCCTGCGTAAAAGGTATCTCTGTGTCAGACCATGGAGTTTTTACCATACGCTCCGTGTCTTCTTCCATATGTCCGGCAGCACCGTCCACCATATACCCCACGCAGTCAATTAAACGGATTTTTGCCTCAACATCCCCGCCAAGCATTACTTTTGCTGCTTCCTTGGGAATAAATTTAGGCTCTGTTGTGGTAATGGTTTTACCGCCTGCACTTTGTGGCATTTCATCTCTTGCCCGTTCTTTCTCGTGTTCATCTTCCATAAACGGCAATACACATACATCCATAAAACGTTTGATAAAAGTGGATTTGCCGGTTCTGACAGGACCAACTACTCCTATGTATATCTCTCCGCCCGTCCGCTGTCTGATATCTTTGTACAGGTCATAGGTGTTCATTGCAAAATTTTCCATAAAAAAACCTCCTGCATATACTGGTATAGTATATGTAAGAGGTTTTAGATACATACCTTTTTATTGTTTCTTTTCTAAAGCTTTCCCGCCATTTTCTTTCATAGCCCCAAACATCCCTCTGCATTCCGTACAGCAAAAACTAATGTCCTTCTCTCTGTGCCCTCATCCATGCAAAATTGGCTTCATCGCACCTATCAAATGTACCGTCTTCCATAAAACGATTGTAATATTCGTCCCATATGGATTTCAGTATTTTCTGATAAGGTAGCCAGTCCTCTGTCATCTGTTCCTTAGAATAGTGCTGGATACAGTGTCCGTCGGGCTTACTTTCAAGGAATCGACCGCCTTTAGGACGTTTTTCCATGGATAAACTGCAACCTTCTTTCGTCAGGGCAATACATTCCCCGATAGCATCCACACCTATAAAGGTATAGTTTTTATGGCGCATACGCAGGTAATACAAGGGACCTGTAGGTGCATAAAAGCAATCGATTGTGTAAAGATTACCTTCTTCCGCTAAGAAGGGAAGGAGTTTTTCTTCTGCCAGATGTATGCGCTTGGGAAGAGATAAATCCATACCGTCGCAAACGTCAACTTCTTTTATGGCAGTGGTCTGCGTTGTACCCTGTTCTTGGCAGTCAGCTACAGGCTGACCGGAAAGATGCGTTGCTTGCATTTGCCAATTCTGTAATGCTTTTATCATATCATCAGGACAAAGACAACACCCTTTTTCCCTGCAACATCTGCCCTTGCAGAGTGCACATTCATTTCCCGGTTCAAATCCGTTCATTATTTCATTACCACTCTCTTAAAGTTCTTTTTACCACGCTTTACAACGATACCTTCGCCCGCAAAAGCCTCCGGTGTGTATACGGTCTTGATATCGGTAACCTTTTCATCAGATACGGTTACACCGCCCTGTTCTACTGCACGTCTTGCTTCGGAACGGGATGCACACAGACCTGCTTTTACCAGTACACCCATAATATCGATGGTACCGTTTAAGAAATCTGCTTCCGTAATTTCAGCTTCAGGCATTTCAGCTGCGTTTCCGCCGGCAAACAATGCTCTTGCACTTTCCTGTGCTCTCTTAGCTTCTTCCTCACCGTGTACTAAATTGGTCAGTTCGTATGCTAAGATTTCTTTTGCTTTGTTTAATTCAGCACCTTCCCACTTATCCATTTCATCAATCTGCTCTAAGGGTAAGAAGGTTAACATACGCAGACATTTTAATACATCCGCATCCGCTACGTTTCTCCAGTACTGGTAGAACTCGAAAGGTGTGGTCTTATTAGGATCAAGCCATACTGCTCCCTTCTGGGTCTTACCCATCTTCTTACCTTCAGAGTTAAGTAATAAGGTAATAGTCATAGCGTAAGCATCTTTACCTAATTTTCTACGAATCAGTTCTGTACCGCCAAGCATGTTGCTCCACTGGTCGTCACCACCAAACTGCATATTGCAGCCGTATTTTTCGTACAGGCAAAGGAAGTCGTAGCTCTGCATAATCATGTAGTTAAACTCAAGGAAACTTAATCCCTTTTCCATACGCTGCTTGTAACACTCTGCACTAAGCATACGGTTTACGGAGAAGTGTGCTCCTACATCACGTAAGAATTCCACGTAATTTAAATCCAATAACCAGTCCGCATTGTTTACCATCATTGCCTTACCGTCAGAAAAGTCGATAAAACGGCTCATCTGCTGCTTAAAGCATTCACAGTTATGCTGGATGGTTTCTTTTGTCATCATGGTACGCATATCACTTCTGCCGGAAGGGTCGCCAATCATCGCGGTACCGCCACCGATTAAGGCGATGGGCTTATTGCCTGCCATCTGCAATCTCTTCATCAGACAAAGAGCCATAAAGTGTCCTACATGAAGGCTGTCTGCGGTAGGGTCAAAACCGATATAAAAGGTCGCCTTACCGTTGTTGATAAGTTCCTTGATTTCTTCTTCGTCAGTTAACTGTGCAAGAAGTCCTCTTGCTTTTAATTCTTCAAATACTGTCATTTTTATTTCTCCTCTCTTATTTATAAAGCTATATCAGCGTTTATCAGACTTTATTATGGAATACCAGACTTCATCACATATCCCCTGGTTATTCTTTCCTGCCTGTCGCAATATTCCGTCCATTTTCATACCTGCCTTTTCCATAACACGTCCCGATTTAGGATTTTCGACGGCATGACATGCAGCGACTCTGTTTAGCCCCACTTCATTAAGCAGATAATCAATTACTTCAGTTAAAGCTTCCGGCATTATACCATTTCCCCATAAAGAACGGCTCATGCAATATCCCATATCGGCAGATAAAATTGCCTCATTGAACTTTACAACTGAAATATTGCCGATTACTTTTCCCGTTTCTTTATATTCAATCGCCCAATTGAAATAATCCTCATCCTTATATTTTGAAATCCATTCTCTTAACAACATTTTCGTTATTTCACAACTCGAATGCGTAGGCCACGTAAGATATTTTGTTACTTCCGGATCTGATGCCCAATTGTAATACATATCCTCAGCATCTTCTAAGACAAACCTTCTTAATAGCAACCTTTTAGTCTCTAATTCACGTGTCCCCAGTAGTTTCATCATTTATTCTCTCCGTCACATTAACTTCATACTTTCCGCTCTATTTTCCTCAAATGCCTTTCTGCAAATTAGCTTTTCTTAAGGAAGTGGTGCTTGTGATATCCTTTTGGGTATATAGCAAAAAAATGTTCGTATATACCCAATTTCCCCTCTCAAACATAGGATTTTTACACTATTTGGGTATATACAAAAAAATCTTCATGTAATACCCACAAAATCCGAAAACTTTGGGTATATTCAAGCATTTTTTCTCTATATACCCAAACGGTGTGATAATGCCGTTATTATGCTCGTCAACCCAACTTTCCAGTAAGGCGTTTTGACTCACATTACCCGCTGGTACAATTACAAAACAAAAAAACTCGCCCTCTATTAAAAGGACGAGTCATTCTCGTGTTACCACCTTAATTCCCACATTCCTCACGGTCTGTGGCTTAGTAAGTATTGCTACTTGGGCTGATATCGGTGCCTGCCGGCAAAATCTACTGCGTATACACCTTATAAACCGGTGCAGATACGGTTCAACCTGCTGCTCTGAGATGTACTTCCTGTTATTCTTCTTGCGCCTCTCACCACCCGGCAACTCTCTGTCAGCCTTTAAATAACAGTACTCTTCTCGTCATCGCATTATCCATATAACTTTTTCACATTATACAAACAAAAAAATTCTTTGTCAACCGATATTATGTCAAATTTCTCAGAACTGTCCTGTAAAATCAAATTCTGAAAATGCCGATTGTCTGAACTTATTTATTTACCATCAACTTCACCATTGCCTGATTTAATCCGTCTACAGTCAATTTATACATGGGGAACAGTCCTTTGATTGCAGTTTCAGCCTCTCTCCATGGTGCATGTCCAGGTGCCATTTTGGGATTTAACCACACTACTTTTTTGTAATGTTTCTTTACCAGCTGTAACCACTCCCAGCCGGACAAGCCGCCATTGGGTCCACGGTAATTACCGGTATTGGAATACAATTCCTCCGGTGCCATAGCTGCGTCTCCGACAATCAAGACTTTATAATCACTGTCAAGCTGTCTGAACATCCAGTCCGTATCCACCCAGTCACCATTTTCACATTCCGGTGTTTTGTAAAGTTTACTGTAAATACAGTTGTGAAAATAATAGCTTTTTACATCTTTATAATGATTGGATTTATGAACCGCCTGGAACAAATCATTTAACAGGGAACTATAAGGAATCATCGTACCGCCTGAGTCCATCAAAAGCAATAATTTTACTGCATTTTTACGGGGTTTCTGCATCACAATCTGTAAACAACCACCGTTATTACAGGTCTTGTCCACAGTACCGTTAATATCCAGCTCAGTTTCAGGAATATCCAGTCTTGAGGAAAACTGCCTGAGTTTTCTAAATGCCATCTGAAACTGTCTGTTATCTAAAACTCTGTCATCACGGAAATCCCTGTATTTACGCTCACCAATTACCGCAAAAGCAGACTGGTGTCCGGTTTTACCCCCTACACGCAAACCGCCGACATTGCCGCCACTGTTACCAAAAGACGTTTTGCCCATACTTCCAATCCAGAAACTACCGCCGTTGTGTTCACTGTCCTGATCACGGAGACGTTCACGGAATTTCTGCTCTACTTCCTCTTTGTCCATATGAACCTGCAAATCTTCCATTTCATTTAACTGAAATCTGGCTTCTTCATCAGCCAGTTCCTGTAAATCGGACTTATCCAACCAGCGAAGCATCTGGGACGTCACTTCTTTATCTCCGGTTTTGGCTTTGAAACACTCTTCAAAAGCCATATCAAATTTATCATAATCTGTTTCACTCTTTACTAAAATCATACGGGCAACATAATAAAACTGTGTCATGCTGCTACCACATAAATCCTTTTCAAGGGCTTCCTGCAAGGTCAAAAATTCTCCTAACGTAACATGCAATCCCTTGTTTCGTAAGCTATGAAAAAACTTTGTAAACATAACTTTTTCCTTTCCGTTTACCTGCTATTGCAGAGCCGGATTTTATTTTCAATAACAAAACCGCCATATCATTCATGCAACTTATAACTGGTTTGCATTGTGGCGGACGGTCTCCAAATCCTCATCCTTTTTCACTACTACACCGATAAACGGTAAGGTACTCTTGATTTTATCTGCGGAAATACCGCCAATCTGCAATGCATT
Source organism: Lachnospiraceae bacterium (assembly GCA_017482205.1). GTDB lineage: Bacteria > Bacillota > Clostridia > Lachnospirales > Lachnospiraceae > Acetatifactor. The sequence continues at coordinate 117,556 of JAFUNK010000021.1, forward strand.
AATCCAGTCAATCAGCTCGGATGTACTGGGTTTTTTACGGATATCACGTAAAGAACGGATATTGTAAAACACATTCATGGCACTCTTTAAAAGATTCTCTTCCACATCAGGGTAATGTACCTTTACAATTTCTTCCATCAACTCATCGTTAGGGAAATCTATATAGTGGAAAACACAACGGCGCAAGAACGCATCAGGCAATTCCTTTTCCGCATTAGAAGTAATGATTACAATGGGCCTGTGCTTAGCTTTCACGGTCCGCTTTGTTTCATTAATATAGAATTCCATCTGGTCAAGTTCCCACAAAAGGTCATTGGGGAACTCTAAATCAGCCTTGTCAATTTCATCAATAAGCAGCACTACCTGCTCGTCACTGTCAAAAGCCTCTCCCAGTTTACCCAGTTTGATATAACGGGAAATATCATCCACTCCCTCTTCCCCAAACTGTCCGTCGTAGAGACGCTGAATGGTATCATATACGTAGAGCCCTTCCTGGGCTTTGGTTGTAGATTTGATATTCCAAATAATCAATCTCTTGCCTAATGACTTTGCCACTGCTTCCGCCAACATAGTCTTGCCGGTCCCCGGTTCTCCCTTTATTAATAGCGGTTTCTTTAAGGTAATTGCCACATTCACACTTGCCATCAATTCTTCGCTAGCTACGTATTCACTGCTTCCGGTAAATCCGTTCTGTTTTAATTCTTCGCTCATATTTCCTCTCATTCTGCTGTTGCATTATATTTACAGCATTTTTACTCTGTTAATCCGCCTAGAAAAGTTTGGTTTTCATTGAAAAATCATTACTATCATGTTACGATATTTTAAGTATAAAAGCAAGAAAAGAGTACAAGACTTTTCATAAATATTGCATGGACGTTTTGACTGTAATTTGTTGTCTCAAGATATGGAAAGGATAAGGATTCCTATGATAAAAGATACTATTAACAAAAATGAATGTAATATCTCCTTTGAAGTTTTTCCCCCTAAAAAAGATGCGGATTTTGACACCGCATACGACACTTTAAATGCATTAAGCACTTTACACCCGGATTTTATCAGTGTAACTTACGGTGCCGGTGGCAGCAAATCCAAAAAAACATTGGAAATTGCTTCTTATATCCAGAACACCTTACATATTGAAGCGCTTGCCCATTTAACATGCGTAGGCAGTAAAAAAGAAGATATTCTTTCTATTGCTTCTCAGTTTGCTGAACATAATATTACTCAAGTGCTTGCTCTTCGCGGTGACAGACCCAAAGATATGTCAGATGAACAATACAACTTACGCGACTTTGCACATGCCAGCGATTTAATTACCTTTTTAAAGGCTGAAACCGATTTGAGCTGTGCCGGTGCATGCTACCCTGAAAAACATTTTGAATGTTTCAGTAAAGAATCGGATTTATTACATCTTAAATTTAAGCAGGATGCCGGTGCCGATTTCTTTATTAGCCAATTATTTTTTGATAACGACTATTTTTATGATTTTAGGGAGCGTGCTGCCAAAAAAGGAATTACTGTTCCTCTTTTAGCAGGGATTATGCCTGTTACTTCTGCCACCCAGCTTGGCACTACCGTATCCCTTTCCGGCTCTTCCATACCAAAATCTTTTTCCGATTTAATTGCCACTTACGGCGACAATCCGGAAGATATGCGAAAAGCCGGTATTGACTATGCTATCCGCCAGATTCTGGACCTAAAGGCTAATGGCGTAGACGGTATTCATATTTATACCATGAATAAGCCCAAGATGGCGACTGAGATCGTGAATAGTATCCGGTAATACCTAAAGTCAATACGTTCAATATCTACACCCTATACGTGCAAAAAGCATGCATCCCGATAAGAATGCATGCTTTCTTTTATCTTCTGGGTACAATCTGTAAAGTATATCCTAAAGGTACCAATACCTTTAACAGACTATCCACTCTGGGAGAATGTGTACCGGATTCAAGCCTTGCAATAACAGGCTGTTTCACATTGCAGATTTCTGCAAGTTCTGCCTGGGTAACACCTTTATCCTCCCGGATTTTTACCATAGTTTTGATTAAATCCTTTTCCAGTTTAATGAGACTTTCTTCTTCAACGCTGATATTCAGTTCTTTTCTGAGTTCTTTCCATTCTCTAGCCATATGATTACCCCTCTCTTTCTACAAAATCTTTCAGGTTCTGTTTTGCTTTTTCAATTTCGCGCTTAGTCGTCTTGCGTGTTTTCTTGGTAAAATGATGCAATAAGATTACTTCATTTTCTTTGCGAAATGCATACAATATTCTGTTTCGTAGCGGTCGGAGTTCCCAAATTTCTCCATCCAGATGTTTTGTAACCGGTTCACCAACCCGGGTTCCCATCTCTTCCAATACATCAATGTATGCTACTATTTTGTTGAAATTAATCTTACTGTCTTTACTTGTTGAAGCCTCTTCATGTAGCTTGTGAAGATAATCTGCAATTTCACATTTTCCGTTTTTATCTTCATAAAAGATAATTTTGTACATTAGTATCCTCCTTTGTAATATATCAAATTTGTTATTGCGAGTAAATAGCATTTTTGATATATTTATTGTATTTTCTTGTTTGCAGTAGCTCTGTTACTTTTCCGGAAAATATCAGTGAAATTCTTTTGAAACTTACTTGAAATTTAGAAAAATGAATACTAAGAATTTCAGATGTACACTTACTATACATGAATTACCGTAATCATGCAAGTGCTATTTTCAAAATATTTATGTGAAAATATAAGCTATTTAAATTGAACTCCACAACTGAAAAAGCCCATCCCAAACATTTCTTACTTAGAAACATTTAAGACAGGCTCTTAGCCAATACTAATAATATATTTTACCTTCTTCTATTTCATAATGATTGTTTTGTATCCGCACAATCGTAACGGCACAATTTTTGTGAACGCCTTCTCCCCAAAACTCAGAAACAGGAGTATTGCGGATATTTGCCAAAATGGCTTTCAATGCACATCCATGAGTTGAAACCAGAATTGTTCTATTTTGATGCTTCGGATTTTGCACCAGTTCATTCCAAAAATCTCCGGTTCTTTCTATTACACCTTCAAAACTCTCACCGTCTCCGGGAACCTTGTATTTCTCCGGTGCCTGAAAGAAATGCATAAAGTCTTTATCTGTAATGGTAAAATGGTCCGGATGATAGGATTTCCCTTCGTGTTCTCCAAAAGAAATTTCTATAATACGCTCTTCCGAAAAAACAGGAACTTCTTTATATCCTAATAGCAATTTAGCTGTTTCCATAGCTCTGTTTAGCGGTGAAGAATATACAAAATCAAAGGTAACATCCTTCAAAGCACGGCCTGTTATTTCTGCAAGTTCACGACCATATGCATTCAGCGGAATGTCACTGCGTCCCTGCAACTGTTTTTGTTTATTGTAATCCGTTTCACCATGCCGGATTAAGTAAACCGTCATATCATACATGATTTTATCACCAATTTATGTACTTACTGCTTTCATAAAAGCGGATTATATCCTTAATTCTCCCAGCCCGAGTCGGATACTTCAATTTTTTTGTCACGAAGCATCAGATCTTTTACAGCTTCATCAGCTGCTTTACCTTCAAACAATACTTGATTTACCTGTTCAATAATCGGAAGCTGTACATTGTATTTCTTTGCAAGGCCCATGGCCGCTTTAGCAGAATATACACCTTCCACAACCATCTTAACCTCAGCCATGGCTTCCTCCATGGTTTTACCCTGACCGATTAAGATACCTGCTCTGCGGTTTCTGGAATGCATGGAAGCACAGGTTACAATTAAATCACCAATACCCGTCAGCCCACAGAAAGTTTCAAATCTGGCGCCCATTGCAGTTCCCAGTCTGGCAATCTCTGTAATACCTCTGGTAATCAGTGCTGCTTTCGTATTGTCACCGTATCCCAATCCGTCTGCAATACCAGCAGCCAGCGCAACTACATTTTTTAATGAAGCTCCCAGTTCGATGCCTAAAATGTCGGAACTGGTGTAAACTCTGAACACGTCGTTCATAAACAGATTTTGTAAATATTCTGCAGTAGCTTTTTTCTTTGCACCTACTACAATGGTAGTGGGAATTCCACGACCTACTTCCTCAGCGTGGGAAGGTCCGGAAAGTACGGTAACTACCGCCTGAGGCACTTCTTCCTCAATCATTTCAGAAAGAGTCATTAAAGTAGCTTCTTCAATTCCTTTCGCAACATTAACAATGATCTGTCCTTCTTTAACGAACTCTCTCATTTTATGGGCTGTTGCTCTGGTAAAGGAAGACGGTACTGCCATCACCAGTGTTTCCATATCTAAGATAGCTTCTTCCAAATCCGTAGTAAAAATCATATCATCCGGAAGCTTCACTCCCGGTAACTTGTCTTTATGCTCACGCTCTGTATTAAGCATATCAATTTCATCTGCCAAAGCAGACCATACTGTAATGCTGTGTCCGTTTTTATGTAATAATACCGCTAATGCAATTCCCCAGCTTCCTGCTCCGATGATACCTACTTTTGCCATACTTCCTCGTTTCTGCTGTTTTCAGCTTGTTAACTTTCTTTAACGCCTACGGTATTGGTTTCTTTTCCGCTACCGTCTTCTACTTTGTTCTTCTTAAAAAGATATGTTTTTCTTTCTTCACCCTTTATTAAACGAACAATATTTTCACGGTGTCTCCAAAATGCCATTACGGTTAATAATGCTGTTACAATATACAGCTCAATCAAATTAGCCTGTGTCATATTGCCAAATACTCCGAGCTGCCCTAAGATAATCATTTCCACTAACAGCCCTGCATAAATCAGTAAAGACCCCAATGATACATAATGTGTTATCAAAAAGACGCCAAAGAACAATATTGCGCCCATTGGAATAAAATAGGGATGCAATGCCAATATCAGTCCTGCGGTTGCAGCAATTCCTTTACCGCCTTTAAATCCCATATAAAAAGGAAAATTATGGCCCAGAATTACACCAGCAGCTGCATAAATTGCAAACAAATACTTCATATCCGGATATTGTGCTCCGAAAGTAAGTTTCACTAACAAAACTGCCAAAACACATTTTAAACAGTCACCGGCAAATACAATCAGCCCTGCTTTGGTACCCAATACTCTCAAAGCATTGGTCGTACCGGAATTGCCGCTACCGTGCTTTCTGATATCAATACCATGTGCCTTACCATAAAAATATGCTGTCTGGAACAATCCGAATACATATCCGATTACTAAGCATATTATTCTCTCCAGTATCATTGTTCTTTTTCCTTTCTTTCTCTGATGATAAATCTAAGAGGCGTTCCTCTGAATCCAAAGTTCTGCCTAATCTGATTTTCAATATATCTTGTATAGGAAAAATGCATCAGTTCCTTGTCATTTACAAAAATAACAAAAGTTGGCGGCTTAACAGAAGCCTGTGTGATATAGTACAGACGCAGTCTCTTACCCTTATCGGAAGGAGGCTGCTGCATTGCCACTGCCTCACTCATGATTTCGTTCAGGACACCTGTTTGAACTCTCATGGCATGGTTTTCACTTACCATGTCAATGGTTTCAAACAACTTGGGCAGTCTCTGTCCGGTCTTTGCTGAAATAAAAAGAATTTCTGCATACTGCATAAAGGAAAGGGTATTTCTGACTCTTTCCGTAAATCTGTAGATGGTCTTATCATCCTTCTCTACGGCATCCCATTTATTTACCGCAATAATGACCGCCTTACCCCTGTCATGTGCAATACCTGCAATCTTGGCATCCTGTTCGGTCACGCCTTCGGACGCATCAATGACCATAACCACCACATCAGCACGTTCCACAGCGCCCACGGTACGCACAATCATATAATGCTCTAAATCTTCTTTAATCTTATTTTTTCTACGGAGACCTGCGGTATCAATAAAAACATAATCTTTACCGTTGTAGGTGATATCGGTATCTACCGCATCTCTGGTAGTTCCTGCAATATCGGAAACAATCAGGCGGTTCTCACCCAATAGCTTATTGATAATAGAGGATTTACCCACATTGGGCTTTCCTACAATGGCAACTCGGATTCTGTCATCTTCTTCCTCGTCTGCAACATTTTCTGGGAAATGTGAAATCACTTCATCCAACATATCACCCAGCCCTAATCTGTTTACGGAAGAAATAGGATGCGGTTCCCCGATACCCAGATTGTAAAACTCATATACATCATTCATGTACTTTTCAAAGCTGTCCACTTTGTTTACAACCATCACTACCGGCTTGTGGGAACGGCGTAACATGTCCGCCACCTTGGCATCGGAATCTACCAATCCCTGTTTTACATCTACCATAAACATAATCACATCTGCGGTATCAATTGCCATCTGAGCCTGCTCACGCATCTGTGATAAAATAATATCCTTACTGTCCGGTTCAATACCACCGGTATCAATCAAAGTAAAGGCTTTATCTAACCATGTTACATCTGCATAAATACGGTCTCTCGTAATACCCGGTGTATCTTTTACAATGGAGATTTTTTCTCCTGCAAGGGCATTGAACAGCGTAGATTTTCCAACATTGGGTCTTCCTACTACCGCTACAATCGGTTTCGTTTTCTTTCTGCTCATCAGCCTACCTCCTTAAACACCTTCAAAATACTGTCCACAAAATCATAACCACTTGATTTTACAATATCTGCCTGAACTTGTAAAGCCTTTTCAAGCTCCGGCAGATGCATATCGTCCAAAAATACATCTTCTCCGCTGCGCAATACGTTCTGCGGCAATAAAAGTCTTTTTCCCAACTCTTTGCCGTTAAGCTGCTTTACAATATCCTGTCCGGTCAAAAGGCCCGACACGGTAATCCTCTCTCCAAAGAAATCGTTACGGATTTCATACACCAAAACCTTCATTTCAGGGAACACTTCCTGCATGCGGTCAGCCATCCTGCGGATATACGGATACGCCAGTTTGCCTGTAGCGATAGATACTGTCCCTGAAATACTGCTATCCGGCAGTTTTCTCTCTTTTGATAAAGCAGTCATTCGCTCTTCAAATTCATTCATCATAAGGCGCAACATACCCACACCGTTTTCTAACTGTAAATACCCGTCATATCTTTCTTCCTCAGGCATTTCACGTTCTGCAAGAATGTACCATTCATCACTGGCATGAACAAAATGCGTTCCATACTTTTCATATATCTTTTTCTGCCAGCTTTCGATTAAATCAATTACCGCTTCCGCATCTTCTTTTTCAAAAGGCTCTAACGGATACAAACCATCTCTGTATTTGGAAAGCCCCACCGGCACTACGGATACACTTTCCAGATGTGGCAGATACTCCGTCAGTTTTTCGATACTGTACTCCAACTCTTTTCCATCATTGATACCCTTACAAAGTACAATCTGTCCGTTCATCGTAATCCCTGCTTCAAACAGCGTGTCCACCTTTTTCAGTGCATCCCCTGCAAAACGGTTATTTAACATTTTGCAACGAAGTTCCGGGTTCATGGTCTGGAAAGAGATATTAATCGGTGACAAATGATATCTGACAATCCTGTCAATATCATGTTCGGACATGTTAGTGAGTGTCACATAATTACCCTGCAAAAAAGAAAGTCTGGAATCGTCATCTTTAAAGTACAAAGTTTCCCTCATCCCCTTAGGCATCTGGTCAATAAAACAAAAAATACATTTATTGTGACAATGTCTGTACTCATCCATTAATCCATTATCAAACTCAATGCCTAAATCCTCATCGAAATCCTTCTCAATCTCTAACAGGCACTCTTCCCCATCCTTGGTTTCCACCAGCACTTCAATATACGTATCCTGTATCAAAAACTGATAATCAAAAACATCCTCTATTTCTGTATTATCCACAGCAACAATCTTATCCCCCGGTTCCAAACCCATTTCTTCCGCAATACTACCGGGTACGACTTCTTTTATAATATGTCCTTTTTTCTTTTCCATAAATATATACTCTACTCCTTTGATTATCTGTTTGACTTTAGACCGTCGGTTTTATATATCCATACAGGACCCTTAAAAGACGTCGGTACTTAAGTTGTGCCAAAGCACAAATGTGCTGCTGGCAGAACTTTATGTACCGCTACGTCTTTTTGGAGCGAAAGCGAGTCCTGTATGGATATATAAAATCGACAGCCTACTCCCAAACGGATAATTCCTTTCAAACGACTACCTCTATTTTACTAGAAATTCCTTGACGTGTCACTAGCATAATGATATAAAATAAATGTTAGAATATTTAACACAAGTATGTTTATACATAGGAGGAAATCATGCCTAATTTACATGAGTTGGAAAATGCGATTCCGGTAGCCCCCCTAAAAATTGTTGCCCTGCCTTCTGCCGCAAAACTGGCAAACAGTGTAGACAAATATCTGGTTGGCTTCCGCAAAAGCGTAAACAATAAATTTAAGAACGACCCTGCTTTCCTTGGTTACATTGAGGACAGCTATCTCGCAGATTTTGAAGTACCCCGTTTCGGCAGTGGTGAAGGTAAAGGTGTATTCCATGAATCCATCCGTGGTAAAGACTTATTTATCATTACCGATATCACCAATCACAGCCTTACCTACAGTGTAAACGGCTATACCAACCACATGTCTCCCGATGACCACTATCAGGACCTGAAACGTGTCATTGCCGCATGTAATGGTAAAGCACACCGTATTAATGTTATTATGCCCTTCCTTTACGAAGGCAGACAGCACAAACGCAGTGGCCGTGAATCCTTAGACTGTGCATTTGCACTGGAAGAACTCTCCTCCATGGGCGTATCTAACTTTATTACTTTTGATGCCCATGACCCCAGAGTACAGAACGCTACTCCTTTAAAGGGCTTTGACAATTTTACTCCGCCTTATCAGTTTATTAAGGCTCTTTTATCTTCAGAAGAGGATTTAATTGTAGATAAAGACCATTTGGTTGTTATCAGCCCCGATGAAGGTGCGTTAGACCGTTCCATCTACTTTGCCACTGTATTAGGTGTGGATACCGGTATGTTCTACAAACGCCGTGACTACTCTACTATTGTAAACGGCAAGAATCCCATTGTAGCGCATGAATTCTTAGGAGACAGACTGGATGGCAAAGACGTTATTATCATTGATGATATGATTTCTTCCGGTGAAAGTATGTTAGATACTGCTAAGCAGTTAAAGGCCATGAACGCAAGACGTGTATTTATCTGCTGTACTTTCGGATTATTTACCAATGGTTTAAAAGCTTTTGATGCCGCCTACGAGCAGGGACATTTTGACAAAGTGGTAACTACCAACTTAAACTACTTACCTCCTGAAATATACCAAAGACCTTACTTCGTAGAAGCCGATATGAGCAAGTTTACTGCTTCCATCATTGACTTTATGAACCACGACGTATCACTTGCAAACACACTGGCCACCACGGAAAAAATGCATGCTATTCTGGATGCCTACAACCAGCGCAGACCGGTAGAGATACCCTAATCCTAAATTTGATACATACAAAACATAAACGTGACCGGAAACAACAATCCGGTCACGTTATATATTATCCTCTTTTACACACTATTTCTACTATTTAAGATGATGTCCTTTCCATGACTATACGAGTGGTTTTGTTTTCTCCCATAACATCACAAACATCATACTGCATTAACAAACATCTTCTTTTATACCCTGATGATTTGTATGCACTTCTTTTAAAATTCTGAGATTTTCTGCATTAAAGCATTGGATTTTATATGCATAACTGCCCACTTTTATAAGAAATCCATTTTCCACAATCAAAGGCTCATACTGGGTTACCAGGTTTTCTACAATATCCCCAAACTGATTTAGTATAAAAGTATCCTCCAATACAAACGTTCCGTCCTTCAAATCAAATTGCAGACATCTTCTGATACTACACTCGCCTTGTAAACCATATGCCTGTTCTAAATCCATGCAGGTCTTTCCGTTCCCGTCACATACAAAACCCATAGCTTTGTACTTTTCTCCGGTCTTCTGTTCCAATCCAAATACAACCGGCAGATTATGACCCAAAGAACGGCAGCACAATATTTCATATCGCTTATCTCCAAAGTACTGCTTTGTATACTCTCCTGCTCCTAAATCAGCTAAAATCATATGCCCTTCCGACATATAGAAGAAACTCCCCACATCATTATGGTTGTGGGGCTCATCATTATGTCCGCCCTTAATTGCCAGTACGCAGTCATTTTCACTGATGCTTATCGACCATTGGGCATCCGGCAGACAAATCTGTTTTTCTTTCGAAGATTTCCTTAAACGGCTTTCTGCTACGGTTCCACTCTGTTCCTTTACCTCCTTCAAATATTGTTCCGTAAAAAAGATATCTCTGGACAATATCAGATAGCGGAAACAATCATCTGATTCCAAATTTGCCGCCACACTAAAATCCGGGAATTCCACTTCCGGGTAATGCATTTTAAGACAAGCCGTTAAACCAACCCGAAAAGCATCCCCACTCGAAGCATCGGAAAAACAAATTGTTCCGCCTTCGGGCAAAAAGCATATCTGCTGAAACAATGCTATTTTTCTTATTTTATCGCCTGCCAGCAAATTATTCTTTCCCTTTGTATGTTCCCTTAACAGTTCTGCAAACGCCACAAAAAAGCTGAAACCATATGTATAATAGCCAATCCCCTCCGGGCACCCCCCGTCCTCACTAAACCCGTCAATATAATTTGTCAGTGCCGCACAAATCCTTTCCAAAACAGGTTCTAATACAGACTCTTCTTTAATCAGCCGGATAGCTGCCCCACCGATGGCACCATTACATACTGCACACCAATTATTCTGACAAATTTCCCAATCTGCATAGGGCATTTTTGAATTGATAAAAGGATTCAGCACCCGCCTAAAAACCTCTTCTTTTACACGCTCCCTAATATTCTCAGACAAGGTATTACCCAACAATTCTGTGATTTCTGCAAGATAAAAAACAGTCTCGGCAGCAAACAAATCTATACTTATCTGCCATCCCTTATATTGCCTGTTCACATGTGCAGGTAATGCCCAGCAGCTTTCCTCACAGATGGCTTCCAGTATTTTTTCAAGTGCTTTGACATCTTCTTCTCTTTTGTCCAAGATAGCTAAAATCCCAAAAACGGATAACATCTTCCTGCGTTTAAAATATGCCCTCTCGTATTTCAGCCGGTTGCCTGTTGTTTCAAATAGAGCAAATAGTTCTTCCGTCAGTGCAGGAATCGGCTCACTTCGCAGTTCCTTGCCTGCCCTGTAAAGTTCTGCCTTATACTCCTTTAAAAATTTTTCCAGTTGTTCTGATATATCCTGTGTCCTTGCACTATATCCGGTCATCCCGTTATACCTCTTTTACTACTGCATTTCTAAAGCATTTTCACTTACCTGCTTTTGCTCGTATACCGGAAATGTCAATGTAACCTTAAACAAATCCCCATCCAGATAAATGTCAAAACTTCCATTCTGCAATTCGGTCAAATTCTTTGCAATAGAAAGCCCCAGTCCGCTTCCTTCCGTACTTCTGGATACATCTCCCCTGATAAAACGCTCTGTCAGTTCATCTGCTTTAATGTTCAAACGCTGGGCGGATATATTTTTAAGAGAAAGCGTTACCTTGTTTCCCTCTTCTGCAAGAAACATATCCAGATAAATTCTGGTGCCTTCCAATGCGTATTTGAAAATATTGTTCAAAAGATTTTCCACAACACGCCAGATACGTCTGCTGTCAGCTTCAATATACACCGGTTCCCCATCAGCTGTCATAACAACCTCTAAACGTTTTTGTTCAAACTTTTCCGAGAACTCTCCCAATGCCTGCTGTAACAACTCTGCCAGATTGATTTTTTCCATAATCAGGGTAATATTTCCTGAAGATATTTTGGAAGCCTCCACCAAATCGTCCGTCAGCTGCTTTAAACGCTGGGATTTTGCGTCCAATACCGCAATATATCCTTTAACCGGTTCCTCTTCAATCTTCTCTCTTTTTAACAAGTCCACATAATTGATAATGGAAGTCAAAGGTGTTTTAATATCGTGGGATACATTGGTAATTAAATCTGCTTTCAGTCTCTCATCTTTCATAGATGTTTCCACTGCCGATTTTATGCCTTCCCCTATACTGTTAACTGCTTCTGCCAGTTCTTTATTTTCCCCGTGCATTCCCTCAAGCGATACCTGATAATACAAATCTCCGCCTCTGATACGGGCAATGCCTTCTACTATCCCTTTTCTTTTTACGTGATTATGAAACCAGAGGTATAACAAAATACCATCTACCGCACAGATAACAAATAACATTACAAACACATTAAAACCGGTACCAAATCGCCATACTTCATAGGTCAAAAATCCCCACAGGAAATTTACAAACAACAGCCCCCCTACTACTACTACACATTTAAAGACGATACTACTATTGTCATAAATAGTCAAAACCGCTCTTTTTACAGCCTTGCATCCTTTTAATACAATGTTTTTCCATAGCAGATAAAGCAGACTGCCCTTAAACAGAACTCTTCCTTTTATCCTTCTTAAAAAACTGTACCAGAACAAATTAAACATCATACTCAGAAGCATACCGCATGCACCTAAGGTAAACACTATCTGCATACGACTGTTAAATACCTGTTCTTCAATCAAACCGGCATAAAAAAGACGTACTCCCCATGCCATGGCATAAAGTACAACAACCCCCATAACCGCCATAACTTCTGTATAAATGGCATCGAACCAGTGTAATACAAATGTTCCCTCTTTTTCGCCTCTCTTTTTACGCCAACCGGTCATTACACTTAAAAATACCAGCAAAACAATCCAAAATACTCCTGCTACAATACCCCCTATCAACAATGCATATGCAAAAGGTCGCATTGTCTCATAGGCTTCTGCCGACTCTGCAAAGGAATCCTCAGCCGGATAGTTCGTATCAACTGCCAGCCAGATTTCCGCGGTTTCCGGATAAGCGTATTCATAACTGGAAAATGCATCAAACAGCCCTGCTTCTTCAATAATTCCCGTATTAGACTCAAATGTCATTGTCTGAGGGCGATAAATGACATATCTGCCATAATTACTTCTAAAAAAAGCATCCAATTCCTCTACCGAAGCGTCCTTTAAATTTGCCTCATCAGCCAAATTGCTGACACTTACCGCTTCCCCCATCATTGTCATATTAAAAATATATACAATATTGGTTGCACCTGTCTCATATCGTTCCTTAAAGTCCTTATATTCTCCATAATTATATGCAAGGTCATAAACAGCCTGCTCTACATAATCAACCAAGGTTTGATATTCTTTCCAGCTGTTCGCAATGGCAAGCAGATTTTCATCATCTATTGTTTTGTATCTTTCCTGCAATAAACGCACATCTACAAAAATTTCGCCGGAGTCGTCTACATAAACACCGGATACCAATGCAGGGTTAATTTCCATGATATCCAGCAATGCCTGATGCATCTGGTTTATGGTATATGTTTCCTCCTTATCTTCCGGTTTCTTTTCCTCGTCATACAATACAGACTCATTTATATTCTCTTCTGTGTAAAATGTACCTGTAGTGTCTGCATCATAGACTTCTACTACATATGTTTCCACTTCCGCCTGATCTACACTGTACCATACACCGGATGCAAAATATTCCTGCAATCTGCTTTTTTGTTCCTCGGTTAAAATACCGTCATATAAATATACCTTGTCCGCACCGAACCATGTGACAAATTCTTCCTCCGGTATCGTAATATATTCATAATAAAAGCCATATTTTTCCCACTTAAGTAAATCTTCCAAATAATATTCGGCAGTAATTGTATTTATTGTGCTTAATTCCGGCGTTGATTTATTATCCCCCTTATACGTCTCACTAAATTCTTCCAACATATAAGTACCGTCCAGCCCTCTTGCCAAATCAGTCTTTCTGTTTGCAAACGCTCTGACATCAATAATCTTTTCCCCATCAAACCGGCCATCTGTTTCCAACTGGCTCTTTGCTACATTGTAACGTATGATTTCCTGTAATGCACTCATCAGCATCTGGTCAAACGTACCGGTTTCATCAAACCGTTTTTCCTCTGAAAACAAATTCATTTCAAAGGTTCTCTTATATCGCACGGGCTCTTCCCCAGCCTTAACACCTGCAATAGAATAAATTACCAATGTAGCTATACATACTGTCAGAAAAAAAGCTGTTATCTGTTGCAGAGTATGAAATAGTATGCTTCCGCCCCTTGTCAATCCACTGTGCTTTTTCAATTTTTTCTCCCTTTCTACTGTTTATCTATCTTATAACCGACTCCCCATACCACTTTCAAATAACGGGGTTCTTTAGGATTTATTTCTATCTTTTCTCTGATATGACGAATGTGTACCGCTACCGTGTTGTCTGCACCGATGGCAGCTTCGTTCCATATACTTTCATAAATCTGGTTAATCGAAAATACCCTGCCAGGATTTTTTACCAACAACAATAAAATACTGTACTCAATAGGTGTAAGCCTTACCGGCTCTTCATCTATTGTCACTTCTTTGGTCTCATCATTCATGCATAAGCCACCTATTCTGTAAATAGACGTGCTTTCTGCCTGCATACTGCCAAGCTTGGTATAACGGCGTAAATTGGATTTTACTCTTGCCACTAATTCCAACGGATTGAAGGGTTTGGTTACATAATCATCCGCTCCCACATTCAATCCCAGTATTTTATCCATATCCTCGGACTTTGCAGACAATATAATAATGGGAATACTGCTATACTCCCTGATTTTTAAGGTTGCATGGATTCCATCCAGCTTAGGCATCATAATATCCATAATCAATAAATGGATGTCCTCTTTATGCAATACCTGAATCGCTTCCTCACCGTCGTACGCCTTAAAAATCTGATAGCCTTCGTTCTTTAAATAAATCTCTATTGCTTCCACAATTTCCTTATCATCATCACAAACCAGTATATTTGCCATTTTCCTCTTATAAACCTCGCTTCTGTATATTCAAAAAACTGCTTTCGTTACAACACTTATATTTTTGTTATCTCTTTACTGTATCTGTTTTTTAATCATCATAAAAGCTCCCAGATTACCTCTTTGTCCATTGCTTGCCCTGTGGGAAAACAACAACTCACTGTTACAGCAGGTACAAATGTCCGTTACCGTAATCTGCTTAGGCAAAAGCCCTGCCTGCAAAAATACCATTTCATTAGCTTTCCACAAATCAAGCTGATACTTGCCCGGCTCTTTTCCTACTGTCAGTACGCTTTCTCCAAACTCTTTTTTAAACTGCTCTGCCACATCCTCTGACACCTCATAACAGTCCTGACAGATAGACGGTCCTACTGCTGCCAGAATATCTTCTTTTCTGCATCCGTACTCATCTGTCATCATACCTATCATTTTGGCTCCGATACGTCCTACCGTACCTCTCCAACCGGAATGTGCCAGACCGATTACTTTCTTTACAGGGTCTAAAAAATAAAGCGGCACACAATCTGCATAAAAGGTTGCCAGTACAATGCCCTCTTCATCTGTAACCAGCCCGTCTACATCGGTATAATCCCTCTCTTTTACCACACCTTTGCCGCAGTCGGCTTTCGTTACCTTGCGGATATTGGTAGTGTGAGTCTGGTCCGAACAGACAATATCAGAAACTTCACATTCCAAGACTTTTGCAATCCGCCGATAGTTTTCGTCCACCGCCTCTTTTTTATCGCCTCTGGTATAGCTGAGATTTAAAGTACCGAAAATCCCCTCACTGACACCACCGTATCTGGTGGAAAACAAATGCTTTACCACACCCGTTTCTTCAAATGCAGGAAAAGTCAGATATACCATTTCTCCCTGCTTATTTATATTCAAAATATCTGTTTTACGCTTTCTGATAAATTCCATCATTACCTCCCGGAAATATGCGGAAATGCATTTTTAATCCACTCCGTTTTATCTCCCCATATACCAACCACATCATACCGTATCTGTGTTTGTACCGGAATTCTTTTCCTGTAACAATAATACTCCGCAGTTTTACAAATACGGCACATTTTTGTATAACTGACAGCCTGCAGGGGATTTTCTAACGAGTCTTCTTTGCGGTATTTGACTTCCACAAATACCAGACTGTCACCGTCATAGCCTATCAGGTCAATTTCTCCCTGCCTGCCATGAAAATTGCGCTCTACAATACGCACACCCTGTTTCTTTAAATATGCCTCTGCCAGCACTTCCTTTTCCGTACCTACCTGACGGGTATTTTTATCTACATTTTTAATATTTTTCTGTAACTGTCCGCAACCGTTACAACTATTCTTATTGGTCAATACAATTTCTCCTTATAAAACCAACCCATTTCTCATATTGTCCAACATTTTTACAAGCTCTCTGTCCACCCTTTTCATAATAGTATATTTACACTAAAAATACCAGTAAAAGCATTTAATCCACATAAGTTTTTGTAAGCCTGACTCCCAACCTTGATAATAATTCATTGGTAATGGTTCCTGCCTGTGCTGCCAGTCCTGCTGCCGTAATTTCCTCTTTGCCGTCTTTTCCGATTAAAGTAACCACATCTCCCTCACAGACATCAGGTACTTCCGTAATATCCACTATGGTCTGATCCATACAGATACGCCCTACCACAGGTACTTTTTTTCCTCGTACAATCACCTGTCCCACACCGGAAAGACATCTGGGGAACCCGTCCGCATAACCCACAGCCAACACTGCCACTCTGCATTTTTCTTTCGCTTCAAAGGTTCTGCCATAGGAAACAAATTCACCTGGAAGTACCTCCCTGATACATCCGATTCTGCACTTTAAAGAAAGTACAGGTTTTAAATCCACTCCCAAATCTTCTTCGGGATGATTGCTGGGACAACCATAAAGTGCAATGCCCGGTCTGGCGTACTGCATACCTGAAAGCGGGTAAAACAAAAGCCCATAACTGCTCTGCATATGCCATAAAAGGTTGTGGTAGCCTTTATGTATCAGTTTTTCCTTAAGCCCCATAAACTCTGCAATCTGCTTCTCTGTAAATGCACGGTCTGCCTCTTCTTTACTGTCCGGCACACTCATGTGGGAATAAATCCCTTCTATCAAAATACCACGTATATTAAGTACCCTCTCAATGGTTTCCATATCTTCTGAGGCTATCCCCAATCTGTTCATACCCGTATCCACCGCCAGATGTCCCTTGATTTCATAGCCGGATTCTGCCAGTGCATTGGCATGGGCTTCACCTACAATGGTCTGGGTCAAATCATATCGGTTTAATAAAAAAGCATCCCTGGGCATGGTATATCCCAAAACCAGTATCTTCCCCCGGATATCGGCACTTCTTAAAGCAATTCCCTCTTCTAAGGACGCTACCGCAAAGGTATCACAGCCTTCCCTGCTTAAAACCTCTGCCACACGCACTGCACCGTGACCATAGGCATCCGCTTTGACTACCGCCATACATTTACACCCTTCTCCCATCAGCTTACACAGTGCTTTATAATTTGCTCTTAAGTTTTCAGTTGATATTTCCAGCCATGCCCTGCCGGGTTTTTCTTTTAAGTACAACGCTTATGCCTTCCTTTCCATCGACTTTTCATATACTGCCTGCCCCACAATATCATATACGAGCCACAAAGTCCGCAGGCTACAACTACCACATAATATAACGGACTTATGGTAAGCAGTGCCGTCAGTTTTGTAACTTTGACAAATCCTCTTACCACCAATATTGCAAAAGGATGCACAATGTAAAACACCATGGGACCCTCGTAGAAAAAAGTACCTCTTTTTACCTTATCTGCTTTTTCTACCGCCAGATAAGAAAATAAATACCACATACACAACGGCAAAAGCAGATACATACTGCTGTGTTTCTGCATATTGGCCTTATAAAGTACCAGTCCTTCCACACACATAAAAATAAGTGTTGCCACAAAATTTCTCAGGCTACGAACTTCTTTTTTATTTTCTAACCTTTCACCTTTCAGTTGCCCATTTTCCTCACTTATCTTATCCAGTGCAATTTTCCTGCCTAACAATAAAAACAAGGGTGCCATAAACAACCCGTTTCTGGTATAGGAAAAAACAATAAATATTCCGTCATACACGCTTTTTAATAACGGTATCCCTACAATTGCTCCGTAGTAAGAATCTCCTAGCAAACCTACACCATATAACACTATACTGATTGTCATTGCCTGCTTTGGCAGATACCTTAAAAGCAATACCACCACACACATTCCCAGCATAGCAGCCGGTAAATACCACAAATGATAATAAGTCCCCTCAAAGACTATTACTTTTAATATATTTCCTACAATATCCACTCCCTGTACATTTTCCGATGTCACAAGTTGCTGTACTGCCGCTTCATTCTGCAATACCTCTGCTACCTTTATCCCTTGTATAAACTTATAAATCTGTATAGGCAGATACAAAATTGTAGCTGCCAGATAAAGGAGCCCTGTTTTTCTGATACTGTGCCATATCTTTGTATATGCCTGCCGACCTGTCCTTTCTTTACTGCCGGCTTTGTCTGACCTGCCATACTGTCCTGAAAGTACAAAGTAGCCTGTTACCATAAAAAAGAACGGTACTGCCAGTCTTGCCACCACTCCGGTCAGTAAAAAATCTGCCGTTATATGGATACTTTCTAAAGGCGAAGTGTGATTTGCCGCCACCAACAGGGCTGCAATCCATTTGAAATTGTCAATTCGGGATACTCTGTTTTTCATACACGCATTACATAGCCAATTCTATAATCTTATTTACCAGTTCCTTAAAGTCTATACCGTTTCCCTTCATCATATTGGGAAAACGGCTGTGTGAAGTAAATCCCGGAATGGTATTCACCTCGTTAAATACAATTTCTTTTTCAGGAGTAAAGAACATATCCACCCTGCAAAACCCTTTACAGCCCAATACCCTGTATATTGCCTTTGCAGTATTCTGCACCCGTTTTTCATCCTCCGGGGCAATTCTTGCCGGCATATGGATTTGTGAGGTCTTTAGTGTATATTTTTCTTCATAATCAAAAAAGCCTTGTGAAAGGGTAATCTCATCTGCCCTGCCCACGGTAAGCTCGTCATTGCCCATGACCGCACAACCGACTTCAAAGCCTTCTATGTACTCTTCTATCACTACCTGCCTGTCATGTAAAAATGCCTCTTTTACCGCCATTTCCAGTTCCGTAGTTTTTACAACCTTACTGATACCAAAGGAGGAACCTGCCCTTACGGGCTTTACAAATAATGGTAACCCCAGCTTTTTAATTTCGCCTTCCTTCTCTGCAAATTCCCTTAAGTCATTTAAGCAAATGCTTTTAGGTGTCCGTATACCCGCAAGGGAAACCAGTGTATGTGCAATATCCTTATCCATTCCCAGTACAGAGCTTTCCATACCGCAACCTGCAACCGGAATGCCTGCCATTTCACACAAGCCCTGCAATGTACCGTCCTCACCGTTTTTACCGTGAAGTACCGGAAATGCAATATCAAACTCCTTTTTCTCCAATTCTCCACTCTTATCTACCCAAAGCGTAGGACACTCTCTGCTCATAGAAATCGTTGCCGGGTAACATTCTGCCTGCTGCCATGTATTTTCGGCAATATTCTTTTCATCTCCTTCATAAAGATATGTTTTGCCATCCCTGGTAATACCCAAGAGCAATACTTCGTATCTCTCCCTGTCTATCGCCTCCAAAACAGCCGTTACAGACTGCAAAGAAACCTCGTACTCTGTAGAACAACCGCCAAATATAATCAATACTTTTTTCATGTTGTTTGATTCCTTTCTTTTATCTTAGTCTCCGTCACAGATATTAAACTTTGCTCTTATCTGTACATTTTCTTTATGTGTTACTTCTGTCAATTTACCAGTTCATCATAACAACAAGTTTTTCAAATGGCTTTAAGGAATTCTTATGATTTTCTTAATTACAGAGGACAAAAAAAAGACTGTTATTTTCTAACAGCCTCTTTCTTAAATATATTTAGTTTGGACTTTACTGTTTATGCCAGTTATACGCGGTGACAAATACGCCAATCAGCATAACTCCTATGGACATTCCTAAAAACATACCCGAAATAAAATCCCTAACCGTGGAACCCCCAATCACTTCCGAAAGTGCAAGCATAGCCATACCCATGGTAATCAGAATCACACCAAACAGGGTATTCTTTTGTCTTTCCAGTTCCTGCGTTCTCCGTAATAATTCCACAATCTGCATATCATCATACACACGAATACTGTTCTTGTCGGCGTCTTCCCCATCCATCAATTCTGCTATTGTAATGTCTAACTCCTTACACAAATTTTCTATGATACTATAGTCCGGCATACATTTGCCATTTTCCCACTTTGAAACCGTCTTGTTGGAAACCCCAAGTTTCTCTGCCAGTTGTGCCTGTGTAAGATTTTTTTCTTTTCTTTTTTGTGTTATAAATTTTCCTGTCACTATTTGGTTCATTTTTCAATTCCTCCGTATTTGTTATAACACAAGGTTAGTCTTTTACTATTAAGAATAACATCCCCCGTTGGGCGAATTTGAGGGGAATTGATTACTGCTTTACAAAAATGGTGTTTCCGACATGGATGTGTTTTACCCATACGATACCATTTTCATTTACAATATTGTACAAATCCCTGTCTTCCATAGTTGTTTTGTCGTATACCTCAATATACTCCCCCTTTTGTGCAAAAGGAAACTGCATCTCGGTAATAACCTGCTTTTCCTTTTTAAAACCGTTACATACAAATAATTCTTCCAATTCTCTTGGGGAATAAAACTGAATATGTCCGTCTTTCTTTACCCGCATAAAATCATCAATAACTCTACCCTTATCCTCTTCCTTTCTCATAGGGTCAGATATGAGAACTTTGCCGCCTTTTGCCAAAATCTTATGCATTTGCTGTATGGAATCTGTGACATTAGGGAAATGATGAAATGCATATCGAGACACTATCAATTCAAAACTTTCTTCCTCAAAAGGATACCGCAAACCATCGAATGCTTTAAATACAAGATTTGTAAACCCCTTTTCTTTTACCATTTCGTTATTTTTGTCCATAATGGTTTCTGCAATGTCTATACCACAAACCTCTGCCTTGGGAAATTCTTCTGCCAACGGAAACGCCAGATATCCGGTTCCAGTACCAATATCTAATATTCTACGATAATTTCCGCCTCTTACTAAATCCAATATAATAGCCAAATGCTTATCATCTCTGATGATACTTGCATATTTCTGGTTGCCCAAAATTCGGTCAAAACTCTGTTTTGCCTGCTTCACATTTTCAATATCCTTATTCATATGATTGTCCTCTATGAATTTATCTGAATTTCTCTAAACGAAATAATTGTTCCTCATCTACAACATCGATTCCGTTTTTATATGTATATCCCATTTTTTTATAAAATTCACATGCAGTGATTGAAGCAGGTATCTCTATACGCTTTGCACTAAAAAAGAATTCATCTTTTTCCAATGTTTCAATTATCTTTCTACCAATACCCTTGCCTTGGTATTCAGGTAATACGAATATATTGAACAAGCTGCTTTCCCCTTCTATGCCCCAATAGGAGCCTATCGCTCCACATCCTACAATAAGCTCTTTATCACAAACCACATAAAAATGAGTCCTTTTTGCTCTTACAATCACATCATCCGGTGTAAACTTTTTTACATCATTCTCGATATACTCTACTGAATAATCTTTAATATTCGATGTTCTTAAAGTCTTAATGATTAATTGAGACCCCGCATCTGCGTCACTCACTTGAAATCTCCTTATACTGTAAATTTCACTCATATTAACACCTCACAAATTTATCTAAATTTTTCCTACACCATTTTACCGTCCTCCACTTTAACGGCTACCTGCCAATCATCCTCGTAAATGATTGTTCCGACAAAATTGGTATAAACCACATCATACGCTTTCCCATACTTATCCAATAATGCTATCGCCGGCTTAAGTTTTTCATACATTTCTTCTGTACTTTCACATTTGAAAAAAATAATTACTTTTTCATGGTTAACACATGGTTCCGGCTCCGGCAGATTATCCTTAAACCAATTATCAATAGAAATAAACATCGCCTTTTCACATTCTGTTAATACACTATCACGAATCAAATTCCAGCAAAGGCTGAACACGCCTTTCGGATACTTCGTAATATAGGACTTCTCTCTTCCTTGAATCCGCATGTATCTATAACTCATAGCTGTATTACCTCCTTAATAAGATATATAGCCTTGGTTCCAATATTTGTGCATAATTTTGTCATTTCGTGGAGCTGATAATTTCCACCTACCGCTTCATTTCCATTTCCACAATTCTCCACTGTTCCCCCATCAATTCACAAGTCGTTTCTTCTCCGTTTTCCATAAAACCTGCGGCTTTATAACAAAAATAGGCGGATTCATTATGAGCAAATACACCTATGGTAATCTTTTGGGCACCATAAATTTCAAAAGCATACTTGATTGCAAGGCTAATCATTTGTTTTCCGTATCCCTTACCTCTTTGGGCATCATCAACAATTACAAAACCGAATCTGATAATTTTCTTTTCGGCATCTGTATATCTCAAAATCAAGTGCCCTACCACACCGCTGTCATCAAATGCTACCAAAGGATAAAAATTATCCGGTTCAGCACAATCTCCATTATGCTTAAGATATTTGTCGTTAATATCCTCGCCGGATATGGGAAAATCACCAAATCTATCCGAACTCCATTTGCGTAATGTCTCTTCATCTTTTATCCAACTAACAATCTTTTCTGCATCACAGGCTTTATACTGTCTTAATCTCAAACTCATTTTTATATCCTCCATAATATTTAATCAATCCATTCTCTGATACGTCTAAACTGCTCATTCAGCATGTCCACATCTACAACACCATCGTTATCAAACGCTGTCGCTTCTACGGTAAAACCTCCCTGATATCCGGTCTCTTCGATAAATGAAAAAAAGCGCTCGAAATCAACTTTACCTTTGCCAATGGGTAATGTGTGCAGATTACTCCAGTTCATGTAGCCTCCTGCATAGTCGTTTACATGATAATGGCGGATATGTCCCTCTTTCCACAGCCATTCATATTCAGGAGTATATAGCAGGTTCAATTCTTCATGGAAAGTAGCCATCTTGGTATCAAACACAAAATGAATGTCCAGGTATTTTTCCTTAAGTTCGCATAAATGCTTCATAGGGTTTTCTACATTGCAAACTACGTTTTCAACCAATAAATCCAGTCCGTAATGTAAAGCCATCTCATTGACATACTGATATACCTTTACATTACTTTGGAAATTAGAATCGGAAGCACGTCCACCCCACAAATGCAATACCAGCTTTTTGCGCCGACACTCTTTGCCACATCGCAATTTATTTCAAATATGCTTCCGCTAATTCGGCGTTGTTTCCCTTACTAATCAACTCACCTGTCCTAATATTTTGTAGTCGTAGCCATTTGGCTCACCGGTTATCGCTCCTGTGGAACATAGTACTTTGTTCATGTTCTGCCTCTCCTTGAAAAATTTTGTATTATACAAACAATCCACTTTGTTACAATCCTATTCCTTGAAATAATCAGACGCAAGCATACCATACATACACGCATCTACTATCCCTTTATTACTCCAATCCGCTTTTCTCAATGTACCTTCATAATGCAAACCACATTTTGACATCACTCTACCTGAATTAGGGTTTTCGGGGTCATGCTGCGATTCTATTCTGTTCACTTCAACCTGCTCGAAGAAAAACGGAATAATTGCTGAAAATGCTTCGCTTGTATATCCCAAATGCCACCACTTACTTCCGATACAATATCCGATATGTATTTTCGCTGTTCTCTCATCCATATCAACTACCGAAATTGTTCCAATAGGCTCATTTATGTCCTTTGGTACAATAGCCCACTGATAAAAGTCTGCATTTTCATATTCTGCAATCCAATCATTTAAAACACGTTCTGTTATATCTATGCTACTATGTGTTGTCCATCGTAAAAACTCCGTAACTTTTTCATCGCTTGTCCAGTTGCGAAAAGCAGCGTTGGCATCACTTTCTACAAACTTTCTTAAAATAAGCCTATCTGTCTCTATCCAAATTGTTCCTTTGTGTTTCATATCAAAGCTTCTCCCTTTATATTCGCATTTATTTCCTTTACAATTTCCACTACGGTTATCTTTCCGTCCACCAACATTTCACAAACGGCTTGTTCGTTATTGGTGTCCACCTCGCTTTCCCAGTAAGCTTTAGCCAGTTTCAGATTTTCCTCCTTGCTTAACTGCCCTTTGAAACACTTTGTAGCGTCACCACAAAAACATCTGCCTACAATTTCTAACTTTACAATATGATAAGTGGGACGACCGATTTCTGCAAAAAACTTCCCCCACTTATCTGCTTCTTCAAAGGTTTTTGATACATACAAACAACTCATTCTAGAGGGATACTGCGGATACTTTTCCTTTCGAACTTTCTCCAATGCCAGTTCCCTTAATGCAACTGAGGTATGATGTTCTAAGGTTTCTGCATCATATTGGGAAGGATTCGCATAGATATCCTCCACAATATCTATTTTGCCATAAACTCTTTGATACACCCCACTATGGTGGGTTTCATCAAAGATAATTTGTTGACCTACGTGCATAGGTCTGTCTGTTACTACATGATATGCGTACATTTTTGTCTCCTCTGTTTCTAATTATTGGCTCTTTTGTTCGCTTTGACAACATCTAACTCCATCTATGTTACATTCTATTGACTCTGTATCTTCCGATGTTATTTTATAAACCAATATACAGTCTCCCTAGATCTTCGCTACATACCTCTGAATCACTTCTCCGAAAGTTGCACTGTAAAATTCTGCATCCAGTTCCCCTCTACAATTCTGAATCACCTTTGCAGAAGCAATATTCGATTTATCACAAGTTACAAGCACTTCATGAATTCCGATTGTTTCACAGACCTTTAAGGCTTCCTTCAACATATCTGTTGCATAATGTTTTTGTCGTTCCGTAGGTCTGATACTATAACCGATGTGCCCTCCTTCTTCTCTGAGAAAATCATTTAGTGCCAGTCGGATATTCACCATACCAATTATTTTATCATCCTCTTCCCGCACATAAAAGTAGGTAATGGCAGGCACTTTTGGCTTTTCCACATTGGCAATATCCATATCTGCAAGAACCTTTTTCAGCCACTCTTCATAGGTTGACTCATTTAGAAATCTGTCTAATGCTCCGCTACCATTAATGTCCGAGTTGTGTTCGTAAAACTCATTGATATAGGCAATTGCCTTTTCCTTGTAGCTTATATTTGGAAATACTAATTTCATAGTTGTTCTCCTTTCACCTCAACTTATCTTAAGGAAATATGCACCTTTTCTTCTTCATCAAATCATCCCTGTCCGTTAATGGAACAAAGAATGTGCCTTACATATTCTCGTGCCTGCGGCGGGTCTCTTTGCGACATTTCCTATGAAGTAAAAAAGCTGACATCTGCAATTGCAAACATCAGCTTCCAAATTTGTTAATAAATATACCAAAAGTGTATTATAAAAACAAAATCACTCTCGAAGCAATGTTTGCGTATCACAAATAAGACCTGCATGTTTCGCCATGTGTCCCATGACTAACATCCAAGCTGCATACATATAAAAACTAGCATTTTGCTGATTCTTATTTGCTAACATTGCATTCTCTCCTTTGGTTTTGTAAATTTTAATTAAAATATCACCATAAAATTAGTTTGTCAAGCAATTTTTCTGCTTTTATTCAAATTTTTATCTAATTGTGCGATTTTTCATACACCAAACCATAACCGCCTGCTGTACCTCAAGCAAGCACTTTTTAAACTCATACCCCACAAAATATTCTGACTCTATGACATCTTCTGATACCTCTTCACCGCGATAAAAAGGCGGACAGGGATTTAATATGGCTCCCTTATTTGCCATGTCCATAACAGCTTTTGTAACCTGACAGGTTCTAAAATCTGCCACAACATTTGAGGGTAAAGAATCAGTGCATACAATGTCTTTCCCTACAATGGCGTCTTCTATGTTGTTATAGGTTTTCAGTCCTTCAATCTCATAGCCCTTTCCACAACATTGCTCCAATGCAAAATCAAAGACATTTGCTGCTTCTTTCCACGCCAGTCCAATATTTCCACTTTTGCCACAAAATAAAAACTTGTCCTTAGTAAAATCTTCTCTGATTTTGGAAAGTGCATATAAATCTGCAAGCATTTCACAGGGATGGTTACTATCGGTCATGGCATTAATCACCGGCACATCTGCATACTTTGCAATTGTTTCCACCACTTTAATATCCTTGTGCCGTACGATTATCATATCTGCCCAGTTATTCAGATACCCACAGACATCTTTCAAATTCTCTTTCTTGTCCAGTGTTTCTGTGGGAAACAAGAGGGGCTGTCCGCCTAACAAATGGATTCCTTTTTCGAAAGTAACTCTGGTACGGATACTGGAAGCAGGAAGAAACAAAACTACCGTTTTCCCTTTCAAAATATCACTATATTTCCCCAGTTTTACCTCATCTGCAATTTGAAAGATGTCATATATATCGCCTTTTGTATAATCTGTTAATCTTATCAGACTTTTCATCTGTATCCCTCATAATATGCTGTCTATATCTATTCTAACGCTTTTGACTTTATCATTTTACTTCTCTTTAAATCATAGCGGCAATTTTATCTGCCACTTCTTGTGAATAGTTAAATTGCATATCTGATGCCGCCCAGCCAAAACCATCTTCCATATATCTTGGGAATATATGTAAATGATAATGTCCCACGTCATTAAATTTGCCGCCGTTTTGCATAATGCTATACCCTTCGGGATTATATACTTTCTTTATAGCTTTCACCAATTTTTGTGAGGTTTCCATCAATTCCGCTAATAGCTTGGATGGTAATTCGTCCACATCTAAATAATGCTTTTTGGGTATTAGTAAAATATGCCCTTCATTTATCGGGTCATAATCCAAAAACGCCATCACATTATCGGTTTCATATACAGTATATACCGCTTGTTCTTTATTGGCTATCTTACAAAATACGCACATAATTATCCCTCCACAGATAACTGCCTCTTTTGCATATATCAATATACTAATCAAAGAAATTTATATTTGTAAATACGGAATCTATTCCCATACCTACATTCTCTACAGAAAACCTTTCAATGTGTACCCAGCCTTCCACACCGTTTTCATCCCTAATTTGAACCCACTCTTTGCCGTCCGTATACATCTGATATACAGTCAGTCCGGCCTCCATCACTACCGTTGCAGACTCTGTGTTGTTGGAAAGATATACGGGCAGATCAACCAACAGTTCATGGCTGTACCAAGGCTCCTGGGCATACATGCCAGTCTCCTGAAATTCCAGTTCTGCATTTTCACCATTATACCACCAACGGCCATAGCCATAGGTAGTTCCCAGCAAATCCGAACGCACACGTCCGATTACCACATTGCTTTCAAAACCATTAAAATGATTTAACTGCTCCATGGGATGTCCGCCTACAGAACCAAGGTAATGTAATTCTCCGTCGTAAGTAAAGAAAAACGTAGCAAGATCTTCACTGGGACCATAATCCGCAATGGCTATCTCCACTCCTAAAGAATACGGTGCAATATTTGTCACATAAAAATGTTCTTCTTCAGGACACCACAAGTAAGCACCAAAATCTGCCAAATCATAAGCTTCTCCATTTACCGTAATAATTCCCACCGGATTATATTCTCCCCCGGAAACATCATACCGTATGGTTTCTTCGGTATTATCATGATCCAAATCTACTGTATACTCTTCTCCCACATTGAATTCCATGGGATACTCATTTCCTTTCTGTTCTTCCATTGCTCTGATTGTCTCAATATTGGCAAGATCAATCTCCGTCAAATCCTCTTGACTGTAAGCATCGCCCCTGTCCTCGTACCAGCTGCAACGTTCAAAACATGCCTGTAAAAACATATCTTCAAAATGATAGCCATGTCTTGCATAAATTTCATTTCTGGCAAAGTAAAGCTGCATTTCTGATAAATTGATAACATCATATTCCGTCAGCATATAATATTCACTCATAGGTAAAATAAATTCATCTGCATTATACTGTACATCATCTGCCTGAATCTTTACGGAATATAGAATTTCCTTTAGATCTGCAGTCATTTCACCATATTCCTCTGCAATTTCAGGTATTTCATAATAATAATTTACATCTGTGGGATAATGAACCGCATATGCTTTTTCTTCCGTATATGCAAAAATCCCGCCGGATGGGTAATCATAATAGGGGTTTTCATCTATACTTATAGAAAACAAAACTCCCAGTTCTTCCATCATATCATAGGACGCTTTCTGATATATTGTTATATAATCTTCGTCCTGCTTTACATAAAATCTGCCTTCCCAGTCCTCAGGGAAAGTAATGGAAATATCACCATAAGTATGCTCACCGGCAGTCCCCACCTCTGCATTCTTATCTGCTCCTTCGTCCAAATTGTCAGACGGAGACGTTTCTTCCGGTAAAGATTCCTGTGCGGTTCCTGTTTCCTCCCCATTTTCCTTGTTATCAGTTGTATTGTGCTCTTCATTATCTCCGGCTTCAGTTTCCACATCCGGTTCTTTCTTGGTATTTTCTCCACATCCGGTCACAGATACCGCCATCATCAATGCCATTAGATACACAACCCATTTTTTCTTCATATCTATTCCTCCCTAACACCTTTTTTAGTTGCCTGATACAGTCTTCTAATTTTTATCCTGCCTTTATATCCCTGCTATTTTTTCAGCTTACCTTTTATCTTATCCATGGAATCTACGAACACTAAAATCTCCGCCACCACTTCATACAACTCAGGGGGAATCATATCGCCGATTTCCAAGCGTGATAAGGTATCCGCCAGTTTATCGTCCCGATGTACGGGTACATCTGCCTCTTTTGCCTTCTCTATAATACGTTCTGCCAAAGCTCCCCGCCCCGTCGCTATGACTTTGGGAGCTTCTTCGTCAGGACTGTATTCCAAGGCTATAGCCTGTTTGACTTTGTTTTTCTTTTCTTCCATAAACCTTTCCTTTTTTAAGCCCGCACATCAAATGCATATTGCTTTAATACAGTTGTATTCTTGTCAGCCTGCATAATGCGTTCTATGGGCGTGATATCTTCTTCCCCACTGTCTTTGACCTTCATCTCCACACTCATGCTGTAACCTTTTTTTTCAAGGCGTTCCGTCAATATATGCATATGTGCATTCAAGAAATCCAGCATTTCATCATCCGCCAGTGTAAAATGTGTGCTGACCCGCTCATTCTGCATTGCCACATATACATCCACCGGACCTAAATGCTCCATATCCAGATGCAGGAATGCACTGATATTACCGTCGTTTTGTGCAAGAGAACGTTTATTGGTATATACATACAGTTCTCCGTTAGTACGTCCCTCCTGCATTTGTAAAGGTAACTGCACATAGGTATACATCTGATTCATCTGGTTCATAAAGTCCAGATTCTGACTCATATTTGTTACACTTTTCATGGCTACGCTCTGGTTAGCACCATTATTTTCCAAAACACTGCGGATATTTTCCAGACTTTTTTCCAGTCTGCTATACATTTCCTTCACATTCTCGGCATCTGCTACCTGTTCAGGTTTTATGGACCATTCCTTCAACATGGCATTCTCAAATAATTTCTGGCATATTGGAGATTTAAAAAGCTCTGCCAAGGCTTCCGTCCGACCAGCCTCGCCCGACATACCGGAAAGTGCTCTCAATACTTCATTTATATCTGCAGTGGCGTTTTGCACCTCCTGTACCAGTTTAGCAATCTCGGGGGATACTTCCGCTGATACTGCTTTTAACAGTGTACTAAACTCTGCTCTCTCTTTCGTTGTCAAAACCATTGCCACTGAGTTATCCGCAAATTGGGTGGTTTGTTGCACTTCACCGGACATACTTTCCTGTTGCTGCACTTGGTTACTGTCCAATCCTTGTGCCAACACATTCCCCTCAGCCACAATCCCTACGGTATTTTCCAAAACACCTGCCGGATTCACTATTACATCGCCCTCGGGTGTCAACACTACATTCTGCATACCGGCACTTTCTGTAATATTTGCCGCTCCCTCTCCCATTTGCATAAAGGATTCTGCTTTGCTGCCTAAAATACCTGCCGATGTCCCTTCCGGCAACAGGTTCTGCAAAAGTTCCTGATACATCTGTACTGCTTTATCCGTCCCTGCCGTCTGCACAATCTCATTAAACACTCCCGGGATTTCCTGCAATACATCTGTCATTCCACGCACCAACTGGTGTGTCAATGCTTTATAGCTTTCCATCTGACTTAAGTTAGCTTCATTTACAGGCATTCCCATATACCGCAGTTGCACCACACTTGCTGCGTCTGCACCGGGGTTTGCCATTACTTCTTTAAACATATTCTGCAAGGAATTGCTGTTAATACTCATCCCCTGCAGCATCATGGTTTCTGTCATGGACACAGTTGTATTATTGACAGGCAGACTTGCCATCTGTAATGCCTTAAACACATTGTCCGCTGTTGCAGTATTGGCAAACAAGGGGCTTAAAGACAAACTACTGCCATTGTTTTTCACTTCAAATGTAAGCACCTTGCCTGTTTCCACATTGATGTCCTTATCCAGTCTTGCAGTCAAGGTCACGTCTTCCGACAACTTAAGCTGTACTTCATTGCCGTTTTTACTGATAACCTCGCCCTGCACTACCTTACCGGGTGTCAACGCTTTTATCTGCTTGTTTACACGCTCGGCAGAACTGTTCTGCCTTTCGGTTTCCTGCACTTCTTTATTCGGATTTGTCTGTTTTGAAACACCTGTAAAAATGTCGGAAAGTTTCATTTTCAATCCTCATCATTCCACTGCCTGTACTCTTACGCCCAAGCATAAATTTACATCATATAATTACTTTTCCACACCGTTATCAGTCTACAAAATTCCCGATAAAGCTTCTGCGGTGAATAGGCGTAGGACCGTATTTTTTTAACGCCTCAATATGTACTGCCGCACCATACCCTTTGTTAGAAGCGAACCCATACTCAGGGAAAATACTGTCATACTCTACCATCAGCCTGTCTCTGGTTACTTTTGCAATGATACTTGCTGCTGCAATGGATACACTCTTGGCATCTCCTTTGATAATGGGCACCTGTTTGATATCCACATCGGGAATGGTTACCGCATCATTTAACAATATATCCGGCTTTACTGCCAGATTGCTTATTGCTGCCCGCATGGCTTCATAGGTTGCCTGCAAAATATTGATTTCGTCAATCCTTTCGGGAGAAGCATAACCGATACCGGTTGCAACAGCCTTTTCCATGATAACATCATAAAGCTCTTCTCTCTTTTTTTCGGACAATTGCTTGGAATCATTTAGATATAAAATCTGACAATCTTTGGGTAATATAACCGCACCTGCTACCACTGGTCCCGCCAATGGGCCTCGTCCCACCTCATCAATACCGCAGATATAACCAGCCTGTGCATAGCGGTATTCATATTCCTTCATTATTTCTATTCTGGCTTTTTCTTTTTCCAATGCAACCAGCTTTTTTCGGGCAGATGTAATCACTGCCTGCACACCGCCTCTTTCGTCCTGTTCATACATTGATATAAGTTCAGGCAGCCTGTCTGTATTTGCTGCCTGAAAAAGTCCTTTAATCTCTGAAATCTTCTGTTCCATATATTCCTCTCGCTTCGCCCCTGTTAAAACAGGTTTTCACAACCGTATACTTCTACGTGTCCTCACGCGTCATCTTTACTGATGTTGCAATATGCCGAAACGGTTAAGGGGCCAAATCCGAAGCCACGCCCTTCCTATGATTTCATCCCTGCTGATATTGCCTACACTGGGGTCTCTGCTGTCCTTACTGTTGTTGCGGTTATCCCCCAAAACAAAGTACTCATCCTCGCCCAACAGAACCTCCTGCTCAGCCCGTCCTGCATACGCTATAATTTCCTTACCGTAGCTTTCTTTTAAAATTTCGCCATTGATATAAATATTACCCGCTTCATCAATCCTCACCGTTTCACCGGGCAGTCCGATAATACGCTTGATAAAATATTCTCCTGTATATCTGTACGGGAATACAATAATATCAAATCTCTGCGGGTCACCAAAACGGTAACTGATTTTGTCTACCAATAAATTGTCCCCTGCCTTATCCGGGTCATTTACATCTGTTCCGTAAAGAGTAGGTTCCATGGATGAACCATTTACCACAGTACGCTGTACCACAAACACAATAAGTAAATACGTAATAATCAATACTATTAATAAATATATGCTGGTACTTAAAATTTCCTTTAACAGCTTTTTATTCTTCATCACTCTGTCCTTCCGGTCTTTCTAATGTAATTCTTCCCAGTCTGCCACTTCTGAAATCCTCTACCAATAAAGAAGCTGCTCTGTCGTAATCCGGTTCTTTACCTTTCAAATAACACTTTCTCACTTCTGCAATCTGTGTCAAAACTTCTACTGAGGCTTTGTCCTCCGGTAAATCCGTCGGATAAGGAATGCCATACCTCTCTTCAAATACTCCGGGGTAACGCATTGCAATATACTTTATTAAATCCAGTGCCAACTCCTGAATAATCACGATTTCATCATTCATGGAACCGATAAAAGCCAGTTTCATGCCCACTTCCTGATCTTCAAATTTAGGCCACAGAATACCCGGCGTATCCAGAAGCTCCAATGAGTTCTTCATACGAATCCACTGTTTTCCTTTTGTTACTCCCGGCTTGTTTCCTGTCTTAGTACATGCTTTTCCTGCAAAAGAATTGATAAAGGTAGATTTACCTACATTGGGTATTCCTACCACCATAGCCCTTACCGGACGGTTAATCAGACCTCTGCGCTTGTCCCTCTCAATTTTTTCTTTACACGCCTGCTGTACCAATCCGTTTATGGATTTTATTCCTGCACCGCTTCTGGCGTTGATTTCCAATACATGAAACCCTTTATTCTTAAAATATGTGGTCCATGCCGCATTGCCTGCTGGGTCTGCAAGGTCTGACTTATTTAACAAAATAATTCTGGACTTATTCTTTCCCAGTTCATCAATATCGGGATTTCTGCTGGATAAGGGAATCCTTGCGTCCACCAGCTCAATCACCAAATCTATCAGTTTTATGTCCTCCTGCATCATACGCTTGGCTTTCGTCATATGACCGGGATACCATTGATAATTCATAGTTGGTCTCCTTCTTCACCACATTTATTTTACAAATCCGATGCCTTCGGTATCGGTTCCCATGTGGAACCATACCTCTCCTATAATGTCTACCCCTTTTACAGTTCCGATATTTGCAGAGCGGCTGTCCTCCGAATTGTTACGGTTATCACCCAATACAAAATATTCATCTGTTCCCAATGTCAGTAGATTTTCTGCAATACCGGCATCTGCCATTTTATCAAATTCGTCTTCTACAAAAACACCGTTTACATACAGTCTGCCACCTGTAATCTGTACCGTATCTCCCGGGACTGCCACAATTCTCTTGATATAATAATGTGAATTTTCATTACCGTTTGGCAAAAAAACCACCACATCATCTACCTTGGGCGAGGACAATAAGTATGCATAACGGTTAATCAGTACCTGTTGCCCGTTGTACAATGCCGGTTCCATGGAAACACCTACTACACTTGTGGACATTCCCACTGCATATACTACCACAAAAGCCACAAATACAGAAGTACAAATACCAAATATCCACACTATAATTTCACGCACTATGGCGGCACTGATTTTTTTCTTTTTCCGATAAAAGCTTAAACCTTTATGTCGTCTTCCCATTCTGTCTTCCCTTTAACACCTATATCATTCTGATTTTGAACATATATAATAATATTATACTACCATACTGCATGGTACGCCAATCTTTTTTTAATACCAACCGGACTCTCGCACCTGCGGAGGCTTTTAATTCATAAATTTTTCTATGAATTAAAAACACCCTTCCCAAATCCTCGGGAAAGGTGCTCATTACAGTCTGTATTATGTGCAGGCAAATTATCTTACGATTTCTTTTACTTTTGCCTTCTTACCTACACGACCCTTTAAGTAGTTCAGTTTTGCACGTCTTACTTTACCTCTTCTCACTACTTCGATCTTCTCTACGTTAGGAGAGTGTAAAGGCCATGTCTTTTCTACGCCGATACCGTTGGAGGTCTTTCTTACAGTGAAAGTTTCTCTGTTGCTTCCGCCCTGTCTCTTAACAACAACGCCTTCGAAAACCTGGATTCTTTCTCTGTTACCTTCCTTGATTTTACCGTAAACTTTAACGGTATCACCAACGTTGAACTGGTCTACATTTTCTTTTAACTGTTCTGCTTCGATGCTCTTAATGATTTCGTTCATTTCTTTACTCCTTTTCTAATGGATGTTCTTAATACATTCCGTAACAGAGGACCATCTCGTTATCACAACATTCATACTTTAACACACATTTGTTTAAAATGCAACTGTTATTTTTTCAACCACCAAATCTTTTTTTTGGCAGGATACAAACCCAGTTTTTCCTGCAATCCTATGGATTCTTCATTGTCCGAAAAAGCATTGCAGTAGGGGATATATCCTTTTTTTAACGTCCTGTTAATCATAAAGCTTTCCAATGCCGTGGCAAGTCCTTTCTTCCGGTGAGCAGGGAAAATTTCCAAAAGCCCCATGCTTCCCTCTTTATGCTCTCCCATAAAGCCTGCCAATTGTCCCTCTTCATAAATACCAAAGATACTGCCGCTTAACAATAAGGACTTGATGTAACTTCTCTCAGCCTGATGATAATTCTCACAAATACACTCCAATGCACCACAGTCAAGCTGTCTGATGTCCGTATGTTTTACGGGAAGTGCTTCTTTTCTGGTATAAGCATAAGTAACACAATCATATATTCTGGTATAACCAAAATGTTCTGCCAGCACATCATTCATAAATGACTCATAGGTTACAAACATATCTCCGTCATTTAAAGATAGTTTTACTGTATCAGCATTTTTTTCCTTTTCTGAATCACAACAAAATACCGTATCCAATATCTTACTTCCTGTCTCTTTATCTGTGGCGGAAATCATATAGACATCGCTTTTTCTGTCTTTTAATAATATCCCTTCATCGCCCCAGAACAAAAGCTGTGCCTGTGCTCTGTGAATCAGTTCGCTCATGGCAATATAGTGCAGTTTATCCTTTTTTAAAAGGCGGTTTCTACAAGCTGTCAGCTTCTCGTACTCTGCATACATATCCGGTCTTCTTTGCTTTGTACGCTCTATGGCTGCCTCTTCTCTCCATGCCCGGATTTTTTTATGGTCACCGGATAAAAGTACCTCCGGCACCTTTTTTCCCCTAAACATCTCCGGTCTGGAATACTGGGGATATTCAAGAAGATACCCCGAAAAAGACTCATCGGCGGCAGAATCATCATTGTGCAGTACGCCCGGCACCAGTCTGGCAATAGAATCAATCATTACCATAGCCGGCAGTTCTCCGCCGGTCAAAACAAAATCGCCCAAAGAAACATAATCCGTGACTACTTCTTCCAATGCTCTTTCGTCAATTCCCTCGTAATGGCCGCACAAAAAAATTAAATCTTCTTCCCCAGCCAGTTCTTCTGCCATGCGCTGATTAAAAGTCTTGCCCTGAGGAGTCAGATAAATGGTTCTTACGCCTTCTTTACCGATTTTATTTAACACATCCGCATGTGCATCACAAACAGGCTGTGCCTGCATCAAAAGCCCTGCACCGCCTCCGTAGGGATAATCATCTACTTTTTTGTGTTTATCCTCCGTATAATCACGGATATTGACTGCCTCTACCCGGATACTGCCTTTTTCACGGGCTTTTCCGATAATACTTTCGGAAAGTCCCTGCATAATCATTTCCGGAAACAGTGTCAATACATGGAAATTCATTAGTCTAACAGTCCTTCCATCATGTGTACTACCATTTTACCGGCTTCCACATCTACTTCCAGTACACATTGCTTTATGGCAGGAAGCAACACTTCTGTACCCGCTTCTGCGCCTAAGTTATTGCCTGCTGCAATTTCTACGGCATATACATCATTGGCACCGGTTGTGATAACATCCTTCAAAGTACCAATCAGCACACCGTCTTCACCGAACACCTGCAAACCGATTAAGTCCGCAATAAAATACTCGTCTTTTTTTAATCTAACGGCATCCTTACGCTCTACAAAGAGGTCTTTCTGCCGATACTTTTCCACTTCTTCAATCAGGTTCAATCCTTTAAATTTGAGAATAACCATATTTTTAAAGAATTTAACCCCTTCAATTTCTAAAGTCAGATATTCCTTGCCCGTATAGAGCAGAACCTGCTTTAACTTTTTAAATCTGTTTACATCATCAGTTGTGGGGAATACTTTTACTTCCCCTCTGACACCATGTGTCGAAGTAATGACACCTACTTTTAATAAATCTTCCATACAAATTCCTTTTTTCAAAACCTCTGTATCAACATTCTCTTTATCCATGCTTTACAGAGTCCCTAAGTTTGCAAAACAGGGACGCTCCAAAGAACGCCCCTGCCGGTTTTAGATGATTTCTACATCTACTCTCTTATTGTCTTTGGATGATGCTGCCTTCACAACAGAACGGATTGCTTTTGCAATACGTCCCTGCTTACCGATTACTTTACCCATATCGGATGCAGCAACATGAAGTTCAACAGTGACATTTTTTCCTTCTGTCTTTTCTGTTACAACAACTTCCTCCGGATTATCAACAAGTGCCTTTGCAATTACTTCTACTAAATCTTTCATAATCCACCTCCAGACATGCCGTTTTCAGAAACCCTTTTCAAGTCCGGATTATTTTTCAATACCAGCTGCCTTGAACAGTTTACCAACAACTTCTGTAGGCTGTGCACCGTTTGCTAACCATTTCTTTGCCAGCTCTTCGTTGATGTTGAAAGTGCTGGGATCGGTGCTGGGATCATAAGTACCGATTTCTTCGATACACTTACCATCTCTGGGAGAACGGGAATCTGCAACGATGATTCTATAAAAAGGAGCCTTCTTCTGTCCCATTCTTCTTAATCTGATTTTAACTGCCATTTCTTTTTACCTCCACGTAAATGTTTTGATTTTTTAATTTATGATAAGGAGCTTTTCTTTTGAAAATTCCATATCTGACATAACTGTATGTGCCACCGCATTTTGCGTCAACTTAATCTTAGAAAGGAAATCTTCCTTTGCCGCCCAAACCGGGGAACCCGCCGAAACCTCGCTTTTTACCGCCGCCGAACTGCTTCATCATCTTCTGACTCTGTTCAAACTGCTTGATAAAACGATTTACCACTGCGATGTCCACCCCTGCACCTCTTGCAATTCTGTGCTTTCTCTGGGGATTTAAAAGTTTGGGATTTCTTCTCTCCTGGGGTGTCATGGAAAGCACTATTGCCTCCATACGTGCTAACTGCTTGTCATCCACCATGGATTCCAAATCACCGGCTTTCATGCCCATACCGGGCATCATACCTAAGATAGCGGACAAACCTCCCAGTTTCTTCATCTGTTTCATGCTTTCCAGATAATCTTCGAAATCGAATTTACCTTTCTTCATGCGGTTTGCCATTTCTTTTTCTTTGTCCGCATCAATATCGATGTTTGCCTGTACCTTGTCAATCAGGGAAAGCACATCTCCCATACCCAAGATACGGCTTGACATTCTGTCGGGATAAAACTGTTCCATATCGGAAAGTTTTTCACCCATACCGACGTACAAAATAGGTTTGCCGGTAACAGCTTTTACAGAAAGTGCCGCACCACCACGGGTATCACCATCCATCTTGGATAAAACCACGCCGTCAATACCGACTTTTTCATCGAATTCTTTTGCCACATTGACCGCGTCCTGACCGGTCATGGCATCTACAACCAGAAGTGTCTGGTGTACCTCTACCTTGGACTTGATTTCCTGAAGTTCAGCCATCATGTCCTCATCTATATGCAAACGGCCGGCGGTATCGATGATTACCACATTGTGACCGTTCTTTTTGGCATGCTCTATTGCTGCAAGGGCAATATCCACCGGCTTATGACCGGTTCCCATGGAGAATACCTCCACTTCCTGTTTCGCACCATTTACCTGCAACTGTTCAATCGCAGCGGGACGATACACGTCACAGGCAACCAACAAGGATTTCTTTCCTTTTAATTTAAGTTTACCTGCAATCTTTGCTGTGGTGGTAGTCTTACCTGCACCCTGTAAACCTGCCATCATAATGACTGTAATGGATTTACCGGGCTGGAATTGTATCTCGGTAGTCTCACTTCCCATAAGGGCAATCATTTCTTCGTTTACGATTTTGATTACCATCTGACCGGGATTTAAACCGTTTAATACATCTGCTCCAACTGCTCTCTCTTCCACAGACTTTACAAACTGCTTTACCACACGGAAGTTTACATCGGCCTCTAAAAGAGCCATCTTTACTTCCTTTAAAGCCACCTTAACATCTTCTTCTGT
Source organism: Lachnospiraceae bacterium (assembly GCA_017482205.1). GTDB lineage: Bacteria > Bacillota > Clostridia > Lachnospirales > Lachnospiraceae > Acetatifactor. The sequence continues at coordinate 156,075 of JAFUNK010000021.1, forward strand.
TAAACGGCCCTTACCTCTTAAATTTTTAAATATATTTTGTAATTTGTCCGTTAAACTTTCAAATGCCATAGTTGCTCCCAGTAGTTTATGTTTTCAGAACTGTCTCTATTGTTCCTGAATATCTCTATTCAAAATGCTTACCTTTTAATATAGGCTCTTTGACTTTACCTTTATAATTTTTCCAACAGTTCTTTTCCTAATTGCTTAATTTCTTCAATATCTTTTATAAAAGTATCTGATGGATTTTTCTTCTGCATCTCATCAGCCTTTTTAAGCATCTCATTTACGGTTTTTCTGGCCTCGGCAAACCGTTCCACCAAATGCAGCTTCGCTTCATAATCAGCCAGTATCTTATCGCACCGCTTAATCAAATCGTGTACGCCCTGACGGCTGATGCCTGCCTCTGCAGCAATTTCGCCAAGGGATAAATCGTTGTACACCGCATCCTCATAAATCTTTTGCTGGTGCTCGGTAAGCAGTTCCCCGTAAAAGTCATATAAAAGGCCTTGTTCAAATATCTTTTCCATATCTGTGCCACCTTTCCGTCATGTACTTTGCCTGCCAAATGCAGTTCCAAAGTCCACCTGTGACTCGCCTCCTTGGGCAGTTCACCTTATGACACCTTGGTTATCATACTATACAAAAAAGCAGGTGTCAAGTATTTTTTCTTGACACCTGTAGATAAACTGTTACACATGTAAAATATTTTATTGATTTCGTATTTCTTCTATCGCACGTTCTATATTTCCATCCCTAAGTTCTTTTTTATCATCATCAAACTTTGCCATCTCTTCATCTGCATAATAATACTGATAAGTCACCGCAACACCTACCTCCTCCTCATGCCTATAAGAAATCAAACTGTAACATGTTATCTCTCCATTTTCCAAAGCCTGTCCTGCGTCCATCCCTGCAAATATCAACAACATATTTGTTTCAAAAGCATCTCTTTGCATTACTTGCTTTAGAGTAGTATCATCTCCCAGTTGCGTTCTATCATTTGATGAATTATTAATATAGTAGGTTGCATAAGACAAGTGGAGTGTATAAGCAGCCTCTGCTCCCAATTCTTCCACATCCTGTAACCACGTTTCATACTCATCACGATATTCTTCCAAATCAACCAAATTCCCGTCAACATATAGTGCCACTGCGGCAAGATACTCATCCGGACCATAAACAGTATATCCCTCCAGATTTTTTAACTCTTCTGCCGTTGACTTATAACCTATAGCGTCTACCGTACTAAAGTTTTCCAAATCATATAAAATAAAGTTACGTCTCACAACCGGGCTCCACTTAAATGACAAAGGTCTTTCATATGTACTAATGACCTTTTTATCTGAAAGTTCCTCCATATCCAATTGAACCAATTCACCATTTTCATCATATGCCTGTAGTATCCGCATAGCATTTTGTCCGCATAAACCGTCCTTTGCCAGCTGTGCTACTATTTCCAAATAATCTCCTGAGAAATCATATTGATTCCCCTCAATGGTAACTGTCATAATTTCACTGACTGCCTTTTGGACCGCCTCCGAGTCAAAAGCATTTTCTACATTCGACTCTACTCCCGCACTATCTTCCTCTTTCCTTTCATCATCACTTCTGTCCGCCTGATTTTCCGCCTCTGTGGCAGGTGCATTATTGCATGCTGCCAATCCAAACACCATACTCATTGCCAATACTAAACTGATTACTTTTTTCTTTATTTGTCTGTCTCCCTTTTTGGTAATTTTTCGTTTCACATCACACCTAATACTGTGCTGCATAATGCTTTACTTCATTATGCCATATGCCGTCAAAAAAAAACAACTATCCGTTTTTTCTAAATATGTTTCAGTTTTTGGTGTTCGGAAGACTTTCAAGTGTCAATGAATTCAGAAGACTCATCACATTTTGGGTATATAAAAAATTTTTGTTTTGATATACCCATTTTTCTTATTTTTTCACTAAAAAATCATGATGTTTGGGTATATAGAAAAAAGGTTCTTGTCACTACCCAGAAAAATGTGTTTTTGTGGGTATATGAACATATTTTTTCATATATACCCACAAGATATTTCATATTTTAACCTTTCAATCCAAGAACAGGTGCCTGCCTTATCGGCACCTGTAACAAATACTCTCCATATTTATTTTTCGCCATCCGGCATCATGCTTAAATATTCTCTTTACTAAAAAACTTACTCATCTGAATTTAACACTCCTGCCAAAAAACCTGCCATAATACCGTTCTCCTTCTCTGATACAATTGTCATTATTTAAATTTTCCAATTTATTTTTATAAGTATATCATATATTTCTTGCAAATCAACCTGACGTAATTTTATACACTATTTTTCAAAATTAAGTATTGCAATAAAAGCATAACTGTGCTAGACTTAATTTAAAGCATATTTTCTCTATATAATGTCAACTTTTCTCAAATTCTATATTTCAGAAAACGTCAGGAAGGGCGTAAAGAAGGTATCCAAGCATTTATATCCTTATGCTCTGAATTGGATTTCGCCGAAGAAACCACCTTACATCAGCTTATGGACAAGTTTGGTTTGTCTGAGCAAGATGCCAGTCAATATTTAAATACCAAATAATTGAATATTTAAATGGCTGTTACAAATGGCTATATTTGAATGTTTATAAGCACTTATTTGCTTGGTGCTCTCAAATCGCTTATGCAACAGCCATTTCCTATTTGTATTTATAATTTCTCACTAAAATAACTCTTATATCCTTCTCCGAAAATTTCCGTAGCACTGGAAACTATCATAAACGCTTCCGGGTCTTCTTCTTTGATGATATCTTCTGTACGGGGTGCAAGCTGCTTGCGCATAACACACATAATGACTTTTTTATCTTTACCGCTATAAGCACCTTTCCCGTTAATATAGGTAACGCCGATTTCCAGTTCTGCCAAAAGTCTCTGTGTAATCTGTTCCGACTTATCACTGATGATATAAATCAACTTTGCTCCATCCCTGCCATACAATACAATGTCCAAAACGAAAGATGCTACAAATACAGCAATTCCGGCATATAATGCTCTGTCAATATCTTTAAACACAAAAGCAGATGCCGTTACTACCATAGCATCCAAAATCAAATATAAGGCACCGGTTTTAATATGGGGCATTTTTAACCGTAAGACCTTAATAATAATATCCGTACCACCTGTAGTCGAACCGGCCTTAAATACACCACCCATCCCCACAGCTACCAATACTGCACCTGCAAGTGCCGCCAGTAAGGGTTCTTCCGTAATTGCACCGTAGGTCCCCAACCTATCAGTCAGAAAAGAAGCCAACGCAATACAGTATAATGTTGACACAATCAGTTTTCCGCCCAGTTTCCAAAAGCCTAAAAGCATAATCGGAATGTTCAGTAAAAATATCATAGTACCCGTACTGACAGAAAACAATCTGTTTAAAATAATGGCAATACCGGTCACTCCACCGGGGGCCAGATTGTTGGGATCCAAAAACAAACTGATTGCCGCCGCATAACAAAAACTCCCCGCAGTCATCAAGAAAAAATTACTGATTCTCTTTTTCCAAATTTTAGCTGTGGATACTTTTTCTTTGTTCACTTTTAAGTCTTCTTTCATTTCCGCAGTTCCCATTTATACTTCCTTTCTGCCTGTAAGTATGCACAAAATCCGCATATATAGAATATGCGGATTTTATATCTTTAATCAAAAATAGCCTGTACGGTTTGTTTCAGTCTGGGTCTGTAACCTTCTTTTTCCAGGGCATCGATAATCTGGTTTTTGTGTTCTGTTCCGAATGCTTCCAAAGTAATACGCAGTTCCACTGCTGCATTACGATTGGTAGATACAAACTGGTTATGCTCCAGCTTGATAACATTACCGTTCTGTGCTGCCACAATACCTGCCACCTTGTAAAGTTCACCAGGCTTATCGGGCAACAGTATGGATACCGTAAATACGCGGTCTCTGAAAATCAGCCCCTGCTGTACTACGGAAGACATGGTAATGATATCCATATTACCACCACTTAAAATAGAAACTACCTTTTTATCTTTTACATTCAGATGCTTTAATGCTGCAACCGTTAACAGACCGGAGTTTTCTACTACCATCTTGTGGTTTTCTACCATATCCAGGAATGCTACTACCAATTCTGCATCTTCTACCGTGATAATATCATCCAAATTCTGCTGTATATAAGGAAGCAGCTTATCACCGGGCGTTTTTACTGCAGTACCGTCTGCAATTGTATTTACGGAAGGCAGTGTTACAACCTTTCCTTCTTTAACCGATGCCTGCATACAGTTTGCACCGGCAGGTTCTACACCAATTACTTTTATTTTAGGATTTAAAAGTTTGGCAAGTGTGGACACACCGGTTGCCAGTCCGCCACCACCGATAGGTACTAAAATATAATCTACCAAAGGCAGTTCCTTAAAGATTTCCATGGCAATGGTTCCCTGACCGGTTGCCACTGTCAAATCGTTAAAAGGATGGATAAAGGTATAGCCCATCTCTTCTGCCAGTTCATAGGCCTTTGCACAGGCCTCATCATATACATCACCATGAAGCACAACTTCTGCACCATAACTCTTGGTACGGTTTACTTTCATCAAAGGTGTAGTGGTGGGCATAACGATAATTGCTTTTACACCATAACTCTTTGCCGCATAAGCAACACCCTGCGCATGATTACCTGCGGATGCGGTAATCACACCTTTTGCCCTCTGTTCATCGGAAAGGGTACTCATGGCATAATAGGCACCCCTTACCTTGTATGCGCCGGTAAACTGCATATTTTCCGGTTTCAAATAAACTCTGTTGCCGGTCTGTGCACTTAAATAATCACTGTATACCAGTTTAGTTTCCAATGTCACTCTTTTTACTACTTCGGAAGCCTCTTCAAATTTATCCAAAGTCAACATTTTTTCTTCCATTTGTTATACCAGGCCTTTCGCTTATTCTTCCGATTGCAGTTCTTCTGTTTTCACATCAAACAATGCGTTTACAAAATCATCGGAATCAAATTTCTGTAAATCTTCAATCGTTTCACCCACACCGATGTATTTAACCGGCACCTGTAGTTCCGACTGGATTGCTACTGCAATACCACCTTTAGCTGTACCGTCCATCTTAGTAAGTACGATACCGGTAAGTTCTGCCACATCACCAAACTCTTTTGCCTGCATGAGTGCATTCTGTCCGGTAGTACCATCCAGTACAATCAGATTTTCTCTGTGTGCATCGGGAAATTCTCTGTCAATAATGCGGTTCATCTTACGCAGTTCTTCCATAAGGTTCTTTTTATTATGAAGACGACCTGCAGTATCGATTAATAGCACATCTGCTCTTCTTGCTTTTGCCGCCGCCACTGCATCAAATACTACGCTGGCAGGGTCAGACCCTTCTGCACCACCTATCATATCCACGCCGGCTCTGTTTGCCCATTCTTTTAACTGGTCACCTGCCGCTGCACGGAATGTATCTGCTGCCGCAATCAGAACCTTACGTCCTTCTGCTTTTAGTTTACCGGCAAGTTTCCCTACAGTGGTGGTCTTTCCCACGCCATTTACACCAATCACCATTACAATGGACTGCTCTTTTTCAAAATCGTAGGCTGTTTCACCTATCTGCATCTGCTCTTTGATACTGTCAATCAAAAGCTGTTTACATGCTTCCGGCTCCTTGATATGCTGCTTTTTTACTTCTGCTTTCAGCCTTTCGATAATATCCGTGGTCGCTTTTACACCGATATCACCCATGATAAGGATTTCTTCCAATTCTTCATAAAACTCTTCGTCAATAGAAGAAAATCCACTGAAAACTGCATCAATGCCCTTTACAATATTGTTTCTGGTCTTTTGTAATCCTGCTTTTAACCGGGCAAAAAAACCTTTCTTTTCTTCGCTCAAAACAAGCGCCTCCTTAATTATCCAAATCTTTGTCTATCAGATTGACGCTGACAAGGGCGGATACACCCTTTTCCTGCATGGTAATACCGTATAAGCGGTCCGCTCTTTCCATTGTACCACGTCTGTGGGTAATCACAATAAACTGGGTATGCTTCGTCAGCTTATGTAAGTATTTTGCAAAACGACCTACATTGGACTCATCCAGTGCTGCTTCAATTTCGTCCAACAAACAGAACGGTGAAGGCTTTAAGTTCTGAATAGCAAATAACAACGCAATGGCCGTCAGAGCCTTCTCACCACCGGAGAGCTGCATCATATTCTGCAGTTTCTTTCCGGGCGGTTGTGCAATGATACGGATGCCTGCTTCCAGAATATCCTCATCTTCCTGTAATTCCAAGCTTCCCTTACCACCACCAAAAAGTTCTTTAAATACTTTGTCAAATTCTTTGGTAATTTCCGCAAACTTTTCATTGAACTGCTTACGCATGGCAGCATCCAATTCCGTGATAATACCTTCCAGTGTTTTTTCCGCCTCTACCAAATCATCATGCTGGTTCTTTAAGAAAGTATAGCGCTCCATCAGATTCTTGTAATCTTCAATCGCATTTACGTTTACATCACCCAGCTTTTTAATCTGGTCTTTTAACACTGCGATATCACGCTTCATGGCTACCAAATCCGTCATTTCTTCATTCCGGATGGCTGCCGCATCAGACAGGGTGATCTCGTATTCGTCCCACATATAGTTAATCTGATTTTCCATGGACTCTTCAAATTTTTCTTTCTGCGAATTGAGACGATACACTTCCTTGTCAAGTGCTGTCATCTGCTCTGCCAGTTCTTCTCTTTCTTTGAAGAAATTCTTTTGTTTAGTTGTCAGTTCTTCCTTACGGGCAATATTGTCGGAAAGTTCCTGCTGGGATTGATTCTGGGATGTATGGGACGCTGCAATGGTCTTCTCAATCTCCAGAATGTTTTTATTCTTTTCTTCAATGCTGCGGGCACTGTCAGAAAGTCCCTCGTTAATTTCAGCCAATTCTGCCTCATAACGGGCAATTTCACCGTTAATACGGTCCACATTCTGCTGATGGAATTCCTGGGTCTGGAGCATCTTCTCCACTTTCATATCCCATTCGGAAACCTGTGCAGACTTTTCTGTTTCTTCGCTTCTGCGTTCTTCCAATTCTTTTTGGAACTGCACAATCTGTGCCTCTACATTTTTCTCCATTTCTTCGGACATTTCCAATTCCCGAAGAATGTCAGCCTTGCTACCCTTGATATCAAAAATCTGCTTTTCGATTTCCTGCTCTTCGTTCTTTAACGAACGCGAACCGGCTTCAGCCTCTTCCATACGCTCTTTTGCGGTTTCCACATTGAGACGTGCAGTATTCTGTTCAATAAACTTACGCTGGATATCTGCTTTTAATGCTTCCAAATCCATACGCAGACGGTTACGCTTATTCTTGGTCTCCTCGATTTCAACCTGAATGGCTTCTGCTTTTTCCAAAAGCTCCTTCGTTTTCTTTTCCAAGTCCTCAATTTCACGTCGACGACCCAACAGGTTACTGTTATTTTTGAATGCACCGCCACTGATGGCACCACCGGGCACCAAAAGTTCGCCTTCGATAGTAACCATACGGATACCATAATCAAACTTTCTGGCAATCTTTACTGCATTGTCCACATTGTCCACTACTACAATACGTCCCAACATAGCTTTTGCCACATCTTTGTATTTCTTATCAATCTGCACCAGTTCATCCGCCATGCCGATAACACCCTTTTCTTTGAGGGCATCGGGATTTTTGAACTCTTGGGGATTTTTAATGCTGGTAAGAGGTAAAAATGTTGCTCTACCTAATTTATTCTTCTTTAAGAAACCAATCATCTTCTTGGCGGTTTCTTCATCATCGGTAACCACGTTCTGGATATTTCCGCCCAGTGCAGTTTCGATAGCGGTTTCATACTTCTTGTCTACTTTGATAATGTCCGCCACTACACCGATAATACCTTTTTCGGATTCTTTCTGCTCCATTACCTTCTTGACACTTCCGCCATAGCCTTCATAACGCTCCGTCAGATTGGATAATGCCTCCAGTCGGGATTTCTCCTGATGGTACTGCTCCTGAGTCTCTCTTAACGTTGCATCCTTCTTGGCAAGGATTTCTCTAATACCTACCAGTTCTTTTTCTGCGTTTTCCGCATCTTTGTTCATTACGGACAATTCTTTAGTTACTGCTTCAAACTGCTCCTGCAACTGCTTAATGGTTTCTACCTGAGTCGCCTCATCGGATTTGGCACGTAACAGGCGGGAATTTAATTCTGCCTTACGGATGGCAATCTGTTCCAACATTGTGTCATAACGTCCCATCTTGGACTTAATGGTAGCACGCTGATTCAGTTCCCCAATAATGGTATTCTTACCATTTTCAATATTGTCATTCAATTCCTGAATACGGTTCTGCACCTGCTCTAACAGTGCTTTCACTTCATCTCTTGTGGACATGATTTCCGCAACCTGATCATCAATTGCCTTCTTTTCCTGCAAAATCTGTTCTTTGTCCACATTTTTGGTATCTATTTCAGCCTGCACATTCGTCTGGCGATTCTTTAAATGCTGTTCGTTGTCACCCGCAGAGTGAATCTGTTCTTTTAAGACATTGATTTCACCCTCCAGTTTACCTCTGAGCACACTGGTATCCGTGAGATTGGTACGTGCTTCTTCGATAGCCTGCTCCAGACTCTCTATTTCATTCTGAATACGCTCATACTCTTCCTTGATACCTTCGTATTTGTTACCGGTTGTCTCCAAATCTTTAGATGCGATATTGTATTTTTCTTCTACGGATGATAACTGTTCTTTTAAGCGGTTATGCTCCAATAAGAACATATTCACATCCAATGCTTTCAACTCTTCTTTTTTCTTTAAATAAATCTTTGCGGTTTCAGACTGTTTCTCTAACGGTTTAACCTGCTTTTCCAGTTCGGAAAGTATGTCGCTTACACGCACCAGATTGGCTTTTTCGCCCTCTAATTTCTTCTGTGCCGCATACTTTCTGCGCTTAAATTTAACAATACCTGCAGCTTCGTCAAAAAGTTCTCTTCTTTCTTCGGGCTTACCACTCAAAATCTTGTCAATCTGCCCCTGTCCGATAATGGAATAGCCTTCCTTACCGATACCGGTATCGTAAAAAAGTTCATTAACATCTTTCAGTCGGCATGCAGAACCGTTAATAAGATATTCACTTTCTCCGGAACGGTAAATTCGTCTGGCAACCGTTACTTCATCATAATCAATAGCCAACTGATGGTCAGAGTTGTCCAAAGTAATTGCCACATAAGCATAACTTAAAGGCTTTCTGGTTTCTGTTCCCGAGAAAATAACATCCTGCATGGACGCACCACGCAACTGCTTGATTCTCTGCTCACCAAGTACCCAGCGTACAGCGTCGGCAACATTGCTCTTACCGCTTCCGTTGGGGCCTACGATACCTGTAATACCATTATGAAACTGAAATGTAATTTTATTTGCAAAAGACTTAAATCCGTATACTTCAATACTTTTTAAATACATGTAAGTTTTCCTTCCCAGCCTGCTTCCTTAAAGCTAAGTAATGCTTTATAAGCGGCCTGCTGTTGGGCTGCTTTCTTAGTTCTTCCTTTACCTGTTCCAAGCACTTTGCCTTCCATGACTACATTAATAGTAAATACTCTGTCATGCTCCGGACCGCTTTCTTCTATAATTTCATAATGAAATTCTTTTTTAAGATTCTTCTGGATATGTTCCTGCAAATTGCTCTTACTATCGTAAAATAACTGCTTATTCTCCAAATCCAACAGTACATACCTGTGTATAAACTCTCTTGCTGCGTCCATGCCGCCGTCCAGATAAATCGCGCCGATTATCGCCTCCATTACGTCTGCTATAATCGAATCTCTTTCTCTTCCGCCGCCAACTTCTTCGCCTTTGCCCAGACGCATAAACTTTTCCACTTCCAAATCCCTTGCACATAGTGCCAAAGACGGCTCACATACCATTGCTGCACGGATTTTTGAAAGCTGTCCTTCTGATTTATCTTCATATTCATGGTACAGGAAATCACTCATAACCAGTTCCAGAACGGCATCCCCCAAAAACTCCAGTCTTTCATAGTGCTTTTGTTTTTTTATTTTCTGTTCATTACTAAATGAACTATGTGTAATTGCCTGTCTTAAAAGTAACTTTTCTTTAAAATCATAATTGATTCTTTTTTCAAGTTCTTCCAGAGTATATCCCATAGGTAGCCTGCCCTTCCCGATTTCTTTATCAAAATCCTATTGATAAACAAAGTATTCCTGATACTGTATCCGGCGGATATGCTGAACACAATATGCAGGAATACTAAATAATTTTATGGACAACACTAGTTGTTCACTGCGGCCTTAATCAGCTCAACTGCTTCTTCAACGGTTGAAATCTTTTCTGCCTTTTCAGCAGGAATTTCAATATCAAATTCTTCTTCAATGCCCATGACAATCTGGAATACATCCAAAGAATCGGCGCCCAAATCATCTGTAAAGGTAGACTCTAAGGTGATTTCTTCGGGATCCACATTTAATACTTCCGCGATTACTTTTTTCAGTTTTTCAAATTCCATAGCTAAATCCTTCTTTCTTAATCTTCTAGTGTAATTTTTTCTCTTATTTTATCATTAATCTTCTGCTCTTTAAATGTGACACATTGCAGAACAGAATTTTTGATTTCAACTGCATTGGAACTGCCGTGACTCTTAACTACCAGTCCGTTTAAACCAAGCATGGGAGCACCACCGTACTGTTCCAAGTCAAATGCCTTTAAGGTCTTTTTCAGTGCAGGCTTTACTAACAACGCACCGATTTTGCTGCGAAGGGAGGTCATCATGCCTGCCTTTACTTTCTTAATCAGAGTCGCACCTACACCTTCGTATAATTTGAGGACTACATTACCTACAAAAGCTTCGCAAACAATAACATCAGCCACACCTGTAGGAATATCCCTCGCCTCTACACTACCGATAAAGTTAATCTCGGGACAATTCTTTAACAGAGGGAATGTCTCTTTTACCAAAGCATTTCCTTTTTCCTCTTCCGCACCGTTGTTAACAATGCCGACTTTAGGGTTCTTAATCCCCATAACACTTTCCATGTATACGGAACCCATTTTTGCAAACTGCACCAGATGAGAAGGTCTTGCGTCTACATTGGCACCACAGTCCACCAAAAGAGACACACCGTTTTCTGTAGGAATAAGCGGTGCCAAAGGCGGTCTCTCCACACCTTTGATACGTCCTACGATAACTTGTCCGCCTACCAATACAGCACCCGTAGAACCGGCGGATACAAATGCATCACAGGTTCCTTCCTTTACCATATTCATAGCTTTTACAATAGAAGAATCCTTTTTACGGCGAATAGCCATAACAGGCGGTTCTGCTGTCTCGATTACTTCTTCTGCATGCACTACTTCTACCCGGGCGGTATCATAAGTATACTTTTTCAATTCTTCACGGATGACCTCCTCGCGGCCTACCAGAAAAATCTTTACCTTTTCATCTGCATTCACTGCATCTACCGCACCCTTGATAATCTCGACAGGTGCATTGTCACCACCCATGGCATCTACTGCTACATTTACCATATCTGCCATTTTTTCTTCCTTTCACAGTCGTTTCGGCTACCTTTTCTGCTAAGAATAAATATTCTTAAACCAGTTCCATTTTACTATACTAAACGAATATACAAAAATCAAGTCAAAACGCAAAAATAAGCTACCAGATAAAGCACAAGCAGGTGCACCGGATAAAATATATAAAAGAAATATTTCATTTTCAAACCTCGCCTGCCATTATAAAACGCCACAGGTACAAAAGCCAGTGGTGCCGGTATCTCCCAACAGAATGCCAACGCACCTGCCAAAACCTGTAACGTTCTGTTCTTTCTGAAAAGATACAACGCCATAATGCACAAAACACCAATCCCCGCATAGTCTGTTTGCAACCATTCTGCAAACCACGCTCCCATTATAACAAAAAATATTCCCAGCACATATTGCAAAATAACATGGAACTGAGTCTTTTCTTCTATAATCCGGCATCCCCACATAGTAATTAAACCTATAAATAAGGTAAAAAATACATTCTGATATCCCGGATAAAAAATCCTTCCCGTGAATGCCAGATTAAAAGGCAGTTCCGAAACAAAGGCAAACAACAATAACCTTACCGCATATCTTCTTATATTACGGGTGTGCATAAATCCTTCCACCAGCAAAAAACAAAACAACGGAAAACCGAGTCTTCCGATACCGCGTAATATATCATCCAGATTTTGCATCTGCTCATAAGTAAAACTTCCGGTATTTCCGGTTACATATAACATGCGTTCCACAATTACTGCTCCGATATGGTCGATGAACATAGTAATAATCGCAATCAGCTTTAAGGTGCTGCCACTGAATCCCTTCTTGTCCTGCATAACATTCCTCATTTCTTATTAGGAAACATTATATTTCCGCAAAATTGCCTATAAGTTGAAAAAGGCTTCCCTTTTGGGAAGCCCTTCTTGCTTTTCTTAGTCCTGTGCAATGATTTCTTTTTTATTGTAAGAACCACAAGCCTTGCATACTCTGTGAGGCATCATTAATTCACCGCACTTGCTACACTTAACTAATGCAGGAGCACTCATTTTCCAGTTTGCTCTTCTCTTATCTCTTCTACCTTTAGAAGACTTATTCTTAGGACAAATAGACATATCGTTACACCTCCTTATTTGCGTTAAAGATATCTTGTAATACCGCCATGCGGGGATCCGGCACGAATGTATCGCATCCACATTCCCCTTCATTCAGGTCTTTGCCACACTTCTTACAAATTCCCTTGCAATCCGGCTTACAAAGTACCTTCTCAGGCTGGTTCATTAACAGCTCGTTGTATACCAGTACTTCTATGTTCATCTGATAGCCATCCATCAATCCGGTATCACTATCATCTGCAATCTCACTGTCATTTACATCCGGTGAAAATACATCTCTGACAAAATCCAGTGAAATCTTCACCGGCATTTCTTTCAGACAACGGTCACAACACATAAGCTGCGTTATTTCAGCATGTCCTGTCACTTCGGCACATCCGGGTTTGGTATTCCGCATTTCCAGATGTAACGGGGTCTTCTCGGTAATCACAAAACGACCCATGCGACTCTCAAATACTTCCATTTCAATCGCAATGTCTTCCGACCTGATTTTTCCTTCAGATGTTAATACGTCAGTTAAATTCAATAACATATCTGCTCCTGGCGAAAGCATATGTACACACGCTTTCGTTTTTCACACACTGATTTATTATACATATGACCGACAACTTTGTCAACCACCTATTTTTCTTTTTTCTGAAACGTTTTTCTGAAACGATTTTGTGTTTCTTTACAAAAACAGTTTTGCTTTTCCAAAATCAATATTTTTCTCTGTAAGACTAACTTTTTTTTGCATTTATCCGATATATAGTTTATACTAAATATATCATACATAAAGGAGGAACCATCCAATGGAGAAGTTAATGCCTTATTTTCCCTTAAGTGCCAGAGTCAAAAAAGATGATATCGTAAGTCTGGTTATTGCAATCGTAGTTTACGTTGTAGTTGCTATTATTCTGGGTGTCATTCTTGGCTTTATCGGTATTATTCCTATCGTAGGTATCATTGCCAGAATCGTTAGTGCCTTAGTTTGGATCTACGAAGTGGTTGGTATTGTACTTGCAATCTGGACCTTTATAAAATAAGAAAAGGTAACCAACATAAAAAAATTATTTTCTATTACATAAAAGACCTGCCATTATGGCAGGCCTTTTATATTTGTAACTTTTCTTTTGTAATAGATAAAACCGTTAACACTTCCTGTTAGTGAACATTCTTCTGCTTCCTAGTGAACTAAAGCATAAGTTTCCCTTGCAATTGCCAGTTCTTCATTGGTAGGAATTACCATAACCGTGGTCTTACTGTCCGGTGTTGTAATGGCAATATCCAAACCTCTCTTGTTATTCAATTCTTCGTCCAAAGTAATTCCCAGATAGCCCAGATAATTGTCACAGATAATACGGCGTACCAAAGGTCCGTTTTCTCCTACGCCTGCGGTAAAGCAGATTACATCTACACCGTTCATGGCTGCTGTATAAGAGCCGATATACTTTGCTACTCTGTAAGCAAAGGTTTCCATTGCCAGTACAGCTTTCTCATCCCCCTTTATATACCCTGCTTCGATATCTCTGAAATCAGAAGAAAGATTGTCGGAAAGTCCCAACACACCGGATTTCTTGTTGAGCACAGTCATAATTTCATCAATGGACTTATTCTCTTTGTGTGCAATAAATTCAATAATTGCAGGGTCAATATCACCGGAACGTGTACCCATAATCAGACCTTCCAAGGGCGTCAGTCCCATGGAAGTATCCACGCACTGTCCGTTCTTTACAGCAGATACGCTGGCACCGTTACCCAAGTGACATACAATAATCTTTAAGTCTTCATAGTTCTTACCCAGTACCTCTGCTGCCTTTTTGCTTACATAAGCATGACTGGTACCGTGAAAGCCATATCTTCTGACTTTATATTTTTCATAATATTCATAAGGCAGACCGTACATATAAGCCTTATCCGGCATAGTCTGATGGAATGCGGTATCAAACACTGCCACCATGGGTGTTTCAGGCATCAGTTCCTTGCAGGCATTGATACCAATCAAATTTGCAGGGTTGTGTAAGGGTGCCAAATCATTACATTCCGTAATAGCTGCCAGCACTTCTTCATCAATAATGGTTGCCTGCGCAAACTTTTCACCACCATGCACAATACGGTGACCCACTGCACTGATTTCAGAAAGGCTCTTTACCACACCTGTCTTTTCATTGGTCAATGCTTCCAATACCAAACGGATAGCATCGGTATGATTTTCCATGGGTACTTCCCTTGACTCCTTTTCTCCACCGTCAGGTGTGTAGGAAATCATACTGCCTTCAATACCGATTCGTTCACAAAGCCCCTTTGCAATCAGCTTTTCATTTTCTGCATTGATTAACTGGAACTTCAAAGAAGAACTTCCACAATTGATTACTAAAATATTCATATCAAATCTCCTTTCGTACCATAAATACGCCTATTACATCGTGTCCGTGCCTACACTAACTGTGCCTGTACTGCTGTCAGTGCCACTACACCTACGATATCTTCCCATGAACAACCTCTGGACAAATCATTGACAGGCTTTGCAATACCCTGAAGCATAGGACCATACGCTTCTGCACCGCCTAATCTCTGTACCAGCTTGTATCCGATGTTACCTGCGTCCAGATTAGGGAAAATCAAAATATTAGCTCTGCCGCCCACAGGGCTTCCGGGTGCTTTAGACTTTGCTACGGAAGGAACCAGTGCCGCATCAGTCTGTAACTCACCGTCCAGTACCAAATGAGGATACTGCTCATGCGCAATACGGGTAGCTTCTACCACTTTATCCACCAAAGGATGCTTTGCACTGCCCTTTGTGGAATGAGAAAGCATGGCAATAACAGGTTTAGGGCCTACCAAAGACTTAAAACTTCTGGAGGTGGTATCTGCAATGGCGGCCAGTTCTTCGGGAGTAGGGTCCTGATTTAAACCACAGTCTGCAAACAGGAATGTACCGTTTTCGCCCTGATCCTTCATCACAGTATCCATAATAAAGAATGCGGATACCAGTTTTACCCCGGGCGCTGTCTTTAAAATCTGTAATGCAGGACGTAACGTATCCGCCGTAGAGTGACATGCACCTGCTACCATACCGTCTGCGTCATTGTTCTTTACCATGACAATACCGAAGGTCAAATAATCAGTAGTCAGTATCTCTCTTGCCTTCTCAGGTGTCATACCTTTTGCTTTTCTAGTTTCATACAACAAATTTACATATTCATCCAGTCTGTCCGTAGTCTTGGGATTAATAACAGTAATACCGTCCAAATCCACTTCCAACCAGCCGGCACCATCCATAATCTTTTCTTCATCACCAATCATAATAATATTGGCAATTCCCTCTTCCATAATCTTTGCCGCTGCAATCAATGTTCTCTTATCATTGGATTCCGGCAGTACGATTGTCTTTTTGTCAACCTTTGCTCTTTCTTTAATCAGGTCAATATAGGACATCTCTTTTCTCCTTTCAGCCTTTTGTTATACTTCATTGTCTTCATACTGTTTTACTGAATAATTTGCTGCATATTTGTTATGTATATCTATATCACAAAATTTGCTGGGCAAATCCGATTATTTATATTATACTAGATATGTAAATTGTATACAAGGAAAAATATGCGAAAAATTGTACAATTTCAGATACAAAACATTTCTTTTCAAAGTGCTGAAAACGTGATTTTTTTCACAATGTAAACGCTTTCACGGAATGTTATTTTTTTCACATTGCAAATGTAAGTTTTTAAACGATATTACGTTTCATTATTGTATTGGACAGAAGGGGACTTTTTATGAAAACCGTGGGAATTATTGCAGAATACAATCCTTTTCACAACGGACATTTTTATCAGTTACAAAAAGCCAAGGAACTTAGCGGTGCTAATTTTGCCGTAGTTGTTATGAGTGGTAACTTTGTACAGAGAGGCACCCCTGCCCTGATTGATAAATATACCCGTACCAAAATGGCTTTGTGCAACGGTGCTGATTTAGTATTGGAATTACCGGTCTGCTATGCCACTGCCAGTGCGGAATATTTTGCTAAGGGAGCCGTTTCTTTACTTTCTGCCCTTGGCGTTGATGCCCTCTGTTTCGGAAGTGAATGCGGTGATGTGTCTGTTTTACAAACCATTGCACAAATTCTTTCCGATGAACCGGACGCTTTTAAAGCTTCTTTAGAAAAAAATTTGCAGTTGGGAGTATCCTTCCCCGTTGCACGTAGTCGTGCACTCAGGGAGTATATAGCATTCTCAACGGATTTACTATGTGAAAAAGATCTGGCATGTAAAGAAAATTTATCACATAAGGAAGAACTGTCGTTGACTGAACCGGAGGTTCTTACAAAAATATTGGAATCTCCCAATAATATATTGGGTATTGAATATATAAAAGCACTGATATCTCTCCACTCTTCCATGGAAGTATACACCGTCCGTCGGACCGGAAGCGATTATAGTGATACAACCCTGCCGGAGCACACATTCAGTTCTGCCATGGCTATCCGCCAGAGTATATTTGAAGGAAGTTCTTTAGATACTTTATCTTCTTATATGCCAAAGGATTCCCTGCATATTTTAAAAGAAGAACTCTCAGACGGCTTCCCCGTGTGTGAAAATGACTTTTCCGGTATGCTGTTTTATAAGCTTTTAAGCCTGCCAAACAAAGACTACACCTCTTATTTGGATGTTTCACCCTCTTTATCCGATAAAATAAGCGGTTTACTGGAACAGTATACTTCATGGTCACAGTTTTGTTCTTTATTAAAATCAAAAGACCTGACTCATACAAGGATTTCACGCTCACTTTTGCATATTCTGCTGGATATCAAAAAGAATGATTTACAGGAATATCGGCTCTCCGGCTATTCAGGATACGCCCGCATACTGGGCTTTAAAAAGAGTTCACAGGCGCTTTTCGGTACATTAAAAACCGCATCCATCCCTCTTCTTTCCAAGCTGGCGGATGCAGATAAATTACTTTCCGACACAGCCAAAAAGCAGCTTGCACAGGATATTTTTGCTGCCCATTTATATGACAGTATAAGTGCACAAAAAACCGGCCGCACTCTGCAAAATGAGTACCGCCGGCAAATTGTAATCCTATAATCATATTTTACAATACAAAAATAAGTACAGCCAAAAATATATTACAGAAGTCTCTCCACATTATTCTTATCCACAACAAGCCACAGAGACATGCCTTCTTTTAACTTCATATCCGGGTCAATGTTCATCATAACGTCACTGTCCATGCTTTCTTTCAGTGCAATTACATTGACCTGGTATTTATTTCGCAATTTCAACTCCCGCAATGTTTTTCCAACCCATTCCGGCTTGATTTCCACTTCTACCATACGTACTCTTTGGGAAATTTCTATAAATTCTAAAAAGTTACCAGCCAAAATATTATGTGCCACCCGTATACCGGATTCTCTTTCCGGAATAATAACACGGTCTGCCCCCGTTTTCTTCAGTATTTTAGCATGCATTTCTTCTTTTGCCTTTGCAATTACCAGCTTAACTCCTGCTTCTTTTGCCAGAATTGTCGCCATAATGCTGGCATCCAGACTGCCTGTAATCGCCACAATCACGGCATCCATATTGGATATTCCCAAAGCTTGTATGGCTTTACTGTCACAAACATCTGCACGCACGGCATAGGTTACATACTCTGCAATATCCGCAACTCTTTCTTCGTTGATATCCACTGCCAGCACACTTGCGCCTGCCGCTGCCAACTCCATAGCTACATGGCTGCCAAATTTCCCCAACCCGATTACTGCAAAAGACTGTTTTTCAGGCTTTTTCATCGTTTCTCTCTACTCCTTTTACTTCTCCCATTCTAAATAAATAGGTTATTGTTTCTGTCAAATTATCCTACCGGAACTTCTTCCGTAGGAAAACTTACCTTGCCTCTTTGATCTTTTTTCTTTCCTAATGCTATTGCCAAAGAAATAGGTCCCGTTCTGCCAAGATACATACACAATATAATAATTAACTTACCTGCATTGCCCATACCCGGTGTAATATTTCTGGAAAGTCCTACCGTTGCAGTTGCACTGATAACCTCATATGCCAAATCTACAAAACTGCCTTCTTCAAAAATTAACATTGCAAACAGTGCTGCTCCCACTGCTGCTATACTAATCATGACAACGCCTAAAGCCTTACGAAGTGTTTCCTGCGAAATCGTTCTGCCAAATACTGTTGTTTCCTGTCGTCCCCGAATCAGGGCAATAACAGAAAGCACCAATACCGCTGCTGTCGTTGTCTTAATACCACCAGCAGTACCTATGGGTGAGCCTCCCACAAACATCAACAGCATGGATATAAACGCTCCTGCATCTGTGAGATTCTGTTGAGGAATGGTACAAAATCCTGCCGTTCTTAAGGTAACAGACTGAAAAACAGACATTAAAATCTGCTTCGGAAGCGGCCTGCCACCCAAGGTTCCCGGATTGCCTTTTTCCAAAAGGAAAATAAATATCGCCCCTGTCAAAATCAATCCTGCGGTAAAGCACAATACAATCTTACTATGCAAATGTAACTTACGGAGGCCGTTTCTAAAAGATTTCTTTTCTTTTACCATATAACGGATACTGTCAATAATATTCCACCAGACAGGGAATCCCAGTCCGCCTGCCACAATCAAAAATATGGTTGTGAGATTTAAAAGTACATTACCGTCATATGCAATCAAACTATCCGGTCCCAGCAAATCCAAACCGGCATTACAAAACGAAGATATAGAATGAAACAATGCATACCAAATGCCCTTTGCTCCGTACTCCGGCACAAAAACAAATGCACTGAAAATCACTCCGACACCTTCTACAATAAAGGTCCCCTTAAACACTTTTTTCAGAAATCTTAACAGGCCCCGCAGACTACTTAAATTAAACGCTTCTTCCAACAATATTCTGTCACGAAGCGTAACTTTTTTTCTCAATATTAAAAGTGTTGCTGTGGTAAAAGATATAATTCCCAGACCACCACACTGTATCAACAGTAAAATAACAATATGCCCGAACAAACTCCAATAGCCTGCTGTTTCCACCGTTACCAGTCCCGTTACGCAAACAGACGTCGTGGCAGTAAACAGCGCATCAATAAAAGGTGCCGGTTGTCCGCTTGCCGTAGCAATCGGCAGACACAGTAATACTGTACCTGCCAATATAACACCTAAAAATCCCAATAAAATTATCTGTGTAGGAGAAAAACTTTTTGCTTTTCTCGCATTTTGAAAATTTCTTTTCATCAAATTTAAACACCTATGTCTTACATTAGTTTTTAAAACTGTGAATCGGTGCCGGAATTCTACCCTTGCGGTTTACAAATGCATCACATGAAAATCCGTTTACAGGCATAATCGGTGCATAACCCAAAAGACCGCCAAATTCTACAGTTTCACCTACGCCTTTTCCGATAACAGGAATAATTCTGACTGCGGTAGTCTTCTGGTTGACCATTCCGATAGCCATTTCATCAGCAATAATACCCGAAATAGTGGTTGCCTTGGTATCTCCCGGAATAGCAATCATATCTAATCCAACAGAACATACACAGGTCATTGCCTCTAACTTTTCTAAAGTCAATGCACCTGCTACAACCGCATCAATCATACCCTGATCTTCACTGACAGGAATAAACGCACCGGAAAGGCCGCCTACATATGAGGATGCCATAACGCCGCCCTTTTTCACCTGATCATTTAACAATGCCAGTGCCGCCGTAGTACCCGGTGCACCTGCATATTCCAAACCGATTTCACACAAAATATCTGCTACACTGTCACCGATTGCAGGAGTCGGTGCAAGAGATAAATCTACAATACCGAAAGGCACTCCCAACATCTTGGAAGCTTCCTGTGCTACAAGCTGTCCCACTCTGGTAACCTTGAAAGCCGTTTTCTTAATGGTTTCACACAATATTTCAAAGCTCTCGCCGCGTACTTTTTCCAGTGCTGTCTTAACAACGCCGGGACCACTGACACCTACGTTAATAATCTTGTCCGCTTCCGTAACACCGTGGAAAGCACCCGCCATAAACGGGTTGTCATCCGGTGCATTACAGAATACTACCAACTTTGCACAGCCTAATGAATCATCTTCTTTGGTATATTCTGCTGTTTCTTTAATCATTTCACCCATCAGACGTACTGCATCCATATTGATACCGGTCTTGGTAGAACCTAAATTTACGGAACTGCAGACTCTCTCTGTCTGAGAAAGTGCCAACGGAATAGATCTGATTAACAACTCATCGGCAGGGGTCATTCCCTTGCTGACCAGTGCGGAATATCCACCTATAAAGTTTACGCCGACTTCATGTGCCACCTTATCAAGTGTCTTTGCAATACTTGCAAAATCTTCTACTGTTTTACATGCCGCACCACCAATTAATGCAATGGGCGTAACGGAAATTCTCTTGTTTACAATAGGAATACCGTATTCTCTGGAAATTTCCTCACCGGTCTTTACCAAATCCTTTGCTGCTTCATAAATTTTGTTGTAGATTTTATCATTGAGCTTGGAAAGGTCGGAATCAATACAATCCAAAAGGCTAATACCCAGTGTAATGGTGCGGACATCCAGATTTTCCTTTTCAATCATGTTATTGGTTTCCACCACTTCGTATATGTTAATCATAGTAGTTCTCCTTTAGTTAAGTAATAAACTCTGAACCTCTTTTACTTCGAAGTCTCATTTTTCGGTTGCACTGTACATGACTTAGATTCTGTGCATCTTATCGAAGATTTCTTCTTTCTGGCATTTAATAATTACCCCGATCTCTTCTCCCAGTCTGTCCATGTCGTCTGCCATGTCTCCGTGTGCCTTTAAGCTTTCGGAAGTATCTACTACCATCATCATATTAAAATAGCCCTGTACAATTGTCTGGGAAATATCTAAAATATTAATTTTATTTTCTGCCAGATATGTACATACTCTTGCAATAATACCTACTGTATCCTTACCTACTACTGTAATAATTGTTTTCTTCATCATTATATTCACCTTTCCGTTCTTTTAGAACTTCACATTCAACGTTTATTATAGTCCCATGCCCTCTCATTTGACAATAGTTTAATTTCTACGTTCGTCCCACAATTGCTCTATTGCGGACTATCCGCAAAATTATAGGGTAATTACCGGTGACAACCCGTTCCTCTCAGCTACATGAATCCTGAAATCGTCTGCCTTGTAAGGAGAATCACCCATGGTAATCTCCATTCGCACCGCTTCATAGGCAAGCTCCGGCATATTGTTCTCTTTACTCAAATGCCCCAATAAAATAGCTTTCAAATTATCATGAAGAATACGGTTTAAAAGCCGCCCCGAATTTTCATTGGACAAATGTCCCCTATCGCCCAAAATACGTTGTTTTAAGTAATAGGGATACGGGCCCACCTGCAACATATTTACATCATGGTTAGCCTCTAAAAGCAAGGCATCCATGCCTTTCAGGCATTCTACCGTATAATCGTTAAATACACCTAAGTCCGTACAAACAGCAACCTTTTTGTCACCGTATCCGATACGGTATCCCACCGGTTGTGCCGCATCATGGGATATCCGCATAGGACATACTGTCATGTCTTTTATAATAATTTTTCTGTCCGCTTCAATTTCATTAAACAGCGACTCATCCGGTGCATTTTTTCCACCGCTTCTTAAAATGGCCTGAATGGTTCCTCTGGTGGCAAAAACAGGAATATTGTACTTTCTGCAAAGAACTCCCAACCCTGCAATATGGTCGGAATGCTCATGGGTAATCAGTATTCCATCGATGTCTGCTCCCGTCAGTCCCAGTGCATGCAGTCCTTCTTCTGTCTTTTTTCCACTGATGCCTACGTCCACCAGCAAATGCGTTGCTTCAGAACCTGTATAAATACAGTTACCGCTGCTGCCGCTGGCTATACTGCAAAACCTCATATCAATCTACAACCTCTCCGCAACCTGCAAACTTTGGGCCGCAGGCACAAATTTGCGTGTAAAAATTCATTTTTACACTATTTCCTCCAGTAGATGTCGATTACATCGCCATCCTTTATTTCTTTCAGATATTCGGCAGGAGCACCGTTTAACCCGGTATGTACACCGCTACCCTGAGGCTTTGACAAATCAAAGTCTATATAGTCAAATACATCTACATACACATAGGATGCTTTGCCAGACATACGTATAGGTCTGCCATTTACAAGCACCACGATATCATGGATAACGGGGCCTGCCTGTACAGGTGTTGCCTCAACCACAGTTTCTTCAACAGGTGCAGTTACCGTCTGTTTCGCCATTTCTTCGTTCTCTTTAGAGACTGGTCCATCCTCAACTGCCTTTGTTTCCTCCTCCGTATATGTGCTTTCCGCCTCTTCTTCTGCACGCATTCTTTCTGCCTCTTTGGCTTCTTCCTCTGCTCTTAAACGCTCTGCTTCACGTGCTGTTCTTTCAGCCTCTGCCTCTCTTGCCGCACGTACAATGTTTTCCGCTGCTTCGCCCCATACCACACTAAAGTTTTCATAAACCGGCGTTTCTCTGTCTGCTACGGCATTGTTTACTGCAAAAGCGGCTTCCTGCGGCAATATTACGTCCATAAATTCCAGAATCTGGGCAACGGTATAGAAATTCTGCATTTCAATATTATCACCGTTTTGAATTTCATAATATGCTGACTGCAATGTACCATTTACTTTTGCAAACTTGGGTAACACTACCTTCTGTCCATTGACGGTAATGGTAATGGACTGATGATGTTCAGGAATGCTTCCAACTTCTAATTTTGCCGCTGCTCCTGCTGTGGAAGGCATAACACTTACCACGTCATTGGCTTTTACGGGTGTATGAATATCCCCCAGCTCTCCGTTCACGGTAATAATGGCTGCTTCACCCAATTCACCACGCTTCATGCGGGCTTTTCCTTCAACAGTATAGTTTAACTCACTGCCCCGCTTGGGGAATAAACCGTCATTGGGGAACTCTGCCTGCATGGCAACATCCACTACGGACAATTTACCGTTGTCATATATCTTAATACGCTCATCATTAAAGGTTACAAATATAAAATTGTTGTTCTGCTCATAGAAACATAAACAGATACCGATAGGTGTTACCAGTAAAGAGCTCATCTCAACACCTGCCGGGAAATCAATCATGCCCATGACCTCACCGCCTCTGATTGCCACTCTTTCTTTTACAATCTCCAGCTTTTCAGAAAGCTTTTCGGTATAGCCCGGTATCTTTCCGCCGCCGCCTACTACAAACACTGCACTGACGGACTTATCACCGTTTAACTCTTTGATGCACTCTGCTACCTGAGAGGTCATATTATCAATTGCCGGTGCAATGATTTCTGCCAGTTCTCCGGCACTTATGTACTGGGGCAGTCCCATAATATCCGTAAATGCAATCTTTTCCGCATCCGTTACCGTTTTACCGGCTTCTTTGGCTGCTTTTTCCAAAGCATATGCCTGTTCCATACTCCGCTTAATCTGTTCTGCGGTATTGAAATCTACCAAGCAATGCTGTGCAATGATTTCCGTAATACTGTCACCTGCCACGGGAATCATACCGTAAGATACAATCGCCCCCTCTTTGGTAATGGAAATATCGGAAGTTCCTGCACCCACATCCACAAGTGCAATATTTAACATACGGAATTTTTCAGGAATTGCCACCTGAATTGCCGCAATAGGCTCCAAGGTCAGATTTTCCACTTTCAGTCCTGCATATTCTACCGCTCTGTACAGACCATCCACTACGTCTTCCGGCAGGAAAGTCACTATCATATCCGCACCAATACTGCCTGCCTTGTGCTCCTGTGGATTACCAATAGGATAATTGTTCATATAATATCTGATTACAGAATGTCCTACACAATAAAATTTCATGTCCGTATCATTGCCGCTTAAAAATTCTGCATAAGCCTGCTCCACACCCATGGCAGAAAGTGCATATACATCTTCTTCTTTTACTACCCTCTCTTCTGAAAAGGTCTCTTCCACATGTGTGGTGACTGTCCGCAATACACGGCCTGCCGCTGCAATACATACGCCTTCCAAGCGGCTGCCTGTTTCCTCCTCCAATGCAGTTTTTACAGCATTGATGGTCTCGCCTACTTTTTTAATATCGTGAATCTGACCGTCCATCATGGCACGGGTTTCATGCTCCACCGTCTTTTGAGCAATCACAACAAAACGGTCCTTAGTCTTATACCCTACCGTTCCTACAATACTTCTGGTTCCTATGTCCAGTCCGAATACTGTTTTTCCCTGATGTGCTATTCCTGCCACGTATATGCCTCCAGTCTTTCTTTAATACTGTTGTACGCACTTTCAAGCGTACCGCTGTTATCTATTACAAAATCTGCATTTTCACGAAATACTTCTTCTGCCAACTGCTTATTCATAATCTGTGCAATCTTTTCCTCACTGTATCCCCGGCTCGCAATCAGACGTTTTCTGCGCACCTCCACGGACGCATAAATATACCACATCTCATCTACAAAATCTTTATAACCGCTCTCGATTAACAAAGCAGCCTCTATAAAGAAAAGCTCTGTATCTCCTGCTTTGCGTGCTTTTTCTACCGCCTGTTTGATATATTCCTTTACTGCGGGATGTACAATGGCATTGACCTGACTAAGCAATTCTGTATTGCCAAAAATTGCCTCTGCCATTTTGCCCCTGTCAATGGTATTATCTGCGGCCAGAATGTTTTCCCCTAAAAGTGCCACTATTTGTTCATAGCATTTCTCGCCGGGACTTTGTACCTGATGCGCTACCTCATCTGCCAGATATATTTTGCAGTTGTAATGTTTTTTTATAAAGGATAAAATTTCTGTCTTTCCGGCACCTACACCGCCGGTAATCCCTATTAACCGCATATTATTTTGCCTCATACCAATCACTGCCCGTGTGCATGTCAATTGCCAGTTCTACGGACAAATCCGCTGCCTCTTTCATGCACTTTTCAAGTATCTCTGCCACTGCCTTTTCTTCACCCAATGCAGTTTCTATCAACAATTCATCATGTACCTGTAAAATCAGGCGCGACTTCAAACCGGCTTCTTTCAATGCTTTAAATACATTTATCATGGCAATCTTGATAATATCTGCCGCGGTTCCCTGAATGGGGGAATTCATGGCAATACGTTCCCCGAAGGAACGCTGCATAAAATTATTGGAAGAAAGCTCCGGTACAGGACGTCTGCGTCCAAACAAAGTCACTGCATACCCTTTTTCCTTTGCATCCTTTACCAGATTGTCCAAGAAGTTTTTAATCCCCGGATAGGTTTCAAAATACTGGTCAATATATGCCGCCGCTTCTTTTTTGGTAATACTTAAATCCTGACTCAGTCCAAAGGAACTGATGCCGTATACAATACCGAAGTTTACGGCTTTTGCATTACGTCTCTGCAATTCCGTTACCTCTTCAAAGGGGGTGTGGAACACCTTGGCTGCCGTAATACGGTGGATATCCTGCTCTGACTTGTAGGCTTCAATCAACTGTTCATCGCCGGACATATGTGCCAGCACACGCAATTCAATCTGAGAATAGTCCGCATCCGTAAAAATATAACCTTCCGACGGAATAAATACCTTTCGTATCTGTCTGCCCAGTTCCATACGCATAGGGATATTCTGTAAATTAGGCTCCGTGGAACTAATTCTGCCGGTTGCCGTAATAGTCTGATTAAAATTGGAATGAATACGTCCATCTTCACCGATACAGGCTGCCAGACCTTCCGCATAGGTGGACTTTAATTTAGCAAGCCCTCTGTATTCCAAAATATCTGCTACTATTTTATGCTCCGGTGCCAGTTTTTCCAGTACATCTGCGGCTGTTGAATAGCCGGTTTTCGTTTTCTTACCACCGGGTAACTGCATTTTTTCAAATAATATTTCGCCAAGCTGTTTGGGGGAATTGATATTAAAATCACTGCCTGCTGCTTCATGGATTGCCTTTTCCAGTTCTGTAATACGTCCTGTCAGTCTTTCTCCGTATTCCCGCAATTCTTCCGGACGTACCAGCATGCCTAAACGCTCCATATCGTATAAAACTAAGGATAAGGGCATTTCCACCTCTGTAAATAAGCGGTACATTCCTGCCTCTTTTAGTTTATCTGTAAGTACTGTTTTTGCTGCCAATGCTGTATATGCACCGTAGCAGGCATACTCCATGACTTTGTCAGGATTTAAAAGATAACCTGTTGCAAATGTATTTTTTCCAAATACTTCAGTCCGTCCCGGCACTATCAGATCTAAATGTTCTCCCGCAATGGCCTCTGTATCATAATCATTTTTCAGAGGATTTAATAAATACGCAGCAATCAGTATATCGCAATAATTCTCAGTGGTCGTTTTGTCTAAATAAGCATAAGTATGCTTAATATCACACACAGAAAGTGAAATCTTTTTGGATAATGCATTCAGGCTTTCTGCCAGCCATGTACTCTCCATCTCTTTTCCGGCAGGTATAAAAACCACCTTAAGAGGGTTGTTTCCTGATGCGGGAAGTGCCACTGCCAGTCCTATAATATCCTCCTGTGCCTTTCCGTCCGAAAGAACAAAAATACCGGCTTCTTCTTTTGCCTCTGCCAAAAAACTTTCTGCTTCTTTTTTGTCTGTTATCTTTATAAAGCTATTCTTAATATCATCCGTTGTTTCTATTGTTTCTGCATCAAAACGGCTGAGTATATTCTTAAAGCCCAGCTTTTTACACAACGCATAGGCTTCTTTGGTATAGAAGCCTTCTGCTTTACTGTTTTCATAAGAAAAATCCAGTTCGCAATCTGTTTTTATGGTTGCCAGCTTTTTACTTAAATCCGCCAGTTCCCTGTTTGCCGCTAAAGTTTCACGAACCGATTTTTTGGAAATTTCTTCTAAATGTTCATAGATGCCTTCAATAGAGCCATAAGTTACCATCAGCTCCGTAGCCGTCTTTTCCCCGATTTTGGGTACTCCGGGAATATTGTCCGAAGAATCCCCCATCAGTGCCTTTAACTCAATAAACTGCTCGGGCGTAACCTGATACTTTGCAAGCACATCTTTTGCGTAATAATCTTCTATTTCCGTCTTGCCGCCTTTAGTCTTGGGCAATCGGATTTTAATATGTGCAGAAGCAATCTGTAGCAAATCCCTGTCACCGGATACCAGTGAAACCTCTAACCCGTTTCTTTCCGATAAATTTGCCACACTTCCTAAAATATCATCCGCTTCCCAGCCTGCATGCTCTAAAATACAGATACCCATAGCTGTAAGCAGCTCTTTCATCACTGGAACCTGTTCCCGCAGTTCTGTCGGCATGGGCTTTCTGGTGCCTTTGTAAGCAGCATACATTTCATGTCTGAATGTTGGCTCCTTACGGTCAAAGGCAACCGCCAGATAATCCGGCTTCTCTTCTTCCAATATTTTAAACATAATATTTAAGAAACCATATACCGCATTGGTATGCAGCCCTTCTGCATTAGTTAAATCCGGCACACCGTAAAAAGCTCTGTTCAGTATACTGTGTCCGTCAATCAACACTATCTTACCGCTCATAAAGGTTCTTCTCCTTTTAGAATACGAATACTGCTATTACCAGCAAAATGGCAAGTATCGCCATAAACACCGATGTAATACATACATTGCGGAATGTTTTATGCATACGGATACTTCTCTCTGCCTCTTCCAGACGATACTTTAACTCCCGTTGCAAATCAAATGCACTACCTTCCTCCAGCCGTACCATACCTTCCGAAACCAACACTTGTATGGTAAGTTCCTCCTGACACTCAGCACAGTTTTCCGCATGCTTTAAAAATTTTTTCAAATCCCTGTATTCCAGATTATTTGCTACGAATGCCGGTATCATTTTCTCAAATTCCTTGCAATCCATAAGCCCTCTCTTTTACCTTGGCAGTTATCCTGTCCAATGGCATGCACTGTCAAAACTTTAGTAACCCAGTTCTTTTACAATTTCCACAATTTCATCTTTATATGCAACATCAGCCTCTACATAAAGCATAGTATTGTCTATTTGGGCAAGCATATAAAAAGTACTTGAGGTACTGGCAGAATAATAACTGTAATTCATAATATTTTTGGTGATTTCGGCACTGGCACCACTATCGGCAGCTCTTTCAAAAATAATTTTATTCTCCTGGAACACCGCAGCCGCTGTATCATTATCCACAAACTCGTAAAACTCAATCTGCCACTCATCACTCAAAGCCAGACTAATTGCCGGAATACTTTCCGGTACAAGCTGTCCTGTTGCATCTACAATCGTACAACCTTTACTTTCCATTATGTCATTAAACTCATTAACACTAATAGCTGTCTTTTTGGTGCATGCCGTCAATCCCACAAGCATTATCACCATCATTACAAGTGTCGTAATCTTATGTAATCTTTTCATTTCCATATTCCTCCCATTTTAAATTGAAAGTACACTTTTGTATTGTACCACATTTATATAAAAAAAGAAACACGGAATAACCGCGTTTCTTTTTTTCTCATCAATATTTAGTGCCGGCGGCGGGACTTGAACCCGCACAATGTCACCATCAACAGATTTTGAGTCTGCCGCGTCTGCCATTCCGCCACACCGGCTTGTGGTCTCAACAACCGAATATCATATTAACATATTCGGTTGTTGTTGACAAGTGATTTTTTTAATTTTCAGTCTAATTTTTGTAGCATCATATAAAGCACCATGCATATCCATATTCATAGCAAAAAATACATCCCGTTTTGCCAACCAAAAATACTGTGTTTAGAAGTTCATTTTTCCGAAAATATCAAAACAGTCAAATGTTGCAAAATAATCCTTAGGTGTTTCTGCTCTTCTGATTAACTGCACACTGCCATCCTCTTTTAATAAAAGTTCAGCAGATTTTAACTTGCCATTGTAGTTGTAACCCATGGCAAAACCATGTGCACCGGTATCATGGATAACCAGATAGTCTCCCTTGTCAATGGCAGGCAACATTCTGTCGATGGCAAATTTATCGTTATTCTCACAAAGAGAACCTGTCACATCATACTTGTGGTCACAGGGGTCATTTTCCTTACCAAGAACAGTAATATGATGATATGCACCGTACATGGCAGGACGCATCAGATTGACTGCACAGGCATCCACACCGATATATTCCTTGTGGGTGTGCTTTTCATGGATTGCCTTTGTAACCAGATGTCCGTAAGGTGCCATCATAAAACGACCAAGCTCGGTGTAAATTGCCACATCGCCCATACCTGCCGGTATCAATACTTCCTCATATACCTTACGCACACCTTCCCCAATGGCTCTGATATCATTGGGTTTGGCATCAGGGGTATAAGGTACACCGATACCACCGGAAAGATTGATAAACGCAATATGTGCACCTGTCTCTTGCTGCAGTTTTACTGCCAGCTCAAACATGGTCTTTGCCAGTGTAGGATAATATTCATTGGTTACGGTATTACTTGCCAAGAATGCATGAATACCAAAGTTTTCTGCACCCTTTTCCTTTAAGATTTTGAAGCCTTCAAATAACTGCTCCGTGGTAAAACCGTACTTTGCATCGCCGGGGTTATCCATAATATTGTTGGCAATGGAGAAATATCCGCCGGGATTGTAACGGCAGCTGATAGTTTTGGGAATGTAGCCAATGGTTTTCTCCAAAAAGTCAATATGGGTGAAGTCATCTAAATTGATGGTTGCTCCCAGTTTTGCCGCATATTCAAACTCTTCCGCCGGAGTATCATTGGAGGAAAACATGATATCCTCTCCCTTTACTCCCATAGCTTCACTTAACATCAGCTCTGTTTTGGAAGAGCAATCCGTACCACATCCGTAATCTCTTAATATATTGATTAAAAAAGGATTGGGGGTTGCTTTTACTGCAAAGAACTCCTTGTAGCCTTTATTCCATGCAAATGCTTCTTTTAATGCCTTTGCATTTTCTCTGATGCCCTTTTCATCATAGATATGAAAGGGGGTGGGATATGTCTTTACAATTTCCTCAATCATTTCTTTTGTAACAAATGGTTTCTTCATAATGCCTCTCATTCTGCCATTTCATTGCAAACCCTTATCATGTCTGCACGAAAAGCCATCTCATCAATCGTCGGGCCTTTGCTTCATTATCGTATCGAACCCTTACGTCAAAATATAATTTCTTTTTTTCCTCTTGTCAACCCTGATTTCCGCTAACCTATACTATATTCGGACATCTTTCTTAAGAACAATATTTTACCCTGCACTAATGATATCCTCTATCACTTCCTGGGCCAACAAAAGCCCCGCCACGCTGGGCACATAAGCAATACTGCCGGGAGTACTCCTTCTGGCGGTATTCTCCTGCACCTCCTTATCGCAGGTTTCTTTTTCAGGAATTACTTTAGGTGTCAAAGCAGGTTCTTCAGAATACACTACTTTTAGATTATTCACACCCCTGTTACGCAACTCCTTGCGCATAACCTTAGCTAACGGGCACATTTGGGTTTTATAAATATCTGTGACAACGAACTTTGTGGCATCCAGCTTATTGCCTGCTCCCATGGCAGAAATCACAGGCACACTCTTTGCTTTTGCCTGCATAATAATCTCTATTTTGGCAGTTACCGTATCTACCGCGTCTACCACATAGTCATATTCTGAAAAATCAAACTGCGATGCATTTTCCGGTAAGAAAAAACAGGTATGTATTTCAACCTGTGCATTCGGATTGATATCCAGTATCCTCTCCCGCATCACCTCAGTTTTGTATCTGCCTACGGTTGAATGCAGTGCTATAATCTGTCTGTTTATATTGGTAAGCGAAACGGTATCATTATCAACCAATACAAGTTTTCCCACACCGCTACGTGCCAGTGCTTCTACGGTATATCCGCCTACACCACCGATACCGAATACTGCCACAGTGGCTTTCTTTAATTTTTCTATCGGTTCTTCTCCTAACAATAATCTTGTTCTGGAAAATTCGTCCATAAATCCCCTCATGCTTGAAATGACCTGCGAAAGAAACTCTTCCGCAGGTTATGTTTACGTGTGATACATCCTTATATATTCTCTATCTGCCAGTCAATGGGTTTTGCCCCGTTTTTCTCCAAAAAAGCATTCGCCTGACTGAAATGTTTGCAGCCAAAGAAGCCTCTGTATGCAGATAAAGGACTGGGATGGGGTGCTTTTAAAATCAAATGCTTTTCATTGGTTAACATCGGGATTTTATTCTGGGCAGGTCGGCCCCAAAGCATATATACTACGGGTCTGTCCTGGGCATTGACCGCCTGAATAATCGCGTCCGTAAACTGCTCCCATCCTTTGCCCTGATGGGAATTAGCCTGATGAGCCCGTACAGTCAGTACCGTATTTAACAATAATACACCCTGCTCGGCCCATTTTTTTAAATATCCGTTATTGGGTATATAACACCCCAAATCCTCCTGCAATTCCTTGTAAATATTCTGTAGGGAAGGCGGAATGTCCTTCTGGGTGGTGGGTACGGAAAAGCTCAACCCATGTGCCTGATTTTCATTGTGGTAAGGGTCCTGACCCAAAACCAGTACTTTTACATCCTTTAAGGGCGTAAAATGCAGGGCATTAAAAATATCATCTGCCGGAGGATACACCACAGTTCTGTTATATTCCTCTTTTACAAACTGAAACAGCTCTTTATAATAAGGTTTTCTAAATTCACCCTGTATGGCTTCTAACCAGTCATTTTCAATCATTGCCATTTTTTTGCCCTCGTAATCTTTTCCTATCTGTGCAGTATAAACGAATAACCTGTTCCTGCATCAAAAAATACTCTTACAGTCTTACGGAAACCCCTTTATTTCTCAGGTATTCTTTAACTTCCCTGATTTCCAGTTCCTTATAATGGAACAGGGATGCCGCCAGTGCTGCTTCTGCCCCTGCCTCTGTCAGTGCTTCATAAAAATGTTCCATAGTACCGGCACCGCCCGATGCAATCACGGGAATTTTAACTGCCTGTGAAATCGCCTTTGTCAGTTCGATATCATAGCCCGCCTTTGTACCGTCACAGTCCATACTGGTAAGAAGGATTTCTCCTGCTCCCAGCTTTTCTGCTTTTATGGCCCATTCTACCGCATCGATACCCATATCAATGCGTCCGCCATTTTTATAAATATTGAAGCCGCCATCAGGTCTTTTCTTGGCATCAATCGCCACTACCACACACTGGCTGCCGAACTTATCTGCAGCCTCCGCAATCAGATTGGGATTCATAATGGCTGCGGAATTAACCGAAATCTTGTCCGCACCTTCCCTCAGTAACATTTTAAAATCATCAACGGTTCTGATACCACCGCCTACGGTAAAGGGAATAAAGACTTTTTCTGCTACTCTTCGTACCATATCCACTACGGTTGCACGGTTGTCACTGGAAGCTGTAATATCCAAAAAAACCACTTCGTCCGCACCGGCTTTGTCATAAGCAGCCGCAATTTCCACAGGATCACCTGCATCCTGCAAATTCACAAAATTAACTCCCTTTACTACTCTGCCGTCCTTCACATCCAGACAGGGAATAATTCTTTTGGTATGCATTAGTCATTCTCCTTTCCCAAACTTACAAAATTCTGTAAAATGGCAAGCCCTGTATCTGAACTCTTCTCCGGATGGAACTGGCATGCAAATACATTGTCCTTTTCTACCGATGCATGGATATATGTTCCGTATTCGGTAGCCGCAACTACGATTTCCGGTTCTTCAGCTTTTAAATAGTAGGAGTGCACAAAATAAACATAGGCATCCTCAGGTAATCCTACATACAATTTTCCCCGGTTGGGATACTTTAAGGAATTCCAGCCGATATGAGGCACTTTGATACCCTCTCCTTCGGGAATACGCACTATCTTTCCTTTTAAAATACCTAATCCTTCTACACCGGGACATTCTTCACTGCTTTCAAACAATAACTGCAAGCCCAGACAAATCCCCAAAAACGGAGTCCTATTAGCGACTACCTGTTTAATCACGTCCACAAGTCCATACTGATGTAATTTCCCCATCGCATCTCCGAAAGAACCTACTCCGGGTAATATTACCTTATCCGCATGTAAAATAGTCTCTGCATCGCGGGTTACAACAACTTCCTGTGAAAGAGATAATAATGCTTTCTCTACACTCTTAATATTGCCTGCATCATAGTCAATAATGGCTATCATTTATGTCATCCTCCTAGTCCGCAAATTCAGGCTTTCCCAACTCATCCTCAGCAGGCAGCACATCCTGCATTTCTTCCTCCGGTACAAAAACTCCGTTACTTTCCAAACCGCCCTGTACTAAAGCTGTGAGATAACGGGTATAGTCCGCATTGGAATCACACGCTGCAATTGCATGTGCTTCCTCCTGTGACAAACCGTAATTGTCCTTTAAAAGTGCCAGTATCTTGTCATACAGTGCCGCCACTTCCGGTCCGGCACCATACTCCAGTGCTTGGGCATAAAGCTCTTCATAATCTGCCACTACCTGCATCAAAGAATCAATTGCTTCCAACTTCTTATTTTCTTCCAGATACATTTCATATACTTCAATGCGCCTTTGTACCTTTAATACCAGTTCTGCATGCTTAAACATCTTTTGTTCTTCTTCGGAAAGATCCATACCATACATTTCTGCATAACAGGTTGCATAATCCATTTTTTGAAATGCTTTCCTGGCACTGGTCAACTGTATTCTGGCAGAGAAGTACGAACCAGCAAAAAATACTATCAAAAACAGTGTAGCCGCAAAAGCAATAATAACTATTACACTCTTAGGCGAAACTCTTCTGGAAGGTCTTGTATCTTCAACCTTTTCCGGCTTGGGTGCTTTTTCTTTTTTTGGCTTAGGTGCTTTCTTCTTTTTCGCCTTTGCCTTATCCCCCTTCTTTGACTCCTCGCCTTCTTCTTCCTCCTGACCGTTTTTACCCTTTTGAGGCATTTTGCCCTTTTTAACCTTTTTCTTCTTGCCGGCTTCGGCACGGTCTTCTGCATCCAATTCTTCCATAATTGCTTTATTCTCTTCGGATGCGGGTTCTTCATCCTCTTCTGTCAAAAATGCAAACAGTTTGGACGCTTTACCACCTTTTTTCTTTTCTTTCTTCTTGGAAGCCTTCTCTCTCTCTGCAAGGTCCTCCAACTCATCTGCACCGTCCGTTTCAAAAGTAGCAGGCTCTCCTGCCATATCTGACTGCTCTGCTAACATATCCCACACATCTGATACTTCTTCTGTTGTTTCTTGGGATATATTATCAGTCAGTTCCTCACTCTGAACAGTTTGTTTATTCTGCTTTTTCTTCGCCTTTTTCTCTTCTTTGGCTGCTTTCTTTTCTGCCTGCTTTTGTTGCTTTTCTCTCTTTTTACGCTCTTTCTTTTCTTTTGCTGTTTCTGTAGCACCACTCACCTGTTCATCATCATCTGCTACTCCGGCAAAAGACTCTGACTTGTCCGTTTCTTCAATAAAGTCATCTATATTGCCCAAATCCGACTTAGAATCCAGACTACCCAGCAATGCCAGTAAATCATCATTATCCAAATCTTCCAGGGATATTTCTTCGGTCTCTGTTTCTTCGCTGACACCACTATCCTCTGTAAACTGCTCAGATGCATTTAAAAGGCTCTCGATTTCTTCCTCCGACATATCCTGTGTGCTTTCCACAGTATACTCTTCTGCATTTTCCACCTTTTCGGTTTCTGCAAAATCTAAAAATGCAGTATCTTCCTCCTGCACCTCTTCTGTGACCTCTGCAAGAATATCATCCAATGCTGCTACATCTTCCGGTGATACCTCTGAAAAAATATCTGCGGGGATTTCTGTAACTTCCTCCGGCAACTGTGGGGCAGATTCCTCTTCTTCATAGTCCGACGTATCTGCAAATGTTTCCGTAAAAGAGTCTTCTACTGTTTCAGACGTTGGCACTTCTGCCTCAGAAATGCTTTCTTCCACGGTATCAGGCATTACAAACTCCGCCTCAGGAGTGCTTTCTTCCACTACTTCAGGCATTACAAACTCTTCCTCAGGAATACTTTCTTCCGCTACTTCAGGCATTACAAATTCTTCCTCGGGAACATTTTCTTCTGCCTCTTTGGGCATGATAAACTCTTCCTCAGAAATGTCTTCTGTTACAGAAACTTCCTCAGGTATTTCTACGGGTTGCAGTATTTCTTTCGGGGCAGGTGCAGCCTTTACGGGAGGAACATATTCTACCCCCTCTTCCTCTGCCGTTATCCGATCCACAACTGCAAAAAGTGCCTCAATTTCTTCGGGACTCATAAAGTCACCGTCTTTTTCCGCATTCTTTTTGTCTGTATCATCCATCGATTTTAATAAGCTGTCTAAATATTCTTCATTATTTGCCATGAATTCTCCTCACCTTCATCACATAGCATGGTAATATTTGTATTCTAACATATTTCTGCTATTTCCGCCATAAAATCTACTGCATTTTGTGAAATCCCCTGTCCTCTCTCGGATATCTCCACAGGTATCTGATAGAGGTTTTTATGTATTCTGATTAAAGACGACTTCTGATTTAAGCCCACAATCTTTTCAAACCGAAAACGTAATATATTGGCAAACATCATACCGGAGCCCAATTCCAAAATACATAACTTTTTATTCACGGTTCCTTGAAGCCATTTAGTATATAAACTCCACTCGGCGTTATATCCTTCTTCCGCGTAATGCTCTGCATACAAGCTGTTTAACACGACAGGTCCATTACAATGTTCACATTTTACTGTATCAATCGTTGACCAGTCCTTCTGTTCAAAACAACAGTTTTCTATTTGTTCCAATAACTGTGCATACGTATCTTGCACACTGTTTGCACACCCGCTTGCACACTGCATTTTACTATATGTACCGCAGGGCTCTACAATTCTTTCCGGCTTTATGGAGGTTTCCCTTATCAGGCCATCCATACAGGAAGTAAGCACAAAATAATTTTTACCCTCCAACAGTTTTGCCAACGTCTGATACGCCACCTGCAGTTTATGATTATCCTTTAAAAACAACCTGTTCACATAAGGCATTACCCACTCTGCCCCTGTCTGTGCTATTTGCCCGCAACAATCGCAATACCTATCATTTTGTTGTAAATATCGCTTTTCCTCAAAATCTTCACCTATTCCCACAAGAACCATATCGGCTTCTTCCAGATGTTTCTTTAATTCTATGATATCCACTATTATTCCTACCTGTTTTCTTATATACTGAATTGTAACTTGTCAGGAATTCTATCGAAATTTCCCATAAGTCAGAAAAGCCGGGAAATCTCCCGGCTTTTATCAATTACGCATTTAATTTCTCATAAGCAGTTCATCCAGAACGCCTACCAGTTCACCGATTTCCGGTTTGGAAAGCTGTGCATTCGCACCAAGCTGCTGACCTTTTATTCTCATTTCGTCATTAACCAAAGAAGAGAAAATTACTACCGGAATATCCTTGGTCGCATCATCTGTTTTAATCAATTTTGTCAGGCGATGTCCATCCATCATAGGCATCTCAATATCGGTAATAACACATTTTACCTTCTGATCCAAAATACCCTTGGATTTCCATTCGCAAATACAATCATATGCTTCCTGACCATTTGCAGTATGTGTCAGATTCACATATCCGGATTTATGTAATGCATCTACAATCAGACGATTTAACAACGGGGAGTCTTCTGCAATTAATACAGGAATATCACATCTTGCCCTTTCGCCTAATTCTTCCAACTGATTTACTCTCAGTCCTGTTTCAGGATTAATGTCAGACACAATTCTCTCAAAGTCCAAAATGATAATCAGCTTATCGCCAATTTTAATAATGCCGGACGCCGTACTTTCGCTGGAAATAGTAGAGTCGGGCTTGATAATATTCTCCCAAGACATACGATGAATACCTACAACATTGTCTACATGGAATGCAATATCCAGCTTATTGAAGTTTGTTACGATAAATAAACCGCCTGCCTGTGACACACCTCTCTGCAGGCAATTTTTCAAATCTATTGCGGTAATCATACGATCACGCGGCATAAAAATACCTTCAATGCTGGGGTGTGAGTTGGGCACCGGTGTTACCGGCTGATAATTGATAATTTCCTTGATTTTTGCTACGTTAATGCCATAGGAATTTCCATCCAGTGTAAATTCCAGCACTTCTAATTCATTGGTTCCATTTTCCAGTAATATTTTTGTATCCATACTTTCACCTCTCACAGAATCGTCTTCATATGGCAAAAACCATGTATAAAGTCATTATATCACAGTTTTCAAATGTAGTACATACCTGAAAAAATATTCTTCATTTGTCCACTGCGACATACTGTTTAATGACATTATATCACATGTATTGACAATTGAACACTAAAAATAAAATATTTTTTTCACAAAAAAAGCGGCTACAATTTTGACATTCTGACAACACGGACTTATAATACTTGTGTTATTAAGACATATTATCTGTACAGACACTATTTTATGACTATTTTACTATATCATTATGTTTTTTATATTGAATACGAAAGGATTTTTGCTTTTCTATGAAAAAGATTGCTTTTTTTGATATTGACGGTACTTTAACTTCCGAAATCGACGGCTCTGTTCCTGCAAGTGCCGTTACCGCTATCCGCAAGGCAAGAGAAAACGGGAACCTGATGTTTATCAATACGGGACGCTGTTTTCAAAATGTAGAGCTACGTTTTCGTGAAATCGGCTTTGACGGTTATATCTGCGGCTGTGGCACCAATATCTATTGTGATGGCAAAGATGTCCTCTATATTCCCCAGACACACAATGTCATTATGGAAATTTTACAGGCTGCACAAAAAACCAATGTGGATATTCTTTTTGAATCCCGCAAAGAAGTCTGCTTTGATACAAGCCGTCCTTTTTCCCATCCCGGTGCCATCAGACAATATGAGGCATTTGTTGCCCGCAATTATACTATGCCTAAGGATTTGGAAAACCCTAATTTCTTTTCTGACAAATTTGTAATCTGGTATTTGGAAGAAACACAGCTTGATGAATTCCGCAAAGTCAGTGACAAATATTTTGAATGTATTGACCGTGGCGGCACTTTCCGCGAGTTTGTTCCCTACGGATATTCCAAGGCTACCGGCATTGACTTTGTGTTAAAACACTACAATCTTCCTTTGGAAGCTGCCTATGCCTTTGGCGACAGCAACAACGATTTATCCATGCTTAATTTTGTAAAAAACAGTGTTGCCATGGGTAATGCTTCTCCTACTTCCTTGTTTGAACAGGTTTCTTATGTGACGTCCAACGCAAGTGAGGACGGTATTTTTAACGCCTTAAAGCACTTTAATTTCTTTTAACCGATATCCTTGGTTGTTATTTTAAACTATAAATATACCCTATACCTATCAGCCAGATTAACAACCAAAAGATAATCGGATACAAAAGGCTTCCTATACCAAAACTTCCTCCAACAAAAGAGGTCATCTGTTGCAGCAGCATGCTTGCCACAAAAAATTTGAAGCAAAATGCGCTCAGATATTTCACTCTTGAAAGTCTGATTTCTTTTCTGCTGACAGGTGTCCATTTTAACTTCTGATAAATTGACACCTGCTTTCCTTTATCCTGCACTATCATATAAGGACGAAGATACATGAATACACCCAGTTCCGCCGGAAAAAATGTAACATGTACAAGACTTTCTTTCCAATTTGCCTCATAAGGAATCAACATCATAAGCACGCTTATTCCCATCAACAGAATCCACAAAAATTTACCTATTAAAAATTCATATTTATACTGTTCCCTCAACACTGCATCAAATGTTTCTATTTTTCCACTGCTTTTCATTCTGCTTCCTCCGACGCTTCCTTAAAAGACACTAAATGCCCACATTCCAACCTTGCCACATAGTCCATATGCATATCCACTTCTTCTTTTATGTGTGTGGACATCAATACCGCCACTGTCTCATCCTGCACTATTTCATGTAATATTTTAAAAAATTCCTTTTTAAAAACAGGGTCCATTCCGGCAGTTACTTCATCCAGCAAAAACAATTTTGAGTCGTGTGCCATGGCAAACGCTACTTGAAATTTCAAATACTCACCTCTGGACATTTTTCCTACCGTCTTACCGGGTGACAAACCCATCCGATGCATAAATTCCGAAAAAACCTCCTCTTTAAAAACGTCATACACCCCTGCATACAGTTTCACATTTTCACCGGCGGTTTTATCCATAAAAAATTGCTGTTCCTCAGATATAAAACCTATCCGGTTCATTATTGTTTCACGACATTCTTTTATATCCTGACCGTCTATTCGTATTACACCCTCATATTTGGCATTTTCATCCATAACCGTATGAAAAAGTGTTGTTTTTCCTGCACCGTTTGCACCGATAAGACCTGTAATATACCCTTCCTTTACAGTAAAAGATATATTCTGCAAAAAAGCTTTTTTTCCTGTTCCGCTTACTTTTTCAAAACTCAGTTCCATATTTC
Source organism: Lachnospiraceae bacterium (assembly GCA_017482205.1). Classification (GTDB taxonomy): domain Bacteria; phylum Bacillota; class Clostridia; order Lachnospirales; family Lachnospiraceae; genus Acetatifactor. Next base: position 196,144 of record JAFUNK010000021.1, read on the forward strand.
CTCACATTCTGTCAAACCGACCCTTAAATTACCCCCATAATTCTTCCGCCATCATAAGGGCTTCTTCTTTTGTCATGCCCGCTTTCTTACAATCTTCAAGCACTTCTGCCATTCTTTTCTCCAAAAGCATGTATTTCTTTTCTTTCAGATATTCCGTATTGGTATCACATACAAAGAAGCCTTTTCCTGCTACCGAATGTATCAGTTTTTCTTTTTCCAATTCTTCATAGGCTCTTTTTGTAGTGATAACGCTGACCTCCAGTTTACCTGCCAGTGCGCGTATGGAGGGTAAAGCTTCTCCCGGCTGCAATTCTTTATGTAAAATTGCACTTTCTATCTGTCTGACAATCTGCTCATAAATTGCAAGACTGTCATTCTGGCTAATAATGATTTTCATGTGTTTACCCTGCCTTTCCGGGATTTTCAATCATTTCTTCTATCCCGATTGCCTGCTCCATAACCGGTTTGTAATAGGTTTTCATTATCTTTAACCATGCAAGAAACAAAAGAACAACCATAATGGTAAGCATCACTACATCAAATGTCCTGCTTTCTTCAATTGTATGAATCGCCTGCATGTCAGGTACATCCGTAATAAACATTACACTGCCTACCAAGCCCAGAAGCTGTATTATCACATTCCAGACTTCATAATTTCCCGGCAGGTTATATTTTCTCTGCATTGTATTAAAATTTCCTGATATAGGTAATCTGTAAACATTTACCGCCGTCGCATAAAGAAACTGTATCAAAAGCATACCAAGAAAATGCAAAATGGGCAAAACACCCACCAATACCAAAATTCCATTCACAATTACAAATAATCCTATCGGTAAAACGCAACGAAAAACAAATCCTGTTTTGACATATGCTATTCTCTCTTCTACATTCATGGGACATAAAAGCAAGGTCTTACTCATCTGATTAGGATACATTCTGGATAACATCAGTCCTAAAAGCTGCGGTATCATTACACAATAATACAGAAGAACATGGCTCGCTATATCAAATAAAATGGGTGGAATTGCCAACATATAAATATAAATCGCCCATCCCTGAGCCCATAAATTCTTAAAGCCGCTTTTTATCTGGTTTTTATATGATTCTACTACAAGTTTAAGCATGTCCGCCTCCTTTAATGATGTAGTACATAATTTCTTCCATGGAAGGGCGATGTATGGTCAGTGACGCATCATATTCCCGGTATTTACTGTGTCTTACCAATGCCTTAGAGCCAAACTCACCCTTCTCTTTATATACTACCTTATCTTTTGCCAGCAGATTTAATTTATAGTCCTCGCCGCCTACCAGACGATAGGTTTCATTTAACTGCTCCTTATCCATATAAAACACTGCTCTGCCTTTGTCCATCATCAACACATAATCAGCTATCTTATCTAAATCCTGTGTCAAATGTGTGGCAAGTATCACACTATGCTCACCATCCTGCACAAATTCTGTAAGAATACTAAAAAATTCATCTCTGAATTCCGGGTCAAAATTGGCAGTAGGTTCGTCCAAAATCAATAATTCCGGCTTATGTGATAAAGCGAAAGCAAACTGAAACTTCAATTGCTCACCCTTAGATAAATGTCGGAGTTTCTTTTTCATATCCAGTTTAAATCTCTCACAATATTCTTGCAGCACTTTGCGGTCATACGCCTCGTAGAATTTTCCAAACAGTTCTCCGTTCTGCTCCAAATTGATATCCATACAAAACATTTCTTCTACCAACACGTAACCGATACTGTTTTTAATTTCTTTCTCAGCTTCTTTATAAGACTTTCCAAATACTGTAATGTCACCTGCATCCTGTCTGTAAAGCCCTAACAGCAAATGCAATAAGGTCGTTTTTCCAGCACCGTTTCTACCGACGATTCCCAAAATATATCCTTTGGGAAGCTCGAACGACATGTGATGCAATGCAAAAGTGCCTATCTTTTTATCTACACTATCAAGCCTTATCATTTCCATATTCTTCTCCTGCCTTAAATATAAAATCCTGCTATTTTTTTGATTTATTCGCATTCCACTGTGTATACTGTATATATACAGCATTTACAGTTGTTTGTCAATAGTATTTTATCTTTTTTTTCAGAAAACAAAAAAAAGAGTAGAAAACTCTACTCTTTTAAAGGTTTGTACCTTCAAAACCGAACACTGAATTACTCTCTTCATCCACCGATTCTTCCTACCTGTTCAGGATAAGCCCTCGACCGATTAGTAAATGTCAGCTGAACACATTACTGTGCTTACACCTCATTCCTATCTACCTCATACTCTCTAAGGG